>NZ_QTVG01000001.1:0-339022 GCF_003460505.1 Eubacterium sp. AF36-5BH
TATAGCAATAGGTAAGGATTTGATATTATCTCCACCTTTTCCCCTGCTCTACACCGTACGTGAGACTTTCGCCTCATACGGCGTGCCATCATACATTTGCAAATTATTTATTGTCTAAACCTTTTGGTAATCATAATTTTGCCTTATATAATTAACTTTTTTCCATTGTTCTTCATTCAACTTAAATTTTCTTAATAAACCTTGGGCTTCAACCATCTTTCTCGTAAATATTGCCTTGTACACATCTGAATTTATAAAGATTATATTTCCGTGATTATTAGTTCCCCTCTTTTTTAAAGGTTTCTTTCTAATGCACTTCATATGGCTAACATCTAACTTCTTACCCGTTATGTAACAATTTCCTTGCTGAATGACATATGCTGATAAACTATTGTCATTAAATTCTATTGTTTCTGTTGGGTCTCTCATTTTAGCTATGGCTTCAAATTCTCTTTGTGTAATAAGCATTAAATTCTTGTGTATTTTCTCTCGACCTTTTGAAGTATAATTACTTATTTCCTGAGAGAAATTCATAGGACTCCTATGGTGAACTCCCGTTAATGGGAGTAAACACATATCTCCTATGGTTACAATTTTTGTTTCTTTCTGAATACCCATTGTTTGTTTTTGAAAATTAATGTCTGTTTCCTTAAATGGAATTGTTTTGCTAATGTCTCTAAGACGTATTCTTATGGTTGGTAAGAGAGCGTAATTCACATCCGTTAAATTGTTGTAAATATTTGTTGCTATGCAATAATAATTTTGTATTCCTCTAATGGCTGAATTATAGTTTTTAATTGCCACTGTTGGGTTGTCTTTTCGAATGTTAATTATTTTGGCTTTTAGATTGCTTTTTGCATTCTTAATTGCCTTGTCACTCATATCAGTCTTTGCTATATAACCATATCTGGTCTTCCCCTTTGGAACGACTTTTATTTTAAAACCTAAATATGTTGATGAGTTTTTCTTAAGATTTATGACTTTTGATTTTTCTTCACTTATGTCCAATTTCAATCTTGTTTTTAAGAAATCCACTGTTGCGTGATACCATCTCTGTGCTTCGTTATAACTTCCACACATTATTTTGAAATCATCTGCATATCTTATTAGAAATCCATCTTTCAGATTGGTGTATTTCTTCGCATATGTTCGAAATGCTGCAACATTAGACATTCTGTTTGGTTTGAATGTTTCCCATTGATTACTTATCCACCAATCTAATTCATTTAAGACTATTAGGGATAGTAGTGGACTTATTATTCCACCTTGTGGTGTACCTTTTGTCGGTATTCCTTCTCCCTTTATTTCTGACTTAAGTATCTTACTCATGATACTTATTAAACGCTTGTCTCTTATTCCAAGTGTCCATATCTGTTTCAAAAGTTTTCCGTGGTCGACATTGTCGAAAAACCCTTTTATGTCAACATCAACACAGTAGTAATGCTTGTACATATTTATCATACTAACTGTTCTACTAATTGCGTGATGTGTGTCTCTGTTTGGTCTAAAACCATATGAATGGTTGTGAAACTTAGGTTCACAGATTGGTTCAAGGACCTGCAATATGCACTGCTGAACCAATCTGTCCCATATACACGGAATACCCAATGGTCTTTTCTTGTCACTTCCTGGTTTTGGAATGTACACTCTTCTGACAGACTTAGGTTTGTAGTCAGCTAACATCTCTCTCACTGTATTAATCACAGTTTCATCTGTTAGTTCTTTAATATCGTCTATTGTCTTTCCATCAGTTCCCTTGGTATTACTACCTTTATTACTCTTTAGGTTTCTATATGCTAACCTGATATTTTCTTCTGAACCAATAATCTCCAGTAACTTATAAAAGTTGTTACCGTTTTTACTTGCTGAATACAATAAATCATATACTCTTTGCATATCATAATATTCGTTGTATCTCAATTTGGTTTTCTTTAGCATGGTCTGTAACCTCCTATCTAGGAGTGATTACATCTCTTAGTCTTACTCGAACCCATACCATTCGACTTTAATTTGCTTAACTGTATGACTAGAGGTCTTCCCTCCACCGCTTATTATCACGGTTTCTTCGGTACTATACCTCCGCTTTCACTGACATAATCTCACTTATATCACTATTGTGATTTTCCCGTTTGATACATTTCGTAGAAAGTAGATTCTCCACGCTGTCAGCTTCCAACGTTCCAAACACACTATCTTTACATCTATCCTTAGGTTCCTTCTATGAGCCTGTTACCTTGACACTGCCTGTAACAATGTATGGACTTTCATAAAGGCGGAATCTTACTCGCCCACAGTGACGACACTATTTGTGTCACTATGCATTTCTACATAGTCCCGATATAGACCCGTACATTCGAAGTTTCGTCAGAAGAGCTTAACTCTCTTCATTCTCACCATAGATAGTTTATAGACCCCCGGCATATAGGATACACATCTCACCTCTGAAATGCTTTCGACATCTAATCTGTTTCGGTATCTCTCTGCCGACTTCACCGAGCTTCTTACACTTTAGTTTCTACTAACTTAGGTGCAAGTCGGAGGATTAGGGTTGCCTTTCAGGACGTTACTCCATCATTCGACATATCGTGTGTTTAGTTCTCCGATTTACTACTATTTTTTTTATTCAATTATTAGTTGCAATCGTGCCATAGCTTTTCACTATGGAACGTTTCGCACCGCCTTTCGGATCAGTAACAATGAATGAACACTTATCAGGCATCTGCATAAGGTTTGGTTTTACTTCATAAAAAGTTTTTCCTGCACCGGAGCCACCGATAATAAGAACATTGTTATTAAGTTTTGTTTTTCTCGTATCAAGACTCATTCTTACATTCTGACTTAATATTCTGTTATAATGTTCATCCTTATCATTAATTGTTTTGTTTACCTGATTTATATCGGCAAACTTTGCAGTTCCGTATTCCTTGCCGGGCATCAGATTTCTTCTGCTTGTATAGTACATAAGTACTGCCATGCCATATGTAAGTACTGCGACGGTAACTGCCTTAACTGTTGCTTTCCCTTCATAATAGTTTTGAAAAGGCTCTGCAAACACATGATTTAATGATTCCATAAATTCATTAAAGTCCATACCCTGACTCCAGGCACCGTTTATCAGATATCCTAAATATGCTGCCAAAACTGCACCAATAAAAAGAAGAACAAAGGAAGGCTTTTTATTCTTTTCTGTCATTATCTTCTGCTCCTTCCATGCTCTTCTGTTTTTAATGTAACTTCTTTATCAGGTTTCTTCTTTTCATATTTCTTTCTTACAGCAGCTTCCACACTGTCATAATGTTTAGAATATAATTCACTTCCCCTTATTGTCTGTACTACTCTGTTACTTTCGTCATAAAGTTTATATTCCTTTTCCATATCTAAAAATGTAAGCATTGTTTTTCCGTTATGTATTTCCATTATGTTTTCTTTTCTTATCCACACATAACGAACATTCTCCCCCCATGTTCCGGGAACTCTTGTTTTAACAGCTGCCTGACTTTCCTCATCTATCAGTGTTTTTGATATTGTAATGTCTGAAAGATTATCGTTTTTTGACATGGACACTGCCTGTATTCTCTCTGCAATACTACGATAACTGTTAATTCTTTTTGTAAAGGCATCTTTATCCATTGCTGCCTTATAACTATTATCCGTATCTGACTTTTCCAGTGCCCCCATAGTAACAAGTTTTCCAATTATCTCTTTTGCATCATCACTTCCTATATCAAACTTATCTTTTATGGTATCAACCGATACATCATTTTTTTCAACGGCATAAAGACCTATTTTTTCAATCAGCCCCTGTATTGCCTCTCCTGCTTTTTCTTCCTCCTGTGTATGAAACTTACCATTTCCTTCTTTCTGCTTTTGAAAGTAGTCAATAAGTTTATTCTTTCCCTCACTGTCACTCTTTTTTACATAATCATCAAATGTGCTGATATGCCCTGATTTCATTTTCTGCAGCATAACATTAATTCTTGGTGTTGCTTCCGAATGAAAAATTACTTCAGTCTGTCCCTTATTAATATTGGGCATTGTGGAATACAGTATTCCATACTTCTTTGCAAGTTTTTTAACTTTTTTCATTTCACTGTTGTCAAACTGTAAAACCTGCAGGTCCCCTCCTCTCATCAAAAGCTTTCTCATTGAAGTTCTTCCAAGATTTTTTTCATAATCAAGCATTCCTTTTATTACATTTAGAACTTTTTTCATTGCTTCTATGCCGTCACTTCCAACTTTCATTGCTATCTCAATACCGTCATAAGCTACTCTTATAATCTGTACTGCTTCTGCAATTTCATCTGCCATATTTCTCACCTGCCTTCGTATTCTTTTACTTTATCCAAATTTTCGTTTTCAATTTCATATCTGTTAATGTCTACTCCGCATGCATTTAAAACGCTGCAAAGACTGTGAAGCATTTCTTCTTTTTCAATTCTCAACATTTCAAGAGATGCTATAAGACTTTCTGCCGTCTCTACCCATAAAGGCTTTTTTTCTGCAATGGCAAGGTATCTTTTCTTTATGGTTTCAAAATCCCTATCCTTGCTTTTTATCTCCTCAATCATGTTGCCGGTAAGTTCTCTGTCTCCTGTGCTCATTCCATATTCCAGCACAAACACCATTTCTTCTTCCGACATTTCTTCCAGTCTTTTCTTAATCCATTCCGCCATTTCTCTCATTGATAACATATCTGCCTCCTATCCCTGCAGACTGTTTTCCAGCTCTGCAATCTCAATTATTTCTTTCATTCTTTCAGCAGGCACTCTGCTGTTTATGATGTCCTCCAATTGATTTTCAGTAAGACCTTTTTCAATGGCAATTTTTATCTGGACAAGCTGGTTTCTGTCTAATTCTCCATCAATTACAAGTTTTACAAGATTTCTCCTGCTTTTTGTTTTGATACCAAGTCTTGAAAAAATACCTACCAGACCATGATTGTTTACTGATGTTTTTCTTTCAATGTCATTACTGTTAATTCTTACAACTGTACTTTTATTGCCTGCATATGGCATATTTGCTGACTGAAAAGAGAAATAATTATCGGCATCATTTCTTACATTATTAAAGGTTTCTTTATCCTGCTCATGTTTCTTCTGCAGTTCCTTGACCTTTTCTTTTAAAGCTTCATTCTCTGTTTTTAATTCCCCTGCTTCTTTTCTTTTTTCTGCAGCCTGTGAATACGCTCTGTTTATCTCATCCTGTTTCTGTGACAGCAGTTCATCTTTTTCCTGATTTTCTTTAAGTATTCTTTCAAGCTCTTTCTGTTCTTTTTTATCCTGTGTAAGATTATTTAATACATCAGTAATTTCATCAAACTTTTTATCCGTGTTCCCAATGGATAACACCACCTCTTCAATATAATCCGTAAGTTTCTTTACATACTCAGGCTCCATTTCTGCCTCGTCTGCCAGGCTGTCAGTTTTCTGTAAAATATCATCATACTGTTTCTTCATTGCTATTGCCTTTTCGCCACTTGACAGTATTCTTTCCACATCTTCAATGGGAACTCCCTGTCTGTAAAAATCAAGTCCCATTTTTAGTTTAGTAACATCAACTCCTTCTGCCGTAAGTACTTTAATTGCTCTGTCATCATAATCAAAACGTAAACACTCCGAATAGATTCGCATTCTGTCTATGTCCATCTTCTTATCTGCATATTTTGCTATCTGTTCTCTTGTAAGACCATAATCTGCATCATAATTTATCAGTTCCATTACTTCTTTGCTTAATCCTTTTTTCTTAAATCCCTGCACAATCATATTTTTGTCTCTTGTAATATCACTGCTCATTTATTACCTCCTGTTAAACTAATAAAACAGCCTACTTTTGTGGCTGCTTGTCTTTTTCTTTTATTTGCTTTTCTTCTCTTACTTCTTCAATACTTCTTTCAGATTTTTCATTTTCTTCTCTGATAATTTCATCCGCAATTTTTAATTTCTTTTTTACATCTTTAAGTATGCTTCGTAATTCTGCATACTTGTCTTTATAATGTTCTTTTAAACTTCTTATCTCGTCTACGGTATATCCCTGATTTTTTATTTCATCAGAAAGCAAAATGTACTGTTCATGTTCTTCTTTAAAGAAGTCATCTCCTCTTATGTAACAGTTTTCACTCTCAGTTAATTCATCAATCTTTTCTAAGGCTTTAAAAAGTTTTTCAGATGCTTTTTCACCACGACGTACTCTGCTTATTTCTCTGTTAATACTTTTCCTTTTATCATCAAGTATCTGCCATCTGTCGTTTAATTCTTCAATATCTTTAATTCCATACTTTGATAAAAATGTATATTGTGCATGTAACTTATGCATCTTTTTTATGTCATCACGATATTTCCATGCCTGTGAATAAGATCTCTTTTTCAGTTTTCCTGTCCGGTACAACTTTGCAAAGTATTTTTTCTGAAGTCCTGTAAGCTTAGCTCTCTTATATCTTGTAAATTTACAATACACTATCTTTGGCTGGCTTCTTTCTTTCTGTGGCTTATAATCTGCAATACTTTCTTCTTTTATTCTCTCAGTAATTCTTTCTTTTGTGTATTCACTGCCCCAGGTATCAATTCTCATATATCGTTTCATTCCCGGCATCATCACTGCCATATGTTTTCCCTGTTTTATGATATATCCTTTTTCTTCCAGCAATCCTAAAAAACTGTCATAAGTTGAAGCCTGAACAATACATGAATCCACGTCTCTCATAACCATGTCTTTCCATATAAACTTACCGTCCCGATACGGATTCCAGTCTTTATATCTTTCATTTATCCCTTTTCCGTCAGCACTTATGTCTATGGTTGAAAGACCATATTCCTCACACAGCCTGTTAGTAAGTGGCTGTATATACTTTGCCCAGTCACCTTTTTCGTATCTGTACTTTTTACCGTTTACCATGTTCACGCTGTTAAATATAATATGCCCGTGCTTATGGTCTGTGTTATTATGTACGGAAAATACAACTTCATATTCATTTCCTATATATTCCTTTGCGAACCTTTGTGTTATTTCAAAGGCAGTATCATCATCCACTTCTCCTTCCTCAAAAGATATAATGAAATGATATGCCTGTCTTTTATCTGTTTTTCCAAATTTCACTTTTGTGCTTTTCATCCTGTCATATGCAAAGTCAGGCTGACAGTTAATACCACCCACCAATCTCCCGTTATCTGTTTTTTCAGATGCCTTAATATAATCAATTGCAGCTTTTAAATGCTTTCCGTGATAACCTGTTCCACAGTCACCTATATTAAGAATCTTTGTTACTGCCAATCTTTTTTTCCACTTCTCTAACCGAAAGAATCAGCTTTCTCATATATGACCTTAAACTTTCCATGTCATCACGTTTATAAAATCCTGCATTATTTTTTCTTGCTATCTGGTTTATGTTATTTCCTATGTGATTTACTTCATTAATCAGTTCTGAAAGCATCTGCCTTATCTCAGGATAATCTTCCGGTTTCTGGCTTAAAAGGAAACGCATATAATCTGAATCAGTCATACCATACATTTTTGCAAATTTTCTCAATGTCTTTGCTTCGGTTTCAGTAAATCGAAAATGCTTTACTACCTTATGTCTGTTATCCGCCATTTACATCACCTTCTTTCCTAGCGTGCAATAGCCAATCAATTAATTCTTCTGGTTTAGAAAATAATACACATCCGTCTGTCACCTGTAGTCTCACCTCCTCTTATCCGTATTTTGTTAAACATCAATTAACCCTCGTCCCCATAAACGACCTGTCAGTCGCAAGATACGCATTTGGTGATACAAATGCAATTCTTGTTAGGGGAACAGCCCCTAAAACCCCTGACATATCTAATATTCTTCTTTCCCCCTGAAAAAGTGAGGGGGATTTTTAAAAGTTACTAAACTTTTTGACAGGGGTCCCCCGAATTTTTACCACGGAAATTTTTTATCTTATTTTTCCACTTTTTATTTTTGTCATGGAAATCCCCCCGAAATTTTGAAAGTCACTAAACTTTTCCGAGGTACTACCTGCACTTTTTCGGGGGGATTATATTTTTTCTTTTTACTGCTTTTATCCAATCGTTGTAATCTTTAAAATCCTTTGGTGGTGGAAGTTCTCTGACTTCATATCCCTGCTTCTCATACTTATCTTTCAAAGCTTTAGACGCTTTTCTGCCCGGCTCATCATTATCAAGACATAATCTGATAAACTTTATTCCCGGATGTTCTTTAAGAAATGTCTCAAGCGGAGCATCCGCAACCATTCCCAGTGCAATTTTATTTGTTTCATAATCATCGTAAATATCACAATAACTTAACAAGTCTATTGCTCCCTCAAACACTTCCAGTTCATCTGAATTATCATTTGCTACATTAAAACCATATGTCTTGTCATTACCCTTTACGTCGCACTTAAATGCATGACCATTTTTATCAAAAACACCTCTCATACTTGCGAATCTTGTGGCTCCATTTTTATCATTTCCTTTAAAAACTATATTGTGGTAATCTCTTGATTCATAAATCAGTTTATGACTTACAAAGTAGTCAATGCATTTTCTGCTAATCATTCTTTCATTTTGCAGATACGAATAAAGATAATTAAAACTGTCTGATTCTTTAGGAAGAACAAATTCTTTTTCTTCTGTGTCTATACTTGATTTATCTACACAATGTTTCAGACTGTTATTTCTTTCACTGTCATCTGTTTTCTTATATCCTGCAAAATCAAGTAACCAAAAGACCGCTTCTTTAACATCCATTCCTGCAAACACTCGTAAGAAGTCTATCTGGGAGCCACCATTACTTCCCTTTTCACTTTGTCTCGACCAACGATACCAGTTAGTCCGATTATAAATCCTTATGGAATCCATTTCCTTTAAGGTATAGTACTTTCCAATCTTTTTTACCGTGTAACCAAGAAATGAAGCCACGGAACATAAATCAACAGATTTTGCTATGTCTAATTCTTCCTCTGTAAATCTGTTATTCATTTGCATCACCTGCTCTTTTCTTTTTCAGCTACCATTGCACTGTCATTAAATTTAAGATTATTGTAATCCTGCTCAAAGACTGTTCTTTTATGTAGCATAATCCCCTTTTCTCTCATGCTGAAATATTGTGCTTCATCACCACCAACAATTATATGGTCAAGTAATGGTATTTCCATTAAATCAGTAAGTTTTATAAGTCTGTCCGTAATTTCAATATCTTCCTTAGACGGATTTAACGATCCCGAAGGATGATTATGAATCAACAACATATGCGCTGCATTTGAAAGAATGCTTGCTTTAAATATTTCTCTTGGACTTACAATAGACTGATTGAGGGACCCCATACTTGCCATAGTACAGTTAATGGGCGTATTATCACTTTTCAAGTTAACTACACACAAAACTTCTCTGTCCATTTTGCAAAGATATTTTCCAATCACCTGAACTGCTACTTCCGGATTTGAAATCTTTATGTCAGATAGAATTGGAGCTTCTTTTACAAGCCTTACAGACACCACATTTAATTTAAAATCATCGCTAATCTTCATGCTCTTTATCCTCCCACTCCATCTGAATGACAAACTCTCCATCAATTGAATTTACAATTTCAGTCAATTCATCGAGCTTTTCAATCTTAATTTCAATCTCCATAAGCTCACCTACAATGATTTATCCTGAATACCATAGCTAATTGATTCAGCTACTGATTTTCCGTCTAATCTCTTATTTGGTGCGTTTGTTGCAATGGTTAGCTCTCTTTTATTTCTGTCATAGTGATATACTTCATTGGATAATCTGTCTTCCAAATCCACCTGATTCATATTGATGTCATTTACCATCTCCTGTAATTCATCAGCACTATGTCCGTTTGATGATATTGCAATTACTTCATGAATGGACGAAGGAATGATATAAATATCTGAATGTAAAATGGATGCTAATTTATCAAGATTTTCCGGAAACAGAATTTCTGCTGCTCCATTAATTTTTCTCCTGTTTGTCATAACATACATTTTCGTTTGACAGTTATCATCAACAACTTCACTAATTGTGTCGTCAATTTCTTTTCTTTCCTCTTCATATTCATCCCCTGCAATTTCTTCAAGCAACATTTCACCTATTGCATCCTGCATATCCTGGATACTTACCGGAAGAAGTTCAGGTGTATTCTTCATTGCCACTTCATAAAGTTGTTCTTCATTCATTCCCATCTGACTGGCTACGTCATTTGTTATTACCACTGAACTCATGCCACTTTTATCATTGCTTATAACTGCTTTATAAATAATTGACAAATCTAAATAATCTCTGTGCGGAATGTTCTTAAGATATTCCTCATTCTGAGCTGTATTAACCAAAGTTACAACAACGCGATCTTTAAATGTTTCAACAGCAATATCTTTGTTTTTAATAGCCTCCGGAAGATTCTTATAACCATCTAACATAAGTTCTGCAGCACAATTCATTACATAATCCAAGTTTTCTCTATTCTTGTACATCTCATAAAATTCACCCACATAAATAGTTGGTGAACCTTTATATTTACTCTTGCCATCCCCTGATAGTAAATTAATTGCATCCTTCTCGCAATTAACTTTAAATACCTTGTGTTCCACGACTCTATGCTCCTTAAATTCATCCGGCATATAATCTAAAAGTTTCTCTTTAAATACTTCTTTAAAAATTTCGTAATTCATCATTTACTATTTCCTCCTTAAACTAAAAAAGAAGATGCAGTCATACAGCTTACATCTTCCTTGTTTCTTTTTCTTTATCTAATTTTTATTTTTTCTTCATAATCCCCGTTAATATCTGGATTCATAACTACAACACCATTAGGCTCTTTAGTTTTTTCTATATTTCTTTCTGAAAGTGCCCTTACAGTTTCTTTGTCTATCCAGCTATTCTCATCTGACTTTATTTTATCCATAATTATTAACATTTCATCAGTGAGGATTTCACTAATATTCATATCAAATATCTTTTTCAGTACTTCTTTCGCTTCCCGTTTCATAAATAAAACGTTTGACATTAAACTCTTTTGCAATATAATCACATATTTTATCACTGTTAATACAGCTTTCTTTTTTATTTACTTCATCTTCAGAAAATGTTTTGTGCAAAAGCTCTTTTGGGGGATTTTTGATATATTCATCTTTTCTCCGGTATAATGTAACCATATTTAAAATTATTTTTAAATATAGAATAAATGTTATCACCCGGCAATATAAAAGCACCTGCTGTAATAGCAGATGCTAAACTTTAAATGTTATTAAATTGACAAACTGGGATTTATCATTTTAACAGTAGTCTTTCAGTTACAGTCTACAATACTCTTCCAACTATAATAGTTAAAAAGCTATATTCTTACTCTATTAAATTAGGATATCCTACATCTAAATCATATCCTGTACCATCTTCATTTCGTTTTAATTCGTAATATTGAACATACTCGTTTGTCATGCTGTCAGCAAACCAAATAAAAAATTTGACTCCTCTTCCCATTTTATATGTTTGAACATTTAGTAAAACTTCTTTTTTCTGATTTACTATAAAGACTTCTTTAAAACTTACACCTGTTAAGCTTTCTCCCGTTCCAAACGTTAATGTATTGGCAAATCCATTTCCTATATTTGTAATAGACAAATATATAGGATAAAACTCTTGTGTAGCTTTTCCGTTTACATATTTTGGTTCATCTGCAATTTGAAATTTTTTTACAGTTCTAGATGCGGTTCCTACTATTTCTACATTAAGAAATGGCTGAATACTTTGTCTTTCCTTTTTTCTATCAGCTTCACGGGTGAACTGTATTGTGTAAAATACTCCAAAAATCGCAATCGTTCCAGAGAATACACCACCAATGATACCACCCCAGTAAGATGCCAGCGATCCAATCCATGTTGCGTTAGCATCGTTATCAATAGATAGTTCGCCTATCCTACATCGTATCATTTCTTCACATTTCAAAGACAATAACACAAATAAAATAGCAATAATGGTACCTATTAAAACTGGCTTTATCCATTTTTTCTTTTTACATATTAATTGATTCCTTCCAAATCGTGATATCCTGATTTCATTTTTCATTTACTCCACCACCTTTTCCAATTCCATTTTATGCTCCTTCATAGAAATCTTCCTAACTTTATATCCATATTGAAACAACTCCTTTTTATATTTAAAAAAAGAATGGTCTATTGGCAGACCTACTATTTTCTCTATTTTGGCATAAGTCAGTTTAAAACTGTCAGTGTCATTTTCTTTTATCCAATTCCATAATGGATTATACTTGCTCATATTATACCGCCCCTACAAATTCTTATTTTCCAATTTAATAAGTTGGTATATCTCTAGTCTACTATTTAAATCGTTATATTCTTAGTATCAATCCAAATTAGAACATTTTCATCAGTTCTACCAGTAATAACACCTCCATTTGCCAACGCTACCGCTTGAGACGCTATATTATCTAAATCAACTGTTACCAATACTTTTTCTAATCCTATTTCATCTGCCTTCTTAAGCAATAATCTTAATATTTCATTACCGTATCCATTTCCACGAAACTGTGGTGCAATTCCGTAACCTATATGTCCACCCGTCTGACTCAATGCCTCCGTCAGAAAATGTCTAATGCTACCAAACCCAACAGGAATACCATCTACATACAACCAAAAAGTGGTAGAAGGTACTTTCCAACCATCCACAATTCCTTTTTGTTCAGCATCTCTCTGTTTTGCAATTAACCATTCTTTGTATTCATCAAATGTTAATCCATTAGCTTTATTAAGTAATCCATTCTCTTCACTTGGAATTTCTTGTAACATCTTGTAAACATCGAAACCATCATCGACAGATAATTTTTTTAGCTCCAACATTATTTTAAGTCCTCCTTAGTCAAATACACGCTAATTTTTCAGTTTATCAAACTAGAAGTTCCCTCTTACTCTCAGCCTCTTAACGAGATTGAAAGCAAGAGGAAATACTACTTATAAACTTAGTTATGTATTTCTGGCATACCAGCCAATCCAAAATGTTGTTCTACTTTTATTACAGTTTCCTCGACTGTACTTTCAGATGTTCTTTCAAGCCAAAAATAGCCACTTCTCTTGATGTCACTATAGTGTTTCTCATTGAGACTTCTCAAGGTTGCATTACAGGTTTCTTTTGCTTTCCCAGTATTGGACGCACTGTTAATAAAATCAGAAAAGCCTTGATGGTCAGAGCGATTACAGTAATCCTCTATTATATGTGTAGGCTCTTTAATTAGAAAGACAATTCGAGATGGTTCTGTAAGTTTTTTAGCCTGTTCCATAGTCAAATGACAATCGCACAATACAATCTGATTTTGCGAAAGACGTACCAAATCCAATAACACAAAATCTAACTGTTCTCTTGTATTATCAATCAGCCATTTTTTATATTCTTCTACGGTACGTCCAAAAAACTCATCAGCATCTTTAAAGGACTTATTCATTGCTGGCTGAAAATTAGCATTTGAAGCTTTTTGATGCTTTTCAAATTGTTCATCAACATCATAAACAAATAAATCATGTCTTTTTGCCAACTCCCGTGAAATCGTTGTCTTTCCTCCACAAGGTGTTCCCGTCACAAAATAAACACTTTTCAAATATTCTTTAATTACATTATCTTGAAATATCATTACAAGCTCTCCTTTATTAAATAGTTTTTAGTGTTCAATTTGTACATAAAACTATTTAACACAGTCTTATGCACTTAGATATTTCTTAATCTTAAAAATCTTAAACACCCAGTCATTACGGTTACCTCCAAATTCTTATTTGTTTATCTAATTATACCAAACCTATCCTGCCAATTCTACTGCAAACACTACAAATCTATAATCGTCGCCCCTGCTGTTATCACATGTTGAGAGTGTCAGTATTTTTTCTCCATACTTAGGCATAATATCAATGTTATAAATACTGTACTTCTTTGCTTTATTAATGAATTTATCATAATCTGGCTCATCCTGTGCCATTACAAACTTCCAATATGGAAAATCATTCTTATTTACACTGATAACAGAAAAAATCTTATATTTCTTTTTGTCTTTTGTTGTAAATAAGATATCTTTATGCTTCTTATAAAAAGTCTCATCTCTGTACTGTGTCAAAGCACCAAACATCTTTCCGCCATTTATGTTGTGACCATAGATAATCAGATTATCTGACTTTTCTAAATCACAATATGCTGACAAATAAGGAGTACCATAAAAGCTGTAGTTTTTATCTATATCATGATTAAGATAAAAATCCGGATTATCTTTTTTCTGCATTACAGGATAACTTATCGTTGTATCAGGAATCTCCAAATATCCAATAACGTCTTTGTTTCTTTTTCTCAGCTTATCAACTATATTATTATCATTCATTGTCTGAGCTTCATTTTGAATATCCACAAACTGCTTTTCTTCTGCATAATCTTCCTTTAACTGATTTACAGCCATTCCGGCAGATATAACCAGAATGGCTGCAACAAATAAGAACAGAACTACATAAACACATGATCTCTTACTGTTCATTATCCTTCTTCTTTCCATGATTGATTCTCACACATGAGTAGGTTGTTAGAGTACCAATTCCAAACAGTAATGCTAAAGCATACAAAAGAATATTTCTTCTGTTTCCTGTCTGTGGTGTATCCGGCACTTCCGGAATACGTTCATCCACTACCTTTAATTTTTGTACCTTTCCGGTATCCTTAACTGTAATCTTTACATCTTCTGCCTTCTTATAATGCTCTGGTGCTTTCTGTTCCACAAACGTATATGTTTCACCGGCTTTTAAGATTCCATCAAGCAGTACAACTTTTTTTGTTGTGGTAAATTCATATACTTTCTTACCATTACTGTCTAATACTTTATACTTAGCACCCGGAAGTAGCTTTTTAGTATCGGATGCAATCTTTGAAAACTCTATCTTCGTTGTATCATCCTTCATTGATACTTTCTGGATTTCCCCTGTATCAGAAACAGTAAACTCCACACTGCCAGCAGTTACAAATCCGTCTGCCGGTCTTTTTTCAGTAAATACATATGTCTTTCCTACAGCATACTTACCTTCAACTACGTGTTTATACTTTGTTGAAATCCAATGATCCGTCACTTCACCAGTTTCTTTATCTGTTACTTCAAGCTCACAACCCGGAACTTCTTTCTCCCCAGTGATGTTTGTTTTTGAAAATTCTACCTTTGTGGTGTCATCATACATTACAACTTTGTTTGGATTAGCTTCTATAAACTCATCCCCATTTTTTATAAACACCTGCGTACTATACTTAGCTTCGTCCATTTTGAGCTTAAGCATAAATGAAATATCTGTTGCAGTCGTATATCCGTCAGCAGGCTTTGTTTCTGATAAAACATATTCCTTGTCATGGAGCAGTCCCTTAACTTTTATGCTCATATCTTCGTCCATATTAGCATCAAAGTTAACATATCCCATTTCAGATAATTTCTCATTGATTCTGATTGAATCCTTATCTCCTGTAATCCAGCTTACAATTTCATTTCCATCTGTATCTGAAATTTTCAAATGACAGTCCGGAATTTCTACACTGCTTGCAATCATTAACTTATCCACTTCAACTTCTGTCTGCTCGTCACTTACTATTGCCTTTGCATAAACTGTTGCCGTTTCCTGATTTTCATATTCAAGATGTACAAATGTTGGTTCTTCTGATATGTAGTAACTGTCTGAAACACTTTCTTCCAAGAAGTAATAGTCTCCTGAATTGAGCGGTGCCTCCACTTCTCCGTAACCTTCACTCATTACCGGCACTGAAAATGGAATTTTCGCTGTTCCATCAGCTCCCGTTGTAACTGTTGTAATCTTTGAATCAGCTTCAAGTATTACATTTCCATCTATATCATATATATTATCCTTTGTGTAAAAACCAAACCTTGTATTTGGGACAGGCTTACATGTCTTTGAATCCTGCTTTAATACGGTAATATCTGTTGATACTAAATCGTTCTTAACTTCTAATACTCCATCAGTTGTATTTTCCGTAATATCTAATACATAATCATCATCCTGACTTTTCCATACAAAGTTCAAATCCCATGTGTTCATTTTTGGCAAAACATATCCATAAACAGTCTGTTTCTCTTTGATTTCATATGCTCCCAGCGGTACATTAAGTGTTACATCTCCGTTTTCATCTACGTCTGCTTTGCATATTCCATTACAGTCTGATGTAAACTCTGCACCCTGTCCGGTAGCAATTGTTGCTACCAAATCACCTGCAGCAAACCATGTTGTTCCCTGTCCGTCCTGTGTCACAATGTCCTCTTTGGCATAAAGCTCAAATACTACATTTCCAAGTCTTACATCTTCATACTGAAACGGATTTTCAATTACAGAAAGTGGCATAATGTCAGGTAATTTGCTTGCCAATTCAGGTACTTGTGCCACTGTTTCACTTTTAAGTCCTGATACACTCGGACCTGTCTTTTTAATCGTAAACTTTCCATAGGTTTCATCATTGTAATATTCATACTCTGCGTACAAATATTTATTTCCGTCTGCATCAACCATTGTTTTATATAATTTACTGTTAATCTCAACATTGATAAAGTTCTTGTCATTCTTAAAGCCTTCCGGTCCGTTTACTTCATAAACCCTGTATGTACCTGACTTCAATTTTTCATAAGTAATGATTTCTCCTGATTCGTCTGAAACAAATTTATCCATCGTTACAATTTTATTCCCATTATTGTATGACTGCTTTACAAGAGTTTCCGTGCCATCTGCATTTACCTTATAAATCTGATAAGTTGTATTTGCTTTAAGCACAGTCTGCTTTGTCTGAGAGTCCTTCTTTACAATCTTTAGATACGCTGTAAACTCAGGGTTATTTAAAAGATACTTATATGTCTCTCCGTCTTTTTTCACATCTACTAAAAAGTCTGGAGCAAACTCTGTATCTTTGTCACCACTAATCTGATGAACAATATATGTTCCGTATGGTAATTCTTTTGTAATTGCAAAACCGTCTTTATCTGTTTTAATCAAATCTCTTTCTGTTGCTTTTGCCTTATCATATGAACCACTTGAAGCAAGGAATACCTGAAACTGTGCATTTACCTCTTTTTCAACAATACCTGCAGTTCCATCACCTTTACCTTTAATGATTGATATTTTTCCCTTTATAACATCTTCACCTAATTCAAGTTTAGACTTTGCACTGTTATACTCTGCCGTATATACCTGTCCGTTTTCATTTACTGTATACACTTTTTCATTTTTAAGATAACCTGTTGGAGGTGTTATTTCTTTAATGAAATAATCTTTTCCACATCTTACATAATCTGTTTCAAACTGATTACCTGCATCTGTTGTATACTTTTTCATTAACTTTGTACACGCCTTATCTTCATACATACCATAAACTGCACCTGCTAAAGTAGCATCTCCCTGAGCTGCTTTTCCCGTTTCATTATCAATCTTTACAGCAGTTAATTTCACTTTCTTATAGTTGTTTACGACGTCATACTTATACGCTTTTTCATATTCACCATATTTCCCTGATGAAGTATCCGGCCAGAAACCATTTTCCTTTGTCCAGCTCTTGTCAGACTTTATAGTAATTGTAACTCCTTCGGTAATGCTTCCCTGCGCAATAATGTTTGCATTGCCTGTATCCAATTCTATAATAACATACTTATTACTGATTGCCTTCATCTGCTTTTCTAAATCTGCTTTGATTAATTTCTCTGCTCCATCTTTTGACAAATCACTGGCATATTTATATCCTTCATCATCCAGTTTATCTTTAATTTCCTTTTTTGCATTATCTGACATATCTTTCAAATCATCAGCTTTACAATAATAGTAGTTCTCTGACTGAATCTGATAATCAAACTTGTATGTAATTTTACCGTTTGAATCAGTTAATGCTTCAATTTCAAATCTGCTCTGGTCTTCATCCACTTCGTCGCCTTCAGGCTCTCCCCATCCGTTAAATCTGAACGAATACAGTTCCTTAATGTTCTTGGCAGTTAATAAGAATTTTACTTTTGGAAGTGCATTATTATCTTCATCCTTTTTTGTAAGTGTAATACGTTGTCTGTATCTCATTTTGTCATTCAAGGGATAAAACTTATAGTCTTCTTCTACCTCTGTGCTATTAATCTCCATCAGCACCTGTCGGGAAGATGCAGATGGTGTCCATTTTAAAATGGAGCACGTTACAACATGGTCTACATTAAAAATCTGATTATAGATTTCATTTACTGTTTTGTCATTATAATATCCAGTGTTTTCCCTAACCTGCTTAATAACATCTTTATACTGGCTTTCACTTGTTCTTCCTTCTTCTGCACTCCAGATTAAACACTGAGCATAAACCCACGCCTTGTTAGTTTTATTTTTTGTAAAAGCATACCAGTGTCCAATTTTTGCCTTAGCGGCGGTTTTTGCGTTAGTACTGTCACTTGATATTTCACTTGTTGATGAAACATATACATCACCGGTATGACATGCTTTTCCTAAATCCAGACAAAACACCGGTTTATTATTTACCAATGTTTTGAGCCACGTTCCACTTTCACTTTTGTCACCAATATTGACAGTTCCCAGCTGTCCTATATTTACTAATGAAGCAGTACCGGTTGATGCCTTTATCTGTGTATGTGGCAGTACCGTAACGGACATGATAACTGCAAGCATCATTGCCACGAGTCTCTTTATTTTATTCATTATTCAAATCTCCTTTCAAAAGAAAAAGACCGCCTAAAAAGACGATCTTTTATCAATTTATATTCTGTTTTTATTCTCTATCTAGAATTTGCAGTGCAGGCTCCAGACTTTCCGTGTTATTGTTTAACACTATTTCATCTACATCCACCATACTGAATACTGCCGCCCAACAACCTTTATATGAAGCTATTGCACCATAACGATAATCAGGATGTACCATGTTGTGATAATGTCCCTGACTGTTCTTCCATGATTTCATTGCATGTTTTGGTGAACTACTTCCACTAAATATATTTTCACCACTGATGATACAAACTCCATATCCTTTAGTTCCAACATTTCCCCACAGCATCCATTCTTCATAACCATACTTATTCTTTAAAACATTTTTGGCAGTTGAATCAAGTTTTGTGTGTGAAAATTCATCCACTATATCTTTTGCCCTAACTTTACATATCTCATATAGTACATCAGACCATTCCAGCTTTACAACACTTGCTTTCTTTCTGTAGTCATTTTGTAGCATAAAGGCTTGTTGGTCACAATACTTATGATATCCGTTTACTCCTGAGGCATAGCAGCCCTTCTTAATTAACTTATTGTTTTTTGTGTAATAAAGATTACTTTTTTCTGTATATGTAAGTGATTTTGAAAATTTACCATATATTTTCTTTCCTTTTTTCTTCTTGTATGCTCTTACCTTAAGCTTTACTTTTTCTCCTTCACACATATCCGTAATATTAAAAGAAGTATTCTTTGTAGTTAATATCTTATTCCATTTCTTTGAATAATAGTCATATCTGTAGATTTGATACCCCTTTACACCTTTAATCTTTTTCCAACTGATTTTTCTGTAGCATCCGTCATAGTACTTTTTCTTGGAATAAAAATAAGAGCCATCTTTTACTTTACTCTTTTTTACACCTGAAACTTTCTTGACAGTTGCTGCCTGCACTGTAAATGTATTTACATTCATCTGTGGAATTGTAATTGATAACAATCCTATTATTATGATTAATTTTATCTTCTTCATTCTGCCTTCCCTTCCGTAAGAGGGACAGGCTATCCGTGTTATACCATATCCGCTCCTACTGATGCGAATTTATTAAGTTACAACACGGGATGAAGAACTGGTTCATCCCGTATTCTGTTCATTTCTACCTCCTTGATTATACAATAATATGCTTGTTATTTCATTTATTTTTTCCTGCCAATAAAGAACACGGCAAGAAACATTTTCAGAACTGTACCGCAAATGATAAACAGTATTTTAATAATTTCAAGTAATAACTGACATATAGTTATTAAAACTTTTGCAAGTATCTTTATTGTTCCTATACTATATTCTTTTATTCCGTATAAAATATTTCCTGCCATATTGCCTCCTATTCTCCCCACATTTCTGCAAGTCCTAACAATGTGTCATCTGCACTAAATTCATCTTTCTGTTCAGTTTCATTCTGATTTGAACTTCTTACAAGATTTCCGGTAAAACTACCTAGTACTGATAGCATTTGCTTATTTACCTCACTCAAAATTTCATTTTTGATGTCTTCCTTCATTTTCTGAATATCTGACTTGGTAACAAAATTTTCTTCTCTTTTCTCCCTATCATCATTTGTTATAAAATCATTCTCTAATGCATTAATGTAATATTCTACTGCATCAGCTATAAACTGGTTTTGTGATTTGTAAACTGATTTGTCTAAATCTGCCAGTATCTGATGTATCTTAATGTGAGTGGGATTTCTCCTGCTAAGTCTTAAAGTATGATAAAAACCATCATCATTTTTTGCCATCTAGTTTTCTCCTCTCTGCTTTGCCTTAGAAAGCATAAATGCCTTTGCCAGATATTCAAATCCTTTTGCGTTAGCCTTAATATCTTCTATGTAACTAATATTTTTCCCAGTATTTTCTCCATATGTTTTCATTACTGTTGCTCCACCACCAACAAATGTTATTGGAGTGATATTAATGTTGATATTAAATTCTCTTAATGTGTTAAATACCTTATTTGCAAATCTTCTCATTTCATCTTCAACAACTTTTGCATATTTTTCTTCCATGTTACATACACCGGTTTTCATTATGTACTCGAGTTCAGATTCATCAATCTCACAATTAAATTTTGCAACACACTCTTTATTTATTGCGTGCATACAGGTTATTAATCCCATAGGTCTTGTGTCACACTCTGAAAGTTCAGGTTTCATGTCTTTAATAGTCATTAAATCCATTGTCCATGAACCAATATCTACTACAATATGCTTCCTGCCATACTCAGACATTCTGTCTGCTACTGCCGCATAACATTGTGGAAAAACTGATACTTTTACAATATTCACTCTGTAGGTCTGTTTTTCAAATTTAAACGTTACTTCTCTTTTTCTTGACAGATACTTAATAAAATCTTCCTTTTCAGCACCAAATCTTGTTAGTGGAAGTCCCACCGATAAAAAGATATCTGCATGATTCTTTCCCTTGATTTTCAACTCTTTAGCTATAGCAGCTAAGGTTAAAAGATAAAAACTATCATCTGTGACCTTAGTATCTTTTACTTCAAGTCTTTTCCCGCCTACTGAATAATAATTTCCTTCATATTGAAGAACATTGTCAAAGATTCCCGGTTCATTGGCTATTCTGTTTACTGCCGTAGTAAAAACTGTATTTACTGTCTTTATATTTGACCAACCGTGGTCAATTGCAATTATTTCAATTTTATTCTCCATCTTTCTGTGCCTCCTTGATTTTTTAGTCATCTATGTATCCTTCTTTCTTTATTCTCCTAACAAATCTTTCATACAAGGAAAACAATATAAATTGTCTTTTCCATAAGGACATCCTATACACTTGCTATCCTTCGGCTTATATGCGTTACAATTTGTACTATTTTTTGAACCACATTTCTTATTATTGATACATCTGTTATCATTTCCCCAGAAATATTTACATTTCATACAGCTATGAAGTTCTTTTACTAACTGTTTCTTATTATCGGCTTCGCTTTTTATTTCATCTTTCTTAAAAGCTTTTGTGTTAATTCCCAACTGTTTAGGCTCCTTTCTCTTCAGATTCATAGTATTCTTATGGGTATTAACTATGTATGTGTACTTCGCTTATCTCTAAGCCCTCATCGCCCGTACACCTGGGAATTACAAACAAGCCGCTTTTGCGTTCACGACGCTTCTAAATAGAAACTATCTCCTCTGCTGCCATTTCGAGGATAAGGAGCTTCTCTCACTCCTTTGTGGTTTATTATCCTTCCGCTACATTTAATCTGTCCTGCCTGCTCCGCCTTCTTTTCTCAATCCTTCGGTTCTCGTCGCAATGCTGTGAATGATTATCCGGACAGGTGCACCGGAATTTTACTCCTTACATCAATTCTTTCATGTAAGATATGAAACTTGTTGTTTCATAAATTTGTAATTGTTATTCAGTTTTCAATTTACAACTGCGATGTTTTATCGCATGGCATAATGATAAGTTATTTTCTAAATTGTTTAAATTGACTGACATGGTAAATAATTTGCAATACTTACCATGTCATGGTGATTTATCGCTTGGACAATTTGATATCAATCTCATTCTGTTCTATATACCATTCTTCAACTAATTTTTTTATTAACCCTATCTTTTGCTTTTCTGTAAAATTTTCAGGGAAAAATTCTTCCAACAAATCTGCTGGTATTTTTATTTTTTCTTTTTGATTTGGCTTTTCTTCCTCCAATATGCAATAAATATTATCCATATCCAAATTTCCGCTTTGACTTGACATTTTCATTCTATGAGCCTGTGTTAATGACGGAGTGCATTGCTCTAAATCCATTACCGCATATAATTCATATTGTTCAGTTTCTTTTAAATAAGATAACTCTACTGCAACTGTAAAGGCTATTCTTTCAGCATCTACCATTTCTAATATTTGTGGTATTAAATTTGTTAACCTAATATATCGTTGTATTTGTCTTTCACTTTCACCTATTTGCATCGCTAATTCTTTTCTTGATGAATATGAATTTGTTGTTTTTTCACTGTTTCGAAATACTAATTCTTCATTATCTTTTTTTTCAATTTCTATTCCATAAGTTTTTACATCCCTATTTTTCAACTTCTGGTCAACTTGACCAGAAGTTAAATCACTTCTTTGTCCCTGTCGGCTCATTGCTTCTAATTTCATTTTTAATGCAAAAGCTTTTTCACTTAACTTAATCTTTTCTCTCTGCATCAGGTTTATATCTACCATTGCAATTATTGCCTGTTCATCATTCATTTCTCTGATGACAACCGGAATTTCCTCTATTCCTAACTCTTCACATACCATTTTTCTTCTATGCCCTGATATAAGTTCATACCCCTCTCCATTAGGATTAGGTCTTGCAAGTAATGGCACTATTACACCTTCCTTATCAATACTTTTCATCAATTCAATAAAATCTTTATCAAAATTTACTGAAAAGGGATGATTTTTAAAAGGTTTCAATTGTGTCAGATTAACATTCTTAATTTCTTCCATTTTCAAATTCTCCTTTCAAAAAAATAAGGATTACTCATTTTCATTGCTGAAAACGAGTAATCCTTTGTCTTAATTACTACGAAGTAAATATTTGTTTTTTCTTTAATTGTGAACGTTATTACCGTGTGTTCCCAGTCACCACATCTAATACTACAGAAACGTCAACTCCATTGGAAAGTGTCTTTTTTCTCCTATTTGAGCCATCTTTATCAAACCTAAAAAAGCTCTCAAAGTGCCTAAAATCAAGGATTTTTAGATATCTTTCCTGTGTAGTTTTACCACCGTCTCAACGGTACTTTCGTTGTCCCAACAAAGTTCCTGTGTTTCCCTGTCTCCAAAATACACCGGAAAACGGAACTTTATGTGCTTCAGGAATCTGCCATCCGGCTGCTCCTGCTCATAAATATCCACCTGTTCTACAAAGCTGTTAAGAAATTCTTTCTTCTCCAGGTCGGTGAACTTATCATATAGTTTATCAAAATATAAAAGGAATTGATAGACGTTTTCTTCTGATATTTTCTGTTGCCGGATATTCAGCAGGCGGTTCTTGACTTCTTCTATACTGTTCTCCACGCCTTCAATCTCATCATACAAACGGTATAACCTTGTCTCCATATCCTGATATTTCTTCTCATAAAATTTATCCATGATATCCAGATTGTCCATCTGCTGTCCAAGTCTTGCTTTTGCTCCGGTCAGCTGCCTGTGCTGCTTTTCCAATCCTTCAATCTCTTTTTCTATTTCTTCTGTATCAATTCTTGAACCGATTTTATTCAGAATTGCTTCTTCAAATTTAGGATTCTTCACCAGCTTCCGAATAACTTCTTCCACTGCATTGTTAATCTTCTCCTCACTCCATTGTTTACGATATCCACATTTATGACCATCTACCAGGCGACGATGTTTGCAGGCATAATAGAAATAATCCTTATATAAAGTTCCGTCTTTCTTTTTCTTTCGGTTCACGTTTCCATACATACCACTTCCACATAACGGGCATCTCAATATTCCAGATAAAATATGCTCATGATCGAGACTATGTGTCTTTTCATATTTCACACCTGTTTTTTCCCGTTTTTGATGTGCCAGCTCCCAGTCTGTTTCTGAAACAATCCCTTCATGGATACCATCGTGCAGCATATAATTTTCCTGCTTTACAATGCGGTATTCATTTCTTGTACCAGAAACTTTCTCGTTTTTCCTTCGTCCATAAGCCAGCTTTCCACAGTATACCGGATTATCCAGAACGCCTTTTATAAATGATGCGGCAAATGCGTCCAGTGTATTATTCTGTCGTTTTTTCTTTTTATATCCATGCTGGTTCAGCCATGCGGCAATCGCAGAGATTCCCATATTGGTATGAATAAATTTGTCATAGATCAGACGAATAATCTCTGCTTCGTCCTCTGCAATCTGCAATTCTCCATTTACTAATTCATAACCATACGGAGCAAATCCACCATTCCATTTTCCTTCCCTGGCTTTCTGCTTACGTCCTTCCATTGTCTGAACAAGGATATTCTCCCGTTCGATCTCTGCCACCGCAGACAGAACAGAAATCATCAGCTTTCCACTATCTTTTGAGCTGTCAATTCCATCTTCTACACAGATCAGATTCACTCCAAAATCCTGCATCCTCTGCAGAGAGTTTAATACATCTGCTGCATTACGACCGAATCTGGAAAGCTTGAACACCAGTACAAACTGTACCTCATCTGTTCCATTCTCAATATTATCCAACATTCTCTGAAATTCCGGTCTGCCCTCTACGCTCTTTCCAGACTTACCTTCATCTGAATACTCATTTACGATTTCCATATTCTGAAATTCCGCATATCTCTTGAGTTTTTCTTTCTGAGCATCCAGACTGTAGCCATCTACCTGCATGGTTGTGGATACTCTGGTATATATATCGCATTTAATCTTTTTATTCTTCATAATCTTCCTCGCAGTATAACTCTGTTTTATTGTCCCAACCTTATTTTAGTACTTGTTCCAACTATTTTCAATACTTATTTTCCGTATTGACGCATTTCTTCGCCAATCGTATAATTAAGTTAGATACAGAGCATTTCTGTTATCAAAATATTGCCCGCCCACCATTGGCGACTTATAAATGATTGGCTCGAAAATATTGTTCGCTTACCGGAAGCGTCTAATAAATGTCCGGCTTGAAAATTATTTAGAAATAATTTCTGTTTTTGATATTGTGTTTTTATCACACATTGCATATACTATAAATACACAAAAAAGCCAAAAAAGAGGAGGTGTTAGTATGGCTACTTCAAGTATTACTCATAATTTTGTCGTATCCAATCCAAATAGCGTAAAGCGTTTTGTCGCAGCAATTGACGAAGCCGACCGTGACCGCACACCAAAGCAGACACTTCCCGGACGTCAGTTAACGAACCCACAGGAAATCTTAGCTTTAATGTCAAAAAGGAAGAAAAAACATGTCTGATAAATATTTTACCGTTAATATTCGGGCATATTTGGATAAAGACGAACCGACATATATCGGAGAGGAAAGTCTTTACGACTTACTCTCCGATTTTTCTTGTCCCAAAAATCCCGATGTGGAATACTTTTTATTACATAATGCGATTGAGTTTACCAAAAAAGATCAATCTATCACTTATCTGGTATTTGATGCTGAAGATGCTTCACTGGTTGGTTATTTTTCACTTACAATAAAACCAATCTCTGTCCGTGCTTCAAATATCAGCAAGACAATGGCAAAAAAACTGTCCCGTGTCAGTATTTTGGATGAAGAAACACAATCCTATACTACCGCAGCTTACTTGATCGCCCAGTTGGGAAAGAACTATTCTCTTCCAAAGGAAAAACGAATTCCTGGAAATATTCTACTGGGATTTGCACTGGAAACCATATCCAGTCTCAAATATTCCGTAGGTGGCGTTATGGAGTTTCTTGAATGCGAAGATAATGAATTTCTTCTGAGCTTTTATACGCAGAATCATTTCAAGCCATTTGATACGCGTATTACCGCTTCTCAGAATAATGAGCCACACACTCTGCATCAGCTTTTAAAATTTATTTGATTTAAAAATGCATGAAAAAAGCGACAGTCTGATTTACATTTTGTATTTCAGGAAACTGCCGCTTCTTTTTCTTCCTTATTCTGTTTTTCTTCCTCCAACTCCCGGAGGACTTCAGCGCCGTACTTATCAATCATCCGTACCAGAAAATCAATGCACCGCTCAAATTCAATATTCTGTTGCATAAGCTCCTCCCGTTATTGTTTTGATCTGAGCTTATTTTACAGAACCTGCCGGAAAACCACATTGAATAGAAATTGATTGTAAATTGACACAATCAATTTAAAAATATCCGCATTTTCTTGAATCGAATATATGTTCGTGTTATGATAGATATACTTAATCTTAACTACGAAAGGGGAATTTCTATTGAATCGATGCGATTTTTCTTCTATTAGCACTTGCTTAAAAAATCATATCAGCGAAAGTAATCAAATGAGTCAGCCTGATTTTTTATACGAATTATTTGAAGATTTTATGGATGATCCGGCAAATCAGGATTTTTCTATGGATAATGGTCTGGTTTGTCGTTGGCTGACCGGTCAAGCAAAGATCAGTCCCAAAATATCTGCCTACTATTCCAAACCCAGTAATCAGAAAAAACTGGCAGAAACCATTCACCAGAATCTGCTTCCATTGATGTCTGACTGCAATATGGCTATGCAGGATATATACACATTATTTATACAAGATGACACCATCTCCGATGCCAAAAAGAAAAATCTGGCTTCTCTGTACAAACCAGCCAGCTCACGTCTGCTTTTTCTTGCAAAGCTGATTTCTTTTGGCATGGAGCGACAATTTATCAAACGTGATACTAAAAATCAAAAATTAATTGCCGGAGGTGCCCTGTCACCCATTGTGCTGGATTATATTATGGACAGTGAGGTTCCGAAACCATGCCGTCATTTTATCGGAAGAGATAAAGAACTAGAAGAATTATATACCATGCTTGAGGAAAACCGTCATGTTTTTCTTTGCGGAATTGCCGGTATTGGTAAAAGCGAACTTGCCAAAGCCTACGCAAAACATTACAAAAAGCATTACACTAACATTCTATATGTAGAATATACAGGTGATCTTCATCAGGACATTACTGACATGGATTTTATTGATGATCCACCAGAAATCAGCGAACAGGAACGGTTTCAAAGACATAACCGTTTTCTGCGTTCCCTGAAATCCGATACTCTGCTTATCATAGATAATTTTAATGTCACAGCTACACAGGACAGTTTTCTGTCAGTAGTATTAAAATACCGCTGTCAGATTTTATTTACGACCAGAAGTAATCTGAATGAATACTGTACTTTTCAATTAAAAGAAATAAAGGATATAAACATTCTTTTCCAACTGACATCTGCATTTTATTCAGAAGCAGACAAGTATCGTTCGACCGTCGAAAAAATCATAGAGACCGTACACTATCATACTTTTGCTGTAGAACTGGCTGCAAAACTTTTGGAAAATGGAATTTCAACTCCAGGTCAGTTATTAGCAAAACTTCAGGAAGAAAGAGCATCTCTCGATAACGAAGATAAAATTAAGATAATCAAGGATGGTCAAAGCAGTAAAGCCACTTATTATAGTCATATCCATACTCTATTTTCACTATATGCTTTATCCCGAAAACAGCAGGATATCATGTGCAATTTGTGTTTTCTTCCTTACACTGGTATTTCTGCCCGCATATTCGCCAAATGGCTGGAACTGCCTACCTTAAATGAAATTAACGACTTGATTGAAACTGGTTTTGTGCAGACAACTACACGTCACACAATCTCCCTGCATCCTATGATTAAGGAAATTGCCCTTTCAGAGACAAAACCATCTGTAAGTAGCTGTCACATATTACTGGATTCTTTACAGAAAATATGTTTAATGCATGGAATTGAAGTCGATTATTACAAGAAGCTGTTTCAGACAGCAGGAAACATCATAGAATTGATTGAAAAAGATGATATACCAAAATATCTACTTTTTCTGGAAAATGTTTTTCCATATATGGATAATTATAATTACCAGAAAGGTATGAAAGAAATCATTCAGGAATTAAAAAATTTTTTGAAGCCTAAAGACATTGGCACCGATTCTGACCGGGCATTGTTACTGGATTTTCAGGCTACTCTTGAAATCAAGCCAGAAAAAGCAATAAAACTGGAAAAGGATGCACTTGCCCAGATAGAAAATATCACTGCTGACAATGCTCGCCTTGTTTCCAACCTTCATGCCAATCTCGGTGGACTTTACCGCATGAACGGTCATCCCGATCTTGCAAGAGAACACATGGAAAAAAGTATCTCACTGCTTGACCAATTTAACCTGCTTCATATAAATGACAGCATACCTCAGATTGCCAATTATGCAATGTTCCTGACAGAACAGCAGGAACCCGAAAGAGGCATCTCTGAATTGCAAAAATTATCCGGCATCATCAAGGAATACCATTCCGATGACTGTCTGGATTATGCCAAAGTACAGGAAACCCTTGGAACCATTTATCTGATGACTGCCAATCTTCCGCAAGCCAAAACACATTTTAAAAGAGCTTTCAAAATATATGAAAAGATCTGGGCTGATGAACCAGAAATGATTGAAGCAAAATATCAGGAAATTCAGGAGTTATATCCACAGATTGGATTTTGCATTGGAAAAAATCTATCCGGTCTTTTAACAAAATAAGCATAATTTACGGCGGGCAACTTGCCCGCCGTTATATTCAACTATTCGTCAAATAAATATATGCATCTTCCAAAGTGATATCATTATCCAGGACACAATTCTCATTTGGCTTTCCTTTGCTTAATACTTTCATATGAATTCCATTTTCTACATACTGCTTAGATGATATAGAATAATTGGCTTCTAACAAACGGGCTTCTTCTGCATTTTGTACCGTACAATTCCAAACACAGCCCTTTGCATTTTCCAGCAACCCACTCACGCTTCCAGAATATAAAAAACTTCCCTTTTTCATAATGGCAAGCTGTGTACAGGTTGCTGCTAAATCTTCTACTACATGAGTGGAAAACAGCACAGTTCTATCCTTTGAAAAATCAACCAAAAGATTGCGGATCCTGATTCTTTCTTCCGGATCTAACCCGGTGGTAGGTTCATCAATAATCAAAAAATCCGGATTATTAAGAAGTGCCTGTATGAGTCCGACACGTCTCTTCATACCACCAGATAATTGCCGCATTTTTTTATTCTGATGCTCTGTAAGAGAAGTCTTTTCCAGATAATAGGTAATTCTTTGTTCGAGGTCATTTCTGGCTACTCCTGACAGTCCCCCCATATATACAAGACATTCTTTCACCGTAAGATTCGGATATAAGTCGATTTCCTGTGGAAGATAACCAATCTTTTTCTGTATTTTCTCATAATTTCCCTCGTTATACAGAATTCCATCAAGGGAAACCATTCCTTCCGTTTGTTTTAAAACAGTTGTAAGAACCCTCATCAAAGTGGTTTTTCCGGCACCATTCTCACCCAAAAGTCCGTAAATTCCCTTAGGTATTTCAAGAGATGCCTTATTTACTGCAACTACACCATTTTTAAATCTAACTGTTAAATCATTTATTCTAATACTCATAATCTATCCTCTTTTCTTTAAAGTCATTGGTAATACTGCAAATAAAAACAGCCCCGCTATAAAAGACACAAGCGTTCCATAAATCCAACTCTCGGACATTAATTGAGTAGGTTCACAAAAGCTGAAAGAAAACAATCCCAGATTTCCGAAAAATGAACTTCCCGCTTTTGATATAAGTCCAATGACAATTCCAAATAAACATCCAATACCTGCCCACATATTTCGAAGCAATGTACACAAAATCACAGAGCATATACTCCAAAGCCAGATAGTTCCAAACATTGCAATGAAATATAAAAGAAATATCTGAATACCCGAAATGCCTTCGTTTACACTGCCCGGTTTTTGCCAGAAAAACAAAACATATCCAACACAGGAAAGTATTAATAAATATAATATTTGAACGCCCACTCTCTGCGATATTACTTTTAACTGCTTTTTTTGATCATACAAATGAAATACATCGGCACGCTTACTTTTTACTTCCATCAAATATGTGTCACTACAAAAAATAATTGTTAAAAATGCTATTGGCGACTGAATCGCTGAACCGATTTCTTCATAGTATATAATCGGATGAATAGCACACAATATCAGTATAAATGCACATGAATAAAAAATCTTATATAACGACAGGCAGTTTTTTAGTTCCGTTTTCAATGAACCCTCCTCCTTTTCCAGATTGTAACAGAAATACATACTAATATAACTGATGAAATTACAAGAATAATCTGATTTATGTTTGACATTTTGGCTACATGTGTTTCAAAAAATCTGCCAGGGAATCGCACCATAATAGAGAACGGTCTCATATAATAAATATCATTCTTCATGGTCAGCATATTTGAATATATAATGTGTAAAAACAAGATTGGTGCTGCCGGAAGCGGATTTTTAAATATTACTGCTGTAATTGTATAGACACAACATATCATCAAAAGATTCGGAATAATATAGATCAGAGAATTCACGCAAAAATCAATTGGTGTTACTGGAAAGCCCGATTCTAAAGACGTTTTCAAACACAGCATAAAGAATATAACATTCAAAATCACTAATACTCCCAGCATACTAATGAATCCGCTTATTACTTTCCCACATATATATTGGACTGCCGTAACAGGCTTTGTATGTAATAATTCATAGGTACTTTTTCGTGTATCCTGAATAAATAAAAATGATAGCAAGACTGTTGCAAAAAAAGCCATATGCAATCCTGCAAAATCCGTAAATTTTTTGGCAAAGTACCAGGAAAAAGAATGTTCGGATAATTTCCGCTCGATATAATGATTGATTTCTTCTGCTGTCCCCTTATGAATTTCAAGGTCATCATAAGCATCTATTGCATTATAATAGCCATATTGGGATTCCAAAAACTCAGAAGCAGTCTTTACATCCATATTCTGAATTTCTTTCATTACATGATCTGCTTCCTGCCTGCTAAATCCAAAACCATTTTTGGAGGTGTCCATTAACGTCTCTTTGATCGTATCTTCCCACTCCCTTCTTCTTTCTTTATCATCAGATGTGGGAATGTACCCATCCATGACATCAGCATCTTCCAATGCTACGTCATTTTGTGTGATCTTTTCATTCGGTTTGATATAATGAATTTGCAAATACGATGACAGACATTGATACATACTGGCAACTATAATAATCAAGCCAATCCACAAAACAGGGTTCTTTAAATAATCAAGTATACTTCTTTTTATGATTGTTTTCATTGTATCTCTTCCTTTCTTTATTTCTTTAACAACATCATACAAATCAATTCTCAATAAATTCACAACAAAAAAGACTAAAACCACTTTATTTGTGATTTCAGCCTTATAAAGTATTTTTATTCAGCTTTGAAAAGAGCTTCTACATGAGCACCGCCTTGTCTGGCATTATATATTTTCAAATTTCCTCCATGCTTTTCACAGAAAATACGAGAAATATACATACCAAGGCCAAAATGCTTTAAATCATCTTGTGGATTCTTATGATAAAATGGTTCTGTTACTTTTTCCTCAGTATCCACAAACCCTATTCCATCATCTTCAACAGAAATTATAAGAAAACCATCCTTTTTCTTTATCTGCAAAGCAATACTTTTTTGTGCATATCGAACCGCATTTTCCAGTAAGTTGTCTGTCACTTCCATGACAAGTTCCTCATCCACTTTCACAATGTTTTGTTCCTGCACTCTTTCTACCTTACATAATTTACTTTCCTTCTTGGACAGCATGGCAGCTTCTGCCTCAATCTTTTTTGCCAGTTCCGATAATTCTATCTCTGAGCATTGCAGTTCCCTCTGTTCTAAATGGGACATTTTTCTCATGTTTTCCGTGAAATGCTCTATACGGTCAATCTGATACATGCCTGTTTGTAAGATATCAATAACATCCTCTGTTTTTATACTCTCAGAAGAAACAAACTCTAAGAGCATTTCCTGATACCCTCGCAATATGGAAAGTGGAGAACGTATATCATGTGCAATTGCATTCCGCAAAGCCTTCTCGTCATCAATCATTCGCCACATCTTTCTGTTGTTATCTGCTAAAGCACTTCGCATCATTTCAAATTCTTTACACAAAGTTCCCATCTCATCTTTATTTTCATAGGACACATGAAAATCCAGTTCATTATCTGCAATCATTTGTGAGGCATCTTTTAGTTCCTGTAGAGGTGTCTTTAACTTATTTTTATAAAAAAAGAATACCGCAACAACACTCCCAACAATCGAAAAAATCAGTACCGAATATGTTTCCATAAAGTCACACATTTCCGAAAGATGATAGTCCAAACGATTCATCTGCGATTGATTAGGTCTTGATATCTCAATCTCGTATTTCTTTCCATATTGCTGAAACATGTCCGTATAATCTGCATAATCAATATATTTTTCCCATATTTTATTCTGCATATTTCCTGCAAAATGAACTGTAAATCCAGATAACAGAAATGCTGCCGTTAAGCTGATCACAAAATAAAGCAGAATTGTTTTTTTCAGTGACAAGTTTCTTATTTTTTCCATCGGTATCCAATCCCCCATACAGTTTCTATGTATTCTTTTTCTGAATAATCCGCTATTTTTTTCCTTATACGCCGTACTAATTCCGTTATCGTTCTACTGTCCCCTTCCGCATCATATCCACAGACTTGTGCATATATACGTTCTTTATCAAACACCTGCCCTGGATGCATGGATAAGAATTCAATAATCTGATATTCAATTTTTGTGAACTCCATCCTGTGTCCAGCTATAGCTACTATTTTTTCAGAATAATCAATCAGCATTTCATCCATGAAACGGTATTCCGTTTTTTGTTGATGCCTTTCTTCTCTCTTTATGTTTGTGACAATCCTTGCTTCCAACTCCCGAAGACTAAATGGTTTCGTAATATAATCATCCCCACCTGAAAGCAACCCATTAATTTTATCATCTTCGTCAACTCTTGCTGTCAGAAATAAAATTGGACATAACACTTTACTGCGTATCAGACGACATACTTCAATCCCATCCATGCGTGGCATATTGATATCCAACAAAATAATATCCGGTTTCATTTTTATTTTATTTAATGCTTCCATTCCATCTGTAGCCGTAATGGTTTCATATTGTTTCATATTAAAATAACTACAAAGCATTTTCACCAATTCTTTATCATCATCGACAACTAAAATCTTGTATTTCATCCAAACCACCTCCAGTATCCATATTATACGATAAAAAACAATGAAATCACAACAAGAGTACATGAAGAACGTAAGCACAATATATCTTTTTTCTCAATTCCTGCTCAATTTCCCCTCAATGCCTTTTTCCTCCGATTTTCGTATGCTTATCCCACAGCAGAGCAGTACCACACCGGTACGACCTGCTGAATCAATCAATACGAAAACGGAGGTATTTTTTATGCGAGAACTCAGAAACACCAAAATCATTGCTGTAGATCATGGCTACGGCAATATGAAAACAGCAAACACCGTCACCCCAACCGGCATCAAAGCCTATGAAACTGAACCAATCTTCACCGGGAATATTCTGGAATACAACGGCATTTACTACCGGATCGGCGAAGGACACAAAGAATTTATCCCGGATAAAGCTATGGACGAAGAATATTATCTTCTGACGCTAATGGCTATTGCAAGGGAACTGAATGTCTTTTCCATCCGTGAAGCAGATGTTCATCTGGCTGCCGGACTTCCTCTGACATGGATCAGAAATCAAAGAGAAGCTTTTCGTTCCTATCTGCTCCAGAATCCAGAAGTCCATTACCGTTTCAACGGCAAAGAATATCATCTCCGCTTTGTGGGATGTAGCCTTTACCCACAGGGATATCCGGCTATTGTAAACCACCTTGGAAATTTCAAGGGAACTAATCTCCTTGCAGATATCGGAAACGGAACCATGAACATTCTGTATATCAACAATAAGAAAGCACAAGAAAGCCGATGCTGGACAGAAAAACTTGGTGTAAACCAATGCATGATTGCTGCAAAGAACGCTGTTCTGGACAAATTTGGAGTGAAGATTGAAGAATCTACAGTAGAACAGATTCTGCGGTTTGGAACAGCTGACATTTCAGCACCATATATGGATTGTATCAGTTCTATTGCCAGACAGTATGTGGCAGAACTTTTTTCCACACTCCGCAAATATGAATACAATCCTGACCTAATGCGCCTGTATGTAGTTGGCGGCGGTGGATGTCTGATCCGTAACTTCGGAACGTATGACAAATTACGAGTCACCATCATTGATGACATCTGCGCCACCGCCAAAGGTTACGAATCTCTGGCTTATATGAGCCTGAAAAGGAGGGGATAAACCATGCAGAACAATATCCGCAACACAAACCTGCGCTTTAATCTGGACAAAGAACAGCAACGGAGAGCCTGGGAATATTTACAGACGATGGACAGGCAGGATTTTAAATCTTACAGTCAGGTAATCTCTCTTGCACTGGTAGATTATTTTGACCGCTACTACCGCACACAGGCTGATCCTTATCTGGAAACAAGAGAACGGGAAGAACTTTTTGTGAAACAGATTGTAGATGCAGTGGAAAACAGTCTGAAACAGGCATTGCCACTTTTTCTTTCCGGACTGACTGCAGGCATGGCGCAAAGGGAGCCCCAAATCAGGGCATCCTTTCCAGCACCTGAAAATTCACAGCCAGATAGTGATGTAGACTGGGATTTTCTTGGGGAATAAACCCTTTTGATTGGAGGTGAACACATGACTGACTTTCTGACAGCAGACACCAACCTGCCATCTTATATGATGTTTCCCCGTTTCCTTCTGGACATGGAAATAAACGAAACTGCCAAAATGCTTTATATTATCCTGCTCGACCGGGCAAGGCTTTCCCAGAAAAATGAGGGGTGGTCAGATACAGACGGTCATGTGTTCATTTACTTTACGATTGAAGCACTGGCAGAAGTTCTCCACAAAAGCCAGATGACGGTTAAAACTGCTCTGGCAGTACTGGAAAAACAGGAGCTTATCTTCCGAAAACGGCAGGGTCCCGGACAGCCCAATCGGATTTATGTAAAACTCCCAAAAGAAACCATCCACTATACAGACAGATTTCTTTCCCTAAGACAGACAGAAAACTGTCCTATTGACAGACAGGATTCTTTCCCTGATACAGACAGAAAACTGTCTGGTAATAAGAAAGAGATAAAAAAGAACAATTTAGCAATAAGAGGGAGTAAGGAGCCACTCTCACCCTATGGAAAATTTCAAAATGTTTTTCTGTCAGAAAAAGAGCTTGAAGATATCCGGCAGACAATCCCTGACTGGAAGGATTATATTGAACGCTTATCCGGTTATATGGCTTCTACCGGAAAGCAATATCAGAACCACGCAGCTACCATCATCAGTTGGGCAAGACAGGATCATCCTGCTTCCCGACAACGAAATTACGAAAGTGAGGAATACGAAACATTATGACAAAATTTATAGAAAAACCAACAGCTATAACCCCAAACAGAGAGCTTCAGTCTGATGAATATTTTAACGAAACAGACCACCTGATCTACTGTTCCAAATGCAATACGCCAAGGCAATGCAGGCATGAATTACAGGGAAAGGTTCTTATTCCTTCCATCCGCTGTAAATGCCAGCAGGAAATCTTTGAGCAGGAAGAAGCCCAGAGAAAACTTCATGAAAAACAAATGGAAATAGAGCATCTTAAAACCAGCGGCTTACAGGACAAAGCACTCTATGACTACACTTTTGCCAGGGATAACGGCATCAATCCGGAAATAAAACTGGCACACAATTATGTAAGCAACTGGGAAGAGATGAGAGCAAATGCTTCCGGACTTCTCATCTGGGGTGATGTCGGTACTGGAAAATCTTTTTTTGCAGGCTGCATTGCCAATGCCCTTCTGGAAAAAGGCGTTCCTGTACTGATGACCAACTTTTCCCGAATTCTAAATACCCTTACCGGAATGCATTTTGAAGACAGAAACCAGTTCATCAACAGCTTAAACCGCTACAGTCTTCTGATTATTGATGATCTCGGAATTGAGCGGAACTCTGACTTTGCACTGGAACAGGTATTCAATGTGATCGACAGTCGTTACCGCAGTAAAAAGCCCCTGATCATAACGACCAATCTCACTTTATCAGAGCTGAATAACGCCGCTGATATCGCACACAAACGAATTTATGACCGTATTCTGGAGAGATGTATTCCTGTCCGTATCAATAACCGGAATATTCGTCAGGACAATGCAACAGCTAATTTAAAACAGGCAAAAAGAATTCTGTTAAACAATCATGCTCCGAACCAGAACTGAAGCAAAGAAGCATAACACGATAATTATTCTTCACTGACAGTGGTACTACTTTCTTTCCTTATTTATCACCAGAAACATGCCACTGTCAGTTATCCGAAACTATAGTACCAAACCATAAGATTTTAAAACCAATACTGCCCGGATACGGGCATAAAAAGGAGGTGCCAGATATGGCAGATAAAAAAATCATGACACCGGAAGAAAAAGCACTTTTACAGGCAAGACACCGCCAAGAAGAAGCCGAAGCAAGAAATCGCAAAAAAGAACGTGATGCCAGAACACACCGATTAGTCCAGGAAGGAGCCATTTTGGAAAGTATTGTTCCCCATATTAAAGAAATGGATTTGGATTCCCTGAAACGGGAGCTGATAATCCGGCTACGAGGAATGTAAACGCACAAGTTCTACTCCCGAAGGGCGCACTTACTCACCACCCGATAAATCGGGCGGTGGTATCCCCTACGGGGCTCGTGCGCTCTGCCGAGGGCTTTTCCGCTGTTGCAGGCAACATCGAAAGGAGGTGCCAGATATGGCAATTTATCATATGCAAGCCAAAGTTGTCAGCCGTGGTTCCGGACGTTCCGCTGTCGCAGCTTCTGCTTATATGAGCTGCAGCCGGATGTACAATGATTACGATGGCATCCAGCATGATTACACCAGAAAGCATGGACTCATTTATCAGGAAGTATTGCTTCCACCGATGGCTTCACCAGAATGGAAAGACCGTGAACAACTCTGGAATGCTGTGGAAGCTGCAGAAAAAACAAAAGACAGCCGACTGGCAAGGGAATTTGTTGTCGCACTTCCCGTTGAATTAGATAAGGACAGTAATATTTCTCTTCTAAAAGATTTTATTCAAAAGAACTTTGTAGATATGGGCATGTGCGCTGACTTTGCTATTCACGATACGGATGGACACAATCCTCATGCACACATTCTGCTTACCGTCCGTCCACTGAACGAAAACGGAACATGGCAGTATAAAACAGAAAAAGAATATCTCTGCATAAAAAATGGAGAAGAAAAAGGATTTACAGCTACTGAATTCAAAGCTGCTCAAAAAGATGGCTGGGAAAAGCAATACAGATATAAAGTTGGGAAAAAGAAAGTTTATATGACCGCATCTGTCGCACAGGAAAAAGGCTATGACCGCATCGACAAGCATCCAAAAAGCAGCCGCTATGGCAGACAGAATCCCATTTCTGAACAATGGAACAGTGATGAGCAACTCTGTATCTGGAGAGCAAACTGGGCAGATACTGTAAATGAAATGCTTGCCCACAATCAGATAAATGCATCCATTGATCACCGCAGCTTTGCAGATCAGGGAATCACCGAACAGCCGACCATCCACGAAGGCTATATTGCTCAAAACATGGAAAAGAAAGGAATGATAGCTGACCGCTGTGAAATCAACCGCCAGATTCGTGCAGATAACCAAATGCTCCGGGAATTAAAAGCTCAGGTAGAGAAACTGGCTCAAGCTGTCAAAAATTCTATTCCTGTAATTGCAGAAACAATGGAAACTATCCGAAATCATATGATCTTTACACAATATCATTTACTTCATAATGAGATGCAAAAAGAAGTAATTCATGATTGGATGAATCATTTTAATCCAATACTGAATAAATACAACACCGTTAAAAAGAAACTCAAAGCTAAAGTTACAGAACGGAAAGAGCTGAATGTAGAAAAAGAGAAAACCAGTATTTTGAATCCCATCCAGCATATAAAATTGAATCAGCAGCTTACAACTGTTACCGAAGAAATTGAAGAACTGAAATCAAGGAAAGAGCAGCTAATCTTCCAGGCACAATGCTCTACTGATAAAGATATGATGAATCTATCCAAGAAATATGACCAGATGAATAACAATCTTGATATTCTTGATTCTCAGGACATCTCCCTTAAAAAACAGCTTGAAAAAGACGCCGTTGCTTTCCGGGAAGAAAAATTTCGTCCTGATCCAGAACAATACACAGAATTGCTGGACACCAGAATCCAGATACGTCCTGATTTTCGGGATAAGCTGATCGAACAGCTTAAAGGTACTTTCGGTAAATATTATGACTATCACCGTCGTGATATTGCAGCCAATGAGGTGGATTATCTCAATGTGGAAGATCCTGATGTCTTCTCCCATCGTGCATGGGAACTGAAATATCAGAGGAAACGGGAAATACGGCGAAATCAGCCTGCTCAATCTAAGAAAAAATCACATGATATGGAATTGTAACCGTCTTTGAATAGATAATATGTTCTTACAAATCTCTTGTTCAAAAATGAGTTTTTTTCAAAAAAGCGTATGGATTTAAAACTTCCATACGCCTTTTTATATTCCGTTCTTCAAATTGTCTAAAAGTTGACTAAAAATATATCACCGTTCATATGATGCAATAATTTCTTTGCTATCTGCTGTTTTATAATCAATTGTTCCCAAATTACCAATCAAGTCAAATGTCATATCTGCATTAACCTGCAATTGATCTTCAAGTTTGACTGCCGACGGCTCATCTTTTAGAAAAACTGTTAATCCATAAGGCTCTGTTTCAGACTGTATCTCTATACTGTCATATGAGTATCCCTCTGGATACTCTTGACCGCTTACAATATTTATAACATTTGAAGAATCTCCTACATAATCTGTCTTATACTGCGATAAATCAGGAATTTCGTACAATTTTTCTTTTTTTCCGCACGCTGAAATCAACATGATTGACATGGCGACTAACATAATTGCAAGTACTTTTTTCTTCATAGAAACACCTCCCGAAAGCTTTATTCAACACTTTTCGATTTGAGTAAAAGGCCAAGGGACTTTAATGTCCCTTATGCTTTTCTCTTTTCTTTCGCTGTTTCAGTTCAAACATTCGCTGCTCTTCTGCCTCTTTTTTCTTGCGTCTTTTCTCTTTGCGTTCCTGCTTGTTCTGTTCCTGCTGTAATTTCAACGCCTGTTGCGATTTTGTACCAATGCCTATTTCCAGCATCTGCTTCTTTACTTCCCGCTGCATCCGTTTCGGATTTCTTTTGATATCCTTTACAACAGTTTCAACAACCGAACTGAATTTCAAACTGAAATAGCACTTTTGAATATATTCCTGTACTTCATAATCTTTTGGCTCTGCACCAAATGTTACCTTTGCCACAGATAGTTTACCATCTTCGATGCGTTCAAAGATTCCCACCCAAAACGGCTCTTCAAAAAATACTGTCAGCTTTCCATTTACTTTGTCCATAAGAATCCCTCCTAAAATTGATTGAACAAAGAATGGACAACCCGGAGGGGCAGGTTACTTACCCTATTTATATAGGACGGCCGGGCTACCTACCGGCTCTGGCACATCAAAGATGTACGTTGCGTTTTTATCTTTGCGTTTATAATCAAGCCATATGGCACGATTAACTTAATTCTATAACTTCTAAGTTACATTCCTCAAAAATCTTCTTGCTTCCTAAGATTCTATCTTCTGTTCAAATCATACCATATGATTAATGCATTTTCTATATACTTTCTTGATACCCAGCAAAAACCAGAAAAAAGCTCCCGAAGGAGCTTTCCACGTTCTAAATGTATGCTAATTCGCTTAACACAATCTCTTCTGCATCATTTCTTATTTCCCATGAAGAATGTTGTAAATTAGTAATATCCACAACGATAACAGGTAATTTAATTATTCGTATTTTTTCCCGATAATGTAAATCGAAACTACCATACCACCTAATATCATAATTAAGAAAATTTTACTTAAAATATCCCATAAAGCTATATTGAGACAATTGATTATTATAATACCTGCAAGAGGATATAGAACAACCGTTGCAAGTGTCCAAATTTTTAAAGTTGTACAGATGTACATCCAATTTCCGTTGTTAAAGGATAAACCAACTAGATGTATTCTAAAAATTCCTTGTGAAACATAATTTATCTTGTTTGCATCATAATATGTTGGTAATATGTCTTTGGCAAAGAAACAAAACCATGCACCAAATAAAAGCATTAACCCTGTAACCAGCAATATATCATCTTTCATCTCAGCTATTGAATTCCCAGATACGACTAACATAATAATTTCTGTAATAGATATTAAAAAGCATAGCAAATATGCTAATATCCAGTTTTTTCTATGCTGATGAATAGAATTCCTAACAGCCATATCGAGAGAGCCTACTACCAATTCCTCGACTTCTTTTGTATCAATATTTTTCTGTGTATCTATTTTTTCTCCACGTAACAATTCTGTAACGGTAACATCTAATATATCAGCTATTGGTATGAGTAATACGACATTAGGCATACTAAGACCACGTTCCCATTTGCTGACCGTTTTATCTGATACATATAATTTTTCAGCCAAATCCTTTTGAGTTAAATTCTTTTTCTTTCTTAATTCGGTTACAAATAAACCGAATTTTTCATTACTAATTTGATACATACATCCACCTCCTGCACACATATTATAATGGGAGTACGCATAAATCAATCGACTAGCAGTAGAATTGCAGAATATTAGCACAAATATATCAAATAATCTCCCCATTATAATTATTTCTGTGAAGTTATATTCGGATATTTTTTAAGCCATACTATGAAGTAATTAAATCTGTGTAACTTATAACCATGGCAGAAAAAAACAACCTTCCGGAACTTAGAAATGGTCACCTGATATGGAATTGTAATTTGATTCTTCTTTGAACCCTTACAAATGCAGAAGCTGAACAAATAGGAGTTTTCTTCCTACCTGTTCAGCTCTTTATTTACCTGTAAATCAATTCTTTTAACACAATCTCTTCTGCCATATTACGAATACCATTTACCGCCCTAACCCATTCCATCTGGTCACGAGCTTTCATTTCTTCCGTAATGCCCTGCCTCTCCATCATCTGATGCACCAGAACTTCCATTCTCTCCTGCGCTTCATCTTCCACAAGATTCAGATGTTCCACCAGTCTGTCTTCCAACATATACAGTGAATACATTGCCGGACAATGCTCTTTCAGATACGTTTTCCGCATTATTCCATATTTTCCATAATGCGGTTCTTCATCTGTACTGACAAGATTCGGATAGTAAATTCCGTCTGCTCCCAGTGTGTAGGTTCCACCCATTTTTTCAAATGTGCTTTTCATGTGTTATTCCTCCTTGAAATCAGCGATATCCTTAAATCATCGCAAAATATTTCAGGGCAGCCTTGATAGCATCTTCTTTCTCTTTCGGACACTGTGGCACTTTTGGATTTTCTGTCTTTGGCAGATTATAGTTCTCTCCTACTTCAATTCCACATTTCCTTTTGATTTGAGAAATATATAAATTTGAAACCTTCAAGCCAAATTCTTTCAGCACATAATCTTTGATTTCCTGATAGGTCGCTTTCGTCTCTGCACTGGTTGCATCCAGCTCATCTAAGTCTAAGTCGATCTCTATCGTGTCATCTGGTTTTTGTTGGGACAAAAGAACAACCGTCTCCACATGCACTGTATTAGGAAACATATCCACTGCACATGCCTTTTCTACTCTATATCCCTGCTCCTGTAACATTTCTAAATCTCTTGCAAGGCTTGTAGGTTTACAACTTATGTAAACCAAATTATTTACACCAAAATCAATTATTTTCTGCAATGCTTTTGGATTAATTCCATCTCGTGGTGGATCAAGAATAATCATATCCGGCTTGTCCTCAATTTCATCTATAACTTTCAAAACATCACCGGCGATAAATTCACAGTTATCAAGACCGTTTAAGCCTGCATTAACTTTTGCCGCCTCAACAGCTTCTTCAACGATTTCAACACCAACTACTTTTTTAGCAACAGGTGCGATAATCTGGGCGATTGTTCCTGTCCCACTATAAAGGTCAAACACTGTCATATCTTTAGTGTCACCAATGTACTCTCTTGCTTTAGAATAAAGAACTTCTGCTCCTAAAGAATTTGTCTGGAAAAATGAGAAAACTGAAATCTTAAATCTTAATCCAAGCAACTCCTCATAAATATATTCATCACCAAATAAAATTCTTGTTTCGTCACTTTGAACCACATCAGCTAAACCGTCATTAATAATATGTATTACTCCGCAAAGTTTTGCTGACAAATCAAGGTTCTTTAAAATTTCAACTAACTCAGTCCAGTTTGCCTTCTCTTCCATTTCCTTGTCCGATGTTGTGACCACCGCAACAAGTAACTGTTTTGTAACTGTTGTTCTTCTTACCAAAAGGTGTCTTAAATATCCTTCATGACGTAATTTTTTGTAAAAAGGTAATTCTTTACCGGCACAAAATTCCAACACAGCATCAAGAATTTTTCTGTAATCACTATCTACAATTTGACACTCATCTACTGTCACAATATCATGGAAACTATTGCGCTTATGCATTCCAAGAGCAAGTGGACCATCTTTTACTTCATCTCCAAAAGAGAATTCCATCTTGTTTCTATACTCCCACTGCAATGGACTTTGCAAAATTCCCTGAAATTCGTATGACTCATTAATTGCGTTATCAAGAATTCCCTTAACTGTATCTTTCTTTAATTTTAACTGGTTGTCATAGCTCATTGTCTGATAAGAACAGCCACCGCAAAATTCAAAATGCGGACACTTTGGAGAAACATCTTCAAGTTCAGATTTTTCAACAACTTCCTTTAATCTTCCAATGGCATTTCCTGATCTCTTTTTTGAAACTACGAATTTGACAGTTTGTCCCGGTACTGTTCCTTTAACTACTGCCATTCCTTCTTCTCCACAATCAACTTTTCCCTTATTAGGAAATGTAAGTCCCACAACTTTTCCTGTGTATTCAACACCTTTTTTCATCTATATAATCTTGCATAATCCACCATTCTTTACAGACAATGGATTACTCTCCTTTCTCTAAAATACTAAAGTATCAACTAATCTATTAATATTATTTTTACAACCAATATCACTTAACAATTTGTTTGCTATTTTTTAACTGGTTCCCTTTATCTGATTTTTTTACTAATCTTCTAACTTACTTCTTTTCTTTTATCAATCAAATTTTTAACTGATTTTTATTAATTTACCAAAATAGAATTTTAACTTAATCCTTTATTTTTACAAAGAAAGAGTTTCAAAATGATACTTTCAAATAAAAAATCTATAATAAAAATTTTTCCATAAGAAACATACCAATATTGAAACTCTTTCATAAAGATTAACTATTCAAAGAAAAACGATTAATCTTCAAAATCATCTTCATCTTCTTCATCTTCATCAAATAAATCATCAAAGTCATCTTCGAAATCATCATAATAATCTTTGTTAATTAATCTATAAATTCCATAAGCTGCACCTGCTACTGCTGCAATTGCTGCGATAACACCAAGAACAACTGCTACGATTTTGCAAGTTTCCTTCTTCTCATCTTTTCCAATGAGTTTTCCGATTTTTACACCCTTCATTAATTCGTCCATATTATTCACCTCTTTTTGTTTAATTTCGTTTTTAATAGTAATATTATATCATCAATCATGGTCTTTTACTACACTTTTTTAAGTTTAGCAAATGATGCCATCATAACCTTTTGACCTACTAAATCAAAATTAACTGTTACCTGATAATCTCTTGGTCCATCCTCAATTCCAAGCACTGTTCCTTCACCAAACTTCATGTGCTTCACTCTATCTCCCACATGATAATCTATGTCAGCTTTGGTTACTACAAACTCTTTTCCAAAGCTAGGTTTGCTACTTGGTTTACCATAAGCAGGCTTCTTGGACATAGCTCGATATGAGTTATCTTTCCAATCACTTCCATATCTCTTAGAACTTCCCATATAACCACCGCCATGACTTAGTGAACCTTCATAACCGCCAAAGCCACTAAATGAAGGTTGCTTCTTCTCAACACCTGCTGCTCTTGTATCTGTCACATTCTTGCTATTAACAATCATTGGCGGAATTTCCTTAACGAATCTTGATACAATATTATATTGCATTTCTCCACGAACCATACGCTTCTTTGCGTAACTAATTGTCAAATGTTTCATGGCTCTTGTTATTGCCACATAGCAAAGTCGTCTCTCTTCTTCTAATTCCTGTGCATCATCAGCCATAATGCTCATATAGCCTGGGAACAGACCATCTTCCATGCCACATAAAAATACATACGGAAATTCCAATCCCTTTGCACTGTGAACTGTCATTAACACAACATAGCTACTGTCTTCATCAAGGTTATCGATTTCCGCCACTAAAGCAACTTCTTCCAAAAATTCTGATAAAACAGGCTCATCAGTATTTTCTTCATATTCAATAATTTTATTAATTAATTCTTCAATATTTTCAATTCTGCCATTTGCCTCGTCAGTATTTTCAGCAACCAAATCACCCATATAGCCTGTGTCTGTCAAGATTGCATTTACTAATTTTAGAATATCATTCTCGTATTCTTCTGTCTTATAACCTTCAATTAAATTAGTAAATCCTTTAATTTTCGAAACTGCTCTTGAAAGTCCCGGAATATTCTCAACTTCTAAAAAAGCATCATACAAATCCATTCCGTATGCTCTTGCGTAATCCTTCACACGCTCAACAGTTGTTGCACCTATTCCTCTTTTTGGAACATTTATTATTCGCTCTACTGCAATATCATCTGTTGGATTACTTATAATCCTTAAATATGCAATAATATCCTTAATTTCTTTTCGCTGATAGAAATTCTGACCACCAATAATCTTATAAGGAATGTTCTTCATCATTAATTTTTCTTCCAAAGCTCTTGACTGTGCATTAGTTCTGTACAAAATTGCATAATCATTATAATCTGCTTTTCCGTAATCTACTTTTTCCTTTATCTCACTTGCAACCATTTCTGCTTCAGCATAACCGTCTTCTGCCTGATATAAATCAATCTTATCTCCCTGCTCATTGTCACTCCAAAGAGTCTTGTCTTTTCTTCCGGCATTGTTGTGTATAACCGAATTGGCAGCTTCTAATATGTTCTTTGTAGAACGGTAATTCTGTTCCAGTTTGACCACCCTTGCATTTGGAAAATACTTTTCAAACTGCAAAATATTTGTAATATCAGCCCCTCTGAATTTGTAAATAGACTGGTCATCATCACCAACTACACATAAATTCTGATTCTTAGAAGCCAACTGTTTAATAAACGCAAACTGTGCTGCATTAGTATCCTGATACTCGTCCACCATAATATACTGAAGTCGGTTCTGATACCCTTCCAAAACTTCCGGACACTTGTTAAACAACTGCACTGTTTTCATTATTAAATCATCAAAATCCAACGCATTATTTTTCTTCAAGGCTTCCTGATATTCATCATAAATCTTAGAAATATTCACCATCTTGAAATCATTTCTTGCCATTGCCGCCACATCACCTGTGGTAATAAGCTTGTTTTTAAAATCAGATATCTTTCCAAGCATAGCATTTTCTTTGTAAATCTTTGTGTTAAGGTTAAGTTCCTTAATAATATTCTTAATTAATCGTTTCTGATCATCTGTATCATAAATTGTAAAATCTGTGCTATAACCAATTCTATCTATATATCTTCTAAGAATTCTCACACAGGCTGAATGGAAAGTGCTAACCCAAACCTGCTCAGCACCAAAACCAACAATCTTATTTACCCTACTTCTCATTTCCGCTGCCGCCTTGTTGGTAAATGTAATTGCCATAATGTTGTATGGATTCACACTTTTTTCTTCTATTAAATATGCAATTCTATGAGTAAGAACTCTTGTTTTTCCTGAGCCTGCACCAGCCAGAATCAACAACGGTCCATCTGTGTGAAAAGTTGCCATCTGCTGCATGTCATTTAAAGTATCATATATTTTGTTCATTTATAAACCTCGTCATATAAAAATCAAACAAATGTTTGTCTCTCTATTCTAACATAATCCTAATAATAAATAAATTCATTTTTTACAATTTAAATTCTTTCTTTTTGTTTTTTTCTCTAATCATATCCCCTAATTATTTCCCATTTTTCTCTAATTATTTTATTTAATCAAATTATATAATTTCACATAACCCTTTTTTGTACCATCTCTCCATATTTTGAAAAGCATATTAATACATATTTTTTTACTTTATGCATTATTTTTATACTTTTTTCACATCTTGTATTTATTTTTTGCATGATGAGTTTTATTTTTTGTATCTTGTAGTTTTCATTACTAGGTATTATACTATAGAGAGGAGGAGATGTTATGCATTCAGAAGATTTTATTAAAAAGATACTAGATGATATAGACACCTTTAATATTGATGATATTCCAAACATTGATTTATATATGGATCAGGTAACTACCTATCTTAATGATAAATTTGCCAATACTAAAAGGCACGAAGATGACAAGCTTATGACTAAAACAATGATTAATAACTATGTCAAGAGTCGTCTGCTTCCATCACCTGAAAAGAAAAAATACACTAAGGACCATATGATGGTTCTCGTTATGATTTATTTTTTCAAGAATATTATCTCCATCAATGATGTAAATAAACTTATTACCCCATTGCTGGATTCATATTTTCACAATGAGGAAATTCCTCTTGAAAATATAATAAATACTTTTTTAACTTTTGCGAAACAGTGTAATTTAACTGACACTATTTTAACTGAATATAATGAATGTCGTGAAATTTTCAAAGACGCAGATGTTAAGGACAAAGAATATCTTGAGACAATGGGCTTGATTACAATGTTAAGTTACGATACTTTTGTTAGAAAAATTGTTATTGAAAAACTAATCGACTCATTACCTGATACAGAAAATACTGAAAAATAATACAAACGCAACAATCCCGTAAACATACATTTCACCTGTACGTTTACGGGATTATTTTTTAATAAAGAACGTTGCTTTCCATATTATATAATATACAAAATGCATTGCCACGCATACTCTTTATTCTACACAGCAAACATGCCATCACGCATATGCTTTATTTTACATTTCAACATTTGCCTAATTGTTTTTATTTTCAGCTTCTTTTTCATGTACACGTTCAAGAACCAAATCATATCCATCGTTTCCATAATTAAGTGAGCGATTAACTCGGCTAATAGTTGCTGTTGATGCTCCTGTAGCATTTGAAATATCAAGATATGTTTGTCCTTCTCTTAATAATTTTGCTACTTCATATCGCTGTGATATTGATAGTAATTCATTAATTGTACACACGTCTTCAAAAAAAGTATAACACTCTTCCTTATCTTTTAAGGTAAGTATAGCTTCAAATAAATGATCTACTTCCGTTCTTCTAATATTCTTACTCATAATATACCTCTCAATTGTCAGGTTTCTTTACTTTTAGATTTTAGCACTCTAAAGTTTGAAAGTCCAGTATATATTGTTATTTTGTTGCAAGTATTTTGCTGCAAGTCCAAACTTAAAATTTGAAATTAACTCTTCAAATTTCACGGTAGAATTTTATTTTACTATCTACTGCCTATCACCCAAACTATTGAATCACATAAATTACCTAAACTGTATTTAGTCACCTAAATTATCTGAACTGTTTTCTCAAAGTCTGTAATTCTTCAACACTAAACTTGTATGTTGTGTTGCAGAAGTCGCATTTGACTTCAATTTCCTTACCGTCATTAATAATTTCATCCATATCTTTTTTGCTAATGCCTGCTAAAGCTTTTGCAATTTTTTCCTTACCGCAGTTACAAACAAAACCTGTCTCAATTTTATCTGTAAATTCAACATCCATGTCACCCATTACTTCTTTTAAAATATCCTCAGGTGTCATTCCTTTTTCAAGCATTTCTGTTACTGAACTAATGTTGTTTACTCTTTCTTCTAATTTATTTATTACTTCTTCATCAGCAAATGGCATAAGCTGGACAATAAACCCACCTGCCTGTTTTACTGTATTATCCTTTGACATTAAAACACCTAATCCTACAGCAGAAGGAACCTGTTCTGATGATGCAAAATAATATGTTAAATCTTCAGCTACCTCGCTTGTTCCCAAAGGCACCTGACTAACATATGGTTCTTTTAAACCCATGTCCTTAATTACTGTAAGTGTTCCGTATCCAATTGCTGCACCTACATCAAGTTTTCCTGCGTAATTTGCAGGAATAAGTACATTAGGATTTCCTACATAGCCTTTTACATTTCCTTTTGAATCAGCAGTAACTGTCACACCGTTAATTGGACCGTCACCTTTCATCATTAAAGTAAGCATGTCCTTTTCCCCCTTCATCATTACGCCCATCATTGCACCGCCTGTTAATAATCTGCCAAGTGCTGCTGTTGCAACTGGACTTGTATTGTGATGCTGTCTTGCTGTTTCAACCATTTCTCTTGATGTAATGGCAAATGCTCTAATCTGTTTATCTGCTGCTACTGCTCTAACTATATAATCCATTTTGTTGTTCCTTTCCTTATTCAACATTAATTTTTTCTAACTACCACGTACACTCTGTCATTTTCTTCAGTTCCTTCATTATCAGTAAAAGCTTCATATATTTTTTCTAATTTAAGTCCTAATTTTTCAACTGCTTTTTTCACTTCATTTAAAGTATACCCTCTTTGAAAATGCTCCTCTTCATATTTGTCATATCTGCCATCTTCAGCCCTAACAAATACTGACAAATAATATTCATTAATATTTGTCTCTTCATCAAAATAATTTTCCCAAATAAAACTGCTGTCTTCCCTGTCCTCAGCTATGGTTTTCTCACCAATATCAGAAAAATACTTCTTTGTTTTTAAATCAAAAACAAATACTCCGTTATCTTCTAAATACTCATTAACTCTCTCAAGAACTTTAGTAAAATCACCATAATCTGTAATATAGTTCATTGAATCACCAATGCTCACCATTGCAGGCACTGCATATGGAAGTTGAAGATTAGTTGCATCCTGTAAAACATACACGATTTCTTCCTCTTCCTTTTTACTTTCAGCAATTTCAAGCATTTCCTGGGAAAGATCTATTCCTATCATATTATAACCTTTTTCGTGAAACAGCATTGTACCCGTTCCTGTTCCACAACCTATTTCAACCAAAGTGCCGTCTTTTGCACCATATTTTGCTAATAACTTTGCTGCATAATCACACCATTGATGATAATCTACATTGTCCATAAATTCATCATAAACCTGTGCGAATCCACCGTATGCTTCCATTTTATTCTCTCCGATTTCCTTATATTTAATTTTTACAACATAGTGATTTTACCAACAATCACTGCTAAACGCAACCTTGATTAATGCCACCTGCTCATTTATACTATTTAAAGAATTAGGAATAATATTTATGTTACTATTTTCTTTAATTAATAATAGGAGAACTTCAATGACAGTTAGTATATATAATAAAATTAAAATATCCTCAAAAAAACAATTTGAAAAATACATTTTACTTTTAATTGCTTGCATTATTATTTTTTTAAATTGTCCATTTATATCTGTTTTTCACCCAACAGAAATAAACGACATAAGCACAGTAACTTCAAAAGACAAATATGTTAAAATTACCACATCAAATTTGCATTACACCGGTTATACCTTCGAGAAAATCGGTCACAAAAAATATGGCTATTACTACACCATAAAAAATAGCAAAAGTCTTTTTGTGCTTCTTCCGGTTGACTCAACTCCCAAAGAAACTTTAAGTAATTATTCTTTTAAGGGAAAAGTCACTAAACCGAACAGAACTTACAAAAAGATGCTCTCTATGTTAATTAAAGATTTAAACTGGAACGAAGCTTCAATGAATGATGTAAATAAAGATTTTTTCATTAGCAATGCAGACTATAATATTATTCCCTACATTATTTTATTTTGGCTTTTAATTTTTATTTTGCTTACTACTATATATAAGCTTATAAATTATGCCTTATATTTTGCAAAGCCTTATACTTACAACGTCTGTCCTTTTAAAAGTAAAGATGAACAGCGCTATTTAATTAAAAATGCCAATATTGAACTTAACAGCGACAATTACATTCAAATTAACAGTATGTATATAACAGAAAATTATCTTGTGGATTTAACCATTCCAAGAATTTATGTTATTCCACTTAACGATATAATTTGGTGTTATCGTGTGGGGAAATTTGCTTTTAATTCTAAAAAGACTGCCACTGAATTTTCACTTGTACTTACTTCTTTTGATGGAATTACAACAACACTCAGGCACAAAACCAGTGACGAAGCTTTGGAGCTTTTAAATACAATTCGTGCAACAGAAGCCAACATTATCATTGGTTTTTCTGACTCAAAAAAGCACGAAGTAAAACAAATTATTGCATCTAATAAATAAAAAAAGATAATCTAGTTTCGATATTTCAGTATTCTCTATAAATCAGACTTTTAGGTCCGGACTTTTGAAATCCTGTTCGAAATTAAATTATCTTTTTTATTAATTGTCTAATATAAATTTTGTACTCTTTTATCTAATAATCTTAAATTATCTTCCACAACAATGTTTATATTTCTTTCCTGAACCACATGGACAAGGATCATTTCTACCAATCTTCTTTTCCTTAACGATTGTTCCTGAACGTTTTTCTTCCTTGTATAATTCCTTCTGTCTTTCAGGTGTAATGATATCGTTCCATTCTTCTAATTCGTATAACCACTGTGCCTTAGCAGCTACCATGTTCTTATATAATAATTCAGGTTCATAATCTAATGAAACTTCTGTTGTTTCAGTAAGCTGGTCCATTGGATTTTCTTTTTTAAGGCTTTCGCTAATACCATCTAAAAATCCTACCATTGTAAGAACTTCCATGTCGTACTTCTTTGCAAGTTCTTCAACTGTGCCTGAAACTACTGTGCCATAATTTTTAAGAATATCCTTATATACTTCCTTTTCCTGTAAAAAATATGCATTCCAGAAATCGTTGTACTGCTGCTGAGTCTGTTCCTGATTGTATGCTATTTCTCTCCATGTTTCTAATAAATACTTATCTGCCATTTTTTCCTCCAAAAGTAATTATTTTAGTTTATCCTCTGATAGACATTCAACTTATTAGATTATACTTATTTAAAACAATAATTGCAATATATTATTGGTCTGTTATAATCTTTTATGTTGAATAATTTTAATATAAGCTTCTATTTTTTAGGCTTATATTGTAGTAGAAAGGATTCGTTAGGTACATAATATGGAAAAATTAAAAAGAATCATGGCACTGCTTGGTGTTATTGTCGTCGTTGTATGTGCATTACTTACTTTAGTGTTTGCATTGTTGGGATATAGTACACTTTGGAAAGCTTCAGCCTATTGTATGGTTGTAATTCCAGTGATTATTTATGTTATGATGTGGCTTGCAAAGCTTTTAGAAAATCGTGGAAACAAAAGATAGGCATTGAGCCTCTGTACTCATAGACCTTCGGTCTATGACCTCACTGGCTTTCGCCACATCAAATAAAAAACACAGCCGAAAAATTGTGCAAGCACATTTTTCGGCTGTGTTTTTTATTTGGCGAGGCTCAATGCCTATCTGTATATGATTTCATGTCTGCCTGGTCCGTTACTTACCATTGTGATTGGAACTCCGAGTTCTTTTTCGATGAACTCGATATATTTACGGCAATTCTCAGGTAATTTGTCATATTCTGTTATTCCACGTATATCTTCTTTCCATCCTGGAAGTGTTTCGTATACTGGTTTTGCTTTCTTTAACTGTGACGTTACTGGGAAGTCTTTTGTTACTTCTCCGTCGATTTCGTATCCTACACATACTGGGATTTCATCTAAGTAACCTAATACGTCAAGAACTGTAAGTGCTACTTCTGTTGCGCCCTGCATTCTTACACCGTATCTTGAAGCTACTGCGTCAAACCATCCCATTCTACGTGGACGACCTGTTGTGGCACCGAATTCGCCACCGTCACCACCACGACGTCTTAATTCGTCTGCTTCTTTACCAAAAATCTCACTTACGAATTCTCCACCACCTACTGCTGAAGAGTAAGCTTTTACTACTGTAATAATATCTTTGATTTCATAACATGGGATACCTGCACCAATTGCACCATAAGATGCAAGTGTTGATGATGATGTTACCATTGGGTAAATACCAAAATCAGGATCCTTTAATGTTCCAAGCTGTCCTTCTAAAAGAATTGTCTTTCCTTCTTTGATAGCGTTGTTTAAGAATAATGAAACATCTGCTACATAAGGTTTTACAATATCTCTGTATTCATGTAATGTTTCTAATAATTCATCAGGATCGATAAGTGGCTTGTGATACATGTGTTCAAGAAGAATATTCTTCTGTTCTGCAATTCTTACTACTTTTTCTTTTAATGTATCTTCGTCAAATAATTCTGATACCTGGAATCCAATCTTTGCATATTTATCTGAATAAAAAGGAGCGATACCTGACTTAGTTGAGCCGAAAGCTTTTCCTCCAAGTCTTTCTTCTTCGTATGCATCAAAATCAATGTGATATGGCATAAGAATCTGTGCTCTATCTGAAACTAAAATATGTGGCTTTGGCACTCCCTGTGAAACGATATCATCAATTTCCCTCTGAAGATATGGAATATTAAGTGCTACACCGTTTCCAATAACACATGTTGTATGCTGATAAAATACTCCTGATGGAAGTAAATGTAATGCAAACTTTCCATATTCATTTATTATAGTGTGTCCTGCGTTACTACCACCCTGGAATCTAACGATGATATCTGACTTTTCGCCAAGCATATCTGTAATCTTACCTTTTCCTTCGTCACCCCAGTTGGCACCAACAATCGCTCTAACCATTTGGTTTCCTCCTACTTTGTGTTGTTCGTTAATAATTATCTTTCGCTGCTTACTAGCAGACCACTAAACATTATACTATCTAGCCGAAAAAAATGCTAGTGCATTTTAAATATAATCCCTATTTTCAAAATTAAAATTTTAAATTTCACTCTCCACCTCACAGTATAATTTACTTTTACATAAATCCTATTTAATTCACACTCTATTTAAACCTTTATTTAATAGGAAGCTGAATTTCCGTTAAACATTCATCATCTATTGATGTTTCATAATCATCAATATGACAAAATTCTATAGGATCACCTACTATTTTCATATGATGCTCTTTTGCAAAAGTTATTAATTTGTCTACAGCAATTTTTGTTCTGGTGGAAGGTCCCTTATAAAATATTGACAAATATTTTCCTGCCGGCAGAGAATAATTACTATTGTAAAGCAATGTATCTGAATAAAAAAATACGCCTTTGGTTTCAAAGGAATTACCATCATCACTTACTTTTGACGTATCTAACACGTAGCAATCACATGCACCAATTGTGTCAACTTTGTTTTTGTGAGACTGCATGTATTTTACAAGATAGTAATCCACATCATCATCGTCAAGATTTGACTCGCTTATCATTACGCAATGGCGTTCATCAAATTCTTTTACCCTTATATTGCCTAAGTCTGTATGGTTTATATTTTCTTCTAACGATTTTATTCTCGCCTCAATACTTACCTTCTTTTCAAATAACTCAACAATACTTTTATTTACTATATTAAGTTCCTCTGATAAAAGCATTTTGGTTGTTTCCACATTTTGGTTCTTATCAAATTCCTTAATTCTGTCTGTGGAAAAACTAAGTCCCAACAGTTCTCTTATCATTGTAAGTTGCCGGATATCCGATAAAGTATATACTCTGTAGTTGTTTTCCTGATTTCTGGTTGGTTCCAAAATTCCAATTTTTTCATAATATCTGATTGAATCAGCGCTTACGTTAAAAAGTCTTGATACTTCCCCAATGTTAAAAGTCTTCTTTCTCTTCATATTTATCCTTTTCCAAATTTGCTTCTATATCTGTTGTTTTAATAAAAATTCTTCTTATAACATTTTCCAGCACTCTTTTTTATGACTGCTCTCTAACATTAGTATAATACCAATGTTTTTATGAAATTATAATCATATTTTCTTTTATTTAGCACTTTAATATAACAATTATATGTGTTGACATTTGTATTATACCAGACTTTATTATATTTATGAATTAAATTTGCATAAACATAATTATTTGTGTAATCGTAATTATTTATATAAAGTAGTTATTTATTGAGAAAGGATTTTAACTTATCATGCATGATAAAAAATATAAAATGGAAAACAAAATTTTGAAACTATCACTTACAGGAACAATTATTTTTACTGTAGTAGAAGTAATCGCTGCAGTTTTACTGGGTTCAAAAACCGTTATAGCTGATGGCATTTTCGACTTGTTTGATTTAATGCTTCTGCTACCAATGTTCATTCTTGTTCCATTTTTGTACAAGCCTGTTTCCGAAAACAAGCCTTACGGATTTTCTCAGATAGAATCTCTACTTGTTCTTTTAAAATACACTGTACTATTAGTTGTGGTTATTAACATGATTGTTTCAAACATAAAGATTTTATTAAACGGCGGGCATACTGTAGACGCTTTCAGTGTTTTAATGTATGAATCAACTCTTTGCTTTTTCTGTATTTTAATGCTTCTATTATTAAAGCACCTAAGCCGAAGCTATTCCTCACTTATGATTCAGTCGGAATTATATTTATGGAAGGTAGATGTTGTAAGTACACTTGGTATATCTGTTGCTTTTTTATTCCAGCTATTGCTTGCAAATACAGAACTGAAATTCATAATTCCATACATTGATTCTTCTGTAGCCATTGTGGTTTCACTGTTTTTATTAAAAGAACCTGTTGTTCAGATTTTTAAAACTTTAAGAGAACTTGTTCTGTTCTCACCTGAGAAAGAAATTATGGATGAAATTCGTATCGTTGTTAAAGAAGACATTAAAACTTATAATTATAGCTTAGACTTTCTTGACGTTACTCAGACCGGTCGAAAAACCTGGATTGAAGTATATGTGAAAAGTAAATCTGATATTATAAAAGTTAAAGATTTTAAAAATATTCAGGAACACATTACAAAAGATTTAGAAAATAAGTTTGACCAGATTTCCGTTGAAATAATTCCCGCAATATAATATTGCGTTCATTTAGAACTACTTTATTTAGAAGTGCCTAAAAAAATTAGTTTATTAAAAAAAGTATGGATTATTTTTAATTATAGTGTTATATTTGTTGTAATTTATTTAAACTTATCGGGAGGCGAGGTAATATGAAACAATACAATAGAAAAAATCTCATATGTTATCTTATTTGTATTAGTCTCGTTTTCTCATGGGTTACTTTCGGTATTTCAAATACCAGCGAATTATTTTCATCATCTTCCAAAGATGATTCTTATACTTTTCAGGTAATTAAAGATGCATTACCTGCAACAGTATCTACAAGAAGCGAGTCAGGAAGTTCAGCCTCACTTACACGTTTACGCAATGCAAACAATACCTTTTCAGGATTTGGCGGTATTTTTGCAGTTCTTTTAACTTCACCCTGCTACAATTTTTTTGTGGTATTACTTTCTCTAATACTGGTTAATACTGCAATTATATATAGTAGGACTACAATTCTAAATTATATTCACCAAAAGGATGGTAAGAAGTAATATGTACAGCCTTTTTGTAAGGTTTTATTTTGGTACAAAAAAATAAGGAGGTACATATTATGGAAACAGGTATTATCGTTGCAGTTATGGCTGTTATCGTTGTTGCTGCAGGAATTTATGCATGGTATATCTCAAGAGACTAATTTTTATACCTGGCATAATTTTATAGGTTGGATATTATGCCGGAATGTAAAGCTTTTTTCATATTATATATATGATTGTTAATGTAGTAAGCACAACAATCCAATTAAGATTAAAATGTCGGGGGGCCATCTTAATCTTTTAATGAAATACTCACTGGAATATTTGAGGTTTTTAAGTGTGGGGGGAGACTAAAAGACTTTCATATTCCTTTGGGTATTTTTTATTTCTGCTATTTTTTCTGCTATTTTTTGTTTATACTGATATTTTTTATAATTGCTATAATCACAGCGCTATGATATACTGTAGAGTGACTTTTTATGAGTTTGAGATTAAGTTTTTAAGAACATTAAATCGGGAGGAATACAAATGTACAAGATTGTCAAAAGACAGCAATTAAATGATACTGTTGTACGCTTAGATGTTCAGGCTCCTTTTATAGCTAAAAAGGCTAAAGCCGGACAGTTCATTATTTTCAGAATTGATGAACATGGTGAGCGTATTCCACTTACTATTGCTGATACAGATGCAGAAAAAGGAACTGTATCTATTATTTTTCAGATTGTTGGTCAATCAACAATGCTTTTATCACAGTTACAGGAAGGCGATGCTATTTTAGATTTTGTTGGTCCACTTGGTGCAGCAACAGAGTTTGGTGATGCAAAGAAAGTTTGCGTTATCGGTGGTGGTGTTGGTAATGCCATTGCTTATCCTTCTGCAAAAGCTTTATTTAACATGGGAGCTGACGTAGATGTTATCGCCGGATTTAGAAGCAAAGATATTGTTATTTTAGAAGATGAATTCAAGGCTGTATGTAACAGACTTTTCATTACTACAGATGATGGAACTTATGGAGAAAAAGGATTTGTAACCAACAAATTACAGGAATTAATCGATGCCGGTAATAACTACGATTTAGTTATTGCAATCGGACCAATTCCTATGATGAAGTTTGTTTCAAAGGTTACAGAACCATATAACATTAAGACATTAGTTTCACTTAACCCTATTATGATTGACGGAACAGGAATGTGCGGTGGTTGTCGTGTTACTGTTGGAGGCGAAATCAAGTTTGCCTGCGTTGACGGTCCTGATTTTGATGGTCACAAAGTTGATTACGATGAATTAATGCAGCGTAATTCTACTTATAGAGAATTTGAAGCTCACGATAAAGAACACTGCCGTATGTACAAGGCAGCTGATATGGGAGGTGCGAAATAATGCCTAATATGACTTTAACAAAGGTACCTATGCCTACACAGGAACCTAATGTAAGAAATAAAAACTTTGACGAGGTTGCTTTAGGATACACTGCTGAAATGGCTATGGAAGAAGCAACAAGATGTATTAACTGCAAGAATAAACCTTGTATGAGTGGTTGTCCTGTATGCGTTAGAATTCCTGAATTTATCGCACAGGTTGCTGCAGGTAATTTTGACGAAGCTTACAATATTATAACAAGTACAAATGGTCTTCCAGCTGTATGTGGTCGTGTTTGTCCACAGGAAAATCAGTGTGAAGGAAAGTGTATCCGTGGTATTAAAGGTGAACCTGTTGCCATTGGTCGTTTAGAAAGATTCGTTGCTGACTACCATATGGCTCACAGCAATGATGACGCCGTAAAACCTGAATCAAACGGTATTAAAGTAGCTGTTATCGGTGCAGGTCCTGCCGGACTTACATGTGCAGGCGACCTTGCAAAACTTGGTTATGAAGTTACTATTTTTGAAGCTTTCCACAAAGCCGGTGGTGTTTTAGTTTATGGTATACCGGAATTCAGACTTCCTAAAGATATTGTACAGAAGGAAGTTGATAACCTTACAAAACTTGGTGTTAAGGTTGAAACTAACATGGTAATCGGTCGTGTACTTTCAGTTGATGAAATTATGGAAATGGGATTTAAGGCAGTATTTATTGGCTCAGGTGCCGGTCTTCCATCATTCATGGGTATTGAAGGTGAAGCTTTAGTTGGTGTATATTCTGCAAATGAATATTTAACAAGAGCTAACCTTATGAAAGCTTACTTAGATGATTATGATACACCTGTAATTAAGAGTAAAAATGTTGCTGTAGTTGGTGGTGGTAATGTTGCCATGGACGCTGCAAGAACAGCTCTTAGACTTGGTGCTGAAAATGTATACATTGTATATCGTCGTGGTATGGAAGAACTTCCTGCACGTAACGAAGAAATCGAACATGCTGAAGAAGAAGGAATTATCTTTAAAACATTACATAACCCTGTAAAACTTAAAGGTGATGAAAACGGTCGTGTATGTAAGATGGAATGTGTTAAGATGGAACTTGGCGAAGCTGATGCTTCAGGTCGTCGTCGTCCTCTCGCCATTGAAGGAAGTAACTTCGATATTGATGTTGACACAGTTATCATGTCAATCGGTACAAGTCCAAACCCACTTCTTAGAACTACTACAGAAGGTTTGGAAGCAAACAAATGGGGTTGCTTAGTTGTTAATGAAGATACTTTAGAAACAACAAGAGACAACGTATTTGCCGGTGGTGATGCCGTAACAGGTGCTGCTACAGTAATCCTTGCAATGGGAGCCGGAAAACAGGCTGCTGCAAGCATCCACGAAAGATTAAGTAAATAATTTATTTTAAAACAACATTATTAAAAAAGGTTTCGGACTTTAACATATGTTAAAATTCGAAACCTTTTAAATTGAGTAATTCCCCTACACAATATTTTGCATAGGTGAATTTTTTTGCCGTATCTGCATTTACCCCCAAATTAATCTGTGGCACAAAAGTTACTACCATTGCTATAGTAAATACTACTGCAATCATTTTCTTCAATCCTTTCATAATAAAAGCCCCCTTTTATTAGATAACAATATTCAATTAAAACCGTTCAATCCTTATTAATTAAGTTATATATATAAAACGTTTTTAAAACAATAAACATATTCAATAAAAAAATATAAATAATTGTTGACAAATAGTTTTTTTCTGATAAAATGATAATAGTTACTATTATTGATAAGGAGAAAGACATGGTTAAGAAAAGTTTTCAACGAGAAGCCATCAGGCAAAATCTTTTATCCAGATACGACCATCCTACTGCTGATATGGTTTACAACAGCGTCAGGGAAGAACTTCCCAACATTAGTTTAGGAACAGTTTATCGTAATCTGAGATTTTTGGTTGACCAGGGAGATGCCCTTTCCCTGAAACTGGGTGATGGACGTGAACATTTTGACGGTCATGTTGAACCCCACTACCATTTTATTTGTAGTGAATGTGGTGCTGTGGAAGATATATTCATGGATGAATTAAACATCTGTGAACAGGCTTCCAAACATTGTTCCGGTGAAATTCACGGACACCGCACCTACTTTTATGGTTTATGCAATAATTGTAAGTCCAAACATTAATGGTATACCCATTTATATTAATATTATTAAAGTTTTATTTTTAGGAGGAAGAGAAAATGGCAAAATTTGTATGTTCAGTATGTGGTTATGTACACGAAGGAGATGAAGCACCAGAAAAGTGCCCAGTATGTGGTGTTCCTGCAGATAAGTTTAACAAGGTAGACGAAGGTGAAAAGACATGGGCTGCAGAACATGTAGTTGGTGTTGCACAGGGAGTAAGCGAAGATATTTTAGCTGACTTAAGAGCAAACTTTGAAGGAGAATGTTCAGAAGTTGGTATGTACCTTGCAATGGCTAGAGTGGCTCATAGAGAAGGATATCCTGAAATCGGATTATATTGGGAAAAAGCTGCTTACGAAGAAGCAGAACATGCTGCAAAATTTGCAGAATTACTTGGTGAAGTTGTAACAGACTCAACAAAGAAAAACCTTGAAATGCGTGTAGACGCAGAACACGGTGCAACAGCAGGAAAATTTGATCTTGCAAAACGTGCAAAAGCTGCAAACCTTGATGCAATCCATGACACAGTACATGAAATGGCAAGAGACGAAGCAAGACACGGCAAAGCATTTGAAGGATTACTAAAGAGATACTTTGGTTAATTACGAGCCGAGCAAATATTAAATAAAAGTAGTTGGAAGAGAATGCTTGCATACTCAGACAACTACTTTTTATTTTATATTTATTGGGCGACAGCCCACAGCGAGATGTAACGAAGTGGAATCGAGCTGGCTCGGCGTACACTGCTTGCAGGAATTATTGTCTTTTTCTATTTTTTAATGTTGTGACAATCTCCAGCGAAAAGCAGCGAAGCGGATTTGAGCTGGAGATTGCTCGTAATTTTAAGCTACAAACTGAGCAAATATAAAATAAGAGAGTCCTTATAAGAACCCTCTTATCAAAAAAACGACTATATGATAATAACTCTACTTGTAATATTTCTTCACTGCCTGAACAGCTTCATCTTTTGACAAATTAAATTTTTCTTCCACTTTCTTTTCAATTATATCTGTTGTTGCACCCAACTCTTTTGCAACTTCTATGAGTGCCTTTATACCTTCTTGTATACCTGCCTGCATTCCTTCCTCTATGCCCTGCTGCTTGCCCTCAAGAACCATGTCCTCTAATGCCTTACACATATTAACTTCCTCCTTATTTTTCTCATACTGCTTCATATCTATCTCTAGCTTTCCAAATGTTTTTATCATTCTAGCAGATTCAATGTCCATATGTAAATAATATTCATGATTGTTTTCCAAAATTTCTTTAACTTTTGCCACGCTGTCTGATGCATTGATAAACTCTAACACTTTTCCCAGTTCGGTTTTAAATTTTGAGAAGTCCTTTATGTCTTTTGGCTCTATTATATTGATGTGATAATCATTTACATATCTTAAAATATCCAGGTCTGTTTCTTTAAACATTTCATATAAACTTTTCGGTCCATCCCAGGCTTCATTGCCCCAATATAGCACCAATGTTATAACAGGTGTGATTTTATCACTCTTTGTTATTCCTGACAGATATTCTGCCGTGCTTAATTTATCTTTTTTCTTTTTGTGATCTTTTTCTATCCTGTTGACCTGCCCTGAATAATTCAATGCATCATAAAGCATGTTTCTTACAGGCATTGCATAATGAACCTCTGACTGATTCTCTATGCCTAAAAGAAAATATGTATAATGGTTGTCACTTTTTATTACACACTTTTTAATAATGTCTCTATACTTTTCAACAAAAGTGTTTTTATACTTCTCACTGTAGGGAAGGGCTATTTCGCTTATGCTTTCTTCTTTTAAGTTTTCTGACTTTATAACTTGCTTTCCATTGTATAAATAATAATTAAACACATCTGCAAACTTTTCATTATCTGACATGTACTTTTTTGCTAACACATCCTGTTTTCCCATACCATAACCTTTCTTTACTCATCTAATTATTTTCGCATTATTTTGTCACAAATTGTATAAGTATATATATGATATAGTATTCCTTTTATTTTGTCAACATATTATTCTATATTAGCATCATATTATATAAGTCGTTTATGTTTTTTGCAAAAAAAAATACCTGCCACATCTCTAATATGGCAGATATTTTAGATTATCTTTCTATTTAAAATATAAATTGTTATTCTGTTGTTTCATTTTTCTCATCACTATGTACATCTTGCTTTTTACCCATTTTAATGCACAATATCAAAGATGTTACAAATACCAATAACAATAATAACATTTGTATACTATGCATAACATTCATATTCCTAAATCCTGATAGCACTCCTATCAAACTCATAAATATAATATATACATCAATTACCATCTGTATATTTTTTAGTATATATCCTTTACTAGATTGATACATTTTGGTTAAAAAAGAAATTGGTATTATACAAAACAGAACTGATGAAAGAATTAATTGTACAGCAACGCTATAAATCAGTGTTCCCAAAATTTTGCTACCAGCTAATGTATCATATACTATAGAAAAAGCTTGTATCTCATTGACTAATCTAAAAAGTATTAATATTATTACCATAACTAAAGGTAAATATTTTTCTTTTCCAAGCTTACTTAATTGTCGTTTCCTGTTTATTTCCTTTTTAGAAGTATTTTGTGTTTCTACCGCTTTTGTAACACTTTCTTTGTCTATTGTCTTTCCGCAATGAGGACAAGTTGTTGCAAATTCAGAAACTGCCATATTACAATTCGGGCATTTGATCATCCTCTTCGTCCTCCATATTCTTTTCCTTTTTCTATTGTATTTTATTGATAAAACTATTTTAACATATGACATATACCGTTTTTTTCAACAACTGACCCCTTAGTACTTTTACACATTTTAGCAAGTGCATTTTTCTAAGATATATTGATATTTTTTTATAGGAATTTCTTATTCGCTATTTTTCATATTAGCTAACCTCCTTTTTTATTCTTATACTATACCTTTAAATACTTTGTTGTATTAACTTCCTACAATTCCACTATATTTCCTGAAAGCATATTTTTATATTTATTATCACAAGTTACAAAAATAACCTGGTTACCGGCATCAGCAAATTTCTGAACCAACTTACACGCTTGCTCTGTTCTGTTTTCATCCATCTCTGTAAATGGGTCGTCAAAAACTACAAGACCACCACCATCAGGGAATAAATGTTCAAGTATTGCCAGTCTAAAAGCAAGGGCAATCGTGTCTTTTGTACCCTCTGAGAGAATTTCATAAGTCATGTGATTATTACCACTTTGAATATTTACATCCATATTTTCATCCATAGACTTAAGATTAATTCTGCCATCAGTAATTACAGAAAGATACTCAGCGAACCTATCCTGAACATCAGACATTGTACTTTCGCCAGCCATATTCTCACGAGTCGCTTTAAGAACTGCTAAAATATGATTCCATCTTTCGCAGTCATCCTTAAGTTTCTGAAATTCTATTGTTGCATCATCAATCTGAGTTCTCAAATCCTCAGGTGCCACATCACCAAGCTCTTTTTCATGCCCACTGAGAGCTTCCTTTGCCTCTTCAATCTGGTTGGTAGCATCTTCAATATTGGAATTAAGTGTTTCTTTGTAAACTTTGGCATCTTCAATATCACGATACTTCTTTGGAATGTTTTCAACGTCACCCTGTTGCGAATCAATCTCTGCAAGTTTGGCTTCTGCTTCTTCAAGTTTTTTCTTCATGCAATCAACAGGTGCCTCGGCATCGTATTCTCCTTCTATGGAATTGCACTTCTGTTTTAACATTGCTTCATAAGAATCTATTGATTCAGAACCGCAAAGTTCCTTAATCTTCTTATCAAGTCCCTCCAGTTCTGAAGACTTTTCCTTATGATGTTCATAATCTTCATCAAGCTTATCAAGATCTATGCCTTCTATAAGATTATCATAATCTTTCTGAGCAACACTTAAATTATGATATGCTGCTGTATACTCCTCTCTCTTAGTTCTAAGTTCATCAAGGTCCTTTACTTTGCATTTTGAAAGAAGTGCTTCTCTTTCCTTATTATTCTCATCAAGCTGTCGCTTAACATCTTCCACATCTACGCCCTTTGCTGCAATTGTCATACTCATAACACCTGGAACTGTAATCTCTACAGTTTCATTAATATCAAATTCACCGGCAGAAATATCTACGTCCTTGCCTGTAGCAACTGATTTGACCTGAATGTCGGTGTTTCCAAGCTTCTTAATATTAGCTACAAGATTAAGATTAGAAAGCTGTGCTTGCAAACTGTTAATATCTGACTCAAGATCAACAAGCTTTTTATCATCTTCGGCAGTTATTTCTGTCTTCCCTTCGATTGCTTTTTTTGCCTCAACAAGACTATCTTTTGCTGCCTGGATTTCTTTATACTGCGAAATTATAGCCTGCGCCTTAGAGAGCGTCTTTAAATGTAAAGCTTCTTCATATTCTTTGAGAAGCTGTGGATATTCCTTTAAATCTGCAGAAATTTTGTTTCTCGCCTTTAAATACTCATCCTTAAGTTTCATATTACTATTATAAGTAGCAAGCGCTACTGCATAACGTTCATACTCGTCTTTTTCAGCCTGATAATTTTCCAGTTTTTCTTTAGCTTCATTGATTTTGTTATTGTCATTATCAATAGCTTTTTCTGCAAGTTCACTCTTCTGCAAAGCATACTCAAGTTCTGCTTTAGTATAATAAGCCTCCAGAATAGCTCCTACACCTTGAACCCATTTATTTTCAATTCCTCGTTTTTTATCAGGACCATCATTTACAAAATCCCAATGTCCACTAAGTGCATCAATCTTTTCCTGAATAATCTTTTCAATTTCTTCCGGAGCAATTCCTTCTGTTGATGACATTCCTCCGGACGCAATAATAGAAACCAAATCCTGTTTTACAAGTGCTTTTTTGTCTAGCTTGTTTAAAATGTGCTCAACCACATTTGCCTGACTTTTTTGAGATGCAAAAACCACATCATCATAAAGCCCCCTCTTGTAAACCAATTCACCATCAATTATCTCTCTAATCTTTTTCTCATTTGCAATAATTCCGTCGTTTGAAGACTCTAGTTCACACATCTCTGAAGCCCCCCACTTCTTCTGAAGGGTATACAGACCATCATCTGTAGCGAACACTAACGTTCCATCTACAACATCTCCCTTGGAATCAGAAGGCATAAATCTTGCAATGAAATCTTTGTCTTCTTTCTTACTCCTACTAAGCTTAGAGTCTCTATATAAAGTCTGATAAATAAGCTCAACCATGGTACTTTTACCGGTCTCATTATTACCAACCAATACATTTAGTCCGTCTTCAAATTCTACCTCTTTATTCTTAATACCTGCAAACTGTCTAGTTTTAACTGATTTAATATTCATATGTACAACCTCCTCTATTTCAATGATTTCACAATATCATACGCCATCTGAAGCTCCACTGGATCATCCAATAGACCTTCCAAAAATTTGGCTGCAAAACCAATTTCTGAAAACTCATTTTCAATCTTTTCACTGGTAATCTTCTCACTTAAATCATTGTCAAGAATCTTGTAGTTCAAGAATCTACTAAGTTGAGCCTCGTAAATTGCTTCTTTTTTCTGATATTCAGATGCATCTATACTTCCGGAGATTGTCAGTCTTACAATTGAGTTGCTAGAGTAATCTTTTACTAATTCTTCGATAGTCTTTTCTAAAGACTTATTGTCTGTAGCATTAAAGGTCAACTTCTCATCGTAGTATCTTATTCTTCCGGTTACTACACGTTTAGCCAAAATTTTCTTAATTCCATCGTTGTTCTGTAATGTAATCACAAAGGCATTACCTTCTGTATTATTGTGCAAATCAAGTTGTTCATGTGTTCCGGCATTAAAAATAGTATAGCCTGTCTTTTCCTCATTAGCTGGAATTGCAGGTTCTGTCACATGAGCATGTCCCAATAACCACACATCCATTGGAATACTGTCAAGCTCAGTTCTAGTCATTGGAAAATACTCCCCTTCTGTATCAATTGCAAGTCCTTCCAAAGCGCCATGAGCAATACCAATATTATACTTGCTCACACCATCAATATTCTCTTCCTTTATCCAATCCAAGCGATTAGTGTCACTATGCTTACTATCGCAATAAGCAGGATAAAAAACAGCAGGTCCATCACTACTATCAAATTCATACGGCTGGTATTCATTAAGTACAATAATATTGCTATGCGCATCTGCCATAGTCATAAAATCATTCCATAGCTGTTCATTGCCTGAATAAAAATCATGATTTCCGGGAAGCACCAAAACATTCTGATTAAAACCTGCAAGAATCTCAACTACACGTTTAACATCCTTTTTTGTTATTGCATAAGTATTATCAAAAAGGTCACCTGTAATAATGAAGAACTCACATTGCTCTTTTTCTGCAGTTTCTACCATATCCTTAAGGCAAAGGAATCTACTTTCTATCAACTGATTTTTAATACTATATTTATCAAATTTTCTTCCTATGTGATTATCACCTGTAACAAATAACTTCATTCCGCTATCCTCCTACTATCTTCTATTTTTCGTCATTTTATTAACTAGCTCTTCCAGACTACTGCACTCGCGTGCTTCCAGTATGTATTAAAGGCTGTCTGAATAATTAATTTCAATTTTTATTAAAAATCAATTCTACTGGGTCATCCCATCCCGGACTCTTATCTGTCATTCCATCATATCCTATATAAATCGTATCTCCTTTTCTTTTCATAAACTCTTCCAGTGGCATAATATAAGGATCAGGACCAGATATTTGTCTTACTCTACTGCATACAAATTCGTATTCATCTTTTGCCTTATCTTCGTTACTAAAATAAATATCATAAGACGAAACTTCTTCTTCCTCTTGCATTGTGACCTTGCCATTATTTCTCTCTATAATAACATCATGTGAAAGACCACAATAACAATCAAGTATTGTCGCATATACTTCATAATGAAAATTTCTAAATATTTCCTTGTCAGCTTCCGATTCCTGCAGCTCTGCAAGTTCATCTATATAGCTATTTATTTCTGCCACAAGGCTTAGAACAGTATTCTCAAGACCTCCTGATGCTTCATCAAATATTATGCTTCTATTCTCTGAGTCATATTCGTCAACACTATAAAAAACATATTTCTGATTTAGTATTTTGTGTTCCAAAATTTCCTTTATTATTTCAAATTCTTTGTCAGTATTTACGTCTAACCTAAAGTCACAATAAACTTCTGCCATATTTTTATCTCTCCTTATCTCGCATTTTTCCGTTCTTAACACTTTATTTTTCATATTTTCCTAAATTGATTCTTTCCCTTGCAGCAATTTCAATCAGTCTGTCATCTGATGCACTTTCTACATCCGACAAGCCACCCATTGCCATACCAGCACCTCCAAACATAGCCGTACCATAATAATCTTCCAAATCATTTCTTAAAGCATCGTAATCCATATCTTTGTTCATAACTTTCTCCCTTCTTCCATATTTTCCCTCTGTCTCATAGTAATATTTTACCATGTTTTTTGTTAGTTTTTTTCAAAATTTGACCTTTTTGCACAATTTTTTTCATATAAATTTTCACTAATTGCTAAATACCTTTTATGTAATAATTATTTCAACAAATTACTTATTACATAAAAAACAGTCCTACAAAATTTTTCAACTCTGTATTTCTTCTTTTCATAAATGATAATAAATAAAGAAATGCCTGTTTAAATTCTGTAAAACTGTTTCTTACGTTGTATAGTTATATTCTATTTTTTAACTTTTCTTGTTTTAGACCAACGGCTATGAATTTTTCTTCCATTAACTATAGCGTAGGTTCTTATTTTAAAGAAATAAGTTCCTTTGGATTTCAGCCTGCTTACATCAGCCGTCATTCCTGTAGCACCTTTTTTCTTTTTGCTCTTTTTTATGTTTTTAATTGTTTTCACTTTTTTAAATTTTCCTTGGGTGCCTTTTCTCATATACACCTCAACGCCTTTGCTGTTGTCTTTTATTACTCCCCATGACAAAATCCATATGGTTTTGCTTTTTCTTAAAGTTAATTTAGGCTTTTTAGGCACGCCTCTAACATACGTTGACCAAATGACTGACCAGGTTACTTTATTATTTTTTCCATGACAATTTTACAGAATGGTAATTCAGTTCTTTTACACTTTTTATTTTGAATTTGCCTGATGGTGTAATATCAAAATATCCTTTCGTAGTTTTAGTATTATTCCTGCCTTACGTTGTCTGATTTCCTGCATCTTCTGTTGGGTTTATATCAGATGTACTATTTGGGGTTGTTTCTGTTGGTCCAACCGGTGTATTTTCCTTAGTTTCAGATATTTCAGACTCACCAGATTCTGTTGATGTATTGTTAGTCACTTCCGTTGTTACATTACCGCTTGCCTCTGTTGTTGTATTATCTGATGTCTCTCCATTATTGTTTTCAAATTCATAGGCATACCTTTTTTTGCCAGTTCAATATTGGGATTTTTTATTGTCATAGTAGTTAATTCAGGGCAATTAGCAAAAATTTGATCCTTTATCTCTGGTACCTTACTTGGAATTGTGATTTTTTTAAGTTTTGCATCATATTGAAATGCATAATTTTCAATGTATTCAATACTTTCAGGTAGGTAAACATATTCAAGTTTTCTTTTATAACTCATCCCTGATGCCACAATTCCTTCAACTCCATTACCTATTATTACAGTTTTACAGCCTAACTCCGGCAACATAGTTTTTTTAATAATAACACCTTTATTACCAACAAAATAGAATCCAGCCGTATAACCTACCACATTTTCCCCACCATCAGGCCATGATTTTGGAAAATTTACTGCATATCCTGTTGTTACGTCTTTCATATTATTACATCCGTAAAAAGCATTATCTTCAATTGTTCCACATGGAATTTTATCGTAACCTCCATTTGGATTTGCGTTAGATGACAAAAAATGTATACAGATTCAAGTCCCGTACAATTAAAGAATGCATAGTCAGACACTCTGCTTATATGCTTAAGTAATACTATTTCTCCCCTCCTGCCACGCATAACCTCTTATTAAGTTCTATAAATATAAGATCTTTCGTGTTATTTTACGCTTGTATTTTATATATAAATTATATCACACCATACCACTATAGTCATTTTTACTGCAACTATTTATATATAAAAATACCTGCCACAATTCGAATGTGACAGGTATTTCAAACTGATTTTTCATTTTATATATGTTTTTTTCTTTTTTATTTTACCCTTGCTAATAAAAGAATACTTATGTTGTTCTCCCTTGATGGTTTTAACTTTATGTCTTTCCTCTCAACCTAAGTATCTACCTATATAGTATCTATAAATACTAAATTATAATATCCTGGTTTCAAGTCCGTACTAATATAACCATATGCATCAGTAAAACTCTCTCCCACTGCTATATCAGGTGAATATACTGTTCCTGTTTCAACTACACTACCATTTGAATCATATAATTTCCATCCAACAGGTACATATGAACTATAATTTGATCCATTAGCATCGTAAGTTTTCTTTCCTGAAACAAATAATTTAGCACTAAACTCATTATCAGAACTATAATAATCTTTTTCATATAATATATGGCGTTTTTTTCAACAACTGCCCCCTCACACATCATTTTTTCCACTCATTCAACTTTAATAAAAAATAGCTGATTGAGAACACAATATTGTTATATGAACTCAATCAACTACTTTTTTCTTTACTGTACTATAAACGTATATCCATTTTCTTTTGCCCAGGTTTCTGCAAACGAACCTTTCACTCCCTTTATTTCCGTTAGGGCATTACAATTTAAAAATGTACCTTCACCTATAGCAGTAACGCTACTTGGAATTGTTATACTTGTTAAATTAATGCATCCTAAGAATGCCATAGTCCCGATACTCGTTACACTCTTTGGAATTACTATACTAACAAGACTGATACAACCAAAAAATGCACCATTAGCAATACTTGTTGCCCTATCTGGAACTATGGCGTTTCTTAATTTTTTACAATTTTTAAATGCATTATCTCCTATACCCACCACATTATTTGATGTTTTTATACCTATTTGTACATCAGATGTAATAATTTCAGTAAGATCTGTACATTCATCAAATGCGCTATTTCCTATATAGGAAACCTGTTTGTTAATAGTGATACTTTCCAAACTACTACATTCAGAAAATGCCAAATTCCCTATATCTGTTACGCCTTTTGCTGTGACATTAACTAAACTTTTACAACCTTTAAACGCAACTTCTCCTATGCTTGATACAGTATTTGGAATTGATATATTCCTCAAATTACTACAGCAATAAAAAGCGCCAGTTTCAATTCCTGTTGCATTATCTGGTGTTGCTATTTCTGTGATACTATCTGAAACTATAACTCTATTCAAACTAGTACATTGATTAAATGCATAATGTTGTATAGTTGCTACACTATTTGGAATCGTAACGCTAATCAATCCACTACATCCCGAGAAAGTGCCATCGGATATACTCGTTAAGCCTTCCGGAATTATTATACTTTCCAAATTAATGCAATTTCTAAATGCATCATTTCCAATGTAAGTCATTGTTTTGGGCATATCTATATTTTTTAAATTAGTACATTCTTTAAATGCCAAGCCACCTATACTTATAACACTATCTGGTAAGGTTATATTTCTTAAATTAGTACATTTATAAAATGTTGTTCCACATATACTTGTCAGGCTCTCTGAAATTGTTATATCATCTAAATTGCTACATTGAGAAAATGCTCCTGCACCTATATCGGTTACACTGTTTGGTATTGTGATACTTTTCAAACTGCTACATTCAGAAAATGCTCCTTCACCTATATCGGTTACACTGTTTGGTATTGTGATACTTTTCAAACTGCTACAAGTTCTAAATGCTCCTTCACCTATTTGAGTTACCCCATTTGGAATTATCACTTTTTGCAAATTATAACAATTCTCAAACGCTCTCAGACCTATACTTGCACCACCATCTAAATCTGTTTCTTTTGCAAATTTATTTGAATTTGTTATACTCTTCAAACTACTACAACCCCTAAACGCACTATATCCTATATTTATTTTTCCATCCGTTAATGTAATATTTTCTAATTTACTACATTCACAAAAAGCTACATCTCCTATACTTGTCACACTCTCTGGTATTTCTATATCAATTAAATTTCTGCATTGAGAAAATGCTCCATCCCCAATACTTATCAAATTATCGGGAAGTATAATCCTTGACAACTCACTGCAATAATCAAATGCACCACTTTCTATCTTCTTTAAACTATCAGGAAGCGTCATGTTTTTTAAGCTGCTACATCCACTAAATGTGTTTTTTTCTATACTTGTCACACCTTCAGGAAAATCAATTTTTATTAGTTTATAACATCCTTCAAATGCACTTTCTCCTACCCTTGTCAGACCATTGGGGATTGTTATATCAGTTAAATTTGAACAGTACTTAAATGTACCATTTTTTATATTTGTCACTCCTTTTGGTATGATAATTGAATATAATAATTTGCATCCACTAAATGCACTTTCTCCTATATTGGTTACACTTTCAGGTATAGTAATTTCACTTAATGTACAACATTCATTAAATACATTATCTCCGATGCTTTTTAAACTATTTGGAAGAATAATTTTTTTCAGACCATTACATTTATAAAATGCTTCATTCCCTATACTTACAACCCCATCTGGTATTGTGATACTTTCTAATTCGCTATATCCAACAAATGCACGTTCTCCAACAGCAACAACTTTTTTCCCATTGATTGTATTTGGTATGACTACATTACTGTCATATCCTTTGTACCCAGAAACTTCTACACCACCATACACTTCTTTTGTTTTAAATGGTGTCGCCTGAGTTGTAGGTTGTTCTGTCGTAGGTTGTTCTGTTATGGGTTCCGTTGGTTTGACTGTCGTAGGTTGTTCTGTTATGGGTTCCGTTGGTTTGACTGTTGTAGATTCTGTTGGTTTGACTGTTGTTGGATGTTCTACATTATTATTTGAATCCTTAATGTACGGTAATTTGACCGCAACATCTCTGTTATAATCAGTCATTCCCAAATTTGCCAACGATATTTTAACTTTGCCACCTATTACTCTATCCATCAAAACAAAATTTAATCTCAAATAAGTATTTGCATAATCTTTAATTTCATCTTCAGAAGATGCACCTCTATTACTATTTATTACATAACCTACAGTAGTATTTTTGTTTTTAGTATATTTTGCTCCCTCAAAATTAGACTGTGCTGTATAGTTAAAAAAAACACTTGATATTTCATATTTAATAATTGGAGATTTACTCATATTAAACCATATTGTGCCCTTTTCACTCATATTTGCCACAACTTCAAATCTATACATATCTGTATTTTTATTATATATTAAGCTACATTCATAAATAAGATCATTATGATATATTTGCATATATTTATTTTCAAAATTATTACTTGCTAGCCCATTTGAAATAATAAAATTTTTCAACTTATTGTAATAATCAGTAATTGACAATTCTTGTTTCGAAGGTTTAGTTATTGGTTGTTCCGTCTGCTTTGTAGTTGGCTGTGGTCTTATATGTTTTGTAAATTTTTTCCTTATCGTAACCCTGCATCGATACTTTTTCTTTCCTACTTTTGCAGTAATTGTTGTTTTGCCGGCTTTCTTCCCCTTAACCTTACCTTTTTTTGTAACTGTAGCAATATTTCTGTTAGATGAACTCCATCTTACTTTATTTTTGTTATTTTTTAACTTCAAAGTAACTGTCTTTCCTACATAAATAGTTACAGTTGTCCTACTTAATTTTACTTTTTTTGCTGCACTTACATCCATTGTTGGTATCATCGATATTGACAAAATTAATGTTAGTACAATAGCTATTTTTTTCTTTATCTGTTTCATAGTTTGACATTTCCTTTCTCTATTTTTCCTAATACTTCATAATTTCGTTTACTTGTAATCCCTTTTCACAAAGTACACGAACAGCTTCAATAAATGATGGCAATTTTTGTTCTTTTTGAAAATCTTCTATCCTTTTTACTAATTCTAAATCTTTTTCTCCAAATTTAACTTGCTTAGCCATATTACTACCTCTTTCTACAATTTCAATGATAAAACTATTATACCATACACTCTTTCCCACTTTTTTCAACAACTGACCCCTTTCTAACCAATTTTCCCACAAAAAAATATGCTATCTACCACTTTGATAGATAACATATCTTTTTACTTTTATCCTTTCATTTTCTTTACCTTAGACCATCGGCTGTAAACCTTTTTGCCATTTACAACTGCGTAGGTTCTTACTTTAAAGAAATATGTAACTTTTTTATCCAAAGAACTGCGGCTACCGGACATACCGGTTATACCTTTTTTGTTCTTTTTCTTTTTAAGTTTATTAACTTCATTTACCTTTACAAATTTACCTTTTTTGCTGGTTTTCATGTACACCTGCAATCCTTTGCTGTTATCACCAATTATCCCCCATGTCAGTGTCCATTTACTTTTGGTCTTTTTTATGGACAGTTTAGGTCTGTTAGGTGTGCCCTTTACATAAATTTCTTTAGTACCCGACCATATGACTTTACCATCATTTGAAGTAGTTTTTATTTTGTAAAAGTATTTCTTTCCAGCCTTAACTTTTGAATCGGAATAAACACCACTTTTCAGTTTCTTAACAGATATGTATTTTCCCGACTTCTTCTCAGCTCTGTATATCTCATAATCCTTTGATGTGTTTATCTTTTTCCATGTCAATTTGACTGTATGATAATTTTTCTCTTTAACACTGCTTAATGAAAATTTTTCTTTTCTGTCAGTTTCACCGGATGTCACAACTTCAAAAGATTGTTTTTCAGTTATAATTGTAGTAGAAAATATTTTATCGGTAGTTGAATCTGATGTTGATTCTTCCGAAAAACTCTCATTTGTTTTGCTTTCTTCTGTTGTTGTACTGACATCTGCAGATGTAACATTGACAGTTGTTGAATTCATAGTAGTTTCTTCTGTTTCAGTTGTATTTTCAGTCGTTTCTACTTTTTGGTCTGTTACAGTTTCTGATATTTTAGGAACAGTAGTTGACCCTGCTGTAGTCTCTGATGTAATTGGATCAGTGATAAGTTCTGGCGTTGTAATCTGACTTGTAGTTGTAATCGTTGTAGCCTGAGTAGTTGATTCCGTAGTAGTTGTTTCCTCTTCCTTATCAATATCAATACTGATAAACTCGATCCCATTTTCTTCAGCATACTGCTGTGCTGTAGAATTTCTAAAGCCATATATTGTTTTCAAATTCATAGGCATACCTTTTTTTGCCAGTTAGATATTAGGATTTTTGATTGTCATAGTAGTCAATTCAGGGCAATTATCGAAGGTATGATTTTCTATCTTGGGTACCTTACTTGGAATTGTGATTTCTTTAAGTTTTGCATCATATTGAAACGCATAATTTTCAATGTATTTAATACTTTCAGGCAGGTAAACATATTCAAGTTCTCTTTTATAACTCATCCCTGATGTCTCAATTCCTTCAACTCCATTGCCCATTATTACAGTTTTACAGCCTAACTCCGGCAATATATCTTTTTTAATAATAACACCTTTATTACCAACAAAATAGAATCCATCCGTATAACCTACCACATTTTCCCCAACATCAGGCCAGGTCTGATATTCAGAACTTTCAAATTTTATTAAGGTAATTCCATGTTCTTTTGCATATGATGCTAAACCTGATCTAAAATTTGCATGTATTTCTTCTACACTATCGGGCCATGATTTTGGAAAATTTGTTGTATATGCTGATGTTATTTTTTTTATATTATTACATCCATAAAAAGCATTCTCTTCAATTGTTCCACATGGAATTGTATCATAATGTCCATTTGGATTTGCGTTAGATGTTAAAAAAATGTATACAGATTCAAGCCCCGTACAATTAAAGAATGCATAGTCAGACACTTTGCTTATATGCCTGAGTAATACTATCTCTTTCAAACTTTTACAGTTTGCAAAAGCATTCTTGCCTATGATTTCAAGACCATTTGGAAGCTCAACTTCTTTAATATTTTTATAGTTTTTAAACATTCCATCAGGTATATTTGTAATTTCATTGTCCATGACAACTTTTAAAACCTTATCAGAGATTTCTGCCTTTTGAAGGTCATCAAACTGTTCTATATCTATCTCTCCCGTACCTGTAATACGCAGTGTTCCATCCTTTTCCAATTGAAAATAAGTCTGTGGACCACATTGACCTTTGATGTTTTTGTAAATTAAAGAATCTTCTGTAGTATTTTCCGATGTATTCTCTTCTTCTGCCTTTACAAAAGATGTAGGAACTACTCCTGCTACAACCATACTTAATATTACTAAATATGTAATTGTCTTTTTACAGCTCTTAAATATGTTCATAATCTTTCTACCCTCCTGCCACGAATAACCTCTTATTATGTTCTATAAATTTGAGATTTTTTGTGTTATTTTACGCTTATTTTTTATATATAAATTATATCACACAATACCACTATAGTCACTTTTACTCCAACCTAATATGTTATTTATATATATAAAACAGTCACAATTCGAATGTGTTAGATGTTTCAAAACTTTCATGCTTAGACAACAACTTTTTATTTTAATTTTGCGACAATCTCAATCGAAAATTAGGAAAGCTGATTTAAGCTGGTGGTTGCTCATAAGTTGTATAATCAAAATACTCTTGAAATATCAATAACCATCTGCTACTATAATATTACAAAAGGTACTACCGATAGACGGTTAGTCCTGATTGTTTTGGTTAAAAAAGTAACCGCCACTATTTTCAGGCTAGATGGCGGTTACTTTTTATATTATCTGACAGCAGTGCTCTACGAAATAGCCAGTGGGGATATGAATGAGCTTGACTGTCACGTGGAGTGTATATTTTTGAATCAATTCTCATGTCTTCATAAATATCTCTTAATTTTTAATATGATTATAAAATTTTAATAAAATCCTAAATCTGCTGATGTTACACCCACGTTATATGATAACATGATTTGTTCAAACACAGTCAACGCTAATCTTGCTGATGTAGTAGTTAATTTTTCTGCAGTATCTTCCAATGTGTATGACATGTTTGTATCATAAAAGATTACAGCTGACTCTTCATCCATTAACAGTTTGTACATTATACCATTACCATAATACTGTGAATCTCCATCATAAAAAGTAACACTGCATGTACTGTCGCTTACACTTTCAATATCGAAATATACCATAATGTTCATATTAGATCTATCATATCCACTTAAATTATTTATCCTAATAATATCTGTGCTTGGATAATATTTAACCTGTGTATATACACACATATTAGTGCTTTCATTAATTGCATCTAAATAATAATATGAGCCGTTTGAATCACTACTATACTTGCCGTATTTTTTGCAGGCATTTGCTATTTTCTGTTTTACCGAAGTCTTTGTATATGTAACAACAGGTTTCTTATTATTCGCTTTTTTGACACTTTTTTGTTTAACAGTAATTTTGCATTTTAGTTTCTTATTTCCAACTTTCGCAGTAATAGTTGCCTTGCCGGCTTTCTTACCTTTGACTTTTCCTTTGCTACTTACTGTTGCAACTTTCTTGTTAGAAGATGACCATTTAACTTTTTTTCTATTACCTTTTACCTTAAGTTTAACAGTTTTTCCAACATAAATTGTTGCTGATTTTTTGTTTAGTTTTGGTTTTTGTGCTGCATTTGTATTTGTTGTTGGGATTAATATAAGTGACATCACTATTGCAACTACAAATACTGATAATTTCTTCATGTACTTCTCCATAAGCTTTTTCTCCTTTTCACTTATTCTAAAGTAGTATATCTGGCTCGTCTAACATACTACTTCTTGCACTTACTTGTGCCCATTTCATTACCATATATATTACTTTAGAATCTTTTTATAATACGTTTCCGATAACGTAATTATATCACAGCACTATATACCATTTTTTCTCAAACTGACCTCTTGTTCTCTCTTATATTCTATTTTTTAACTTTTCTTGTTTTAGACCAACGGCTATGAATTTTTCTTCCATTAACTATAGCGTAGGTTCTTATTTTAAATAAATAAGTTCCTTTGGATTTCAGCCTGCTTACATCAGCCGTCATTCCTGTAGCACCTTTTTTCTTTTTGCTCTTTTTTATGTTTTTAATTGTTTTCACTTTTTTAAATTTTCCTTGGGTGCCTTTTCTCATATACACCTCAACGCCTTTGCTGTTGTCTTTTATTACTCCCCATGACAAAATCCATATGGTTTTGCTTTTTCTTAAAGTTAATTTAGGCTTTTTAGGCACGCCTCTAACATATGTTGACCAAATGACTGACCAGGTTACTTTATTATTTTTTCCAGTTGCCTGTATTGTGTAAAAATATGTTTTACCAGGTTTTACCTTTGAATCAATAAATATGTTGCTTTTTGTTTTTCCGATTAATTTGAACTGACCATCTTTTTGTGCTTTGTATATTTTGTAACTATTGCCATTCTTTATTTTTTTCCATGACAATTTCACAGAATGGTAATTCAGTTCTTTTACACTTTTTATTTTGAATTTGCCCGATGGTGTAATATCAAATGGTCCTTTAGTAGTTTCAGTATTATTTCTGCCTGATGTTGTCTGACTTCCCAGTTTCTTACTTGTGGTAGCACTAACAGGTGTCGTTTGACCTCCTGTACCTTCTGTATTCTTACTTGTAGTCGTACTGTCAGGTGTTTCCTGACTGCCTATGTTTTCTGTATTCTTATCTGTAGTCGTGCTCTCAGGTGTTTCCTGACTGCCTATGTTTTCTGTATTCTTATCTGTAGTCGTACTCTCAGGTGTCGGCTGGTTGCCTGTATCTTCAGTGTTTTTATCTGTTGCTGTAATATCAGTTGTTGTCTGATTTTCTGCATCTTCTGTTGGGTTTATATCAGATGTACTATTTGGGGTTGTTTCTGTTGGTCCAACCGGTGTATTCTCTTCAGTTGTAGATGTTTCAGACTCACCAGATTCCGTTGATGTATTGTTAGTCGCTTCCGTTGTTACATTACCGCTTGTTTCCGTACTTGTACTATCTGATGTTTCTCCATCATTGTTTTCATAATCCAAATCTATACTTATAAAATCTATTCCGTTTTCTTTTGCGTAAGTCTCTGCTGTAGACCCTTTAAAGCCATATATTGTTTTCAAATTCATAGGCATACCTTTTTTTGCCAGTTCGACATTAGGATTTTTGATTGTCATAGTAGTCAATTCAGAGCAATTATCGAAGGTATGATTTTCTATCTTGGGTACCTTACTTGGAATTGTAATTTCTTTTAATTTTGAATCACCTCTAAAAGCACCGTATTCTATTCTTTCAATACTTTCAGGTAAATAAATTTCCTCTAAATTAGTATAGTTTTTGAATCCTCCTTCCTCTATTGCAGTTATATCACCACATACAATAACTTTTTTTGAATTACAGGATATTTCCGTATCTATTACCCCCTCATTATTTATAATAGAAAGTTCATCACCGAAAATAACATAATTTATACTATCCGAAGGAGTAGATGCAGCGCTAAGTTTAATTTTTTCTACATTCTCACCTGTATATTGCCATATTTTACATCTTTTGTTGCCATAAGCTTTTTCTATTGTTTCAGGCCACTGCTGTGGCATTTTAGACGGTTGACTAACACCTGTTAATACTACTTTAATATTGTTACATCCATAAAAAGCATAATCACTTATGGTTCCTGCTTCGTAATTTATATAACTTTTCGTGTAAGTACATAACAACATATACACACTCTCAAGACTTGTGCAATTAAAAAAAGCATAATCATCTACTGTCTTTAGCCAGCGCGGTAGAATTATTTCTTTCAATGCAGTACAGTTTGCAAAGGAGTTCTTCCCGATTGTTTCCAAATGATTTGGCAATTCAACCTCTACAACTTTTGTATAATTTTTGAATATTTCGTCAGGAACATTTTTAATATCTTTCTCAAGAACAATTCTTATTGTTTTATCCTCCAAATGTGCATCCTGCAAATCCTGAAACTGGTTAATATCTATGTAACCACTACCTGTAATTCGTAATGTTCCGTCTTTTTCTAACTGAAAATATGCTGTAGGTCCACACTGACCTGATATTTTATTTTCTTTTGCCTTTACCAAGCTATTAGGTAGTGCATATGTAATAACCATACATACAATAAGCAGATAAGATATCATTTTCCTATTTTTCAATATTTTCATCTGTTCTTTACACGATGTATTCTTAAAATACAACCGCCTTCTCCCTTCTTTTAATAATAAAGAATGTCGCTTGCGACATTCTACGCAACCAATGCATGCCCGTCCGCAACTATTTTCTTTTCACGCCAGAGTATATCCCTAGTGGAACGTTTATTTATGGAATAAGAAATTCCGGAGAAATTTCTTATTCCATAAATAAAAAGCAATTCTGTATCATTATCCCTTTAAGTTAGGTCTACGAATTGCTTTCTAAGTAAATTTATTTAATTAAAACTTTTTACATTAAATCTTTGTTATACACTGCTCTTTCTCCGCCAATGAATTTTGGTCTAACTCTTGCAGCAAGAACGTTTGCTTCACCGATTTTGTTATGTTCTAACTTAACAGGAACGGCAACCTTCTTAATGTGCATGCCGATAAGTGTTCCACCTATGTCAATTCCTGCATCAGCTCTGATTTCTTCAACTGCAACAGGATTTGCAAATGTTTTGTATGCAGTTGTTCCAAAAGAACCACCTGCCTTTGGTTGAGGCACAACATTAACTATGTCTGAAAAAGGTACTGCATCTCTCTCAACGATAATTGCTCTGTTAAGATGCTCGCAACATTGGGCTGCTAAATATATGCCCTTTTCCTGTAAAACCTGATAAATTCCCTTAAATACAGCCTGTGCCACTTCAAGGTTTGAATTAGTTCCAATTTTGTCTCCGCAAATCTCACTTGATGAACAGCCTACTACGAAAATCTGTCCCTTTGTAAGTCCTGCTTTTTCGACAATCTCTCTTGTAACTTCTTCTGCCTGTTTTGTAAGTTCAGTATACATTCTACGCCTCCTAAAGTTATAAAAAATAACTTTTTAATCTTAATATCTTTTTATATTTTATACCAATATTATATTATTTACAAATATATTTTCCTTTAATAAGAAAGTAACTCCATAATATTTTCAACATTTTCCATGTTTAATCTGCTATTTATAATTACTAAAACTTTTTATATGCTTAACAAACTGTTTCTAATTACACATTTTTATATCTGGTACTCCACAATATTTCTCCCTAACGTAAAAGCAAAGGTTGAAATAAATTCAACCTTTACCTTAAAGTTTTATAAAAATGGTTCTCACCATTGGGGGACTTTATCTACACGTATTTTTTAAGTAAATTTGGAACTTTTGCGCCTTCTAAAATTCCGATTGCAATGCAACCAATTACTAAGCATGTTCCAGCCTGAATGGCGTTACTTGGAATTGAAGCTGCTGCTGCAAGTCCATATCCTAATATTGTGCTTTCATATAAGAAATAACCAAATACCATAATTAATTCTGCAACTACACCACTTACAATGTAAGCTACAACTTTGTTAATATTTGTTTTCTTAAGTGCTGTAAAAATTAAATATGCAACAAGTGCCATTAAAAACTTAATGATAAATGTTCCCGGTACATAAGTTACATACTGTGCTAAAAGATCAGCTAATGCTGAACCGATTCCAGCTGCAAGTGCTCCATAAACACCACCAATAAGCCATGCACTTAATAATACAATGCTATCTCCAATATTTATATAACCTTGAGTTCCAAATGTAGGATATCTGATAATTGAAGTTGCAACATAAACTAATGCCGCAAAAAGTGCTGTTAATACAATCTTTGATACTACTTTACTATTCATAATTTTCCTCCTAATGTAAGTAATTCATATATGGTTAATATGAATTTTATATCTGTTCTGATTATATCAGCATATGGTATCATTAATATAGTCATTTTATTAAAAACTTATAAGACCAGATTGTTATTGTCAAAACAACAATCCGGTCTTACTTTTATCTTATTCTTCACTATAAATAATTGCACACTTTACAGCTTTGTTCCAGCCCTTTAGTTTTTCCTGAACGTCTTCTTTACTCATCTGTGGAACAAACTCCTTATCTATTGACATGTTTCTTTTTATCTCTTCTTTGTTTTTCCAATAACCTGTGGCTAAACCTGCCAAATATGCTGCTCCCAGCCCTGTAGTTTCTATCACTGAAGGTCGCTTAACTTTCTTCTGGGAAATATCTGCCTGAAACTTCATTAACAGATTGTTAGCACAGGCACCGCCGTCTACTTTTATTGTATTAATTGGCTGTCCCATATACTGTTCCATTGCCTGTAATACATCGTTAGTCTGATATGCCAAAGACTCCAAAGTTGCCCTTACAAAATGTTCTCTGCTTGTACCTCTTGTTACTCCAACTACCATGCCTCTTGCATCCTGTTTCCAATATGGAGCACCCATCCCCGTAAATGCGGGAACTACATAGACTCCGTTTGTATCCTGAACTTTTGAGGCAACATCCTCGCTTTCTGCTGCACTGTCAACCAAATGCATCTGGTCTCTAAGCCACTGAATCGCTGCCCCAGCCACAAATACACTGCCCTCTAAAGCATACTCAACTTTATCTGTTGATGCGGCTATTGTTGTGATTAATCCATTTTTTGATTTAACAATTTTGTCACCTGTGTTTGCAAGCAAAAAGCACCCTGTGCCGTATGTATTTTTTACGTCACCTTTTTCAAAACAACACTGACCAAACAAAGCTGCCTGCTGATCCCCTGCCACACCACTTATTGGGATTTTTGCATCTAATAGTTCCGCTGTTGTGTACCCGAAAATTCCACTTGACGGCATAACCTTTGGTAGCATTGATTTAGGTATATTTAACAGTTCAAGCAAATCTTCGTCCCACTTTAAATCATTGATATTATAAATCATAGTTCGACTTGCATTTGTATAGTCTGTTGCGTGAATTACACCGCCACTTAATTTCCACATAAGCCATGAGTCAATTGTTCCAAAAAGAAGCTCGCCTTTTTCAGCCTTCTCTCTCGCTCCTGCTACGTTATCAAGAATCCACTTAATTTTCGTTCCCGAAAAATAGGCATCAGGTACAAGTCCTGTTTTAATTTTTATTGTATCTGTCAGTCCATCTGCCACTAATTTATCCACAATGTCAGAAGTTCTTCTACACTGCCAGACAATTGCATTGTAAATTGGTTTCCCAGTGTTTTTGTCCCACACAACGGTTGTTTCTCTTTGATTTGTAATGCCTATTGCTTCAATGTCAGTTCCGTCAATTCCTGCCTCTCGCATTACCTCTCCCATTGTTAAAACCTGTGTCATCCAAATTTCTTCCGGATTATGCTCAACCCAGCCTGCCTTTGGAAATATCTGTTCAAATTCCTTATTTGCCTGACAAATTATATTGCCTCCTTTGTCAAATAAAATTGTTCTTGAGCTTGTTGTTCCCTGATCAAGCGCCATTATGTACTTTCCCATTTTGTCCTCCATGTATGTAATTTTATTCATTTGTTTTCTATATTTTCATTATTTTCCGTACAATAATATCTCTTTTATTTTATCTTTTTTATGGCACTATTACAAGAAGTTTACAATATATCTGTGGTCAATCGAGTAGGCTGACTCCTACTCGATTGCAGATAGCAGGCATCTCAAAGCATAGCTTTTCGATGTTCTTACGCCTGACAAATGATATTTCGTGCAAGCACGATATCGCTTGTCAGGCTTTTGCTACAAAAAAAGACGCAACTTAATGCGCCTTTTTACTATTTCAATGTTGGATCAACTACTTTTCCAATAAAAAGTATTTCTCCTGTTTTGTTATTTTTTATTATGTAAGCAAACGGTCTGTCCAGCAGTATTTTATTTGAACACGTTCTAATTGATGTTGCTTTAGCAACAGCTGCAGTTACGGCGGCCGCTTTCGTTCCGTCAGTATTCATTTCAATGGCTGTGCTATGAATTATCTCATCCACATATTTGTTACTCGAATCTGCGTCATCAAACATTGGATTTAATGCAGGTATGTATTTGTTAAAAATTTCTTTTACTCCGGCACTTACTAATGAAGACTTTATATTATTCTTCCAGGCATATTCGAATTTCGGAATTCCTATTTGAACCTGATCTTTTTTCTTTTTCTTCAAAAGTTCCTCAATATTAATGTTTTCCAGTTTGAAACTTCCTTTTGCTTTTGGCAATATACCAATAAATGAGTATTTCTTATCTTTTTCATAAGTTTTTTCAAAAGCTAATGCATAGTCATTTTCGTAATAACTATTGCTTTCCTCTTCCATCATTTCAACGTTTACTTTTTTTCCGTCAAATTTTTTAAATTTTTTGCTCTTAACATCTGATGTGTCAAATTTCCATGTCCACTTTCCGTTAAAAAGCGTTGCATTTAATATGTATGCATAGGCACTCTTGTCAATATTATCTATGATTTTATCAATCATGCCATCTGTATTGTCATTCACCCATTTGTTAATTTGATCCGCCCCTGTATTGTCAAATGGAATTTCATTAGTTGTGGCATAGTAGTATTTTTTCACTGCATTTTCAAAAGTATCACTTAGTTTAATTCCACTTTTGTACCATATTGAATTTGCTATTTTTAACGTGGAGTTATCTTTTGCGTCCATTATTTTTTTAGCATAATCGTTGTATTTATCTACTTTATTTCCGAGATATTTTTCGACTTCACTTTTTGGAGTTACATAAACCTGCTGATTTCTTTCTACATTGCTAGGACAAAAAACATTTCCTTTTGCTCCATTAAGAACCATTCCAAGAGCTATGTTTATTGAAGTAGGACTTATTAATGTATTTTTATCAGAAGCATAGTAGTCATTAATAAATATGCCCTGCTTCAACTGAGAGCCACCCACGCTCTCCCCCTTGATTTTCAATGGTTTCTTAACTTTTATTTTAATCTGGTATTTTGTCTTTTTGACTTTGGCTGTTACTGTTGTCTTACCTGTTTTTAACCCTGTCAAAATTCCCTGCTTAGAAACTTTTGCGACTTTTTTCCTTGAGCTTTTCCACTTGATTTTTTTTGCTTTCCCCATACCTTTAAAATAAAGCTGCTTTGTTTGATATACTCGTATGGTTTTAGTTTTTTTGCTACTTTTAGTTCCTGACTTGTAGAGATATATCTTATTTGTTTTGCTTCCTTTGTTTGCAGGGCATTTTGTTGTTGTAGTTTTCGTTTTGTTTCCCTTGTTTGCTGGGCATTTTGTTGTTGTAGTTTTGGCATTTACATTTTGATAGCCTACGTATGGCATTACAGTTAAAAGCATGCCTGCCACTATTATCATTGCCGTTATTTTTTTCATTGTTCTTTTCATACGATACCTCCTATTAGAATTTTACAGTATTTGATGCATACATGCTGCTCTCTTTCACTGTTCCTTTAACCGTTTTCTTGTATCTGGTTATTTTCACAACCATTTTGTATTTTCCTTTTTTCTTCAATTTAAAAGTTTTATTTAGAAAAGCTATATTACTTTTTTTCGTTTCAACATATTTTTTACATACTTTAAATCCTTTTTTGTTTTTCCGTTTTATTATTACTTTTATTTTTGTTTTGTATGTATCTTTGTAGCTGTTCTCCGAAAAAATAACAATATTGCTTTTTCCTTTTTTGTCAATTCGAAAATCCCTGTTTAAAAGGATCTGACCTAAATGTTGTTTGGATTTAGTATTTGTTATGTCCTTGTTGGTAATATTAGCTGGGATGTATTTATTATTGTTACCGTCATTATTCTTGTCATTATTACCGTTGTTGTCAATGCCACCATTATTATTCTGGTCGCCATTTCCGTCATTATTAATATCACCACTATTATTGTCGTTACCACCAATGCCACTATTATTCTTGTCACTACCATTATTGTTATTAATGTTGCTGGCAGTTTTTTTGTCATTTTCCGACGGCACGACTTTTTCAACATTTAAAGGTATTGTTTTAACAACTTTTTTCTTATTGAAAATAAAACTTAATTTATACTGACCAGCTTCTTTTTTTAAAGGAATACTTGTATACTCTGTCTTCCCTTTTTGAATTTTGATTTTATTAGAAGGTAGTTTGTACCTTTTGTTCTCACTGTCAGTTAGCATTATACCTTTTAACTGTATTGTTTTTGAATTCTTGTTTTTTATTCTTATAACAATTTCAGAAGTATTTGTGTCAACATAACTGTTTATTAGTTTTATTTTTATGGCATTGCTCTGTACTTTGCTAGTGCCTGCTTCTTTTGCTTTTACACTGTCAAATGAAAAAGTAAAAACAGTAGTAAATGCCAGCAAAAATATTATTAGTCCTGTAATTTTTTTCATTTTCGTGCCTCCAGTTCAGAAATAATGTTTATGACAAATTCTTCGTCTGCATCTGTTCCCTGTACCTCAACTGTGTGACAATATTTGTCATCAGTGTACATGGCAGTTATATTTTCAGCTCCAAAAGATATCAAAACTTCTTTGGCACCTACTGTTACAGTTTTCGTTTTTTCAGCTTTTGCTTTAATCTTAGCTGTGTCACTTACCAAACTTTCCGTATAACTAATCGTTCCACTGTCACTTACAAAATGTTGAACCGACAATTCTTCTGAAAAATACTCGCTTTCTTTTTTGTAACCGTCAGGGGTGCTACTTATCATCATTCTGCTTCCTTTTGCAACCTTACTATTATCATTTTCAGTTTGTGTAAAGTCCACATTGATAAAATTTTCAGTTTGTGTAACTACCATCTGCCACAAATTTATGTCAAAAGCTTTTACAAAAGTAACATTGACAACAACTAAACATAAAACGAAAGTTGCAATTTTTGAACAATATCTTGTACACCTTTCCATTATCATGTTTCCGCCAAACTTCTTCTGCGCCCTACTTATTCTTCTTATTTTCTTTTCAAATCTATAAGAAAAATTGTGCGTATTGATAATGTCAGAAATTTGCTCCATTGTCTCCTGATTATGTAAAACAAGTGCCTGTTTCAATACGTCATCATTTAGTTTCACTTTCATTCCTCCTCCAACATAGACTCCAACAATTTTCTTCCTTTAAAAAGTTGTTGCCTTACATTTGTTTCACTTAAACCTGTGATTTCAGCTATTTCTTTTCCCGAATATCCCATCACATACTTAAGTGTTAATAAAGACGAGTATTTGTACGGCATTTTTTCAATGGCAAATTTAACAGCATTAACCATTTTCGCCTCTGAAACTCTCACTTTTTCCAGTTCAATGTCTGTGTCCTCATCTCTCTTTTTTCGTTTGTTGTATATTTTCATAGCTTCTCTTTTTGTAATTAACACCACAAAATTTTTCGTTTCATTGCTATATGTATCAGAAATTTTCGCTATGTTTTTTGCCACACGAAGAAACGCTTCCTGAACTGCATCTTCCGCATCTCTTTCATTTTGCAAAATTTCATAAGCTACGTAATATAGCAAATTTCTGTACTTATAATATACCTGTTCAAACTTGTCTTTTTGTTCTTCATCTACTAATGCTAAATATAGCGCTATCATTTATTCCTCCGTTTTTTGAAGCTTCTATACATAATAATCCTGCGTTTTTCGAAAATGTTATTTTTTCAAAAAATTTTTCCATTTGTTTTTTTCCATTTGTTTTTTCGTTTTTTCACTGTTTCAAAAAAATTATTAGGGTGATTGAATGAAAAACTAACTTCTGGTTTGCTTTTTCCTTTTTCGTTTTCCAGAACTACTTTCTGGTTTTGCTTTTTCTGTTTTCTTTTTATAGAACTAACTTTTGGTTTTGTTTTTTCATTTTTGTTATGCAAAACTTACTTCACTTAAATGTATTATAACAGAAAATGCCGACCACTAATGAAAGATTTGTAATCTTACATTTATGGTCGACATATAGAATTTTTTACAAATATTTTTTTACAAATAATTTTTTATGGCACTTAATCTTCGTAATTAATGTAATTTAAAGGATCTATTGGATTTCCATCTTTTGCGATTGCAAAATAAATGTTGTCCCCTTCCTTTGAATAGTATCTTGTTGGTTCATTAACATACGCAATTGTCTGACCTGCTTCAACATAATCTCCTGCTGCGACTTCCGGATTAATAACCTGACCGTAAGTTGCAATGTAGCCGTTTCCGATCGCCTGATTTATGCAAATTCCCAATTCTTCATCTTCATCAAGAGTTGTCACAACCCCATCCGCTGCTGCTTTAATTGGCTCGCCTTTTTTGCTACCAATTACAATTCCCGGATTAGTTCTATATTCACCTAAAGTTGAAAAATACACTGTACTTTCCATATCATAAGGCATTACAATATTTCCCTGTACCGGCCACAACAACTGACTGTTTTTATTAAATTTCAGTTTTTTAATTTGAGCCGCAGCTTCAGATGACAAACCATACATGTATTCATCTTCTTTTACATTTGACTCTGTGTTGGCTTCAACTACCTGATTGTTTGCTACAATCTCGGTTTCACCTTCTGTACTTCCCCTATAAGTGCTATCATCAGCAACTCTGTCACCTTCAGTAGTTTCCTGAATTTTGTCCTGAGCTACCTTAACATTTTCCTCTGCCGTTGTCGCGTCATTGTTTGCTTCTCTTAAATTTACAACATTGTCCCTGCCTTTTTGACCAATGAAATATGTTCCACTTGCCACAGCCGTTAATGCTACAACACAAACAATAACTGCAGTTATAAATTTCTTATCCATACTTATCACCTCACTGATAGTATGACCTGTAAAATGAAAGTTATTCAAAAAATGAAGATTTTTTCAATTATCTACTATAGAACAGTCATAAAACTTTCGTAAAATTTCTTTCCAGTTTGCCCCTTCCTTCGCTAAATGATTCCCGAAGGATAAACTCATTCCAAAGCCATGACCTATGCCTTTTGTAGTAACTCTAATTCCCTTTTCGCACTCATCAATTTGCAAACTGGTTGATTGAAGCCCCAATGCCTTAGCAAATAAATCCCCACTTATTTTCGTATCACCAATTTTTGCCCATAATAAATAACCCTGTTCATCAACATTTTTACAGTTAATAATATTAAGAAGATCCTTTGAATCCATTTTGGAATAGTCAAACTTCTCTTTTTTATCCTTATATACCACTATCCCATTTTTGTTAAGAGTATCTATAAACTCTTTTACTGTAAAATATTTTATGCCTATATAATCGTTTTTCTGCAAATCACTTTTACACGCTACCTCCTTTAGATAACCATAGTCCTGCCCCAATATTTTTTCGCCACTTCTGGTATTGCCATTACTAGTCAAATGAAACAAAGGCAGAACAATTTTTCCGTTACTTTTTAAAACTTTCCCTCTCGTACTCTTCATTATGCTATCCCAGTAATGGAGATTTTCTTCCAGGCACCTGCTTTTACCAAGCCCTGTTAAATTATAAAAAAATCCTCTAGGAGTATTTGCTTTTTCGCCACAAAACTTTCTGTACCAAATTTCTTCCAACTTACAGTATGGAATATACGACAAACCCAGTTGCGTAGCCTCAATGCTTTGAGAATTTTTTATACAATAATATACGTTCTAATCACAACACTCTGTGCTTTTATTAACTCACTGGAAAACTCGCTTTTCTCCATCTGTGCCATTAAAACACATGGTATAAAGTCCTCTACATCCATTTTTATTGTATATCCGTCATTTTCAATTATAACAGTTCGTCCACTTTTGAATCTCTCGGTTGTTTCTTTATTCGCCATTTTCACTATTACTGTTATTATAACTGGAAATACAATCAAAAAAATCAAAATCCATTTATATTTTTTGACCATAATTTTTTAAAGTATTTTTTTATATTATATGATTTTTTAAAATATAAATTACAAAAAATTGCTACCCCATCACAACAATGAAATAGCAATTTTATCTTTAACTGCAAATTTGAATATTACCGACGCCCTTGCCTTTAACATCCCACATTACAGTGTAGCTTCGATATTTAATTTTGTCCGACCTTTATGTTGATTTAAGTATAACACAAAGACAGGTTTATTTTGTTTTGAAGGTTGTTAAGAAAATTAGTAATTAGCTTTCTTTTTTATTAATAATTCCCTATCTATTTCTTTCGATATATTTTATAGCCTTTATCAAATAACTCATCTATATTTTCCTGTCTCACAGATACTTTTCCTGTACCTCTGGTTGCATCAATAATAATAACCTTCTTTTTATCTTCACCTGCAAACTCTTTGAAAAACATAACATGATTTTTATTCAGTTCTCTTATATAATTATCCTGATTGCTTTTCATCTTTATACTACCTTCTATAAAATTTTATGTTAATTATATCTTTTTATCAATTTTATGTAAACAATTATAAAATTCTTCCATGTCCTACTCTACTTACCCTGTAATTACTGCATTATATTCCATCTAATGGTTCTCCCTAAATTTTGCAAATACCTCTGCAGCACTTCTTACATTACCTGCTTCTGCATCTGTGTAGCCTCTTTGTAACTTTTCGTGAATTTCTTCATCTGTCATTATTGCAGTATTTACTGATATCGGAATTTTAGGTAATATTACTATTTTCTCCATCTTCAAACACCTCCTGTATATACATAAAGTAACGCTTTTGGTGTTATTTTACAATATTTAACAATTATATTCCTATATAAATCATTAGGAGGAAAAAACAGTGAAAACTAATAAATCACATGATATTAACGAATGTTTCTATTTATATTATAAACATAATCAAGGCAGAACTATTAAAGTTTTAGCAGAAGAGGTATCCTTAAGCGAATCAACCGTTTACAGAAGAATAAAACATACGAAACAAATTATTGTAAATAATTATTCTGGAATGACTTTAAAAATTCCTTTAAGTCATTTAAACATTGCAAAACCTAATAATTTTATGCTTGCTACTAATTCTTTATATCTAACATCGCATAAAATATGTAATTTAACAATATATGATCCTTCCTATGGAGAAATAAAAATGTATGAAAAAATCTATTACGATAACTCAGTAATGAAATATAAGTTTTCTCAATACTCTTTATTTTATAAAATATTGGCAGATCTATTTGCAAGAATAGATTCTAACGATAATTCAAACTTTTAAGAAATTGATTCGTCGATTGAATTGATAAGTTGAGAGGTAACTGCCAAAGAGCCTAAAATAATGGCACTAAAGAAAAAAAGTCAAACAAAGTGGTACCATTTTAGTACCACTAAAAGAAAAGGAACTTAGGGAAATCCCCTAAGTTCCTTTATTTATAGGCTATTCGCCATTATATCGTATTATTCGATAATTGTAGCTACCTTACCTGAACCTACTGTTCTACCACCTTCACGAATAGCGAATCCAAGACCCTGTTCCATAGCGATTGGGTGAATAAGTTCAACTGTGATTTCTACGTTGTCACCAGGCATGCACATTTCTGTACCTTCTGGTAAGTTACAAACACCAGTTACGTCAGTTGTTCTGAAGTAGAACTGTGGTCTGTAGTTGTTGAAGAAAGGAGTATGACGTCCACCTTCATCCTTTGTTAAAACGTAAACCTGAGCAGTAAACTTCTTATGGCATGTTACTGTACCTGGCTTAGCAAGAACCTGACCTCTTTCGATCTGGTCTCTGTTGATACCTCTTAAAAGAGCACCAATGTTATCACCAGCCTGAGCTTCATCAAGAAGCTTTCTGAACATTTCGATACCTGTGATAACTGTCTTCTGTGTTTCTTCCTTAACACCGATGATTTCAACTTCATCGTTTAAGTGAAGTGTTCCTCTTTCTACTCTACCTGTAGCAACTGTACCACGACCTGTGATTGTGAATACGTCTTCTACTGGCATTAAGAAAGGCTTATCTGTATCTCTTTCTGGATCTGGGAAGTATTCATCTACTGCATCCATTAATTCCATAATCTTGTCTCCCCATTCTGATGATGGATCTTCAAGAGCCTTAAGAGCTGAACCCTTAATGATTGGTGAATCTTCGAAACCATATTCGTCAAGAATTTCTGTAACGTCCATTTCTACTAATTCTAATAATTCTTCATCGTCTACCATATCACATTTGTTCATGAATACAACGATTTTTGGAACACCTACCTGACGTGAAAGTAAGATATGTTCCTTTGTCTGAGCCATAACACCGTCAGTAGCAGCTACAACAAGGATAGCACCGTCCATCTGAGCAGCACCTGTGATCATGTTCTTTACATAGTCAGCATGGCCTGGGCAGTCAACGTGAGCGTAATGTCTCTTATTTGTTTCATATTCTACGTGAGCTGTTGAGATAGTGATACCTCTTTCTCTTTCTTCTGGAGCCTTATCGATGTTAGCGAAATCTACAGCATCATTTCCTTCTACTCTTTCTGATAATACCTTAGTAATAGCAGCTGTTAATGTAGTTTTACCATGATCGACATGTCCGATTGTACCAATATTACAATGTGGTTTTGTTCTTTCAAACTTAGCTTTTGCCATTTTTGTAATCCTCCTAATTTGATTAAATATTATAATTTTACTATACGACCGCAATGGTCTTATTCAAAAGGCTATCCCCATTATATTTTATAATGGGAATATTTTCAAGCCTTATTTTGTTTTTACTAGTTAGCCTTTGAAGCGACAATCTTGTCCTGAACTGACTTTGGAGCCTGTTCATATTTTTCAAAGAACATTGAGTAGTTACCACGACCCTGAGTCTTTGAACGAAGGTCTGTTGAGTAACCAAACATTTCTGAAAGTGGAACGAATGCTCTTACGATCTTTCCTCCACCAAGGTCATCCATGCTTTCGATTCTACCACGACGTGAGTTAATGTCACCAATAACGTCACCCATGTATTCTTCAGGCATTGTTACTTCAACCTTCATGATAGGTTCAAGTAATACTGCATCACCCTTGTTCATAGCATCCTTGAATGCCATTGATCCGGCAATATGGAATGCCATTTCTGATGAATCGACTTCATGATATGATCCATCGTATACAGTAGCATGTACACCAAGAACTGGGAATCCAGCGATAATACCTGTCTGTGCAGCTTCTTCGATACCTGCTCCTACAGCTGGGATGTATTCCTTAGGAATGTTACCACCAACTACAGTAGATTCAAACTTGAATGTTTCTTCACTGTTTGGATCCATTGGTTCGAATTTAACTTTACAGTGACCGTACTGTCCACGACCACCAGACTGCTTAGCATATTTGCTATCTACGTCTACAGCCTTAGTAAATGTTTCTTTGTATGCAACCTGAGGTGCACCAACATTTGCTTCAACCTTGTATTCACGAAGAAGTCTGTCAACGATAACTTCCAAATGAAGTTCACCCATACCAGCGATAATTGTCTGACCAGTTTCCTGATCTGTATGAGCTCTAAATGTAGGATCTTCTTCAGCAAGTTTTGCTAAAGCTTCACCCATCTTACCCTGATCATTCTTTGTCTTAGGTTCGATAGCAAGCTCGATAACTGGTTCTGGGAATTCCATTGATTCTAAGATAACCGGATGCTGTTCATCACAGATTGTATCACCAGTAGTTGTAATCTTGAAACCTACAGCTGCTGCGATATCACCTGAGTAAACTTTATCAAGTTCTGATCTTGTGTTAGCGTGCATCTGTAAGATACGACCAACACGTTCCTTTTTATTCTTTGTAGCATTTAATACATATGAACCTGAGTTTAATGTACCAGAGTAAACTCTGAAGAATGCTAATTTTCCTACGAATGGGTCTGACATAATCTTGAATGCTAATGCAGCAAATGGTTCGTCATCTGATGACTTACGTGTTACCTCATTACCATCTTCGTCAGTACCTGTGATGTCAGGGATGTCTGTTGGAGCTGGCATAAATTCGATTACACCATCTAACATCTTCTGAACACCTTTGTTCTTGTAAGCTGAACCACAGTATACAGGAACTGCTTCACAAGCGATTGTAGCTCTTCTTAAAACTTTCTTAAGATCGTCTACTGAAGGTTCTTCACCTTCTAAATACTGCATCATAAGGTCATCATCTAATTCACAAATCTTTTCGATTAAGTTATCATGCCATTCATTAGCAAGATCCTTTAAATCATCAGGGATTGTTGTGATTTCGATATCTTCACCCTTATCATCTTTATAGTAATATGCATCCATTTCAAATAAGTCGATTAATCCAATGAAATCGTCTTCTTTTCCAATAGGAATCTGAACTGGGATAGCATTTTTGCCCAAACGATCAATGATTGTCTGAACTGAATAAAAGAAATCTGCACCCATCTTGTCCATCTTATTGATGAAAGCCATACGAGGTACATTGTATGTGTCAGCCTGACGCCATACGTTTTCTGACTGAGGTTCTACACCAGCCTTAGCATCGAATACACCTACAGCACCGTCTAATACACGAAGTGAACGTTCTACTTCAACAGTGAAGTCAACGTGTCCCGGTGTATCAATGATGTTGATACGATGTTCTTTTGCTCCAGCCTTTGGTTTATGATGATCTTCTAATGTCCAATGGCATGTTGTAGCAGCAGAAGTAATTGTGATACCTCTTTCTTTTTCCTGTTCCATCCAGTCCATTGTAGCATTACCATCATGAGTATCACCAATTTTATAGTTAACACCAGTATAGTATAAAATACGCTCTGTTAATGTTGTTTTACCAGCATCGATATGAGCCATAATACCAATGTTTCTTGTTCTCTCTAATGGATATTCTCTTCCAGCCAAGATTTTTTCCTCCTCTTTTTAGTCTAAAGCTTACGCTTTTAGTATGTCATACATTTCTGTATATTAATCAAATTTGTTATTGTCGCCCGTATTGCTAGCTCGATTTTGCTTTGTTTCGTCTCTCGCCGCTCTTCTAAAAAAGAATAGCTAGCTCGATTCTGCTTCGCTACATCGCTAGCTTCTTCCTAAAAAGGAATCGCTAGCTCGACTTCACTGCGTTTCGTCTCGCTAGAGTCTGGCGACTCATAACCTCTGCAAAACAATTATGTATTTGTGCAAGCACAATACATACTGTTTTTTGAGGTTGCGATTCTTGTAGATAACTAGAATCTATAATGTGCGAAAGCCTTGTTAGCTTCTGCCATCTTATGCATGTCTTCACGCTTCTTAACTGATGAACCAGTGTTGTTAGCGGCGTCCATGATTTCATTTGCTAATCTTTCTACCATTGTCTTCTCGCTTCTCTGGCGTGAGTACAATGTAATCCAACGAAGTCCTAAAGCCTGTCTTCTTTCAGGTCTAACCTCAATAGGTACCTGATAAGTAGCACCACCAATACGTCTAGCCTTAACTTCTAAAGCTGGCATAACATTATTCATAGCTTCTTCGAATACTTCGATAGCATCTTTTCCTGTTTCTTCAGCAATCTTATCGAATGCTCCGTAAACGATCTTCTGAGCTACACCTTTCTTACCATCTAACATGATGTTATTGACAAGCTTTGTAACTACGATGCTACCATACATAGGATCTGCTAAAATTTCTCTCTTCTGAGTATGTCCTTTACGTGGCATGTTACTTCCCTCCTTAATCAATTTTAAATTAAATCTTCGGTACTCACAAAAGTTGTGTCTTGCTCACGGCTTTAGACTGTATATCTACATAATTCTAATAACCGTTACAAATCATTCAACCTGTGACTGACTATTAAAAGTCATCCTACTTATTGAGCCTATTTTTTAGGTCTCTTAGCGCCGTACTTAGAACGTGCCTGGCGTCTGTTAGCAACACCTGCAGTATCTAATGTACCTCTAATGATATGATATCTTGTACCTGGTAAATCCTTTACTCTACCACCACGGATAAGAACAACACTATGTTCCTGAAGGTTGTGACCTTCACCTGGGATATAACTTGTTACTTCGATACCATTAGATAAACGAACTCTGGCGATTTTTCTAAGAGCTGAGTTAGGCTTCTTAGGTGTAGCAGTCTTAACAGCTGTACATACACCACGCTTCTGTGGAGAAGCTGTGTCGTTCATCTTCTTATTTAAAGAATTGTATGTCTTTAATAAAGCTGGTGCTGTTGACTTCTTAACCGCTGACTTACGTCCTTTTCTTACTAACTGGTTAAATGTTGGCATTCCTTTTTCACCTCCTGTTATTAGAATTACGTGTTTCTTCTTTACACTAACATGTCGCAAAGGGGCATAATTACACCTCCACGCATGCTTTTCCATTATAGAAAAAGGGGCTGAACTTGTCAACCCCTTAATTTTTATTAAATTTTGCATTTAATTGTATGCCCATATTTTTATTTAATTCAACATTTAATTGTATGCCCGGATTTCTATTTAATTGCTATTACAACTTTAAATAAATCTCCATCAAGAATTATTTCCATTGTTCCATCGTGTCTTTCTATAATAGTCTTTGCAATTGATAGTCCAAGACCACTTCCCTCTGTACTTCTTGACTGATCGCCTCTTACGAATCTATCCATTAATTCGTCCGGGCTTATGTTTAATGCTTTCTCGGAAATATTCTTTATTCCAATAACAATTTCTCCATTATGTTCTTCAACGTCCACGTAAACTCTTGTGCCTTCCATTGCGTATTTAAAAATATTTCCATAAAGATTTTCAAACACTCGCCACATTCTTCTGCCGTCGGCATTTATATAAATAGCTTTATCCGGGATAGTTTTTACTACTGTTAAATTTCTTTGGTTAAACTTCTCGTTATACTCTCCCAGACTTTGGTTAATTAATTCCACAATATTTATTTTTTCTTTGTGGAGTTCAATTGCACCTGATGTTAGCTTTGAAGCTTCCACCAAATCTTCTGTCAGATTCTTCAGTCTTTGAGATTTTTTGTCTAAAATATCAAGATACTTATTAGCATTTTTGCTGTCAACGCCTTCTGTTTTTAACAAATCTACATAATTTATTATAGATGTTAATGGTGTTTTCAAATCATGAGAAACATTCGTTATTAAATCTGTTTTCATTCGCTCACTTTTCATATTTTCTGCAACGGCATTCTCAATTCCATCACCGATATTGTTAATTGTATCTTTTAATTTTCTATTTGAAGGATATTTAAAAGTCCCAGTTATTTTGTGGTCAACTTCTCCTTCTGTAATTTTTTCTGCCTCGTTTATTATTTGTTTTTTTTCTTCGAAATATTTAATTAAATATTTGCAAACCAATAGAATTGGTATTATCCAGAAAAATAACATTCCCCAATATTCATAGGATTGAACAAACAGGAAAGCAATTATGTTCCAAACCAAACATACAATTCCCGCTGCTGTTACCTTCGCCCACATTTTTCCATTATTTATAAAGCCTAAAATTATTATTTTGATTTTGCTGTAAATCCAGTATAGTAAAGTGCTTTTAATTAACATTCTGGATTTTATTCTTCTGGCAAAGCTTTCAGCACACTGTATAAATACCTCAATATAAATCAGACAGAAGAAGCCGCATAGCACTACATAGCCGATAACGCCTGTTAAACCTGATATTGGATTTTGGAATGCACCTTCACAAATAGACATTGCCATGCTTATACCAACCATTATCATTATAACTGTCAAAACATCTGCCCAGATTTTATCAAATTTGTTTGTATAAGGTATGTCTCCTTTTCTCTTATGACCTGCAATAATTAATAGCATAATAAACGGAATTAATGATAAAAGCATACATGCCACACATATAACAAGCCCTGTTATGCACAATCTTTTTTGCGCTGAAATTTCTTTAGCACTCAATGCTTTCTCAGCCTTTATAAGTTCATGCTCCAACGAAAAACCATCTTTGTCATTTCTCTTAAAGCCTATTTTCACTGTGAACTTGCTGTCATTTAAGCTGTTTGTATGTAAGTCATCATCATACGTAGGAAAATATTCTTTAAAAAGAGATTTATAGCTTTCTTCCTGCAAATAATTATTTGCAACAATTGTTGCTCCTTTTGAATTTGCAGTTACAATATCCATATACTTATTTTCTTCTGATATTGTCTGGTCTTTTTCCTGATTTGTAAACTTATAAGTTTTTCCATTTAACACATATGTAGCCTGAAATTCAACATTCTCACTTAATATGTATTCATCATCAATTCGTGTTAAAGCTTTATCCTGTTCTTTTTTTGACTTATTACCTAATTCATTTAAAGCATCACATTCATCTACAATACTAAAATATAGATTTGCGGTATCTGCAATTTTCTTATAATATTCATACTCTTCTTTCTTTCTGGCGCTGGAATTATATTTCAATTCTTCCTTTGTATTTTCTGCCATTATAGCATAGAAAGAAAGTTTTTCCTCTGACTTTGCAATTTTTACAATATCTGAAACTTTAATTGTTTTAAGCTTGTAAGCTTTGGCAACCACTTTGTTAGGATCCATGAAATTTTCTCTATAAATCCTATTGTCCACAATTTCTTCAATTACCCCTGAGGTAACGCTTGCGTAGTTTTCTGTATACCTATGTAAACAATTCTCTTTGCTGTCATAGTACCTTAAATGATAAATTCCATAGCTGCCACTTGCTATACTGACAATCGCTAATGCAAGTATAGCTAAGTGTAATAAAATTCTTTTTGTTTTCATAATTTCCACCTATCCTTTACATTTTCTCGATTTTATATCCAACGCCCCAAACTACTTTCAGATATCTTGGTTCCTTTGGATTAATTTCGATTTTTTCGCGGATATGCCTGATATGTACTGCTACTGTATTATCTGCTGCAATGGCTTCTTCTTCCCAAACATTTTCATAAATTTGTTCGATTGTAAAAACACGTCCCTGATTTTTCACAAGAAGCAATAAAATCTTATACTCATAAGGTGTTAGTTTCACACTTTCCCCGTCAACGGTAACTTCCTTGCTGTCATCGTTTACCTCAAGTCCACCTACTGTATACACATTACTTTTTTGCCCTGCCATTGTGCCAAGTTTTGTGTAACGTCTAAGTTGTGATTTTACTCTTGCTATTAACTCTAAAGGGTTAAAAGGTTTTGTAATGTAATCATCAGCTCCAACATCAAGTCCTATAACTTTATCTGAGTCTTCTGACTTTGCAGATAAAATAATGATTGGTATACCACTTTTCTCTCTTATTTTTAATGTTGCCCTTAAGCCGTCAAGCCTTGGCATCATTATGTCAATTAACAATAATTGAATATCTTCTTTTTTGAGAATTTCAATTGCTTCCAAACCATCATAGGCTTTGATTACATTGTAGCCTTCTTTGGAAAGATAAATTTCAACAGCCTCAACTATTTCTCTGTCATCATCGCAAACTAGTATGTTGTACATTTTCAAGCCCTCCGCCTTTACACTATTTCTTTGTGTGTATAAAGGATATAATTTATTTTTTAATATATTTTGTGGAAATTTCTTAAGATTCTCTTAAGATTATAATTCACAGTTATTAACTGTACGTGGAAATGGAATTACGTCCCTGATATTTGACATGCCTGTTAAGTACATAATCATTCTCTCAAATCCAAGTCCAAATCCTGCATGTCTTGCTGTGCCGTATTTTCTTAAATCTAAATAGAATCCATAGTCTTCTTCATTAAGACCTAATTCCTTCATTCTGTTTTTAAGAACAGCCAAGTCTTCTTCTCTTTGGCTACCACCAATAATCTCGCCAATGCCTGGAACTAAACAATCCATTGCTGCCACTGTTTTTCCATCTTCATTTAACTTCATATAGAAAGCCTTAATTTCCTTTGGATAATCAGTTACAAAAACAGGTCGTTTAAATACTTCCTCTGTTAAATATCTTTCATGTTCTGTCTGTAAATCTGTTCCCCAGCTTACTTTATATTCAAACTTATCATTATGTTCTTCTAAAATTTTAATTGCTTCTGTGTAAGTTACGCGACCAAAATCAGAATTCATTACATGATTTAATCTGTCAAGCAGTCCCTTATCCACAAATGAATTAAAGAAATTCATTTCCTCAGGTGCATTTTCAAGTACATATTTAATAATGTATTTTATCATTGCCTCTGCAAGCTCCATATCGTCTGCTAAATCTGCAAAAGCTATCTCCGGCTCTATCATCCAGAATTCTGCTGCATGTCTTGTTGTATTTGAATTTTCTGCTCTAAAGGTTGGTCCAAATGTGTATATCTTCTTAAATGCCATAGCATATGTTTCGCCATTTAACTGACCTGAAACTGTAAGGTTTGTTGGCTTGCCAAAAAAGTCTTCTGAGAAGTCCACATCACCCTGATCTGTTTTTGGAACATTATTTAAGTCCATTGTTGTAACCTGAAACATTTCTCCTGCCCCTTCACAGTCACTACCTGTAATTAACGGTGTGTGCACGTAAACAAAGCCCTGCTCCTGAAAAAACTTGTGAATTGCATAAGCGCATAAAGAGCGCACTCTAAAAACTGCCTGAAAAGTATTTGTTCTAGGTCTTAAATGTGAAATTGTTCTAAGGTACTCGAAAGTATGTCTCTTTTTTTGTAATGGATAATCAGATGTACTTTCTCCTTCAATAAAAACTTCATCTGCCTGAATTTCAAAAGGCTGCTTTGCATTTGGTGTTTCAACTAATATACCTTTAACAATTAAAGCTGCACCAATATTTACTTTTGAAACTTCCTGAAAGTTATCCATTTTGTCATTGTAAACCACCTGTACAGGCTGAAAAAATGTACCATCGTTTAAAACTATAAAGCCAAAAGTTTTTGAATCTCTGATACTTCTAACCCAGCCACCAACTGTAACTTCCTTATTAATATACTCTTCTGTGTTCTTAAATAACTCTTTTACTTCTACCATTTTATTTGCCCTTTCTCTTATATATAAATTGTATATTACTCTTTTTTGCTAATGTATTCTCTGTTTACATTAAACATATCGTTATATATATTATTTTGCAAATAACCTATGACTTTTTCCACGCATTTTATAGGTTTTTATTTGCAATAAGTTTTTCACACATATACCAGCACACATTTTACATTATTTTCAATGTATAGTAAACATATATTATTTATTGTTGTGTCATTTGTTCTTTTATTGTATAATTCTAACATTGTTTTTAAGTTTTTGTAAATTAAAGTGGAGGATTTATATTATGGAAAAAAGAGGAAACTTTTCAAACAAAATAGGATTCGTACTGGCTGCTGCCGGTTCCGCTGTAGGTCTTGGAAATATTTGGAGATTTCCATACCTTGCAGCTAAATACGGTGGTGGAACATTTTTGCTAGTATATCTTATTTTAGCAGTAACTTTTGGTTTTTCTTTGATGATTGCTGAAATTGCAATCGGTCGAAAAACCGGTTTAAGTGCAATTGGTGCTTTTAAGGCATTGGACAAGCGTTTTGGGGCAGTGGGATATCTGGCAGCTATTATCCCAATTATTATTTTCCCATACTACTCAGTAATCGGTGGTTGGGTAATTAAGTATCTTGTAACATTTTGTAGCGGTGGTGGAATGGCTGCTGCAAATGATAATTACTTTGGTACATTTGCTGCAGGAACCGCCGAACCACTTATATACTTTTTCATATTCATTGCTTTTACAGCTTTAGTTGTTTGGTTCGGTGTTGAAAAAGGTATTGAAAAAGTAAGCAAAGTTATGATGCCAATTTTGGTTGTTCTCACAATATTTATTGCAATTTATGGTCTAACAATCGACGGAGCAAAAGATGGTCTTATTTATTACATAAAACCACGTTTAAGTGATTTTACTTTTAAAACTGTTATTGCCGCCATGGGGCAGTTGTTCTACTCCATGTCACTTGCAATGGGTATTATGATTACTTATGGTTCTTATATGAAAAAAGAAAACAATCTTGAAAGTTCAGTAAGACAAATTGAGATTTTTGATACAGCAATTGCATTTCTTGCCGGATTAACGATTATCCCTGCTGTATTTGCTTTTTCAAGTGGCGACAAGGCTGCTCTTGGAAAAGGTCCATCACTTATGTTTGTCACATTACCTAAAGTTTTTGACAGCATGCCTTTTGGTAGCGTTATTGGAACAGTATTTTTCGTATTAGTTTTATTTGCAGCATTAACATCTGCTATTTCACTTATGGAAACTATCGTTTCTATTTTCAGTGATAAACTTGGCTGGTCAAGACATAAAGCCACATTGATTGTTTTCATTTGTGCAGTTGCAATTGGCGTTTTACCTTGTCTTGGTTTTGGAGTTTTAGATTTCATTCACATTGGTGCAATGACAATACTTGATATTATGGACTTTGTAAGTAATAGTATTTTAATGCCTATCTGTGCATTGTTTACATGTATACTTATTGGCTTCGTTGTTAAACCTAAAGCAGTTATTGACGAGGCTACAAGAAACGGCGAGAAATTCAAATCAAGAAACCTTTTTGTAGTTGTGATTAAATGGGTATCACCTATATGCCTTGTTTTAATTTTAATCAGCTCAATTCTTGATGCACTTGGAATTTTTACAATCTAATGATTGCCAGAATTTAATATATGAAACATTTTAGGTAATCATTTTGTCAAAAAGTTATACCCCGGTTGTGCCTGCACAATAGCGGGTTAATAGCTTTGGAACATAAAAAGCAGTTAAATCAAATAAGTTATGTTTAACAAACATTTCTTAAATTGATTCAACTGCTTTTTATTTTTTACTTTATTTTTTGTAGCCTGTTTTTTCTTTTTTACTTTATTTTTTGTTGCCTGCTTTTTTGCTAACTGCTTTTTTCTTGCTTTTTATTTTCATTCCTTGATTTAGGATTTTATTTTTTCTTTTTTGCCGCCTTCTTTTCTTTATCCAAAATAGGCTGGAATCGTTCAACTTCTTTTGCAATAACCTTGCTCATTACAAGAAGACAAATCAGGTTAGGTATTGCCATTAAGGCATTTGCTATATCCGAGAAATTCCATACAACCTGTAATGTTGTAGTTGCCCCCACAAATACAACTAACGAGAAAATAATTCTGTACGCCATATTATATTTATGTGTTCCAAATATGTACTCAAAAGCCTTTTCTCCATGATACTCCCAACCTAAAATTGTTGAAAATGCAAAAAGGGCGATTCCTATTGTTACAAGTATGGCTCCAACTTCACCTAAAGCCGATTTGAAAGCCAAAATTGTAAGAGCTGCACCCTGTACTAATTCCCCGTCATCTCCAACAGTTCCAAGAACTCCTGATGACGCAATACAAAGACCTGTAATTGTACAAACTACAATTGTGTCCCAAAATGTACCTGTCATGTTAATGTAACCCTGACGAACAGGATCATCTGTTGTTGCTGCGGAAGCTGTTATGGCTGCTGAACCCATTCCTGCTTCATTTGAAAATACACCTCTTGCAACACCATATCTCATTGCATTCATTACGCCCGCAGTAATCACGCCGGCTCCACCACCTGCTACAGCCTGTGAGCTAAATGCCATTTTAAATATCATTACAATACCTGATGGCAGGTTCTGTATATTCATAACAACAACAATTAAACCTGCAATTATGTAAAAAATAGCCATCAGGGGAACTACAATTGAAGATACCTTTGAGATAGTCTTAATACCACCTACAATAATTACCAATGCTAAAACTGTTAAAACCACACCTACTATTTTCTCATCAAAATTAAATGTACTCTTTAATGATTCTGAAATTGAATTTGCCTGTGTCATGTTTCCAATACCGAAAGATGCTATAACCGCAAACACTGCAAATAACATTCCTAGAAAAGCCCCTATTTTTTTGTTTTTGAAGCCTTTCTTCATGGTGTACATTGGACCACCTGACATTTCTCCCTTTTCATTAACCTCTCGATACTTTATGGCTAACATACATTCACTGAATTTTGATGTTAAGCCAAAGCATGCTGAAATCCACATCCACACTAAAGCTCCCGGACCACCTGATACCATGGCTGTGGCAACACCTACAATGTTACCTGTTCCTATTGTTGCCGCAAGAGCCGTTGTTAGCGCTGAAAAAGGGGATACATCGCCTTCACCTCTCTTGGTTGTTCTTGCCTCTTTACTTAATGTGCTTTTGATGGCAAAGCCAAGATTTCTCCATGGTCTGAATTTTAATCTTATTGTAAGAAAAATTCCTGTTCCAACAAGTAGCACCAACATCACCGGCCCCCAAACAAAATCATCCACTTTCACAAGTGTGTCTGAAATCCAGTTACCAACACTTTTCCAATCCATAATTTTTTCCTCCTACTTTTTATTTTTCCAAATTCCAACACCATATTTTATTAATACAAATTTGAAATTTACAGTTACCATTTTAATCACTAAAAAAAAGAGCTACTTAAAAAAGTAACTCTAAAGATTCGTAATCATAATCAATTTGAAACTCTCCCCATATCTAATGTATGCCTTGCCTGCATTAGATATAACCTTGGGTTCTCTAGAGATTCCTCCACCTTTAGTTTCGCCATTGATTAAAAGATTTCATAGGATATTTATTTTTTATTTAAGTTATTTAAAAACTCTGTAATATGTTCCCTGTCGGGTTTTGATTTTACCAATACTACAGCTATTAAAATAATAAGTAATACTGTAACGATACCGCATAGAAGCATATTATCTTTTTGCATATTATATAACGAAAATCCAAATCTTACAACTATAAGTATTGCCGCCACTATTACTAAAGTATACAAATAAAAGCCATAAGTAAACTTTCCTGTTAGTGTGCTACCTTTATCGTTGTCGGAAATTTTTCCCTTGAAGATAACAGGAACAAGCCCTTCGCCCTGCTTTTTCCCGTCATCTCCTAAAGATATTTCTAACTTTATAGCCGGATGTTTTTTATCCTGCTGCACTACTTTTATATTGTTCTTTTTTCCTTTGGACTTCATTACTTTAACAGTGCCTTCACTGTTTCGGTTATAGTTAAAATCCACAATCTGTCTCCTATTATTGCCTGTTAGTTTTAAATTTTAAAGAATATTATTAAAAATATTTCCATTTAAAGCTTTAAAAATACATCTCTAAGTAAATTCATTATCTGCTACATTTAAATAATAAGTCTTCCCATCTTCTATCAACTTCCTTCTGGAATTTCTCAATAAGATGTTCATTTTCAGGCTTAAATAAATGTTTGAATCTGCCCTGTGGTCTCAAAAAGTCTTCAATTGGAAGTCTGTTCTTTGGTTCATAGTTAAGAATCCACTTGCCGTCTACAACTTCATATAAAGGCCAATAATTTGTTTCTACAGCTAATCTGCAGATTTCCATAATATCATCTTTCTGATATTTCCAACCTGTTGGACATGGTGCACATACATTTAAGAATGCAGGACCCTCTGTATAAATAGCTCTTTCAGCTTTTGTATGAAGATCCTTAAAGCCTTTGAAATATGTAGTCTGTGCAGCATATGGAACATCATGTGCTGCGATAATTGCCGCTAAATCTTTTCTGTACTGTTCCTTACCATTACACTGACTACCAACAGGTGTAGTTGTTGTATCAGCGTACATTGGTGTAGCTGATGAACGCTGTGTACCTGTATTCATATAAGCACCGTTGTCATAACAAACGTATGTATAATTTGTACCACGTTCCATTGCTCCTGATAATGACTGAATACCTATATCATAAGTACCACCATCACCACCAAAGCAGATAAACTTATAATCATCTTTTAACTTGCCTTTTCTTTTCATCGCCTTGTATGCACCTTCAACACCACTCATTGTTGAACTTGCATTTTCAAAAGCACTATGAATGTAACTGTCTTCCCATGCTACATATGGATACTGGAATGATGATACATTTAAGCATCCTGTTGCACATCCTATAACTGCCTTGTCGCCTTCATGAAGCCCACGAAGTACATTTCTTGCACAAATTGTTGCTCCACAACCGGCACACATTCTGTGACCTGGAGCAAAACGTTCAGGCTTATTCATTGTTTCTTTAAAATTGTAACCCATTATTTTGCCTCCTTATCTCTAAGTCCCATATATCTGTATGTAGGACCGGTCTCACCTGTTTTTGCAATTTCTTCAAGAGTATCATAAACACCTCTCATATCGCCTACAGTAACATCTCTACCACCAATACCATACATAATATTGATAGCTTTTGCAGTACAGCCATTTGTGTACATAGCCTGCATTGTTTCAGCACCTACAGGACCACCGTTTGTTGAAAATGATTCACATCTGTCCATAACTGCAACAGCTTTACACTTCTTAAGTGATGTTGCAATTTCTTCTCCTGGGAATGGTCTAAATGATCTTATTTTTATAATTCCAACCTTTTTGCCAGCCTCTCTCATTTCATCTACAGCTTCCTTTGCTGTACCTGCTGCTGAACCAATAATAACCATTGCATATTCAGCATCATCCATTTTATATTCTTCAATCAAGCCATACTTACGACCTGAAATTTTTTCAAAATCTTTTGCTACATCTAAAATAACCTGTTTTGCATTTTCCATTGCATGAGCCTGTGCTTTTCTTGATTCCATATAGTAATCAGATACAGCATAAGGTCCAACTGCAAATTTTTCTTCAGGATTTAAAAGATAATCAACAGGTTCTCTTTCGCCAACAAATTCTTTTACAGTCATGTCGTCTAAAATTTCCATGTTCATAACTGCGTGGCTTGTAATAAATCCGTCCTGACAAATCATAATTGGAAGCATAACATCTTTATTTTCAGCGATGTTAAATGCCATAACCATGTTGTCGTAAGCTTCCTGATTATCTTCTGCATATAACTGAATCCAGCCTGAATCTCTTGCACCCATTGTATCCGAATGGTCGCAGTTAATGTTCAACGGTCCTGTTAAGGCTCTACAAACTGCTGCTAAAGCAACAGGTAATCTACTTGATGCTGCAACTCCTAAAACTTCCCACATAAATGCAAGACCAGCTGATGATGTAGCAGTTAAAGCTCTTGCTCCTGCTGCTGAGGCTCCCATTGCTGCACTCATTGAACTATGTTCAGATTCTACAGTAATAAACTCTGTGTCAACTAAACCATTTGATACATAGTTTGAAAAATACTGAGGAATTTCAGTTGATGGTGTAATAGGGAATGCCGGAAAAACATCAGGATTAATCTGTCTAAGTGCTGTTGCTACAGCTTCATTTCCTGATAAAAATACTTTCTTATGCATACTATTTCACCTCCATCTTAATTGCATTAAATGGACATGCCTTCACGCATATTCCACAACCCTTGCAATGATCTAAATCTATTGCCTGTCTCTTATAATCCTTTACAGGAATACAGCTGTCCGGACAAACCGGTACACATAAAAGACATTGTTTACATTTTTCTTCGTCAATTACAGGTGCTACACTTGTCCAATCTCCTGTAATAAACTCTCTTGTTGTGCCTGAACCGACAATTGTGTTACCTCTTGTAACATCCTGCCAGGCAACGTCCTGACCTAATTTTGTTATATCTGTCTTTGCCATTATTTAACCTCCCTTAAAGCTGTTCTAAGTGCTTCCATGTTTCCTTTGATTACTTCAGGCTTCTTGGCAAATTTGTGCTTAAATGAGCCTTCCATTTCGTTAAGGAATGTTTCATCTTCAATAACTCCTGTAACTTTTACAATTGCAGCAAGCATTGGTGTGTTAGGGAAGTTCTTTCCTAAAGTATCCATAGCGATTTTCTTTGCATCTACTGTGTATACTTTTCCTTTGTAACCTTTTAAGTGTGGAATAATCTCGTCTTTACTTCTTGATGTATTAATAAGTATTGCTCCATCTTCTCTTAATCCGGCAGTAACATCAACAATTTCTAATAAAGTTTCATCAACAACTACTACATACTGTGGATCATAAATATTTGAATGTACGCGAATTGGGTGGTCACTGATTCTGTCGTAAGCAGTGATTGGAGCTCCCATTCTTTCAGGTCCATATTCTGGAAATCCCTGTGCATTTTTTCCTGTTTTGAAAGCCACTTCTGCTAAAAGAAGGGCTGCTGTTTTGGCACCCTGACCGCCTCGGCCATGCCATCTGATTTCAAGAGTATCTTTCATATTTGTTATTCCTTCTTTACTATTTTTTCGTGTTAATGCATTAAAGTGCATTAATATTAATTATAAGTCAAAGGTTTTGTAGTTTCAACTAGAGATTTGGGAAAATTTAGAATATTTTGTTTATTTTCTCTGATGATTGTTGGTTAAATTAGATATGGAAAGAAAAATACCTTTAAAACAGTTTTTTCTGCTTTAAAGGTATTTTGGGGTTATGTAATTGTGTAACTAAATTTCCTGCATATCGTCATTAAACAATGCCATAATGTTAGACATTCTTGCATCTGTAAATTCTTCATCATCTAAATTACTTGGTCTTACTACTAGTTTTTCATAAAGATATTCTATGCCACCTCTTGCATACGAATTAAACAAATCCATATTTTTTGTATACTGATATTCAGTTTTCGGACTTGTGTCAAAAGCTTCTCTTACTTTTTCTTCTGCCAATGATTCTGCCTTAGTTATTGCATAGTCAGCCTTTAACCACTCGTTATGTATGTTAGTCAGGCTTACATTATCTTTTAACAAATTTTCAAAATAGTCATATACCATATCAACTATAATTAAATCTTCACTTCCTTCTTAAATGGCAGTGATAACTGTTCCTTTTTCCTCGTTTGCAATAAACGTAAAAATACTTCTCTCGTTCTGTGCAACTTTTTCGCTTATGTTAAGGAGACTGTAGGCTGTTAAAGGAAGCATCGGAAAACGACCCTCTGCTACAATTTCCTTATAGTCTTTTTCGGTAAACATACTTTCAAAATATGGTATTTTGTATGACTTTTCTATAATTTCATTATTTACATCATTGTTGTAAATAAAATCTTTAAAACTGTCATCAATCTTGTTAATTGCGTGCTTTATTATTTCAAAATTATTCTGTGCCGATACAAGGAATCTGATTTCCTTTAAACGCCCCTCAACACCTGTAAAGGCGTTAATCATTTCACTTGGCAAGGCACTTCCGTATTCTTTTATGCTTTTGTTAGCAGAAACAAATTTGTCCATGCATTGGTTAAAGCTGTCATAAGAAATTGCATCAGCAAACTTTTCATATTGTTCTCTGACCTTATCTGCATCTTTTTCTTTTAAATCTTTTACGGAAAATTTAATTCGTTCCCCATCTATTAAATATTTATTACCTGCACAATTCCACACTGATGAATTGTCGTATGTTCCTATTTCTTTATCCAATAATATTTCCAATAAAAGTCTTTCTTCAGGAAATACTGGTCTTATATCAGTTGTAATTCTTCTGCCCTTGCTACCACAACACTCACATGTTTTGTCATACAATGGAACTTTGCAGTTTTCACACCAGTATATATCTGATTTTTCAAGTTCTGTTCTATCCCCACAAACCGGACAAACACTACTCTTTGTTCTAATGTTGTCTTTCGTGCATATATATTTAAGCAATATTTCTTCCCCTGTTTTTATAATGTTATTTAAACGATTCCGGTGACACATTCAAATAAGAACATAATTCCAAAAATTCCGATGCTGTAAAAACCACATCGGTCTTAGATAATTTAAAGCCACTAACTCCCGTGTCTTTTGAAATCTGCTCTATTGAAATATTATTCTGTTTTATGTATTCAACTAATTTTTCTGAAACATTATCTTTCTTTTTCATTTATGCCACCATCTGTGTTCTATTAAAAAATAAATGCTCCTATCGTCGCGCTTATTTTTCTGCTCTTTTATAGATTTTATTTTTCTTTTTGCTTTGCAAAAAAAAGCACTTCATGCTTCCAAAAATAAAATTAAGGTATGAGGTAAAAATAAATGCTCCTATCGTCGCGCTTATTTTTCTGCTCATACCTTATTATATTCTCTGTAGTCGAGAATTTCAATCTTTTGTTTCTTGTTTTGAAAGAATAGTTTGACGTAGTTATACGCATCATTTATTATAAGGAAAGAGGTGTTTTTTATAATGAAAAATGAAAATATTGCAAAGGTGCTTAAAGCGTACCGAAGAAGAAACAACTTAACAGTTCACCAGGTTTCTATTTTGCTTGAAAACCAAAATATTAAGGCTGCCGACAAAACTATATATGGCTGGGAAAGTGGTCAGACGCAGCCTAATGCTGATACTTTGCTTACGTTGTGCGACATATATAATATTCACAACATTTTAGGAACTTTTGGTTATAATCGTGATTTAAATTTTAATATAACAAAGCATGAGGAAGAACTGGTTAAGCAATACAGACGCAATCCTAAATTGCAAAAAGCTGTAGACAAATTGTTAGATATTGAGTAATTGTTTTTCTTTTAATACGAGAATTTCAATGGGAAGATTTTAATCTGAATATACATCTTAATGCAAGATTTTCAATATTAAGATTTTAATGTGAATATAAAAATCTCAATATAGGTATTTTAGCAACAGAATATAAACATTTAAAAGAATTAAAACAACGTTTTAGTTCTTTTTTTTCGGCATATTGTGTAAATAGTGTTATAATATTTCTACAACGATTTTTCATATACACTATTCTTATAGTATTTATTTTCAAATTTTTTTATTATACTTGGGAAGGAAATTTTTATCATGAAACGAATAGATTTTGAGAATGGTTCTGTTACAGGAAATATTTTAGGTGCTGCATTACCTATGCTTGTGGCTCAGGTTTTAAGCCTCCTTTACAACATTGTTGACAGAATATATATTGCAAGAATTCCACATGTGGGAACAACAGCTCTTGGTGCTGTTGGACTTTGTTTTCCAATTGTTGTAATTATAACTGCATTTAGCAATCTTTTTGGAAGTGGCGGTGCACCTCTTTTTTCTATTAAACGTGGCATGGGTGACTCAGAGAGAGCTAGAACTATTATGAATACCTCTTTTTCAATGCTATGTGTTAGTGCCTTTCTTATTATGACTCTTGGCATGGTTTTCGCAAAACCTCTATTAGTTATTTTTGGTGCTTCAGAAATCGCCCTAAAATATGCTTATCCATATATGATGATTTATCTTATTGGTACTTTACCATCAATGATTTCAACAGGTATGAATCCTTTTATTAATGCCCAAGGTTATGCCACTACCGGTATGTTGTCAGTTGCCGTTGGTGCTGTATCCAACTTAATATTAGATCCTATTTTTATATTCGTTTTTGACATGGGTATTAAAGGTGCTGCCATTGCAACTGTGATTTCACAGATTTTCTCTGCTTTATTTGTATTTTATTTTCTTGAGAAAAAAGCTGAACTTAAAGTTAGATTTTTAAAAAGAAATGAATTTAGAAACTCCATTGACTACGCAAAAAACATCGTCAGTCTTGGTACAGCAGGCTTTATTATGCAATTAACCAACAGTCTTGTTTCTATTTGTTGCAATCATGTGTTGTCAATTGTTGGTGGAGACGTTTACATTTCCGTTATGACAATTGTGGCAAGTCTCCGTCAGATGATTGAAACACCTATTTATGCAATTAATGAGGGAACTTCTCCTATTATTAGTTATAATTATGGTGCAAAAAGACCAAAGCGTGTCAAAAAAGGCGGTGCTGTTTTAATGACTCTTGTAATTGCATACACAATTGTTTTATGGAGTGTTATTATCATTGCACCCAAATATCTGATACTTTTATTTACATCAGACACTAATTTAATGGCAGATGCAATACCTGCTTTAAAAATGTATTTTGCTGCATTTATTTTTATGGATTTACAATATATAGGTCAGACAATATTTAAGTCTCTTAACAAAAAGAAACAGGCGATCTTCTTTTCTTTATTAAGGAAAGTCATTATCGCAATTCCTTTAACTTACATACTTCCTTTTATGATGAAGCTTGGTCCACAGGGTGTTTTCATTGCGGAGCCAATCTCCAACGTAATCGGCGGTAGCATCTGTTTCACAACAATGCTACTTACAGTATTGCCTGAACTGAAAAAAATGGAAGCCAATTAATTTTGACTTCCATTTTTATATTTATATTTAATACAATATTATTTATATAGATATCTATTTCTATATGTATCTATTTCTGTGTGTATTTTTTTCTGTATGTATATATTTCTGTGTGCATATTTTTCTATATACATATTTATTTTATTTGTTATTATAAATTTCTATGCTATTTTAACACTCTACTCTTGTTTAGCCTCTACCTTTTTCATTTCTGACTTATGCATTCTTCTTGCCAAATAAACAAAAGGTGTATCAAGTAAACTTGTCACAATAAAAATAACATAACTTGATATTACAATATTAAGAATAGTTTTAACGCTATGTACTCCCCAGAAGGCAGCAAAAGTAAATAATAAGTTATTTAAAAACTGAGAAATTAATGTTGAACCATTGTTTCTTAACCAAAGAAATTTTTCCCTTGAGCCAAATTTCTTTTCAGTCCAATCCCACCATTTGTGATATGCCCACACATCAAATTCCTGTACAATTGCGTATACAAGCATGCTGGCAATCATTAATCTTGGTGTATTTGAGAATATTGTTTTCATTGCAGGCATTGCAAAATCTGATTTTGCAGGTGTGTAAAGTAACCACCACTGTGACAAAACTATAAAAAGTATTGATGTAGCTATACCAATATGAACTGCTGTTTTTGCCTCTTTCTTTCCATATATTTCGCTGATAATATCAGTCACAAGGAAAGTTGATGCAAATAGTACATTTCCTAAAGTCATTTCCATTCCAAATGCAATAACTACGATTAAAACTTCAATGTTTGCTGCAATTGTTGCTATTGATGTAAAACAATATAACCCCTGCTTCCCAAACACTTTTAAAAAAATTAGTGTGCTTCCATAAATAATTAAAACTGAAAGTAACAATAAAACTTCATTAGACATAATACTTATCCTCCTCTTTTTTGTAATTTACAGCCATCGCATTAATTTCTCTGCGAGCCGGTATAATGTCTTTATTTTTTCTGTGATTTTATCATCTGCATATTTGCATTTTTTTCACAGCAAAAAAACAATTTATTATTTTCTATTTTTCACCTGTATCTACTCTTTGTTTTCTCCCACTCCGAAATCAGTGTTATTTAACAAAATATCCACTCTTTTATTGTTCTTATACTTAGGATAAACTTCATTCAGAAATTCTTTAATGACTTTTTCATCAGGCTTAACAGGCATACCGTTTTCAATCATAATATTTACACATATACGTTTAAAATATTTAAGCCCTATCTCGATATCATTAATCATGGATTCTGCCGTCTGCCCTGTTATTCCCTGTAGCAAATTTATTTCGTCAAAATATTTAGCAATTTCCTTAGGATTTTTCTCTTCAATTCCTTTTATCAAAATATTTTCCCTTAAATTGTAGTCAAAAGTTTCAAGACCTAATTTAATAATGCATTCTACACCAATGTTTTCAAATTTTTTCTTAAATTCCTTTACATCATCTTTATGCATATAATGACATTCAAAATGAATTGTTTTAATATTTTTCTCTAAACAAATCTTCTTAATTAAAGAAATTGTCTTTTCATCTAAATCAACAAAGCTACCAGAATTAATAACTTCTAATTCATTATAAAGTCCTGTAACCTGCTCTAAAGCTTCTTTGTTAATCTTGTAGTTCGCCTCAATATCCAAACTGCTGTCTAAATGATAATCGCAAAATCTGCACTTACGCCACTTGCATCCATCCCCTACCAGCATAACAATTTCTCTTGGATTTTTATCTTCTATTACTGAGTATCTTACAGGATTAAATCCTTCTACCATAACCTTAAACCTTTCTATCATGCAAGAAAGAATGTCGCTTGCGACATTCTACGCACCGAGTGCCTGTTGCCGCGCAACTATTTTCTTTTCGCACCAGTGTGCATCCCTAGTGGAACGTTTTTCATATAATAAGAAATCACAAAGGAATTTCTTATTATATAAAAAGAGTGCCTCTAGGGCACTCTTTTAAAACCACATGTGTGATTGTCTCCCTAGTTTTATTTATAGACAGGATGGTTTCGAACTGTCTTATTTAATTAGTGTCAGATTAATAATCCTCTACTATTCTTCTGTAACTTCAATTGTTTCAGAAACTTCTAATGTTTCATTTCCTTCTGTATCTTCAGAAACAGCTAAAACTTCTTCGTCTTCTGAAACTGATAAAACTTCTTCGTCTTCTGAAACCTGATTCTTATCAGTGCTTAATTTTACTGAACGATATCTTTCAATACCTGTTCCGGCTGGAATTAACTTACCAATAAGTACGTTTTCCTTAATACCAACAAGTGGATCAACCTTACCGCTAATAGCAGCTTCTGTAAGAACTCTTGTTGTTTCCTGGAATGAAGCCGCTGACAAGAATGAATTTGTAGCAAGTGAAGCCTTTGTGATACCAAGCATAATCTGTGTACCTGTTGCTGGTTCCTTACCTTGTGCTTCAAGTTCTTCGTTTACTTCATTGAAATTAAGAACTTCAACAGTTGTTCCAGGTAAGAATTCTGAATCTCCTGCTGTGTCTACCTTAATCTTCTTAAGCATCTGACGTACAATAACTTCAACGTGCTTATCATTAATTTCTACACCCTGTAAACGGTAAACTCTCTGTACTTCACGAATCATATAATCCTGTACAGCACGAAGTCCCTTAATCTTTAAGAGATCGTGTGGGTTGATACTACCTTCTGTAAGTTCGTCACCTGCTTCAAGCATTGTACCATCAAGGATTTTAATTCTTGAACCATAAGGAATAAGATATGCCTTTGATTCTCCTGTTTCTTCGTTTGTTACAACAACTTCACGTTTCTTTCTTGTTTCTTTAATTTCAGCTCTACCACCGAACTCAGCAATAATTGCAAGTCCCTTTGGTTTTCTAGCTTCAAATAATTCTTCTACTCTAGGAAGACCCTGTGTAATATCATCACCGGCAACACCACCAGAGTGGAATGTTCTCATAGTAAGCTGTGTACCAGGTTCACCGATTGACTGAGCAGCAATAATACCAACTGCTTCACCAACCTGTACTCTCTGGCCTGTAGCCATGTTTGCACCATAACATTTAGCACAAACACCTACATGTGACTTACATGTAAGAATTGTTCTAATCTTAACTTTATCAACACCTGTAGCAATAATAGCTGCTGCTCTCTTAGGTGTAATCATATGATTTGCTTTAACAATTACATTTCCATCTGCATCATACATTGTTTCTGCTGCAGTTCTGCCTGTAATTCTTTCTTCAAGGCTTTCGATAACTTCGCTACCATCCATTAATGATTCAATTTCCATATATGGAATTGCCTTGCCTTCACAACAATCAACATCACGAATAATTAAATCCTGTGATACGTCTACAAGTCTTCTTGTAAGGTATCCTGAATCGGCTGTTCTTAAGGCTGTATCTGACATACCCTTTCTAGCACCATGGGCTGAAATAAAGTATTCCAATACGTCAAGTCCTTCACGGAAGTTTGACTTAATAGGAAGTTCGATAGTCTTACCTGTTGTATCAGCCATCAAACCACGCATACCGGCAAGCTGTTTAATCTGCTTGTCAGAACCACGGGCTCCTGAGTCAGCCATCATAAAGATGTTGTTGTATTTATCAAGCCCACCAAGAAGGGCTGTTGTAATCTGGTTATCGGCTTCCTGCCATGTTTCGATTACTTCTTTGTATCTTTCCTCGTCTGTTAAGAAACCTCTGCGGAAATGCTTTGTAATCTGATCTACTGTCTTTTCAGCTTCTGCTAAGATAGTCTTCTTAGCTTCAGGTACTGTCATATCTGAAATAGATACTGTCATGGCTGCTCTTGTTGAGAACTTGTAACCCATAGCCTTGATGTTATCAAGAACTTCTGCAGTCTTTGTAGCACCATGATTGTTGATTACTTTTTCAAGAATCTGCTTTAAGCCTTTCTTTCCTACGTGGAAATCAACTTCGAACTTAAGGTAATCTTCATCAGTTTCTCTCTTAACAAAGCCTAAATCCTGTGGAAGAATTTCATTGAATAAGCAACGTCCAAGTGTTGTTGAAATAACGCCTTCAACTTCTTCTCCCTTACCGTTAAATACTTTTCTCTTAACTCTAATCTTCTGATGAAGAGAAATATCACCATTTTCATAAGCTAAAATAGCCTGGTTTTCATCACTAAAGTAATGTCCTAAAACGTCAATAGGTTCACATACTACAATTCTGTCTCCAGCGTCATATCTGATATAATCATGTGTACCTAACTTACCTGCATCTAATGCTTCCTTAATTTCTTCTTCTGAACTGTAAAGCTTATCACCTGCCTGTGAGACAATTTCTTCATCCTTAGAATGATCAACCATTTTATCCATTGTTAAATAGTAAATTCCAAGTACCATATCCTGTGAAGGAACCGCTACAGGAGCACCATCTGATGGCTTCAACAAGTTGTTAGGTGAAAGAAGTAAGAATCTACATTCTGCCTGTGCTTCTACTGAAAGTGGAAGATGGACAGCCATCTGGTCACCATCGAAGTCGGCATTGAAGGCTGTACATACTAATGGATGTAACTTAATAGCTCTACCTTCTACTAATACAGGTTCAAACGCCTGAATACCTAATCTATGAAGTGTAGGGGCACGGTTTAACATAACAGGATGTTCCTTAATTACTTCTTCAAGTACATCCCAAACTTCTGTCTGAAGTCTTTCTACCATCTTCTTAGCAGCCTTAATGTTATGTGCTGTACCCTGTTCTACTAATTCTTTCATAACGAATGGCTTGAATAATTCGATAGCCATTTCTTTTGGAAGACCACACTGATAAATCTTAAGTTCAGGTCCTACTACGATAACTGAACGTCCTGAGTAGTCAACACGCTTACCAAGTAAGTTCTGACGGAAACGCCCCTGCTTACCTTTAAGCATATCTGAAAGTGACTTAAGAGGTCTGTTACCAGGTCCTGTAACCGCTCTACCACGTCTACCATTATCAATTAAAGCATCAACAGCTTCCTGAAGCATTCTCTTTTCATTTCTGATAATGATTTCAGGTGCGCCTAATTCAAGAAGTCTCTTTAGACGATTGTTTCTGTTGATAATTCTTCTATATAAGTCATTTAAGTCAGATGTAGCAAATCTACCACCCTCTAACTGAACCATAGGTCTGATATCTGGAGGGATTACAGGAATTACATCCATAATCATCCATTCAGGCTTGTTTCCTGAGCTTCTAAATGCTTCAAACACTTCAAGTCTCTTAACAATCTTAGCCTTCTTCTGACCTGTAGCTTCGAATAATTCAGCTTTTAATTCTTCAGCTTCTTTTTCAACATCGATGCTCTGAAGCAATTCTTTAACTGCTTCAGCACCCATGCCTACTCTAAACTTTCCACCAAATTCTTCATAAGCTTCTCTATATTCTTTTTCTGATAAAACCTGCTTATATTCTAATGTTGTATCCATTGGATCAAGCACTATATACGAAGCAAAGTATAATACCTTCTCTAAAATTCTTGGTGAAATATCAAGGATAAGTCCCATTCTTGAAGGGATTCCTTTAAAGTACCAAATATGTGATACAGGAGTTGCTAAAACAACACAACCCATACGTTCACGACGTACACTTGATTTTGTTACTTCAACACCACATCTATCGCAGACTACACCTTTATATCTGATTTTCTTATATTTACCACAATGACATTCCCAGTCCTTATTAGGTCCGAAAATCTTTTCACAGAATAAACCGTCCTTTTCAGGCTTTAATGTTCTGTAGTTAATTGTTTCCGGTTTTGTTACTTCGCCTAAAACTTCTTTGTCGCCTACTTTTCTAGTAGCCCACTTTCTGATTGTTTCCGGTGAAGCAAGACCGATTTTAATTTTATCGAATGCAAGCTGTTCATTTACGTTTACATCTGCCATGATCAAATCTCCCTTCTATTAATTTTCCTGACCGTCTTCAAATACTGTTCCATCAGCATTAACTGTCTGAAGTTCTTCTCCAACAAATTCCTGTGTATGATATCCAGCCTTAGCAAAATCCTGGCTGTCTTCTTTATTCTGACTATAATTCTTGCTGTCGTTATTTAAGATAGCATTAAAGCTTGTTTCACCATAATCAATGCTTTCCTTTAATTCAACAACATTGTTATCTTTGTCTAATACGTTAATATCAAGTGCTAATGCCTGAAGTTCTTTTACAAGTACCTTGAATGATTCAGGAACACCTGGCTGAGGGATGTTTTCACCCTTAATAATTGCTTCGTAAGTCTTAACACGTCCTACAACGTCATCTGACTTAAATGTTAAGATTTCCTGTAATGTGTATGATGCACCGTAAGCTTCAAGTGCCCAAACTTCCATTTCACCGAATCTCTGTCCACCGAACTGTGCTTTACCACCAAGTGGCTGCTGAGTTACTAATGAGTAAGGACCAGTTGAACGAGCATGAATCTTATCATCTACTAAGTGGTGAAGTTTCAAGTAATGCATGAAACCGATTGTTACAGGGTTATCGAAATATTCACCTGTTCTACCGTCTCTAAGTCTAACCTTACCATCTCTAGCAATTGGAACGCCCTTCCATTCTTCTCTATGATCAAGGTGTTCTTCTAAATACTGCATAACTTCCGGTTTTAATACGTCTTTGTACTTAGCAACAAAGTCTTCCCATTCTGTATTTGCATAATCGTTTGCAAGTTCAAGAGTATCCATAATATCATACTCGTCTGCACCGTCAAATACAGGAGTTGCAATGTTAAATCCTAATACCTTAGCTGCAAGGCTTAAATGGATTTCCAATACCTGTCCAATATTCATACGTGAAGGTACACCTAATGGGTTAAGTACAATATCAAGTGGTCTACCATTTGGTAAGAATGGCATATCTTCAACTGGTAATACTCTTGAAACTACACCCTTGTTACCATGACGACCAGCCATCTTATCACCTACAGAGATTTTTCTCTTCTGTGCAATATAAATACGAACTGATTCGTTTACGCCTGGAGCTAATTCGTCTCCGTTTTCTCTCTTGAATACCTTAGCATCAACAACGATACCTGTTTCACCATGTGGAACCTTAAGTGATGTATCTCTTACTTCTCTTGCTTTTTCTCCGAAAATAGCTCTAAGTAATCTTTCTTCTGGTGTAAGTTCTGTTTCACCCTTTGGTGTAACCTTACCAACAAGAATATCACCTGCTCTTACTTCAGCACCAATTCTAATGATACCTCTTTCATCAAGGTCTTTTCTTGCTTCATCACCAACACCCGGTACATCATTTGTAATTTCTTCAGGTCCAAGTTTTGTATCTCTTGCTTCTGTTTCGTATTCTTCTATATGAATTGATGTATAAACATCATCCTGAACTAATCTTTCACTAAGAAGTACAGCATCTTCGTAGTTATAACCTTCCCATGTCATGAAACCAATAAGTGGGTTCTTACCAAGAGCGATTTCACCGTTTGATGTTGAAGCACCGTCAGCGATAACTTCGCCTGCTTCTACATGGTCACCCTTGAAAACAATGTTTCTGTGGTTATAGCAGTTACTCTGGTTACTTCTTGCAAACTTTGTTAAATGATATGATTCTTTTTCTCCATTATCATCATACTTAATAACAATTTCTCTTGCTGTTGACTTTTCAATTACACCTGCACGTTTTGCAACAATACAAACACCTGAGTCAACGGCTGCCTTTCCTTCCATACCTGTACCAACTACAGGAGCTTCTGTAGTGATAAGTGGAACTGCCTGACGCTGCATGTTTGATCCCATAAGGGCACGGTTAGCATCATCGTTCTGTAGGAAAGGAATCATTGATGTAGCTACAGAGAATACCATTCTAGGAGAAACGTCCATAAGATCAATTCTCTTTCTGTCAAACTGTGAAGTTTCTTCTCTGAAACGACCTGATACGTTCTTATTAATGAAGTAGCCGTTTTCATCTAATGGTTCGTTAGCCTGTGCTACTGTATATGCATCCTCTTCATCTGCTGTAATATATACAACTTCATCTGTAACTCTTGGGTTTTCAGGATCTGACTTATCAACAACTCTGTAAGGAGCTTCAATAAATCCATACTCATTTAATCTTGCGAAAGATGCAAATGAGTTAATAAGACCGATGTTAGGTCCTTCAGGTGTCTCAATAGGACACATTCTTCCGTAGTGAGTATAGTGAACGTCTCGAACCTCAAATCCGGCACGATCTCTTGAAAGACCACCAGGTCCTAATGCTGATAAACGTCTCTTATGTGTCAACTCACCAAGTGGGTTATTCTGATCCATGAACTGTGACAACTGTGAGCTTCCGAAGAATTCCTTAACAGCTGCAGTTACAGGTTTAATGTTAATTAATGTCTGTGGAGAAACTCCTTCAAGATCCTGTGTTGTCATTCTTTCACGAACAACTCTTTCCATTCTTGAAAGACCAATTCTGTACTGGTTCTGAAGTAATTCACCTACAGCACGAATACGTCTGTTTCCTAAGTGGTCGATGTCATCAACACTTCCGATACCGTATTCAATGTTTAATAAGTAGTTAATTGATGCAAGGATATCTTCCTTTGTTATATGCTTTGGAACTAATTCGTGTGCATTTCTCTTAATAGCATCCTTTAACTCTTCTTCTGTTTCATTTTCTGCTAAAATTTCAGCAAGTACAGGATAGTAAACATTTTCTAAAATTCCTAATTCCTTGCAATCAAAATCAACATAAGCGTTAATGTCAACAGCCATGTTTGATAATACTTTTTCATTCTTAACGTCTGTCTGAATCATTACTGATGGAACAGCTGCATTCTGAATGTCTGTAGCAAGTTCTTTTGTTACTTTAGTTCCAGCTTCTGCTAAAACTTCACCTGTTGTTGTATTAATAACATCTTCTGCTAAAAACTGACCAACAATTCTGCTCTGGAAAGCAAGTTTCTTGTTGTATTTATATCTACCTACTCTGGCAAGATCATATCTTCTTGCATCAAAGAACATGCCTGAAATAATAGCTTCAGCACTATCAACACTAAGTGGTTCACCTGGACGAATCTTCTTATATAATTCTAAAAGACCGCTTTCGTAATCATCACTTGAATCCTTTTCAAAAGTAGCAAGAAGTTTTTCCTCTTCACCAAATAAATCAATAATTTCTGCATTTGTTCCAATACCTAATGCTCTAATAAGAACTGTTACAGGAACTTTTCTTGTTCTATCTACACGTACATAGAAAACATCATTAGAATCTGTTTCGTATTCTAACCATGCACCACGGTTAGGAATTACCTGTGATGTGTATAATTCCTTACCTACCTTATCGTGTCCAATAACATAGTATATACCTGGTGAACGAACTAACTGGCTGACAATTACACGTTCTGCACCGTTGATTACAAATGTACCTGTTGCAGTCATAAGTGGTAAATCACCCATGAAAATATCATGTTCTGTAAATTCACCTGTTTCCTTGTTGTGGAGTCTTACTTTTACCTTTAAAGGTGCAGCATAAGTTGCGTCTCTTTCTTTACACTCTTCAATAGTGTACTTTTTATCTTCTTCACATAATTTGAAGTCAATAAATTCAAGACTTAAGTTTTGGGCATAATCCTCAATAGGGGATATATCATCCAATACTTCTTTTAGACCTGTAGTAAGAAACCATTCATATGAATCTCTTTGAACTTCAATAAGATTTGGCATTTCAAGAACTTCTTTTGATCTTGAATAGCTCATACGAATACCTTTTCCTGCCTTAACAGGAGTGATTCTGTTCTTCTCCATCGACGTTACTCTCCTTGTCTTAATATAATTAAAAATTTTGTTGCTATCACTTAATTTTATTAGTTCTTTGGTTTTTATGTAAACCAAAATGCTCTCATTTGGGCGCAATACGCCCTTTAATGCATAGCATATTTGAATTTACCATTTTTTTCTTAAAAAGTCAAGACTTTATTTTTTTTGACTTCCCTAAAAATCGCAAATTAAAATTTGCAAAAATTATCATTCTACTCAATTGTATCTATTTTATGTGAGGGATTACTCCCAAGCTTGGCAAAGAGTCTCTTTTATACGTAAAAAGGGAACCGGATATTCTCCGATTCCCTTAAATTCTCTTTTTTATCAGATTAGTTTATAACTACTTAAGAGTTACAACTGCTCCAACTTCTTCTAACTGGCTCTTAAGTGCTTCAGCTTCTTCCTTAGAAACACCTTCCTTAACTACCTTAGGAGCTCCGTCAACTACTTCCTTAGCTTCCTTAAGTCCTAAACCAGTTGCATCCTTAACTGCCTTGATAACCTTAACCTTCTGATCACCAACTTCTGTTAATTCAACGTCGAATTCTGTCTTTTCTTCAGCTGCTCCGCCTTCTGCACCTGCTGCTGCAACTACAACACCTGCTGCTGCTGATACACCAAATTCTTCTTCACATGCCTTTACAAGGTCATTTAATTCTAATACTGTTAAACCTTTAATTACTTCAATGATTTCTTCTGTTGTCATTGTAAATTCCTCCTAATTATTCTAATTTTATTGAATGTTCATAAACTTATGTCCATTGTTTAATTGTTTCTTAATTTCTATGCTGCTTCTTCGTCTTTTTCAGCAATCTGCTTAATAACACGAGCGAAGTTTGTAATTGGTGACTGCATAGAACCAAGTAATTTTGAGAGAAGTACTTCTCTTGATGGGATAGATGCAATCTGAGCAATTCCTGCCTGATCATAGTAAACACCATCTACTACACCACCCTTGATTTCTAAAGCTTCAGCTGTCTTAGCGAATTTTGCTAATACTCTAGCTGCTGCTGTAGCGTCATCTTTGCACACTGCAATAGCAGTAGGTCCTTCAAGATGCTGAGCTAAATCTGCAAATTCAGTATCCTTAATTGCAAAATTAATCATTGTGTTCTTGTATACTTTGTATACAACACCAGCTTCTCTTAACTGCTTACGAAGTTCTGTATCTTCAGCAACAGTTAATCCACGATAATCAACTACAACTGCTGTAGCTGCGCCATTAAGTAATTCTGAGATTTCTTCAACGATAGGTTGCTTTAACTCTACTTTTGCCATGAATGTTTTCCTCCTTATTTATTTTAGGTCGTCAACTTCATTGCACGAATTTATATTTCTTATAATATAAGAAACCTCTCTGCCTAAAGACAGAGAGGTATAAAGTCTTGTTTGTTAACTTAATCCCTCGGTAGGCGACAATCATTCTCGCACTTACATTCGTAGCTGATAAATCAGCGACAAATACCTACTGTCTTCGGCAATTGGTTTTCAACCACTTGTGCATATTAGCACAATATTATTTTATTGTCAACTAAGTTTACAATATTTTGTCAGTGTGCATTAGAAACACTTTCTAATGCAATTAGGCAAAATCTAATTAAGCATTAGCACTTGTAAGCTTTGTTGGGTTAACCTTTACTCCAGGTCCCATTGTTGATGTAAGTGTAACAGTCTTAAGGTAAGCACCCTTAACTGCTGCAGGCTTAACTTTAATGATAGCATCCATTAATGCGTTGAAGTTTTCTGTAAGCTGTTCTTCTGTAAATGAAGCCTTACCAACTGGAACGTGAATAATGTTAGCCTTATCAAGTCTGTATTCAATCTTACCAGCTTTGATTTCTTCAATAGCCTTTGTTACATCCATTGTTACTGTACCTGCTTTTGGGTTAGGCATTAAGCCCTTAGGTCCAAGTACACGACCAAGTCTACCAACAACACCCATCATGTCAGGTGTAGCTACAACTACGTCAAAGTCGAACCAACCTTCATTCTGGATCTTTGGAATTAATTCTTCGCCACCTACGAAATCAGCTCCTGCTGCTTCTGCTTCATCAGCCTTAGCACCTTTAGCGAAAACTAAAACCTTAACAGTTTTACCTGTTCCGTTAGGTAATACTACAGCACCACGAATCTGCTGATCTGCATGACGTCCGTCACAACCTGTTCTGATGTGACATTCTATTGTTTCATCAAATTTTGCAACTGCACTTTTCTTTACTAAAGAAATTGCTTCTTCTGTATCATACTGAGCAGCTCTATCAATAGTCTTTGCTGCATCAATATACTTCTTACCTCTCTTCATTTAAACCTCCTCGTGGTAATAACGGATATACCTCCCACGTTTTTTCAATTCTTTTTTCGATTAAATTATTGCCTTTAGTCGATTAGTCTTCAACCTTAATTCCCATGCTTCTAGCAGTTCCTGCGATCATGCTCATAGCTGATTCAATGTTTGCAGCGTTAAGATCCTGCATCTTTGTTTCAGCAATCTGCTGTAAGTCTGCTTTAGAAATTGTAGCAACCTGTTCTTTTAATGAATTGCCTGCACCCTTTTGGATTTTACAAGCCTTCTTTAATAAAACTGCTGCAGGTGGAGTCTTTGTTACAAAACTAAAACTCTTGTCCTGATATACAGTGATAACTACAGGAATAATCATTCCAGGCTGATCAGCTGTTCTTGCGTTGAAGTCCTTTGTGAACTGAACGATGTTTAATCCCCACTGTCCAAGTGCTGGACCAACTGGTGGAGCTGGTGTTGCTTTGCCAGCTTCGATTTGCAATTTAATGTATCCTTCTACTTTCTTTGCCATCTTTCGGCACCTCCTAAAAATTGTGGTATTATCGGGAACCCCTCCCACTGCTTCACGATGCACCGTGAAACATTCTTCTATAAGTGTAATTATACACTTTCATAAAACCTAAATGGCTTTATTTCAACTTTTTAACTTCGTTAAAGTTTAACTCTACCGGAGTTTCTCTACCAAACATGTCCACATTAATTGTGACTGTCTGTCTTGTTTCATCAATACGTTTGATTTCTCCGGCTGTTCCGGCCCAAACGCCTGCGATAACATTAACCATTTCTCCCTCTTCAAAATCAACGTTGATTCTTTCGTTAGTTTTGACACCAAGAGTCATCATTTCATCTTCTGTAAGAGGAACTGGCTTTGACCCCGGACCTACGAATCCTGTAACACCTCTGGTATTTCTTACAACATACCATGTGTCATCATTCATAACCATGTTTATAAGCACGTATCCAGGGAAAAGTTTCTTTTCCGAAACTTTCTTTACTCCATTTTTCAATTCTACCACTTCCTGTGTTGGAACTGATACTTCTAATATCTGATCCTGCAATTTTCTATTTTCAATAGATTGCTCGATATTAGTCTTTACTTTATTTTCATAACCTGAATAAGTATGAACTACATACCAATTTGCCTCTGCCATTTACTCACCTCTTATATATTCTTATTAACCAATAATTCCATTAAGACCGAACTGTATTAACTGATCGATCAAACCAATAAGAACTCCCATAATAAGAGTGACTATTACAACAACAACAGTCTGTCTTACGATTGATGCTTTTGTTGGCCAGATAATTTTTGAAAATTCAGCTTTTAAACCAGTAAACCAATTTTTTAAGCCTGATTTTTTCTTTGCTTCTGCCATAATCCCACCTCCAATAGACTATTTTGTTTCTTTGTGTAATGTGTGCTTCTGACAGAATTTACAATACTTCTTTGTTTCAACTCTATCTGGATGTGTTTTCTTATCCTTAGTTGTATTATAATTTCTCTGTTTGCATTCTGTACATTCTAATGTAATCTTTGTTCTCATGAGTTTCACCTCCGCTTTATTCTATCCTAAGGGTACTTCTTTGTAATATTTAGCAATAAATTATTGCAAAAAAAAAAGACCCCCTCTTCTCTTGCTACATAAATATATCATATCATTTTATTTACGTCAATAAGTTTTTACTTACATTTAGAGAAATTAGTTTTCAGCAAATAATTTTATACTTGTATTCTGCTTACTTACATTCAGAGCATCTTTTTTCAGTTTATATTTTTCCTTTGTTTTTTATCTTCTATTAATTATTTGTCAATGCCTGTTGCTATGCACATAAAATAAACATCTTTTACACCGGCACTTTTTAGAAGTCTGCTGCATGCGTCCATTGTGCTGCCTGTTGTGTATATGTCATCTACAAGCAAAACTGATTTCACCCCTTTTAATGTTTCAGGTTTAATTGCAAATGCATTCTTAAGGTTACTGCTTCTTTGACTTCTACTTAATCCTTTCTGAGGTTTCGTATCACTTACTCGTATTAGTGATGTCTTGTCTAAAGTTATATTAGAGTAGTGACTTAAGTATTTTGCAAACTCCTCTGCCTGATTGTATCCTCTCTGTTGCACTTTACCCTTGTACATTGGAATTGGCATAATTCTGTCTATTTTCCATTGTTTTAGTTTGCTCCTATACTTTCTGTTTCCTACATAAGCAAAGAAATCCCCATAACACCTTTTGTTATCATATTTAAATCTGTATAAAGTTAATTTCATTTCTTCTACATATTGAAACACGCAGACGCCTTTGTTAAATTCATGCTTGGTTTTTGCACAGTCCTGACAATACAATGCATTATTACTTGTTAGCTGCTTACCGCACATTTGACAGGCTGGCGTTTTTACTATTTTAATTTTATCCCTACATTCTTTGCATATTCTTTGATTCATTCCTATAACCTGATTGCATATAGGACAAACATTTGGATAAAAAATTTTCTGTATTATTTTTCTATATTTCATGTTCCCCTTATTTATTGTTCTTCATTATAATAATTAACAAGCTGCCATTTCAGTCCCGAGTATCTTCTATGCTGATCCTCATTTGCAATCATTGCCGAAAATGTTTCTTTTCGACCAACAATACAAACACACTTTTTTGCTCTTGTAACACCTGTATATAGAAGATTTCTTGTCATAAGCATTGAGACACCTGAAACCAAAGGCATAATAACTGCAGGATACTCGCTACCCTGTGACTTATGAATAGTTATTGCGTACGCAAGTTCTAATTCCTCAGCCTGTTTAGAATCATATATAACGTATCTGTCATCATCAAAAACAACTTCCATAGTGTTAGTTGTATTATTAATAGTAGTAATTATTCCCATGTCGCCATTGAAAATTCCAGTTCCACTATCATATATTCTTCCACCCTCACTTCGCTGCTCCCATTCAAGCTGATAATTATTTTTTATCTGCATTACCTTGTCGCCTTCTCTAAAAATAATGCCTGCGATTTCTCTTTCACGTTTATTTTCATCCTGAGGATTAATGTATTTCTGCAGTTGTTCATTTAAAGAATTTACACCTAAAATTCCACCACGCATAGGTGTCAAAACCTGTATGTCCATTGGTTTTGCTTCTACATATTGAGGTAATTTAGACATCATAAGACCAATTGTAGCATTTAATGCCATCTGTGCATTTTCTCTTTCTATATATAAGAAGTCGCCCATGCTATTATCCAACGCTACCTGTTCACCTTTATTAATCTTATGGGCATTGGTTACAATTCCACTTTCCCCTGCCTGTCTGAAAACTTTTGTAAGTCTTACAACGCTAAATTGTTCCGACTCTATTATATCCCTTAAAACGTTACCCGGACCAACACTTGCAAGCTGATTAATATCACCAACAAAAACAACTCTTGTTCCTATTGTTATGGCCTTCAGCAACGCATGCACAAGAAAAGTGTCTACCATAGACATTTCATCAACTATGATTACGTCTGTTTCCAAAGGATTTTGTTCATTTCTGCCAAATTTTGCATCAATTTCATCTCTGCCTGTTTCCTCTGATGCTCCACCTGAAATTTCCAATAATCTGTGTATTGTCTTAGCTTCATGACCTGTTGCCTCATTCATTCGTTTTGCTGCTCTTCCTGTTGGTGCCGCAAGACTAACTTCCAACCCATCAGCTTCAAACATTTGTATAATGGCATTTATTGTAGTGGTTTTACCTGTACCCGGTCCACCTGTAATAATTGTAATACCATTGTTTTGTGTTTCTATTACAGCTTTTCTTTGCAAATCATCTAATTCTACTCCTGAAAGTTTTTCAATTGTATCTAACTTAACACCCATTATATAATCATCTTCCGGTGTAGAAATATTTAATTCCAACAACATTCTGGCAATATTTAATTCTGTGTAATAGTATGTAGATAGAAATACTGCATCTTTTTCTTCAATATTTTTTAGTATTAATTTTTTCTCTAAAACCAACTCCGTAAAACAATTATCCAGTAAATCCATATTATAAGTTCCGTCTGCATTAAGATACTGATCCCTTAAGCCTAACAGATTAATTGTTTTCTCAACTAATTTTTCTTTTGGTAAATACGTATGTCCTGATAACGATGCATCCGACAGGGCATAGCACATGCCACTTTTAATACGAATAGAAGCATTTACTTCCACACCTGCACGACGTGCAATTTCATCTGCCGTTTTAAAACCAATGCCTGATAGGTCATCTGCCAACTTATAAGGATTAGTTTTTATAATGTCATAAACTTTCTGACCATACATTGTGTAAATCTTATTACTTAATGTAGGACTGATTCCATATCCCTGAAGGAAAATCATAACATCACGCATGTCTTTTTTCTCTTCAACCTGCTCACAAATGTCCATTGCTTTTCTTATGGTAATGCCTCTTATCTCTGCAAGTCTTTCAGGTTCTTCTTCTACTATTCTAAGAGTATCCTCGCCAAATTTATCAACTATACGATTAGCAAGCACTGCACCCAAACCTTTAATTGCACCTGAACCAAGATATTTTTTCAACGACAATTCATCTGTTGCAGGAATTACTTTATAAGAAGTTACTTTAATCTGTTCTCCATAAATATCGTGAAAAACTTCTTCTCCCTCTATTTCTAAATATTCACCTTCTAAAATATATCCAAAATTACCAGTGCATTTTATTTCTTTTTTTCCATAAGATAAAGTTAAAACCGTATAACCATTCTCTTCATTTCTAAAAGTTATGCTTTCTACATATCCACTTAATGATTTCATATTGTTCCTTTTATCAAAACAAGGCTGCCCCTATGTTTCTTTGGACAGCCTTTATGTTTAATTTTATTTTACTTTATTTTTTCTGCATCTTCTTCGTCAATATATTCTAAATACTGACCTGTACCTATGGCTACAGCAGTCATTGGATCTTCCGCTGTCATAGTATTAATACCTGTCTTTGCTTCAATCAACTGATCCAAGCCATGTAATAAACAGCCACCACCTGTTAAAACAATCCCTCTTACAGCAATATCTGCTGCAAGTTCCGGAGGTGTCTGTTCAAGCACACGATGCACAGCATCTACAATACTTGTTGTTACATCGCTAAGAGCTTCTTCTGTTTCCTCTGATGTAACTTCTATTGTTTTTGGAAGTCCTGTAACAAGATTTCGTCCACGCACTTCCATCTTCTTATTTTCTGATTTGTTATAGCATGTACCAATTCCAATTTTTATTTCTTCAGCAGTTCTGTCACCGATTAAAAGATTATGTTTCTTTCTCATGTATCTTACAATTGCCTCGTCAAAGTCGTCACCGGCAACTTTAACTGATGTACTTACAACTGTACCGCCTAAAGAAATAACAGCAATATCTGTTGTACCTCCACCAATGTCCACAATCATGTTTCCACATGGCTTCTTTATTTCAATACCAGCTCCAATTGCTGCTGCTAAAGGTTCTTCTACAACGAAAACTTCTCTTGCTCCAGCCTGAAAAGCCGCATCCTGAACTGCCTTTGTTTCAACTTCTGTTGCACCACTTGGAATACAAACACAAATACGTGGTTTTCTGTATGAACGCTTTCCAACTGATTTCTGTATGAAATATCTAATCATTTGTTCAGTAACTGAATAGTCAGAAATTACACCCTGCTTAAGAGGTCTTACTGCAACAATATTGTCAGGTGTACGTCCAATCATTAATCTTGCTTCTTCACCAACAGCCTTAATCTTTTCTGTATCGCGATCTATAGCCACAACTGATGGTTCTTTTAAAACCACGCCTTTTCCTTTAATGTAAACAAGTATACTTGCTGTTCCTAAATCTATTCCTATATCTGTATTAAACATTTAGTTCTCCTTTGGTCATTCATTTTTCCATATATAAAATATACTTCTATATTTTAGAATATCCACACTAAAGTAAAGTATAACAACTTTTTTTTATAATGTATATGTTTTATTTCCAATTTTAATGGAAAAATCTACACAGTTTTTCATCAGCATTTTCCGATTTTTTATTATTTTTTATTATTTTCGCCGATTTTCGAGTTTTTTTACATTTTGTTCATATTTTATTCATATTCGTCCCTTACTATAACAGAGTACTACCTAGAGTGGTGCACATAGTTTGTATACGTCATACCCTATAATGACGTATTTTAAGTTTTTCATACTCAACCTAGCGGGTGAGATTCCCGCTAGGTCCCCCGTAAACAACAGCCATATGCCTAGCATATGGCTTTAATATATTCAACACGTTAACCAAGCACATAAAAAGAAAAACACAGCAAAAAAGATGCTCCCATACTTTTTGCTGTGTTTTTCTTTTTATGTATCCTGGGAACCCAAATTAGCGAGAAGCAGCAGATTTATCTTTTAAACTTCTCTCACGCTTATATTTCTCTCTTGTTGCAATCCCACCACGTATATGTCTTTCGCATTTATTTTTCTCTAAAATTTTTCTTACTTTAGCTGCTAAAGCAGGATCTATTTCTACTAACCGTTCTGATACATCTTTATGCACTGTAGACTTGCTAACTCCAAACTTCTTTGCTGTTTGCCTTACTGTGGCTTTTGCCAAAACCAGATATTCTCCTGCAGCCACAGCTCTCTTTGCAATATAATCATTCATGGGGCTTCTCCCATATATTCGTTTGTTCTATATTATGATTATTAATTGCAAAATATAACTAAACCGTTTATTTATTCCTACGCAAGCTTGTAGACCACATCTGACTGCTCAGATACTTCTTTGGAATGTGTAACTAGAATTATGCATTTATTCTCTTTATGTGCCAATTCCTTAAAGATTTCTATAATCTCTGCCTGAGTTTCCTTGTCTAAATTTCCGGTTGGTTCATCAGCTAAAATAATTTCCGGTCCATAAGACAATGTTCTCGCAATAGCAACCCTTTGCTGCTGTCCTCCCGACAATTTTAAAATTCTTCGTTTAATGTTTCTCGTTCAATGTTTCAAGCCATTTATTTTCTTCCGCTGTCAGGTAAGGTTGCAAAGCATCTGTTATTCTTCTGTTATACTCAAAAATAAGTTCCTTTTCTTTTTCTGTGAGCATTGTTTCATCTATTAGTTCTATATCATAAGGAACTAAAGTTAATGTTTCAAAGCATAAAAATTCTCCAAACTCATTGTTTTCTTTTTCTTTACAAAGAATCAGATTTTCTATTCTTATGCCAAATTCATTTTCAAGATAAATTCCAGGTTCGTTACTTGTAATCATTCCAGCTTTCATTTCAGGATTTAGTTGCGGATTATTAAGTATTCTATATCTTATTCCGTTTGGTGGTTCGTGTACACTTAACAAATAGCCTACACCATGACCTGTTCCATGGTTATAGTCAAGCCCTAAGTCCCAAAGTGGTTTTCTTGCAAGAATATCAAGAGTTACTCCTGAACTGCCTTTTTTAAATACAGCATCTCCCAGTGCCAAATGGCCTTTCAAAACCGCTGTGTACATTCTTTTCATTTTGTCACTAACTTCACCAAGACTAATTGTTCTTGTTATATCAGTTGTGCCTTCTAAATAATGTCCACCAGAATCAATTAAAACAAGTCCTTTGTCTGTAATGGTATAATTTGTTTCTTCTGTTGCACTGTAATGAACAATAGCTCCATGGTCGTTGTAACCTACGATGGGTTCAAAACTTGGTTCCACATAACTTTCTGTTTTTGTTCTAAAATATTCCAGCTTTTCGCCCAACATTACCTCATCCATAGGCTCTTTTCCTACATTGTGTTTTAACCAGTATATAAATTTTGTCATTGCAATTCCATCAAGCAAATGTGCTTTTCGAGTATTTTTGATTTCAGTAGAATTTTTTATTGCCTTCATTGTTAGTGCCGGTGACATTCTGTTGTATATCCTATTATTATTTTTCAGAGTCTCAATTATTCTGTAATTAGCTGATGACTTATCAAGCCAGACTTTTTTATCTTTTAACTGTTTTAAATCATTATAAATTTCAAAATAATCTTTTATATTAACTTTATTCTCTTTAAGGTATGACTCTGTTCCTGCTGTCAAACTTTGTTTCTGTATATATAAAGTTACATTATCACCTGTTATAGTTAGAAAGCTTAAAAATACAGGCGTGCATTTTACATCATTTCCTCTCAAATTAAGTGTCCAAGCAATATTTTCCAAACATGTATCAACTAAAATATCGCAATCATTGGCTACTATTTCTTTTTGTATCTTTTTTATTTTTTCCTTTAGCGATTCTCCTGCATATTGTTCCTGTAAAATCCAAACAGACTCATGAGATATTTCAGGTCTGTCTTTCCATATATCTCCAATTAAATCCAAATCACAAACTACATTAATATTCGGTAGTTTTTCAATGTGTTCTGCAAGGTCAGATGGTATTGTTCTGCCGTCAAATCCAACTGTCGTCCCCCAGTTTTCTTTATTTTTTTCTCTGGATAATTTATGGCAACTTTCTTTATTTTTTTCTATTGTTTCTCTATTATATTCTTCAATAAACTGTACAGCTGTAGGTACTCCATTTTCTCCCTGCTTCATAAGTTTATAGCTGTCATTTAGCTGACTTTCAGCCTGAACAAAATATCTTCCGTCTGTCCATAAATACGCCTTGTTCTTAGTTATTACTGCCGTACCTGCTGACCCTGTAAAGCCGCTTATAAATTCTCTTGTTTTAAAATAGTCTCCTATATACTCCGAACCATGAAAATCACAAGTAGGCACAACATAGATGTCTATGTCATGCCTACTCATTTCACTTCTCAGGTCGGAAAGTCTTTTATTTATTGTCATGACTTTCTCCTTCAAATTCTTCGTTATATAAGTCGATACATTTGCAAATAATCTTTGCCGCATCAATTGGGCCACCAAATTCATCAACTTTTGTTTTCTTACCTTCTAATGACTTGTAGATGTTAAAGAAGTTTCTAATTTCATCAAAAATATGTGATGGTAACTGTTCAATGTCAGTATAACAATTGTAAGTTGGATCTCCATATGGGATAGCAATAATCTTGTCGTCCATGTCATCACCATCAATCATATACATTACTCCGATTGGATAACATCTTACAAGTGACATCGGTTCAATAGGTTCCGAACAAAGCACCAATACGTCAAGTGGATCACCATCTTCATCTAATGTTCTTGGAATAAAACCATAATTGGCAGGGTAATGAACTGATGAATAAAGTATTCTGTCAAGAATCAGAAGTCCTGTTTCCTTATCTAATTCATATTTTTTCTTGCTTCCTTTTGTAATCTCAATAGTAGCAATAAAATCCGAAGGTGAAATACGTTCCGGATCAATGTCGTGCATAATGTTCATATCTTCCTCCTTCTGCAATAGCTAAGCATGTATTCTTGCTGTTTGCAACTCTTTATAACATTATTAATAATGATTATATTTTATCACAGTAAATTCCATATAAAAAGAGATTTATCCATATATTTCCTTACTTATTTTCACGATTTACCACGTAAATTCCTGCACACACGAGAATAAGTGCAATTACTGTCTGGATTCCTAACTGGCTCTTCTCCTGCAAAATTATAAATGACAGTACAACGCCAAATAAAGGATTCATAAATTTATAAGCTGAAATCTTTGATACGTTATTGTATTTAAGTAAGATACTCCAAATTGTATACGCTGCCGCTGAAATGAATCCCATATAGCAAAGAAGTACCCAGCTATATGGTGCCACACTGTTTAATCTACCTCCTGCTATGAGACCAATTGTTGCCATGACAACGCCACCAAAGAAAAACTGATAGCCACTAAGCATTACAACATCGGTAGTCTTTGAAAATCTTTTAATAAAAGCAGACGAAAACGCAGATGATATTGTAGAAATCAAAATAAAGCCTTCACCTAAAAGAGTAAAACTCAAATCAAAACCATTTCCAACAACATTTACGATTACAATTCCTAAAAATCCTAAAACACTACCTATAATCTTTTTCCCTGTTAATTTTTCCTGTTTAAAAATAAGACATGATATAAGTATTGTTATAAAAACCGCCGAACCGTTAATAATGGAAGACTTCACTCCTGTAGTATGAGCAAGTCCTATATAAAACGGCACATACTGCAATATTGTCTGAAACACGCTTAACGTTGCTATTTTTCCAGGACTTGATGGCTTGATAAATTTTCTGTTTATTATACTGAAAGTTATTATTACCATTGCCCCTGCAATTGCAAATCTTGTTCCGGCAAATAAAATCTGAGAAGTTGTCTCTCCACTTTCTATTCTAAAAAATTTGTAACCTAGCTTTATACACGGAAAGGCCGAGCCCCAAAGCAAACAACATACCCCTGCTAAAAGAATTACTATTGGCGTCCATGATAATTTGATTTGTTTGTTATTCTCCATTGTATTACCGCTTTGCATAATTTTATTATTTTATCCTTCCGTTCTTATTCATTTCTTTCTACTACTGTTACTTTATCACCATATTTTTTTAGAATCTCCAAGCTGACTTTTCTATAGCTTTCCAATATGTCTCTTCTAAAATTTTTTTTCATTATACCGCTTTTCATATATCTTTTATTAAATAAATTTCCGTTTTTGAAATCCCTGATCATAAGTTCAGGTCTTCTGTCTATAAAATATATTTCATCTGCCATATCAAGAAATTTAGACGGTACCATGTTTTTTACACCAATACCGCTTATCTTCTTAAACTCAGGATTAATACTGTCAAATCTTTTGATGTTAATAGATGTAAACACATCAATGTCATTATCTAATAACAGTTCAATTATTTCATAAATATAACCATGATTTTTCGACCTCATGCCCATTTCATCCAGCACAACTATGTCCGGTTTTTCTTCTAATATCTGTTTATACGAAAAACCTTTTCCGTTATAAATTGCGCTATCTATATGATTTTTTTCTTTTATTAATTCGATATTTCTATGACCACCATTTAGAAAGCCAATTAAAACTTTTTTACCTTTTGCCTGCTCCGCCATTGCTTTTTCAAGCATGGCATAACTTTTTCCGGCTCCCGGTGTATAACTTGTAAATATTTTTAGCATTTAACTCTCCAATTGTTTAATTATTAATTACTTATATTGTTCCTTAAGTCTCTCGGTTATTTGTTTAACTTCATCAACTACACTTTCAGGTTCAAGTATTTTGGCACCATCTCCAAGTCCTATTATCCAACCTAAAAACATGTTGCTTACTTTTACGTTTACATTCACAACAAATTGGTCCACGCCTTTTGGAATAATCATAATATCCTGACCAAATCTGTCAATTACAACTCCAATAAGTTTGTTGGCAAACTGTATTTTCACACGTTGTTCATCACCTGTAAACATACCAAAAACTTTCTTTGCATATTTTGCTGCATCAAATTCCTCGAACTCTTCTCGTCCGTCTCTTGCTTCATCTAGTATTTCTATTTTTCGCATTTTATCAACACGGTAATGTTTTATGATTCCACTATTTCCATCAAATGCAACCAGATAATAATTTTCATCATCCCAAGCCAACGACCATGGACTAATATCATTCTTGTGACCGTTCTTTCGCAAAACCATCTCCTTTGAAAGATTCCACTCATAATAGTCAAATTTTATTTTTCTGTTTTCGTTAATTGCAAGATTTAATTCATCCACATTGTAGTAAACATTTTCGTAATTTGTTTTTATACGATTACTTACAAAAACCTGTCGTTGTAACTGCTTTGCCTGATAAACACTGGCTAAGTTTTCTATTTTCTTTATTAACTCACTGGACTTTTTTGCAGATATAAATTTTGACGCCTGAACAGCATCAACTAACAGTTTCAATTCCGGCAACTGAAAATCACGATCCAAAAGAGTATAATAATAATTTCCATCTTTCTTCTCTTTTGAAATTTCATAACCATATTCTTTTAGGGTATTCAAATCAGCATAAACAGTTTTTCTTTCTGCCTTTATGCCATGCTCTGCCAAATAGTCTATAATATCAGATGTTGTTACACCATGTTCCTCATCTGTTTTGCTTTTAAACAAGTCAAGCAACACTAAAATTTTCTGTTTTTGATTTTCAGATTTTGCCATATTCCTTCTCCTTAGTAAGTTCTTATAGTATCTGTTTCTTCTTCTCCGGTATTTACGATTTCTTTTATGACTACATAATAACTATAGCTGTCATTTACTTTTATTTCAACTCTATCTCCCACTTTGTGTCCCATAATTGCTGCTCCAATAGGTGATTCATTACTTATTCTCCCCTTAACAGAGTCCCCGCGCATTGTACTTACAATCTTAAAAGTTTCTTCTTCATCATCTTCCTCAAAATAAATCTTTACAGTATTATTTAAGCCTACTTCATCATCTTCTGACTGGTCCGAAATAATTGTTGCTGTTTTCAAAATTCTTTCAAGGTATCTAATTCGTCCTTCGTTTTTATTTTTGTCTTTTTTTGCTGCATAATATTCAAAATTTTCACTTAAATCTCCCTGGGCTCTTGCTTCTTTTACAGCCTCAATTGCTTCTTTTCTAACAACCAATTTTCTATGTTCTATTTCTTCTTTAATCTTATCTACATCGCTTTGTGTTAATTTCATTTTAATTTCCTCCACTTTCTTAATCTCTATCATTAAACACTATTAAACACTTAATCTATATTGTACTATTCATTGCCGGCTCTGTTTTCGGCTTTACACTTTCACAAGCCTATTATAAAAGCCACACTATATAAAATAGCATGGCTTTAAACTTTGTCAATTTATCTTTCGCTAATACTCTTATATTCATTGAAATCACAGTTGCTTACATAAGCAGGTCTCATAATCTTATCAGCATTAACTAACTCTTCTATACGATGAGCACTCCAACCTACGATTCTTGCAATGGCAAAAATAGGTGTAAACAATTCTTCCGGTATATCAAGCATACTGTACACCAAACCACTGTAAAAGTCTACGTTTGCACTAACACCTTTGTACATTTTTCTTTCTTCAGCAATTACTTCAGGTGCTAAATGTTCAATCATGCTATATAAAGCAAAATCTTTCTGTCTACCTTTTTCATTAGCAAGTTTCTCAACGAATGACTTAAATATTTCAGCTCTTGGATCAGAAATTGAGTATACTGCATGGCCCATTCCATATATAAGACCTTTTTTGTTAAATGCTTCTTTATTAAGTATTTTTCTTAAATATTCTTTAACTTCTGTTTCGTCCTTTGTGTTAGATACATTTTTCTTAATGTCCTTAAACATTTCAACAACCATTATATTAGCCCCACCATGACGTGGTCCTTTTAAAGAAGATAGGGCTGCTGCAATAGTTGAATATGTATCTGAACCTGATGATGTAACTACCCTTGTTGTAAAAGTTGAGTTGTTTCCGCCGCCATGTTCCATATGAAGAACTAACGCCAGATCTAAAACTTTTGCCTCTAAGACTGTATATTTTTTGTCAGGTCTCAAAATTCTAAGCAAATTCTCACTTGTAGAAAGCTCCGGCTTTGGTCTGTGAATATACAAACTCTTGTTTCTCTTATAATGATTATATGCCTGATATCCATATACAGATAGCATTGGGAATAATGCAATTAACTGAATACACTGTAAAATAACATTTTCTAATGAAGTATCTGAGACATTTTTATCGTATGATGCCAATGTAAGAATACTCTTGGTTAATGAGTTCATAATATCTGAACTTGGTGCTTTCATAATAACATCTCTTACGAAGTTAGTTGGAAGTCTTCTACAGCCTGCTAACATTTTCTTAAATTCCTTCAACTCGTCTTCACTTGGTAAATTACCAAACAGTAACAAATAAGCTGTTTCTTCAAAACCATATCTTCCTTCTTCCATAAATCCCTTAACTAAATCTTTAATGTTGTATCCTCTATAATACAAACTTCCGGGACACGGAACACTTTTACCATCTACAATTTTCGATGACTCAATTCTTGAAATATTTGTAATACCTGTTAAAACACCTTTTCCGTTTAAGTCTCTTAAACCTCTTTTTACACCATACTTTGTAAATAATTCTTTGTCTACACTATCGTTTTCTAAGCACACTTTGCTGTATTTTTCTGTAAATTCATAAATATCTTCTTTTTTTAATGTCATAAATACCCCTCTTACTTCTTTTAGTATATAAAATTAACTGCATCGTGAATTACTTTAAAGTCTATTATTGCATGGCCATTTTCTTTTTCACCGTCTAAGGACCAGTCAATATCTGTAGAGTCTGTAATTCTTGCTTTTTTTATTTGTTCTAAAGTTATTTTACCTGTAAATTTCTGTGTCAGTATTTTTACTACTAAATGACAAAATTCGGCAATATTCTTTGGAAACTCAACTAGCATAAGTTCGAATACCCCATCGTTAAATTCTACTAAATTTTCATCAAGTTTCATGATGCCGCCAACTTTGGTCGCATTATTTATTGCCACAAATATATATTTTCCTTCATAGGTTTTGTCTTCTAACTCGATTTTTAGCTTGAGACTTCTTATATGAAACAACTCTCTTGCTCCATGCAGAATATAAGCAAAATGCCCTAATCTGTTTTTCATCTGCTGGGGAGTTGAATAAGATGTCTTTGTAAAAATACCGGCTGATGCTGTGTAAACAAAATAACGGCCGTTAAACATACCCATATCTAATGGTTTTGCTGTTCTATTCACAATATATTCTGCTGCTTCCTTTGGGCTCGTCTTTAAGCCTAAGCTTGTAGCAAAATCATTTGTAGAGCCTGCCGGTATATAGCCTAAAGGTGTACCGCTTTCTGATTCAATAATACCCTGTATTACTTCGTTCAAAGTTCCGTCACCGCCCATACAGACAACCAAATCCGCTTTTTTGCTATATTCTTTTGCTATGTTTGTTCCATCTAATCTTTTTTTAGTAAATTTAATACCAACCTTATAGCCTGCATTTTCAAAAATTTCCACAGACTCATCTATAAAGTGTTTGTTCTTTTTTAATCCTGCTTTTGGATTAATTATAAATAACAATTTTTTCATATTAAACTCCTTAGTAACTTCTCTACTATAATATATATTTGTATGTACCCTTATTAATTAAAATTTAAAATTTTGTGAACTTGATGTTTTTTATCATAAGTAAAATTTATTCAAGCTCCAACTGTTTACTCTCTTTAGCTACAAAAAATGTTCCTACCTGATGGCCTTCTAACACTCTGTAAATATTCTCTGCATCACCACCATTTAAAACCATTGTGTCAATGCCTGCTTCCGTTGCAATTTCAGCCGCATGTAACTTAGTAACCATGCCTCCCGTTCCAAATTTTGAACCTTTTCCACCTGCAATCTTATATAATTCATCTGTAATTTCAGTAACTACAGGTATAATCCTTGCATATTCATCTTCGTTAGGATTTCCTGTATATAATCCGTCAATGTCAGTTAAAATTAAAAGTGCATCTGCTCCAATTAATTTTGCCACTATGGCTGACAAGCTATCATTGTCACCATATACAATTTCTTCTATGGCAACTGCGTCATTTTCGTTGATTACAGGAATTGCACCTAAGTTAAATGTTTCTTCAAAAGCATTTATAAGATTTTCTCTACATTCTAAGTTGTCAACATCTCTTTTGGTAATTAAAAACTGTCCTATTGTGTGACCATATTCTCCAAACATCTTGTCATACATAAACATTAATTCGCACTGGCCTATTGTAGCAGCTGCCTGCTTTCCTGCTGTTGTGTTAGGTCTCTCTTTTAAGCCAAGCTTACCGGCACCAACTCCAATTGCTCCTGATGTAACTAATGCTACCTGCTTGCCTGAATTAACAATATCAGAAATAACTGTCACCAGTTTCTTCATCTGTCTTATATTAGCTTTTCCTGTGTCATGTGCTAATGTGGATGTTCCCACTTTTATAACTATTCTCTCCACATCTTTCAAAGTTGCCATTTTTATCCTCCCCTTAGTCTAATAACCTTTCCGTTTATTTTAAAACAATATCGTCTTTTTGTAAATTAATAAAAATTTACTTTTGTCGCATATTTATGCATTCTATACTTCGTTAGTAAATTGTGATTTGAACCCTTCTCCAAATACCTCATTAGCTGTTGTTACTATCATAAATGCATCAGGATCAACTTCTTTTAAAATATTTCTTACTTTTACTAACATTTGTTTTCTCATTACGCACATAATTATTTCTGTTGATTTGTTAGTATAAGCACCCCTGCCCTGAAGCATTGTTACTCCTATGTCTAATTCCTGAAGCATTCTTACTGATATAATTTTTCTTTGTTTACTAATTATATAAACAAGTGTTGCTTCGTCACCAACGTAAATTGCCTTATCCATTGCCAGTGAAGAAACATAAATTGCAATTGCTGCAAAAAGAGCAACTTCCACGTTATTAAAAGCAATGGCTGACGCAATTAAAATTGCCACATCAATAATCATGTATATCTGACCTGTTTTCATATGTGGATGCTTCTGCTTGATAATTTTCACAATAATATCAAGCCCACCTGTTGTTGTATCCATTCTGAACAACACCCCCATTGCAAAACCAAACAACGCACCACCAATAACTGAAGCAAGCATTAAATCGTTAGTTACTGCGTCAATTTTAAATATTGCAGGGAGCGCGTCAATTGCAACTGATGAAACAATCAGTGAATATAAGGTTGATAAAAGAAATTTCTTTCCAAATTTCCATGCCCCTAAAATCATTATTGGCACGTTAATTATAATAATTAACACACCAACTCCCGGCAGCATTGGAAATACTTCTTTTAATATAATGGCTATACCGGAAATTCCTCCAGGTGCCAACTGATTGGGATTTAGAAAAAGTCCTATTCCCAAACCATACATAATTGCTGATAATGTAATAACAACATATCTTATAATAAATTTTACTACTTTATTCTTCATCTTAAATCTCCATCTAAATATAATTCTATTTTTCTTAATCCCTTCCGGTTAATTCTTCTAATATTAAACTAAAAGGCTTATTATTAGAACATCCACATTCTATGAACAAATCCTAATAATAAGCCTTAAAAATAACTAATTACATTTTATCGTCATCAGGTAATTCTATTGTTGGCATGCAACAAGGCATTGGATTTATTGAATTTTCAGCACTTCCTCTTGTAACTGACTTTTCTTCTCTTATTTCCTTCGGATCTTCTTCCACTTCGTTTACCTGCACATTAATATGGCCATCGCCTTTTTTCACGCTTCCATCAAGCATTGCCACTATGTCTTCTATCATTTTATCTTTGTCCATAAGAATACCTCCTATTTATGTACTAATTCTCGATAACAAAAGTATCTGACCAGTTCGTTTTTCTTAACTTGCCTTTGATTTTTTTTGTTCCACGGTAACGTACATAATATACCTTATCGTTTTCTAAATTATTTAACTGAACAGTATTTCCTGTTGTAGTAACAGTTTGTCCACTTTTGAACTTTTTATTTACTGAGTATTCAACTGTGTATTTCGACTTTTTTGCAAGTTTTTCAAATTTCAATGTATTATCTGTAAAACTTAAAACCTTACCTTGTTTCATTGCATACTCACAAATCTGACTTTTTTTACACATCTTCGCCTTGCCACTTCCATAAGCATTGGCTGCCATTAAATACTTGCCATAAAAAGTATCCGTTTTGTACTGTTTAAATCTTTTATGATTCTTAAATTTATCACCTTTTAAAAAGTAATGATATTTATAGTTATTCTGCAAATAAGTTGCATCCCATGTAGAATCAATGTTGTAATAATATTTGCCAACTTTTACAATATTCCATCCATGAAGCTGATTACTTGAATACCCTGGAATTAATCTTGTTTCAAGTCCTAGTTCTTTAAAGAACTTGTATGCCAAAAGGGCATATCCCTGACACACAGCTTCCTTGTTAAACAATGCGGCATAGGCTGTGTAATTAATTCCTTTGCTTGTATTTTTGGCATAGGTTACACTTTTGCAAATATAATCATATACTTTTTTTACCTTTTTGTAGTCACTGGTTTTCTTCTTCAGTTTTAATTTCTTTATAATAGATTTTACTCTTTTATCAACTTGGTTTTGTTGTTTAAGAGTAATTCTATATTTAATATTTAATCTAAAATCGTAATAATAGTATTTCTTTCCATCATTCACTACTGTATTGTAATAATACTTTGCAGAACTGCTTTTAAAATTCCAATACATGTAGTCTCCGCTGTTGCTGTCGCTTGTTTCCCTTATCATTCTTTTACGGATTTTTTCAAAAACAACATTGGCTGAGCTTTCAGTTGTTTTTATGTACAACTGAATATTAGAATTGTGAAGCAAGGCTTTTTTTCTTGCCACATCACCTGCCTGATTAATTGTTAAATACTGCTTTTTGTTATTAACAAGAAGCTTAACATTCTCCTGCGCCGGTATCACAGCAAATTGTTCTTTTTTTTCAGCCGCTCCTGCACTGACAATCCCACTTAAAGACAGCGAAATTGCCAACACAGCTATTATTACTTTTTTATAAATTCTATTAACCATTAGCAGCTCCTTTTAGATGCTGGGAACTTTTTATTTTGCCAGTTTTTTAAACTTTGTCTCGTATGTTACACCACCATATCTAAGCTGTCTTAACATTTTCTTGCCACCCTTTAAAACATAATTATTTTTCTGGTTATGGTATTTCTTAAGTTTGAAATGTAACTGGTATGTTCCTATTGTTATCTGTGTAACCTTATTTTTGCTACTAATTACAGTATCATATCCTAATGTCTTATTATTCTGATCCTTAATTCTTAAGCAAGGTTCTCCTTTAAACAATACAGTTGAAATATAAATTTTGAAAATCTTCTTCTCACCATTTACCGTACCTGTATGTTTCCATGTTCCTGTCCAAAATCTTACTTTGTGTTTAAACTTCTTCATTTGGTTATAAAGAGTTGCGGCCTTCTTGTTATTGCCTTTAATTGAATTAAGCATTGTCATAGCTTCGTCATACTTACCACTCTCTCCAAGTTTCACAGCCTGAGCATAAGTTGAGTCACTTAAGTTAGCTCCATTTGTGAATTTTGAAATACTGTTGTAAAGTTTTAAACCTTCCTCTGACTTACCATTATTAATTAAGGTTTTGGCATACGCATAACCATAAGTTCCATATTCACTAGCGTATGACTTGTCCTTTGCATAAACATTCTTAATAGTATTCCATGCGGTAGTATAATCCTGCTTTAAGTAATATACTTTTGCCATGCCGGCACTTGCCTTATTTACTAATGTAAAATCTGATGCCACATTGGCACTATTCTGGAATAACTTCATTGCCTTGTCGTAATCTTTGCTTTCAAGTGCCTTATTTCCATCATAGTAATCTACAAAAGCTCCTGCCATTTTACCGTATTCTGAACTCTTGTCTGTCTTATAACTTTTTGTAAAATATTCTTCTGCCTTGGTTTCATCTTTTGAATCTAAAGCCTTAAGACCTAAGTTATAATAAGCCTCTGCCAAATATCCTTCACTCTTTAAGAATCCATCCAAATCAGAAAATGACTTAGCTGCCTGTTCGTACTTCTTGTTATCAAGTAATTTCTTTGCTGCCTTGTATTTGTTATTAGGTACTGAAAATACTGCAAAGCCACCGCCTACTGCCGCTAAAATTGCTACAACCACTACACCTGTAATGACATATTTTTTCTTTACAGATTTTCTTCTGTGGGCTTTCTTCTTTTCCACACTCTGACGTCTTTCTTCTGCATTCTTTAACAAAAGATATTTCTGTTCAGATGTTTTTAAAATCTTAGCTGAATCCTTATACCATGAAATACGTTTTAGAATTTCAATGCCGTTTCCCATGTTAATGTAGTCTTCTTTTGCCAAATCTTCTTTTGCTATAACATAATTGTCTTCATAATCTTTAAGTTTTGCTTTTGCAAAAATATCTAAATTATCAATCTCGCCTGTGCTTTCCCATACAGATTCTTCCTTTGACCAAACGCCACCGTTTTCAAAAATAATTCTGTCAATCTGTATTTTAATATCCTTTGTATTTTTGTTAAGCTTAATTAATATATCATTTCCTTTTGACTGTAAATAACCTAAAGCTAAATCAGTATAACTTTGATTTATTGTTTCCTCTTCGCCTTTTTCATTTGTAACAATCAGTCTTAAATTAATTTCTTTGATCGTTTCCTGAAATATATTTGCAAATGTCAAAGTCAAAGAAACTGATTCTTCATCTACCTCCGGAGTTATTTTTCCTTCCTGAAAAATAATAGGGCTACCATATGTCCATAGGTTCTTCTCCAAGTCTTTTGGAATATTTGTCTGTTCAATGTTCTTATTCTCTTCCATTTTTATGCCTCCTATATCAATTTCTCATTTTACCATATTTGAATGTAAAAAAAAAGAACTACCACCAAACATTTTTCAAATGTCTTAGTAGCAGTTCTCTATGATTTACTCAAATTTACTTTTTATACAATTATTAACTTTTAAGCTGAAAAAGGTTTATTTTTTAATCTTTACCTTCTTTGCTTTTGACCATGCGCCGTAAATTTTCTTGCCCTTGTAAACCTTGTACGCTCTAACCTTTACATAGCATGTTTCTTTTTTTCTAAAACCTTTAAGTGTAACTTTTGTCTTTGTTGTCTTTTTATCTACATAACCCTGGAATTTCTTATTGTCACATGTACGAACAATATAACCCTTTGCAGTTTTAACTTTCTTGATTGTTACCTTAACTTTTTTGCCTTTAACATTTTTTATTGAAATTGAAGCCTTTGCAGGTTTTGCCTTTGCAGCTTTCTCTGCTGCAGCCTGCTCTTTTGCCTTTTTGTCTGCTTCTTCCTGTTTTTTCTTTTCTGCGGCAATTTCTGCAGGACTTTTTTCTTTGTAGTATCTTACATAATCGACTTCCATTGTTCTGTTCCAGCTTGTATCATAAGGCGGATTTCCCTGTGCAAGATTACCTCCACAAGCTACGTTAAACAATAAATAGTAATCGTCATTTAAAACACTTCTCCGTCCTGCATAAGTGCCAGTATTTAAATCTGCTGTTGAGAATGTTTCGTTGAAATCTGTTATTCTTACATACCTGTCTGTCCATGTGCCATATACACTTAACAACTGACCATCAATGTAGAAAGCACAAATCTTTCCATCTCTGTAACATCCATATGTATGCCATTCTGTTTTGTTATCAACATTTTTGTTTGTGTAAATGTACTGATCAGCTCCATTCCATTTTGGATAATGAATTGTACTTTGAATATCTGATCTTGTATTGAAAGCTTCCATTATGTCAATTTCACCACATGCAGGCCATTTCTTGCCATTAGTTCCAAGCATCCAAAATGCCGGCCAAATTCCCTTTGATGATGGAATCTTTATTTTTGCTTCAACATACCCTAATCCAATATTAACTTTTCCTGTTCCCGTAATTCTAGCCGATGTCCAATTGTATGTGGTTCCATTAGCTTTTGTTTTTTCAGTTTGCGCTTTGATTTTCATAGTTCCATTAGAGACAGAAACATTTTCTGCCTTGTAGTATTCTTTTTCATTGTTTCCCCAGCCACGGTTTCCATATTCTATACCGTTACCAATTTGTGGTGTCCAATAAGCATCATTTAATGAAGTTCCATCAAATTCATCTGACCATGATAGCTTAAAATTATTTAAGTTAACATCTGATGGTACAGAGTCTGCTGCTGAAACACCAACACACATTGCAAGTGTTGCAACCATTGAAGCTGCTAACAAAACTATTTTTCTCATTATATGCCTCCTAAAATCTAAAACCCTTTCGTAAAAAGAGAGTAACATATAAAAATGTTTTTTTCATTATTGTCTAAAAAACGATACCCTTTTCTAAAAAAAATGTACCTTATCTAAATATAAAAAACCGGCGATTTCAGATGCTCTGTTTTTAATAAACAGTGCTAATCCTCGTCTCCGGTTCTTCATAAGTGTATGTTATTTTACAATGTTACTTTCAATTAAATTGCCTTCCATAAAAGATTTTGCATTCTCCATTGTTGTGTAACTAATTGCCTCTAATGCTTCATCTGTTAGGAATGCCTGATGAGAAGTTACAATTACATTTGGGAAAGACAATAATCTTGAAGTAATTGATGACTCTAAAATATCATCTTCTCTGTTTTCAAATACATTGTCCGTTTCCTCCTCATAAACATCCAAACCTATGCTGTGGAATTTATGCTCTCTTATTCCCTTTATTAAGTCTTCTGTATCAATTAAGGCTCCTCTTGATGTGTTTACTAAAACAACATTATTTTTCATTTTCTTAATTGTCTTTTTGTTTATCATATGGTAAGAATCATCTGTTAAAGGACAGTGAAGGGATATCAAATCACTTCTCTCTAACAGTTCGTCCAATGTTACATACTCAACAAAATCAAGGTCAGGGTTTTCATATATGTCATAAGCAATAACTTTCATGCCAAAACCTTTGCATATACGACACATTGCTGCGCCTATTTTTCCTGTACCGATTATACCTGCTGTCTTGTTATGGAAATTAACACCTGTTAATCCTACCAGACTAAAATTATTCTCTCTTACCTTAATGTATGCCTTATGAATATGTCTGTTACATGCAAGAGCTAAAGCCATTGCGTGTTCAGCAATTGCCTCCGGCGAATATCCCGGCACTCTAAAAACTGTTATACCCACCTGATTACATGCCTTAATATCCACATTATTAAAGCCTGCACATCTTAGGAGAATCAACTTAACCCCATTTTCAGCCAAAGCTTTTATAACATTTTCACTTAAATTAGAATTTACAAATGCACAAACTCCTTCAAACCCTTTTGCATATTTTGCAGTTGCCTCCGAAATATCTGAATCTGTGTATTCTATTTCTATGTTCTTATATTCTCCGGCTACCTTGTCAAAAGACTCTTTGTCATACTTCTTTGCATCATAAAATAAAATCTTCATAATATGCCTCCTACTGCCTCTTTCATAGATTTGTACTTTGTCTGATGATTAAACCCTGGTATTACTACCTTAACCTTACAAAGAAAAGTATAACATTTTTCTATTTTTTGTATGTTGCAAATGCAACATTATCCATGATTTTCTTTTCTTGAATATTTTCTTCAATCATCATATCTTTAACTTTCATTAGACGAATTTGTGTGCTTCGTTCATTTTCATCTAATTTCATTGTTATATATTTTATATTGTCCAAAGCTTCAGGAATTATTACATGCTCAAGCGCATTTACCCTTCTTCTCGTTTTTTCTATTTCTGATGCCATTAGCTGACAGGATTTTTCTACCTGAGCAAGTTTTAACATATCTTCAAACACAGAAGATAATGAATATACTGCATCGTCTAAGTCTCCTGCTGTAAAAGCATATCCGTAAGAGTAAATGTCATTTCCCTTAATATCATTTTTTGTCTGAAATTCAGGAATTTCGACACTCATAACGTTTTTAAACTGCTGCTTTATTTCTAAAGTTTTCCCAGTAGCCATTAATGCGGTGTTTAACACCTGTTCACTCATGCCCGCTCTTGCTACCGCAAATTCCATATTAGCAGCTTTTAATCCTTTTTCAACCTTTAATCTTAAGTCCATGTTTTCTTTTATTAAATCCATAAACTGACGGACAAGTTCGTCTCGTTTATCTTTTAAAAGTTTATGGCCTCTTGTGGCTGACAAAAGTTTCTTTTTTTGTTTTGTTAGTTCCATACGGGTTGGATTCACTCTTGTTCCTGCCATACTCTACCTCGCTTTAAAATCCACTACTTCATTCAACATTCCTTTTCAAGCGATATTCAATTTAACGAAAGCACGCTCCCGCTGCTTCCACCTCGTAGCGGTTCTATCAAGCCGACTTCGCTGCCTTGATGAACCGACGGGTTCCAAGCACTTTCTTTTAAATTTGAATATTGCTTGAAAATATATTGTTGAACGTAACTATTTAATTTGGTTTTAAAATAATCATGCTTATACTTTTTAATATCATTGCTATATGATTTGATTGGATTTTATTCTACATTCTCTATTTGTTGCCTTTGTAGTATTTTTCTAAATATTTGTCGTCTATTCGTTTTAGTTCTGATTTTGGTAGCATTGATAATAGTTCCCAACCTATGTCCATTGTTTCTATTATGGTTCTGTTGGTATCGTAGCCTTGTGATACATATTTTTTCTCGAACTCATCTGCAAACTTGGCATATATTAAGTCTATGTCGGATAAAGCTGCCTCGCCTAAGATTGTCATTAGTTCTTTGGCATCTTTTCCTCTTGCATAAGCTGAGAATAACTGGTTCATTACGTTGCTGTGATCTTCTCTTGTTTTTCCTTCGCCGATACCTTTGTCTTTTAATCTTGATAGAGATGGTAAAACATCAATTGGTGGTGTAATGCCTTTTCTATATAATTCTCTGCTTAAAATAATCTGACCTTCTGTGATATATCCTGTTAAGTCAGGGATTGGATGAGTCTTGTCATCTTCTGGCATTGTTAAAATGGGTATCATTGTTATACTACCGTTTGAGCCTTTTCTTCTTCCTGCGCGTTCATATAAAGTTGCCAGGTCAGTGTACATGTATCCCGGATAACCTCTACGTCCCGGAACTTCTTTTCTTGCTGCTGAAACTTCTCTTAAGGCATCAGCGTAGTTTGTAATATCTGTTATTATTACAAGAACATGCATGTCTTTTTCAAAGGCTAAGTATTCGGCTGCTGTTAGTGCCATTCTTGGTGTGGCAATACGCTCAACTGCCGGATCATTTGCCAGGTTCATAAACATTACTGTTCTGTCAATTGCCCCTGTTTCCTTAAAGCTGTTTACAAAATAATTTGACTCTTCAAATGTAATACCAACTGCTGCGAATACTACTGCGAAAGGTTCATCTGTTCCTATAACTTTTGCCTGTTTTGCAATCTGCGCTGCCAGGTTAGCATGTGGCAAACCTGAGGCTGAAAAAATTGGTAGTTTCTGTCCTCTAACCAATGTGTTCAAACCATCAATTGCAGAAATACCTGTCTGAATAAATTCTGACGGATAATTTCTTGCTGCCGGATTCATTGCAATACCATTAATGTCTTTTCTTTCATCAGGTAGAATGTCCGGTCCTTTATCTATTGGATTTCCAAGTCCGTCAAATACTCGACCAAGCATATCCATTGAAACTCCAAGTTCCATGCTTCGTCCAAGAAATCTTACTTTACTGTTAGAAAGATTAATACCTGTAGAAGCTTCAAACAACTGAACTAATGCGTTAGTTCCATTTACTTCCAATACTTTACAACGACGGGTTTCACCGTTTGCAAGTTCAATTTCACCTAATTCGTCATAGGTTACCCCTTCAACATCTCTAACTAACATTAAAGGGCCGGCAACTTCCTGAATAGTTCTATATTCCTTTGGCATATTAGTCTTCCTCCTTACTTAAAGCATTTGCGATTTCAAGAGATAACTGATTATTAATTCTGTCAAATTCACTCTCAATATTATCTTCGTGTGTATATTTAAAACGACCAATGGCTTCTCTTACAGGCATTTTTATAAGGTCATTTATATTTGCACCTTTGTTTAGTGCATCCATTGCCTCCTCATAAAATCCCATAACCAATTTCATCATCATGTTCTGTTTTTCCAAAGATGTATAAGTGTCAACTTCATGGAACGAGTTCTGATGTAAATAATCCTCTCTTATGGAACGGGCAGCTTCCATTTTCAAACGGTCAGGTGCAGACAAGGCATCCATACCTACCATTTTTACTATTTCTTCCAACTCTGCTTCTTCCTGAAGTAAAGTCATTAACTTTTGTCTTAAAATAAGCCAGTCCTTATCAACATTTTCCGTAAACCATGAACCAATACTGTCAATATAAAGTGAATAACTTGTAAGCCAGTTAATTGCCGGGAAATGTCTCTTGTAAGCCAAGGCTGAATCAAGTCCCCAGAATACTTTTACAATACGAAGTGTAGCCTGTGATACCGGTTCTGAAATATCACCACCTGGAGGTGATACGGCTCCAATAACTGACAAGGCTCCGTCTCTGCCTTCTTTTCCAAGTGTTACAACGTCACCTGCTCTTTCATAAAACTGTGCAAGTCTACTTCCTAAGTATGCAGGATAGCCTTCCTCACCGGGCATTTCTTCAAGTCGGCCTGACATTTCACGAAGAGCCTCTGCCCATCTTGAAGTTGAATCAGCCATAAGGGCTACTGAATATCCCATATCTCTAAAATATTCTGCAATTGTTATACCTGTATAAATTGAAGCCTCTCTTGCCGCTACAGGCATATCAGATGTGTTTGCAATTAAAACTGTGCGCTCCATTAACGATTCGCCTGTTTTTGGATCTTTTAACTCAGGAAATTCATTAAGTACGTCAGTCATTTCATTTCCACGCTCACCGCAACCAATGTAAACTACAATGTCTGCCTCTGCCCATTTTGCCAGCTGATGCTGGATTACTGTTTTACCACTACCAAAAGGTCCGGGAACTGCTGCCACACCACCTCTTGCTATAGGAAATAATGTATCAACAACTCTCTGTCCTGTAATTAATGGCTTGTTAGGATTTTTCTTTTCCTTGTAAGGACGTCCCTTTCGTACAGGCCATTTTTGCATTAATGTGATTTCCTGCTCACCTTTTTCAGTTTTAATTGTGGCAACTACATCTGTAACAAAATAATTTCCTGACTTTATGCTTGTTACTTCACCTTTCACTCCGTATGGAACCATTATTTTCTGTGTAACCACAGGAGTTTCTTTTACTGTACCTAAAATATCCCCTTCTTCAACTACATCTCCAACCTTTGCAGTTGCTTCAAAATCCCATTTCAATTCACGTTTAAGAGATGGTACCTGAACTCCTCTTTCTAATAGGCTACCCGACACTTTCATAATGTCATCTAACGGTCTTTGTATACCATCATATATACTTCCAATTAGTCCGGGTCCCAATTCTACAGACATAGGCGCTCCTGTTGAAACTACAGGTTCACCGGGACCAAGCCCTGCTGTTTCTTCATAAACCTGTATTGACGCCTGATCACCATGCATTTCTATAATTTCACCAATTAGTTCTTTGTCACTAACACGAACCACATCAAACATATTGGCATCACGCATTCCATCAGCAATAACCAATGGACCTGCCACTTTTCTGATTACTCCCTTGCTATATTCCATATTCTGTCCTTTCCGGTTCAAATATTATTTTCCAAAAACAATATCTGAGCCAATTGCCTTTTCTACCGAATCCTTAACTCCTTTAACTCCTGCGCCTGTGTTGCCTTTAACTCCCGGAATTAAAATAATTGCCGGAGTAACTAATTCACTAAATTTTTCAATTTCACTTTTTATTTCTTCCGCCAGCGATTCAGTAATATATATTATCGGATAGTTTCCATTTGCCAGCTTTTTAAGTATTGCTTCCGCCTTTGCCTTTTCATCCACCGGGTAAATATCAAGCCCCAATGCCTGAAAACCATATATACTATCGTAATCGCCCATTACTGCTACTTTAAGCATACATTTCCCTTACCCTTTCTTTTATAAAGTCATTGTCAAAACCGTTTAACTTTCCTGACATGATAATTTTCACTGTTTTAATTTCATTTTCTCTTGCAATAACATACGCAACTATTGGACCAACGGAAAAAGAATTATATTTTTCACTTTTTATATCTTCAATAATTTTGTTATCGCACCAACATTCGAAAACTGATTTTGATTTTTTTAGTGCTATAGCAAGATCTCCAAAGCCTGAATTTTCCAAGTATTCAAGAACACCTTCAAGGCCACCGTCAACTGCTTTTATTAAATCAGTTATGCTTACTCCGTTACATGGAACAAGGCATTTTTTTACAAACTCGCTGTCCTTTCCTGTTGCTGCACATCTTACGGCAATTTTGATATTAGCAATTGTTACCTGAGAATCTGCGTATTTTCTAATTAACTGATTATCAGACTCATTGCCAGCCTTTTTTATAGCCTCTAAAGTTGCCTTATCAATTAACACATCACACAACTGACCGTTGCCTGATTTTAAAAGAATCTCCGTTGCTTCTTTTGCAACTCCTGCCATGTTATCAGGTAGTTTGCCGTATTCTCCCTGACGGATTACATCCTTTAAGAATTCAGGTTCAATCTTACAGCCTGCCATAAAAATATTTTCCGTTTCATCTTCTGTGCAAACCTGTTTTATTGCTGCCTTTAAATTGTGGAACTCATCCTTGATTGTCAGTATGGAAACTACTTTTTCATCTTTTACCAAATCATCCAAAACTCTTTTTGTCTTCTCTGATTCTTCATTAAGCATATGTTCCAAAGTTTCATCTAAATGACCTTCTCCCCAACCTTTGTCTCTCAAAAATGTCATGCACTGGTCATAGGTTTCCAAATTCAACAAAGCCTGTATGGTGTCATTGCCAAACAAACTACTTTCAAGGGCTCGTATTCTTGCAACACCGTAGGTATAATCCATTTCCATAGTGTTTCCTCCTAATATATTTTCTCCTATCCAAATAGTTCTCTGTTAGCTATGTCTTTTAACCTGTCTAGCTGACCATTAAACAAAGCTTTAATCTGACAGTTTTCTTCAATGTCTCCGTAAACAAGAACAAAGCCGTTTTCTACATTGTCCCTGCTATCTTCAATGGTAATACTGCCATTTTTTTCTTTTGCTATCTTCTCTATTTTCTTAACAAAATCTTCAGGCATTCTGTCTTTGTCGCTTGTGCTAATGTACATTACACCCGTGCCACTTTGCACATTTTTATTAAATAACTTTTCAAGAAAATCAAAATATTCTGTTGCGTCTAAATTTTCTATTTTGCAAATTGCACTTTCGATTACATCGTTTATACATTTTTGTTTATTATTTAGAATTGCATTTCTTTCTCTAAAACCGGCAGAAGATTTTGTTTTTTCTTTGTATAGCTTTCTTGAGGCAAGAGATTTTTTTTCAAATCCCTTAATTTCTTTTTCAATCTCAATTTTTGCCTCTTCCATCTGTGCATTACAGAAATCATCTGCTTCTTTTAAAATAGCATCTGCTTCTTCTTTAGCACTTGCCTGGATTTCTTTTATAATATTATTCAATCCACTCATACACTTCTCCCATTTACTCTAATATGTTAATGTGTAATTTTTATAATGCGATACCGTTAATTGCAAGGAATGAAATAAGTAATGCAAGAATTGCATAAGTTTCAACCATTGCAGGGAAAAGCATTGCCTTTGCAAACTGTTCCGGTCTTTTTGCTATAATACCAATACTAGCGGCTGCTGTTTTGCCCTGATGTTTTCCAGAAACAAGACCAACAATTGCAATTGGTAAACATGCTGCCAAAATTTCAAGTCCCTGTAACGCTGAAATACTTACTGCATTTCCACCGATAATTCCGATTTTTGATAAAGTTACGAAGCCGATTAACAAACCATAAAGTCCCTGAGTACCAGGTAGTAACTGCATTACTAATACTTTAGCAAACTTTGATGGATCTTCTGTCATAACGCCTGAGGCAGCCTGACCTGCCGTACCTACTCCAATTGCTGAGCCCATACCTGCCATTAGCACTGCAAGAGCCGCTCCTAATAAAGCATAAAATAAACCTAAATTATTAAAAAATTCTCCCATAACTAATTCTCCTTTACTTTCACGTATTTTGTATTTTCCTTAAATGGCTTAAACTCTCTACTTCCACCTTCAAAGAATTTTCCGAAAAATTCCACATACTGAAGTCTGTTTGTATGAACATAAGCACCTAATAAATTAATTGCCATATTAAATGTATGACCAATAATGAAAATAACAATAAACATTATCACACCAACTACCGACTTGCCGCCCATGGCTGCCATTGTATTAATAACCTGTGCAATTACACCTGTCGCAAGTCCCAAAGCCAAAAGTCTTGAGTACGATAACAAATCACTAAGCCAGCTTGTTGTATCATAAAGACTATATGCTCCAAGTAGTAATCTCTTAACAGGGTTCTTTGCCCTTCTTCCTGCCATTAAAAGTATTCCAACCATGCCACCAATAGCCATAACCTTTGCCAGCATATTAGCCCAAGCCGGAAATACTATTGTTGTTCCTGCAAGAGATGCAAAAATTGATGTTGGCACTAACAATAAAATTAAGCCTATTAAAAATACATACCAAAGCACTACGTCACATACAAATGACATAACATCTTTTTGTTTTAGCATCATGTAGCCTTTAATTCCAAGGCCAACAAACAAATGTATAATTCCGAAAATCATGCAATAAATCAACATTCTCATTGGTTGCTCTATAGGAGTAAACCACAATGCGGGTATTGTTATTTTTACACCAAAGAAGGTGCTACCAATAACAGTTATTGCATCACCAAAATATCCACCAAAAAGTATGCCCCATATTAAAGTTGAAATTCCACAGTTCTTAAACATTCGTAATGTTTTCCCCATGGATTCTTCCATGTTAGGAAACTTTTTAAGCGCCCATAAACAACCAAGAAACATAAGCAAGCCGTAAGCTGCATCACTTAACATTATTCCAAAAAAGAAATAATAGAAAAATGCCGTAATTAATGTTGGATCAATTTCTGTTTTTGTTGGATAACCAAAAGAAGTTACAACTCCTTCAACTGCTCCTGCTGTTTTACTGTTAGATAAAAGAACAGGTACATCTTCGTTATCCTTTGGTGCTTCCACATCTATTGCCACAGTGTAGTCATTTTCCAAGTTCATTCTTAAACTTTCAATCTCTTTCTTTGGAATAAAACCTGTAACAAAAAATGTATGTTTTGTTTGAAGAATTTCTCCCAAAGCTCTATATTTTTCGGCTCTGATTGTGTAATAATCTGAAATTTCCTTTAGTTCAATTCTTCTTTCACTATATTCTTTTATTTTATTTTTGATTTCCTGTATTTCATTATCAAGAATAGTAATAACTTTTTCTCTCTTTTTTACCGATTCTTTTGGAAGATGGCTGGTCATAATAGGTGGTCTGTTAAAGCCCACCCCCCTAAGTGCCTTCTCCGTTTTTTCTTCGTCCTGTTTCAGAAATACTACTGCTATATAAGTTTGAAACTTATCTGAACTAAAAATCTGAGCGTACGTGGACTTTGGCAGTTCCTCCAAGCTCTCTAATCTGTTAATCAGTTGATTCTCCGTATAAGTTCCTAAAATAGTTCCAAGTAAAAATCCTGTTTTCTTTGTTCCTTTATAATTCATTGGAACATCAAGTTCTGCCCATGGCTTAAGGGCTTCTATTTCGTCATAACGTCTTGCTTTTTCAGCAATCTTTTCATCTACCGCTTTATTTAACTGAATAATATCTTTTGCCACACTCATTATTTCCTGTTGATTCTCAGTAGACTTCTTAAATTCACTTATTCCAATTTCTTTCTTTCCTTCTAAACTTGAAAACATTGATGTTTTTTCCGGATAGAATTTTTCAAGAATGTTAAGTGCATTTTCCGCTAATGCCGCATTCCTTTGAAAAATTGAAATCTGTGTTGCTGTATTTACTTTTTGAAAAACAGAGTCTTTATTTTCAGTTTCATGTATTTCCAGACAGCCTTTTCTCTGTAAAAATTCAAGAATTTTCTTTCTATCCTTTTTTAAAGCACAAATGTTTATTTTGCGCATTTCTAAAACTGCCATAATACCTCCTAACTTTTAAGCCAATGCCTGTATTACTGCTTTAATTGCGTTGTCCTTCCTTTCTTTTGCCAAATCTCTAAGTTCCATTACCTTCATTTGGATTTCCTTGTCCATTTCCAAATCATAGTTTTTGCATTCTGAAACTACTTCATCCATTGCCTTCTTAGCTTCTTCCTGTGCTTTCGTCAACTTTTCTTTTCTAAGTTGTGCCTTCATTGAATCTAATTCTGCTTTCCTTCCTGCTGCGTTATCCTTTGCCACCTGAATCTGCTTCTCCGCTTCCATCTCAGCTACTCGTACAGCATCAATAGTTTCCTTTATCATACTTATCCCTTCCTTTCTAAAAATCCTTCGCTTATACTCCTCCTAAAGTTACCTTATAAATTTTATAATAGTCTGTCTCTTTTTTATATACAAGTTCCAATTTACGTCAATTGTATATAAACCTTACATATTGTATATTTTGTCTTTTATCCGTACCAAATTCTTGTTTTATTATATCATAATTTAGTTTTTTTATGTGGTTATTTTTAATATTATGGGAGAATTTATGTGAGTTTAAAAGCCTACCTATATAATTTTTAAGCCTATATTTTCTTTATTTTCCGCCAAATTGTAACATTTTCTTTCTTGTTTGTAATATTTTTGTAATATTTGTCTTGATTTTGTAACAAGTATGTGTTAGTATATGGCTAATTCATTTAAGAAAGAAGGTTAGGAATTAATATGAGCAGAAAAATGCATATCATACCATCACTAACAATGTCGTTAGTTCTTATGACATGTGTAATTACAAAAGCAAATGACAATTCTAATAATACAAATATTTTAATTAACGAAAATGTAACGGCTACAAGCCATACTGATGGAGTAACAACTCTCACAAACATTGAAGCAACCACTAATGAAAATACTACAACTAATACGTATGACACCTTTGCCCCTAAAACTTATGTTAAAGGCATTTCCGATACAAAAACCGGAATCAAAATCACTTGGAAAAAGGTCAATGTTTCAAAGTACAAAATTTACCGAAGCAAAAAAAAATCAAAAGGCTACAAGCCTGTAAAAACTATTAAAAGTAAGAAAACTACAAGTTACACAGACAAAAGTATAAAGAGTAACACAACTTATTATTACAAAATAAAAACATATAGTCCAAACACTAATACTTCAGTTTCTAAGCCTGTAAAATACAAGACATCTTACAAGAAACTGAAAATCAACTTTAATAAACAGTTAAAGAAATTAATTACCAATAATGTAAACAAACATTATCCATGTAATGTTTTAGTGAAAAAATATGTTGAGTCATCTGGCACAAAAGTTAAAACTTCAAAGGAAGTTACTAATTTCAAATTACAGGGCAGTCCTACTGCTAACAGTTGGAAAAACGGCTACGCAAAAGTTTCTTATAATTATTCATTAAAACAAAGCACTTATAAGAAATCAGGAAAAGTCAAATCCACTACATATCCTGTTAAATCATCAGGTTTAACCCACACTGCTGTTACTTCTACTAATGATATTGATTCATTAGATGCGGGAGATATCATTGCCTATAGTAAAGGCGGCCGGGCAACACACGTTGCTGTCTATATTGGTCGCTTTGATTCTAAATCAGACCTTGTTGAATATTTAAACACTGAAGTTGGTATTAAATGTTCAAAGAATACAAGTTGGATTAAGTCATGGAATGGCAACTGCAAGCACTGGGTTATCCAGGGTGGTATGGGAAATGGTAATCAGGTTTATATTTGCAACAACGCTAACACTACTACAACCGGTAGCGGAGCAAGCACAATTTCTCATTCAATTTCATTGTTGAAATAACACCAGTGTATTACTCAATAATAATAATAATAAATGTTAAGTAACTACACAATTTTGTAACTATATTCATAGTTTCATAAAAGTAAAAAAGAACCACAGCAATAACTATATCCGGAATTTTTTCTAGTTATGGTTATTCCCTTGGTTCTTTTTTATATGCTGTTTTTTATGCATTATTTCTTTATATATATATATATATTTTTTTTTTTTTTTGGCAGATTAGTTCTTTATACATTATTTTTTGCAGATAACTTCCTATTTCATAAAGAGAAAACAAATGCTACAATAATATATGAAAATGTTAGAAAAGAGGTATTTGTGATGAATAATGAATATGAACAAGCTGAACCTAAAAAGAACATTGACGAAAAAATAGAACGTGATTACGACAGGTCTATTAACATGTGGAATGATGTTTATTCCAAATGCCAAATCATAGATTTAAAAGGTAAGTCTCTTTCTGTTGAGCCAATGTTCGATATATGTCTGGATATTTTTGCAAGCAAATGCAAAAACATATTAGATTTTGGTTGTGGTACAGGGGATGTTCTTTTCCAATGTTATGAATTTGGAAACATGGATTCAGGTCTTGGTATTGATTTATCTGAAACAGGCATCAATTTTGCCAAAGAATTTGCAACCGTAAACAAATACACTAACCTTAATTTTGAGATGGGAGATATTTCATATTTTGATAATTATAACGGCAAACCTTTTGACGGAATCATACTGTCAAACGTTCTAGATGTTATGCCAAAAGATATTGCCTTAAAGACTTTTAAAGGTCTTACAAAACTTCTCGCCCCAAAGGGACTTATGTTTGTAAAATTAAATCCATTTTACGAAAAGACAGATATGAAGCAGTGGGGGTTTACTCAAATTAAAGATAATCTTTTTGAAGAAAACGGTATTCTTCGCTATAGAGAATTAGACACTGCCTCCTGGAAACAAAGTTTTGAGAAGCACTATGAAATCATAAGATATCTGGAATTTCCATATCCTTGGCAGGAAGGCATGAATCGCCTGTTTTTATTACAGAAGAAATAATTTACATAAAAGTACCGATCCTTAGTTATATGAACATGTATTGAAATCAGCATATCCATACCTAATAAGGGTCGGTACTTTTTATTATAATATTCTATTATTCCAATCTTCTAAAATTCTTATATTGCACTATCTCAATTCTATAAAACTCTTATATTTCATAGGCTAAAATTATGCCACCCATTTCAGCATAAAAACTACATAACCCACTTGTTGGCATGGTTTCTACCTTGCCAACTTCTGTGTGTTCACGTAAATTGTCTAACAAGAACTGAACTTTTTCTTTGTTAAAGCACTGACTTATAACAAGATTGCCACCCTTATATCCATTGGCAAGCATATCCTGAACAGTCTTTTTGTAAATAGCATCTTTTCCTCTAATTTTTCTTAACAACTCGATTTTTCCTTCACTTGAACCCTGACCTAAAATCTTAATGCCAAGCATTCCTGCAAGTTTGCCACTTAAGGCACTTACACGACCATTTTTTACAAGATTGTCGATTGATTCCAAAATAAAGAATGTTTTAATTTTTGTTTTATACTCTTCAACTGCTTCAACTATTTCTTCAAAAGATTTTTCTTTTGCGATCAGTTCCTGAATCTTTCTTACAATAAGTGTTAAGCCGGCTCCTGCTGACTTCGAATCGAATATGTGGATTTTCTTTTCAGGCTCATCTTCTAATGCCATGTGTTTTCCAACTGACGCACTACTATAACTGCCTGACAACTCACCTGAAATAGTAACCGCAAACACTTCATCTGCCTGCCTAAAAGCATTATACCATTCCTCAGGACTTGGTGCTGCACTCCCACTTGTTCCATGATATGATTTCATGTCTTCCATAAAAGATTTAATGTCCAAATTAAAATCGTCTACATATTCCCTCTCCCCTACTCTTAATCTAAGTGGAACTCTATCCATGTATATATTATTTTCAGTTTTATTTTCTATTACCAAATCGCAACTTGAATCCACGATTACTGCATATTTCATATTAGTCTCCTCTCGACAGCAATATTATCTTTTTTACAAAAAATATGTGATGTAGTATTCATTACTACATACTATTGTACTATTATCTTTGTTATGCTACAATTTACATAAATGTCAAAAATGTAAACTTTTGAAAGGAATTATCATGAATAAATTATCTATTAGTAATTACACAAAACGAAATAAATTCACACGAATGTGTATAGGCGAGGCAATGGTTGCCCTTATGAAAGAAAAATCATATAGTAAAATAAAGATTTTAGATTTAGCTGTAAAAGCAGGCGTTTCAAGAATGACATTTTATAAATATTATCACACAAAAGACGAAGTTCTTAATGATTACCTTAACGAAATTATTTCCGGGTATATAGATATTTATGATACAAGTACTTCAAGTACATTTCCAAACTACGAAAATATATTAAATGCTCTAATATATTTCGACAAATATTCTAATTTTTTTGTTGCACTATGTAACGCCGGATTATATTCTCTATTAATCAACGCCACTAATGAATATATGGAAAATATAGTAGTTCCTAAATACGGAATTTCATTATACAAAGCCTACTATTTTGCCGGAGCCATTTTAAATACATTTATTAAATGGGAAGAAAATGGCAAAATAGAAAGCCCTGAAAAAATTGCTCATCAATTGTGTTAATTCACAACTAATAAGCAATTTATAAATTGCAATTTATTTATTATTCCGTTAAAATCCTCTCAACTTCTTAATTTCTCTTTAAAGCAATATTGTAATCGAGTAGGCTGGCTCCTACTCGATTGCAGCCAGCAGATATCTCAAAGCATAGCTTTTCGATGCTCTTACGCCTGACAAATGATATTTCGTGCAAGCACGATATCGCTTGTCAGGCTTTTGCTACAAAAAAAAGATATTATTTAAAGGAAACTCTAAATAATATCTTTATAAATAACAGGGGCACTAGGAATCGAACCCAGCTCTGGAGTTTTGGAGACTCTTATTCTACCGATGAACTATGCCCCTATTGCGTTTAAGCACAAGTATATTTATACCATAACGCACCTAATATGTCAAATATTTTCTCCAGCTTCTTTTATGTTTTTTACGCCTACTAATTCAATTCCTTCAACGTCTTTTAAAGATTTCACTGATACTGCCGGAAGTATACAGTGTTTGAAGCCCAATTTTTTAGCTTCCATAACTCTCTGTTGTACATTTGATACTGCACGAACTTCTCCCGAAAGACCTACTTCTCCAAACACTAATGTTGCCGGATCTATTGCCCTGTTTTTGTAACTACTAATTAGTGCCATTACCAATGCTAAATCCATTGCCGGCTCATTTACTTTCATACCCCCAGCCACATTAACATAGGCATCGTAGTCGCCCATTTGTATACCCATTCTCTTTTCAATAACTGCCATAAGCAAATTAACTCTGTTATAATCCGTTCCAACTGCTGTTCTTCTTGGCATACCGAAAGCTGTATGATTAATCAATGCCTGCACTTCAACCAAAATAGGTCTTGTTCCTTCCATTAAACACGCAACCACTGAGCCTGACGCGTCAGTAGGACGTCCCTCAAGCATAAATTCTGATGGATTTAAAACCTGTCTTAGTCCTTCCTCACTCATTTCAAAAACACCAATTTCATTGGTTGAGCCGAATCTGTTTTTTACACCTCGTAAAATACGGTACGTAGCATGTCTGTCTCCTTCAAAATACAAAACCGTATCCACCATGTGCTCTAAAACTCTAGGTCCAGCCACTACACCTTCTTTTGTAACATGACCAACAATAAAAATTGGAATGGTCAGCCCTTTTGCTATTTGCATTAATGTGTTGGTTGATTCTCTTACCTGACTAACACTTCCCGGTGCTGAACTAATATCTTCCCTATAAATTGTCTGAATAGAGTCAATTACTACTGCATCAGGCTTTGTTTCCGTAACAACTGCTTCAATATTATCAAGACTTGTTTCTGATAACAAACTTAAATTATTGCTGAACTCTCCCATTCTGTTTGCTCGAAGCTTAATTTGCTTTAAAGATTCTTCTCCAGAAATATATAATATTTTCTTTCCTGAAGCTGACATATTTCTACAAACCTGAAGAAGCAATGTTGATTTTCCAATACCAGGATCACCACCAACTAAAATTAAACCTCCCGGCACAACACCACCTCCGAGAACCCTGTCTAATTCACTAAAACCTGTGCTTATTCTTTCTTCATCATCTGCCTTCACTTCATTGATTGTTACAGGCATTGAACTTGTTACATTTCTTCTTATTGTTTTATTTTTAGGACCTTTGGGCTCTTCCACAAAAGTCCCCACCTCTTTACATCCAGGACACTGACCTAGCCATTTTGCTGATTCATATCCACATTCTTTACAAAAAAATACTGTCTTATCTGCTTTTGCCATTTACTTCCCCTTATTCTATTTTTGAATATTAAGAAAGGCCCTTACGGACCTTTACTTAATCATATATTTAATTACGCTGCAACGACCTTAACTGTTGTCATTACACCTTTCTGTAAGTCTACATCAAATGTAAGCTTTCCACCAATATCTGTCTTTGAAACTCCAAGATCTTTATCATTAACAAATACTTTGTATTCCTTGTTTGCTTCTAATTCTAAAGTAATCTGAGTCTGTCCCATTCCATCTACGAAGAAACTTACTTCATCAGCAGTCTCCTTAAATACGTTTACTGCTGTTCCCGGAAGTGATTCATATACGAATGTTCCGTTTCTTTCTAATTTGGTAATTTCATTCCATGTTTTTACCTTATACATATCTCCTGAAACTTCAAAATCTGACACCTTCTTCTTTGCATCTAATTCGTAATTTCCAAAGCTAATTGTTCCATTGCTTTCTTTCTTTATTAATTCCTTAATGATTGCCATTTCTTCCTCCTGTAATTATTCGCCGATGCGATTTATCTTAAAATCATTCTATCACACTTACCATATTTTTTCATTAGCTTTCTAGTGTAATAGTCTTGATTTTTTTTATTCAATTAGGGAATTTTAGTCCCTCCATTTTTTCTCTGATTTTTTCTCTGACTCTTTCTTAGATTCTTCCTTAGGCTCCTCTTTTACTTTGAATGCAACCTTATTGCTCTTATAGCCAACAGTTACTTTATCTCCTGCCTTCACTTTTTCGGCAAGTACCTCCTCAGCAAGCATATCCTCAACCTTATTCTGAATCATTCTTCTAAGTGGTCTTGCGCCAAACTTCTTGTCGTAACTTTCTTTTGCAAGATAAGTTTTAAGAGATGACGTGAAAGATAAAGCTATATCCATCTGTTCTTTAACCTGCTTTGCAAGATTTTTAAGCATTAATGATACAATACTCTTTACTTCGCTTTCACTTAATGTATGGAATACAATAATGTCATCAATTCTGTTTAAGAATTCAGGTCTGAACATTAGCTTAACTTCTTCCATAACATTTGCCTTCATCTTTTCGTAGTCGGCTTTTTCTGTATCACCCTGACTGAAGCCTAAATGCTTAGGATCTACTATTCTATTGGCACCGGCATTACTTGTCATTATGATAATTGTATTCTTAAAACTTACTTTTCTTCCTTTAGAATCCGTAATATGACCATCATCTAATACCTGTAAAAGTACATTAAATACATCCGGATGTGCCTTTTCTATTTCATCAAAAAGCACTACAGAATATGGGTTCTGTCTAACCTTATCGCTTAACTGACCGCCATCTTCAAATCCAACATATCCCGGTGGTGAGCCAATTAATTTTGACACACTATGTTTCTCCATGTATTCAGACATATCAACCCTGATAATTGAGTCTTCTGTTCCAAAAACTGCCTCTGCCAAAGTTTTAGACAATTCAGTTTTTCCAACACCTGTAGGCCCTAGGAAAAGGAATGAACCAATAGGTCTGTTAGGATTTTTAAGTCCTACTCTACCTCTTCTTACAGCCTTAGCAACTGCACTTACGGCTTCTTCCTGCCCTATCATTCTCTTGTGTAAAACTTTTTCCAAATCAAGAAGTCTCTTCTGCTCATTTTTCTCAAGTCTTGTTACCGGTATACCTGTCCACATTGCAACAACTTCCTCAATTGAGTTTTCTGTTATAATAGGGCGAAACTCTTCTTCTGTGCCTTCCCATTTTGCAATTGCCTTGTTTAACTTGTTCTGAGCCTTGTCCAGCTGCTTCTTTATTTCTGTTGCACTCTTAAAATCAGCATGTCTTACACACATTTCAAGTTCTAAGTTAAGTTCTGCAACATCAATTTCCTTATCTTTTACAGACTTTGGTTTTGGAACTTCCCTAATTCGCATTTTTGAACATGCTTCATCAATTAAATCTATTGCCTTATCAGGTAAATTTCTGTCGTTAATATATCTTGATGATAATTTTACCGCTGCCCTAATTGCCTCATCTGAGATTGTAACGTTATGAAAATCTTCATAAGCAGATTTTAGACCTTTTAGTATTTCCACGGCCTGTTCTTCAGTTGGTTCCTCAACTGTTACCGGCTGAAACCTTCTCTCTAAAGCTGCATCTTTTTCGAAATATTTTCTAAATTCAGAAATTGTAGTTGCCCCAATCACCTGCAAATTGCCCTTAGTTAATGAAGGTTTCAAAATATTTGACGCATCCATTGAGCCTTCTGCTCCACCGGCACCTACTATTGTATGAATTTCATCTATAAATAAAATTATGTTTCCTGAATTTTGTACTTCATCAATTATGTTTTTTAATCTTTCTTCAAACTCACCTCTGTATTTGGAACCAGCTACTGCTCCTGATAAATCAAGGCTGAAAATTCTTTTGCCAGCCATTGTTTTGGGAACTGTTCCTTCACAAATACGCCATGCAATGGCCTCAACAATTGCAGTCTTACCAACGCCAGGTTCACCAATTAAGCATGGGTTGTTCTTTGTTCTTCGGCTTAATATCTGGATAATTCTTCCTATTTCATTTTCACGTCCAACTACAGGATCAAGTTTGTTCGCCTTTGCCTCGGCTGTTAAATCCCTACCGTACTTTTCCAAAGTAGGTATGGGACTTGCCTGAGCTGCACTTCTGCCCCTCTTTGCAGGCTTAATGTAGTTTTTAACTTCGTTTGCATCTCTATTTGTCAAATTAAGAATATCCACACAAACTTTTTTTAAGTTAATGCCGAAGCTTGCTAATATGCAATGTGCTTCACAATCAGGATCAGCTAATATTGCCAAAAGAATATGTTCTGTTCCTATTTGTGGAATCCCCTGACTTGCAGCTTCCTCAGCAGCTCTGCCAAGTAATACGTGTGCTCTGTTTGAAGGCATTATATTTTTTGCTCTGGTTTTTGAACGTACCCTTGATTTTATTTCCATATCGTCTTCGATTGCGTTAATAATATCCTTGTACATTAAGTTGTAATTATATAAAATATTGGCAGCCACTCCATCTGTAACTTTTGCAATACCTGCCAAAATATGCTCTGTTCCAATGTAATCCATTCCCAAGTCAATTGCCACATCTTTTGCATATCCGATTGCTTCAATTGTCTGTCTGGTAAATCTACTACTTTCCATATGCATCCCTCCATATTAGTCTAGGATTTTAATATACTCTAAAAATGTGTACATTATTTTACAATTTTTTAAATAAAGGGCAATTCTCATGAAAGAATTGCCCTTTAATCTTACGTTAATCTAAATCGATAAATTCGAAATCATCATCATCGTCATCGTCATCAAAATCAATTTCTGAATCATCGTATGCATCGATTTCTTCTGATTCATTTACCTCTTCAGCACTGTTTTCTGCGCTATCATTAATCTGTTCTGCATCAGTAGTAATTGTATTATCATTTGGAAGTTCCTCTACAGGTTCATCAATTTTCTTCGCTACTTCGTTTGCTATCTCTGCTTCTAAAGCTTTTTCGATATCAACAAGTTCATCTGAATCAATGTCAACTTCCTTTAATTCTTCAACTTCTTCAGGAGCTTCTTTTACTTCTTCTTTTGAAGGTTCAGCAACTTTCTTTGCTTCTGCTTCCTCTTCTTCAATTGATACTCCTGAATCAATATCATCTTCGTCTTCTTCGTATTTTTTCTTTTTGTTTTCTTTTTTAGCTTTCTTTTCAGCCTTCTTCTGGGCTTTCTTTTCTTTCTTTGGATCTTTTAATTCATCCTCTGAATATGTCTTTTTAATCTTCTTTTCTTTTTTACTTATACCTAAATTAATAGATACAAAAATTAAAATAATGATTACTACTGCTAATCCGCATAAAATTTTAATTAAAACATTGTACTTATCAACTAACTGGTTGTACTGTTTCTGTAAATTGTTATATGCCTTAGCCGCTGCTTCTGACTGCTGGTTTGCGTCTGATGATGTTAAATATCTCTGGAAACATTTTTCGTTATCATCGTAGCTGTATAAATTAGTATCACCATTCCAGTTCATTGCATACACAAGATACATACCTTCATCTTCATCAAGTACCCATGCTTTAACTTCCTGATCAATAATTGTAACTTTCTTTTTATCGTAAGCTTTTACAATTCCGTCTACCTTCTTAGGCTGTACAATTGTGTACATTCTGCTCTTTATTTTAATATTGCTCATTGGGTAGAACTTTTTCTGGCTCTTATCATAAATATAAAAACCTGATGTTTCATCACCCTTTAAATAAAAAGCTGTTAATTCCTTAACGTCTCCCTTAATGCAAGTATAACTGTTTCCATTATACTTTGCTGTACTCTTTGAAAATCCTTCAGGAATTTCTGACTTTTTAAATGATTCTGAAATAGTAAATGTATTCTTTCCAACCTTTACTGTAGAATCAGTTGCAGTCTTCTTTGAAGTTTTCTTTTTTTTACTACTTGGTTCTTTATATGTTGCATCTTCTGCTTCTGTTAACTTCTTTGTGTTCAAAGTATATTTCTGAACAGCTCCTGTTGATGATGTAACATCAACTATTGTTAAGTTATCACCGGTATCCATTATAGTATTGATACCATCTTTTTCTACTGACCACTGTGATGTGCTGTCCTTTGCAGTTGCCTCGATCTTAATTGACTTTACTGTTGACTTAACTGTTAAGTTATATTCGTATGTAGTTGAATTAAAATCTAAAGGCACCTCTGTCTGATTTCCTGAATTGTCAATCGCATAAACCTTTAAATCTGACAAGTCAGTTGTTTCATCAGCGCTAACTGTAAAAATCATTGTAATCATCATAGCAGACATTGCCGCTATCATAATTAACAGGCTTTTTAACTTCTTCATTTTTATTTCCTTTCTTCTCCTGTATTTTATACAAGCTTTTTAATTATTATGCTTCATCAATTGCTTTACCAATATCATTACGCATATATTTATTTTCAAAATCAATAAGTTTTGTTGCTTCGTAAGCGTTTGCTCTTGCCTCTTTTAAGTCTTTACCTTTTGCTGTAACACCAAGAACTCGACCACCATTAGTTACTATTTTTCCATTATCTAATTTTGTTCCTGCATGGAAAACATAATAACCTTCCTTGTTTTCAAACTTCTCAAGACCTTTGATTTCAAATCCTTTTTCGTAAGAAACAGGGTAACCATCACTTGCAAGTACAACACAAACTGCTGCGTTATCTTCAAACTGTAAATCAATCTGATCTAATGTTCCATCAATACAAGCTTCAAATACATCAATAATGTCATTCTTCATTCTTGGAAGAACTACCTGTGCTTCAGGATCACCAAATCTTGCATTGTATTCTAATACTTTTGGTCCATCTTCCGTGAGCATTAAGCCAAAGAAAATAATTCCCTTGAATTCTCTTCCTTCTGACGCCATGGCATCAACTGTAGCCTGGTAAACATATTTCTTACAAAACTCGTCAACTTCTTCTGTATAGAATGGACTTGGTGAAAATGTTCCCATACCCCCTGTGTTAAGTCCCTGGTCGCCATCTTTTGCTCTCTTATGGTCCTGAGCTGATGTCATAATCTTAATTGTTTTTCCATCAACAAAAGAAAGAACTGAAACTTCACGACCTGTCATAAATTCTTCAATAACAATTGTGTTACCTGCATTACCGAATTTTTTGTCTAACATTAATTCCTTAACGCCATCCATTGCTTCTTCTTTTGTATTACAAATTAAAACACCTTTTCCAAGAGCTAATCCGTCAGCCTTTAAAACAATAGGATATTTTGAAGTTTCAAGATACTTCATTGCTTCTTCTGGTGTATCATAATTTTCATAAGCTGCTGTAGGAATATTATATTTCTTCATTAAGTCCTTTGAAAATGCTTTTGAACCTTCTAATATAGCTGCATTTTCTCTTGGACCAAACACTCTAAGTCCTGCTTCTTCAAACTTATCAACAATTCCTCCAACTAAAGGATCGTCCATACCAACAACTGTTAAATCTATTTCATTATTTTTTGCAAATTCTACTAATTTGTCAAATTCCATTGCACCAATGTTTACACATTCTGCGATTTGTCCTATGCCGGCATTTCCCGGTGCACAATATATTTTGTCCACCTTTGAACTTTTGGCTACTGCTGTTGCAATGGCATGTTCTCTTCCGCCGCTTCCTACAATAAGAACTTTCATTTAAAACTCCTCTCTTTTTGTTTCCCATACGTTTTACAAAAAGCGTATCACGAAAGCACGCTCCCGCTGCTTTCGAAATATATTTTTTGATAAATGTGAACCTAAAAGTGTACTATATTTGTGTTTGCAATAAATTGTTTGCAATTGCGTTGATGGCTTGTGGAAGTATTTTCCACTCTGCCTGTTCCATTACACGTTTCTGCAAAGTTTCAGGTGTATCGTCAGGTAAAACTTCTACTGCCTTCTGATAAATTATTGGGCCAGTGTCTGTTCCTTCATCTACGAAATGAACTGTAGCTCCTGTAACTTTTACTCCGCGTTCTAATGCTTTTTCATGTACATGTAATCCATAGAAACCATTTCCACAGAAAGATGGTATAAGTGATGGATGTACATTTATAATTTTATTTCTATATTTTGCTATTAATTCCGGTGGTAATACTACTAAGAATCCGGCTAACACAATTAAGTCTAAATTGTATGAATCAATTTTTTCAATTAATGCTTTGTTGAATTCTTCTCTTGTTTCATAATCTTTTACACAAACACATTCTGCTGCAATGTTGTTTTCTTTTGCTCTTGTTAATGCGTATGCGTCTTTTTTGTTACTTATAACAACTTCTAATGATGCATTAGTTATTGTCTTGTTTTTTACGGCATCAATAATTGCCTGTAAATTAGTTCCACCACCTGAAACTAAAACTCCTACTCTAATCATAATAACCTCTTTTGATTAAATGCTGTTTGTTTCAATTATGTGTCAATTACAACTGTCTCAAGCTAATTCAAAACTAATCTGAAATTAACTTAAAGCTCAACTAAAGTTAATTTTAACTTATTTTAAACTAATTCTACGCCCTTTTCGCCTTCAACAACTTCACCTACTACGAAGCACTTTTCTCCTGCTTTTGTGATGGCTTCCATTGTCTTATCTACGTCAGCTTCATCAACAGCTAATAACATACCAATCCCCATGTTATATGTGTTGTACATCATTTCTTCTGCAATATCACCAGTCTTCTGAAGTAATTTAAAGATTGGTGGAATTTCATAAGAATCTTTCTTAACTACTGCCTTAACATTTTCAGGAAGCATTCTTGGAATGTTTTCATAGAAGCCACCACCTGTAATATGGCTGCAACCATGAATCTTAACACCTGCGTCCTTAATTGAGTTAAGGGCTTTTACATATATAATTGTTGGAGCAAGTAAAGCTTCTCCTAAAGTTGTTCCTAATTCATCATAGTATTTGTTAAGTGACTCTTCTGTCATGTCAAATACTTTTCTTACTAATGAGAATCCGTTACTATGTACACCTGATGAAGCAATTCCAATAAGTTTGTCTCCAGGCTTAATGTCTTCTCCTGTAACTAAATCCTTCTTATCTACAACACCTACTGCAAATCCTGCTAAATCATAATCATCTTCAGGCATAAGTCCCGGATGTTCTGCTGTTTCTCCACCGATTAAAGCACATCCTGACTGTTTACAACCTTCAGCAACACCTTTTACAATCTCAGCAATCTTTTCAGGATAGTTTTTACCACATGCAATGTAGTCTAAGAAGAATAATGGTTCTCCACCACCACAAACTATATCGTTTACGCACATAGCTACACAATCAATACCGATTGTATCATGTTTATCTAAAACAAAAGCAAGCTTAATCTTTGTTCCTACGCCGTCTGTTCCTGATACTAAAATTGGTTCTTCCATATTCTTAAAAGCGCTCATGTCAAATGCACCGGCAAAACCACCAATACCACCTAAAACTTCAGGTCTTACTGTTTCTTTAATAGAACCTTTAATTAATTCTACTGACTTGTAACCTGCTTCAATATCTACGCCTGCCTTCTTGTAATCCATTTTCTTACTTCCTCCTAAATGTTGATTTAAAATAATAATGTTGTTTAAATAATATTCTTGTTTCAATAATATTCTCTAAGCAATTATGACTTAATGGCTCCAACGCCTTAATCTCTTAATTTATCTCAGAAAATATTACAAGGTTATATAATGCCTTAGTATGCTTTATATCCTACTTCTTTTAATTTAGCGTCTTTTGCTACTACTTCAGATTTCATTTCATCTGCGTAATTTTTTATTTTTTCTAAAAGAGCATCATCTGATGTTGCTAAAATCTGTGCTGCTAAAATACCTGCGTTCTGACCACCGTTAATTGCAACTGTTGCAACAGGTACACCTGATGGCATCTGAACTATTGAATATAAAGAATCAACTCCACCTAAATCTGATGTTTTCATTGGAATTCCAATTACAGGCATTTTAAATAATGCTGCACACATACCAGGTAAATGAGCTGCTTTTCCAGCTCCTGCGATAATAACTTTGATTCCTCTTTCTTCAGCACCCTTTGCCCATTCAAAGAAAATATCAGGTTCTCTATGAGCTGAAATAATTGTCATCTCATATTCAATACCAAATTTTTCCAACATGTCTGCTGCCTTGCTCATGATAGGCATGTCTGAATCACTACCCATTACAATACCAACTTTTGCCATTTTGCTCTCCTTTTTCTCATAAACTTTGTATAGTTAAATTTATAGTTAAATGCTTGTTATCTAATAAACAACAAGCAAAAATCAACTTTTATTTTATCATAAAACCACTATTTCGAAAAGATAATATAATGTTTATTACAAGATATTTTCTTTATTTTTGTATACATTTTCGTTTAAATGTATTGTTTTCTTTATTTAATTTGTTTTCCCTATTAATTTGTTTTCTTTATTTTTAAATTTTATTTAAGTGGTTCATTTAACAATTCGCAACCTGCTAAAACAAATCTGCCATCTCTTATTATGTCAATTTCTTCTCCGTCTTTAGTTACAGCAACAATTTCTCCTAACTCATCATAAGGAATTGTTATATCTGTATGGCAACTGAAATATGCCTTGTCAATATCTGTTTTTCTAAGGGCTGAAACTTCGTTTTCTTTTGCAATAATTTCTTTTCCATTAGGATTGTGAAGTTCCACATCTTCCTCGAAAGAATAGCATGTATCACCTACTGCAAAATGAGGACCCATTTTTTCAACAATTAATATTGGAAGTTTGTACACTACATCAAACTTATTTGCAATTGCATAAGCTGTAGTATTCGTTCCAATGGCAAACTCTCCAATAGGAAGTGTTTCGTGGTTGTACATTACATTCTCTTTAATGTACTTTTTGTTTTCCTCTTCTGTCTGGAAATTTTTGCAGGCATAGTCTGCAATCATTCCATCTTCAAATTTTATTTCTAAATCTTTATATTTCAATTCACCTAAATAAACTTCACTTACATGTAATATACCATTTGTTCCCTTTAGAACAGGTGATGTAAATACTTCACCTAAAGGAATGTTTACGTCGGCAAGACAATTTTCAAAATTAGTTTCTTTTTCAGGATTGTTAAGTTCATGTAGTTTTACATTAATATAGGTTCTGTTATCTCCTTTGCCCACAACCCTTACATAATCTGCTTTGTCTAATTCATCAATTATTTTATTCTGAATTATTTCGTATTTCTCTGAATCAAGTGTATTAATCTTCACTGTTGCATCAAACATTTCCTTAAAGTTGTCGCCAAACTCAGGGATTGGAAAAGCAATAATTGTAAAACTTCTCTGATCTCCCGGAATATGTTCCTGCACGATTCTCTGGTATTCATTAATATAGCCTGCACTTAATTTCTGCTGTTCCTTTGTTAACTTGTAAGCTTCTTTTTTGCTTTCAGGCTCAAATGGATTTTCACCAAATATTTCTATAACAGCCGGGCCTGCCATCTTTAGTGCCAAATCTTTTCTGTTTTCAAAAGCCTGTTTTGCCACTTCTAACTTGCGCTTAACAAAAGCCTTATCAAGATATAATGCCTCATCAAACTTATGGTCAAACCAATACTGTTTATTGCACATTGTGCTTCCATATCCTAATGGATAAATTATTGGTTTAAGCCCCATTTTTTCAAAATCTAATATTGCTGATTTAATAATCCTCTCAAAACCAATATTATATCTAATATCTACAGTATCCTTAATTGACAAATCTTTCCCTGCAATAACGAAGCCTTTTCTATAGCCTTCTGTGTAAACATGCGCCAAACTATCAATCTCACTTTGGCTCAAGCTGTTAAGATACTGTGCCATTCCAATTTCATTTGCACCAATATGCTCTCCATACATGTACAAATATCTAATGTCATTTAAATCACTGTTCATTACAATATCAACTGCAAAAGTTCTTTTCGGATTAACTCTCCAGTCAACCATGTCATCAACAAAAATTTCTGTATTATCTTTTTCAAATGAATACACAGCCTCTTCTATGCTTCGATATTCTAACTCTTCAGAATTTTCAAAATAATAGAATAGCTCTATAAATAACTCAATTCTTAAAGTTACAATTTCAATTTCCTGTCTATACACATTGCCAATTAAATCTCTGATTTTTTTGTAAACATAGCATAGAATTCTGCCGTATTCTTCTCCCAGTTCTTCACAGGCAAACTTTGGATTAGCCAAAGATGTTTCATAATTTTCTTTATAAATGTCTTCATAAAGTTCGTAATTTAATTGTTCTAATTGCTCTGTGGTATATTCCTTTAATCTGCCACTTTCAATTTCATCTTTTACAGAATTTAATTTCAAAATAAATTTAGCAACCTTACTAAAATATTCCTGATATTTTTCATTGCTAATATTTTCTGTTGAAATTTCTTTTATTCTTTCAATTGCAATCTCATAACGCTCTCTAACTATATCCATTTCATTCCTCTTTGCTTAGTTTTATTTTTTAATAAGTTGAATTATACATAGATTAAATAAAGTCCTAAAATAAAAATCCATATTACGGCATTTCCTATTGTACCTATGTATGTATATCTTAAAAATCGGTTTCCTTCACTAAAACTCTTTAAACCTACTGCGAACCCCCAGGCTGAAACAATGAGAGAAACAAAAACCATAAGTCCTACGTAAACACCTGCCTTGCCTTTTAACGCTATTGATATTGCCACTGCAAGCACAATTATTAAAAGACTAATAAGGCCCATAACTGTAGACTTCTTGCCACCTTTTGTATATTTTCTAAGTGGTATATGTTTCTCTGGCTTGTCCCCTTTTTCATCTAATTTTATTTTTTTCTTTTTATCCCAAAATTTTATACTCATATCTTTACTTTTTATAAGCCGGCTTTTATCTAATTAAAAACAAGCTTATATATGTTTCCTTAATTTAGTTAATTTCAAGAAGATATATCCTAATAAACCTCCTATAGTATTAAGAAATATATCATCAACATCAAATGCTCCTACTTTTGTAACTAACTGTGCTGTTTCTATTCCTATACTAAAAAGCATTGCTAAAAATGTAACACTTAAGAAATTTTTAAATACACTTCTTTTTGATACCATTGGAAGTAAAAATCCAAATGGCATAAAACATACAACATTTCCTAAAAGATTAATTATTGTTATATTCCATCCATAAGTATGACGCATATTCCAAAAACGTGTAATCTCTTTAAATAATGTGAGATTATATCGGTACTGATCACTAACCATGGTTCTGTCTAGCGTTTCAGAAAAAAACATAAAATAAAGCGCCAATATCATGTATGCCACAAAAAATATTCTTCCAAAAATGCGAACTTTTCTAGTTGCCTTTGTCACTTTTCTATTCTCCTAATGGATTATTTTGCACCATACTGTGCATAGTATTTGTCAATTGCTTCTTTTATTTCATCATCAATTACAACTTTTCCATTACATTCCTTATTGTAAAGATGCTCTACAACATCAGACATTGTAACAATTGCATTTGTTTCAAATCCATAAAGGTCTTTTACTTCGTCAAGAGCGCACTTCTCTCCACCCTTACCAACTTCCATTCTGTCAAGAGAAACCATAAGACCAACAATTGTCACATCTGCTGCACCTTTTACCTTTGGAACTGTTTCTTCCATTGACTTACCTGAAGTTGTAACATCTTCAATCATTACTACTCTGTCACCATCTTTTAAATTGCTACCAAGGAAGTTTCCTTTGTCTGCACCATGGTCCTTTTCTTCTTTTCTGTCTGAACAATAACGGATTTCTTTTCCATATAATTCATTAAAAGCAATTGCTGTTACAACTGCAAGTGGAATTCCCTTGTATGCAGGTCCGAAAAGCACATCAAAGTCATCACCATATCTGTCATGAATTGCCTTTGCATAATACTGACCTAATCTGTGAAGCTGTGAACCTGTTACATAGGCTCCTGCATTCATGAAAAATGGAGACTTTCTACCACTCTTAAGTGTAAACTCTCCAAATTTTAAAACATCACTTTCTACCATAAATTCTATAAATTCCTTCTTATATGCTTCCATTATATTAATTTCTCCTTTATCTTTAGGCTCTTTGACCTTTTTATTTCAACTTATCTGATATCTTCTGCTAATTTTGATATAATTTTCTCAATTTAGCATTAGCCAATATATTTTTTTTATCTTACCACGAAAAGCTAAGTTTCACAATGCGTTAAAAATTGTATTTTTTCTAACAAACAAAAAAGAACCATAAAACTTATTTGTCTTACAGTTCTTTTTTTACTTTATTATATGTAATTATTTAATTTTCTTTATATCCTCTCCATTTGTTTCACCAATTATAAAATGTGGTCTTTTCTTAACTTCCATGTATGTTTTTGACAAATACTGTCCCATAATGCCCATACAGAAAAGTTGGATTCCACCGATAAAAGTAATTATGCAGGCAAGTGATGGCCAACCTTCTACGGGATCACCCCATATTGCTTTTCTAACTATAATTAAAACAATTGCAATAAAAGAAACAAATGTAAACAGTAATCCTATAACTGATGCAATTTGTAGTGGTGCATTGGAGAAGTTGAAAATTCCGTCAAGTGAATATTTAAATAATTTCCAAAAATTCCACTTTGTTTCTCCTGCTGCTCTCTCAACATTTTCAAATGGTAACCACTTTGTCTTAAAGCCAATCCAACCAAAAATTCCTTTTGAGAATCTGTTCTGTTCTCCCATTGCCACAATGGCATCCACCATTTCTCTTTTCATTAATCTAAAATCTCTTGCTCCGTCCACTACGTCAGCATCAGAAATTTTGTTGATTAATTTGTAAAATTTGCGGGCGAAAAAAGAACGGATTTTTGGTTCTCCCTGTCTTGTAACTCTTCTTGTTGCAACACTGTCATATTCACCGCTTTCAAGGTAAGTTACCATTTCAGGTAAAAGTGCCGGTGGGTCCTGCATGTCCGCATCCATAACCGCAACATAATCACCTGCTGCATTGCAAAAACCTGCATACATTGCAGCTTCTTTTCCAAAGTTTTTGGAAAATGATAAATACACAACTCTGTCATCTTCCTTAGCCATCATCTTTAATATTTCAAGAGTTTTGTCCTTTGAGCCATCATTTACAAACAAAAATTCAAAATTATATTGTGGCATTTTGCCCGTAACTTTTTTCAATTCTTCATGTAATATTCCAAGTACTTCTTCTTCGTTATAGCATGGAATTATTAAAGATATTATTTTCTTTTTAATTTCATTTTTCTTTTCGATTTTATTTTTTTCTTTTAGTTCTTCCATTTTAAGCCCTTCCATTTTCTTTTTGATTAATTGTATAATTTAATTCTTAATTTTTTCTTATTTTTTTATTATTTCTTTATTATTTTTCCTTATTATTTTCTTGTTTTTGTTTTCTTTTTTCTTTTGCAATTATTTTACTAAGCCAATAAGACTGTTAATGTCTTCAACATTATGGCGTTTCATGTAGTCTTCAATTCCCTCAATTACATCAATTGTTGTATGCGGATTATTAAAATTAGCTGTTCCAACAGATACTGCTGTAGCTCCTGCTAAAATAAATTCCATTGCGTCTTTTGCATTTGTAATTCCACCCATACCGATAATTGGAACCTTAACTGCATTTGCCACCTGATATACCATTCTTACGGCAACCGGCTTAATGGCCGGGCCTGATAAACCACCTGTCTTGTTAGCCAAAACAAATTTCTGTCTTTCAACATCGATTTGCATACCTGTTAATGTATTAATCAAAGATAGTGCATCTGCTCCACCGGCTTCTGCCGCTTTTGCCATTTCTGTAATATCAGTTACATTTGGGCTAAGTTTCATAATAACAGGCTGTTTAGCAACTTTCTTTACTTCCTTTGTAATAGCTTCAACAGCTTTTGGATCCTGGCCAAAAGCAATTCCACCATGTTTTACGTTTGGACAGGAAATGTTGATTTCTAACATATCCACCTCTTCATGACCAAGCTTTTCTACAACGTCTATATAATCTTCTGTTGTTCTTCCACATACATTTACGATAATGTTTGTGTCATATTTCTTTAAATAAGGAATATCTCTTTTTGCAAACAAATCATAGCCTGGATTCTGAAGTCCTACTGCATTAAGCATTCCACCATAAGTTTCTGCAATTCTAGGTGTTGGATTTCCTTCCCATGGCACATTTGCCACACCTTTTGTTACTACGGCACCAAGTCTGTTTAAGTCAACAAACTCGTCATATTCTGCACCTGAACCAAAAGTTCCTGAGGCAACCATAACAGGATTCTTAAATTCTACACCTGCAATATTTACTTTTGTATTCATTATAAGTCTACCTCCTCTGCTAAAAATACCGGCCCATCTTTACAAATACGTTTGTTATTAACATTTGTGTGATGGTCTTTGTTTGTTGATTTACAAACACATGCCAAACATGCACCTATACCACATGCCATTCTTTCTTCTAATGAAAGCTGACATTCGATTTTCTTTTCAAGAGCATACTCTTTAATTGCCTTTAACATAGGTGTTGGTCCACATGCGTAAATAACCGCCCCTTCAACGTTCTGTTCTTTTATTGCATCAATAACAGTTCCTTTTGTTCCTGTGCTTCCATCTTCTGTAGCTATAAAAAGTGTACCATTGCTTTCTAATTCTTCAGTTAAAAATAATTCATTTCTATAACCGGCAACTATTTGAACTTCAGCAATATCTTTTAATTCCTTTGCTAATTCAACCATTGGTGGAATTCCGATTCCACCACCTATTAAAATAGCTTTCTTACCTGCTCTTTTTACAAATCCATTTCCTAATGGTCCAATAATGTCTATCTTATCTCCTGCTGTATAAGTTGAGAACTCTTCTGTCCCACCACCTACAACACGATAAACCACACGAAGTGTACTCTCTTGCTTGTTTACCTCACATATACTAATTGGTCTTGGAAGTAATTTTGTCTTGTCGTTACAATACATGGAAATAAACTGTCCGGCTCTTGCCTCTTTTGCAGCTTTTGTTTTAATTACCATGCTATAAATATCTGTACCAATAGATTCCTGGCTTACTACACTTGCAGTTTCCTTTTCTCTCATTCCTATCTCCATTCTTTCCAATTCCCCATAACAAAAACAGTTTAGTTTAAGCTGTTAATTGTTATACGGTTATTTTTAATTTTTTATTGCATTAAAAAATTGAGTTAATGTCTTCAATCATGTCAATTACTGCCTGTCTTGATGCGTCTGCGTAATTTTCAGCGCCAAACTTAGCATACTTGTCCTGCTTATAAGCGCAGATGATTCCTCTTGATGAGTTTACAATTGCTCCTAAACCATCTTCGTTAAAATATGGCTTAAGACCTTCTGCAGTACCACCCTGTGCACCGTAACCAGGCACTAAGATGTAGCTCTTTGGCATAACCTTACGAAGAACCTTACCCATTTCAGGATATGTAGCTCCAACTACTGCTCCAATGTAGCTATAGTCGTTACCCATGTGGTCTTCACCCCATTTTGCAACCTGTTCACCAACCCATTCGTAAAGTGGTCTTCCGTCAATTAATCTGTCCTGGAATTCTCCACTTGAAGGATTTGATGTTTTTACTAAGATAAATAATCCCTTGTTTTCTTCTTTACATACATCAACGAAAGGCTTGATGCCGTCAGTTCCAAGATATGGATTAACTGTTGCAAAATCTTCATCAAATAATGAATACTTCTTGCTTCCCACCTGAACTTTTCCTAAATGTCCAACTGCATAAGCGGCTGAAGTTGAACCAATATCTCCACGCTTAACATCACCAATTACTACTAAATCTTTTTCCTTAGCATAATCAACTGTTTTCTTAAATGCCTGAAGTCCCGGCACACCAAACTGTTCATACATTGCAATCTGTGGTTTTACAGCTGGGATTAAATCATAAGTTGTATCGATAATTCCCTTGTTGTACTGCCAAATTGCTTCTGCTGCACCCTCTAATGTTTCACCAAATTCATCAAAAGCTTTCTTTTGAATGTGTTCAGGTACATAGCTTAACATTGGATCAAGTCCAACTACTACTGGTGCATTTGTTTTTTTGATTTTGTCAACTAACTTATTAATCATCTTATATCTCCTTTATGATGTATATAATTATTGTAAAATTTTATTTATTTTCGTAAACGATTTTTCCGCCAAGTATTGTAAATTCTACCTGACCGTTTACCTTGTAGCCGTTAAATGGTGTATTCTTTCCCTTTGAAGCAAATGTGTTTGCATCTATTTCGTATTCTGTGTCAGGATTAATTACTACTACATCTGCAACTGCATTTTCATTTAAAGTTCCCTTATTAGAGCCTAAAACTTTTGCAGGATTATAGCTCATCTTTGCAGCCATTTGTAATGGTGTAATATGTCCCTTTTTAACTAAGTTTGTAATTGTTAAGGCAACTGATGTTTCAAGTCCAACAATTCCAAAAGGTGCATGTTCTAAATCTTTTGCTTTTTCTTCCGCACTATGTGGAGCATGGTCTGTTGAGATTACATCCATTATGTCATCTGACAAACCTTTAATTAATGCTTCCATGTCTTCTCTTGCTCTAAGAGGTGGATTCATTTTAAAATTGCTGTCATTACCTGTAATATCATCTGAACACATTGAAAAATGATGTGGACAAACTTCTGCTGTAACCTTTATGCCTTCTTCTTTTGCTCTTCTTACCATCTCAACGCTGTCTTTTGTTGAGCAGTGGCATAAGTGAAGGGTTGCATTAGTTTCTTTTGCAAGCATAATGTCTCTCATCGCGATAACATCTTCTACTGCATTACTTATTCCCTTAACACCTAATTCCTGTGATTTGTCACCAAGATTAATAACTCCGCCTTCAACTAAGTTAATATCTTCGCAGTGAGCCATAACCGGTATGTTAAGCCTTGCGGCTTCTTTCATTGCCTTTCTATAAACGCCTGAATTCATTACTGATTTTCCATCTTCACTAATTGCACAAATTCCGGCATCTTTTAACTTGCTAATGTTTGTAACTTCCACACCTGCCATATTCTTTGTGACAGCACCCACAGGAAGAACATTAGTAAGTCCTACCTTCTTACTTTTGTTAATTACATATTCAACAGTTTCCACGTTGTCAATTACAGGCTTTGTATTTGGCATACAGCATACTGTTGTAAAGCCACCTTTAGCAGCAGCCCTGCTTCCTGTTTCAATGTCTTCTTTGTATGTAAGTCCCGGGTCTCTAAAATGTACATGTAAATCGATTAATCCCGGCATCACGTAACATCCCTGTGCATCAATTACTTTGTCTGCATCACACTGAATGTTTTCTGCTTTCTTCTTAATTAAACCATCTTCAATTAAAACATCTATTACTTTGTCCATGTTTTCTGAAGGATTTAAAACTCTTCCGTTTTTAATTAAAATTGTCAAGTATACACCTCTGCTTTCAAATAAAAATCATAACTTGTAAGTTACTTTATTTTTGCCTAGTTACACAAACTAAAGTATACCAAAAAAATAAGAATACGTGAAGTGCCTAGCGTACTTATTTCAAATCATTGTAAATCATTAGATTTTGATTCTAATTTTTGAAATAGTATTCGTATGCCCACTTCCACATATTCTTATCTTTGTATTCTTATTTTTCTATTCTTGTCTTTGCTTTTTTGTCTTTATATTTTTATATCCATCTACTATTGCTTTTTGTGATATACACTTATCAGGTTATCTTCATGATATATAAGCTCATATTTTCCTGTTGCCAGAATTTCGTCAAACTTTTCCTTTTCTTCCTGTCCTCTTTCGTCAACAACAAGATATTCCATTTCTTTAACTTCCTCTAAATGAGTCTGATCATACACATCAAGATTTCTTGATAAATGTGGCATAAAGAATCCTGAAACTGCAACAGATGCCGTTCTCGGAACCATCTCAATACCTTTATTAATTTTTTCTATTTTAGCTTTATCTGTACTATATTTTTCACCGTAATAATTAATCCTTGGATATGTTGTTCCAAAAAACATAATGCTTGTACAAATCACAGAAATGCCAGCTACAGTTCTTGCTTTTTTATAATCCATTTCTGAAATGTTCATAATTGCCAAATACATAAATAACGCAATCACACCAAAGTTATACTGAAAACCAACATCATGTAAATATAAATATGTTGTAAAAACATTAAACACCAAAAATGGTGCCATTAAAATATATCTTGAGTATTTCTTTCCTGTTGCAAACAACATTGTCGCCATCGGAACAATCATCAAAAGTAAATACTGTATTTTGTCCATACCTGTTGCGTCAGTATTTGAAATCATCTGGGCAATTACGTATGCCGGATTTGTAATTATTGTTTTGAAAACCTGTCCTAAGCCGCCATTTGGATCTGCATATAAATTTGCAAATCTGTCGTCTAGAACTCCCAGTCCATAACTGTTTACTACTGATAATGCTACCACAAAATAAATAGCTGACAAAATTATCATTATAATTCCACGTTTCTTATCCCTTCTTGAAAATAAGAAATATGCACCCACAATCATTATATATGCTGCTGCATCTTCTTTTACCAAAAATACTAATAGCATGCAGATAATTGCCGGTATGTCTTTCTTTTTCTCAACAAAATAAATTGTCAGCAATAAGAAAAATGTTAAAAAGCAATTTTCATGTATGTCGTAAAATGTTCCACCTGCCGTAGCCGGATACAAAGCATAAATTAATGTAACTGCAACCGTAATCCAATTAGACAACTTATAGTGTCTGCATAATAACACTATTGGAATAATCGGTAATGCCACCATAATCGCCTGTATAACCTGAACAGTTATTGCACTTGGAAAAATCATGTATATTGGTAGACCTATATAAAATATAGGTGAGAAATGTACTCCAAAATGTGACAATAATGTATTTCTTTCAACTGTTGTTGTCATTTTTCCTGTTTGCTTCATGTACTCATACATCTGAGCAAAAATCCCAAAATCATAAGTTGAATTACTATATGATTTATATCTTAAAATTGTAATCATCGATATAAATATAAATAAAGAAATTCCTATTATTGCAAATAATATGTTAGATATTTTTCTATTTAACTTCATATATCCAAACATCTGTATCACTTCATCTTTTATATATAAGAAAGCTAATACTGTAATAAAACATAACATACACAAAAAGCACACATTACCGATTTCATTTTTATTTGCAGTCTCCCATGTTACCTTATAACCGGAAATTGCACACAATATTGCATATATGTAAACACTAAAAAACATTAATATTTTTGCAATAAATTTTTCTTTGTAATATACAATTCCTACAACAATTGTTAATAAGCCAATCACTACTATTAGCATTGGGAAATTTACTTTTGAAACTCCATCCAAACTACTTATGCTTCCATATGTTCCTCGAAATATAGATGTTAATCCCCATGCAGTCAAAATGCTAATAAAAAATCCTTCTATTATCTCTTTTTCATTTTTTAGTAAAGTTTTTAATTTATCCATATAAACCCCTCCGATTATTATTGCCTATAATTGTATCATAAAATCATTTATAAAAAAATAATGTAACTAATTTTATTTTTTGCCATCTTTTAAATAAAATTTGTTAAATAACTGTTAAACTTTCTTTATTTGATTTAAATGTATTGAATTATCTTTTCTAAGTGGTATATTATATAGTATTGAATACTACATGAAGGAGTTATTGGAATCTATGTTTAAAATAGTTAGCGATAGTGCCTGTGATTTATCTCAGGCTTATATAAACGAAAACGATATTGATATTGTACCTTTGTCAGTTTCATTTGATGGAGAACAGTATTTTTTAGATGGAGTTGATATTACTCGAAATGAATGCTATCAAAAAATGGTAGACAACCCAAAGACTTATCCTAAGACATCTCTACCAAGCGTGGACCTTTATTACAAAACTTTTGAAAAATATGTAAAAGAAGATATTCCTATTGTATGCTTTACTATTTCATTAATATTTAGTGGTTCGTACAATTCAGCAAGAAACGCAAAGGAACTTATTCTTGAGGAATATCCAAATGCTAAAATTCATATTATTGACTCGAAGCAAAATACTGTTACTCAAGGCCTTATTGTTGATCAAATGGTAAAAATGAAAAAGAACAACTTGCCTTTGGAGACAGCATTAGAAAAAATTGAAAAGGTTATTGCCTCAGCCCGCATTTTCTTTACAGTCGGTTCACTTGATTATCTACAAATGGGCGGACGAATCGGCAAAGTTGCAGCAGCAGCCAGCAAGATTGATGTGAAACCAGTTATAATTATGAAAGACGGGGATATTTGTCTTGGTGGCATAGGTCGTAACAGAAACAAATTAAAGAAAAAAGTATTGGAAGTTGCCGATAAATATTTAACAGAAAACGGAAAAGATAACTTTGTTATCTCAGTTGGATATGGCTATGATGCTTCTGAAGGTGTAAGTTTTATGAACCAGTTAGAAGAAACACTTAATGTAAAACTTCAAAGCGAAACTAACGTGGCAATCGGCATTGTTTCAGGTGTACATACAGGTCCTCACCCAATCGGTCTTGGAGTTGTAAAAAAATATGAGACAGTTTAAAAAATGTATTTTTATATCATCATCTTTTTTAACACTGTACATATTAATATAATATTAAATTTGATTTTTACAAAAAGGACAGAGTCTTATTTTAACGACTCTGTCCTTTTTCATTGTATGTCTTAATCTAATATTAATCGTATTCTATTGTACTATTTCATCATCGTCATCATTATCCTCTACAATTTCCTCCTCAACAATTTCATCGTCTACGATGTTTGCAATCTGGCTGATTGTCCATCTTTTAATTTTTCCTGAAACTGTTAAGGTTGTAATTAAATCAATCAATCCTGTTACTGCCAAAATGATTCCTGAAACCTGAATAAAGAAATCTCCCGCTGTTGTTGTGCCATTATCATTATGATCCATAGGCATCATCAAAACTGATATTCCTAAAATAATACATATTATTGCAAAAATCATCAACGGAATCCAATGGCATCTCATCCTTTTCAAGTCTAAAGAGTTCTCCACCTTCATTAATCCACTAATAATTATTATAATTGCGATAACATATGTGATAATTGATAAAATCCAATCCATACAACATAAAACCACTATTCCACCAATTATTAAAGCTATTGATGCAACAAGTTCATATTGATAATATTTTCTGATAGAGTTTGTTCTTTTGTATTCTATAAAATATCTTATACCCATAATAAACAAAATCACTGCAAGAATTATACATGCTGTTTTAACAATTTGTTTTGGATACAACCACATTAAAACTCCAAGAACAATACTAATTAGTGAAAATAAAATCATTTCCCATTTTAAATTTTTAAAATAATTCATAGCATTTCTCCTATTCTTTTCTGTTGTTATAACTATTTGTTTTATAACCATATTTTCTACGCTTTTATAAAACATATTCTAACATATATTTATATCTTATTAAAATGAAACTTCTGTGACATTTACCAGAAAGCAAGCTTTCGGCAAAGCCATGCATTCTTTTGCAAAGCCATGCAGCTCGATTTCACTTCGTTCCATCTCGCTGTCGGGCTGCGCCTTTTAGCTGCCCTTACAAATGCAAAGCCATGCAGCTCGATTTCACTTCGTTCCATCTCGCTGTCGGGCTGCGCCCTATATAAACAAACAACGGAACTCTCTTTCGAAGGCAAGCTTTCGACGAGCGTCCCGTTGTTTGTTTATACATGGCTTTGCTTACGCAAAGTAGTGTACGCCTGATTCAAAGACTTTGAGGTCTTGTTCTCCGTAGATGTTTGTTGCTACGGATGTTCCTTTACGTTCAATATGAGCCATCTTACCGAAGCATCTTCCGTCTGGGCTTGTGATACCTTCGATTGCCATATATGAACCGTTTACGTTCCATTCTTCGTCCATTGTTGGCTGTCCCTGCTGATTTACATATTGTGTTGCTACCTGACCATTTGCAAATAACTGTTCAATACATTCTTTTGGTGCTACGAAACGTCCTTCACCATGTGATGCTGGATTTACATATACACCACCGAGTTCAGCTTCCTGTAACCAAGGTGACTTGTTTGAAACAACCTTTGTGTATACCATCTTTGATACATGACGGTTAATTGTGTTGTATGTTAATGTTGGAGCATTAATATCCTGTCCTGTAATCTTTCCGTTTGGTACTAATCCTAACTTAATCAATGCCTGGAAACCATTACAAATACCAAGTGCTAAACCGTCTCTTTCATTTAATAATTTATGTACAGCTTCTTCAATCTTTGCATTTCTAAATGCTGTTGCAAAGAACTTAGCTGAGCCGTCAGGTTCATCACCTGCACTAAATCCACCTGGGAACATAATAATCTGTGCCTGATTAATTGAATCTTCAAATATTTTAACAGAATCTCTAATGTCTTCCGGTGTAAGGTTCTTGAATACCTTTGTAATAACATTTGCGCCAGCATTTTCAAATGCTTTTGCTGTATCATATTCACAGTTTGTTCCTGGGAATACAGGAATAAATACTGTTGGTTTTGCAACTCTGTTCTTGCATACATAGATACTTCCCTTATCGTAAATTGGCGTATCTAATACTGTCTTATCATTATGGCTTCTTGTTGGGAATACTTTTTCTAATGGTTTCTCCCAAACCTTAAGTGCTTCATCCATTAGAATTACTTCTTCGCCATACTTAAACTCAGCTTTATCTGTTGTTTCACCTAATAATACATAACTTGCTGTTACATCACCAATTTTATCTGCAGGTACTTCAGCAACAATATCACCGAATGCAGGTGCAAATAAATCTGCACCTGGAATATTTCCACTGATGCTTACACCAATTCCGTTACCAAATGCCATCTTACTTACAGCCGGAATTACACCCTTAGCGTCTAGGGCATAAGCTGAAACAATCACACCATTCTGAATCATCTCATGAATCTGGTCATACAACTTCATGATTTCTTCATATACAGGCTTGTCATACTGATCTTTGCTGATTTCAAATTTAACAATCTTATTGCCTGCCTTCTTAAATTCAGGAGTGATAATATCTTTTTCTTTAGCTACATCAACTGCAAATGAAACTAATGTTGGTGGTACATCTATATCATTAAATGTTCCTGACATACTATCTTTACCACCAATTGATGGAAGACCAAATCCCATCTGTGCATCAAATGAACCAAGAAGTGATGCAAATGGCTGACTCCAACGACGTGGATCTTCTGTCATTCTTCTAAAGTATTCCTGATATGTCATACGAATCTTCTTGTAGTCACCACCATTTGCAACAATCTTTGCAATTGAATCTACTACTGCATACATTGCTCCATGATATGGACTCCAACTTGATAAATATGGATCAAATCCATAACTCATCATTGTTACTGTATCGCATTTTCCTTTAAGCACTGGAAGTTTTGCAACCATTGCCTGTGTTTCTGTCTTCTGGTATTTTCCACCATGTGGCATAAATACTGAACCTGCACCGATTGAACCGTCGAATTTTTCAACTAATCCCTTCTGTGAACATTCATTTAAGTCAGCAAGTGTTTCTAACCATTTTTCTTTTACGTCTGCTACTTCAGGTTTCTTGAAGAAGTTTGCATCCTTTTCAGGCATATCTACTTCAACTGTTGTTTCCTGATGTGCACCGTTTGTATCTAAGAATGCACGTGAAAGATTTACAATTTCCTTTCCTCTCCATTCTAATACTAATCTAGGATCCTCTGTAACTTCTGCTACTACTGTAGCCTCTAAATTTTCTTCATTAGCATATTCTAAGAATTTTTCTACATCAGAAGGATCAACTACTACTGCCATTCTTTCCTGTGATTCAGAAATGGCAATTTCTGTTCCATCTAAACCTGCATATTTCTTTGGAACTTTATCTAAGTTAATATGAAGTCCGTCAGCCAACTCACCAATAGCTACTGAAACACCACCGGCACCGAAATCATTACACTTCTTGATAATGTGACTAACTTCTTCTCTTCTAAATAATCTCTGTAATTTACGTTCTGTAGGTGCGTTACCTTTCTGTACTTCAGCACCACATGTTTCAATAGATTCTTCTGTATGAATCTTTGAAGAACCTGTTGCTCCACCACATCCATCACGTCCTGTTCTACCACCTAAAAGTACGATAATATCTCCTGGATCTGATGTAAGTCTCTGTACTGCACGTCTAGGAGCTGCTCCCATAACTGCACCAATTTCCATTCTCTTTGCAACATAATCAGGATGATAAATTTCTTTTACTAAACCTGTTGCAAGACCAATCTGGTTACCATATGAACTATATCCATTTGCAGCTCCCTGAACAAGTTTCTTCTGTGGAAGCTTACCACTTAATGTTTCGCTCATTGGCTTAGTAGGATCTGCTGCACCTGTTACACGCATAGCCTGATATACATATGTACGTCCTGATAATGGATCTCTAATAGCACCACCTAAACATGTTGCAGCACCACCAAATGGTTCAATTTCTGTAGGATGGTTATGTGTTTCGTTTTTGAAGTTTACTAACCATTCTTCTGTATTTCCGTCAACTTCAACAGGAACTACAATACTACATGCATTGATTTCATCTGATTTTTCCTGATCATCTAACTTGCCTTCCTTCTTTAACTTTCTCATTGCAATAAGAGCTAAGTCCATAAGGCATACAAATTTGTCTTTTCTTTCTCCAAAAACATCCTTTCTTGTTTCAAGATATTCTTCATATGTTTTGACAATTGGTTCATTATAAAAACCATCATCGAACTTAACATCTGTAAGTTCTGTATTAAAAGTAGTATGACGACAATGATCTGACCAGTAAGTATCTAATACTCTGATTTCTGTCATTGATGGATCTCTGTCTTCTTCAGATTTGAAATAATTCTGAATATGTTTGAAATCCTTAAATGTCATTGCTAATCCAAGTGAATCGTAAAGTTCTTTAAGTGGAGCATCATCCATGTCCTTGAAACCATCAAAAATAATAACATCTGCCGGTTCCTCAAATTCTGTTACCAAAGTTTCAGGTTTTTCTAATCCTGTTTCTCTTGAATCTACAGGGTTGATACAATATGACTTAATCTGTTCAAACTGTTCCTCTGTAATATCTCCAACTAAAACGTATGTTGTTGCAGTCTTTATTTCAGGATTCTCATCCTCGTTTAAAAACTTAACACACTGTACAGCAGAATCAGCTCTCTGATCAAACTGTCCCGGTAAAAATTCTACGCTGAAAATCTTTGATTCAGCTTCATCATAAGGAAATGTTTCTTCATAAACATCATCAACCGGTGGTTCTGAAAATACACATGTAAGAGCTTTCTTATAAGTATCTTCTGTAAGATTTTCTACATCATATCTTACTAATTCTCTTACTTCTTTTAATCCGTCAATCCCAAGATATCCCTTGATATCTTCTGTTAATTCCTTTGCTTTTACAGCATAAGGTTTCTTTTTTTCCACATAAACACGCTTAACTTTACTCATAGATTCCTCCTGATTAGTTCTATTCTGTTTTCCTTTTGTAATGTGTTAAACCACACCCGCTAGTATATCATTAATAAGAAAAAAAGTGAAGAGTGACGAATAAAGTAAAGATTTTGTGGTTATTCGGTATACTTTTGCTTATTTTTCCTTTACAAATTCGGTCATATTTTCTCTAAACCATATTGGAAGTTGTGTTCGCTGACATTTAGGATTCTTCCTTGCATCGATTCCAATAGTATCAAAAAATATCTTCCACAATTCTCTATACTCATCGTTATACTGTAAGTCTTTGGTCAATGCCTCCACATCCTGTCCTTCAACAATAATCGTATCTGTTTCATGCTTGTGTACTGCTGCTTTCTTTCTTTTTGAATCATATATTATCCAATCTTCTTCCGGAAATCTGTCCTGAAAATGATTAATTATTAACGGAACCACATCGCATTTTGGTTGTATTCTACTGTAAAGGACCCCACCCTTTAATTCATCAAACCTTACAAATCCCTTAAACAAATGTGCTTCATTAACTGCCTTTCTACTTAATTCAGTAACCCGTAACACATGAGGATTCGTTAGCATTTTCGTCACTCTGGCTCCGACTGCATATCCTAATTTCAAAAACTCAAATATTTCATTACCTTTGTCATTATCAAAATGCATACAGGCTCTGTAAACCATCATGTATGCTTCAATGGAAATCTTTATTCTTATGGATTTTGCCACTCTAACAGACTTGTCTAAATCAGTATCAATTGTTATAAATTCTGAAAAAAATGTTGCCGAATAATCCTTTCCCGGATGTATGTTAACTATGCAGCCTTTGTTCATTAATACCCAGCCGTCATAAATTGCCGTCATTATCCCATCAAAAGTATCATCGCATACCAATGTTACATTTTTATTCTTCATTAAGCTTTCGCCTCCAAATCCAACAACGTCATCTGCCTGTACGTTGTATCTTCTTCAATTGAAAATAATTGCTTTCTGTCATCTGCTGCTATAGACCTTGCAATAAAATCTTTATCCAGTCTCAGTGGAAACATTGTTTTACCATTGCATGTAATAAAATATGCAGCTCTTTTCAGTACAACTCCCATACGTTTCAAACCATCAAAATCAATAACACCATATCTTCTTGCTGACATAATGCGCCTTGCAGACTTCACTCCAAGTCCCGGTACTCTTAATAATGTATAATAATCTGCTCGCATTATTTCAACAGGAAACAACTCCAAATGATTAACTGCCCAATCACATTTCGGATCTAGTACCACATTAAAATTAGGATGATTTTCATTCAGTAATTCCTTCACATTAAATCCGTAGAATCTAAGCAGCCAGTCTGCCTGATATAATCTATGCTCCCTTAATAACGGATTAGGTCCAACCAGTGCCGGTGCATCAATATTGTGGTTCACATCTACAAAAGCTGAATAAAAAACTCTCTTCATCTTAAACTGTTTATACATATATTCAGTTACTGACATTAACTGATAGTCTGTTTCCGGTGTTGCCCCTATAATCATCTGCGTGCTTTGTCCTGCTGGGACGAACTTTGACTGCTTCTTTCTTCCTGTTTTTGTAATCAAACTATACCCATCACCTGAAGACGGTATAAGGTTTCCTGAGCCAATCTGTATCTGTTTCATAGACATAAGCATATTCTTATGACTCTTATTCGGTGCTAATTCCTTAAGACTCTCCTTTGTAGGCAACTCCAAATTAGTACTCATTCTATCTGCAAGAAATCCTATTTTCTCAATAATTTCAGGAGAGGCTCCCGGTATTGCCTTTACATGAATATATCCAAAGAAATGATGTTCGTTGCGTAATTTCCACAAAGTTTCATATACAAGCCCCATTGTAAAATCCGGGCTTTTCAAAATTCCTGAACTTAAAAATAATCCTTCAATATAATTGCGTCTATAAAATTCCATGGTAAGCTTACAAACTTCATTGGGTGTAAAACTGGCTCTTGGAACATCATTTGACTTTCTGTTAATACAATACTTGCAGTCATAAATACATTCATTTGTATAAAGTATCTTAAGTAGCGATACACAACGGCCATCTGACGCAAAAGTATGACATATTCCACACGCATGAGCATCTCCCATTCCTTTTCCCTTATTGGAACGGTCAACACCACTACTGGTACATGCAACATCATACTTGGCCCCATCTGTTAAAATCTTCAATTTTTCAGATAAATCCATATTCTGCTGTATATTAATGTTCCTCACCTCGTTTCAATCGTCTTAAAAATTAATAGTTGCGATCAGATAAAATTAACGTTTCCTATTATCTTAAAATTAGCAGTTGACTTTTTCGAACATTTGTTCTATCGTTATGATAACACTTTTAAAAATTAATTGCAACAGTCAAAATATGGTTATTCGAAATAATATTTAGTTATTTGTATTTTTACATTTCAAATGTGTTAAACTGTAGTTATAAATATTTTTACATAGGAGGTGTTCATTATGCCAGCACTTTACGCACATAACAAATTTGGCAAACTTGTTATTCCAAAGTTGCCTTCAACAATAAAAGAAACTGTGAGAAAGTATCCTAATGAATTTAGAATGGGATTACAGGGACCTGATTTTTTATTTTTCTATTTAACCAGAAAAGATATTACTAAGATTGGCGTTACAATGCATCACAGCGATGTGTATCCTTTTATGGAACATGCCGCAGAGATTATAAAAGAACTTGGAATTACCAGCCCTGAATATAGTTATATGTTAGGATTTATATGCCATTTTACTTTGGATAACGCCTGCCACCCATATATAAACAAGTTTATGAAGGAAACAGGTTGTGGACATGTGGAAATAGAAGGGGACTTGGAGCATTTGTTAATTACCAAAGATAGCTTCAATCCTGAAAGTTATCCTATTTACAAATTAGTCCCTGCAACGTATAAGGTAGCTATTGCCATGGATTCTTTATATCATTATGTTTCTCTTGAAGATATTTATCATAGTCTTCATATGATGAAAAAGGTCAAAAAAATATTTGTTGCTCCTAATTGTTTGAAAAGAAGCCTTTTAGACCTATCCATGCACGCAACTTTTCATTATAAGCAGTTAAAAGGACATGTGATTTTTCCTAACGTCAATATGCAATGCCGAAAAGAAAGTGAGATTTTGTGTAATATTCTATACAATTCAGTAGATGATGCTGTTAATTTAATTAACGACTTTACCATTTCCACTTTAAGTGGTAGTATTTTACCTACTGAGTTTCTCAGAGATTTTAATGGAAACCACTTTTCATTTTAGGAGGACACCAATGATTAAAGATTTACCGGAAAAGTTACGACTACTTAGATCAGAAAATAAATATACTCAAAAACAATTGGCTGAACTTTTAGATGTTTCGCCTTCAATTGTTTCTGGATATGAAACAGGAGAGCGAACTCCCAGTTTGGAGAATTTAATAGCCCTTGCACAACTATATGATTGTAGTACAGACTATCTTCTTGGATTACACCATGAAGAACCATCAATTACAATCGATGCACAAGGGCTTACCATACACCAGATTACAGTGTTGCAGGATTTAATTTCTGTTATGAAAGAGTAGATTTTCTTATCTACTCTTTCATTTACTGTTTTTTTATTTTATGTAGGCGCTTTTAACCTTGCACCATTTTTTTGAGTAAACTTTTTTAGTTCCATTAAGTTTATAGGCTCTGGCTCTAAAATAATATTTTTTCTTGGATTTTAAACTTTTTATTGTAGTTCTTGTCCATTTAATATATTTTGACTTTTTACCATGGAAGTTTTTCTTTGTTGAATATTGTATCTGATAACCTTTTGCCCCGGAAACCTTCTGGAGTTTTAATTTAGCTTTTTTCTTACCGGCAGTAACTGATACTATAGGCGCTTTAGCCGGTCTGGTTACCTTTGTAACTTTTATGACAGGTGCTGCATTTAATTTTACGTTTCTTGCATTGTAAGTTGTTGTTCTAACTTTATCAAACCAGAAATTCAAATCAACTTTTCCTCTTATACCACTTACAGTTCCTTTATCATTACACTGCCACATCTGATAAACACCTGTGTATGTTGTACCTATGTTGTTGTACTGTGCCACCCATTTAAACCAAGTTTGGTTGCTTGCTACAGATTTATCAATATAGTTAGTCCACCAGTTAAGATTAGCATAAATTCCAACCTCGTATCCCTGATTATGTATTTCCCTAACAAATGTATTAATAATATCAGTTAATTTACTTTTTGATAATTTTGCCTGGTCATCTTCTTCCACATCAAGATAAATAGGAAAATTCAGTTTATGATTTTCAACCAATCTAAGAACATGCTTTGCTTCACTTTTTGCCTGAGAAACACTTTGAGCATAAGAATAAATATATACACCATAAGGAATATTGTTATCTTCGCATCCTTTTACATTTGTTTCCCAATATTTGTCATCCTGACTTGTGTAGTTGTCTCCAAAACCACATCTGATAATTGCATAATCAACATCTGATGCAGCAACTTTTTTCCAATTAATATTTCCATTCCATTTGCTAACATCAATGCCCTTCATTGTGGCACCTTCCATTACTTTGCCGTTACCATCTACAAACTTACCGTCAGAGTTTTTGGACCATGCCTTCGTAGCAGCGCTAACATCATTAATTACAAACGTAAAAGTGGCCATAAAGCATGCCACTACAGTGAGTATTCTTACTAATCTTTTCATTGTAATCTCCTTTTGTATCTTATAATTCATATGGTACAACCTAACTATGATACAAGTATGTGAGTCCATAGTCTCATGCTTTACAGCCACCTGGCTTTATATTCTGTTATTTATTTCAGTTAAAATTTCGTTTGCCACCTGTTCTTTTGACATAATTGGCAACTGTCTGCTTTCATTCTCTGTTATTAAAGTAACAACATTTGTGTCTGTCCCAAATCCTGCCCCTTCAACTCTAAGATTGTTAGCACAAATCATATCAAGATTTTTCTTTTTAAGCTTGTTCTTAGAATTTTCAAGCATATGCTCTGTTTCCATTGAAAAACCACAAAGGAACTGGTTCTTCTTTCTTCTTGACATTGTTCCAAGAATGTCGTCGGTTCTCTCAAGTTCAATGGCTGTTTCCCCATCATTTTTCTTGATTTTTTCATCAGCTACTGTCTTTGGTCTGTAATCAGCAACTGCTGCACTCATTATAACAATATCCTGACTGTCAAATTCTTTATCAACTGCATCAAACATTTCTTTTGCACTCTTTACATCAATAATTTTTACAAAGTCAGGCTTTTCAATATATGTTTTTCCAGTAACAAGTGTTACTTCTGCACCACGTTCCATCGCAATCTTTGCAAGGGCATAACCCATCTTACCTGTTGAGTGATTGCTGATAAATCTAACCGGATCAATGGCTTCCATTGTTGGTCCTGCAGTAATTAAAACTTTTTTTCCTGCCATATCTTTTTCCATGGCAATATTCTTCATTATATAACTTTCAAGAACTGAAGGTTCAGGCATTTTTCCTGCCCCTGTGTCTCCACAGGCTAAATATCCACTTGCCGGATCAATAACCTCGTAACCGTAATTTCTTAATTTTTCCAGATTATCCTGAACAATAGGATTTTCAAACATATTTGTATTCATCGCCGGGGAAATAACTTTGTGACACTTACATGCCATAATTGTTGTGGTAAGCATATCATCTGCTATACCATTTGCAATCTTTCCAATAACATTGGCACTTGCAGGGGCTACCATAAATATGTCTGCCTGCTTAGCCAAAGATACATGTTCAACGCTAAATTCAAAATTTCTGTCAAATGTATCTACTAAACATTTATTTCCTGTTAATGTCTCAAATGTAATTGGATTAATAAAGTTTGTAGCATTTTTTGTCATTATAACATGTACATTAGCGCCTTTTTTTACAAGACTGCTTGCAAGGTTAGCAATTTTGTACGCCGCAATACTTCCTGTAACTCCTAATACAACTGTTTTATTCTTTAAAATCTTTTCCATAATAAATTCACTTTCATAAAGGAAAAATTATTTTTCTAAGTCAAATAATTTTCCATGTTTTTCGTAATTTGTTACTCTTGTAATCTTATTGTCGTCATCTACAAATACAACTTTTGGTTTGTTGTCTTTTATTTCTTCAGGTGTCATCTGTGCGTAACTCATGATAATTATTTTATCACCTAAACTTACCATGTGTGCTGCAGCACCGTTTAAACAAATCATACCTGAACCTTTTTTTCCTGCAATAACGTATGTTTCAAATCTGTTTCCATTATTTACATCTGCAATTTGAACTTTTTCGTATTCATAAATTCCTGCTGCTTCCATTAATTCTTCATCAACAGTGATACTTCCTACATAGTCAAGTTCTGATTGAACAACTGTAGCTCTGTGTATTTTACTTTTTAACATATTAACTTGCATTTTTTACCTCTTTACTTATTTATTTGTATATTTTAACTTTGTGCTCCTTAGCCACACAGCTATAAGCCACGCCATCAGCTCGTAACACTTCGTGTTCCTTCGCGCGTGGCTTCCTTCGACATTTCCTTAGCCACGCAGCTATAAGCCACGCTATCAGCTCGTAACACTTCGTGTTCCTTCGCTGAGGGGCTGCGCCCCATACTCCTAAAATAATTTTTTCATGTTTGCAAGCGAGCTTGCACATGTAAAATTATTTTAGGAGTGCGTGGCTTAATCCAAAATCATGTTGTCGATTAATCTTGTTTTTCCGATGTATACAGCCATTGCAATAAGCATTGGTGCTTTTATTTCTTTCTGCTGCTGCATTGTAAGTCCGTTTACGGCTTTTACGTAATCAATTTTTGCCATTGGTTCTGTTTCGATGTTTTCTTTCATTTTTGCAACTACAACATCAGCGTCTTTTTCTCCTGCATCAATTAATTCTTTTGCTAATTTTACTGTTTTGCTAAGAATTAAAGCTGCTTTTCTTTCTTCTGGTGAAAGATATGTGTTTCTTGAACTTTTTGCAAGGCCGTCTTCTTCACGAACAATTGGACAACCTACTACGTTAATGTCCATGTTTAAATCCTGAACCATGTGTTTAATAATTGCAAGCTGCTGTGCATCTTTCTGTCCAAAGTATGCGTTGTCTGGCTGAACAATGTTAAATAATTTTGTTACAACTGTACATACACCTCTAAAATGAACAGGACGGCTAAGACCACATAATTCTTCTGTTAAAACTGACATATCAACATATGAACTAAAGTCTTCATGATACATTTCTTCCGGTTCTGGATGGAATATTAAATCAGCTCCAAGGCTTTCGCAGAATTTACTGTCTTTTTCTAAATCTCTTGGATAGCTGTCTAAATCTTCTGTTGGTCCAAACTGCATTGGATTAACAAAAATACTTACTACTACTTTGTCATTGTTTTCTCTTGCCTTTGTAATAAGGCTTCCATGACCTTCATGTAAATATCCCATTGTAGGAACGAAACCTACTGTTTCTCCATTTTTCTTCCATTCTTTTACTAATTCTCGAACTTCTTTTATTGTACCAACAACCTTCATTTTATTAAACCTCTCTTTATATCTTCATTTACACTTTGTGTGTATTATTTTCAAACTAACCGTTTCTTAATATAATACTTTAAAAGTAATTAGTAAAGTAAGTTATGCATTACTTTTAAAATAATTTTTCTCCTTTGTGTAGGCATAGGTAAAATAGAACCTGTATGCACTTAAATAATTAATTATTTGTTATCCTATACTTAATTTTCTATAGTAAATTAGTATAATTTATTAATTATTTCATCATCAATTTTGTATGTGTTCTCTTCAGCAGGGAAGCTCTTATCTTTTACAGCCTTGATATAATCCCTGAATGCACCTTTCATTACTTCACCTACATTTGCAAACTGACGTACAAATTTTGGAACATAATCAGTAAACATTCCAAGCATATCCTGGTAAACTAAAACCTGTCCGTCACAGCCTGCTCCTGCCCCAATTCCAATAGTTGGTATGTCAAGAATTTCTGTAACTTTTGCTGCAAGTTTTGCAGGTACTGCTTCTAAAACAACCATTGATGCACCTGCTGCCTGAACTGCTTTTGCATCTTCAATTAACTTCTTTGCTGCTGCTTCAGTTTTTCCCTGAACCTTGAAACCACCAAATGCATTAATTGACTGTGGTGTAAGACCGATATGTGCACAAACTGGAATTGATGCTTTTACAATTGCTTCGATTTGTGGTGCGACTTCCACGCCACCTTCAAGTTTTACCATATTAGCGTGACCTTCCTTCATAAGTCTGCCTGCGTTTACAACTGCATCATAAACTGATGTCTGATATGACATAAATGGCATATCGCAAACTAAAAGAATATCTTTGATTCCTCTTGAAACTGCTGCACAATGGTGAATCATGTCTTCCATTGTTACCTGAATTGTATCTTCATATCCAAGCATTGTATTTCCAAGTGAGTCACCAACTAAAATTGTGTTTACACCAACTTCTTCCATTAACTTTGCTGTTGAGTAATCATAGCAAGTCAACATTGTAATTTTATCTCCGTCCTGTTTCTGTTTTAATAATGTATTTACTGTGTTCTTCATTTTAGAATATCCTCCATTTCACTGTAATCTCTATCTTTATTTTTATTTTTAGCAACGTCTAAAACCTGTCTTGACACTGCTTTATAAATTTCTTTGCTGTTTCCACTTAATGTTTTCAAATGTTTCAAAACTGTTGTTGTGTCATTTCGCTCAATTGGGCCGGTTAATGCAGCACTGCAACCATCATTCAAACAATGTTCAACATTTCCTCTAATAATCGGGGCTAATGCAGTATCGGCTGAATCTTTGTCAAAGCCACATTCAAGTAACAACTGCTCACTTAAACTAATAAGCCCAACAACAAGATTACTTGCAATTGCCGCTGACGCATGATATTTAACTTTGTTTTCCTTGGAAATAACACAAACATTGTTTCCAAAACTTTCAAGCCATTGTTTTACAAAGTTAATTTTTTCTTCTGATCCTTCTACTGTGAAATAACTTTTTGACAACTCTTTGTAAGAACTATATTTGTCGCTCACTGCAAAGAGTGGGTGAATAGAAAATCCAAAACCACCACGTTTTGAAATATCCGAAAAGACTTCTGACGATAATGCGCCACTTGTGTGACAAATAATTTTTCCACTTAGACTAAAATGTTTTATACTACTCCAGACCTTTTCAATTACACCGTCCGGGACCGTAATAAAAACAATCTCACTATCCTTTACTAACAATTCAACATCCGTATAATATGCCGAATTAGTAAACTTCGATGCTTCTTTTGCATCTTCTTTAAATTCACTGTAATAACCAATAACTTTCTGATTATTATCTGCTAAATATTTTCCCAGAGAAAATCCAACTTTCCCTGCTCCTATAAATCCAACTTTCATGGGCATCCCTCCTTTTAATATTTTTTGACTTATGTCAACTAAATATTATAGTTTTGGGACAATGAGTCTCATTCCTTCAAGATATAAGCTACGCTCCAATCTTTATAGTGAAAAATATTTTATTCATCAGTATAGTTTCATTTCGAATACCATCCGCGAAATAATTTAACACAATTAGGGAATTAATGCAAATCTTTTTGGCTATTATCTAATCACATTTTTTCATTATAACAAATACACTGTTATATATAATGTAATAAAAATTCCATTAAACTTTCCTATAACGTACTAAAGATTGTCGTTTGCAACATTTCACATAACCAGTGCGTATTGTTTCAACAACTTTTTTTGTATCAAGATATATCCACAGCCGAAGTTTTTTTATCAAATAATAATTTCGATTCTTTTTAATAACTAAAAAGACATCTGTAACAATATCTTTATACTGCTACAAATGTCTTTCTATTTTTAGTGTCTTAATTATTTTTGTACTATTTAAAACTTTGATTATTTTGTGTTTGTACCATCTTAAAACTTTAACTTTGATTTTTTATAAATATCATTTTGTGCGTAAACGTAAACTAAACATTTTTCTTTGTCCTTAGCCTGTATTACACCATTCTTTGAAACCACAGGTACTTTTGCCAACTCCTTATCATCTAAATATACTGTTAATATTCAATTGCTATTTCCTGCAACAGCATCTACATCTAATCTGTATTTCCCTGATTTTGCAATATTGGTTTTATACTCAATAGTGGAATTAGCAGTTAGGTTACCAATATATCTTTTTCCTGCTGTGCCACCATACGGTCTTACATTAGTTTCAACATGATTTCCATTTAACTCCTCATTGTCAATTAAATTAGACATGTTTAAAAACATATCTCTAATGAAGCTGGTATCAACTTAGCGTTAGCCTCTTTATTCACATAACACTCTTCAACTTTTTATCGTAGAGGTCTTTGTTATTTTTTACTAAAAATGTTCCATTATCTCTTCCAAACTTTTATCTAACCCTAACTTTTCTATTTCATTAAAAATAGAATTAATCACTTCTATATCTTCTTCCCAATCGTCTGCTATTTCTTCTACACTTTTTCCTCTTTTTATTTTCTTATATACCATTTCAACAAGTTTTCTGCGTTCTCCGAATTCAATTCCCTGCGATTTACCAATCTCTTTGCCAGCTTCAACGCCATCGTTATACGTGTTTTCCAATGTCTGCTTTTCGTTATACTCTGTCAAGAACATTTTAACCACCTCCGCCTTATTTTCCAGCAGAAATTCTCGCAACACATCTTCATTTATACATTCGTCCACAGCCATTTTCACTGCTTCCTCGTCACTGAAATTCTTACCGGAATACTTACTGATATACTCTCTCATCCTAGTTGTTAGTATAACATATTCCTTTAAAATCACATCTACGCTAAATATGTCCTTTTTTAATATTCAAAAACATATCTAACGTAGATGTGATTTATTAATTTACTTTATTATTTTCAATTTATTTATCAGTAAACTCTTTGACCATATCAATAATCTCTTTACCTTTATTTTCTTTAATAGAATATTTCTTATTCGATATACTACATTCTTCATTGGAAATTAATGTAATGCTAATTGAAGAATTTTTTCTAAAGATATCTATATTATATAACCAACCACTAGCATCTTCCGAAACTTTCTTTTTTATCTTGGTATTAGTTAATTTATTATATAACTTATCTGTTTGTTCTTTCGTCAACTCCGTTACATTTCCGTTATTACCATCTGTAACTAAAATTTTTGTAATTTCTTCTTTGGGAATAGATAACATTTTCTGCGTCGATGATGACTTTACGATAATAATTGATACAACAACCATTACTAATACCAAAGGAATAATCACAATGCATACTTTTTTTTTCATAATTTCTCCTTTACTTACTTTATATTTACAGTAACATAATTCCAACTGCCTTTACATTTTCCCCAAACAAAACGTGTAGGTGAGTTTGTCCAACCATCTGCTATACGAATGTACGTTTCATACCTATCTCCATACCAATGTTCATAAATGTACTGCTTATATCCTAGTGCTACAACCGAATGATCATTATACTTGTAATGATCGTGAACTATCAAGTGACACGGTCTACCATTGTTAATCTCACTCACAATTTTTCTTCCGCTATTTGTACCACTATGAAATTTAACTGTATAATTATTTACTCCCACTAAATCAAAAAATTTGCTATGTCCCGTTGCAACATTTTTATCTAATGTCCCTCCTTCTGATTTACATTTCATATAATCACGCAACTTTTTAAATGTTGTTTTCCAATTAGACTTATAATAAAGTTTTTTATATTTTTTGCTATCTCTTTTATACCAGTATAGCATAATATTAGTAGCTGCTGTTGGTGCACATACTCCACCACTTTGCAATTCAGACATAATCTTATACGTTATATTATACCCCTTAACATTTTTAGAACTTGAAGAATCATAACCACTTTCATACTTTCCTGGATTTGTAATAAACCCATCGCCTGAATTATCAGGTGGTGACGATAATGACACTTTATCTACTTCACTCTCCATTCTGCACATTTCTTTTTCTGATATTTTCTCTATGTTATTGTTAGAAACATCTACTAATACCTTTTCATCTTTATTATCATTGCCTCCTATTGCATAACTCATACCGCCTAGATAATAAACTTTCTGTTTTTTCTTTTTTACATCAAAATTTTCTTCAACTTTCTCTGATGCATTATCCAAAAACAATTCATCTCCAAATTCAATAATATTATTATTTTCTTCAGAACTAGCTATTATATATCCTTCTATTTGTTTATTCTTTTTAACATTATATAAATATGCACTCACCTTCTGATTTGAGTCGAATAATACTTTTTTAAAACAAGTTCAGAAGTGATGTGACCCCAAAAAGTCTAACTTTTTGGGGTCACATCATAACTCTTTCATATATTTACTTCTTGTTTATTTTGTTGTTGTTTCAGCTGCCTTTGTTGTTTCTGTTGAAGCTGCTGTTGTAGAAGCTGCTGTTGTTGTTTCAACTGTTGTAGTTGGAGCTGAGCCCTTCTTTGTCTTAACATTTTCACAGATGATATCTCTAACCTTCATTAATAAAATATTAAGTTTAAGAGTATCTTTTACTGTTGATTCTCCGTAGTTCTTTGCTAATGTCTTAACATCTGCTCCGTAGTATTTCTTAGCATATGCATCGCCTTCGCTCTTGTAAATCTTGTCTCCATCAAGACCTTCTTCCTTAGCAATAGCGTAAATTACCATTCTACTCTTGATAGCTTCTTTTGACTGCTTATGCCAATCACTTTCTGACATGCTGCATGCTTCTAAGTATGTCTTAATGTCTTTAATACCGTATGATGAATACTGAGCTACAATCTGTGATTCAGCCTGTGATTCGTACTGTGTTAACTGTTCCTTATTGTATTCTGAAACCTTACAGTCAGCAACATAATCCTGCCATAAGCCGTTCATAATCTTGTTGTACTTTAATTCTTTTTTCTGATATTCTTTGTAAGCCTTAACTGTTGTCAACTTGTCTGATGAATAGTTTTTCTTAACAAATTCGTCATTTAATTCAGGTGTGTTTGTTTTCTGTAAAGCTGTAATCTTGTATGTAAACCATACTGACTTACCAGCTAACTTAACTTTCTTACTATTAACTGTTGTTGTTCCTGTGTAGTTTGAAGGGAAATTTAACTTCTTAGTAAATGTATCTCCAACCTTGTGTCCTTTAAGTGCATCAACAAAACCATCAATCATCTTGCTTCCACCAACTGTCTTAGCTGACATATCTGCTACCTGATCTGTTGCTGAGCCACCGTCAAATGCTACCTTCTTACCTTTTGATTCAATCTTTCCTGTATAATTAAATACTACAGATGAATCCTTCTTAACAGAACCTTTTTTAATCTTTTCTGTTGTCTTATGTGATGATAAATCCTGATCAATTGTCTGCTGTAATTCACTGTCTGTAACCTTAATATCATCTTCGTAAGCTGTTAATCCTTTGTATTCAGCTAACTTAATTGAGCCTAAATCTGTCTTTACTGTTCCTGATGTTGTGCTACCACAACCTACAAGACCTAATGCCATAGTTGCTGATAATGCAACTGCTAAAATCTTCTTATACATCTTATATTTTTTCTCCTCTTCTATTTTTTGTGTTAAAAGCAAAATCAGTCGTACGCCCTAACACGCATACAACTGATTCTATCACAATAACCTTATTATTTAAAGTCTATTTTCAAAAAACGTTTTAATTCACAAAATTATCACACTTTTTTACTTTTGAAATTAGGAAGTTCTATTTAACTTATATCCCCATTTACCTGATAATCTGTATAAAACTATTTTCAAAATAATTTCCAAACAAAATTTTAAACTAATTTCTTGCCTGTAATCTTTTCATAACCTTCTAAATAAATAGCAATTGTTTTATCTTCTACTTCTTTTGGAAGTGTCCAGTTATGATTGTCGTTTGCTTTTAACCAGTCACGTGCAAACTGTTTGTCAAATGATGGCTGACCATGTCCAGGTTCATAAACATCTGCAGGCCAGAATCTTGAGCTGTCAGGTGTAAGCATTTCATCACCGATTACGATGTTTCCATTTTCATCAAGACCAAATTCAAACTTTGTATCTGCAATAATAATTCCACGTTCTAATGCATAGTCTGCACACTTCTTATAAAGAGCAATTGTATATTCTTTTAATTTTGCAGCATATTCTTCACCCTTACCTGGGAACTGTTTTTCTAAAACTTTAATGCTTTCTTCATAAGAAATATTTTCGTCATGATCACCAATTTCTGCCTTTGTTGAAGGTGTGTAAATTGGTTCAGGAAGCTTATCTGATTCTTTTAAGCCCTCAGGAAGTTTGATTCCGCAAACTGTTCCATTTTCCTGATAGCTTGCCCAACCGCTACCTGTAATATATCCACGAACGATACATTCGATTGGAAGCATTTCAAGTTTCTTACACATCATGCTGTTTCCATCAAATTTTGGCTGTCTGAAAAATTCAGGCATATCGTTTACGTCTACTGAAATCATGTGGTTAGGAACGATATCTTCTGTCATGTCAAACCAGAACTTTGACATCTGTGTAAGAACTGTACCCTTCTTTTCAATTACATTTTTTAAAATTACATCAAAGCAACTAATTCTGTCAGTTGCTACCATAATTAAGCTGTCTCCGTTGTCATAGATTTCTCTTACTTTTCCTTCTTTAATTGGCTTCATCTTTTTCCTCTCCTTTACACTCTCATTCGCCGAAGGTAACTATTGTCGAAAGCACGCTCCCGCTGCCAAACGCTAGTAGCAGTTCTATCAAGCCAGCTACGCTGCCTTAATGAACCGACCACGTTAGAGCACTTTCTCCAATAGCTTACCTTCGGCGAATGTTTTTATAAATCAATAGTCTTTTTGTAAATCCACGAAGTGCTCCGTTACTTGGTAACTTTCGCCCTTCTGCACACATGCGGATTCTCGAAATTTTCTTTCGAAAATTTCTCCATCCTTATGTGTTTTCAGGTTGTTAATAAAACAACTTTTCTCAGCAAACTGGAAAAGTTATTTTATTTCAACCTTTGGATTTACACGTTTATTTCTGCACTTAATCCTAAGATGTCTTTATTTGCATCTAAGATTGGCTTTATTTCTTCTGCTAAGAATTCATCTACCTGTTCAGGTGAACGTCCTACATACTTGCTTGGATCCATTGTTTTCTGAAGATCTTCAAGTGACATATTAAATGCGTCATCATTTGCAATAAGTTCAAGTAAGTTGTTATCAAGACCTTTCTGCTTAACATTTGCTCCGGCTTCCATTGAAAGTTCACGAATCTTTTCGTGTAATTCCTGTCTGTCCCCGCCAGCTTTTACAGCATCCATCATAATATTTTCTGTTGCCATAAATGGAAGTTCGCTCATAAGTCTCTTTTCAATAACCTTATCGTATACAACCAAACCGTCTACTACGTTAAGATATAAATCTAAAATTCCATCAATTGCAAGGAATGATTCAGGCACACTAAGTCTCTTGTTTGCTGAGTCATCTAATGTTCTTTCAAACCACTGTGTAGCTGATGTAATGGCTGGATTTAATGCTGTAACCATTACATAATTTGCAAGTGATGCAATTCTTTCGCTTCTCATAGGATTTCTCTTGTAAGCCATTGCTGATGAACCAATCTGATTCTTTTCAAATGGTTCTTCAATTTCCTTTAAGTGCTGTAATAATCTAATGTCATTAGAGAATTTATGAGCACTTGCTGCAATACCTGCTAAGATGTTAAGCACTCTTGTATCCATCTTTCTTGAATATGTCTGACCTGATACAGGGAAGCACTTATCAAATCCCATTTTGTTTGCAATTTTCTTTTCAAGTTCTTTGATTTTTTCATGATCACCTTCGAAAAGTTCTAAGAAACTAGCCTGTGTTCCTGTAGTTCCCTTACTTCCAAGAAGCATCATGTTATCTAAAACATAATCTAAATCATCTAAATCTAATTTTAATTCCATAAGCCATAATGTAGCTCTTTTACCTACTGTTGTTGGCTGAGCAGGCTGGAAATGTGTAAATGCTAAAGTTGGCTGTGATTTGTACTTGTCAGCAAACTTTGCAAGTTCATTTATAACATTAATTAATTTCTTACGAACTAACTTAAGACCTTCTGTCATAATGATAATATCAGTGTTATCCCCAACGTAACATGATGTTGCACCAAGATGAATAATACCTTTTGCCTTTGGGCACTGCTGGCCGTAAGCATAAACGTGTGACATTACATCGTGACGAACTAATTTTTCTCTTTCTTTTGCAACATCATAATTAATGTCTTCAGCGTGAGCTTTTAATTCATCAATCTGTTCCTGTGTAATGTTAAGTCCAAGTTCCATCTCTGATTCAGCAAGTGCAATCCATAACTTTCTCCATGTTTTAAACTTCATGTCAGGTGAAAAAATGTACTGCATTTCCTTACTTGCGTATCTTTCTGACAACGGGCTGTTATATCTGTCGTTCATAAAAACCTCCTTGATTTTTAAATAGTTTGTATATATTAAATTTCTTTAATACCGAATAAATATTTGTCTGTGCCGGCTGATTTACAAATCAGCTTAAGCCTTATATTTTAGTAAATATATTTTATTTCTTATATTCACCACGAATATCTTCCTTAGGTGGTTCAAGGGGATATTTTCCTGTAAAACATCCCATACATATTTCCTGTCCTCTTGAAAGTTCCTTCAAGCGTTCCACTTTAAGGTAACCTAAAGAATCTGCTCCAATAACATCATTGATTTCTTCAACTGTTCTGTTATGAGCTATTAACTGTTCCTTAGAAGGAATATCTGTTCCAAAATAACATTCGCTAATAAATGGTGGAGAGCTTATTCTCATATGTACTTCTGTAGCACCTGCTTCTCTTACCATCTGCACAATTCTATCACTTGTAGTTCCTCGTACAATTGAGTCATCAATCATAATAACTCTCTTGCCCTTAACTACTTCTTTTAACACGTTAAGTTTTACACGAACACTTGACTCACGACTCTTTTGCTGTGGCTTAATAAATGTTCTTCCAACATAACTATTCTTTACAAAAGCTGTTCCGTAAGGAATTCCTGCCTGCATTGCATATCCCATTGCAGCAACATTGCCTGATTCAGGTACACCTACAACAATATCAGCATCTACAGGACTGTCCATTGCTAAAAATTTACCTGCCATAATTCTTGAATCGTAAACACTTACTCCATCAAAGTAACTGTCAGGTCTTGCAAAATAAATATATTCAAATATGCATCTTGCCTGATCTTCCGGCTTAACACAAAGTGATTTGTCTGACTTAATACCGTTTTCGTCGATAGTTACAACTTCTCCCGGTTCTACGTCTCTAACAAATTCTGCATCAATTGTGTCAAGTGCACAGGACTCAGATGCCAAGATGTAGGCATTGTCTCTTTTTCCAATACATAATGGCTTAAATCCGTATGGATCTCTGGCACCAATTAATTTTCTTGGACTTGAAACTACCAATGCATATGCACCTTTTAATTTTTTCATTGCATTTACAACTGCTTCTTCTGCTGTTTTACTTTTGATTCTTTCTCTTGCTACTAAATAAGCAATAACTTCAGAATCAATAGTAGTCTGGAAAATAGCACCTGTATACGCTAACTCATCTCTAAGTTCATTAGCGTTAATTAAGTTACCATTATGTGCCATCATTAATGTACCTTTTACATAATTAATAACTAATGGCTGTGCGTTGCTAATTACACTGTCTCCGGCTGTAGAATATCTAACATGTCCTACACCGATATTACCCTTTAGACTTTGAATCTTTTCCTGATCAAACACTTCATTTACAAGGCCCATTCCCTTATATAAGTCTACTTTTCTTGGGCCACTGGTATCTGATACAGCAATACCACAACTTTCCTGTCCTCTGTGCTGTAGTGCAAAAAGACCATAGTATATGGAAGAAGCCACGTCATTTCCGTCAAAGTCATACATTCCAAACACACCACATTCTTCGTGTAATGCATCAGGTTCCCAACTCATACTTACATCTCTCTGATTCATTATAATCTCCCTTGAAAATAAAAAAATGAAGGTAAAAATGAAAACATATATTATATGTATTTTTTCATTTTCCTCCTTCATATTAAAATTCGCTATTGTGACATTTAGAAAAAAAAACGCCACGGGTTCATTATAAAACGAAGAAAAGAGAAAATCAACACAGATTTTCTCTTTCCCACACTTTATTACTTTATTTAACTAAATAAGTTCTTTTAATAATTTGTTTACAACACCCGGATTTGCTTTGCCCTGTGTTGCCTTCATTGTCTGACCAACTAAAGCTCCAATAGCTTTTCCTTTTCCTGAACGGACATCCTCTACTGCCTTAGGATTTTCTTCGATTACTTTTTTAACGATTTCTCTTAAAGCATCCTCGTCATTATCCTGTTTCATACCATGTTCTTCAACATATTTTTCAGGATCAACATCTGACTTGAACATTTCTTCAAAGACTTCCTTAGCAGCACCACGGTTAACTACGCTATCTTCAATTAACTTAATTAATTTTGAAAGGTTGGCTGCTGAGAACTTAATCTGGTCAGGATCAATTGACTCTTCCTTGCAAAGTCTCATTGTTTCACCCATGATCCAGTTACTAACTTCTTTTGGTTTATTTCCAAGAGCAACTGTCTCTTCAAATAAATCTGCAAGTGGCTTGTACTGTGTTATAATATCTGCGTCATATTCAGGAAGTTCAAATTTTTCAATGTATCTTGCCATCTTTTCGTCTCTAAATTCAGGCTCACGTGATTTTACTTCCTGTAACCATTCTTCACTGATTATAACAGGTACTAAATCAGGATCAGGGAAGTATCTGTAATCCTGTGCATCTTCTTTTGAACGCATAGCGTAAGAATACTCTTTTGTATCATCCCAACGTCTTGTTTCCTGAATTACTTCCTTACCAGCTTCTATTAAGTCAATCTGTCTTTCTCTTTCGTTTTCTATAGCTCTTGCAATTGCCTTAAATGAGTTAAGGTTCTTCATTTCAGTTCTTGTACCAAATTCACTGGCACCAACTTCTCTTACTGAAAGGTTTACGTCAGCTCTCATTGAGCCTTCGTTAAGCTTACAGTCAGAAGCTCCAAGGTACTGAATAATCATACGCAATTTTTCAAGATATGCTACTACTTCGTCAGCACTTCTCATGTCAGGTTCTGACACGATTTCAATAAGTGGCACACCTGAACGGTTTAAGTCCACTAATGAACAATCGTAAAAGTCATCATGGACTAACTTACCTGCATCTTCTTCCATATGAATTTCATGAATTCTAACCTGCTTTTTCTCACCATCATCACCTTTGATTTCAACATATCCATTAGTACAAATTGGTTTGTATAACTGTGAAATCTGATAGTTCTGTGGATTGTCAGGATAAAAATAATTCTTTCTATCAAACTTCCCGTTTCTTGTAATGTCGCAGTTTGTAGCAAGTCCAACTGCCATTGCATATTCTACTACCTGTTTATTTAATACAGGAAGTGAACCCGGCATACCTGTACAAACAGGGCATGTATGTGTATTTGGTGCTCCACCAAACTCTGTTGAACAGGAGCAGAAAATTTTTGTTTTTGTTGCTAATTCCACATGAACTTCAAGTCCTATGACTGTCTCGTACGCTTTTTCCATTGCTGCTCCTCCTAATCTCTGTTCTTTGCTACTTTGCATCTTTCATAGTCTCTTGACTGTTCATATGCATAAGCTGCTCTGATAATATTATTTTCTTTGAAACAATCTCCAATAATCTGCATGCCAATTGGAAGTCCCTTACTGTCTGTTCCACAAGGAACACTGATTCCCGGAAGTCCTGCTAAGTTTACTGAAATTGTATAAATGTCACCTAAATACATCTGAATTGGATCTGATAAGCTCTCACCAAGTTTTGGTGCTGTTGTTGGAGCTGCAGGTCCGATAATAACGTCATATTTTGCAAAGGCTTCATCAAATGCCTTCTTAATTAAAGCCTTTGTTCTTAATGCTTTTAGATAATATGCATCATAATATCCTGAACTTAATACGAAAGAACCAAGCATAATACGTCTCTTAACTTCCGCACCAAAACCTTCGGAACGTGTTTTCTTGTACATGTTGTGTAGTCCTTCGTACTCAGGTGTACGATAACCGTATTTTACACCATCAAATCTTGCAAGGTTTGAGCTTGCTTCTGCTGCTGCAATAACGTAATATGCAGGAATTGCATAATCTATTAAATCTAAGTCAAATTCTTCAACAATGGCTCCCTTTTCTTCAAGAACTTTTACACCGTTAAGAATTGCTTCTTTAACTTCGCTGTCAAGACCTTCACCAAAATAGCCCTTTGGAATACCAATCTTCAAACCTTTTACATCATCTACCAAGGCACTTGTAAAATCATATGATTCTCTTTTTACTGATGTGGAATCTTTTGGATCATAGCTTGCTATTGTCTCTAAAATTGTTGCACAGTCTGTAACATCCTTTGCAACTGGTCCAATCTGATCAAGTGATGAACCGTAAGCAATAAGGCCGTATCTTGATACTGTACCATATGTTGGCTTAATACCTGTTACACCACAAAATGAACTTGGCTGTCTAATTGATCCACCTGTGTCTGAACCAAGGGCATATGAACATTCTTCTGCTGCAACGGCTGCACAGCTACCACCTGATGAACCACCTGGTACATGTTCATTGTTCCAAGGATTTTTTGTTACCCCGTAATGAGAAGTTTCTGTTGTACTACCCATTGCGAACTCATCCATATTAGTCTTTCCTATTATAATGGCTCCTGCTTTTTCCAAATTCAAAACAGCCTCAGCTGTGTATGTTGGATTAAAGTTTTCTAATATTTTTGAACTACATGTTGTTAAGACTCCTTCTGTACACATGTTGTCCTTTATTGCCACAGGCACACCTGCTATAGGTCCTGTAAGCTCTCCTGCATCTATTTTTGCCTGAACTTCCTTTGCTTTAGCTAATACTTTTTCTTTTTCTAATACAGTCACATAACTGTTTATATCGCTTTCCACTGCTTCAATCTGTGCAAAAGCATCAAGAACGGCATCTTCAACTTTCACTTCACCGCTTTTGATTTTTTTACCTAATTGAACAGCTGTAAGATTCATTAAACTCATATTTGTTCCTTTCGATAAATTACATTAATTCTTTCTGAAACTTTAATTTATAATTTTCCTTATTATTAATCAAATGTTTTTGGTACAACAAATGCGCCATCTTTTTCTTCCGGTGCATTCTTTAATATATTCTCTCTATCGTCACCATTAGTAACAACATCTTCTCTGAAAACATTGTTTACAGGGAATACGTGACTCATAGGTTCAACGTTGCTTGTATCAAGTTCATTAAGTTTGTCAATGTAATCAAGCATTTTTCCCATATCTTCTTTTGCTTTTTCTTTTTCCTCGTCGGACAATTCAAGCTTCGCTAAAATACCAACATATTCAATTGTTTCGTCTGAAATAACGTTAGCCATTGAAACCTCCTTCTATCTTAATACCTCTGTTTTGGGTAAAATTTACATATAGTCTATATTTTACATAAAAACAATGCAAAAATCAATTAGCTACAAAATATAACTAATATTCTTCACAATATACTTAAAAAATATTGCCATTAAGTGTTATTATCACTATTATTGACTTTTTATTACAACTATCTTATACTTTGTTTGTTATTTATTTATACCTATTTAATATTGATTATTTCCTATTATAATACGTTTAAAAAAATAACATTTGACTTAAGCAAAATTACTTAATATTTTTTCATCAGGTATTTGCAAATATTTATATATCTGCAAACCCTTTTAATGCTGTCAAAAAACAATTTAATATTTTTATAACACGAAAGGATTTATAGCATATGAAAAGTTTTCTTAAAAACATGTCTGATAGAGATGTAAAGATACTGATTTACGCTGTTTTTGCAATAACAACTGTTTTCTTTGCCTCAACACTATCACTTCCGTATGTACTTGATGAAACAGGTACAGTTGCCAATACAGCTTTTATGGCAGGAGATGATTGGAGCTTTTGTGTACAAACAATGGGAGGTTTTTATTACAAATATGCATTCTCTGCTTTATATTATCCTATTTATATGGCATTCAGAAGCAATCCTGTTTATATGTACAAGGCAATGATATCATTTAACATGCTTATTATGAGCTTTATACCTGTTATTTCATATCATATTTGCAGAAAGCATTTAAAAATCGAATCAAAAATACAGGCATTATTAATATCCGTACCTGCAGTTGGTATTTCTTCAATTTGGCTCTATGCAATGTATGCCCGTTGTGATGCTATGCTTATATTTTTACCATGGCCAATTTTACTTGTAATATTAGAATTATCTTCAACAACAAGTAATGCCATTAGAAATACTCTTTCAGCAGTGTTGGCATTTGTGACAGTATATGCTTATATGACACATACAAGAGGTGTCGTTTTAATTATTGCGGCATTTATGACTGTAGTTTTAATTTCTGCAGTTTACAAACACAAAACAGTTAATTATTTTATATACGTTCCTGTCTCAGGAGTTTTAATGGTTATCGACAAATTCCTGGCCGCTTTCTTTAAAAATGGCGTTTATGGAATTTATGGTACAAGACATGGTAGCATTGATGTAATCGACATGGAAACTCTTGGTAAATTATTTACACTTAAGGGCATGTTAATCGAACTTAAATTAGTTGCCGGCTGGTTATTTAACCTTTTTGCCTCAACTATGGGACTTGTTATCATTGGCTTCTTTGCAGCATTAATAATATTATTTATTAATTTGAAAAAAGCTAACAGAGGCAAAAATATAGGTGAAACTATTTTATCTTTATTTTCCGCTTTATGCTTAATGGGAACTTTTGCGCTGGGAGCATTATTCTTCTTTCCAAGTGCATATGAACTATTTACAGGAGTTGAACTTAAACGAGCTGATCGTATTGTTTTCGGTCGTTACACAGTTGGTGCTGTGGGACTTATAGTTTTAATTGCCCTTTATTCTTTAGTTATAAAGAAGGGAATTATTATTAAGTGGAAGGCTAAAGTTTTAGCTGTAGTGTCTTACGTTTTAGTATTTGTTTATTTTATAAAGAAAGTTAGTCCTGTTTTGGCTACTGTTCCAAAAACAAATACAAGATACTTCATTTCATTAACAAAGTTCTTCAACGTGGAAGACGGAATCACAACCGGTACTTACCCACAGATGACGGAAGCTTTCACAAAAGCAGGCTTCCTATCATTAGGTTTGTTACTTGTAATATTAATACTTACAAGTATTAACAAAATACAGGTTATTTACAGCGCTACTGTTTTAATATTTGTTCTCTCCGCTCTTAACTACAGATATGTAGCTTCAGAAGTTAGAGGTGGACGTGATGAATTAGTATATGAAAGAACTCACAACATCATTGACTATATTGCAGAAATTGATGAAAAAACAAACGTGTCAGAAAAATATCCTGATATTTTCTACCATAAGAGTGGATATTTAGTTAAAACATATCAATTTGGTCTGCCACAGTTTAATATAGGAACATTAAAATATTTACGTGACGACAAGAAGCAGAAGGAATTTATTGTTATATGTGATAAAGACAGTGTTAATATTGCTATTGAGAACGCTAATGATGTTTACGGCGATAATGATAAATTCTACACATTCAATACATTTAAGAATAAAGTAGGGGTTCCTGATACAATTCTTGTAAAAGGGAAAAATTTAGCTAAATTTTTAAAGAGCAAAGGTTACGCTCTTTCAGAATATAAGGTACAATAGATTTAAAGTACAGTAGAATATAAAAATACAGTAAGGAGATTTGAAATGAAATTAATTATTCAGGTACCATGTTATAACGAAGCAGAGACTCTGGAAATTGCGCTTAATGATTTACCAAAGCACATTGACGGAATTGATGAGATTGAATACCTCATTATTAATGACGGTAGTGCCGATAACACTGTGGAAGTTGCAAAAAAATGGGGTGTTCACTATGTAGTAAACTTTAAACAGAACAAGGGCTTAGCCAAAGGATTTATGGCAGGTCTTGATGCATGTTTGCGGAACGGTGCAGATATTATTGTTAATACTGATGCCGACAACCAGTATAACGGTGATGACATTGAAAAATTAGTAAGACCTATTTTAGATGAAAAGGCAGATATTGTTATTGGTGAAAGACCTATTGATAACACAGCTCACTTTTCTCCTCTTAAGAAGAAATTACAGCACTTTGGAAGCTGGACTGTTCGTGTAGCTTCTAAATCAGACATACCTGATGCTCCAAGTGGTTTTAGAGCATACAGCAGAGAAGCTGCTTTAAGATTAAATGTTGTAAATGAATACACATACACACTTGAAACTATTGTCCAGGCAGGAAGAACTAAGATGGCAATGACATCTGTTCCTATTAGAACAAACCCTGAACTTAGAAAATCACGTTTGTTCAGCAGTATGTTTGGATATGTAAAAAGATCTATGGTAACTATTGTCCGTTCATTTATGATGTACAAGCCATTAAAATTCTTTGGAATCATTGGAGGCATCCTTTTCGCATTAGGACTTGCACTTGGAATCAGATTCCTTGTATATTATGGCATGGGTGCAGGTAGCGGACATGTTCAGTCACTTATTTTAGCAAGCACATTTTTACTTATGGGTGTACAAACATTTATTATTGCACTCCAGGCAGACATTATTGCTGCTAACCGCAAGATTTTGGAAGATGTTCAGTACCATGTAAGAAAAATCGACTATGATAATGATGCTAAAAACAAAGAAGACAAAGAAAGCAAATAGGAGTAATAATGAGAGATATAACAATTGCTATTACAGCAGCAAGCTACAGCGGCAACAAAGGTGCCGCTGCTATGCTACAAAGTTCAATTAAACAGTTACACGATGTTTACGGAGACAGACTGAATATTAACTTAATGTCTGTTTATCCAGGCGAGGACAAGAAACAATTACCTTTTGACTTTATTAATATTACAAGCACAAAACCGGAACAGCTTTTATTTGTAGCTTTTCCGCTTGCTATACTCTATAAGCTTTTTAAATGGTGTCCACCTATTAAAAAGCTTCTTTTAAAAAACAAAATATTAAAAACTTACACAAACACAGACCTAGTTGTTGACGAAGCAGGTATTTCTTTTGTTGACAGTCGTGGTTTTGTAATGAATACTTACGCTTTTGTTTGTGCAGCAGTTCCACTTTTAGTTGGCACTCCTGTTGTTAAGTATTCACAGGCTTTAGGTACATTTAAGAATCATTATAACAAATTCCTAGCAAAATGGATTCTTCCAAAGCTTAAGCTTGTTTGCGCCAGAGGTCAGAAAACATACGATAACCTTATGGGTATTGGCGTAAAAGACAATGTTAAGTTATGTGCTGACGGTGCTTTCTCAATGGAAGACAGCGAATACTGGAACAACGAAATCAATAGAATCTGTAGCGAAGACAGTTTTTACAATGACAATGTTGTTGGCCTTTCAATTAGTTCTGTAGTTGAGAAGAAATGCGAAAAAATGGGGATTCCTTACAAGGATACAATGGTTTCCTTTGTAAACTACTTAAACGAAAGCGGTTATAACGTAATTCTTATTGCAAACGCGGCAAGAATTAACAGTGAAAAGTCAAGAAACAACGACCTTATGGTTGGAGATGCAATTTATAACGACGTTTCTAACAAAGACAAAGTTCGTTGGTACCATGAAGAAATGGATGCAGAACAGATTAGAGCTTTCATTGGAAAATGTAGATTTTTAGTTGCTTCAAGATTCCATGCAATGATCGGTTCCCTTGAACAGAAAGTTCCTGTTCTTCTTATTGGTTGGAGCCACAAATATCAGGAAGTTCTTGATATGTTTGAACTTGGTCAGTACGCAATAGACTTTTCAAAATTAGAATTATCAGAATTAAAGAAAAGTTTTGAGGACTTTGTTTCTCACGAAGATGATATTAGAGCTAAACTTGACAAAAACCTTGATTCTGTTTTAGCAAGTTCAAGAAACAATATTAAATATATTAGCGAAATTATAGATGATGTAACAAAAAATTCAAAAAAAAAATGTAAATTATTAGATTTTAACAATCCTGATAAATACATTGGTGCTCACATTGGCTGTAAAAAAGGTTATTCAACAAACGAAGACATTCGTGGCAACGCAGCTTCAGGCGGTATGGTTACTGCTCTTCTTTGCAATATGTTAAAGAACAAAGAAATTGACGGTGCCTGGGTAACTAAGACAGCTTTTGAAAACGGCGAATTAACTTACAAAACATACATTGCAACTACAGAAGAAGAAATCAGAGATGCTTCATCAAGTGTTTATATGAACATTCCTCTTCTTAAGCACATTGATGTAGTTAGAAATTTTGACGGAAAAGTTGCTGTTGTAATGACACCATGTATGTTAAGAGGTTTAGATACAATAATGAAAAAAGATCAATCACTCAAAGATAAGATTGTTCTTAAACTTGGTTTGTACTGTAGTGGCAACCATTCTCCTAAGGCAACTACCCTCTCAATGGAAAAGTCAGGTGTTACAAGTGAAAATGCCAAACGTCTTTACTACAGAAGAGGACATTGGCGCGGAATTTCCAGTGTGATATACAATGATGGCAGCACAAAGGAATTCTCTTACTCAAAAACAATTTGTTCCTACAAAAATGCTTATTTCTTTGAAAAAGATAGTTGTATGACATGCCAGGATCACTTTGGTGAATGTAGCGACATAAGCTTCGGTGACATTTGGCTTAAAGAAATGAAGGGTAACCCTATAAAGCACACAAGCTGTGTTATTCGTTCACAGAAAGCGTATGATGCTCTTAATCAGGCTATTGCTGATGGAGATATTTACGCAACACATATTAGTGACAAAGACATGGTTAGAAGCCAGAAACGTGCTCTTGTATTCAAATTTAACCTTGCAAAAGCAAAGAAAACAACTGCAAAATTAGATACAAGTGATAAATGCAAATGGAACCACAAACTTGCATTAAAGTTAGCTGAACATAACAAAAAATATTCAGAAGAACATTATGATAAGTTAGCCAAAGTTCCTACTAAAGTAATTTATTACTACATGTGCTTTATTCGTGTGCTATTAAGTTTTTAGGAGTTTTAACAAATGAAATCAAATAAATTCAACAAAAAGAATATAATGAAAATCTGCAAGATACTTTTTTTAGTTCTTGTAGCAATATTCCTTGCAAAATATTTTTATACAAGTTGGGATGATATCAAAAAAATCGACTGGGGCAAATTCAACTGGGGCATATTTATTTTATCAATATTCCTATACTTTGCTTACAAAGTTACATTAGCTTCATTGTGGCACTACATTACAAAATTAAATAAATGTAGCATTAAATACACTAAAGCCGTAACAAGCTATCTTTACTCAATTTTAGGTAAGTATATACCGGGAAAAGTATTTATGCTTGCGGCAAGAATTCCGGGATATCAGGAAGAAGGCGTTCCAATGCGAAAGGTTACAATATGTTTCTTCCTTGAAAACATTTGTACTCTACTTGGAGCAGCATTTTTATTCTTAATTTCACTGTTCTTCTTTCCAAATGAATTATTAGCTAACTACAAATGGGCAACTATTGGTTTAGTTATTCTGTTTTTTATTTGCATTAATCCTAAAATCATTAATTTCTTCCTTTCAAAGCTTGGAAAATTAATGAAGAAAGATGATATGGAAATTACAATAACTTACCCACAAATGATTAAAGTTGTTCTACTATTCATTTGTAACTGGTTGATCGTTGGTACAGGTTTCTACATTTTGGTAGTTTCACTTTACCCTAGCGTTGGATTTTCACAGTGGCTATATGTTGGTGGAATTTACGGTTTATCAGCAATTATCGGTATTCTTGCAATTTTTACTGTTTCAGGACTTGGTGTAAGAGAAGGCATCTTAATCGCCGGATTAATTCTTATTATGCCAAAAGAGTATGCAGTAATTATTTCAATAGTTTCAAGACTTTGGGCAACAGTTGCTGAACTTATATTAATTTTAGTAGCTTTTATAGCTAATAAAATTATTGATATTAAGTCAAAAAAAACTAATCCTACACTTGAAAATCAGTCAACAAAATAATAAGATAGTATTATATTGTTGAACGGATTTTAAAAAAGATAGGAGGCGGTTATATGATACAAAGCAGAATAGTTAAATACTACGCAAAAAAAGATCCTAACATCGCAATTAAGGTAATTCCGGGACATTTTGTTTCAACACATTCACACCTTAACAATTACCTTGATATGACAACCATGAAGACACGTCAGAACGAGGCTGAACGAATAGCCATCGCAATGAAAGATTACTACAATGTGATGGGCAAGCCTATTGACACAATAGTCTGTATTGAAGGCTGTGAAGTCATTGGTGCATTTCTTGCAAGTGAATTAAGCAGAGCAGGAATTTTATCAATGAATGCTCACAAAACAATTTATGTTGTAACACCTGAATTTAACAATAATGGTCAGATGATTTTCAGAGACAATCTGAAACCTGAAATTGCAGGCAAAAACGTACTTTTGCTTCTTGCTTCAGCTACAACAGGCAAGACAGTTCGTAACAGCATAGAATGTATTCAATACTACGGTGGAATTCTTCAGGGAATTTCTTCTATCTTTAGTGCTGTTGATTCTATTGACGGACATAGAATTGATGCATTGTTTAGAGCCGATGACATTCCAAATTATGAAGCGTATACTCATAATGATTGTCCTCTTTGTAAAGCCGGCAAGGCTGTGGAGGCAATTGTCAACGGTTATGGATACAGTGAATTATAATTTTATACAAAAAGATTTTTTATAACAGAAAAGCTTAGGTTGTTAACACCTAAGCTTTTTGTCATTATATAAAAATATTGTTTTTCATATAAAATGTTCTCATATAAATTGCTTCCAAATAAAATACTATGCTTTTTCTTTCCACAAACCGTCAGCTTTTAATTTGTTCCAATCTGCTTCTAGAATTTTTGGCTTTTTACCATGGTATTTCTTTTCAGTCATATTCAAATACTTATTATTCATTAAATCGTCTAATGCAGCCTGAATTCGCTCTCTAGACACACCACTGTGTGCTGAAACGTTCTCAACAGTTTTTGAATAAGTTGCCATTTTGCGTCTTTTCTTTAAAATATATAAAGACTGTAAAATTGCGTCATAATAATATTTTCTTTCCTGATTTGATCTTGGCATCTCCACATATGAATTTGCTGAAGCTTTAAGCTTGTTGCTAAGTGAATGTTTTACACCATATACAATAACTTTTTTCTTAAGCTCTCTTAAATATTTTATTGCTAAATTAAAATGTGCATCCCCCGTAAATATTATAAATACTTCTGGTGAATTCTTCTTAGCAGCTTCACGATATATCGCATCCAAAATAATAAAATCTGTAAAGTCCTTGTCCACACCATCTTTTGTGCTGGCCGTATGGACAACATTTTTTGATAACTTTTCTAATCTTTCTAAATCTCTTTCAATGGAACTTCCATGAAAATCTCCGAAAAATGTAATTGACTTAACATTATATTCTTCTTTAAGTTCCTTGTACCATTCCTCAACGTTTGGACGCATTGCAAAAATATTTTTGTATCCATAATACCAGTGTTCGTAATCTACAAATACTGCTGCGGTACTTTTATTGCTAAATAATCCGCCTAACATGTTCTCCTCCTTTCTGTTTTTCTAGGCAAAATCTCATTTACCTATTATATTGATGTGCCAAACACCTATTATATTATAACAGAAAAAAGAAGCTAGGCAACATATAAGTCCTTTTGAGGCTAATGATGCTGAAAGCTCCTTTGCCATTTTCACCGAAAAGAAACAGCTATGGGCCCATATCAATGCTCATAGCTGTTTTGCTTTTAGGAGAGTTTTTTACCTCCCCTTAATATTTAGTCTATTTAATTATTCAAAATTATAAACTCTTAATTCTTTCAATTGCTTTAAGTGTATTTTCGTAAGTACCAAATGCTGTCAGTCTAAAGTATCCTTCTCCACTTGGTCCAAATCCTGAACCTGGTGTACCAACTATATTTGCATTTGTAAGAAGATGATCAAAGAACTCCCATGATGACATTCCATCAGGTGTTTCAAGCCATACATATGGTGCATTTACACCACCACTTACTGAGAAACCTGCGTTCTTTAATCCATCCATAATAACTTTTGCATTGTTCATATAGTAAGCAACCTGTTCTTTTGTCTGAGCCTTTCCTGCTTCTGAGTAAACAGCTTCTCCTGCTCTTTGAATAATATATGGGGCTCCGTTGAATTTTGTTCCATGTCTTCTTGCCCATAATGAATTTAACATAACGCCATTTGATTTTAATTCTTTTGGAATAACAGTAAAGCCAAGTCTTGTTCCTGTAAATCCGGCATTTTTAGAAAAACTTCTAAGTTCAATTGCACATGTTTTTGCTCCATCACATTCATAAATTGTGTGAGGCACATCGTCTTCTGAAATGTATGCTTCATAAGCTGCATCGTAAATAATAACTGCACCAACTTTATTAGCATAATCAACCCATTCCTGAAGCTGTGATTTTGTAATTGTAGAACCTGTAGGGTTATTTGGAAAGCAAAGATAAATAATATCCGGTGTTTCCTTTGGGAGTTCAGGTGCAAAATTTGTTGCCTTTGTACATGGCATGTAAATTACGTTGCTCCATCTTTCCTGTTCTGCTATGTACTCACCTGTTCTGCCTGCCATTGCATTTGTATCTACGTATACAGGATAAACCGGATCACATACAGCAATTTTATTATCAACTGAGAAAATATCACCAATATTTCCTGAATCTGACTTTGCTCCATCACTTACAAAAATTTCATCAAGAGCAATGTCAACACCTCTTGCCTTGTAGTCATTATCTCTAATTGCACTTCTTAAAAATTCATAGCCTAAATCAGGGGCATAACCATGAAATGTTTCTGCATTTGCCATTTCATCAACAGCCTTATGCATAGCGTCAATTACAGCAGGGCAAAGTGGCTGTGTTACGTCACCTATTCCTAAACTGATTACATCCTTATCAGGATTTGCTTCCTTGTAAGCAGCTACTTTTTTTCCAATATTAGAAAATAAATAACTTCCAGGTAATTTTAAATAGTTCTCATTAATTTTGTACATTTTTTTCAGTCCTCCTAAATATAAAATTAATTTAATCTTTATACATAATTTTCAGAATTGACTCTGCAGTTTCTACCATAGTTCTGCCACTATCCATGGCAGACTTCTGAACGTATCTGTGAGCTTCATTTTCTGACATATTATTTTTCTCCATTAATACTGCCTTTGCCTCATCCACAATGCTTTGCTCTTCTTTTGTTCTTTTTGGGGGCGATTTCTTTTTTCGTGAAAACTTTGCATAAATATTATTTTGCATCATTTCAACTGAATTAAGAAAATCTCGAACTTTTATAGGCATCTCAACCATTGCCACTCCTCTTTCATCTTCAAGAAGTTTCTGTCTTGATGCAACCAAAAGCATTTCGAATCGTCCTTCAACATAATCCAAAATATCCGTGTACGGCATATCTGGCATTCTAAATCCACTGATAATTACTCCCTCGCCCAATGAATCTGCCAAAGTTATTGCTTTTGCCCCTGTGCTACAATGAAACACATTATCATAACCATTGTGTACAAGTAAATTACGAATAGCCTTGCTGTCTTCATTTTTTGGGAACACTACTATAATTCCTGCCAACTTTGCCTCCTACACTAAATGCGGTCCAAATATCTGTTAATTTCCCAATCTGTTACCTGTGAAGTATATTCCATCCATTCCTGTTCCTTTGCATTAATGTATTTTTTGTATACTTCTTCTCCAAGTACCTCTTTCATAAATGGCGATTTTCTCATTTCTCTTACAGCTTCATAAAGGTTCTTTGGTAAATTTTTAATACCAGCCTCTTCTCTTTCTGCATCTGTCATTGAGAAAATATCTTTTTGAACACTTTCCTTTGGTGTAAGTTTTCTCTTAATTCCATCTAAACCTGCTGCTAAACATACCGCAAATGCAAGATATGGGTTACAAGCACAGTCAGGGCATCTAAGTTCAATTCTTGTACCTGTTCCTCTTGCAGCCGGTACTCTAATAAGTGGGCTTCTGTTTGTTGCAGACCATGCAATATATGTAGGTGCTTCAAATCCCGGCACAAGTCTCTTGTATGAGTTTACAATTGGATTTGTAATAGCTGACATTGCACTCATATGTTCCATAATACCTGCTATGAAACTGTATGCTTCTTTGCTTAATCCATTTTCATCACTTGCATCTGCAAAAATATTATTTCCATGGCTATCCCATAAAGACATATTAATATGCATTCCTGAACCACACATGCCATACTTTGGCTTTGGCATAAATGAAGCATAAAGTCCATGTCTTTTAGCAATAGTTTTTACAGTAAGTTTATATGTCATAATTCTGTCTGCTGTTTTTAATGCTTCACCATATTTAAAATCAATTTCATGCTGAGCAGGGGCTACCTCGTGATGAGATGCTTCAACTTCAAATCCCATTTCTTCTAAATTAAGAACCATGTCTCTACGTGCATTTTCACCTAAATCTGTTGGTCCTAAATCGAAGTAACTTCCATGTTCATGACTAATTGTTGTTGGGTTTCCATTATCATCTGTATGGAATAAGAAGAATTCACATTCAGGACCTACATTAAATGTATAGCCCATACTTGCTGCTTCTTTAATTACTTTCTTTAAAATATATCTTGGATCATTTTCAAGCTGTTTTCCATCCGGCTTGTAAACGTCACAAATAAGTCTTGCAACTTTTCCCTGATGTGGTCTAAATGGTAAAATTTCGAATGTATCATAATCAGGATATAGATACATGTCAGATTCCTCGATTCTTGCGAATCCTTCAATGGATGATCCATCAAACATTATCTTGTTATCTAATGCTTTTGCTAACTGACTTTTAGTAATAGCCACATTTTTCAATGTTCCAAAAAGATCAGTAAACTGGAGTCTGATAAATTCTACATCCTCAGTTTCTGCTATGTTTAAAATTTTCTGTTTAGTGTATCCCATTTTTTACTCCTTCCAAAATGAAAATTTTTAATAAGATTAAGGGACAAGGCAACTAATATACCTTTTGCGCTTACCCGCGATTTTAATTATAAACTATATTTTCCCTGTTTTCAAACTATATTCACTTTCCATATATATTCTATTGCAATTAGTTTAATTAAATTATAAAATATATCCTGACAAAAGAAAAAATGGAGAAAATATTAATGATAAATAGAAATAGAAAACAACTAGGGCTTGCAGCCTTTATTACCATAATTGTAGTAGCTCTTTTTTTGGCATTTACGCATGCCCCTAAAAGCAATAACAATGTTGCCGATAATGATTCTAACAATAAAAGAATTACAGCAAATGATAAATTTACAGGCAATTTTAATCTAAAGGAAACTACTACAGAAGTTGAGTCTACTACGGCAAAAATGAAAGTTCACAAACTTTCAAAAAACAAAAAAGCAGCCAAAAGACTACTTAAGAAAACTGCCAAATACCGAAAGAAGTATAAAGACCGTTTACCATACATGATTACTGTTAATAGGGACGAAAACTTTGTTACTGTTTACACATTAGATAAAAACGGTGAATGTACCATACCATACAAAACATTTTGGTGTTCAACAGGTCTAAATCCTGAAGATACACCTCTTGGCACATACTCAATATACCAAAGATATGATTGGCGTTTAATGGTTGATGGAACTTACGCCCAGTATGCTGTTAGAATTTACGGACAGATTATGCTCCACTCTGTTCCTTACACTTCCGACTCTTATGACTCATTAGAGTATTGGGAATATAACAAAATCGGAAAACCGGCGTCCCTTGGTTGTGTCAGATTACAAGCTGGAAACATCAAATGGATATACGATAATTGTCCTGATGGAACAATTGTTACAATTTATAGTCAAAAGGGTGAAAAACCACTTATAAAAATAAAAAAAATTAAGAAGATTAAAAAGAAAAACAAAAACAGAAATTGGGATCCAACTGATCCACAAGAGAACAATCCTTGGTTAAAAAAAGAACCTGAGGAAACTACAACTGTTGCAGAAACAACAACTGCTGAATCGAAATTTAAAATAAATAACTCATTTTAAAATCATAGCGGTGTCTTTTACATTTGGCACCGCTTTAATATTATATTAGAAAGGGGATTTTGCATGGCAACTAAATATTACGCAGTAAAAGTTGGAAGAACTACCGGAATTTTTGAAACATGGGATCAATGTAAGGCCAGTGTAAATGGCTATCCGGGTGCTTTATACAAGAGCTTTAAAACTAAAACTGAAGCTTACAACTATATGGGTTGGAACGGAGAACAAATGGATATTTTCAATATGAATACTTTTGACCAAAATGACACTACTCCTATTGAAAATGAAAAACCTGTAGATAATGATATTCCTTTATCAAGTAGCACAAAAGCTGTGGCCTATGTTGACGGAAGCTTTAACTCAGTTACAAAGATTTTTGGATATGGTGTCGTTTTATTTCATAACGGCAAAGAAATTAAATTATATGACAGAGGCAATGATCCAAGCCTTGCCACAATGCGAAATGTTGCCGGTGAAATATATGGTGCCATAGCAGCAATGGAATACGCAATAAACCATAATATAAAATATCTATCCATTTATTACGACTACATGGGAATCGCCAAATGGTGTACCGGTGAATGGAATGCCACTAAAGAAGGCACAATCGCCTACAAGAAATTTTATAATAAAGCAAAAAAACACGTAAATATCACTTTTTGTAAAGTCAAAGGACATTCCGGCGACAAATACAATGATATGGCTGATGCTCTGGCAAAAAAGGCCTGCGGTGTGTAATAATCTTTTTGGAATCCACTCCAATTATTTGTTAGAAAGTCAAAAAAGTCTGTTAAATATTTAGTAAGACTCTAAATATTCAACAGACTTTTTATTATTCATTCAATTATACAAGCCGTTATTTTACCTTTGCCTGTATAATTGTAAGTAATCAACTTTAAGACACATCCCAATATGTACATAAAAGTTGATTTACGACTTCTCTTTTATTCCTGTACAAACTTCAACAATTCTTCCGGCTTGTCAATAATAGCCATTGGCTTCAAACTTTCAAGTAGTGAACGTTCTCTAAATCCCCAACTACATGAAATACAATCCAAACCTGCATTCTCAGCTGTGGCTCTGTCCACCTCTGAATCCCCTACATAAATCGCTTCTGACTTCTCTGCCCCTAATAATTTAAGTGCCTGATTTACACTGTCAGGTGCCGGTTTTTTCTTAATGCCTGCTTCCTCATTTTCCCCAATAGCCACCTCAATATAATGTTTAAAATAAATATCATTTAATTCGCGAACTGCTTCATGGGCCTTATTTGATACTATTGCCATCTTAATTCCCATATTATGTAATTCTTTTAATAATTCCATAATTCCAGGATATGCACATGTTTTTATCTGACAGTGTTCCTGATAATAATCCTTCTGACACTTAAACATTTCTTCAAACTGTGGATTATCCTGACCATCCGGAACCGAACGCTCAACTAAAAGTCTTAATCCATTTCCTACATGCTGTCTGACAGTATCTACACTGTCTTCTTTCAATCCATATTTTCTCTGCATGTAATTAACAGAATCCGTAAGATCCTCTATTGTATTAAGTAACGTTCCATCTAAATCAAAAATAATTGTATTGTACATTGTTTTCTCCTAAAGTTATTATTATTTTTCTTTATATTCAATATTTAAAAATTAATTTCTAATCAGCAATACCTTTATTTACTCCCCTGTTTGCTTTTTATTTCTTTTTTGAGTATAGCAGAAAAAGTTTCTTCGGTAAACTCGTTTTCTATTCGCTTTTTCCATTAAATTCTATCTTTTCAATCTTGAATATATCCAAAAGATTTTTGAACTTTAAAATGTACTGATAGCTTTTAGACTTACCCTTATATACCTCTGAGCTTTCGTGTGCATTTGTGCCAATGTCTTTCTTTGTGTTGATAAGTTCTTTCTTTCCTTTATCGGTGTAAACAACAAGACTCATTCCTGCACTCTTTTCTTTTGCTGAAATTGAAACGCCTAAAGGTGAAATTTCTACTGTTGTATCCCCATCCTTATAAGTTTTTACATAATTTGTGTCTTTAATATTAAAATTATATTCTTTTCGTGTTTGGTAATCCCCTAATTTCACATAGAAATCCTTATCCTTATCTTTAATAAAATCCATATATGCGTATAAAGTATTGCCTTTGATTTCATAAGTTGTATTATTTGATGCACCCACTTCAAAATATAGTCTTTGATTTTCACCAAATCCTATACCTGAGCATTGCCCTGAATCGTTTAAGTTAATTTCCGGTACACCGTTCTCTTTTTTTATTTTAAATAGTAAATAGCCTACCCCTGTTTTGCTATCATACAATTGCTGGTCTAATTCTATAGAATATTTCCCTATTTTTTTAATTTCATGAGGTGATTCTAACAATTTACCAGCTACATTGGAATCTTGTCCTTTAAAGAAAACCGAAAATATACTTTTGTTTCCAACGTTATATGTAATAATTTTTGTAATAACCAGAATTGCAATTAAAATAATTGCTACACTTCCAATAATTTTTATAGTTTTTTGTTTATTCTTCATTAAATTTTCTCACTCAATTTCGTGGGAATTTCCTATTACAAAAAACAAGTTGCCTGAATCTGCTAATGCTGCTTTAATTCAACATTTCTATGCATATCAAACAACTTGTTTTTTAATATTTATAGTTTATACTTCACTTTTAATTAAAGCTTATATATCTATTTAATTTACTGTCTAACTTTAATATGTGTTTCTCTTAACTGCTGTTCTGTAACTTCGCTTGGAGCACCACACATTAAGTCCTGAGCATTACCATTCATTGGGAATGGAATAACTTCACGAATGTTTTCTTCATTTCTAAGAAGCATAATCATTCTGTCCACGCCTGGTGCCATACCTGCATGTGGTGGAGCACCAAACTGGAATGCATTGTATAAAGCTCCAAATTTTTCCTTTAAGTCATCTTCTGTGTAGCCTGCAATTTCAAAAGCTTTAACCATGATTTCCATATCGTGATTTCTAACTGCACCTGATGATAATTCAACACCGTTACATACAATGTCATACTGGTATGCAAGAATATCTTCAGGATCCTTTGTCTCCAGTGCCTCAAGACCACCCTGTGGCATTGAGAATGGATTATGTGTGAAAATCATCTTCTTTTCTTCAGGATCATATTCATACATTGGGAAGTCATTAATGTAACAGAACTTATATGATTTCTGATCAATTAAGTCAAGTCTCTCACCAAGTGCTGTACGAATCTGTCCTGCATAAATTGATGCAGTCTTTTCTGTATCTGCAATAAAGAAAATTGTATCTAATGCTTTAAGACCAGCCATTTCTCTAATTTCATCTTTCATTTCAGCAGGAATAAATTTGTCAATTGGTCCCTTATATGAGCCATCTTCTAATACTTCTAAGTAACCAAGTCCACCCATACCAATGCTCTGTGCAAACTTAAGCAACTTCTCGTGGAAGCCTTTTGATAACTTCTGTTCAACCTTAATTGCACGAACTGTCTTTCCGTGGAAAGGCTTAAATGTACATCTTTGGAAGAAATCAGTTACATCGATTATTTCTAATGGGTTACGAAGATCAGGCTTATCTGTTCCGTACTTAAGCATAGCTTCTTTGTAGCTGATAATTTGGAATGGAGTCTGTGTTACTTCATAACCTTCAGGTGCAAACTTGTTAAATGTGTCTGCTAATACTTCTTCACCAACTCTAAATACATCTTCCTGTGTTGCAAAACTCATTTCAAAGTCTAACTGATAGAATTCTCCAGGAGATCTGTCAGCTCTTGCGTCTTCATCTCTAAAGCAAGGTGCAATCTGGAAATATTTATCAAATCCTGACACCATAAGTAACTGCTTATACTGCTGTGGTGCCTGTGGTAATGCATAGAATTTTCCTTTAAATTTTCTACTTGGAACAATGTAATCTCTTGCTCCTTCAGGTGATGATGCACAAAGAATAGGAGTCTGAATTTCTAAGAATCCCATTTCTGTCATCTTCTGTCTTAAATAAGAAATAACATTTGATCTGAAAATCATGTTATCTTTTACTTTTGTATTTCTAAGGTCAAGATAACGATATTTAAGTCTTACGTCTTCTCTTGTTTCCTTTGATGTCATTACTTCAAATGGAAGCTGTCTGTAAGTCTTACCAAGTACCTTAACTTCCTTTGCTTCTAATTCAATTGTTCCTGTTGGAATCTTTGGATTGTATGTTTCTTCATCTCTATGTTCAATAGGTCCTTCTACTGAAATACAATCTTCCTTACTAAGTCCTTCAAGAAGTGATGTGTCACGCATAACTACCTGCATTACACCATACATATCTCTAAGGTCAATAAATGATACTCCACCATGGTCACGAATGTTTTCAATCCATCCGGCAATTTTCTTTGTTTCACCAACGTTTGCTTCGCTAAGCTGGTCAATTGTCACATCACGATAGATGTTGTTTGTGTTTACGTCCATTAGTTTTCTCCCTTCAAATTGTTAATGAGTGTTTTTGTTGTTTAATTGCCTGTATGTAACAGAAAGATGAAACTCAACTTTGCTTATATATTTATTTGAAGTTTTAAGTTTAATATTATTAAATTTAATATTATTTAAAGCAAGAAAGATTCATCCCTTTTCAGAATGAATCTTTCTTAATTATATCTATATCATTCATCCTGAAAACAATTATTCAGGACGAACATGTTGTCCGCGGTACCACCTGATTTACTGCCATGCAGCCACTCTCTGGTTTAAAAACCTTCCGATTATCGCTCGGTGACGGCTCTCCTACTAAAACACATCTGCTTCTACAACTATTTCCAATTCTGTTTCAAAAAACTGTATTCAAGTTATCTGTTATAAATATTATCCGGATACTCTTAAATATCCAATTAAATATGTTCTTTCAGATTGCAGCTCCGGAGTGTTATTCACATTAATTCATTCTACAGAAATTCCACCATCTTCTGCTCTCTATAAGCGATAATTAAAGCTACTTCTCTCTTTCAACGCCATTAAAACTGATTATATTATAATAAAAAAACATTGTCAAGGTATGCAATCCCTGTGTAGCGGTCCTTAAATGTCCCACCACACAAAGGAAAACCACATTCTTCCCTGACAATGTTTTTGTCTGTAAAATTCATTTAGCTTTTCAATTGATTTTTACATTTTAACTTTAAAATTATTTTTAATTTTTACTTAAAAGTTACCTTTTTAGCCTTACCCCATTTTCCGTAAACTTTCTTGCCTTTTATAATTCTATAGAATCTGGCTTTTACATAATATTTCTTATTTGGTTTAAGTTTCTTATAAACAAAGCTTATTTTCTTTGTTCTAATTTTGATAACTTTTTTACCTGTAAATTTCTTGTTTGTAGCTATTCTTACTTCATAGCCTTTTGCACTCTTAATTTTCTGTAACTTTATGGAAATCTTCTTTGATGATTTCTTCTTTACAGCCTTTTTAACTTTAACAATCTTATTTATAACTTTCTTTGTTACCTTAGGTGCTTTTGTAGTAGGTGTCTTTTTGCCTGTTGTTACAACCTTAGATGTTGTTTCAGCTGTTGTGCTAACTACCGATTCTGTAGTTGTGTTGTCTTCTGCGCTTGTTTCTACCTTTGTTATATCATCGCCTGTTGTTTCCACTGGTGTTACATTATCTTCCGTACTTGCCGGTTCAGTAGTATTTGATGTCACATTTTCTGCAGTTGTATCTGCTGATGTTGCCTTTTCAGTTGTTGTTTCTTTCTCAACTTCAATTTCCACTGTCTTACCTTCTGTTTCGAAGCCATTTAACTCAGCTGTAATCTTAATAGTATGTTTACCCGGTTTGTCAAAAGTATATGTAATTGTAGAAGCTGCAGGATATTTGTTATATAGTCCACCGTCTACATAAACATTGTAAATCTGTCCTAATCTAATCTGTTCTAAATCCTGTTTCCACATAACTGAAACAACATTTTTATTCTGCTTAGCAACAGCAACACCTTTTACTTCTAAAGGTTTAGCCCACTCTACATTAATTACTGCCTGTGACATAAGAATTGGTGTTTTACCTTCACCATCAACATAAGCTGTAACAAAATATTTTCCTGCCTTGTCAATATTTACGCTGGCATTACCGTTTTTATCTGTTACAACATTCTCAAGTGTTTCCATTTCTCCTGTTGTAACATCAATAATTGCTACTTTAGCCCCTTCAATAGCATGTGTATTTGCATCAATTTTAGACTGTTCACAAGCTCCGTACCATGCATAATTATATCCCTTTAATGATAAATTAAATGACTTATCAGTTGTAATTTCATTAGTGCTTAATGTAATTGTTGAAAGGTCATCACTGTAAGATGCATCTTGTAAAAAATAGAAATCTGCTGTATCTCCATCGCTTACTTTTGCCTGGTCTACAGTGTAGCCTGTATAGCATCCATCAACCAATGTATCATTATGTGGATATTTTTCATTAACTGCATACATAAATGTTGACGCATCTTTTCCGAATGCTTTTGAAACCATAGTTCCATACTGGTTTGCACTAACTACAAGGTACTCATCTGCTGTACTTTCAGTAAATTTGTCACCGTATAACTTTTCATGTTCAGCAACAAGTACGTCTAATGCTGATACACTATCCTCTACTGAATCTGTAAATCCATAAGATTCAGCTAAATAGCCGTTTACCACAATAGTGTCTGAAACTGCAATATATTTATTTTCTGACTGAACTCTTACTGTTACTCTTGCATTTTCATTTTCTAATATACATTTATCAAAGTTTTCATTAGAAATTTCTGCCAAACCATTTAATAAATCTTCTGTGCTATTATCACTTAAAATTAATTCTTCATATTTTGAAGTAATTTCCTTTATGTCCTGTTTAGCATTTTCACCACAGTCATCTAAATCTTTTCCTGTAGCATATTTGTATAACAAGGCATCATTATTGTCAAAAGTATAGCAGTCTTCTTCTTTAGTATTACTTGCCACTGTACCGCATGTAACACCATCTTCTGAGATACCATAGCAATTCTTAGCTGTACCATATTTTAATGAACCTACAACTGAACCAACTGTAGTGCTGTTTACTTCTGTTGTTACTTTTCCAAGAGAAATACAGTTTTCAATAACAGATGTTGTAGAACCATTTCCATAACCTACAATACCACCAATTGTGCCACCTGTTTTGCTTTCAACAGCTCCTGTATTAATACAGTTTTTAACAGAACCTGATGACATTTCTGCTACTATACCACCTGCAAATCCTACAGTTGAATATACTTTACCTTTGTTTACACAGTTTTCAATATTACTGTTTGTTCTGCCAACAATACCTGCTGAATTTCTATTTCCTGTAATATTTCCTAAGTTCTGTGAGTTTTTAATAACTGTTGTTCTTGCATAACCTGCAATACCACCAATATAATTCCATGTTCCTTTTTCGTAATCTTTAATAGATACATTTACATTTGATGTTATGTTTGTGAGTTCTGAGCTGTCAGCATAAGCTACAACACCACCTGTGTATGCAGATGAAACTGATACTGTAGAAAGAGCTGACACTAAAACTTCACCATCTACTGAAAGGTTAGTTATTTTTGCTCCCTTTATGTAACCGAATAAACCGCCATAAGCTCCTGTTGCTACCTTGGCTTTTTTCTCAAATCTAAAATTATAAATCTTATGATTATTTCCTTCAAAGTTTCCTCCGTAGTAAACATATTCTGTTCCACCGTTGAAATAACCAATCTGTGGGAAATTATGGCTTGCAAGGTCAATATCCTTTGTTAATTTTCCATTAATTGTTGATGTTGACTTAGCTGCCACTGAATTTACTTCCTGTGCGAACCATGCAAGTTCTGCACCGGTGCTAATTAAATATGTACCATCTTCATCTTTTTGTGGTTCAGTAAATGTCTGACCGTCCCACGCATTTTCAGTTGCCTTCTTTAATACAACATTAACTGTATATGTACCATCTACAGTTTCAGTCTTTGAACCTAATGAGAATGTGCTGTTTGAAACTACATAGCCCTTTGCATCAATTGTATAATAGTATTTTCCATAACCAAGTGCTGTAAAGTTAGTAACGTCTTCATCAGCATTCTTGTCATGAACATTTATGTCATAATCTTTAATTTCATTTCCCTGTTCATCTGTAACTTTAAAATTAACCCCGTATGTTACTTTTCTTTTTACAGGAACGCCAAAATCTGCAATTGTAGAATGCTGACCTGTTACATTAACTGCATTAAAACATGTGCCTGCACCTGCATCTGTTAATGTATACATAAATGCCCATGCATTTGCATAACTATACATGGACTGTAAATTAACAAATCCATTATTTATTTTGTACTCTGTCTCTTCTTTACCTTCTTCAAATGTAACATCTTTTGGTACTGTAATTTCCAGTGAACCATTATCTGCAACCTGATACTGTGAAATTAAACCAGTGTACTGATTGTTGTCTTCATCATAACCTACAACCTGTAATATTACCGGATTAAAAATTCCTGAGATTTTAGGAATTGATCTGTATAATCCGTTAAAAGTAATTTTTACTTTGTCACCTGGCATAATGTCTTCACCTGGATTTGACATATTTTCATAATTGATTTTGATTTTTGCAGCTCTTACTACCTGATAGTCAACAAAGCCATTATTAGAAGTAACCTTAATAATATTGTTTCCATCTTCAAGTTTAACATTATACGTGCCATCTTCATTAGCTGTTATTTCTTCACTATCACCTAAACTACTGTTCAAATCATCTGTTGTTTTAACAGGTGTAACTTCAACTTTGGCAATTCCACTTTTCGCTGTTGGAGCAATGTTCATAGTTCCTTCTTCTTTGTCAAAGAAAAATGTGTCATAATTCCAACACCAATTTTTACCGTTATTATTTTTTACACCAACGTCTAAAATATCAGAATCCTTATCTCCAACATTAATTACAACAATACCTGTTCTCTTTGGAGAAATTGCAGGGTAAAATCCGCAACTTGCTGAACCTTCCACATCAATTGCATTGTATGTAACAGCAATTACTGCTATGCCGTCTTTTACACCTGTAATATCTAACCAGTTGCCTTTTCCATTAGTTCTGTTATCTTCTACTTCCTTAATGTTAATGCAGTCTTCGCCTGATAATACCTGATAATTAAAGTCAGGCTCTATCATAATATTTCCTGCATCGCTGTTTATAATTTCCCAAACTCTGTAAGCTCTAAGTCTGAATGTATCATTTACATTTAGATTTTTTACATTCTTATCACTTACATTCATAATTAAGTTTGCTTCATCCCTTTTAATAACTGTGCTACCTAGCTTGCTAAAATCATGACTGGTAACATCTTTTCTGTCTAAATCAACTGAAATCTTAGCTGACTCTTCACTACCAAGGCTCATATAGCCTGCCTTAGTTACATAACCGTCTTTTGATACACGATAAGAATAATTTCCATTTGATTTTGGCACATAGAATGACCAGGTTACTGTTCCATCTGAATTTGTTTTCTGCTTATAGCTTTCAATTTCCCTGTCATTAAAGTTATTCATCTGGAAGAAAACCTGCGCCTTTGCTTCATCAGGTACTGTAATCTCTGATGTAATTCTTTTAGCCACTGCTGCATTCCATGTATCTACAGAATAACCTTTATTTACTGTCTTGTTTATTCCATATCCATACATAAGATCATAATTGTCTGCAACATCATCATTTGGATTTGAAAAATAATTATAAAGACAGGCATTGCCCTGCGCAATAAGCATATAAGGATAATATGTAATATTATTTTTTACAATAGGTGTGCCCGGTGTTGCAATACAATTATAATATGGACATACTACCTGCGTTGTGTACTGGTCTTCTGTTAAATAATTAGTTCCATCGTATTTACTGTTTGAACCAACATTTGCACATTTAATATACACTGACTTTGAGTCATAACCTGACTGGGTAACGTTTGATGCCATTGGAATATTAACATTCATACCACCCATTGGCACAGTATAGTCATCTGTGCTTTCATCATAGCCATAAGCTCTGTATGAATATGTGGCTCCAAGTAAAGAAGTAGTGTATACTCTATACTGGCCGCTGGCATCTATACCATTGTCAGTAATTTCTATTTCATCATCTTCATTAAATGTATCATATCCATCTCCATCATGACCTGTTGTTTTGTATAATTTAATTTTGGGATTTTTATTTTTTCCATTATTATCCTGTCCAACATAAAATGTCATGTTATATACTGTTGTTTTAGGATCTTCCACTGTTAAATCCACAGTGTAAGTTTCCTTAGAAAATTCTCCTGTTGACTTACAATACGCCTTCCAAGTGTACTTATATCTGCCTGGAGTGTTTTCTGTTACGGCATATTCTGACAAACTACTTGCAAAACCTATTACGATTTCTGAGAAGTCTGATGCTTCTGACCATTTTCCACTTTCTTCATCGTAAACACTTCTGCTTTCATAATAAACCAGACTATGTTTTTCACTATCTGTAAATTTTGCTCCTAAATTTGGCTTGTAACCATTGTAAATATAAGTTGTATCCTCAACTTCACTTTTCACATTTTTACTTAATGTAATACAAGCCGCCGTTGTTTCTTCTGCACTTGCAATTGTCACGTTGTTAAATGACATCCCTGATAGCATTGATAATACTAACAGTAAAGCAAGTAGCTTTTTTCCTACATGTTTCATCTCTTTCTCCTTTTTTATTTTTTTATTTTTAAGCTTTTAATAGCTGAAAAATCACCATAAATTTTCTTTCCACTAACAATTCTGTATCCTCTAATTTTGTAAGAATACTTTTTGTTAAGTTTCACTTTTTTGTCTAAATATGTAATCTTTTTGTTAGTGGTTACTGTTTTAACAACTTTAAATTTCTTACCTGTTTTTTTGTAAATTACATATCCGCTACAGTTTTTGTTTCCCTTCCATTTAATTTTTATGTATTTCTTCTTTGCTTTAGAAAGCTTCACTCTCTCTGTTTTTCCTAGCTTTGACTTTGCCTGTATAGCAGAAGCTTTACCTAAAATTATTCCCATCTTGCTATTTGAAATTTTTATGTATGGAATAACTTTATATTTGTAAGTTTGTCCAACTATAGCTGTTGTGTCTTTGAAATTTAACTTTGTTATGTTTGCAACTTCCACATACTTTCCTGCTGAATTCAATTTGTAAACTAAATATCCATCAGCCTGTTTTAAACTATTCCAACTTATGTTTATTGTTTGGAATAACTTATTATCCCATTTTGTTTTCAACGGATTTTGGCTGAAATATTTAGCTGCTACCTGTTTGAAAGTTGCCTCAGCTTTTGTTAGTTTTCCGTAGTTGCTAACAAGAAATTCTAATGAACTATCTAAACTGTTATAAGCATTTCTTGCATTAAAAATTGCCTGTTTGGAATTTATTGTAATATTGTCGCCAATTAAGTTGATTTTGTTTACAACATTTGATGCCTGCTTTTCCCCTGCCTCGTCAATGACAGTTATGTCTACTGTGTCAATTAAAGGCTCAAATTTTTCATAATTCTTTAATTCATCGTTATACAAAACATGTTCAAATGACACTTCTATGTCTGTCATGTTGGCTGTTAATTTTTTGTTTTCCACAGTAACGTATTTTGTAATATCTCTTGTTTTTCCATTTGAATAAAAAGCCGTAACTTCCATACCTGTAGAGTCAAATGTTTCACCAGCCTTATAAACTAATTTGTCAGGCTTCTTTGTAACCATTATTTTGGTTATTTTACTGCCAAGAGCCATCATATATGCCGAGTCATTTTTGAAATACATTGTTCCGTATTCATCAGTTATCAAACTACATATTGCATAGTTTGCCTGTTCACCCTTTGGTGAAAACAAAACATTGTAGTCATTTTCGTCTTCGTACTCGCTGTCCCTTGTTATAATTGCTGAGCTTTGACCCGGTTTATCTTTCAGAACTCTTACCTTACCTGGCTCATAGTTATCTATAAAATAAACATAGGTATAGCCGTCCTGTTGTTCATAGCCTGTTGTGGCAAGTCCACTTGTCTGTGGATAACCTCTTGTTAAAAGGCTGTAAGCTATGCTCATATTCTCTAAATCTATAACTGCAATGTGGTGCCCTGAGTTTACTCCAAACTGCTCGTTACCCTTTACACCAACATATGCCCGCCTGTTTGCAATTACAGGTGTGGATGTACTTGCGCTACCAAGGTCTGTTTTCTTAATCTCTTCTATATTTCCTTTGGAGTCAATTTTTGCACAACAGAAATCTCCTCCTTTTGATGTAAAATAAAATCTGTCAGTATCTTTATCATAGGTAATGGTGCTTCTCACATCACCTCTAATGTCACTGTATTTTGAAATTACTTTTCCTGTTAATGGATTTAATACAAGCAGTGAGCCATTTCCTGTCTCGTCTGCACTGGCTCCATCATCTGTTCCAACTACCAGATAATTATCATTAACATAACTGCCTGCCCAGTAAAACCCACCTTTTGAAGTATATGTCCAGGTTGCTTCTTTGCTTTCAGTCTGATTACCTGTATTTTCATCTGTAGCAGAAAGACAAACATAATTAGCAACGCCTGTTTCACCATTCCAAAATCCCGTGTACACATAACCATCGTGATATGTAATTGGCGAATTAGGTTGACCATGTAACGGATCTTCATAAACCCACAAAGATTCCAATGTATCCGCATTAAACACCTGTACGGCACCACTTGCCAGTGCCACAAAAATCATTCCATCTCCATAAGTTGGTGGTGTAATATTAAAAGCTGAAGTTCTAATCATGTGGCCACTTTTAATTACCTCTCCTGTAATTGTATTAATTTTTACAACTGATGTTGCTGTAGTATAAACCAAATCTTCCCCCACAAGAATTGGTGAACTTGGTGCTCCACTGCCATAGCCCTTGCCTACTTTTTTTGCCCAATACAACATTGAGTTTTTGTAATCTGTAGCAGTTAATGAATCTGTTACTGCATTATTGTCACTATTACCTCTGAAATTACTCCACTGAGATTTAATATTTTTGTTTATTGTTTCATTATTCTGAGCTTCCCTTAAAATTCCATTAATACTTGAAACTTCCCCTGCTTTAAAAGTTCCATTTTTAGATACATAGCCATTTTTTGTGATTACATAGGAGTACTCTTCGCCCTGAAGTAAATTCTCAAGAGTATATTTATCTTCAGTAACTTTTTCACTAACAATTGTTTCTTTATTTGAATTTTTTACCTGTAAAACACTTTCTTTCGTCAATTCAAAATCTACACTTACAAGTTTTGTTTTATTAATTTTTAAGATGTATAAATTACTTTCACAGCCATCCTTTTCAAGCTTTATTTCTACATTGTTTTCTGTGCTAACTGTGTAATCATTGCCACTCTCTGTTTCTTTTCCATTTATGTAAACCTTGTATTGATTTTTCATATAAGGAACTGCCGTTAAAGTAATTTCCTTTAAACTTTCAGGTATGTTTATTTCATATTCATTTGTGTTTTGGTCAAACTGTGGTTGTAAATCAATGTCGTTATCCCTACTTTTTACAGACAGATTTTTCAATGACAGCTTCCTTATAATATTAAAAGTGTAATTTTCTTTTTTATTTTTATAAGTTGCTGTTATTGTAAATTGATTTCCACCTGCTCCTGTTTCAATTATCCTGTTAAGTTTCTTTCCAAGTTCATCGTCTCCAACAATTGAAACTACCCTGTTTTCTCCATTTATGTCTGTATAATTTACTACTATCTCTGCGTCATTAATTCCACTGTTGTCTAACGCTGCTCTCACACAAACTGAGTTCTCATAATCGGGTATTGTAATGTTATATTCATTTCTATTGTTTTGAAACTGAGAATCCAGGCTATACTTTAATGCGTTATCTGAAACACCATTACTTATTTCTATGTTTTTTATAATGTTGCCGGTGTAGTCTTCCACATTTTCTGTAGTTACATCAGGATTTTTTGTTCCTGTTTCAGTATTAGTCTCCTGACTGCCCGTACTTTCCTGTGGTGTTGTACCTGTTTCACCTGTATCTTTTTCAGTAGATGTTTCCGTTACTTCCCCTCTGTCATCACTTACATTTATCACTGCAATAGGCGGTGCCACACAGGCATTTCCTGATGACAAATTATAATTTTCATAAAGGGATGTAGATGACACATAGTAGGTTCCCGGCTTATCAAACGATAAATTAATCTGACCCTTATCATCTGTTGTGCCAAACCTTTTCCAATTATCATTGTTATAATCGGCTACTGCCTGAGACTGTTTGCAATACACAACATCTTCCCCCGGCATCTTTTCTCCCACAAAAGTTGAGCTCCCATCATTTGCCGCATTAGTTGCAGTGCCTCTCATTGTAAGGTTGATGTTTTCATTGGTTTTAATATTGTATATTCCTGAGTCGACACTATTTGTACTTTCACTTGTAAAATAAGCAAATGCCCCTGTGTGGTAAAAGTCCCAATCAGAAAACATTGCCACATCAATTTCCATACCATCTTCTAACAAAATATAGTCTGATGTAGAACCCCATCCTGCTGCCTGTAATGGATAAGAATGATTTACATAATACATAAGGTTTTCATCATGGCCCCAGAATCTTGTCATGTACAGACTTGTGGCAGAACCTGATATGCTCATTGCATCCTGAGTGCTGTCATTAGGAATGAATTTTTCTCCATTAGGCAAATAATATTTTTCCAACATTTTTATAAACAAGTGTAGTAATGTTGGCTGTTCAACAATCTTATCGCTGTTATATCTTCCGCCATCTTCAAATGAATCTGCTTCATATCTGTAATAGTCTTCCAAACCATACTCTGCCAAATCAAAATAGCTTATGGTTACCGGAACATGACAAAGAACTGTTTCATTATCATCATTTCCCGTTACAAATTTTCCATCTTCACTTAAAGTAAAATAAACGGTAACTGTTTTCTTACTGCCTTCCGTTTCAGCCGCTGACACATTACTGTAACCAGAAAAGCATGTTGTAACTACTAATATTAAAATTAACAGCAAAGAATATATTCTTTTTTTCATTACTACCTCCTATTTGTAAAGCTTCCATATTTTGAAACAAACTTCCATCTGAACTTTTGAACCGGCTTTAAACCTGCATACATATTAAACCTTACATTATTAACATAAGCTTTAACTTTGTTCACTTCATTCACATCTGTTTCTTTGTTACTGTATCTTGCCTTTTCATATAAATTGACAATTTCTAAATATGTGTTATTGTCTCCTGACTGATACTTAGCTAATGTTTTTTTATACTCACTTATGTTGTTGTATTGAACTTTTGCAAATATACGCAATGTGCTAACCATAAATGAAACATAATTAATAACTGTTCTGTTATTGTCCCCATTTTCAAAGCTCTGTCTGATTTTTCTTTTTAGTATATAGAGCCTGATTTCATAAGCTACCACAAAAAGTATTAACAAATTCAATAAGGCAACAATAGAATAAATTAATTTCTCCTCTTTATTATCTTTAACCTTTTTTTCTTCTACTTCATCATCTAAATGCTTATCCTTATTTACGTTTTGAATTGTCTGCTTATCACCACTATTAGAATCATTATTGTTGCCTGAAATACTATCATTTGTTCCCATTAAATCTCTATATTTACTGTTAGTTTCAAATGGAATCCAGCCGATTCCATCCTGATAATACTCTGCCCAGCAATGATAATTAGATTGTTTAATGTTAATTGTTTGATTTGCCTTAACATTTTCTATATCTTTTTTGGTAATTAAATAACCTTTTACATATCTTGATGGAATTCCAAAATACCTAAACATTAAAACTGTAGCTGTTGCAAAATCTTTATTATTACCGGTTTTGTTTTTCTCTAAAAACTCTGTAAGAAAACTTCTGTAATCTTTTATTCCTTCTGACTTTTCATCATAAGCTATATTTTTATTAAGAAAATTTACAATTGCAGATTTTGCATCACCATAAGATTTTCTTTCAGTATTGTTTTTCAAGTATGTACTTAATAATTGCTTTTCAGTATTAGTTAATTTTAAATAATTCTCATATACAAATTGATTGTAATAATTTTCCTTTACCATATAATCTGTTTTGGTTTGTAATCTATTTAATTTATCAACCATTTCAGAAAAATTATTAACTATGTTTTCACTTACAATAAATGTATAGTTTTTCTTTCCATAAACACCTTTTGACTCAAGACTTTCATCGCCAATTCTGTTTTTATTTTTTAGTTTTTCATTATCAGTAATATATTCATAAGGCGTGTATATGTATTTAGATGATGCCCCTACAACACTAACTGTCATTTTGTTTTCTGACTTTTCTCCAAGTAACTCCTGTTTTCCATTTGCTAACTGGCTTTGTCCATAGAAGCTGTCTTTATGTAACCAATAAAATAAATTTGAATATTTGTATAAAGTCTTTTTGTCTGTGCTTTCCCAGCCTTTGTCTGTAAAATCACCTGCCACAAATCCTTTTAAATAATAAACCTCAGGTTTAGACATTTTCACTTTTAAGGCTATGTTGTTCTTTCTGTTGTATCTAAAGTTATCTATTTGTTCTGTTAAAATAGAATTTACTTTCTTTATACTGTTTGCCTTACCACCATTATCATTCCATAAAATATTGGATATGGGATTTATTAACACACCTATTATTAGCACTGTGCCAACTACTATTATTTGTGCTTTCCACCTAATGGTTGCCTTACCAATTGTTTTATTTAAATAAATTGCCATGTTTGCAAATAGAACAATAGTCATCCAAATTGTACTTTTGTTATTTCCAAACACCCCCTGTAAAACCAAAATACTAATTCCAACAATAAATAAAGGTAATAGTCTTTCGCTGCTTATCAACACATGCAGTGTTAAAATTAACAGCAAAATAAGTACAAGAAATATTACATCCATACTTCCATTAGAAGTCAGCTTGTATCGTGAAGTTATCACTCCGAATTTTTCTCCAACCATATTTCCAATTTTATTTAGAAATACTTTTCCATTCAGACCAAAGGATGTGATTTTAAAATCTAATAAAGTTATCAGAAATCCACCTGTTCCTATTAAAAGAATAAGTTCCAAAACGCTTCTCAAAATAGCTGTTGATTTACTAGCTTCCGTATTTAATTTTTTTAAATCAACTGTACTTTGATTTTTCATTTTTTCACCTTTCTGTGTTAGTTAGAAACAACAATCACATTTTCATAATATAGTTTTTGTTCCTGTAGCTTCTTTTCAAAATCCACAAAATAATCCTTATTGCTGTCAACATCTAAAACTTTCAAAAGATTTCCTGTTAAGTCTTTTTGCTCTGTTATTTTATAAGTTATCCATTTTCCTTTGCTACACCAGGAAACACTATGAGATATATTTTTTTCAATTAAACTTTTGCTAAGGGAAAACAAACGTTGTCCTAACTTATCCCAAGCTTCATAGCTTTCCTGTTCATCTACATTATTAAAAAGTATCATTACCAGGTCTTCTGTCTCTTTTGACATTTTCTTAACCATAGGGGTTTCATATTTACCTGTTAATTTCCAATGAATATTTTTTATGTTATCTCCCTTAACATACTCTCTAATATCGTACATTTCACCTGAAGAAGCACTGTTACTTTCCACAAATTTCCATGAATCTATGGCAGTTGTTCCACTACTTTCTTCTATTTTTATATTTGTTGTCTCTGGCAAAATAAACATTTTACATATATTGCCTAATATTCTTCTGTTTGAAAAAATCCCCCACAAATCAACTATCTCTATATTCTCAACAGCTATGTTTATGCAACCACAATATTCCCTGCTAAGTCCTAATGGGATTTTCTCTGTTTTCTTCATGCCCATAAAAGTGCTAATTGTTACGGCTTTTTCCTCTCCGGTAAACTTATTTTTTATTTTGCAGTTAGCCTTAATTTCACTTAAAGGCAATAAATACTTTAATTTAATTATTAATTTTCCTTTTGTTTCTTTTTCCTTACCGGCAATTCCCGGAAACTTTAAATCTACACTAAGTCTCTTAAGGGCAAATCTGCCATACAATAAGGAAAACACTTCTAATATTATTAGTACCAATGCAATTGTGAGAAATAATGATTTTTCACACAAAATTCCCAACAGCAAAAGAAAAATTAAAAATAATATCCATAAGATTTTTTTTATTTTCATAAGGTTCCTATCTTTTTTTAATGTTGTTTTAAATATTAATTGTCACACTGTTTAGAATTTCTTTTATGACTTCCTTAGAATTTTCATCATCTAACGGACTATTATTAAACACCATTCTGTGGCAACACACATCTTCAAATACATAGTCAACATCTTCCGGCACAACGAAATCTCTGCCTTTCATTAAAGCTCTCGCCTTTGCCATTTTGCAAATTGCCAAAGCTCCTCTTGGGCTTACACCTAGACTTACCAGTTCATATTCTCTTGTTTTTTCCACAAGACTGCTTATATATTCATAAATTTCCTGAGATACGAAAATATTTTCTGCAAGGTTTTGTATGTCAATTAATTGTTCTCTTGTGACTACTGTTTTAACTTTTTCTAACGGATTTTCATGGTGTCTGTCTTTCATAATTTCTATCAGACTCTCTCTACTTGGATAGCCCATGTTAAGTCTTACCATAAATCTGTCCAACTGAGATTTTGGAAGACTTTGTGTACCAATCCAGCCTGTTGGATTCTGAGTTGCAATTACAACAAATGGATTACCTGTTTCTCTTGTGACTCCGTCCACTGTGATTTTTCTTTCTTCCATTACTTCCAACAATGCCGATTGAGTTTTACTTGAGGTTCTGTTAATTTCATCTGCCAACAAAAGATTTGTCATTGCACACCCTTCCATATACTCAAAACTTCCGCTTTCTTTGTTATAAACTGTAAAACCTGTTATATCTGAAGGCACGCTATCCGGTGTAAACTGCATTCTTTTATAATCAAGTCCTAAAACCTTACTAAAAGTTAAAGCTAAAGTTGTCTTTCCCACTCCCGGCACATCTTCCAATAAAACGTGCCCTTTGGAAATTATTGCCATTAAAACTTTTTCCACAATTTGATTCTTTCCTTTAATTACTTTTTCAGCTTCAGTAATTATGTCTTTTAACTTTTTATTTATTTCCTGATTTGTTTTTTCAATCATACTTATGTCCTTTCATTAATTACACCCAATCTTATTCTTTTATTTGAGATATTTTCACCTGTTGTGCTTCATTGCTTTTCAAATAGGTTTTATATATTTTTTCATCTTATTACTTCAAGACACTTTTCCTTTAATTCTGAATAAAGCTCTACTTTAATATGTAATATCGTACTTGTCTTTTATTCCATAGGATGTGCCTGACTGATTATATCCACCAATATCTTTGCCATAAGCCAACGTATATCTAATGAGAATATTGTCCCCATCCTTTGGCTTATATTCTGACATGCCATACTCCTTAAATTCACCATTTACGCAATATGTCCAACCTGAACCCTGACAAAAATCAAACTCTGACAGACTATCCATATCGTATACATAGTTTCCGGTTGCAGGATCTATATTAAACTGTAAACCGTCTTCTTGAATTTCTTTCTTTAGTTTATCGTCAATTTTCCAACCTTTTAATATCCCTGGTCTGCCAATTGACTCCAAATAAAATCCTGTGCCTGTTGTCCCTGTGTTAGTAAATGTAAAGCCACTTCCATCCATTGCTCTTTCAAACACATCTGCTGCACTGTCACCATAATAAATGTCAACTTTCTTAGGTTTAAGTAAAACGCCTAAATGTATAACCTTTGCATCTATGCTGACCCTTGCAGTTCCTATTACTGTTCCCTGATCTATGTATGTACATTTAACTTTATAAGTAAATACTTTATATCTTCCCTGATTGTCGGTTAGCTTAATTTCCAAATTATTAATTCCATTTTGTAAATTAAGTAAATAACCAACATATTTTGCAGACCAGCGATATTGAATCTTTTTGCCATTTAACTTAACTTCTATTCCATCATAGTAAATCCTGTTATCTTTATAGTCCTTGGCGCCAATGTACAATGTAAAAGTTTCTCCATTAATATCCATTCCATCTTTTATATTTATGTACTCAAGAATTGGTTCTGTATCTTTTGTAGCCAATGGCACATATTTAACCGTGTATGTTTTATTTATTGAAACACCACCTGTGTCCACTGCTTTCAGTCGTATGGTGTTGTTTCCAATTTCTAACTTCGTACTGTAAGCATTTTGGCTACCTTCAATAATATCTCCATTGACAATTACTGAAAGTTTCACCTTACTGCTTCCATTTCTAACAAGTGCAAAAAAGCTTATTTTATCTGCATTAACTGTCTGATTTTCCAAATCTGTTTCGATTCCGAAACCTTCCTGATACTTTAAAACAATTTTAAAAGTTTTTGTTATTTCATATTTGCCATACTTTCCTTTGGCAATAATTTCATTTTCCCCTTCTTTTAATACAACAGAATATTTACCATTTTCTCCAGTTATGTTTTTGCCATTTAAACTAAGAAACATTTCTCCATTATTGTTTCCCATTTTTGCCAGTGCAAAAAATTTAAAAATCGGTGATGATACTGTTTGATTTTTCAAATCCGTAGATATAAAAAGATTTTCTGTGTCTACGTTTACTGTATATTTTTTCTGTGCATTTATTTCCTGACCATCTTCAGTTCTGTATGTAATGCTAATTCTTATTTCATTTGCGCCCTCTTTTAGCACAACTCTGCCATCAAAATTAGTTACAACCATTTCATTTACATAAACCAGTTGTTGCTCAACTGTAAGACTATCTATTAAATGCTTTATCTTAAATGAATATTCATAAGTTGATATTGTTTCTCCATCCTTAATGGTTGTGGAAAAATATTCTTTCTTAACTTTTTTATTTTTTACGTGGGATACATATTTTCCGCCGTCTTTTCCCGGCCCGGTATTAGAAGGGTTGCTTCCTCTTGATTTTTTGGAAGTGTTATTTAGATTTGTGTTCTTATTACCTATATTTTTTGTATTCTGATTGCCTTTATTATTATTGTCGTTTCTATTATTCTCTACATCGTTACTTCTGTTATCAGTCTTGTTACTGCTATCGTTATCTAACTTATCACTTTTATTGGCAGTATTGTAATCGCTGTTGATATCTGACTTATTACTTTTATTATTTGTGTCTTCCTGATTTTGTGAATTATCTATATCATCTAGATTCAGATTACTGTTTTCATAAACTTTGGACGTATCTTCCAGTTTATCTTTCATTGGATTGTCCGGCACATCCCCCCGATTATTAATTACATTAAATGTAGTAACAATAACAGCAATAACCGTAATTATAACGACTATATTATTTATTAAATTTTTGTATTTTTTCTTATCCATAGTCGCTCCTGATTACTTTTATCATAACAATTAGCTAAGTTGTAAATTCTCTTACATAGATTAAATCTCTGCTTATCAAAAACTATATTTTTGAAATAATTTACTATAAAAAGGCAACAAAAAAAACACATCCTCCTCACCCGGAAAATATATTTAAACCACATATATGGCAGGTCTCCTGACTCAGCTTCATCCTTAAAAGCGCCTTCCCAGTTTCCCAGTGACATAATTGCTTTCTCGTCTGCATTACAGTAGTGGTGACTGCTTCGGGTTCTAACCGAATTCCCTTTTAATCGACACAAACGTTTTATTTACCTTAGAATTTGTTAGATTCTAAGGTAAATAAAACCTTTTGCCCAACCATATACTGATATTCAATTAAATTGTTTTTATAATAGCATTATTTATCCTATATTTCAATGGACATAACTTACACAAAAATGTATATTTATACAATCATAAGCACCATCTTAAACAAAAATGCTACTATCCAGGCAATTACACATTGTAAAACCACAAATCCTATTGCCCATTTTCCGCCTAATTCTCTTTTTACAGAAGTAACAGCGGCTACACATGGTGTATAAAGTAAAGTAAATACTAAAAATACTATTGCACTTTTCACATTAAACATCGATGTTATGGCTCCACCACCTAACAATACTTTTAGTGTACTTACAACACTTTCCTTTGCTGTAAATCCTGTGATTAATGCTGTTGATGCTCTCCAATCTCCAAATCCTAATGGTGCAAATATTGGAGCTATCACTCCACCTATCATTGCAAGCATGCTATCTCCTGCATCTTTTACTAAGTTAAAATGTATGTCGAATGTCTGTAGGAACCATATTATCATTGAAGCTAAAAATATAATTGTAAATGCTCTTGTTATAAAGTCCTTCGCCTTATCCCACATTAATCTTAAAACACTTTTGGCACCAGGTAATCTATAGTTTGGAAGTTCCATTACAAATGGTACCGGTTCTCCCTTGAATTTAGTTTTATCTAAAATAACAGCATATAAAATTGCCACAATTATTCCTGTAAAATATAAGCCTACCATTACCAAAGCTGCATTGTGACTGAAAAACGCAGCTGCGAAAAATGCATAAATAGGAATCTTTGCTGAACAACTCATAAATGGTGTAAGTAAAATAGTCATTTTTCTGTCTCGCTCTGATGGCAATGTTCTTGTTGCCATAATTGCAGGAACTGAACAACCAAATCCAATTATCATTGGTACAAAGCTGCGTCCTGACAAACCTAATTTTCTAAAAGGTTTATCCATTACGAAAGCTATTCTTGCCATATAACCACTATCCTCAAGTAATGATAAAAAGAAAAACAACACAACTATTATTGGAAGGAAACTAAGTACACTTCCCACACCAACAAAAATTCCGTCAATTACTAATGATTGCAATACTTCGTTAACATGTGCCCCATTCATTGCATTTTCACATAAGTTGCTTAAATAGGTTATTCCCATATCCATAAGGTTTTGAAGCCATGCTCCTACCACACTAAATGTTAACCAGAAGATCATTGCCATAATAACAATGAATGATGGAATTGCTGTGTATTTTCCTGTTAAAACCTTATCAATTTTTTTGCTTCGTATTCTTTCCTTACTTTCCCTTGGTCTGACAACTGTCTGTTTACATATTTTGTCAATAAATGAAAAACGCATCTTTGCCAAAGCGGCATGTCTGTCCATGCCACTTTCTTTTTCCATTTGGATAATAATATGCTCTATCATTTCTTTTTCGTTTTGATCTAAATGAAGTCGGTCAATAACTTCCTGATCACCTTCTATAATCTTACTTGCTGCGAAACGTATTGGGACTTCATTTTTATGGGCGTGGTCATCAATCAAATGCATAATTGAATGAATGCCTCTATGTACTGCACCACCATCTTCTCCCTCAGCATCACAAAAATCCATTCTTCCCGGACGTTCTCTGTAAATTGCCACATGCATTGCATGCTCAATTAACTCATCCACGCCTTCATTTTTTGCCGCTGAAATTGGCACAACAGGTATTCCTAAAGAAGCCTCTAACTTATTTACATCTATTGCTCCTCCATTGGCAGTAACCTCATCCATCATGTTAAGTGCAAGAACCATAGGAATATTTAGTTCTATTAATTGCATTGTCAAATAGAGATTTCGTTCAATATTGGTAGCATCCACAATGTTAATAATTCCTCGTGGTCTGTCATCTAGAAAATATTGGCGGGACACTACCTCTTCACTTGTATAAGGTGACATTGAATATATGCCCGGCAAGTCCACAACCATTGTATTTTCCTGGCCTCTAATTGGGCCATCTTTTCTGTCTACAGTAACTCCGGGAAAGTTTCCAACATGCTGATTTGCTCCTGTTAGTTGGTTAAACAATGTTGTTTTACCACAATTCTGATTTCCTGCAAGGCCAAATGTAATTAACTTACCTTTAGCTATTTTTTCTCCTCTTTGTTTAACATGATAAATTCCCGGCTCCCCAATATGAGGATGCGTTGTTTTGTTATATGTTGCATTACTCTCTTTTTGATATTGTTGCTCCATGGCCTTTTCATCTACAAGTTCTATATCAATACATGCAGCATCATCCTTCCTAAGAGTCAATTCATATCCCCATATTCTATACTCTATAGGATCTCCCATTGGAGCTGTTTTCATATATTCAATCCCTGTTCCTTCAATAAGTCCCATGTCCAAAAAATGCCTTCGAAGTTGTCCTTCTCCACCAACATGTATAATTTGACCATGTTCCCCTTTTTTTAACTCAGATAATTTCATAATTTTCTCTTTTCTTTCCGCAAAATAAAATTACAGTGCCTATTTTATTTCCTCTGCTATTATGCTGATAAAACTTAAACACACACTATAATAAGTATAAAACATATTTTTTGTTTTACAAATACATATACAATAATTCATTATATTTTTCCAAAATAATATATAATTAACTTATCAATATGGACTTTGCTTTTCCAAAATTACTTAATCGCTGTAAATTTTTTGTTAATTATATTTTAAGTTATATAGTATTATTGTGCAAATACCTATAATTAATAACTTTCCATGGGTAGAAAGCATAAAAAACTACACCACAAAAATAACACCTTTCATAAAATTTCAGGAAACAATAGGCAAATAAGAAAGTCTACGGCTTTAGTGTTTCTAAAACCATAGACTCTTTGTTAATAAACTAAATTTCCATATTAAGTAGTTTATTCATTATTTTTTGTCTTCTTTTTATCAGTTTTCTTTTTTGTAGTCTTCTTTCTGCTATGAGATGTCTTTTTTACTGTTTTCTTAGGTTTTACAACTTTAACCTTTTTAGAAAATGTTCCCTTTGCTATTTTTGTTTTTCTGGCTTTCAAAACAATTTTTTTAAGTTTCTTATTTTTTGCAAACATCGTTTTTGTTAATTTTGCTACGTTCTTGCCAATTGTAATTTTCTTTACATTTGTTAAATTAGCAAATGCTTTATTTTCAATGGCAGTTACCTTGAAAGTTTTATTGCTAATCTTAACAGTTCCGGGAACTTTAACACTCTTTACTTTTTTATTTTTTACGCCTGTAAATGTTACTGTATTTTTCTTGCCTGTAGATATTACCTTGTAAATGTTGCCCTTAACATTGTACAGACTACCTTTCTTTACAACATTCTTAGATTTGTCTACAACATTAATTATGCATGTTGAAACGTCGCCATCTTTTACCATAACAACTGCAGTTTTTCCTTCTGCAACAGCATGTATAACTCCACCTGCTCCAACTTCTGCAATAGACTCATCAATTCCGATAAATGATGGGAATTCACTATAAATTGCATTGTCAGGTGTACTTGTAATGTTTAGTTGTCTGTATTCACCAACATTCATTGTAATTTCATTGTCATCTAATAAATAACTTTCATAGTCCAAGTCCCGTGTTTCCTGCTGGTTACATACATGAACTTTACATGTTGCCTTAACTCCGTTATCTGTGCTTACAGTAACTACTGCGTCACCTGGTGCTACTACATTTAGCATACCATCATCTACAGTTACAACATTTTCATCACTTGATGACCATTTTAAATTAGAGAATGTTGTGTCAAAAGGTGCAACTGTCGCAATTAAAGTAGCTACACCTATATCTGTTGAAATATTCACTTTTGTTTTATTTAAGTAAATTTTCTTTGCTTTTACAACTTCGTTTTCAGGTATATATTTTGCTGTTAATGTAATTGACTTTGGAACAGCATCATATGTATCAAAATCACCTTCATAGTCATAACCTTTTTTCTTAATATCTTCTAATTCAGCCTTTGTCTCATCATCTAAATCGTCCGTACTCAAGTCTGGATGGAGTATTATGTATTCATCATAAGTAAGATGATATTTTGTTGTCCAACCTGCAAACTCATAGCCTTTTTTCTTAGGGACTGTTGGTACATTGCTTAATTTTTTGCCGATGTATTCTTTACCAGTGTAAATTGTTTTACCGTTTGCTACATATTTTACTGTACAAGGTGTAGGTGACAAAGTTTTAATATTTTTATCAACCCAATTAAGTCTTTCCTTTATCCAGCTTCTTAATCTTTCAACTTCCTGGTCATAAGTTAAATTAACAGCAGAATCACCCTCGTTGTAATTAATAGGTGATATACCCCATTTTTCAAAATTGTATAAAGCTGACTGTTTAACTTTCTCCTTATATTTATCAAGCTGTCCACCGTCTTTTATAAGTTCTTCAACAGCAGCCTTTAATTCTGGCCAGCTATCTACAACTTTTTTAGAAAAGCTTTCATCCTCAAATAATTTTTCCAACCACATATTGCTGTTTTCTGTCCAACCTGTAGTTGAAAAATCATCATATTCTGTTGACCCCCATGCTACATAATCAAAATCCCAAAGTGGTCCCCAGAATAATTTTCCATTTCTTGGTTTATATAAATATGTACTTGTTGAAACATATCCATCACCATTCATTGAGAATTCCTGAATCAAATAGTAATAGACTGTTGATGCCACATCCATCAAATCTGAATAGGAAACGCCTTTTTCATTTTTGAAATTCTTTCCATAAATGGCATCTTCAACGCTTTGGACATAATTCTTTATGTAATTGTATTGTGTTTCATTGTAATAATCTTCAAAAGAAGGACTTTCAATTAAGAAAGTGTTGCTCTTTTTTGTTTTAAAAGATTTCTTTTCTTCATTACCATAAGGTTCAAGTGATAATAAATAGCCACCTGTTATAAATGGTTCCTGTGTTTCATGCATTGCATCTTCGTTTGCTTCCAAATCATCAATGTTTACTCTAGTTTTCCCAACTCTTACATGTTCACACAAGAAATAGCTTCCGTAATATTCACCATTCATTACTACATCAACGGGTTCACTTTTTGGTGTAAACGGCATATTTAACTGGCTGCCAAGCCAATATGTAATCTTGTTTCTTAACAAGCTGTTGTCATAATAGTTTGCAAGTAAAACCCAATGTTTGTTCTTACCCATACCAAGTAAATCAGCTTTCTTATCTAACTTAATCTTGTAAGGTTTCTTGTCAACGCTCCAGGTTGAGTTTCCTCTGCCTCTAATATATTCTAACTGATAAGTTCCGCCCTTTGCTTTTTTACCTGTATATTCACATGTGTAATTATCAGGGACTGTCATTGTCATGCTACCATAACATTCTGCACTATGATCAGATGAACCATTCATCTCTGCAATTGTTCCCTCTGATTCATCAATGTTAAAGTAAATTGTTGGCACTGTGCTTTCAACAAATTCAATAGAACTAATATCAAATTTCACATTATCTGCAGAAGCATCTAATACTTTAAGTTGAACTGTATGCTCACCTATTAAGTTCAAACTTGAAATATCTATTGAAATATTCTTTAGATTTCTCCAATCATTTTTCTTCTTCTGTCTGTTAAGAACTGTCTTGGCAATTGGCTCACTTGCACCATCAACATAAATTCCTAACGTTACTGTTGTTCCTTTTTCTGACATGGCATCTAAACTGATTCTGTCAATTTTTGAACCATTGAAATTAAGTGTCTTATCAAGAACAATCTGATTCTCTAATAAGTTTTCTTTTGTACCACTGAAAATAACTGATTTTGATTTTTCATCTTTTGTCATTTCAATTGTATTATTATCATTTTTAAGTTTTCCCTGATCTAACAGCACTGACATATACTGTCTAAAATAATCACCCTCAATTTTTAGTTCATCCTTTTTGTCTGTGGCTGTTACATTGCCATTAACGTCTGCTTTTGTGGTTACATTGCTAAACACTGTAGCAGGTGTGACCATACAAACAGACATTAATATTGCCACCGCTTTTACTACTTTTTCCCTTCTCATATTTTTATTCCTTTCAGTTTTATTTGGCTAATTGCTTCCTTTAATTTCAATTAACCATTTGTTATCAAATTACACCTTACTGTGAGCCTTTGAATTTTGATGTAATTGTGATGTACTATCATAATAGCACCCCACTCTTTATTGTCAATATCTGTAACGTTTTTATTTTAAATGTTATTGTATATTTTTATTTTCTCTGTTCTTTCGTTGTTTGTGCTTTTCACTTTTTTGCCTATTTTATCTGGAAACAGCTTTCTTCCTTAACTTTCATATCCGTCACTTCCGCCTCATCCACTCTAATAAAATAATCCCCCTGCTTTATTCTAAAAATATACATTTCAACATCACGATAATCTCCCTGTACTTCCATTTCCACGTTGCCATCGTATAAATTTCGGACATAACCTGTTAAGTTCATCTTATTTGCCTCTGTATAACAAAAATATCTAAAACCTACTCCCTGTACTCTACCCTTAAAAATAATATGTTTTCTAACTAATTTTATTTCCATTTTTATCTTCCTTTCATATTCTAAACTGCAAAATCATCAAAATAGCATACTTATTTTTCTTTTTCATTTTAACATTCTTCCCTATTTGTGTTAAGATACTCTTGATTACAGTGTATCAAAGTCATTCCACATCTGTGCTTGCACTATGATGGGGATGTGACTTTGAGACACGCCCCTGTATGAGCATAAAAGTGAAGCGGTAGCTTCACGATATGCGAATACTTGGGCAGGATTGTGGGAGTGCGTAGCACGGAGCAATCCGGGTAATCTATACTTCAACGTCAAAAAGTCATTCCACATCTGTGCCCTAACTATGATGGGGATATGACTTTAGAAAGGATTGTGTTATGAAAACAGGACTTGTACTAGAGGGTGGTGCCATGCGCGGCATGTTCACTGCCGGCGTTTTAGACGCCATGATGAATAACAATATTACAGTAGACGGAACAATTGGTGTTTCAGCCGGAGCAACTTTTGGTTGCAATTTCAAATCCAAACAAATTGGTCGTACTATAAGATACAACATGAAATATTCTAAGGATCCACGCTATGTTGGAATTCGTTCTTTAATTAAAACAGGAGATTTATATGGAGCCGATTTTTGTTACAGAGAAATCCCCGAAAAGCTGGATGTTTTTGATACCAAAACCTATCAGGAAAATCCAATGGCTTTTTATGTTGTTGCAACAGATGTAAATACAGGAAAACCGGTATATCACCTTTGCCCTACAGGAGAAGCTGATGACATTGAATGGTATAGAGCTTCAGCATCAATGCCCTTAGTTTCACGTATTGTAAAAATTGATGGTCTTGAACTTTTAGATGGTGGTATTTCAGATTCCATACCAATAAAGAAATTTAGAGAAATGGGCTACGAAAAAAACATATTGATACTAACCCAGCATAACGGCTATCGCAAAACCAAAAGCAGTATTCTTCCATTATTAAAAATGAAAATGGGTAAAAAATATCCCAACCTTATTCACGATATGGAAATCAGACACAATGAATATAATAAAACATTGGACTATATTAAAGAACTTGAAAAAGAAGGTTCTATTTATGTTATCAGACCTAAAAATCCAATTACAATTAAACGAACTGAACGTGATCCCAACAAGCTTAGACTTCTTTATAATGTAGGCTACAAAGAAGGGCTTGAACATATTGATGCAATGAAAAAATTTCTAAATCAATAAAATATATTTTTAAATTTTCTATTGTATGTAAAGCATGTCGCTTGTGACATTCTACGCACCGAGCACGTGCCTATTCACAACTGATTTCTTTTCGCACCAAGGTGCTTCCCTGGTGGAACGCTTTTTATCTAATAGAAATTCCAGTGGAATTTCTTATTACACAAAAATCACAGGTAATTTCACTTTTGTGAAATCCCTGTGATTTTTTTATATGGCTTACATTATTTAATATTAACTATTTTATCTTCTGCCATACATCCCACTGACCTGACTTTTCAGGATTTTCTCCCTTTGTCCACCATTTTGCTCTATATACGTGTCCGTTATATGAAACATAATCGTCTCCTAAATATATAGTTGATGCATCCCAAGTTGGATACTGACTAGGTTTCTGTGTTGTTGTTTCAGGTGCCTTTGTTGTAGGCTGCTCTGTTGTTGTCTCAGGTGCTTTAGTTGTAGGTTCTTCTGTTGTTGTTTCAGGTTTCTTTGTTTCTTCCTGATTATTTCTTAATGATGCAAGGAATGCTCCATTTTCTTTTGCAAAAGAGTTATTGTTCTGACTTGAATCCCAGTTAATTGACCATGTCATAATTCCTCTTAAGCCCGGATACTTATTATTAAGTTCTGTAAATGCACTTTGAAGATCCTTATTTGCAATCTGTCCACTACCTGCCGCACTTACTGATGATGGAACACCAATGACAACCTGATCTGGTCTAAGTGGAGCAAAGTATGTTGAAGCATCTGTTGAATTTGTATAATATGCACCTACATGGAATCCCTTTAAGAGCATTTCACACATTGCAACTGTGCTTTCCTTTGTACCCATGCTATAAGAAGTTCCATCAAGTCCTGTAATAGGTGCTGAATTATATAACTGTACATGTACATATGATGTTTCGTTTCTTAATGCATTAATCATAGGTAAATATACCCCTGCTCTGCTATCACAGTATTGATTAATTCCACCATAGAATGAGTAACCTAACTGTACATAAAATGTTTCAGGTGCCCATGATAAAATGAAATCATCACCATAGCTACTACAAATAGTTCTAATTGCTTTAATCATATTTACAATCTTTGGAGATGTAGGATTGTTAATGTCCCTATCATTTCCACTTTCAAACTGTACTGAAGACTGTTCTAAATCAATATCAATTCCATCAAATCCATATTCATCTACAATAGATTTAATGTCACTTACAAACTGATTTACCGCACTCTGTGATGTTAATGAGAAGTAGCCTTCATAACCACCAATTGATAATACAATCTTCTTGCCCTGTGCCTGAAGTTCCTTAACATCTTTCTTGAAATCTGCTTTTGTATAATCAGCTGTTAAACCTGAAATATTGAACTGCATTTTTCCGTCTGTGCTACCTGCACTTACAGGTTCTGCAAAGGAGATATTAATTATATCCCAGTTTTTATCAACATCTCTTAATTTAATAAATGGATTTCCACCGTTATTCCATGTATGATAATAACCAATTAATAATTTTGATGAAAGTCCTGTTGATGGTTTTACATCTGTACCTGTTGACTGTTCCGGTTTAGTTGTAGTTTCTTCCTTCTTTGTTGTTGTCTGCTCAGGTTTCTTTGTTGTAACTTCTGCCTTTGTTGTAGGCTCTACTACAGGTTCTGTTACCTTTGCTGTAGTTGTTGGTTCCACAACAGGCTCTGTAGTTACCTGTGTTGTTGTATTTTCAAGACCTGTTACTACTACTTCAAGTTTCTGACCTGCTGTTTCTTTTCCGTTATAAACAGCCGTAACCTTAATTATATGATTTCCGTTAGTTGCAAATGTATAATTAAGCTGAGTTGCAGTATTGTATGTTCCAAATAACTGGCCGTCTACATATATGTTATATGTCTGACCCAAAGCCATCTGTTCATTAGTCTGTCCCCAGGCAAATGTTACATCTCCCTTGTTCTGGGAAATCTTTGTTAAACCAATAACTTCAATTGGCTGTTTTCCGTCAACTGTTGTAACTTCTTCTGCCTTCTTGGAAGTTGTTGTTTCCTGTGTTGTTGTAGGTTTAACTGTTGTAGTCTGTTCTGTTGTTTTAGTTGTTGTTTCTGTAGCTTTTGTTGTTGTAGGCTGCTCTGTTGTTGGTAGTTCGTCCATTGTCTTATCCATAGCCTTAGCCCACGCATAGTTGTTAGTTGCATCCCAGTTAATTGACCATGTCATTACACCCCTAAATGACTGGTACGCTCTTGGTGCAGTAAAACTTCCTGATGATGTTCCGTTCACAAGTGCCTTTACAGCAGTATTAATTACATCAGTTGATACATAGCCACTACCTGCTGCTTTGGCAGTTGATGGTAATCCTAACGCTACCTGATCAGCTCTTAATCCGTTCTCTAATAATAAAGTTGCAAGTGATGTTAAGAAATCTGCAGTTCCAACCTGTGCATTAAATCCGTTATAACCAATCATACCACCTGAGTTATAGAACTGTGGATAACAGATTGTAAGAATATCCTTAATCTTGTATGCAAGTCTGTAGTATGCTGATGTTGCTGCTGTTCCATTTGGATTTGTATCCTGGAAATAATATGTTTCCGGTGCCATTGTTATAATAAAATCATCTCCGAAATGATTATGTACTGTTCTTAATGCTTCAGCAATATAATCTGTTCCTGATACTGCACTACCTTCAAAGTCAATATCAACACCTTCAAATCCATATTCCTCAATCATTGAAATAAGGCTCTTTGCAAATTCATCTGCTGCTGCCTGATTTGTAATATAAGTAGTTCCTTCAGCGCCACCTACTGAAATAATTACATGCTGTCCTTTTGCTTTTGCATCTTTGATGTCCTGAATAAACTGTGCTTTTGTATAGCCACCTAAGGCATTGCTTAAATCCTTATCAAGCTCAAAAGTAACCTTACCAGGTGTTGTTGATGAGTTTGCAAAAGATACACAAATCATGTCATAGTAACTTGGAACATCTGAAATCTTTAATGCTGTTGAACCATTAAGGAAGTTATGCCAATAGCCTGTTACCATGTGCTGTGGAAGTTTTGAATTAACTGTGTAATTATTTTCAACAGTTGTTGTTTCTTCTACAGAACTTCCTCCCTTAGTCGTTGTTTCGATTTCTCCTGCTACTAAATCACTTCTAAGTTTCCACAATGTAAATGCTTCTGTTGGTGTCCAACCTGAATTTGAAGTATGTGCAAATGTACATTCATATACATTTCCCTGATACTGAACAAAGTCTCCTATGTTGTAAAGAACACTGTTTGGTGACCATTCAGGATATGCACCTGTTGAAGCCTTCTTTGTTGTTGTCTGTTCCGGTGCAGTTGTTGCAGGCACTTCAGGAACTGTTGTTGCCTGTGTTGTCTTGCTTGTTGTTTCAGGCGCTTTTGTTGTTGCCTGTGTTGTTTTACTTGTTGTTTCAGGTGCTTTTGTTGTAGTAACTTTTTCTGTTGTTGTTTCTACAACACCGCTTTCATTATTTTCATATAAAACATTTCTTGAAATAATGCTACCACTTGAAACCGCTTTCTGTCTAAGTGTAACTGACTGAATATTGGATAAGCTTGCAGTTCCTTTACCTGACTTAAGTGTAAATGTTAATGTATCACCAGGTGCCACTGCTTTTGAACTCCATTCAGGTGGTGTAATTACTGTATTTCCATTTTCAGTTGTAATTGTTCCACCTGCACTCCAGTCTCCTGTTAAAGTTTCACCGTTAATTGTTTTAATTTCTAATGAAGGATAGCTTAAAGTCTTGCCAAACTTTTCTGCCCATGGCATAACCGAAATATCTTTTGCTCCACTTGGAAGTGTTACTTTTGCATTTGTATTCTGCAAATTCAAAGTATATGACTCTCCTGAAGCCTGCACATCTAATTTAATGCCATCCATTTTTGGTGTAGTAATTTCATTAGTTGGAAGTGCCTCTGAACCATATAAAGATTCCTTCATTGCCTTAGTAACTGAATTTGTACTATCCAATGATGCCATCCATGAAATAAGTCCGCCTAAATGTTTACTCTTTACATATTTTCCTTTTTCAGCTACTGATTCTTCAGTATCACATGTAAAGAACATACCTGTTGACTCACTATAAAAATAGTTTGCCTTTGCTGTATCATCCCAATATTTCTTTAAGTTATACTTGCTTATTAAAGAGTTAATGTCTCCGTATGCATAAGTTACGCCATTTTCTCCTGTTGCGTCTGCATATAAGCCCGGATTCTTAGGATCTCTTCCTGTTTCCTTTTTAACTTCTTTCCAACCTCTTGTGTAAGGTGCAATACCAACTACAATCTTTGAATAATCAATGCTGTCACCGTATTTATTTTCAAGATACTTAATGCATGAATCAACTGAAAGACCTGCGTCCCCTTCATCATATGCAGGATTTGTATAAAGCGCTGTCTGGTGAGCTGTAAAACCTCCCCAGGCACCATTTAAGTCATATGTCATCATATTTGCAAAGTCTACAATTTTTAATACCTTTTCGTATTCTATTGCAGCCATCATCTTTGGTGATGCTGACATTGCCACTGATAATTCATAATACTTTCCATCAGCTTCTCCATAGCTGTCTAATGCATCTCTAATTGCCTGTAATAACAGTGTATAATTCTGTGTGTCTGCTGCTGAGCCCTTGCATCCCTTATCAATGGCAACGCCATTGCCTTCAGGATCAGGATCTCTGTCCGCTGTTGGATATTCCCAGTCAATGTCTACAAAATCATATCCATAGTAATGAACAAATTTTGCAACATTATTTGCAAAGTTCTTTCTTGTCTTTTCTGACGCTGCAAGTTTTGGGAAATCCCCTGATCTTGTCCAACCACCAACAGAAATACCAATCTTCATGTTAGGATACTTTTGTCTTAATAAAAGCATTCCTCCCAACACTCCTGCGTATTTGTTATCTGTTCCAACTGAATATCCTACATTTGGATTTTCATAGTCAGCCCATGTGTCTGTTGTGATTAAATCACCATTTTCATCTGCATCCATAAATGCAAAATTCAAATGTGTTATTAAACTACCGTCAATCTTATCAGGTGTGAAATTCTTCTGACCTGAATAAATTGACCAATCACCGTAATACATTACGTTACGGTATGGTGCCTTATTTGCTTCTGCTTTTTGTGCTGCTACCTGTGATGCCTTTCTGGCTTCCTCAGTAACTTGTGCCTTAGCTGCGCTATAACCATACATAAGGTTTATTACCATTACCAATGTTAAAGCGATTCCGCTAATTCTACGAAGCAAACTTTTTTTTGATATAGATTTTTTGAAATTCATTGTACCCTCCCATTTTTTCATAAATCTAAAGCTTCTCCTCCACTAAAAATTCTAGACTAAAAACATTTTTAAGAAAACGTAGGCTTATTTTATTGGGTACTCTTTTTTCTAAAATCATTTTTGAAAATATTTTCATCCACAAACTTTATGTGAATATATTCTTGTTAAGTTCACTGGCATTGCACGTGATAATGTAATAAAAAAGAACCAATATTGAAAAAAAACATTTCAATACCAGTTCATTTTTTTAATTTTAAAATGTCAATAGTTTATGCACAAACGTTGAAAAAAATGACACAAATGTTGATTTTTTAGAATTGTTTTTATTGTAAATCGTATATTTTTGCTTCCGTAAAGAAATTTGTGTACATGTTTGGATTGTAAAATCCTCTATGCCATAAGAATACTTCTTGGTTTATATCTACAATTGGTCTGGCATTTCTAACAAATGAATTTCCTATTAATTCAGAAAAAAATTCCTTGTTTAACTGAATTTCTTCCTCATCATAATTGTAAATTTCTATTTTATCAAATCCATTTTCTTCCCTGCCTAAAACTATCCTGTTATCTCCTATAAAGGATGCCCCCAATTGGTACTTAGGATTCCACAATGGATTTCCACCGTTGCATATTTCCAAGGATTTATCTGTGTCATATAGATTATAGACCGAATTCTTTGTTGCAAAGTCATATTTAAAAGTAGCATACAATATCATAGGCTTTTCAGGTTCTGTTACCGCAACATCTAATAAACGTTGAGACTGACCTAAAGGCTTACTTACTATAATATCAAACTGGTCTGAAAGAACATTTGCTTTTCCTAACAATGTTTTATTATCAGAATTATATATTTCATTTGTATCCAAATTCATAAATCCCATTCTAATATTTGCATCTTCTGCATCAGGATTAGATGTCATACAAATTCTAATAACACCATTTGTTGTTGTAGGCATAAATTTACAATAATACTGCATTTTTGCTGTTATTATTATTTTTTCTGCACTCCATTTTGTTCCATTAGATGAATAACGGTAAGCCCAGCTTTTGTTATTTACTCTATAGAAAATATAGTATTTATTTCGATATTTAATTATCTGACTATAACAGGTTTTACCTGATGATCTAAGAACCACATCTGTGTCAAATTTGTCTATATTCTCCTGTTCATTTGATATTCTCACATGTATCTCATTGTCATCATTATGTCCACCTGAATATACACACATAATTCGACCGTCATTCATAACAGTAACCGCCACTCCATTATGGTCATCAACTTCCGAAACTTTTTTAAGTAAAGTCTTTGTGGTTTTATGACTTACATTATTATATTCAGCTACTCCGCTATAGCCTTCGCTTGTAGTAAAGCCCCAATATACATTGTCCTGCAAATTATTGTAGGATATAACTTGTGGATAAGACCACCAGCTCCAAATCATGTCACTAGCGCCTTCCCTGTTAATATTCAAAGCTTCTAATTGCCACTTTGCGTATAGTCTTATGTTACCTCTTGTGCCTTTTTTTAGCTTTTTAACTTTTTTAGTTAACTTTTTATCCTTGTACCAGCCTACAAAAGTATAATTCTCCTTTGTTGCCGGATATAATTTTACACTCCTCTCGCAAGTATATTTCTTCTTATTTCTATAATCATTTACACCACCATTAGAAGTGTATGAAAGTTTGTATTTGACAGCCTTCCATAAAGCATAAATCCGTTTGTTTCCCTTAGAACCTTTTTTTATTTTTCTAATACGCTTTGTATAATTTTTGTCCTTATACCATCCCTTAAAAGTATAGCCTTTTCTTTTAGGCGAATATAATTTTGTATTTTTAGTTGATTTATATTTTTTAGTATTCTTCTTATTATTGGTTCCGCCTTTTAAAACATATGTAATCTTGTAGGTTTTGACCTTTGTTTTTGCTGAAACAGCATTACTAAAACCTAATGCCAAAACCAAAGTTAATACCATTACAATATAAAATACCATTCTATTTTTAACTTCGTTACCAACTATTCGTTTTTCACTCATTTTTCTTCCTTTCAAAAACCGCTCTGCCAACTGACAGAGCGGAGGTTATTTTAATAATAAGATTTTAGGGTGACACCCTAGGCATAATCTTACTAAGCTATTTTTTTATTTTTACTTTTTTTGCTCCACTCCATTTTGATGAGAAAACTTTCTGTTTTCCTTGAAGTTTATATGCCTTTACTCTGAAATAGTAAGTTTTCTTTGCCTTTAATTTCTTAATTGTCACCTTATTGCTCTTTACATATTTGCTCTTAGCACTCTTAAAGTTTCTCTTAAGTGAATACTGAACTAAATATCCTTTGGCACCTTTAACCTTCTTAAACTGTAGAGAAACTTTCTTTTTGCCTTTTACAGTTTTTGCGATCTTTGTATTATCAGGAACATTGGCTTTTGTTGTAACCTTTTTCTTAGTTGTTATAGTCTGGTTATTCTTTGTTGTAGTCTGGTTGTTCTTAGATGTTTCCTGACTAGTTGCTGTAGTCTGGTTGTTCTTTGTTGTTTCCTGACTTCCTGTTGTCTGGTTATTACCTGTTGTTTCACTATTATCCTTATCAGATGTTGTTGTTTCTTCGTCTCCAGTGTTGCTCTTTATATTTAATTTATAAAAGCCCCACTTTCCATTAACTTTTACAGGTATAACGTTATCAAAATATATACCAATATCTTCTATTTTTCCCTGCTCAACTAATAATTTTCCATCTCTATCAAATATTGCCGGGTTCTCATATTTATATCTCAAGAAACTGTCTTCACCAGTTTCCGAGTCCGCCGCAATTATCACATCTTCCCCTACACTTGCTACTACCTTGTACTTTCCTAATTCCTTTATTTTCTTACCATTTTCATTGTAAATTGTCCATAAAGAATTATCATCCATAATAGCTAAACCGTTATATACATATACTTCTTCAACACCGCTTGCAAGTACATCTCCTGTTTGAGAGAAAATCTTAACTGCTTTCTCATTTGAATTAAGATTTTCAGCACAGAATGTACTGTCACTTAATTGCCATACATTAGTATATTTTCCAATATTACTTTTGATAGTGTTTCCTTTGTTGTCCAATATTGACCAATTGTCGTTCTGCTCAACTACAAGAATTCCTGATAATCTGTTGTAGTCCTGAACATCACCTGCTAATAACTTACCATCTAAATCATAGATATTATATCTCCAATCAGTTACTCCATCATTGTCTATTAGTTTCTTAATTATTATTAATTCATTATCAGTATCATATTCGCTTAAATATAAACGTGAGCTATCATCACTAACGTCATCACTGGCATCGTTATTGTTACCAAATGTTATTTTTTTACCATCTCTATACAGAAAGCTTGTTTTATCTGTATAAACAAATGTATATAACAACTTTCCATCTTCATCATTCTCTTCATCTATATGAATTTCTGTTCCATCATCACATATAATTTCGCCGGTTCTTGCATCAATAAGCATTTGGTCATCTGACTCATAATTTTCATCATTTTTTCTGCCATATATAATTTTTATTAAACTGGCTTCATCATAATTATATATGTAATGATTAATATCTCCTGAATTCATAAAATCATATGATTTTATAATATTCCCATCACTATCAAGTAAATATGTAATTCTTTCATCATTTTCATAGGCGACTGCCCAAATTCTATCGTCTCCTACCTTATTTTCTGGTTCAGCGTTTTCCGGCAATTTAAGTTCTTTAACTAAACTTCCACCATAGTTATAAAGATACCATTTTTCATCATCTTTTTTTTGTAAACAAATAGTATTTTTATCCCACTCAAATGAAGTTGCTATTTCAAATGAAAATTTGACTTCTGTTTCTTCTAATGAAGGGAATTCAACTTTAACATACCCCTGGTCTGTGTAAAACATAGCCTCTTTATCAGAAGTCCACATGGATGTTATGTTATGTTTGCTCTCATCAACAGTATAAGTTTTACCTTCCATGTTTACATAGGTATCTCCCCAAGCACTATTGTCATTATTTTCAATTTGAATTACATTTGTCCAAACATTATAATAGTTAAATTTACCTAATTCTTTAACTACTGTACCGTCAGCTTCAACAAGCCAACCTTCATAGCCTTCTATTGTATAATTATCATCATCTGACTCATCGGTATTTTCGTCATTACTTTGATTACTTTTTATCTTATTATAAACAAAGAAATGTTTTCCATCACCCATATACTCCACTTCATCATACTGAGTTGTACCTGTATACTCAATATCATCTGAATCGTCCTTTTTAAGAATATTTCCATCATAGTCTATAATGTCATATCCGTTCTCTCCATTTTTTTCCCAATTTGCATGTAATTTTCCACTTTCTTCTTGCCATATTGAACTATAACCTACAAATTCTTTTTTGACCTGGCCTTTTTCATCTAACATTTTCCAGTTATTATCAATATCTGAAACTAAAATATTTTTGTCATCTAACACATTTAACTCAGTATAATTGCATGAAACTATTTCATTTCCATTTTTGTCTGTAAGTCCCCATAAGCCAACTTCTCTATTATCAGCGTTTTTCCCTTTGTTAGCTACTTTAATATAATTCCCTTCATAGCCATAAACATAATCATACTCTAGTTGTGGCTCCATAACTATTTCATAGGCACTATTCTGTGTATCTGCCGATACTTTTGTCCCCTGAATAGGTAACATACTTAAAGCCATTGTTGCAGACAAAGTCAATGCTAATACTTTTTTTGCGCTTCCTAATTTTTTTACCATTGTTTCTTCCTTTCCTTTGTTCCCTTCCACTTATTGTTGTGAAATTTATCCATTTTGTTATAGATATTTATATATCATTATTATTTTATCATATTATAGAAACACTCTCTAGTTATTATCCCAAAGTGTTTATAAAAGATTTCTTTTGAAAATTCTTGAATAATTTTCAAAAGAAAACATTCTTCACTGAAGCTTTCGTTCAATAAAGAATGTTTTGTTACTATTTTTAATTTATATTTTTCAATACTTTTTGCACAAGCATTGAAAAAAATGACACAAACGTTGATTTTTGCTCTATTCTTCTTCACTCTTGTCTTTTTTGAAAATAACCAGCTTGCTAAATACGTAGTTTAGTAAAACTACAAAGAATGACATTGCTATCTTACAAACACTGCCTCGTAAGCCGAAGATTGCCTGATCAAATCCATGGTCCACAAGGAACGGAACGCCGAAAATTTCTATTAAACCTGTTAGAATTCTGGCTGATAAAAACAAACCAAGTTCTTTCATAACAAATTTAAACTTCCAGGAATAACTTCTAAATACCCATATTTTATTTGTAATATAAGCAAATATTACAGCAACTGTCCACGCTACAATATTTGCAATAAATACATCTATTGTGTTTGCTGATATTTTCAAAAGTCCTGACAGGCTTTGTCCCGGATGGCAAATCGTAATCATTACGCTATATGTAACCCAGTTGACTACTGTTGTAGCACCGCCCATTATAAGATACATTATTATCTCTTTGTATTTATTAAATAATTTTATTAATGATTCCATTAAATTTCTCCCAAGTATATAGTTTATTACACCCCCACTAACTATTTTCCAACTTTTTTTGATATTAAATAACGAGGTCTTCCCTTTACTTCCTCGTAAATCTTTGCAATATAGTAGCCGATGATTCCTAAACTCATCATTATGATACTACCTATCATCAACACCAAAAGTATAACTGTTGTAAAGCCTGCAACTGCATGTCCCATACAGAATTTTACAATTGTCTGTATTCCCAAAATAACTGCCAAAATAAAAACTATCACTCCAAGAATTGTTACAATCTGCATTGGTGCTGCTGAAAATGCAACTATATTTGTAATTGCATACTTTACCAATGACCATGTTGACCATTTTGACTCGCCTTCTTCACGCTCTCTTACATCAAATTCAACACTTGTTGTCTTGTACCCAATCCATGATGACAATGCTCTAAAGAAAGCATTTTTTTCAGGCATATTCAGAAGTGATTCTACTGCTTGTCTATCCATCAATTTAAAATCAGAGGCTCTTGACATATCAATCTTAACAGCCTTAGAAATTAATTTGTAGAACAAGCCTGCGCTCATCTTATGTAAGAAACTTTCCTTACCTCTGCTATGCTTAACACCTTCAACAACTTCGTAGCCCTGCTGCCAAAGTCTATACATCTCCACTAAAACCTCTGGTGGATGCTGTAAATCACAATCCATAACTGCACAACAGTCGCCATTAGCATTAGCAAGTCCTGCAAAAAGCGCTGATTCCTTTCCAAAATTTCTTGAAAAATGAATTCCAACAATATGCTCATCTTCTTTTGATACTGCTTCAATCTGATTCCATGTATCATCCTTTGAACCATCGTCCACAAAAATAATTTCGTATGGAATAGATGCTCCATTTAAAATAGAACCTATAACATTTGCAGCTTTTTTTATTATTTTTTCCTCGTTAAACGCAGGTAAAATAATAGATAATAAACCTTCTTTTTTCATTGGTTACTCTTACTCCTGTTCCTATACTCAAAACCTGTACAAGTATAACACACTAAAATTGCTCTGTACATATTAAAACCCTATTTTTACACATACTCTTTTTTCCGAATAATAAAATACGTTCCTATTACCAACAGGCTTGTCACTACCCATGTAAACGGATAAACTGCCATTAATATTTCAAATGAACTAAACATTTTGAATATTGTATTTATCCACACAATTCTTAACACACATGAGCCAAAAACTGTAAGCACAGCTGGTGTCATGGAGTGACCTATACCTCTTAAAGCACCACCTGTCACCTCATATAATGGTGGCAAAGCTGTTAAAAGACCTACTCTTATTAATCTCGCCACACCATACACCATTGCATCTTTATCTGTTGTGTATATGCCAATGAAAAATTCTTTTCCGAGAACAAAGACAATACTCATGCAGGCTGTGCATACCATAGCAAGTACAAGGCTTACTCTCAATATTTTTTTGCATCTGTCATATTGCTTTGCCCCATAATTCTGACTTGTAAATGTTATACACGCCTGTGTGAAAGCACTCGTCACAAAATAAGTAAAAAATTCATAATTTACTGCAGCCGCAGAACCTGCAATTCCTGCTGTCCCAAAACTGTTAATTCCAGCCTGAATACAAACATTTGACAATGAGAATACCATTCCCTGAAGCCCTGCCGGTGCCCCAATTTTTACTATATTGATTACCTCATCTTTGTTAAGTGATAATTTCTTTATATCCAGTCTGATTGTTTCATCTGCATGAATTAAGAAGAAAATAATCATTGATGCACTTATTGCATTTGCCGTAACTGTGGCAATTGCCACACCTGCAACTCCAAGGTCGCACACAATTACCAAAAACAAATTAAGGGCAACATTTATAACACCTGATACTAAAAGACAATATAATGGCTTTTTTGTATCACCAATACTTCGAAGCACAGCAGAACCAAAATTATAAACCATAAAAAACGGCATGCCACAAAAATAAATTCTAAGATATTCCACCGCCAAAGGTAATACATTATCAGGAGTGTCCATCATACTTAATATTGGTGCTGCCACTGCATTCCCTATGAATATTAAAGCTATACCACAAATAATTGCTAATGAAATTACCGTATGTACTGCTCCGTTTGCTTTTTTCTTATTACCCTGTCCTATTGCACTGGCAATAACAACATTAGCCCCAATGGAAAATCCTACAAACAAATTAACTATTAGGTTAATAACCGGACTGTTGCCACCAACGGCTGCCAAAGCCTCGCTACCTGCAAATCTTCCTGCAACAGCAACATCTGCTGAGTTAAACAACTGTTGCAAAATACTACTTGCCGCCAAAGGAAGTGCAAATAATATAATTTTATCTGCAAGGGAACCGCGTAACATGTCCACCTGCTTTGACTTCTTTTGTTTTACTCTTCTATTCATTCTAAACCTCATTTTTCTCTATGCTAATTTTTCCTATAACATTATAGCATCCCTGTCAAGAGGCACTCATATTCCCTTGATTTATGCATAAACTATAGTAATAAGTTTTTGGAGAATTGTTATGTCTAATTCACAACAAGTTTCCTTATTAAAGCGAAGTATTTTATGGCTTTGCGTTCTAATTGCAGTCGTTGGTCTTACATACTACTATCAGGAAAATCTGTTTAAGGACGGCTTTAATGCAATAACCGCCTCTAATACAACCAAAGAGCTTCCAATCTATAATGTCCAAACTAATAAAAAACAGGTTGCGCTTTCATTTGATGCAGCTTGGGGAAATGAAGACACACGAAAAATACTTGATATTCTAAAAAAGTACAAAATCAATGTAACTTTCTTTATGACCGGTGGTTGGGTTGAAAGCTATCCTGATGACGTAAAGGCCATAAAGAAAGCCGGGCACGATTTGGGTAATCACAGTGAAAACCATAAACATATGCCTACACTTAGCACTTCCGAAATGTGTAATGAATTAACCAAAGTAACTGATAAAGTAAAAAAACTTACAGGTACTACTATGTGCCTTTTCCGTCCACCTTACGGAGACTATGACAACAATTTGATTATTCAGGCAAAAAACTGTGGCTACTATACAATTCAATGGAATGTTGACAGCCTTGACTGGAAAAATTACGGTGTAGACTCTATTGTAAACACTGTCCTAAATCACAAGGACTTAAAGAATGGCTCTATTATCCTGATGCATAATGGTGCCAAATATACCGCCCAGGCACTACCGAAGGTTATTGAAGGGCTAAAAGAAAAAGGCTACGAAATCGTACCTATTTCCAAGTTGATTTATAAAGATAATTTCCATATAGAACATGACGGCAGTCAGGTAAGTGATAAGAAATAGAAATGTTCAAAATTTAAGGTGTTCCCAGGTATAAAACTTATAAGGAACACCTTAAAAATAACTATAACATTGTAATTTTAGAATCTACCATTACAAAGTTCTGCACGCCATACATCTAATTCTGGATTATCATCTTCTGTTAATCCTATAAATTGTCCTATTATTAAAACATTGTCACCATTCAATATTTTGCTGTAATTACCTCTAAACATTACCTCTTCTCCTGTGTAGTAATCTTCACCATAGTAAATCATATTATCATCGCCCTGTTCTTTAGTAATATCTTTCAGAATAATTGCATACAAATCTCCAGACATATCATCTGACGGATTTGACCTTTTTAACTGATCCATTGTAAATCTTTTCGAATTAACAAAATGAAAATCATTTAAATCTCCAGTCCAAATATGTCCTTTTCTCCAAAGATCTAATGGTGGCATTTTAGCTAAAGGCGATCCGTTTTCGTCATACCATGCTCCTGAAACTATCTCATCAAAATATGAACCATCATCATCAAAATATGTAAAACATAGCTTTCCATCATCATTTTTAAATTTTAAAACTTTATTATTTATTTTATCTTTATCTATTTTAATTCCATCGCTTTCCTGATATGTTTCTGTTTCCAATCTACTTGACGAATTAAAATTTGTAAAATCAATGGTAGCCACTTTCTCTGTTTTTATAAATTTACCCCATGACCCACCTGAACCAGATGAAATTGCTAATGAACCATCCATATTTTTTGATACATATGACATTTCGCCATCTATATAATTGTCTTTTATTTCTCTGTCCTTTTCTTTAAAATCAGAATATTCCTCTCCCTCTTTTGAATAAAGACAAAATGAAGCTTTTCCATCTTTAACTACTACTTTAAGCGTTTCACCTGATTCTTCATCAACATATGTGCCTGTTAAATCATTGTCATCTTTCGCTTCACCTTCCCTAATATTTTCATTTTGAGTTGTTTCTTCAATTTGTGAACTTTCTTTCTGTTTCTCCGTGCTAATATTTTGCTTCTTTGTGTCTTTAGAACTTTGACCATTTTTTTGACAACCACTTAACAAACCACACACCAATATTATCATTACTAACGTAATAATTCTTTTGTTTCTCTTCATAAGTTTCCTCCTTTTTTGTCTGTAACTATACTTTTTATAGTTATAGATTATTATACTACAGCTATAAAAATATTACAATTGACTCAATATATAATTTGAGGTGATTTTATGAAGGATGTTGATTTCGATTCTATTGGTAAGAAATTAAAAGAAATACGAATAAGCAAGGGCTTTACTCAAGAATTTGTTGCAACTTCTGTTAAAGTAAATACCAGCCACATAAGCAACATAGAAAATGGCAAGGTTAAGATTTCCCTTACCACTCTTATTAATGTATGTAATGTATTAGGCACTACCGTTGATTATGTTCTTAATAATGAATATAGTAACACTCCTTCTGCTGTAGATAACGCTATATTATTAGAGCTTCAAAAATGTACTCCTGATACCAAAGAACGTATATTAAAAATAGTGCAAATACTACAATAATATTTCGATAATCCTTCATCCCCTGTTTTATAAAGGTAAATATCTTTTATCATCTTTATCCATCAAATTTTCAATAAAATAGGAGACAGGAAAATAACTCCTGCCTCCCAATTACTAATTAATACATAATAATCATTATAAAAGACATACTGCACTTACATTCAATACAGTATGCCTTATTCAATCAATCTTTTATTTAAATACTCATAGAACATAAATGGTAAAAATACTAAAGTATCTCAATACATTTGTATCAAGCATTATTTTCATAATCCTAATCTTTCCCTTCTGAATTTAGCCATATCCTCAATCATACTTTTCTCCGAACTCACTCCCTTGTCATCAACAAACATTTTTTGTATTTTTTTAATGTATCTCCACTCTTTTCTGCTTCTTCTTTTTTTCTAAAATCAGAAAGAAATTTTATGAAACTTATTACTGTATTATAATCTTCATCCTGCAATGTATCTAATAAACTATTTATTTCTAATACTTTTTTATTCACATAAATCGCTCCCTTCTGATTACTTTTACTCTTTTCTTTTATAATATACTAATTATAAATAATTGTACAATATCAGATTTTGAATTTTTATTCCAAATATTCCTCCAGACACAGATTGTTTTTCATTATCATTTTTGCATTTTCTTTTCCTACAAACCTGTAATGCCATGGTTCGTAAATTACCCCGGTTATTTCCTGTTTATCTTTTGGATATCTGAGAATAAAGCCGTATTTCCAACAGTTTTTCATTAACCATTTTTGTGTTTCAGTTTTCTCCTGATTCTCTTCAAGTAGCTGATACTTCACATCTACAATATCAACTGCAAGACCTATTTCATGCTCACTTGTTCCGGGAAGCGCCACAACTGTTCCTGCTTTTTTCTTTGCCTCTTTTCTTGTATAGCCTTGCCCGATAAAATCTTTGATTTTGTTTTCAAACAAAAGAACCTGCTTTTCATGACTTCTGTAGGAGGAGCATATTACCGGATTATACCCTGCATTCCTGCAATCATTAATCATATTCTTAAGATTGTCATAGCATCTCTCATCAATTGCCTGAGTATACCCAACAGGTGTTACGGTAATATCATAGTTTTCCTTTATTTTATGTTTTCCATTCACTAAAACAAGCATCCAGTCGTTTTTATTAATCATTCTTTTCTCTTTATTTTTTTTATTATTTATTCCGTCTGTTTTTGTTTTATTACTTATTTTTTCCATTTTTTCTTTTTCGTTAGCACTTTGGTCGCTTATTTTAGGATTCTCCAAAATATTTGCAAACATAACGGCAGTCATAATTACGGCTAATATTGTTATAATTATTATCTCATTTTGTTTGCGCCTCTGAGAAATTTCACCTTTCCTTTCTCTGCCTGTTCCTTCACTTTGGTACATAAAAAACACCTCCCTATAATCACAAAAAGTCATTAGTTAAATTTTTTTAACTTAACTATTGTAATAATAGCAAGGTGTTTCACATAAACTGCTACATTTTGGCATCATTTTGGCATCATTTTAATCCACCAGATAATTATTGAAATACGTTCCGCTATTGGTAGCCTCTCCAACAACAATGCTCCCCTTTGCTTTTTCTTTAGAATCTTTGTCGTACAAAGTTATGTCAAAATTCTGTTTATCTACAGTTTCAATTTGTGCACTTACTTCGTAATATTCTTCAAAAAATTTTTTCATTTTATTTACTTTTTCAAAATCAAACAAGCTCACTCTTAATTTTTGTTTATACATATAGAACGATATTACTTTTCCACTTTCATCATCTAATTTTAATTCAATTTTAAAACCACTTTCTGTTTCAAAAGAGCAGGTCCAAATTTTATATTTTTTTGCCAGAGATTCATCATCCGCCACCGTACTCATAGAACTTATAATACTTTCTGATAAATACAAACTTGCAGATTCCTTGTAATTTATAATTTTTTCGTAGTCCACCTGATACTCTGCATATTTATTTAAAATACTGTAAAATTTCTTAATGGATTTTAATACCTCATCCCTACTTAATTTTGTATCCTTAATGGAGTCCTTTGCCTTATAAAAATTACCACTTGTATATGCATCTAAAGTATTTAAAATTTTATTTTCTGTTTTAAAATCCTTTTGGTCAATATCATATGTAAAAGTTTTATTTTGTAAATTTTTATCCTGATATGTTAATACTATTTTTGGAAAAAGAGTCCCAATTGTAACAGATACCATTAACAACGCAATAACCGCTATTTTGTTTTTCATCTATTCTCTTCCTCCTTTCAACTCTACATTAACTATTGTTCCTACATTTTCTTTACTTTTGAAATTAATATTTCCATTATGAAGTTTTATAATGTTTTCGCATAAGGCAAGTCCTAATCCTGCTCCTCCCTGCTGTCTTGAGCGGGATTTATCCACGCGATAGAATGCCTCTGTTATATGGGCAATGGCATCTTTGGGCATTCCTCTTCCATTATCTTTTACCTGTATAATACAGCCCTTATCTGTCATTGTTGTCTGAACATAAATATGTCCACCGTTTGTCATTGCCTTTCGTCCATTATCTATTAAATTAATAACAAGGGAACGTACTAAATCCGGTTCTAACATGCATGTTCCTTCTTCACATTTGCAACTTAATGAAATTCCTTTTTTTAAATAATTATTTTGTAAATTTGAAATAACACTTTCTACGATTTTCTTTGGCGATGCTACTGTAAGGTTAATTTCTGCATTATCTGTAACAAATATATCCAACAATTTTAAAGACAATCTTTCTAATCTTTTTCCCTCTGAATAAATATAATTTATCGCCTCAATCTGCTCCTGTTCGTCTAAAGACTGAGTTCTAATTAAGTCAGCATAGCCAATAATTGATGTCATCGGTGTTTTTAATTCATGGGTAAAATTTCCAATAAACTGATTTTGGCTCTCCATTGTTTCTTTTAAGTCATTAATATTTTTTTCTAACTGATCAGCCATGCAATCAAATTCTTTTGATAACTGTCCAATTTCATCATTTGTTTTTACTTTCGAACGTGATGACAAACTACCTGCTGCAATTAATTTTGAAGTTCTTGCCAGTTTTGTTAAAGGTCTTGTCATTAAAAACGAATTACTATATGACACAATTCCGCATATAACAACCAATAACGCAAATATTTCGTAATAAATATGCACTAATTCTTCTCTCTCTTTGTATATAGAAGAAACGTCATATAGGATATCCAAATATGCAACTTCTTCTCCTACCTGCAACGATCCTGAAATTTGTAAATATCTACTTGTTTCGTCCGGTGATAATACTTTTATCTTGCATGTTTTCTCATTTACACTTTTCCGCATATTTACAAGATAGTCTTTTTTTTCTCCTGACTTATATAATATCCTGTTTTTTTTACTTACTCTAATGGCAACCCAGGAAGCATTTTTCTGCCTTGTCATTTCCTTAATTACCGTTGATAAATCTTCACTATCTGTCCATGTTTTAGCTTTATTAACAACCTTTAGTGTGCTTAGCATCATATCATAAGACTGCTTGGCACTTATTTTTTCCCGATCCAATGCACTACTATATGAATTATAAATTAATACACTTGAGCCCGCTCCAAATACAATTGCAAGCATACTTACCATATAAACTACTACCTTGGTTCTAAATTTCATATTTTCTCAACTTTCCTTAATTTTATTTTAAGAATTTCAAACTTCGAAAAATTCTTATACTTCCAACCTGTAACCAACTTTATTTACGGCTTTCAATATTTTTTCCCAGCCAACCTTTTTTCTAAGACGCTGTATGTGCAGGTCAACTGTTTTGGTTCCGTATTCAAATTCCTCACCCCACACACGCTCATAAATTGTTTCTCTATACAAAGCCACGTTTGGGTTATGTATAAATAAAAGTAAAATATTGTATTCTTTTGGTGTTAAAAGTATCTCTTTATTGTCCCTTGTCACCTGCATTGAAACCTGATTAATTGTCAGTCCGCCAATAGTAATGACTTCTTCTGTTTTCTTATATCTTCTAAGAACCACATCAATACGTGCCAACAACTCCGTAGGTTCAAAAGGTTTTACAATATAGTCTTCTGCTCCCATTCGAAGCCCTTTTACCTTATCTTCAACTGAATTTTTTGCTGTTAAAAATATTACCGGTATTTTCAATGGTTCTATATACTCTAAGATTTCAAAGCCATTAACTTTTGGCAACATTATATCCAATAGTATTAAATCAAATTTTTTCTCATTTATTTTTTCAAGTGCAGCTTCTCCATCGTATGCTGTGTCACAAAAAAATCCTGTTCTCTTAACTGTCAATTTAATTAAATTTGAAATTGCCTTGTCATCTTCAACAATTAATATGTTTATCAATTTGTCTCCTCCAATGTGTCTTACATATCTTCTCTAATTTATATTCCGTCTACTCTATGTTCTATAGTCTGTTTTTTCTTATATATAATTAACCCTGTTTAATTATCGTTTAACTTAGTATCCTTCACCTGTATATTACATCAAAATGTCATCAAAAAAGCATCATTGAAATTGTTTGTTAGTACAGTTAGTACAATTTTTCTAATTACAATGACGCTTTATACACTCTATTATTTTTATTCCCATGAGGAATTTAGTGCTTCATCCCATTTTTCTTTGTCTTTTTCATATTTTTCGTTAAGCCAATTAATACATTGATCTACCCCTTCCTCAGTATATGGAAAGGTAATTGTTTCTTTCAATTCTTCCTTAGTATGTTCAAAACTGTAAGGTTCCGGATAAACATACACAGTTATATTTTCCTTGTCATAGGTCTTCATGAAAAATCTCATTCCCTTATAACTTCCTGAAAAACCGTCTCCTGCTAAACCTTTAAATGGTACACCTATTTTTGTAATCATTTTACTCCTCCTGTATTTTCAATCTTTGTTTCTTTACTTTCTTCTTAAATGTTTCCCATGCATCATTATTTTTCACAAAATATCTTGGACATTCTTTTCCTGTAATATCATAATGCCTAATAACATGTTTCTCTGTTAAACCACATTTATCCTCAAGCCACGCCACTAATCTAACTAAAGACTTGTAAGTTTTGTTTGTAAATTTACCTGTTGAATCAGGATGGCATGTTTCTATTGAGATAGTGTCATTGTTTCTCCAGTTACTTGCAGCAGACATTTCATTTAAAGGAATGCACTGAATAATTTCTCCCTCTATTCCCACAACAAAATGAGAACTTACATTTGACTGACTTCCTGCATAAAAATCCCTATTTTGTTGTGCAGTGCTTCCCGGATTGCCAACATAATGTATTACTATGTCGTTTACTTTGATTATTTTCTCACCGTTTCTGGAAACCCCGTCTACAGGAATTATCTGCTTACTAATCCAGTGCGGCTTCTTGGCATTTTTCAAATTAGAAATCTGTCGTTGATTAGCAAGGTACTGCCACCCTAATGCCCCTAATATAATTACAGCTACAATTAATATTGCAAGTAAAATTCTATTTCTTATCTGTTTTCTTCTTCTGGCTTTTGCTGTCATCCTTTTATTATTTCTTTTTGTTTTCATTTTAGTTTTTCCTTTTGTATTTTATTACTTCTTATGCACCTATTATACACCATTGTATGTTATACTGCATATGTAACTGTTTATCAACATAATGATATAAGGACTACTATTTATTTATAAGGAGAAAATTTATGAGATACTCGATTAAAGGTGATACTTTACCTGTAGTAATTTGTGAGCTTGATGAGGGTGAAAAAATTATTACTGAAGGTGGTGGCATGGCATGGATGTCACCAAATATGAAAATGGAAACAACTGGTGGTGGCATTGGAAAAATGTTTGGCAGAGCTTTATCAGGCGATACAGTTTTTCAAAATATTTATACTGCTGAACATACAAACGGCATGATTTCAATTGCTTCATGTTTTCCAGGGTCAATTAAAGCTTTCGAAATTTCACCGGAAAATGAAATTATTTTGCAGAAATCTGCTTTTCTTGCATCTGAGGCCAGCGTTGAACTTTCAATGCATTTTAGAAAAAAACTTGGTTCAGGGCTATTTGGTGGAGAAGGTTTTATTATGCAAAAACTTTCAGGCAACGGTATAGCTTTTGCAGAGTTTGACGGTCACGTAATTGAATACAATTTACAACCCGGACAGCAGATTGTCATTGATACAGGTCATTTAGCTGCCATGTCAGGAACATGCCAAATGGATGTCAAAACTGTTCCCGGCGTTAAGAATATATTTTTCAGTGGCGAAGGCGTATTTAATACAGTGGTTACAGGACCTGGTAGAGTGTGGTTACAGACTATGCCTATTTCAAATATGGCAGGTGCGTTGATGCCATATCTTCCTTCAACAACGTAATAACTTATTTAAAAAGTAAAAGCTGTGAGTCTGTGAAATAATTTCTATTTACCTACATTATTTCACAGACTCAATTTTTAAAACATTTCTTTATTTTATTAGAGCAAATCAAAACGTATAATGTTTACCCTCTTGCCCCATTTTGTATGGACTTTCTTCCTGCCTTTCTCTCTACCTAATTGTTGTTATATATGTATAACGTTAAATTTTCCTATTTTATTACATGAAGAAAAAAATCATCCTTCAGATTTCAAATGCATTGATAATATTTAGCGCATTTTCTTTCTAAAGAATGATTTCTCAAAATTTATTATTTTAAACACCTTTTACTACCTTTTGATAGTAACTATATGTCATCGGGATTCTGTTGTTCCCAAACATTTTACTTTCTATTACTTCGCCTAAAAATACTGTATGGGTTTCTGTTTCAAATTTGTTTATTACTTTGCAAACTGCGTATCCACAAGTATCTGTCAATACAGGAATCTCTTTTACAATTTTAAAATCCACATCCTGAAATTTATTTGCATCTCTTCCTGAACAGAATCCAAATCTACCAATCAATATTGGATTTGAGTCCTCTGCAATTAAATTTATTGCAAACAAGCCACACTCTGCTATGCACTGGTGTGTGAAATTTTTTCTATTAATACTAATTGCCACTGTTTCCGGCGATACATTTATTTGCATTGCCGAATTTACAGCACAACCTGTCGCTCTCCCACTGTCCACTGTTGACACAATATAAATTCCATAAGACATTTTTCTTAAAATATTTTTTTCCATGTTAAGTCCTCCATTTTTAGTATTGTGTCCTAAAAAAATGTAATTATTAACGTGGAGAACTATTTTATATCTTTAGGTTCTGTATTCCTAAGAATATACATTATGCCGCCTGCAAAACCCATTATCATTGCAATATAGGCTGCAATAACAATCTGCCACTTAACAAGGCTCATGCCACTGTTAACCAAACAGAGGATTCCCGAAATAACACCACCTGCTATCAGCCCTATAACTGCCCACAATGCTGTGCTGTAAAACAGGAACCATGATCTGTTTGTAAATGGAAAAACTCTATCTGTTTTGTCTGCCACATTCCAAATTTTTTTATATACTTCATGCATATTCTCACCTTCTTTTGTAAGTTAAAATTCAAACTAGATTATTCTTTTTTCCAAACTATATTTCTCTTTGTATTTTTCATAAATACTTCTAAATTCATTAGTTTCGTCTCTACGAATGTCTCTATTGTATGCGTGAATGTCCAAGCTTCCATGCCCGATTTCTTCCACACAACTTGCTATGTTAGAACAGTGGTCGGAAATTCTTTCCAATGAAGTTATAATGTCTGTCATCACAAAGCCATGCTCGATTGTACACTCGCCTTTTTTCAATCTGTCAACATGGCGCTTCTTCAACTGATGTTTCAATTTATCAATAACACGTTCCATTGCCTCAACATCCATTGCCAGATTTGCATCGTCTTCTAAGAAAGCATTTTTTGATTCCTGAAGGATTTCTTTTACAGCTTTAATCATAACTGTAATTTCCCCCTCTGCCTGATTAGAAAACTTTAACTTCTTCTCGCTAATCTCCTGGGCTGACTTTGCAATAGCCACTGAGTGGTCGGAAATTCTTTCCACGTCACCAATTATATGGAGAATTTCGCTTACTTCTCTACTGTCCTGTTCGCTTAGATTCTGCTTACTAATCTGTACTAAATATGTTCCAAGCTGGTCCTCGTACTTATCTACTTTCTTTTCTAATGAAACAACTTCTTCCATTGTCTTATCTGAATAATTGATAAACATATTGCAGGCTTCAACTACTCCTAACTCTGTTTTTTCAAACATGGATTTCACAACCTTCTTACACTGTTCCAATGCAATTGAAGGTGTTGCCATAAGTCTTGTATCCAAAACTTCTTCTGCATCTCCAACTTTTGCATCTCTTATAATGAAGCGTGCTAGTTTTTCCAACTGATTTGCAAATGGGAATAAGATTATTGTGCAAAGAATATTGAATGCTGAATGTACAATTGCAATTCCCATTAAACTTGCACTGTCATTTATAAATGATAAATGTACTACTCCATTTACAACACAGAATACTGTAAGCCATACTGCTGTACCGATAATGTTAAATGTTAAATGTACTACCGCTGTTCTCTTTGCGTTTTTGTTTGCTCCAAATGAAGAAATAATTGCTGTTACACATGTGCCAATGTTCTGTCCCATAATAATTGGAATGGCACTGCCATAAGTAACCACGCCTGTTGAAGCTAATGCCTGTAAAATACCTACAGATGCTGATGAACTTTGAATTACTGCTGTTAAAAATGCTCCTGCCAAAACACCTAAAATAGGGTTGCTAAACATTGTTAAAATGTGCTGAAATTCAGGTACGTCTCTAAGTGGTGACACAGCGTCTGACATTGCTTCCATTCCAAACATCAATACTGCGAAACCTAATAAAATCATTCCTGTATCAACACTTTTTCCACTTTTCTTTCTCATCAATAAAATAATTCCTATTAAGGCTAATATTGGTGTGAAAGATGATGGCTTTAATAAACTTACTAAAATATTTGAACTTTGAATTCCTGTTAAACTAAGTATCCATGATGTAATTGTTGTTCCTACATTGGCACCCATTATGATTCCAATTGCCTGTTTTAAATTCATAATGCCTGAATTTACAAAGCCTACAACCATTACTGTTGTTGCTGAAGAACTTTGAATTACCGCTGTTACTGCTGCGCCTAACAAAAATCCTTTAAATCTACTTGCTGTTAATTTTTCCAGTATTCCTTTTAAACTACTGCCTGCTCTTTTCTCTAGGGCTTCTCCCATAACATTCATTCCAAATAGGAATAATGCTAAGCCCCCTATTAATGATAAAACATTGAATATGCTCATTGCAGTTCCTCCTCGTATAATATTAAATCTTGTAGCCCACGCCTCGAATTGTTTTAATTGCCTCTGCTGCTACGCCTAATTTCTGTCGTAAAGTTCTAATGTGAACATCTACTGTTCTGCTTTCGCCATCAAATGAGTATCCCCATACTTTATTTAATAGCTGGTCTCTTGTTAGAACAATGCCCTGATTTTGTAAAAGAATACATAACATTTCGAATTCCTTTAATGTTAATGTCACATCTTCTCCATCAACTTTTACAACATGTTTGGCTGGACAAACATACAAATGTTCCAAAGAATAATCTTCCTGATTTTTAGTATGTTCAGTACGTCTTAATAGTGCTTTGACTCTTGCCACCATTTCAAGCATACTAAATGGCTTTGGAATATAATCATCTGCACCATTATCCAATCCTGCAATTCTGTCATATTCACTTGTTTTTGCTGTTACCATTATTATAGGTAATGCTTTTGTATCTACTCTTTTCCTTAATTTTTTTAGAATATCAATTCCATTTTCTTCAGGAAGCATTATGTCCAGCATAACCAATGTAGGTATTTCACTATCTAACTGATCCCAAAAGTCAGATGGTTTCTCAAAGCCTACAGTTTTCAGATTCATGCTGTTTAGAGTATATACAATTAACTCTCTAATACTGGTATCATCTTCTACTACATAAATCATGATTATCCCTCCTACATCTTCATAATAATTTCACAATGTAATATTCAAGTTATCCTAAAGTAAAATTCGGGTAAAATATGGGTAAAAGATTCGCTGAGTTTTAATTGTTTGTGGGAGATTTGTTCTTGGGGGAATTTACTTTTGGGGCATCCCTTTTGATAAGATTAAGTTTGTTTTGGATGCCCTACCACCATTTAATTTTTATCTTGAGCAACACCGGTTTCTAACACATTGCAGATTTTGTTAGATAGCGTTTGGATAGTTGCATTCTGAAAATGCATATTCTTTTATCTTGCTTACATTATTTATTTCTACTCTAAATTTATCACACAGCAATTTACTACAGTATTTAACTACAGCATTTCTGTGCAGCGTTCAAGTATGCCGTTTAGATGTGAAATAATGATTCCGTAGTTTGTCATTGGGATACCCTGAGCTTTTGCCTGAGCAAGTCTTGATTGCATTGTCTTTTCATTTAACATGCAACCTCCACAATGAATTATCAATTTGTATTTTAACAAATCTTTGGGGAATTCGCCCCCTGACGTAAATTGAAAGTCAATTTTCCTGCCGGTGTACTTTAATATCCAATTAGGAAGTTTAACAGTTCCTATGTCGTCACATTGTCTATGATGGGTACAACCTTCTGAGATTAAAACCTTGTCACCATCCTTCAATTTTTCAAGCATACTTGCACCTTCAAGAGCATCTTGCAATGTGCCTTTGTATCTGGCAAGCAAAATCGAAAAAGATGTGAGGGAAATATTTTCAGGCACAATTTTTGCAACCTGATTGAATGCCTGAGAATCTGTAATTACAAGCTTAGGCTTTTGATTAATTGAATTCAATGTTGCCTCCAACTGCTCAACCTGAGTTACAATTGAAATTGCTTGTGTATCAAGAATTTCTCTTATTACCATCTGTTGTGGTAAAATTAATCTTCCCTTTGGAGCTGCAGAATCAATTGGCACAACTAGAACAACCATGTCGCCTTTCTCAACTAAACCTTCAAGAATTTTTTTGTTTTTGTTTAGTGTGGCTTTAGAGATTTTGCCAATTAATTCTTTTAATTCATAAATGCCCTTATCTGTTAATGCACTAACGAATATTTCATTAGCCAATTCGTCTGTGCCATTTTTGCATCTTTCGCCATTATTAAAAGCTTCATTAAACGGCTGGCTATTCTTTTTACTGTCCTTAAAGGATTCATCATTCAACTGGCTGTTTCTTATTACTTCTTTGTCTGTTTCATCAATCAAATCGCTTTTGTTATAGGCAATAATATATGGGATACTTTTTTCTTTAAATGAAGCTATTAGCTCATTGTCCTTTCCTTTTAAACCGGATGTTGCATCAACAACTAAAACGGCAATGTCCGTTTCGCCTAAAACATCTTTTGCCCTTTCAACACGCATTTTGCCAAGTTCTCCTTCGTCGTCAATTCCCGGTGTGTCAATAATTACTACAGGACCAATTGGAAGAAGCTCCATTGTTTTTTTCACAGGATCTGTTGTAGTTCCCTTGTTGTCTGAAACCAAAGATAATTCCTGACCTGTCACTCTGTTTACAACGCTAGATTTTCCTGCATTCCTTAACCCGAAAAATCCTATATGAACTCTCTCACTTGCCGGTCTGTCATTTAATCCCATATTAATTATCTACCTCTCTGTCTTTTTTGATGCCTTACTGTTTTTTGACTGCCTTTTTAATCTGTCTGTGTTAAACTAACTTTCCTATTTAAAAAACTAAAATCTAAAGTCTCGTCTGTTTGACTCTTTGATATTCTTAATATTTTCTACTGCTATGCTGTGAACCTTTTCGTTTGGAATCTTTTTAAGTTCATCTTCTATTAATTTGAAACCTATTTCTTTTGTTTCCTTTGATGCATAGTCTACAAGATATTCTGCTAATGTCATTAATGCATTTGGATGACAACAGTTTAAGATTTGTCCGTTTTTGCAAAGTGACATAAATCTGTCTCCTGTTCTGCCTTCTCTGTAACAGGCAGTACAAAACGATGGTATAAAACCTTTTTCCATCAGCCATTTAACTACTTCGTCCAAAGTTCGCTGGTCTGAAACGTCAAACTGCTCTGAATCGTGTGGACGTTCCTCTTCGCAATATCCACCAACAGAAGTTCTTGAGCCACCACTAATCTGTGATACTCCAAGAGATAACATTTTTTCTCTAACTTTCTGATTTTCTCTTGTAGAAATTATCATGCCTGTGTATGGAACTGCAATTCGAATACATGCAGCAATTTTTTCAAATATTTCATCTTCCAAGCCGTTATCAAATTCATCCGGATCAATGTCATCGGCTTTTTTTACTCTTGGAACACTGATTGTATGCGGACCTACACCATGCACTGCCTCCAAATGTTCTGCATGCATAAGCAGTCCTGCGAACTCATATTGATAGCCTTCAAGTCCAAACAAAACGCCAAGTCCAACGTCATCAATTCCACCTTCCATTGCTCTATCCATAGCTTCTGTGTGATAATTGTAGTCATGCTTTGGCCCTGTTGGATGAAGTTCTAAATAACTTTTTTTGTTGTATGTTTCCTGAAAAAGAATATAAGTTCCAATTCCTGCATCTTTTAACTTTCTGTAATTTTCAACTGTAGTTGCCGCAATGTTTACATTAACACGACGTATATCTCCATTTTTGTGATGCACTGAATATATAGTTTTGATTGAATCCAAAATATACTCAATTGGATTATTTACCGGGTCTTCTCCTGCTTCAATGGCAAGACGTTTATGTCCCATGTCCTGAAGTGCAATAACCTCTCTCTTAATGTCCTCCTGAGAAAGTTTAATTCTTGAAATATGTTTGTTCTTCATGTGATAAGGACAATATACACATCCGTTTACACAATAATTTGATAAATAAAGTGGAGCAAACATTACAATTCTATTGCCATAAAAAGCCTGCTTAATTTCTTCTGCCAACCTGTACATTTCCTTATTTTTTTCCGGTATGTCACAAGCAAGCAAAACCGATGCCTCTCGGTGTGTAAGACCTTTGCAGTGAGTCTGCTTTCCATCTGCAGACTTAACCGGCTTTGCCTTTTCTAAAATACTGTCAATTAACTCCACATTTCTCTTGTTCTCTTCTGCATACTTTATTGTATCTAATATTTCCTGATGATTAATAAATTCATCTGCAATCATTGACTCTTTGTTATAAATAGCCATTTTCTACCTTCTTTCTTAAATGCTGTATATTAATCTTCTTACTAAAGCGATTTCATGTCTCCTGGGTCAGTAACAATTTTATACCCGATTGACGCCATTCGTCCACTTAAACATTGTTTGCATTGCGCTGATTCGTCCCCTGTGCAAATTTTATTATCATACAAGGCATATTTTTTTCTTTCAGAAACCGGAGACAAATTAGGCATTACCACATTAGCCCCTGCCTTAATTCCCATTTCTCTTCCTAACGGATGAATTGTGCCAAGTGCCGTTGTTGCCGGCAATAAAATATTGTTTTTTATCAAACGGATAAGTGATAATAAATACACCGTCTGTTCCATTGTTCCTGATGGCTGGTCTTTAAACTCCGTATCCTTCTGAGAAATAAAAGGACCAATTCCACACATGTGGGGGCTGAATTCTTCAATGAATTTCAAATCTTCTGCAAGACATTCTGACGTTTGATAAGGGGAACCAACCATAAAGCCGCAACCAACCTGATAGCCAATTTTTTTTAAATTCTGTAAACATTCCATTCTGTTATCAAAAGACATTTCCTTGGGATGAAGTTTTTCATAATGTTCCCTATTAGCTGTTTCGTGGCGAAGCAAATATCTGTCTACACCCGCCTCATACATTTTCAAATAATCTTCTTTCGAGCATTCGCCTAAAGATAAAGTTACAGCTACATCACTGTGTTTTTCTTTTATTTCTTTCACAAGCTGACACACATCATCTACCTTTACAATGCCCTCGCCCCCTTGCAATACAAAAGTCCTAAAGCCCAGTTCATAGCCTTCCTGACAACATTCCATAATCTGTTTCTTTGTAAGCTGGTATCTGTCACAATTATTGTTCGACTTTCTTATTCCACAGTAATAACAGTCATTAGTACAATAATTACCAATCTCAATTAAACCTCTTACATAAATTTCATTGCCATATATTTCACGTCTTACCTTATCAGCAAGCCCTGCTGCATAATCTGCAAGCTCCTGATTTTGATTTTCTATTAGAAACTTATATTCCGAAACTGACAAATTATGTGTTGCTGCCAGTCTGTCTATTAATTCTTTAGCCTTAATATTTATTTTTTCATTACTAATACTAAACTTATTACACTCCATTATTTTTCCTTTTAATTCCTGCTATTCTCAATTGTTTTTTATTTTTAATACTTTTAATTTTTTCTTTATCCCTGCTATCTTCAATTATTTTAATTCTTACTAATCTTAATTTTTTCTACTTTTAATTATTTTCATTTATTTATTACTTCTTATTCCGAATTATATTTTAAAACAAAAAAAGAACTTAAACAAACTGTTTTTAAAAAACTAATTTGTTTAAGTCTTCTATAATTGTTATGGTGTTAATCACATAGTATTTCCTATAAATAGAATCTGAATGTTTAACTCATAAATCTTATTTATCTAAATAATAAATTTACTATTCATTAGAATAATAAAAATCTTATAATAGAAATACTATTTACTACTTATTCTCATCTAAATCTTTATCGATTTCTTCATCGTGCTTTCCAAGAATTGAATATTCAACCCACTCGGCAATATTTGTGGCATGGTCGCCAATTCTTTCTAAGTATTTTGCAATCATAAGTAAGTCAATAAACTCTTCACCTTCACCATCTGTTTTGGCTATTAAAGCTATTAACTTTTTCTTAATATCATCAAAATAGTTATCAACAATATCGTCAGATATTATCACAGTCCTTGCTAAATAAAGGTCTTTGCTTACAAAAGAGTCAACACTACCTGTTACCATTTTAATAACTTCCTTGGACATTTCATCTAAATGAATTTCGTTTTTAATTTTGCTACCTTCCACATATTTAGATAATTCAACTATATCTGCTGCCTGGTCGCCTATTCTTTCCATGTCGGAAATCATTTTAAGAGCTGATGATATTACTCTTAAGTCTCTTGCAACCGGCTGTTGTCTAAGCAAAAGTTTCATACAGATATTTTCAATTTCTCTTTCTTTTCTGTCAATTTCTGAATCAGTTTCCAAAACTTCATGGGCAAGTTTTCCATCTTTATCTGACATGGTAACTTCAATTGCTCCGCTGATTACTTTTTCACAAAGGTTGCCCATTTCTACCATTTCTTTATTTAGATAATCTAATTGTTCATCAAATTTATTTCTCATACTTTAACCAAACCTTCCTGTAATATAATCCTCAGTTCTCTTATCCTTAGGCATAGAGAACATCTGCTCTGTATCACTGAATTCGATAATTTCTCCCAAAAGGAAAAATGCTGTTTTGTCAGAAATTCTTGCTGCCTGCTGCATATTATGTGTAACCATAATTACTGTATAATCTTTCTTTAACTCTACTGCCAGGTCTTCTATTTTTGAGGTTGAAATAGGATCAAGGGCTGATGTAGGTTCATCCATTAATATTACTTCCGGATTAACTGCCAAAGCTCTTGCAATACAAAGTCTCTGCTGCTGACCACCTGACATTGCCAAAGCACTTTTCTTTAATTTATCCTTTGTTTCATCCCAAATTGCAGCCTGCTTTAAGGTTCTCTCAACTATCTCATCAAGCTTTGCTTTTGAGTGAATCCCATGAGTTCTTGGTCCATAAGCAATGTTCTCGTAAATACTCATTGGAAAAAGATTTGGTTTCTGGAAAACCATACCAACTCTTTTTCTTAATTTATTTACATCTATATCCTTGTAAATATTCACACCATCTAATGTAATGTTACCTGTTATTTTACATTCAGGTACTAAATCATTCATTCTGTTTAAAGATTTAAGCACTGTAGATTTTCCACAACCTGAAGGTCCGATAAACGCTGTAATTTCATTAGGTGGAACACTTAAATTTACATTTTTAATTGCATGGAAATCTCCGTAATAGAGATCCATATTTTCTATATCAAATTTTCCCATTTTTTTTCCTTTCCAGATTATACTAAGTAACTTTTCATGCATAAAACTAAAGTTACCTGTTTCACGTATTATTTTTCACTTTAATTTCTACTGTTTTCCCTTGCTAACTTTTTTAGCCGCAATTTGTGATAATCCGTTGATTATTAAAATTATTAAAAGTAATATTACTGCTGTTGCATAAGCCTGATTTATGTACAAACCTTCTGACAATAAACAATACATGTGAACTGCCAAAGTTCTTGTTGATGCAAATAAACTGTCAGGCACTGCTGCCATTGAACCTGCAGTAAATATTAAAGCTGCACTTTCGCCTACAATTCTACCTATTGCCAAAATTACACCTGACAAAATTCCCGGTACAGCTGACGGCAAAACAATTAAGAATATTGTTCTTAATTTTCCGGCACCTAATCCATAGCTTCCTTCTCTAAATAAATCAGGTACTGCTATTAGTGATTCTTCTGTTGTTCTTATAATTGTTGGAAGAACCATCATTGCCAAAGTTAAAATTCCTGCAAGCATTGAGTAGCCCCATTTAAAAGCAATTACAAATGATAAAAATCCAAACAAACCAAAAACAATTGATGGAATTCCCGCCAAAGTTTCTGTAGTTACTCTAATTACTTTTACAAGTTTAGAACCTCTTTTTGCATACTCTACTAAGTAAATTGCTGCTGCAATTCCTACCGGCACTGCTATAACTAATGTTAATGCAACTACAATTATTGTATTTATTATTGCCGGTGTCATTGACACATTCTGGGAATTATATTTCCATGCAAACAGGTCTCCATTAATGTATGGTATACCATTAATTAATATATAAATTATCAGGTATAACATGGATACTAAAGTAATTGCTGTTGCCAAATAAACCAATGCTTTCATTATGTAGGACTTTGATTTTCTTAATTTTTCTCTGAAATCATTATTATTCATTATTCAGTCCCCCTTCTATTTATAAGTGAAAAGCATACATTTATTATCAAAATAAATACAAACAACACAACTGCTGTTGCTATTAATGCGTTTCTATGAATTCCCTGTGGTGCATAAGCCATTTCCAAAACAATGTTAGATGTTAATGTTCTTGTACCACTTAAAATACTATCCGGTATCATTGCCTGGTTACCTGCAACCATAACTACCGCCATTGTTTCACCTATGGCTCTTCCCATGCCAAGGATAATTCCTGACATTACACCAGACTTTGCTGCCGGAATAACAGTCTTAAAAATACTTCTTTCTTTTGTAGCACCTAGTGCCAGAGCGCCTTCATAATAACTCCCCGGCACTGCAGTAATTGAAGATTCTGCTGTATTAATAATTGTAGGAAGAATCATCATTCCAAGAAGAAGCGATGCTGCCAGAATCCCCTTGCCAGAGGTGCCAAATATATCTTGAATGGCTGGTATAATTACTACTAAACCAAAGAATCCGTAGATAATTGATGGGATCCCAGCCATAAGATTTATAATTGGTTTTACTAATTTATAAATTTTTTCAGGACAATATTTTGCTAGAAAAACTGCTGTAAGTAAGCCAATTGGAACTCCTACTACCATTGCTCCTGCTGTAACATAGATACTACCTATAATCATAGGACCAATTCCAAAAATTCCCTGAGTCGGTCTCCATTCTGTACCAAATATGAATTTAAAGAAACCTATCTCCTTTATTGCAGGAACACCATTGGCAAACATGAACACGCAAATCATAATTACTGCTGCAATTGAAATACATGCACATAGCAAAAATACTATCTTCATTATTACTTCTGATGCTTTATTCAAAGTTTTCTCCTTTAAAATATTAACAATATATTCTATTGATTTTGACTAATCTAACTTTTAAATAATCCAGAATACTAACTTTTAATTAATATCCTGGAGTTTATTTTATCTTCGGCTCATTTACTATTTAAGTTTATCCCAAGTTGTTGTTTCACCTGTGTAGATTGACTTAACCTGGTCGCTTGTGATGTTATCTAATTTGTTTGCTTTATTTATGATTACTGCGATACCGTCCATTGCGATTTGCTTTGATACTAACTTAGAAACTTCTTCATCTTTTAATTCTCTTGATGACATTCCGATTTCTGTTGCACCTTCAATTGCTGACTGGATACCTGCTGATGAACCTGATTCCTGAATTTCAATTGATACATCCGGATTCATCTTAATGTATTCATCTTTAAGTACATCCATAAGTGGTGCTACTGATGTTGAACCTGCTAAAGTAATTTTGCCTTTAAGCCTGCTTGCTTTGTATGAACCTTCTGAATCAACACTAATGTAGCCTTCCTTATCTACAATCTTCTGACCTTCATCACTCATTATGTATTTAATAAAGTCTTCATCAAGCTTTGTTAATTTACCATCCTGATAAGCTAAGTTAAATGGTCTTGCTACTTTGTACTGACCTGACTTAATGTTTTCTGTTGTTGCATCAACTCCGTCTACCTTTAAAGCCTTAACATCTGTTGATAATGAACCAAGTGAAACATAACCGATTGCTTTTTCATTCTGTGCTACTGTACTAAGCATTACTGATGTTGAGTTTGTTACTTCTGCTGTCTGTGTTGTAATGTCGTTATCATTTTCATCAACGATTCCCATCAACTCTACAAAAGCTCCTCTAGTTCCTGAATTTTCTTCTCTGGAGATAACATTGATTTCTCCGGTTACTCCTTTATCTGAACCACTTTTACTTTCATTTGACTTTCCGCATCCTGTAAATGCTAATGTTGTAATTACTGTTGCAGCTACTACTGCTAAAATTTTCTTTCTCATCTTTTTACTCCTTCTTCTCTCTAATAATTACTTACTCTGTGTGGATGTTCTCCCCAACACACCTATATACTATTTCTTTAATGTAAAATCAAAAGTCTTAGAAATGTTAAACCAATGTAAAATCAAAAAAAGTCCACATTGTGATATTTTTCCTTTTGCAGATACCATTATCTGACTCTAAAGAACCATACATCACAATGTGAACTTATTTATATTTAACTACCTTATTTAATTTTAAACTTACCTGCTATCTTATCCTCGTGAGAACTTCCACCAATAATGTCCCTGTCCCACAGATACACATATCCAGGATTTTGTACTTTGTCCCCTTCTATTTCATACTTATAATAAACAAACAATTTCTTTTTATTTTTTATAAATCCAAAGTACTCTGATATTGTACCTTTCTTTACTTTCGGATTAACAAAAAATGAAAATCTTCCATACCCATCCTTTTCCTCACCAAAAGTTTGTTGATTACTAGGCTGTGTATTAATGAAAATCTCTCTCATGTTTGTATTTTCTTTACTCACAGAAAACTTTAAATATCCCTTATGTTTGTTCTTATCTATTACTGATTCCATTAACACAATTTTATAATTTTTCCAATTAATATATGTATTTGTGTAAGTCTGCTTCTCTTCATTAGTTGTGCTTAAGTTAAAATATGTTTCCAAATCCTGTTCCTTGTAAATCACATTATCTTTTACAACACCTATCAAGGTATCATTCACACTAAACTCTGTTATAAGGTTTACTAATACTAAAACAATAATAGCACCACAGACTAGACGTAAAATTCTTTTCATCATCATCTCTGCCTCCCATATTTTTGTACATGCATTATTCTATCATCATTCATTAGCTAATTTAAGTTTAGTTTTGTCAAACTATTTCTAATATAATAAAGAAACAATTCGTATTATTTTTTATTCTCTTAATAATTTAAGTTTTAAGTTCCAACCTACCTGTCAGCTTTTGAATTTGCTCTTTTCCTTGCAAAAAAATAAACTGCCTTCCACATTTGGAAGGCAGTTTATTTTCTAATTTTTCTCCACTGTTATCTCACTTTCGTCGTATGCTCCCTGTTTTACATTTTGGCTTCCGCCCTGTAGCACGACGTTTTTAACTTTTGAAAAAGAGAACGCTCCGGTTTCAATAGTTTTGACACTTGCCGGCACAATGACTTTTTCTGTATTTAAGCCTCTGCTAAAATCTGCTGAAAAAGCATTTTCTCCAATTGCCTTTACTGAACTTGGAATTGTTACTTCTTTTAAATCACCGTTATATGCAAGAAGCACGCCATCTTCATCAATTGCAAATCCGTTTTCATCAAACATACCTGACTTTTCATAATAAGCATTTGTCTGATAATTATAATCCAACTGATTTGCCGCATCATCCTCTTTCTTAAAGTAATAAATTTTATTACCCTGATTATCAATTACATAAAAATAATTCTTTAAATCGTAGTTGCCTTCATTTTCATCCAGCATATCTTCATAGTCTGATTTTTCATTAACATATTTCATTGAATATACTTTGTTGTTAATCTTCATTGCATGATTTCCAACCTCATAGGTTCCTTTGTTTGATTTTTCATGGAACACATCTTCTTCCTGAAAATTTTCATCAGTGAATTTCACAACATACATGTCATCAATATCAACTTTGTACCATGTACCATTTAAAGATATGTTTTTGTAATCACCTTTATCTGAAAAAGCATCTCTGTTTCTGCACTTAACAAACAAAAACATTCCTAATATAATCACTAACATAACTATGTCAATGATTATTATTCTTTGACGTTTTACTTTTTTCTTTCTATTGTCCATATCTTTTCGTCTTCGCTCTTCACTGCCTGCTTCCCCTATTTTTATATTTAATCTGTCACTATTTTCCTTTTTCTTATTAGAATTCCTTAATAATGAAATTCCTTCAAAAGAGAGTTGCTTCTTAGAATCATTATTTTTTTTTCTAGATTTCTTTGGAGTTTTTTCTTTTTCATGAAGAATTGGTTCATTATTTTTTTCTTCATTTTCCAGTTCATTAAGCAATTCTAATATATCTTCTTTTGGTATCCTTGTTGTTTTATCACTCATTTTTATTTTTTCCTTTTGATCTTTAGTTTCTTTGTTATGGACCACTTACCATATACTCTTTCACCAAACTGATATCCATATGCTCTTACACGAATATAATAAGTTTTCTTATTTTTCAACTTACTTATTGTGTATTTAGTATTTTTTGTTCTTTTTGTTTTTGTCGCTTTAAATTTTTTGTCATTTCCATACTGAATTTCATATTTATAAGCGTTTGGTATTTTTTTATAGTTTATTTGTGTTTTATATTTTTTAGACTTTTTGGAAATCTTTTTAGACTTTCCAATTTTGGTAATTTTTGTTTTGTTTATTTTTATTATTTCCTGTGGTTTGCCCTTGTCATCAGCCCAATATAGTTGATAATCTCCCGGAGTGGTTGTGGATACTGTGATTTTTCCACTAGCCATTCCCGGTTCATTATTTAAGAAATCATAATTAATTGAATTAACTTTCGCCTCTGCAGTTACTTTATTATGACTTGGTACTACTATAATTAGCATAGTTCCTGCGATTAAAAAAGCTGTTACTTTTTTTATCATTGCTTTTTTCATAAGTATCTGCCTAATTATTTCTCCGAAAAATTAATTACTGGCAAAGTTTTGCTACTAACTGATTAATAACCTTTCCATCTGCACGTCCTTTAAATGCAGGCATAACAGTTTTCATAATCTGACCTTTATTCTTAGTTGCTAAAACATCTGCGTATTTTTCCTTTAGTTCCGCTTCAACCTCTGCCTCACTCATTAGCTTTGGTGCATACTCGTTAAATACGTCATATCTTGCCTGATACTCTTCCTTTAAATCTGTTCTGTCAGCAGGACATGTATCTATCTGTTCTCTAACTGTTTTTAATTCTTTTAAAATTACTTTATTAACCATTTCTTCAGGAATATCATCTCTACAACCTGCATCAATTGCTGTTTTCTTTACTGCCTGAATAAGTGCTGAAATTGATTCTTTTCTTGCCTTATCTCTTGCCTTCATTGCTGCGATCATATCTTTTTGTAATGTCTTAATATCCATTTTCTAATCCTCCCTGATAATTTTAAAATTTCTACCTTTAAGTGTACTATATTTAGTTAGAAAAGTCCATTTGTGGAACGTTTTTTATGTACAAAAAGTCTCGTAACAAATGTTTTCACATCTGCTACGAGACTTTATATTATCTTTTTCTATTTTGCTTCTTTGAGTTCTTTGTTTTTGCATTTCTGCCTTGGTTTCTTTCAGGATGTTTTCCTGAATTCTTACCCGAACCATTTTTAACAGAGCCATTCTTGCCGAAACTCTTCTTGTTATCTTTTTTGCCTGAATTGTTTTTTCCTTTGTAGTTTTGATAGCGCTCCCTGTCTTTCTTAAACTGTCTAGGTTTTATCAGGCATTCAGGTCCAAAGCCGATTAAGTCTTCACGTCCTGCAATATGCAATGCTTCCTTTACCAATTCATAATTGGCTGGATTTCTATACTGCATTAATGCCCTTTGCATTGCCTTCTCATGTGGATTCTTAGGTGTGTATACCGGTTTCATTGTTCTTGGGTCAACTCCTGTGTAGTACATTACTGTTGACATTGTGGACGGTGTTGGATAAAAATCCTGTACCTGCTGCGGGTTGTAACCAATATCTCTAAGATATTCTGCAAGTTTTACCGCCTCTTTCATATCAGAACCTGGATGTGAACTCATTAAATATGGAACAACAAACTGTTTTTTTCCTGCTTTTTCGTTTAATTTATAATACTTATCTATAAAGCTTTCATAAACACAATTTTCAGGCTTTCCCATATATGAAAGTACCTTATCAGAAATGTGTTCCGGTGCAACCTTTAACTGTCCACTAATATGATATTGAACCAATTCCTTAAAGAATGTACTGTTCTTATCCTTGTCTGCCATAATATAGTCAAATCTTATACCTGAACGGACAAACACCTTCTTCACCTTTGGCAGTTCTCTAAGCTTACGCAAAAGTTTTAAGTATTCGCTGTGATCTGTGTCCAGATTTTCGCATGGTTTTGGCCATAGGCACTGCTTGTGTTTACATACACCATGCTTTAACTGCTTTTTACAAGCAGGATGATAGAAGTTGGCTGTTGGACCGCCTACATCATGAATGTAGCCTTTAAAATTAGGCATTTCTATAATTTTCTTTGCTTCTTTTATGATTGATTCAGGACTTCTTGTTTGTATAATTCGTCCCTGATGGAACGTAAGAGCGCAAAAACTACAGGCACCAAAACAGCCTCTACAACTAATTAACGAAAACTGTATCTCCGCAATTGCCGGCACTCCGCCGTCTTTCTCATAAGATGGATGATAAGTTCTTTCGTATGGTAAATCATACACATCATCCATTTCCATTTTTGTTAATGGCATCTGTGGTGGATTCTGAACCACATACATACCGTTAGGATATGGTTCCACTAATGTTTTACCGTTAAAAGGATCTGTGTTTTCACTTTGAACTCTAAAGCTGTCGGCATACTTTAACTTGTCTGCTTTCATGTCTTCATAAGCCGGCAGTACAATTGGATCATATGCCAGCGACAAATCCTTTGTCTTGTAAACTGTTCCCGGAATATAAGTTATGTCTTTTACATCCATGCCACTATTTAATGCATCTGCTATTTCAACAATTGACTTTTCACCCATACCATATGAAATAAGATTTGCCTGTGCATCCAGTAAAATAGACCTTTTAAAACTGTTGCTCCAATAATCATAATGAGCCATTCTTCTAAGGCTGGCTTCAATACCACCTATAATAATAGGTGTCTCCTTATGGGTATGTCTTATAAGATTGCAGTATGCCACAACCGCATGGTCAGGACGTTTTCCTATAACACCGCCCGGAGTGTAGGCATCACTGTCTCTTCTTTTCTTCGATACATAGTAATGGTTTACCATAGAGTCCATGTTTCCACCCATTACCAAAAAGGCTAGTCTTGGTTCTCCCAATATATTAATGCTATCGTCATCTTTCCAGTCAGGCTGTGAAATAATACCAACTGTATATCCATGTGCCTGTAACACACGACTGATTATTGCGTGTCCAAAAGAAGGATGGTCTACATAAGCGTCTCCAATTACAAATACAAAATCCAGTTGCTCTATACCCTGTTCCTTCATATCCTTTTTAGAAATCGGTAAAAATCCCATAATACTCTCCATTCATCTATATGCCATAAACTGACATGATTTTCGTTATTTTTGTCCTCAGTATTTCTCTATAATATCCTATTAACAATTACAAAAAACACTCCTGACCATATGCAGTTTGCAGTTTCAATTCCTTTAAAAACTCAAATTTATTTAAGGCTTTCTTCAGCCTTTCTTAAACTATCATAGCCTTGCAATTTAGCTGTATTCTCTATGGTTAATTTTGCAAGGTTTTCATTTCTGTTATACAAGTCAATTATAAACTCAGCGTACATCTTAAGTAGCGTATCTGAATATGTGAGTAATTCTCCTTTTAAATATGTTTCATAACTTGTGTCATATACAGAGTCTGTCTCACTTGTAATGTTTCTTGCCTGTGATGCAAGTTTTGGATATTCTTTCGCAAAATCTTCCATCCACTGAACCTGTATTTCAGCAATTTGGGCTACTATGGCTCTTGTTTTGTCTGACTTTTCAGGAAAGTATTTAGCAAGCTCCTTGTATTCTTCAGGGCTTGTGCTTTCCATCATTCTGCCATATTTCTCGGTAATCATGTTCCAACCTTTTTGCTTGTTTTCCAGCCACAAATCTCTAATACACAAAAGCATGTCATCAGTCCATGTTAAATACTGGCTTTTTCTCATCAAATAAAAATATGGCCAATTATTCTGACATTCTGCTCTTCCACCCACATTTTGAACTTTGTCAAAAGCCTCAAATTCCAGATGAATTATTTCGTCAATTAATTCTCCTCTGTTGTAATTTGCTTTTTCCATTATTAATGAAACATAATCATTTAGGAAATTTGAATTAACACTTACTATTATTTTCTGAGATTTCAGTTCGTTAATAATAAGTCTTGCTATCTGTTCAATTACAACAGCCTTCTGATCATTTTCATTTACTGAAGTATTGTTGTATTGATATTCATTCCACATTTCCCTTTGATCCGGCAGTCTTGCCAAATCATTAATCATTATTGCAAGTTCCGGTAAAATAGGCAACTTTTCTATTCCCTTAAAGAGCCATTTGTAGTATGGTGCATACTTTTTATTAAGAATATAAAGGCACTTCATTGTATGCTCCATAAACTGTCCAATGCACAAAGTCGCAGTTACATAGTCCTTTCGTCCCATAGACCTACCATAATTTACCTGACCTGTCTGTGCCATTGCAGATATTTCTCTTGCAAGTTTTACAAGTCTTGCTTTTTCAGGTTGTATCATAAAATGATTTCTTATATCTGTAAAAATTCCTAAATCATCTCTAAACACTTCGCCGTTTGTTACTGTGGCAAGCTTATAATCGTCTATGTTAATCCAATCTTCTACCTTTTCAGGGCTTTGTCTAAAGCCTGTGTACTTTTCATAGAAATCACCGATTAACTGTACGCCCACTCTTCCCTGTGCCATAAGAGTGTTAATTCTAGTAATTCCCATATATGTTGTTGGTAACTTATCATATTCTTCCTGTAACTGCTCACCAATTTCACTATAAACAGTTTTTGTAACCCACATACAAAAGCCCGGTCCAAAATCATGGTCAATTGAATATTGGTCATCAAAGCCGAATCTTTCTGAGCCTTCACCAACAAAACCAACTGCTATTTTATCCTCATATTCAGGGAACTTTTCGTGTATCATTTTAGCTCCCACTTCTTCATAAAACTTTTTCGCCAGCTTCAGGCCTGAAAGATTTTCTTTCTCTATCTTTTCTTTTTTATCATTAATTTCTTCCTGTTTTATTTCCTCAGGATTTTCCTGCAACTTTTCTGTTTTTTCTGCCTGCTGTTTTTCGTAAGCTTCTTTTGCTTTTTCAAGGTTATCCTTTGTTATTTCATAGGCACTGCCCTGGCCCATATTTATTTCTATTTCAGGCAATGCTTCTTCATACAACTTAATTGCGCCGGCATAATCTTCCTTCTTACATTTGACTGCTGCCATTGCAGATAATGCGGCACTATAATGAAAATTCTTAACTGTGTCTTTCTTAAAAATCTCCAACGCCTTATTTAAACATTCTTCAGCTTCCTGTATTTCTTCTATTTCAAGCAATGAAGCCCCAAGATTAGACAATGTTGTGGCAACTTCGATTTCTGCTCCTGGAATTTTTTCTATAATGGCTAACGCCTTTTTCAAATGCTGGGCGGCCTTCTCGTAGTTTCCCATTTCCTGATAAAGCAGTGCTATATTGTTATTTAAACTTGCGAAACGATAATCTCCAGGCTCAATATTTTCTTCATAAATTGCGAAAGTCTCCATGTAATAATTAAGAGACTCTTCAAGCAAACCTGCTGCCCTATGAGCGTTTGCAATATTTTGAAGAGCTGTGGCATAATCCACTGTTCCCTCAATATTCATTTCTTTCATAAGACCAATGCATTGCTGGCACGCCTTTATGGACTTGTCATATTCACTTGTATCCCTATAAAATCCCATCATTTCATTTAAAATAGTAAACTGGGCTGACTTGTCTTCTTCTTCTGTAGCCTTGTCCATGCTTATGCGCAAAAAAGGCTCAACATCATTTATATTTTTTTCTTCAAATAGTCGGTCAAGTTCTTCAAGAAATCTATTAATATCCATTTGTTTTCCTCCAACTACATTGTTTTCACTTTTGCAACTATTGCAAAAATAATATACATAATCAAATTAGCAACTACAACGCTTGCACCTGCCGGTATTGAAAATCCGTAGGAACATATAAGTCCAATTGTAAAATTCACTACTGACAAAATTGCCGAACAGATAGTTACTGATTTAAAACTTTTAAAAATTCTCATTGATGTTAATGATGGAAATACAATTAAACTTGATATAAGCATTGCCCCCATCATTTTAATTCCTACTACTATAGTAATAGCTGTGAATATAGAAATCAATGTATTATACATTCCAACTTTTACACCTGTGGCTTTTGAAAAGTTTTCGTCAAAGGTTACAGCAAAAATCTTGTGATAGCATGCCACAAACATTATTATTACGATTACTGATAATAAGCCGCTTACTACAACATCATCTTTTGACATTGCTAAAATGCTACCAAACATATAACTGTAAATATCTGTGCTTAATCCTGTTGTAAGTGATGTTACGATTACACCAATTGCAAGTGACGAAGCCGATACCATGGCAATCGCCGCATCACTTCTCATTTTGCCGTTTTCTGCTAATCTTAAGAGCAAAAATGCTGCAACAATTACTACAGGAATAGCAAATTTAAGTGGTGCAATCCCACAGGCAATGGCAATTGATAATGCTCCAAAAGATACATGAGATAAGCCGTCACCAATCATTGAATATCTTTTCAACACCAGACTAACTCCCAAAAGAGCTGCACATAATGAAACTAAAACGCCACCTAAAAATGCTCTCTGAATAAAATCATAAGATAACATTTCACTAATCATTCTGTCCACCTCCTAAAAAAGAATCCGATATTTTTGACTTTTTGTATTCTTTGACAGTTCCAAAAAATTCCTTGCCCTGTTCTAAATGCAAAATATGTGATGCATAATTAAGGGCATTTTTTATGTCATGAGTAACCATTATAATAGTTACTCCTTCATTGTTCAACTTCTTGATTTCATCGTACAAATCAATTGACGCACTTGGATCAAGACCTGTCACCGGCTCATCCAATATTAAAAGATTGTCTGTTGCGCACAATGCTCTTGCCAACAATACTCTTTGCTGCTGACCACCTGACAATTCTCTGTAGCATCTTTTTTTCAAACGAGCGATTCCTAATTTGTCCATGTTAGACAGCGCTTCTGCCTTTTCCTTCTTTGAATAAAAAGGACTTTTATGCCCGCTATTTAAAAAGCCTGACAACACAACTTCCATAACACTTGCCGGGAAATCTTTTTGGGCTACAGTCTGCTGTGGTAAATATCCTATTCCTTTTTTACTCTTGTCCAAATTAATTGTAATCTTTCCTAACAACGGCTTAATTAATCCTAGTAAAGTTTTTACAAGGGTACTCTTTCCTGCACCGTTTTCACCAACAATACATAGGTAGTCCCCTTTCTTTATTTCAAAATTAATGTCCTTTGCCACTGTTTTGTTTTCGTAGCCTAACACTACATCTTTAAACTGTAAAATCATTGTTTCTCTCCATTTTGATATGAATAAAGGTTAATTAATTCAATAGTTTCTTTGCTACCTTTACATTTGCTTAACTCAATGTTTTCCTGAACTGCTTATTTTTACTTAATTCAACGCTTTTTTAAGCACCTTAACATTTTCTTCCATTAAGCTTACATAAGTTACGCCATTCTTAAACTGATTAAAGGTAACATTGTGGCATGAATTAAACTGGTATTTCTTAGTTCCCGTATCATCGCAAATAGTATCTGCCATAGCAGTACTACTTAGTTCCAAATAAAAAATTCCTTTCACATCTGCCGCCTTAACCTTGTCAATTAAAAAAGCTACTGTTTTGGCACTAGGTTCTGTATCTCCACTACAGCCGGCAAAAGCTGCATAATATTTAAGACCATATTCTTTGGCAAAATATTTCAGTGGAAATTTATCTGCAAAAATTATTTCCTTATGCTTGGCACCGGCAACAACTTCTCTAAATTCCTTATCTATTTTTTCAATCTTCTTAATGTAAGCTTTCGTATTATTCTGAAATTCAGCTTTATGCTCCGGCACTAGCTTGCATATTTCATCAGAAATCGCCTGAACGAGCAAAGCTGCCTGAACAGGTGAAGTCCAAATATGCTCGTCATATTCCTCGCTATGTTCATCTTCGCTGTGTTCATCTTCATCATGATTAGCTTCGTTATCTTCGCTGTGGTTATGCTCCTCTTCACTATGAGAATGTTCATCATGATCATGCTCATTTACAGCAAAAACTCCTTCACTTTCTTCCTCTGTTAAAAGCTTGTGGTCATCTATATAGTCCATCATTCGCATCGCTGTCTGATTCTTGTTGTCAAGAGATTTAAGCACCTCTTCCACCCAGTTTTCTATTGAGCCACCATTATAAATAAACAAATCCGCCTTATTAATTGCCACAACATCTTTTGGCGTAGGTTCAAAAGAATGATCGTCCTGCCCCGGTGAAACCAAAAGTTCCAAATCTATATCTTTGACATCTCCGATTACGGCTCTTGCAAAGTCATAATACGGAAACAATGTAGTCATTATTGTTAACTTGGTATTCTTTTTGTTTTCTTTAGTATTAGTTGTGGTGTTGCAACCAACCATAGATACCATCAAAACAAAAATCAAAGCCAAGTCCACGATTTTTTTTACTAACTTCATATATGCTCCTTCTTGATTTTCATACAATTTAGTTTTCCCCATTCTTCGTATATGCTCCTTCTTGCTTTTCATACGATTTAGTTTTCCTCATCCTTCATACAGCACTTGTCGCACTTACCATAAAACACTGTCTTTCTTGGATTAATATTAAAATGATGGTCAGCATTCACATGATTATATAACTCTGCCAAATGATGACATGACATCTTCGTAACCTGTCCACACTTCTCACATTCAATATAGAAGCAATCCTGATTTTTGCCCTCTTCTACATACTGATAACAGGCTCCCTGCTGCTTCTCCACATTAATCCTTGCAACAATGCCATCCTTTTCCATTTTGTCCAAGTGTCGGTAAATGGTCGTCAGCCCTACAGCACAACCTTTATCTTTTAAATATTTTTCTATATCTGTAACTGTTACGTATTCTTTTTCCTGTAATTTCAAGCAATCTAAAATAGCAGATTGTTGTTTTGTTTTATATTTTCCTGCCATATTAACACTCCTTTACCAATTTGAAAACTATTTTCATTTTAGCCTCTTTATTTTACTCTTGAGTCTATAAAAAGTCAATGAATTTGAAAAAGATTTTCATTTTGTATTTTGTTTTATATTGTAATATAATATTGTTATATTTTACGAAAGGACAATAATACTAAAAATAGTATTCTAGGACAACAACTATGAAATTTGTAAGGTTAAGTTCAAATTTTCCTGTTACTAAAGTGGAAAATAATTTGAAAAAAGCCAATTATTACAAAGATGGCGATGAAGCTTATACCCTATGGGATGTGGGTGATTTTGATAAAAACCAGTTAGGAATCCATTTATCCTACAACAGTGATAAGAAAAAAATTGTTGCATATTATGAAGATGGCGTAGAGCACAAAAACTTTTTTGCACCAATTACAGAAGTTTTTACAGGAAAGATTGTAGAAAAGGATGGCAAAACATCTGTTAAAGGAGTTATTCGTATGTCTCCTGTTTTTAATATTACTATTATTCTTTGCTACATTGCCATCATTGGTTTATTTATCGGTCTTAAAGACCAACGTGCCAATATAGCAGTCATTGCTTGCGTATTTGTCGTTTATTTTATGTATGCCAAAAAAGCTTACAGAGACAACATGACAAAAATAGCAATGTTTTTAGGTTCCATTACAACCGGTACTCAAAAAATCAAAAAGGCAAACCCTAACAAGAAAAAAGGTAAATGGGCAGGCAAGCATTATTAGAAAAAATTTATCTTTGATTTTTCTCAAATTCAAATAAAGCCCCGATGGTTAGATTAAAAATCCAACTAACGGGGTTTTATATTTCCAAATCTTTGTTTCTCAGCACTCACGCAATTTTTACTAAGCATTAAAGAGCTTAAAGGAGCAGATATTTTTCAATTGCCTGCACACAACCATCATGGTCACAGTCTTCAACTACTACATCTGCTATTTTTTTCACATTGTCATTAGCATTTCCCATTGCCACTGAGAGGCCTGCTCTTTTTAAAACATCTAAATCATTATCAGCATCGCCTACAGCAATTGCTTCATCTATTGATATGCCAAGATGCTCGCACAATTTCTGCAATCCCAAGCCTTTTGTTGTATTCTTAGCTGAAACTTCAAGGGAAGTTGTCTCTGCATTTGCTAACACAACGTCCAACCCTTCTATGGCTTTTCTTGTTTCTTCTCTGTCTTCACTACTTGTATGGTAAAGATTCAGTTTTGCAACCGGTTGTTTATTGTCATTGTAAAAATCAAGCATATTCTCTACTTTCACCGCCACTTCATTGAACATTGGCTTGTATATTCCCATGTGGAAATCTTCCATATGCTCATAATCTTTTTTCTGAACAATGGATTCTTTTGTAATCATTTGAGGCATAATGTCTTTATCCTTAATGTAATTTAAAATTTCGTCCATTATCTCAACTGAAATTTCATTTGCATAAATATCTTTCTTTTCTTTTATGTCATAGACAATTGCTCCACTTGTCATAACCATATATCTCATTCTTGGAATTAATTCTATATACTCTTCCAGTTCAGCTAACGCTCTACCTGTACATAAAATAACTTCTTTTCCCCCATCAAAAGCCTTATTGATTGCATCTAAAGTTTCTTTTCGTACTTTCTTTTGTGAGTTAAGAAGCGTGCCGTCCATATCAAAGGCTATCATTTTATATTTACGCATAATTGTTTGCTCCTTTCTGTCCATTCTTGTATAATTATACAATTTTGTCACAGATTTTAGCAACAAATTCTTCCTCTAAAAAGCCCGATATAAGTAGCTCATTTTCACTTATAACAGTGAAAAATCCTTAAGATTAAATACTTCTTATAAATGAAATATTAATCCTAAGGATTTTTAATTTAAGTTCTTTTTTAAATTCTATTTTTATTTTTGTTATAAAGCTTTGTTTTAGATTCTGTTTTGAATCTTATTCCAAAATTAATTTTTTTGAAATTTAATTTATTTAGCATTTCGATTATTTTACATGCTCGTAAATATCGTCTGTTAATTTCTTAATAATTCTTTCAACTTCTGCAACTGCATCGTCCATTGGTGTCTTCTGCTTGTCAATCTGCTTATCTCTTGTTGAGATTTCAACAGCATTTTCTTTTAAGTTACGTGGGCTGACAACAACTCTTACAGGTACGCCAAGTAAATCTGCATCAGCGAACATTGCACCAGGTCTTGCTTTTCTATCATCATAGATTACTTCAATTCCCTTGTTCTGTAATGTTTCATATAACTTATCAGCATATTCTTTACATTCAGCATCATCTGAACGTAAGCAGCAAAGGTGAACCTGCCATGGGGCAATTGTAATTGGCCAAATTGGACCGTAATCATCATGTCTTACTTCACAAATTGAAGCTGCCATACGACCTACACCAATTCCATAACATCCCATAATAGGATATTTTTCTTCACCATTTTCATCTGTATATTTGAAATTCATTGCCTTTGAATACTTTGTTCCCAGCTGGAAAATATTGCCAACTTCAATACCTCTTGAAATTGTGATTGTGTGCTTGCCACATTCAGGACAAGTTCCACCTTCTGTAATTTTTGCAAGGTCTAAATATTCAACTTCGCCATAATCTCTTTCAATGTTAAATCCAACATAATGCTTATCAACTTTGTTTGCACCAGTTGCAAAATTATCAACACCATTTAATGAATTGTCAAATAAAACTGTAATCTTATCTGATAAACCAACAGGTCCGATAAATCCTGCATTTAATTCACAATCTGCTGTGATTTCAGCAGGGTGAATGTCACATCCTAATGCATTAACCAATTTTGTTTCATTTATGTCTAAGTCACCTCTGATAAATGCAACTATGTAGCTGTCATCTTCATTTTTCTGGTAAACTACAGCCTTGCAGGTATTTTCAGCAGGAATATTTAAGAATTCACATAAATCTTCAATAGTTCCCACACCTGGTGTTTCAACTTCTCTCATTTCTTCTTTTGGAAGCTTGTTTTCGTTATGAACGATACTTGGTGCTGCTTCAACATTGGCACTGTATCCACATTCAGGACAAATAGCAATTGAATCTTCACCAGCCGGTGTTAATAACATATATTCATGTGAAAGGCTACCACCCATCATACCTGAATCTGAAGCTACAACAGCTACTTCAGGAATACCACATCTTGCAAAAATTCTGTTATATGCATCATAGCACTTCTGATAATACTGTTCCAAATCTTCCTGTGATGTATGGAATGAATAAGCATCCTTCATTGTAAATTCACGTACACGAATAAGTCCTGCACGAGGTCTTGCTTCATCTCTAAACTTTGTCTGAATCTGGTAAATCATAAATGGATATTTTGCATAACTGTTGGCATATTCTCTTACTAACTGAACTGATGCCTCTTCATGAGTCATACCAAGAACCATCTTGCTTCCTGTTCTGTCTGTGAATCTTAACAATTCTGAGCCAACGCTTTCATATCTTCCTGACTCTTCCCAAAGTGAACCTGGAAGTGCAACAGGGAACAAAACTTCCTGTCCGTCAATTTTGTCCATTTCATCTCTGATAATTGCCTCTATTTTCTGTGAAATTCTTTTCATCGGCGGGAACTGTGAGTAAATACCGTTTGCTACGTTTTTAATATATCCACCTCTTACCATTAATGCATGACTGTCAATTAAGCAGCCCGCAGGTCTTTCTTTAAATCTGTCTCCCACTAATTTTGATAATTTCATCTTTTTTCTCCTAACAATAAAATTTGGTTAGCAGACATAAGCCCACTAACCAAATAATTTTAATATATATTACCTAAAAAATCAACATTACTATGTATTATTATGATACTATTTACTTTTCAATATTGTTTCCACTCACATAATTTTTTATAAACGGAACCATACCATATGCTACAGAATATTTTCCAAGTGGACTATATCCTGCTATCAGAAAAATACTATTAATTGTAAAAAGATAAAAAATATACTTTACAAACAAATTACACCACTTTAATAAAGTTATCTCCCGTTCCTCTTCTCTTTTTCATATTTATAATTTGTAAACAAAACAAGGGATAAAACTATTGAATATAGTTCTATCCCTCTTTTACAACATTAAAATTTTTCTTTGTTTAACACTTTTTTCAAGTGAGCACCATATGGAGATTTTCCATATTTTTCAATTGCATTCTGTAATTGTTCATCACTTATCCAACCATTGTTATAAGCAATTTCTTCCGGTGATGATACAATTATTCCCTGTATGCTCTCTATCTGCTTTACAAATAATCCTGCATCTAAAAGAGAACTTACTGTACCTGTATCAAGCCATGCAAAACCTCGTCCTAAAAGTTCTACATCCAATAAATCTTCTTCTAAATACATTTTATTAAGATCAGTTATTTCCAATTCTCCTCTTGCACTTGGTTTAACTCTCTTTGCTTTTTCTACAACAGTATTATCATAGAAATACAAGCCGGTTATTGCAAAATTTGACTTTGGATTTTCAGGTTTTTCTTCTAACGAAACCACCTTCAAATCATCATCAAACTCAACAATTCCAAATCTTTGTGGATCATCAACTAAATATCCAAAAATTGTAGCTCTTCCAGTATTTTCATATGCTTTCTTTAGTCTTTTAACCAGACCATGACCATAGAAAATATTATCCCCTAAAATCATAGCACAACTATCATTACCAATGAATTCTTCACCTATAATAAATGCTTGCGCCAACCCATCCGGTGATGGTTGAACTTTGTATGATAAGTTAATTCCGAACTGACTTCCATCACCTAATAATTTTTCAAAATTAGGAAGATCCTCTGGTGTTGATATAATCAAAATATCCTTAATTCCAGCTAACATCAATGTTGACAATGGATAATATATCATTGGCTTATCATAAATTGGTAACAATTGTTTACTTGTAACACTTGTTAATGGATACAGTCTTGTACCACTTCCTCCTGCTAAAATTATACCTTTCATATTTACACCTCAATTTCCACTCTTCCGCTAATTATAACTTCGTCAAACAAATCTTTATCCAAATTGCTATTTGTCATTTCCTGTTTTCTAACTGTAGTATAATTACCATCCTGAGTTTCGTACATTAAAATATTATCTCCAGGCTGAAGACTCTCCTTACTAAAAGTATAAAAATCTCCTTCCTTTGTTACATCATATTTTTTATTATTTTCAATATTGAAGAAAAATAATTTCTTTATATCTTCTGACTTATTTACTCCCAATAAATATTTGTTTCCATCCTTCAAAAGAGTAAATCTGTTCTTTTGCTGAATAGTCAGAATTGAATATCTTGAATTGAAAGTAATAATCTTATCTCCAACTGTTAATGTTGTTACTTTTGCAAGTTCTTCTGTCAGTCTTGGAGTGTAATAAGTTTTTTCTTCATCCTTTATACAAATTGTGTTAAGAACGTATGTTGAGCAAGGCAACTCTGTTATGTCTACCTTTCTATCCACCTCATTATATGGCAACTCTATCTTCTTCTGATTAAAATATCTGGTATATACAAATACATTTTCAACAGAGATTTTTTCTTTATCTTCTAATCCAACATAAATTTGCAAATCAATATATATTCTATCATTTTCATTTGAAATGCCTTTTACAGACAAAATACTGTTACTTCTCAACACACTGTTATATACATAAGGTTCAAGTGTCTTTACATTCAAGTCGGTAAACCATTTCTTTTCACGAATAAAGTTGTAAATCTGCTTATATCTTTTTGCAAAAATTCTATCTGTTATATACTTTGTAGTAACCGGCATATCAGAGTTTCCCAGTAAATGTATAAAGAACGCTTTATACTGCATCAGGAAAAATCTGTAACGGTTACAGGCATCAACAAAATCCTGATATGTATTTTCTTCATTTTCTTCATCTGCAAGATTATACAGCGGATAGTACAATCGAATTACACTATGTTCCCATATAGCTTTATTATAATCAAGATTTTTCTCAAAATCCTGTATACTTAGCTTTATCTGTGATTGAAATGAATCACATCTATCTGATATCATATGATATTCTGCTGTTTGGTCTGTTAATGAAATTTTTTCATCGTTTTTCTTTTTTCTCCAAAAGTATACGACATCTGTCAAAACACTAATTTTTTTTGCTCTCATAGCTGCTTTATACACAAATATTCTATCAGCTATAAGAAGATTTGCTGGCATTTCTATATGGTTACTTCTCAAGAAATCTGTTTTATACACAGCATTCCAATAAAAAACCTGATTTGTAAAATTTTCTATTTCTTCATCAGTAGAAAGAACTCTATTTTCTACAAATACATTATTTTCATCTGGTGAAATTAAAAAAGTATTCATAAATGCATTTGTTAATTTCATTGGTAAGCCTGATGCAAAATCTGAGCCATCCTGTTCAATTCTGGCAATAAGTTTTTTGTATGCACCATCTGCTACTATATCATCAGAATCAACTAATGCTAAATATTTACCATTGGCTTTTGCTATCCCTATTTGTGAAGAAATAGCACCACCTGAATTTGGTTTTACAATAAGATTAAACTGTGGCTTATCTTTAATATATTCTTTTATAACTTCCACTGAATTATCAGTACTTGAGTCATCTATAACAAATACTTCATATGAATCAATTCCCTGTCTTTCAATAGAGCTTAAGCAATCTTCCAAATACTGTTCATTATTATAGCTTAATACTACCACCGAAAGTGTTACTTTATTTTCCATTCTGAAAATACTCCTTTATCTTACTACATATAAATAATGCCTGTTCTTCTTCTAAATCAGCATATAGAGGTATACATAATATTTTCTTAGATATTTCCCTTGCAATAGGTGTTTCGTTGTAATCTTTAAACAACGGCATGTCATTTATTGCCGGGTAAAAATATCTTCTTGGGTAAATTTCGTATTTCTGTAAATATTCAGTTAACTCATCGGCTGAATACTCATCACCCTCTACAACTATCGGATAATATCCATAATTATACTTAACATTCTCTTTCTTTTTAAGTAGAACAAGCTGTTTTACTTCAGCTAATTCTCTATCATAAACTTCTACAATATGTTTTCTTTTTGCAATGTTATCTTCAAGGTGTCCCATATTAACAACACCCATTGCTGCAACAAACTCATTCATCTTTGAGTTTACTCCCTGATAAATTGTTTCACCATTTGACAAACCAAAATTAGATCTGGAAACAATTTCATCCAACATTTCCTTGGTTTTCAAAACAGCCATTCCACCTTCAACAGAATTAAATACCTTTGTTCCATGAAGGCTAAACATAGAAGCATCTCCAAATTTTCCAATATCAGTTCCATTCACCTGAACATTAAATGCATGCGCCGCATCATATACCACTTTTAGATTATACTTGTCTGCAATTTTCTGAATTTTTTCTACATCACATGGAGAACCATATACATGAACAGGAACGATTGCAACAGTTTTAGGTGTTATTAATTCTTCTATCTTATTAACATCAATATTATAATCTTCCCTAGTAATATCGCAAAAAACAGGTGTATGACCTGAATTTACAATTGCTAATGTCGTAGAAACAAATGTAAAAGAAGTTGTAATCACTTCCCCTGGCTCTATGCATGACAAAATATTTTGTAAAGTCATATGCCCATTACACTGTAAATCTATATTTTCATAGTCAAATTTTTTCTTCAATAAGTCTATAAACTTATGATACTTAGGTCCGAAATTTGTAATATGCTTTGTTTCCCATATAGATTTTATTTCTTCTGCATATTCCTCATATTCAGGCATTGCCGGTCTGGTAACAAATATCTTTTCCATGATTAATTAATACCTCCAATCAATTAAAGCACTCACACTGTCTAAGTCAAAAACTGGTATTTTACATTTTTTTGAAACATCATATCGCTCTCTAAATGCATCATCAATAAATATTGCATCTTTATGTTTTATGTACTCGCTTTTTAATGTTTCGTCTTTTATATGAATTATTTCATCGAATATAGTTTCATCTATATGATATTTCTGCAAACTTTCGTGAATATTTTCTGCATGACGTGTTAAAAGCTTAATCTTTTTGTTTTTATTTAAACATTGATAAATAAATGCCATTACTTCTGTATTAACAGTCTGCTTATAAGTTATCGTATCATCAAAATCCATATACACATAATTATAATCAATATTCAATACATATTTATTAGATAATGCTCGGTCAACTTCTGCATAATCTAATAAGTTATCAATTGCTTTAATATCATAACCCATAAGCTGATATACAGTATTTAAAATATAATTAAATCCTCTAACTCGGCTTGTAGACATACTTCCGGCTACTCTTGGTGCCATTTCAAGCAATTTATAATGACCGTTTCTGTCTAGTTTTACCTGAAAGAACCATACGCCGTCAAATACAATTTTTTCATTGATTGCATCAGCTATTTGTTTCACTTCTGCCGGTAGTTCAACAATTACTGAATTTACACTAATACCGGTTTTTATTCTTTTTCGCATTCGCATTGATGCAACAACCAATTCTCCTTTACGGTTCGTGAAACAATCAACGGTATACTCCTGTCCCGGCAATAATTCAGAAATAATGTATTCATCATCCTTTCCCTTTAGCTGGTTCAAGTCTTCCATTTTTTCTATTCGCATTATTCCCTGTGATCCTTGACCAATATCAGGTTTTGCAAATAATGGTAAATCCTTTTCTGTTATCTGACTCACTTTAAATGTCTCAGGTATGTACCATTCTCCCTGTAGAACTTCATAAGTTTTTCTCTTGGATCTTGCAATATCACAAGTTGTCTTATTTGATGTGGCAAGTTTACACTTTAGTTCATCTCTATGCTCTGATAAATATAATATTACATCGTCATACGCAGGAATTAACACATCTATATTATTATCTTCTATTATTTTATTAAGTTCTTCCATAAAAGTATCACTTGTTATAAAGGAAATTCCTTCTATGTAATTCTTGTATACCACACGTCCATGTGATGAAACTGAACTTAACCCTACCAGGTTAATATGTTTATCATATTTTAAAGCATTATGGACTTCCAAGCCAATTTCAGAACCACATGGAAACACTAAAACATTAATCATCTTAATCCTCTTTCAAAACTATATTTAATACTTTTTCACATGAATGTCCATCGCAATATTTTGCCATTTCATCACAAAAATCACGTAACTTACTATCATGTTCATAATCATATTGTTCAATATTTTCAATTGCATTTACTAAACTTTCATTGTCCTGCAATATTGGTCCTGGTAATGTATCCATTCCCACATACAACCCTCTTGTTTCATTAATATACTCATCTAAATCATAGGCATAGAACAAGATAGGTTTCTTTGCACTGGCGAAATCATAGAATACACTTGAATAATCAGTAATTAAAATATCAGCTATACATAACAATTGCATAATATCCTCTTCACCACTAACATTTAATAAGAAGTTTTTGTACTTATCATCTATTTCTAAGCTATCAGCAATTAAATGATGCAGTTTCACTAATACTACATATTCATCACCAAACTTTTCATACAACTGTTCCACATTAAATGGTAATTCAAAGTCATAACCTCTTACATAATCTCCCTGTAAGTCTCTCCATGTTGGTGCATAAACAATTACTTTCTTTCCTTCTATTGCCGGATAATCTTTATGCAGTCTTTCTACTGCAGCATCTTTTATCTTATCATTATAAAAGATATCATTTATAGGATATCCTTCCTTAATTAATGTTTTCTTAAATCTAAAAGCATTAACCAACTTTTCAGCACCATAGTCATTGTCTGCTAAGAAATAATCCCAATTCTGACTTTCTTTATACAAATTACCAAAAGCCTGTTTTTCAGGTCCCTCGCATTCGATATCAAATCCCAATTTTTTAAGTGGTGTGCCGTGCCATGTTTGAAGATAAATTGTTTCTTCTCTTTTCTTTTTAACAGGGAACAATATGTTATTTACCCAATATTTTGCTTTTGCTAAATAATAGAAATATTCTGAAGTTCCTCTTTCTACCAAAGTAACATTGCCTGGTATATTTTTGCTATCAGTATCAGGATATGCCCATACATACTTATATCCATCATACTTTGGATTACTTATCATATATTCGTATAAATATTTGGGATTTCCTGTATAATTCTTTCCTAAATTTGCTTCAAAGAAAATCAGCTTTTCGTCAACTTCCTCTGTCTTTAAAGTTTCAAAATACTTTTCTCTGCCTGTTTGGAATCTAATTCCTTTTTCACATTCGTCCTTTGACGTATAGTATATATTTAAGTTATATTGATTTTCACCTAAATAAAACGCCATCACTAATCCCTGATCTAATTCTTTAATATATAAATATCTTTCTTTTGTTGAATAATCAGCGAATTTCTTAACTAAAAATCCTGTTTCCTTAAATCCACCAACGTATTCTACACCCAATCTGAAGTTTAATCTTGCATTATAATACAAATATGGCAATAACTTGTCCATATCAATAATAACACTTCCCTCAACAATTCTTTCAGGGTTATCTATTGCTATATTATCAATTTGTATACTATTTTTTGAATAATTGTCTGTTAAATAGATATGTATTCTTTGAATCTTTGATAATAGTGAGCATACCTTAAAATTCAAAACAATGTTTCCGTTTTTCTCTTCTACATTACAATCAGAGGTAAAGGTATTTGTACCTAAATCAAAATCATACTTTTCGCCATAAATATATTGATTATCTTTATTGCTAATTAACAAAATCTGTCTGTCAAAAAAAGTAAGAACATTGCCATATGCTTCTGATAATACGTAATCTTCTACATTTCTTGTTTTAGGTAGAACTAACTTTAACCAGTTTGTTTCTAATTTCTTACTATTTTTTCCATATATCTCAAACTCAAATATATATCTGTCTATTAAATTTATTTCTCTATTTAAGAATTCATTTACATTATCAATTATTATTTGCTGTCCTATTTTGTACTCTGCAACTTTTTCTCTATCATTTGTTTTTAATGCTTTAATGTACAAAACAAACTTGTCGCATTTTTTTGCATCTTTGTTGAAGTTGATAATGAATTTGTTATCACTTGCCTCATATGAAATTCTTTCAATATATTTGTATGCAGGCTTTATATTCTGTATCTTCACCTTTAATTTACTTGGTTCAAATTTATAATTGTTATTATTTGAAGAAATATATATTTTCGAGAACTCTTCTCTTACAGACATCTTATTATTTGTTATGGATGTTGTGCTAACAGGATAATAAATTCCATTTCCAATACATACAACCTGTAATTCACCATATTCTTCAAAAAGTTCAGCATAATTATCTAGATTTATTTTTCCAGTTAAATCTTTATCAAAAATAACATTATACTCTTTATCTACTAATACGAACTTAATGTTATTTGATTTGTTATCAAGCGCATAAATTTTTGTATTAATTTCCAATGCATCTTCTAATGTTGAAAATTCAATTAAAACATATTCATCATCAGCTTTATTGTATGTTTTTCCACTAATCTTTAAAACTGCATCTTTTACTTCTATATTATCTAATTCTTCACCTTCAAAAGATGCTGTTTTTGAATATCCATTAACCAATGCTTTAAAATCATTGTTTCTTACTAATTTAAGAGTGCTATTGTTTAAACTAAGTCTTACCTGACCATTTTCACTTTCGACTTTATTGTTAGCTTTTCCCCAAATAAATGTCCATTGAGAATACTTGCTATTTTTGTTCTCAATAATAATATCTTCATTTTCAATGTATGCTACTAAGTGTGGCATCAAGTTTTCTCTTAATTTTCTACCAAATTTACTTTTTATTATTTTTAAGTAAACCTTTTTAATTACTCTCTTAATCATTCTTCTTCCCACTTCTATTTTATTATCTTTTTTAATACGCATATAAGCACATATCCAATGAATTATACCATATTTTAGCATTGTTTACAATGTTGCCAGGTTATAACCCAATGAATGATGTATATTATACTATGACCAATATCAGTTTATGACCAACGCTCCTATAAGGCAAAAAGATTAGCAGATTCTTTTGTAGTATCCGCTAATCCTTTAATATTTCTTATTATATGTTATCTATTCTCATACATTTCTTTATAATAATTCTGATATTCACCTGAAATAATTGTCTTCCACCACTCCTTATTATCTAAATACCACTGAATAGTCTTTTTAATTCCGTCTTCAAATTTTGTTTCAGGAAGCCAACCTAATTCATTATGGATTTTTGTTGGATCAATAGCATAGCGCATATCATGCCCTTTTCTATCTGTAACGTAAGTAATCAAGCTTTCAGGTTTTCCAAGCTCCTTGCATATAATTTTTACAATGTCTATGTTCTTCATTTCATTATGACCACCTACATTGTAAACCTCGCCTACTCTACCATTTCTAATAATTAAATCAATTGCTCGACAATGATCTTCAACATATAACCAATCACGCACATTTAATCCCTCACCATATACTGGTAAAGGTTTATCTGCCAACGCATTTGCTATCATTAATGGTATCAATTTTTCTGGAAAATGATATGGGCCATAGTTATTAGAGCAACGACTAATTGTCACCGGAAGTCCATATGTTCTATGATATGCAAGAACAAGTAAATCCGCTGCAGCCTTAGAGCTACTATATGGGGAACTTGTATGAATTGGTGTTTCTTCAGTAAAAAATAAATCAGGTCTGTCTAATGGCAAATCTCCATAAACTTCATCTGTACTTACCTGATGATATCTCTTTATTCCATACTTTCTACAAGCATCCATCATTACCGCTGTTCCCTTAATATTTGTATCTAAAAATACTTCCGGATTTTCAATTGAACGGTCTACATGTGATTCTGCTGCGAAATTCACAACTATATCAGGATGTTCTTCCTCAAATAGCTTATAAATCTCCTCCCTGTCACATATATCAATTTTACAAAAACGGAAATTAGGATTATCCATAACCGGTTCAAGTGTAGATAAATTTCCAGCATATGTAAGTTTGTCTACGCAAACAATTCTATCTTCCGGATGTTCTTTTAACATATAAAAAATAAAATTACTTCCAATGAACCCTGCTCCACCTGTCACAATAATTGTCATTTTATTTCCTCCAAAACATAATAATTTTCTCTTTAATCTTTTCATATTTTAACACGAATACTATTAAGTGGCAACACATCTTACATTATTAAAAAAGCACATAACTTACATTGTTTTGGAAAACTGCTCCTCTTGCTTTACCTGAAATCAGTCCATTTAACTTCTTGTTAATATAAGAAAACTGTTAAAAACATCCACCTCGCCATACCCCCACTGTCTGTTTGGATAGTCTATATTCCTTCCTCGCCTTGCTCCCCTAATTAAATAATTCTTCACCGATATTCCATTCATATAAGGATCATTGCCATTTACCATTCCCCACTGAAACATTTGTGCGCAACAACCGGCAACCAAAGCTGTACTTACCGAAGTCCCTGTTTTTCTTGTAAAACCACCCTGTAGTATTGCCTCTCTTCCCACAGTCGGTCCAAAAACATTTACCGCAGGTGCTACCATGTCAGGCTTCACTCTATCGTCAATTGTAAAGCCCCTTCCGGATTTGCTGTAAATACTATTGGCAAAATTATCATATCCCCCTACCGATATAACTCCTGTGGCACTTGATGGAACTGTCAGCGTCGTGTCAGGATTAGGTTTTAGAAAATAAGTATCATTAACCATATACTGCCTTAAATTTGTCCATATATTAAACTCGCCATTAAGAATATTACTTCCATAAACTTTTATGGTCCAAATGCCTGGTGTTGGATTTATCACTCTCATAAAAATAAGTTCTTTTCCACTACCGAATTCCACAAGTTTGTAAAAAACCTCAATTACAGTATTTTCCAAAAGGAAACTTACTCGCTCACTTGTGCCCTTTCTTGAGGGGATTCTTGGAATGTTTTCTCCCAATGGAGAAGTAAATCCTACCGAAAAAATATCCGGGGAATTTGCCCACAATTCCAAAACAAAACCTCTGGCATTTTCACCTACCTGTATTTCCACATCGTCTGTTTCATCCTCTAAGATTTTCCCTTGATAGTGCAAACGTTCATTACTTTCATTTCCTGTAGGAACAACAACACATTCACCAATGTATTTTCCTAAATCGCTTAAAAATCTTGCCCCCGGTGTTCCTCCTGCCCTATCACCATTAGCACTCCCCAGTCCAAGCACAATTACAAGTGGCATATCATATTTAATTCTAAGGCTCCTTAAATAAGCTGCCGCCAGCATAATGTCATTTTCCTGAAAAGCGATTTCATCATTTTCAACTAAATAGTATTCCTTTAAATATCTTTTTGCCGGTTTTAATTTAACCATGGCAATTACACTTTCCGGTGCACTTCCAATAAAATCCTGCTGCTCATTATAACTTCCGCAGGCAACACCAGCCAAAAAAGTTCCATGACCGTTTTCATCTGTATGGTTGACAATTTCCAACGGATTCTCATTTTCTAAAGCTTCGTTTATTTCCTCCATACCATATTCCGTTCCATATAAAAAACCTTCAGGTGGATTCCCGCTATTAACGGTTTGATCCCATATATTAATTATCCTTGTTCTTCCAACGGAATTTTTAAAAGCATCATTTGTATACTCAATCCCCGTATCAATAAAACCAACTATCACGCCTCTCCCCGTCAGTTCAAAACCTGTCTGATTTTGCAGTCTTACTGCACCCGTTGCAGAAACGGAAGTAGAATCCATTAAGCCGTACAATTTTGGTATTGCCGTATAAGGATAGTCCCGTTGTTCAAAACCGGCTACGTTTTCCAAGTTCTCATTTACTACAAAATATCTATCCCCAATTATTTGTGGACAGTAGTCCCTGTATTGTTCAATTGCATTTTCTCCTCTACCATCAAACTCTACAATATAATCCCCATATTCCTCGGACATTATACGTTCTCTACAATCTGCCATTGTAACTCCCTACATAAATAATTCTTTACATTATATTTTCTAAAAAAACATTTATACATCCATATTTATGCAAAAAGAGCCATGGCAAATTACATTTGCCACAGCTCCATTGAATGTTTCTATTTAAATAGAAATTCATTAGTTTTGCTCCACTTTGTGTAAATCTTTTTCTTGCCCTTGTACTTATATGCTCTTATTTTTATTTTGCACTTAGCTGCTGTTTTCACTTTCAGCTTCTTGGCTGTTGCAGTTATCTGCTTTCCAAGTTTAGTGTAAGCACCGACATACTGAGCTTTCTGATTAACCTTCAAAGTCTTTTTGCTCTTTTTAGTTTTTCCATAAACTGTTACCTGTACCTGATAGCCTTTAGCTCCTGAAACTGCATTCCATGTTGTACCATATAACAAATATGGTTTAATCTTATTGAAGTTCGCCTTATATTTAATCTTAGTTGTGCTATCAAGTGCTTTCTCTTCAAGCTTTAAGCCCGGTTTCAAAGTGACACTGGCTATTTTTGTCTTATGGAAAGCTCCTGCTTTAATAGTCTTTACACTCTTTAAATCAATCTTCTTAAGTGCCACACAATTTTCAAAAGCCTGCTCACCGATATCAGTTGCTTTTTCTAAATTAATTGTTGTCAATTTTTGATTTCCATAGAAAGCCATTTCGCCTACAGTTGCAATCTTGTCACCGACTACTTTCTTCAAATTTGTACATTCAAGAAATGTAAGTTCTCCAACCTTAGTAACATTATTCAAGTCAACTTCTTTTAACTTCTGGCAGCCACTGAAAATTGCATCGTCTAACTCAGTTATTTTTGCGGGTACCTTAAACTCTTCAATTTCACTTTTACGAAATGCTAATGCGTTGATTTTCTCAATATTATCATTTAAAGTAATATGGCTGATTTTTGCATCGTTAAATGCATATTTCCCGATTTCTGTTACTTCCTTTGGTACTTCAAAAGTTCCTTCTTCATTCTTTGCTGCCGGATATAGTAATAGCTGTTTTCCATCTTTTGAGTACACAACACCATCTATTGATTTATATTTCGGATTATCCTCCGCCACAGTTACTTTGTCTAAATATTTCAAATGTGAATCAATGCTGTCACCATCAGGTAATTCTCCTGTATAATCCTTGTCAATATATAGCTTAGAATAAAGCACGTCATCTGTATTCTTTAAATAGTTGTTGATGTTTACTTCCTTGCCCACATATTTACTTGCCTTTACCATCTGTGGTTCAATAACTAATGCCAGTGCTAAAATAAATATCATTATTTTCTTCATATACTTCTTCATATTCAAGCCCTCCTCTCTACTACACTAAATTCATTTTATATTCCTTACTTCTACTAATAAATTGTCCGTCTGAAAATAAACTTACTTTTATTAAGAAGTTATTCATCTGCAAATAAGCTTTCTCCTATTAAGAAATTATTCTCCTGCAAATAAATTTTGTTAATCAACAACTGCATATTTGCTTCTGTATGTGCTCCATTTTGTATAAACTTTTTTGTTTTTCTTAAGTTTATAGCCTCTAATTTTTACTTGGAAATTAATTATTTCACTGCCATTAATTTTTGCATTAACTTTAAGCACTTTCTTTTGTAATTTCTTGCTAAGCTTGTTACCCTTAAGTGTAGATTTAATGTAAACCTTATTTTTAGGAGCATTTTCATCAATTACTTTTATTGTTACCTGATAACCTTTTGCACCTGTAATTTTATTCCATCTCTTGTAGCTTAGAAGATATGGTTTAATGCTTGTAAAAGTTTTGTTGTAGTTTAATTTAACATTTGTGTCAAATGCCATCTTTCCAAGTTTCATGCCTGTCTTTAAATTAACTGATTTAATTCCTGCGCCACTGAATCCATATTCACCTATTTTCTTAATCTTACTAAGGTCAATTTTTTCAAGTAATTCACATGATTTAAAAGCATTGTCACCAATAACAGTTACATTATTTAAATTAACTGTCTTTAATTTCTTGCATCCACTAAAAGTTCCATCGTTAATCTTTGTCACATTTTTAGGAATAACAACATCCTGAATTTCAGTTAAAGCAAAAGCTCCTTCTTTAATTTCCTTAATATTGTCTGTAAATGTAATCTTACTTAATTTTGTTCCTGCAAATGCACCGTTCCAAATACTTTCAATGGTATCAGGTACAGTAAATTCTGAAAGTTCTTTTTGTTTTGGGTAACCATATAATCTCTTTCCGTCCTTTGATACTAAGGCTCCCTCAACAACTTTGTACTTTGGATTATCCTCAGATACAACAATGTTTTTCAAATTTGTCATATCAGGTATAGGTCCAATATAGTTTTCGTCCAAATACATTTGTGTATATGTTACGTTTTCTTCCATATTCTCAATGTTAGTAAGTTCCTCAACATTTTTTGTTTCTGCTGCTGATAACTTAAGCCCCCATTCTCCTGTTGCTGTTATTGCCAGTGCAAATGCCAACATAACAGATAACATTTTTTTAGTTACTTTTTTCATGGTCCTCTCCTCCTTCTTTTTATGTTTAACTATTATACGTAATGTAATACTATTTTATTGCAGTCATTAAAAGTTTTTTTATATTTTTTGCTTTTTTATTTCAACTTTCCTTTTTTTAATTTATATATGTAAATACTTGTGCACCATATGCTGTCGATTTTATACAACCACTTCCATATTTACTTTTCAAGAAAGTATTTCTATCAATAGCACCTGTTCCCCAACCATTAGTTCCATTTGCATCTGGTTCTTTTCTCGAATTAGATATAACAAATCTATTTGCCTTGAATCCATCAGTGTATTGACTTTTTATAGTATCGTTAAATGTAGACAAAATACCATGGTGTTGAATTTTTAAGTCATTTGCGGCCAATTGAACATTTTTATTTCCCATTTTGTTTGTGTCAAGTAATCGTTGGCAACTTTCCTTTTCTCTTTTTCTATACGATTATTATCTACTTTTTTGTATGCCAAATAAACCCTGTCGGGTTTCTCTTTATGTTTTTTAACAGAATACTTTCTTAAATATTTTTCTTGATTCAGTCTGCACTGCATCCCTTATCGGTACATTTCCATTCATTAAGTCAATGTATCTGTTTCCCTTTCCGTCTTTTTTCGGAGCCTTTGCTGCACTTATGGTTTCTATTATTTCCTGCATCTGCATCGTGAATACCAGTCCGTCTGTATATCTGTCTATAGTTTCTATCAATTCCCTGTTTTCCCTTCGATACAATGCCTTTGCCAGGTTATTTGCTCCTGATTTTGACCATCTCATTCTACGATGTTTCATTCTTAATGTTATTACCGTACAGTTCTGGTTTTCCTGAACTCCCAACCCCTTATATACCATTCCTTTTGGTGGGGCAGATATTTCTATTCCCCTTTTGTCATAAGGTAACAGTCCTTCTTTGTTATTGGCAAGATATTTATATAACTTCATTGCTTTATTACTTCGGTTGTCTTTTTCATCCGGACTTTCAACACTTGTTGCGTATATCTGGATGTATTTAAGCATTTCTTCCATTTTCTCTTCCTCAAACAGTTGCCTTATGTCTGTCTGTGCCTTCTTATCCGTTATTTTTCTCAGTATTTCCTGATATATGTGATAACGGTCAAGCTGAAAAATTACATCAGGATCGTATTCGTCTTTTATCCAACTCCCTCCATCTCCGTTAAGTATTCGCTGTCCGATTTCATCAGCATTGTATTTCTTTCTGATGCATGCCTCACGTTTTTGGTGAAACTCACTGCTTTCTTCCATTCCCGCAAGCATGTGTTTTCCCACAAGAGTGCTTCGTTTCTGTTTTTCCTTTTCCTCATCCCAACCTTCATACATCGTGAAAACTTTCATTTCCTGCTTCTTTGTCTTTTTATGCTTTTTGTCCTGCATGTTCAGCCACACACCGTCCATTTCCTCAAACAGCACTGGTATCTCCCTTTTCCCTTCCGACTGATCCGCATTCATCTGTTTTACCGCATGTTTTTCTTCCTCACTTATTTTTTCTCCAAGACGCTGTATCACGTTCCACACACCTGCGGCACTTATGCTCTGACCGCACGTACTGCTTATTGTTTCCGCAGTTACACGATATGGTGTCTCCGTTACCGCCATTACAATCTTTTCCGCAAGATTTTTGGAAATCATACCTATCTTATCCATCTGCATTGCCTCATCCAACAGATATACATATGCCTTTTCTCCATCCGGTGTGATTGTTCCGTATATTCTCCGACTGTATTCAACAGTACCGTAAACTGTCTTTATGTTGGTTTTTCTTTTTCCCTTATCCCTGTAAGATTTTCTTTCTCTTTGTTTTGCAAGCTCGTCATCATATGTTTCCAGAATCATCTTTGTAATTTCACAACCAAGTTCACATACATGTTTAAACACTTTTTTCTCTAACTCCTTGAAAGAAATCTCTTTTTCAGCTAAACTATTAAACATCATACAGCCTCCTTTACGTATTTTTCTGAGCAGTTAATATCATAAATAAAAAAATGGGAAGTGGTTTTTTCTACTTCCCATTTTTTTATTTATTTTTTGCCAACTAAAATTTTACACTAACCTCCCTTCTGTTCGTTGTTTCGTTGCTCCACTTTGTATAAATTTTCTTTTTGTTCTTTTTAGTGTATGCCCTAAAGCTAAATTTTGCATCTGCGTTTTTTATCTTCCACTTTTTAACTATCTTATTCATTTTCTTTTGAGTTTTTCCATAAGCCCGCATGTAACTCTTTTTTGTATTAACAATCAGTGTTTTGTTTTTTTTCTTATTCTTGCTATCAAATATTTTTATTTTAAGCTGATATCCCTTTGCATTGGCAACCTCATTCCACATGTATCCTGTAAACATATATGGTTTTATTTTTTTGAAAGAAATACCATAGTCAAATGTTGGCATACAGTCAAATGTATCCGCACCTATTTTGATTCCATTTGTTAAGTACACCTTTTTTAAATTAGTTTTTCCCCAAAATGCAAAACGACTAATCTTTTTTAATTTTTTTCCTGTTACCGTTTTTAAGTTTTTGCATGAATAAAAAGCACTTTTTCCAATACTCTCAACATTTTTTAAATCTATTGTTTTTAGTCCATTACAATAATTAAAGCATCTTGATTTTATTTTTTTTACATTATTAAGGTCTATGTTCGTTATTTTGCTGCTTGAAAAAGCCGCAGCCCCTAATGTTTTAACTTTATCCGGAATCTTAACTTCTAAAATGCTACTACCGTCAAACGCCTTTTGAGAAATAGTATTAATCTTATTCCCCATTTTCACTTCTTTTATTGCAGTTTCCTTAAAAGCCATCTTTCCTATTTTTTCAACAGTTTCCGGTATTGTGTAGCTGCCTCCTACATTTTTCTTCCTTGGGTAATATAATATCTGTTTCATGTCTTTTGAAAAAACAACGCCATCAACTGATGCATATTTAGGATTGTCTTTATCTATTGTGATTTTTTCTGTGCTATTTATGAAAACATGAAATAACTTTTCCAGACTTCCTGTGTAGTTTTTTCCGATTACTATTTCCCTGTAATCTCCCGGATTATTCAACTGGTCAATTTTTTCAATATTCACACTATCATAGATTCTTTCAGAGGCATTTGCCAAATTTGGTTTCATAACCAAAGAAGTTACTACTGCCATAAACATTATAAAACTACTTTGTAATATTTTTTTCATATTATCACCTGCTTTCCTTTAATTAGTATAAGAATATTCATCTATCTTGGTTTTATTTGCAGTAATTGTAAGTAAAAAGTCACTTCTATTACCAAATACACTTCGAATCATATCATTTCTAAACTTTTCCGGTTCTTCAAGCTGATCCATTGTTCTGGCATTTGTAATGTAATATCTGGATGCATTATATTTATTCTTATATATATCATTGGTTTCTTTGTTTGGTTTAAGATTAGCATTTTCTTTTGTGTGTTCTATATAATTAATAATTATTCCATGATGCTGCAGTTTTAAAACATTTGTATTCAACATCTTTTTAGCATCATCTTTACTGACATACGAAACTATTCTATTAATTATTTTGTTATAAACATCTCCGGTAAATAAATATTTTCTTGTTCCACATTCCAAACGACACATAATCGAACGATTATTTTCGTACTGATTAGGTTGTTTTTTTGCAACATCTGCATCACTAGCCAAGCGAAACGGTCTGTAAATATACAATGTTGCATCCCCTATTTTTTTCTTTACCGTTTTTGTTTCAGTCTTTGCATCCTTCGCATTCAATGTATATATGTACTCTAAGTTTTTAAAATTAGTTTTTGCTTTATTTAAGTTATTGATTTTGGTTATTAAGCTTTTATAGCCACTCTTATTACAGCCTTTGTTAGCAGTTATGTCATCGTGATTTTTCTGTCTTATAAATGTCTGTATCTCTATATTGGGATTGGCTATAATTGAATTTAATCCGTTATAATGATCATTATGATGATGTGTTAATATCATGTATTTAATCTTTAATTTACTTAAGCCTCTTTTTTTCCTTAGACTCTCTAAATATTTTTCACACTTGGAATCAACACCTGCATCTATCAAGGCATATTCACCATTATTCTCAATTAAAATTGCATCTCCTCTTGCAATTTTCTTTTCATTATCTTCTATAATCTCTTGACCACCATTTGCAATAAAATGAACCCTTGTGGTATATTTAGTAGCCTGCGTTGCAATTTTGCCATTATCACTAGTTCTTATAATTTCTGTTTCGCAAGGCGATTCCTCATCTTCCGACATTTCATTAATTTTTTCTATTTCCTGCTCACTATAATCTCCTTCTCTGTCCTGTACTATACTAGCTTTTGTATCCTCCTGATATTCCTGTACTGCCTCTACATTAACATTACCACTTATCATGCACATAGCCATTACCGATATTACAGTTCTTTTTAGTATCTTTTTCATATTATCACCTGCTTTCTAACACCATTCAGAATCAACTGTGTCATATGTCATATAATCGCTCCAATTTGTATATATTTTCTTATTTTTCTTATACTTAAAAGCTCTTACTTTTGTTTTTATGATATATTCTTCGTATTCAGAAAAGAAATATATTTTTCCAAATTTGTTGATAGTAAAATTATATTGAAGCTCTTTCAATTGCTTTGTCATTTTTCTTTCAATTTTATTATCAAACTCATTAGATTTAACTGTTCCCTTTACGGTTCTTTTATCTTTTGGGCATGACATGTCTTTTATTATTACTTTAACTTCATATCCTTTAGCTGCCTTGATTTTATACCATTTATAACAGCTATAAACATATGGTTTTATCTGGGTAAAACTCTTTTTATGCTTAATTGAAACGTTGGATTGAATTGCATGAATCTCTAGTTTTACTTTTTGCTTAATAACAATCTTTTTTAACCCTGTATTTTCAATTCCATGGCGGTCAACTTTTTTAACATTATCCATTTTCAAATTTTTTAGTTTTTTACAATATGTAATTGCTTTATATCCTATATATTTTACTTCAGACAAATCCAGACTTGTTAGTGTTGAGCAATTATAAATAGCATCTGATTCAATACTTTCAACACCATTAGGCACAACAAAGCTGTTTGTTTTTTCACTTGGAAGATAATATAGTTTTTTTCCGTCTTTTGAATAAAGTACCCCATCAATTGCCTTATACTTAGGATTATCCTGTGATACAACAAATGATTTTGTACAATTTACAGTTACCTGATTTAAGTTAGTCCTAATATCATAAACATAATCTTTATCAATATATATTTGATCATATAATGTATCATCTTTTATGTTTTCGATATTAGTCAATTCTTTAACTCTTTTCACCCCTTTTCCTTTAACTTCCGTAAATGGTGCAATTATAATACTTAGTGTACAGATTATCATTGCTAAAACATTAATAGTTGCTAATAGTTTTGCTGATTTCTTATTCTTCATGACAATACCTCCTTTTGTTTATACTTTTTAAACGTAGATAACGACCAAAATATTGCAGCGAAAATTTTTTTGCAAAAATTTTTTTTGAGTTTTTTTAGCAAAGGTTTAGTAAATTTTTTAGTAAAATTTTAAATTTGCTATAATTGGTTAAAAATCTTACGTTACAAAAAAAACCACAATCTCTTTATAAAGGGACTGTGGTTAGGTTAATTTAGTATTACATATACTTTTTAATTATAAAATTCAAGCCTTTCACATCCCATTTTCTATTTCTCCGTTCACTTTTAATGTACTTAAATATTACCATTTTTTTCCATATATGTATACCATTTTTTATTATTTTCTTTTGTTCCAATAAGTCTCCACAATAAAAGACTGCCGCTAAGCGACAGCCTCCTTATTTTTTTATTCTATTAAATCCTGTCCACGCATTCCAATTTTAGGTCCGCCTGTTCTGTTAATATATTCCTCTGTTACTGTAACTGTTCCAATGTGTGGATCCTTTGGAATTTCGTACATTATATCCAACATAAATTCTTCAATAATAGATCTTAATGCTCTTGCACCTGTGTCTTTTTCAATTGCCTTTTTCGCAATTGTTTTAAGTGCTCCTTCTGTAAATTCAAGTTTTACTTCATCAAGTTCAAGGAGTTTTTGATACTGTTTAATAATGGCATTCTTTGGCTCTGTAAGAATCTTTACAAGCATTTCCTCGCTTAATCCATCTAAAGTAAATACAATCGGAAGTCTTCCAAGAAATTCCGGTATCATACCAAATTTTCTTAAATCTTCTCCTGTTACTTTTTTCATTACAGACTTATCATTGTCGTATTTGTCGCTTAAGTCGCCTAAGAAACCAATTGCTGACTGTTTGTTCAAACGTTCTTTAATAATACCCTCTAAATCAGGGAACGCGCCACCACATATAAACAGAATGTTTTTTGTATTAACTGTTGCAAGTGGCACCATTGCATTTTTGCTTGTTGCACCAACAGGTACTTCCACTTCGCTACCTTCTAAAAGTTTCAACATTCCCTGCTGAACAGACTCACCACTTACATCACGACTTCTGGCTGAATCTTTCTTGGCAATCTTATCAATTTCATCAATGAAGACAATACCTGTTTCTGCTCTTTCCACATCGTTATCTGCTGCTGCAAGAAGTTTTGATATAACGCTTTCTATATCATCGCCAATGTATCCGGCCTCTGTAAGAGATGTAGCATCTGTTATGGCTAGTGGCACATCCAATAATTTTGCTAAAGTTTTAACTAAATATGTTTTACCACAACCTGTAGGTCCAATCATTAACATATTAGATTTTTCAATTTCGATTTCGTCCATTGTGTTTGTTGCAACTCTCTTGTAGTGGTTGTATACTGCAACAGACATTACTTTCTTTGCATAGTCCTGACCAATTACATAATCATCCAATTTTTCTTTTATAATATGAGGTGCAGGAATTTTATTTATATCAAATATCGGTTTGCTTTCTTCGCTTTTTTTCTTTTTCTTTAACTTCTGTTTATTAGGAATTTCCCTTTTAAAATCCTCAGGGTTCATCATGTGTATGCCCGGCATATTTAAAAGATTCTTCAAATCTTCATCGCTAATTTTTACATTCATTCCCATTCCCATATTCTGAAAACTGTCAAAACTTTTCTGAAGGCAGTCTGCACATACACAAATGCCTCCCGGCATATCTATCATTTTACCTGCTTTGCTTTCAGGTCTTCTACATACATAACAAATTTTTTCATATTCATCTTCCTTGTTGTCTTCACTTTGAGAATTATTATCACTGCTCTGTTGTTCAGTTACTTTTTTATCAGCATCCTTATCCTGTGATTCATTAATTTCATTTTCATTTTTTTCAAGTTCTTTATCTAAATTCTTATCGCTCATATAAGTACCTCTCTTTTTGTCTTTTTCACCTATGGAGTTTATCACATTTTTTAATACAGAAAAAGACTAAGTTATTCATTTTTTCTGAACTAACTTAATCTTTTTCCACATATGATATATTTAAATAATGAATTCTATTACTAACTCTCACTCAAGATGCAAGTTTCAATTAAATTCTAATAAGAAATTGTAAATTTGTGATTTCTCATTGTAATTTACTGCTCTGCCTGAGTTTCTGAATTTGTTACATCGCTTCTCTTTCCAAGTGTTACTGTAACTTCTTTTTCCTTGTAAGTTCTTCCACTTGCGTAGGCAATAGTAACTTTAATCTTTTCTCCCGGCTGGTAGTATTGAATAATGCTCTGAAGTGATTCCATTGAATCTACTTCCTGACCATCAAATTTTCTAATAATGTCGCCAGACTGGATTCCTGCCTTGTCTGCAGGGCCGTTCTTTGTTGTTTCATATACATAAACACCTGTTGGCATCTGATATGCTTCTGAAATATCTGATGTTACATCATACTTACTTGTTATACCAAGATATCCCTGCTTGTCGGCAGCTAATTTCTGTCTTGTTGTCTTTGTTTCAAGATTGCTGATGATGCTCTTAACTGATGTAATAGGAATTGCAAATCCCATTCCTTCTACACTGGCACTTGTTGATGAACCACTTGATGAATATTTTGCAACGTTTATTCCAATAACTTCACCTTTTGAGTTTAATAATGCTCCACCACTGTTACCACCGTTAATAGCTGCATCTGTCTGTAAAAGCTTCATTGTTTTATTTTCAATATTTGCTTCTCTATCCTTAGCACTAACGATACCTGTTGTAACTGACTGGCCATATCCTAATGCATTACCAATGGCAACAACGCCTTCGCCAACGCTTACCTTGTCTGAATCTCCTAATGTTGCTTTCTTAATTGTATTTAAGGTAGCCTTTGGTATATCTTTTAACTTAACTGCTACTACTGCAACGTCCTTAGTTGAGTCTGTTCCTTTAATATAACCGTCAACTGCCTTGTCTGAACTCATGCCATCAAACTGAATTTTTAAGCTGTCAGCATCTTCGATTACATGGTTGTTAGTTACGATTAATAATTCGCTATCTGTCTGGTCAACAATAATTCCTGAACCTGCTGCCTGCTGTTCGTATGTGCTACCTTTGCTGTTTCCATCACCACCGCCAAAGTAATAATCATAAATTGAATCATAATTATTTGACTGCATAACTGTTGTACTTGTAATTGCAACAATTGATGGCATTGTGTTACTAACCACTTTTGATACATCTGTTACAACAACTGAACCTGACGTACTTGATGAATCTGAAGTATCAGTAGAATTAGTTGATCCTATATCAGCATACTTCTCAGCAGTTGTTTCCTTTGTTGATGAAATATTTGTTGTCCCTGAGTTTACGCCTAAAATAAAAGTAATTGCTGCAGTACATCCAACTATAATAACTACTGCTGCTACAGCTATTATTACTGCTATCATTCCTTTATTATTTTTTTTGTTGTTCTGTCCATTATTTTGGTTGCTGTCCTGGTTGTTATAATAATTATTGTTATCCTGATTCTGATAATAATTATTATTGTCACCGTTTTCATAATATCCGTTTGTATTCTGCTCTGACATGGTAACCAATCTCCTTTCACACTTTATTGTTTATCGTATATCTAGAAGTATAAAGTCGATATGTGATTATTTTGTGTTTTAAATGTTAAAATAAAACGTTTTAGTAAAAATCACTTTTCCCTTTGTCATCATAGTCAAAGCTACTTTCAGTTGTTTCAGGCTGCTTGCCATCTTTAGAAGTAGAAGTTCCATCTACTTTTTCTGTTGGATTAAATCCTGCGCTGTTTTCACTAATTCCTGTTTTTGAAGTTACTGCATAATCTACAGAATTAACATTCTCTGTAGGAACATAATTCTTTTCACCATAAAGATACTCATGCAATTTAGAAACATTATTGCTTAATCCACTTGCCACAACATAACTTGTGCGATCAAATGTTCCTGTCTGTAATGTTGATGGGAAACCTGTACTTCCTGACAACTTAAAATCAAAAATGATTGGTAACAAATTAACAATTTCATCAAATTTAAAACTTGTTGTAATAATCTGTCCCTTTGCATTTTTATCATTTAATACTGTTTCGACCATTCCCTGAAGTTCGCTTACGCCGGCTTTTTTAGCTTTTTCTACTAATTTTTCCATTACAGAACGCTGACGTGCTGCTCTTCCGAAATCGTCTGAAACAGGCTCGCCTGTCTTTGGATCGTAGAATGTTGCTTTTCGTATTCTACAATATGTTGTTGCCTGTATTCCATTTAACTTAATATTTTTTCCGCTATGTGCAACCTGTGGTGCATACTGACCTGTTGAGCTAATTGTACTCTTTAAATGGTGATTAAGCTGTGCAAGTTCATCGTCAGTTAAATTAACTGTTATACCACCTAATTTAGTAATGATGTCTGCAACGCCACCGAAATTAACTGTTACATAATCTTTCAAGTCCAAATCTAAATTCAGATTCAAAGTGTTAATGGCACCTTCCGGACCACCGTAAGAATATGCTGAATTAACTTTGAAGTATTGGTTAATTGTTCCTGTCTTGTCACAAATTCCAAGCATTGTGTCCCTGTAAACAGATACCATCTTAACTTCTTTTGTTGTGTTGTGAATACTAACAATTAAAATAGAATCACTGTTTGATGTGTCAACTTCACCTTCTCTTGAATCTACACCAAACAAAACAAAGTTTGTGTATTCCTGTGAATAGTTGTATTTTAATTTGTTAGTCTTTAAATTCTTGCTGTTAAAATTCTTATCTAATACGCTGTCTGCATACGCCTTGCTTCCCATCCAGGATATAAACTTCTTTCCTATAGAAGTTGTTGCTGCTGCTTTTACCAATTCTGTTTTAACACCTGGTACAAACATAACTACTGCAACTGAAATAAAAATTATTCCAAAAATCACTTCTAAGGTAGTCATTATTCTTCTGAATATCTTTAGTTTTTTTAATTGTTTACCTGGATTTTTAATAGTCTTATTAGAACTCACCGGCTTTCTCCTATCATATGTTTTTTATTTATTTATCATTATATCCATTTGGATTCTTTTTCTGCCAATTCCATGAATCTTCGCACATTTCCTTGATTCCGTTTTTAGCTTCCCAGCCAAGTTCTTCCTTAGCTAATGTTGCATCTGAATAACATTCAGCAATATCGCCTGCTCTTCTTGGTGCAATTACATACGGAATTTCTTTTCCTACAGCCTTACTTACATTGTTAATTACATCAAGTACGCTGTATCCTTTTCCTGTACCTAAGTTGTAAATCTTAAGACCAGGATTTTCTTCAATCTTCTTAATTGCCTTAACATGACCGTCTGCTAAATCTACAACATGGATGTAATCTCTTACGCCTGTGCCATCAGGTGTTGGATAATCATTTCCAAAAACATTAACCTGTGGCAACTGACCAATTGCAACCTTCATTACATAAGGCATTAAATTGTTTGGTATACCATTTGGATCTTCACCCATTAAGCCACTCTTATGTGCACCAATTGGATTAAAGTAACGAAGTAAAATAACATTCCATTCAGGATCTGCTTTCTGAATATCTGTTAAAATCTGCTCAAGCATTGACTTTGTCCAACCATAAGGATTTGTACACTGGCCCTTTGGACATTCTTCTGTAATAGGTACTTCTTCAGGATCACCGTAAACTGTTGCTGATGAGCTGAATATAATATTCTTAACACCATATTCTCTCATAACTTCACACATATTTATTGTTCCTGAAATATTATTCTTATAATATTCTAATGGCTTTTCTACAGACTCGCCTACTGCTTTTAAGCCTGCAAAATTGATTACTGCAAAAATTTTATTTTCTTCAAAGATTTCTCTCATCTTTGGCTGGTCTGCAACATCTGCCTCATAGAATTTTACATCTTTTCCTGTAATCTGTTTAACTCTATTAAGCGATTCCTTTGAAGAATTGCTTAAATTGTCCACAACCACTACATCATAACCTGCATTTAATAATTCAACACAAGTATGACTTCCAATATAACCTGCACCACCTGCTACTAAAATTGTACTCATACAACCTTTCCTCCTGTTTACTCTTTACCGGTTGCTGTAACATCTTTTTCTTTAATTTCAACCGGTACCTTTACCTCTTCAGTTACAATTACTTTGTCAGGTAAAGTTAGCTGAACTACAACATTATGTTTTCCTGTTGCTAACTTTTCTACATTGATAGTTGCCGTAATATCACTTGTTTTTAGTTTAGATATTGCATCACTATCACCCTGCACTGTGAACTTAACACTATCTAATACTTTAGCGTTAGTATTATCTTCATTTATAATTTTAATATTTGAAGATTTTATAGTAATTTTCTTAGTTGCTAATTTACTTATTTCTATTTCAACTGTAACGTTAGAACCACCTGAAATAGTTATTCCCTCAGGAATGTATTTTGTTAAATCAATAGTTTTTGAATAATTTTCAGTTTCTTTTGATATATCAATATCATCACTTAATGTTATCTTATCAATTGTAGCTAACACATCACTGCTACCAACTAACTTAACTTTGTTTGTTGAAAGCAAGGTGCTCTTTACTTCATAGCCTTCAGGTGGATTGCCAATTTTTCCAAGTTCAACAGGTACTTCTTTTTCCTGGGCAATATCTACTGTTACCTGAACTTTTTTGCTGGACATTGTTACATGACCTGTTTTGATAACATTACCATCATTATCATACATAACCAATGGGCATTTCTTTGTAAAGGTTGTACTATTGCCTTCTAGTTCACATTCAGCCACTACCTTTGAAATATTCTTCAATATTGAAGTAGGTGCCTTAATAGAAATAGTATTCTTTGAAAGGGTATAACCATTTGCTACATAGCCTGAAGCAGCACTTCCGCTATACTCAACATGAACATCAAAATTCTGCTTTTCCATCTGTTCAACATTAATCATCAAAGTTTGCATAGACTGTTTCTCAATGGTCACTTTTCTGGCAATTGAGCCCTGCTTAGCTGATACTTCAATTGGAACTGAATTAACTTTTGATAGTTCCTTTAAAGAAGCAATAGCCTTAAAATCATCTGCTGATAAATTTCCAACAACAGATCTTTTGCCTGAAATAGTTATGTTTACATATTTATCGTTTTTAACTTCATATACCATGTCCAAATCACTAATAGCCTCTTCATGTGTCACCGTTACCGGTACGCCATATATAACTACAGTTTTTTCAGGATCAGTTATATTTATTACAGTAAGCCAAATTAATGTGGCAATAATCACCGCAACAATTTTAACGCCTACATTATGTGTTAATGATTCTTTAATCTTCATCATCATTTTTTTCATTGCGGTCCCTTCCTTTCCAAAATTTCTTCTTATCTTTTGTTTCAACTTTGTCCTGGGCCTTTATTAATTCATTTTTCAATACTGCGGTGTCTGCATATCTTATAAGCTTGCCATCTCTTGCAATAGAAATACTACCATTTTCTTCAGACACAATAATAACAACACAGTCACTAACTTCGCTTAAGCCTAGTCCTGCTCTATGTCTTGTACCTAAATCCTTGCTTAAGGATATGCTGTCTGATAATGGCAAATAACATGTTGCCGCTGTAATTCTGTCTCCTTCAATAACAACTGCACCATCGTGTAATGGTGTGTTCTTCTCAAAAATATTTACAATCAACTGGCTTGTAATTCTTGCGTCCAGTCTGATTCCTGTTTCAATATACTGGCTTAAGTCGTGATCTCTTGAAATTACCATCAACGCTCCAGTTTTTACCTTTGCCATTTCGAGAGTCGCTCTTGTAATTTCTTCGATTGTCTTGTCACTAAATCTCTCATTTTCTAAATTATTTCCTAATTTGAACAATTTGAAGAATACATTTTTCTTTCCTAATTCTTCCAGTGCTCTACGAAGTTCAGGCTGGAAAATTATTACAATTGCTATTATTCCTGCACTTAATGTTTTATTTATAATCCATTGAAGAGTTGTGAGGTGGAAAATAGTTGTTATTACCATAAAAATAACAATCATAAAAATTCCCTTTAGTAAAGTCCAGGCTCTACTTTTTCTAAACCATAAGATTACATAATAGCAAAGTACGGAAATAATGACAATTTCAAAAATATCACTTGGATATATCTCCGGAATTGTAAGATATTTTTCAAAAAAATTATGTATATAATCTAATGCTGTTCCCACTGTTCTCTCCTTTCTTCTTATTCAAAACCAATAAATATCTATATTATTACTTAATTATACTTTTCCACCAACATATTTATTTCACATAAATATATTTATTTTATGAAATATAAGTAAACTTTTTTGCTGTCCCATAAAAAGTATTAAATTAAGCTCTCTTGTTTCCTTTTCCTTTTTTTCTTCTTTGAGCATTGATTCTCTTTACATTCATCTCAGGTGCTGCCACATTCATCTTTGGTACAGCCTTAACGTAATAGTAATACTCATCATCTTCAAACTGTGTATGCTCAGTTCTTGAATAGTCCACTGAAAATACAAAGAACTGCACTACAAAGGCAATCACCAATGAAATAAGTGTTCCGATGACCGTCCATGCAACTGAATTGTCATTTTTTAAGACTAAATTGCCAACTAAAATAACAACAAATTCAAGCACACTTCCCGTAATTATGGCAATTGTCCACGCATTGTCAATTGATAATCTTTTAATTGAATAAACTACCAACGTTGTAATTGTAAAGGCTATAATTGCCAAAATCATTTCAGTGTTACTGTTAATCATATTAATAATTGAATTAATGTTTGCAGTGCTTATTGCTCCGCTTGAGCTTCCTGTTAAAGCAGAAAGATTCTCACTAATTATATAAATTATATAGTAGATAATTGTTCCAAATATAACCGAAACAACTGCTGCCGGAGTACAAACCAAACCGGCAATAATAGGTACTATATAAGGGATTTTTAAGAAAAATGCCAAAGGCACAAATACTAAAAGCATCCCCTGTTTTGGTGAAAATCTGAAAAATAACAAAAACATAATCATCATTATGATTGCAACCATACCACCAAGTTCCACAGATACTGCAAATATATTCATAACTATATCCACAGCCAAAACTAAAGTAATGGCTCCCCAAGGAAGAAATGCGCATATAACAGCTACGCCAAGCACTACAATCCATGAGGATAACAAATCCATATAACCTACGTTTGCCTTTATAAGTAGTAATGAAATCAATCCGGCAAGGAATCTTATAATTGGTCTAACTACAAATTCATAACTACCATAAAAATTTTTAATCTTCTCTTTTAACTCAATAAGGGATGTCATTATTCTTCCCTGCCTCCTTCTTCTAATTCATTAATAATCGCGTCATATTCTAACTCTTGTATTCTATGGAGTGTTTTCAAATCTCCGTTGTATTCTTTAAGGTTCTTTCTTGTTTTCCTAAACTTATGTGAAAAAAATGCATAACTAAACATCATGTACACCACAGTTGCTGCAATGTAAATAATTACTAAAACAGTAACCAATGCTACTATTTTTCCTGTAGTTGTCAGCGTGGATATCATTCTGTCTGAGCTGTACATAATCCATAATGCTAAGCAAAGCAAGTAAGCAAATGTTATACAAAAAAATGAACTTACCATTTTTAATAACATATAATCACTTTTAAAATACTTGCTTGATTTTATTTCTTTTTTCCCATTTTTCTGTTCGTATAGTGACAATTTTGTCATTAAAGTAATTTTTTCGTTATTTAACATATACCTTATACCTCAGCATTTTTTCAAATGGGCACAAAAACCCATAGTTATCTTCTATTTTAGCATAAGCCTCTTTTTAGTGCAACAAATAAGCGTATCAAAAGATCAATCTCCATTACTAACTTAATAACAGTTACCTTTTAGTACGCTTATTTTTCTTAATTTCATATTTCTTTTTTAATTTTATATTTCGCCTATTTTTTCATAACCATTTTCATCTAACTTAACAATGATGATACCACAGTTTTTCTGCAGACCGCCACTCCAATATTCCTTAATAGGATGATTTACAACATGACACATTATTCCTTTATTCATTGCGCCATGCCCTGCAATAAGAACATTGCTTAACTTATCTTTCTGTGGCTCAATAATTTCTTCCATAAACTCTTTGGTTCTCTTGCACACATCATGTAGCGACTCTCCACCTTCCGGTGGCTGATAATTGCCCGGGTCCTCGAAAAATTTGTATATTGGACTGTTCTTATCTTTCTTTAACTCCAAGGAACATTTTCCTTCATTAATTCCAAAGTTCACTTCTCTTAATCTGTCGTCCTTAATAATCGGTATATCCCTATCACCTCTTAGTATACAGGCTGTTTCGTAGGCTCTTTTCAATGGTGAACTGTACACAATGTCGAAGTCAACATCTGCTATTTGTTTTGCTCTCTCGTATGCAATCGCTCTACCGTCATCGCATAATTCAATATCTCTGCTTCCCTGAAGTAGTCTTGACTTGTTCCAAATTGTCTCGCCATGTCTTGCAATATAAATATTCATTTCTGTAATCTCTTTTCTGTTAATTTTGTCAATTATAATCCTAAATATTCTTTAGCACGAATATTAATTCATTTGTAATTTCGTATATTTGTCATTGTTAGTAATTTAACCAATTTTTATTGTATATTCTTTTTGGAATTTTTCTTTTGGTTCAACTAAATTAATGCCCGGTTTAGTGGCAAGTTCTTTATCAAAGCCATAATTATCACAACGACCTACCCATGGTTCTAAACATACAAAAGGTGCATCTTTAACTGACCAGATTCCGTAATTTGGAAAATCTTTTGCCAACATTCCAACACGTTTTCTGCCGTCTTTGTAGCACAACCAAACTTCTTCTATCTGTGTATTATCAAAAACTAATGCATCATTTTCAAACATTTCGTCATTTAATGGGCATGTTTCGTCTTCAAGTTCAAGCTGATAAACTTTGTCAGGCAAAGCTGTTCCTGTTTCCTTATCTAAAAGAATATAGTCAAGCTGCTTTTTGCCCGGGAATTTCAAAACATAATCTGTTTTCACATCTCCTTCTTTAAACATAAATGCCGGATGTCCTCCAATTGTGAAAGGTATTGTCACACTGTCAGTATTTTCCACTTTCCAGTTTACATGTATGTCTTTATCCTTAATTTCATAAGAAATAGTCAATATAAAATCAAAAGGATAAGCCTTCTTTGTTTCCTCTGTAGCTTCTAACTTAAATACACCTTTATTTTCACTGCTTTCAACGCTCTTAAAAACATTATCTCTTGCAAAACCATGTTGAGAGGTTTCGTAAATCTTTCCATTAATCAGGACCTTGTTTCGAAAATTCTTTCCTACATTTGGGAATAAAATTGGAGAATGTCTCTTCCAAAATTTAGGATTTCCATCCCACAATATTTCTGTTTTATTTTCCTTATCATAAATTCTTGTTATTTCTGCCCCAAGTTCATTTACTTCAACTAATATTAAATCATTTTCAATTATCATAAAAATATCCTTACCCTTTCTTCGATGTTTAACTCATCTAACTTTTCATGCCATTACTTTTGCACAATTCCATTACTCATATACAACAATGTATAGCATAAAACCGCTTTTCTCTATTATTAGTCTACATAATTTTTCCCATATATACAATAGTGGTGATGTTATTTCCTAACACCACCACTACTTATTACTTAATATAATTTTAATTGCTAATTTATTCTACTTTCCCACCTTCAACAACAAGGTCGTCAGGATTTACCTGATCACCATATACAGGTTCAAGTGTTTCCTTGTAATCCTTGTGGAAGAATTTTTCTTTTGCTAATGCCTTTGTTTCATCGTTAAGCCATTTTAATAATGAGCTGTTACCCTTTGATACAGCAGGTGCAATTGTCTGAGTTTCTCCAATTGACTGAACTCCTACAGAGAAGCCTTTGTTCTTAAGAGCCCAAGCTAACACTTCTGTGTTATCTGTTGACATTGCATCTCCTCTGCCGTCTAATAAAGCATTGTAGGTCTCTGTATACTGGTCAAATTTTACTAACTGTACATCAGGGTAATTCTTTTCGAAGTAAGCTTCTGCTGTTGTTCCCTTTGCGACAATAAGTTTCTTGCCTTTTAAATCATCAACTGACTTAATAAGTGCCTTGTCTGGCGATACAACACCTAATGCAACTTTCATGTATGGAAGTGCGAAATCAACTGACTCTGCACGTTCATCTGTTACTGTAAAGTTTGCAAGTATAATATCAACCTTACCTGTCTTTAAATATTCAACTCTGTTAGCTGCTTCTGTTGAAACAAATTCTAACTTAACGCCTAAGTCTTTTGCTATTCTTTTTGCAAAGTAAATATCGTATCCCTGATACTCACCTTTTTCATCTACGTAACCGAATGGGTTCTTGTCGCTGAATACACCAATTTTGATTGTTCCACTTTTCTTGATTTCATCGACTGTACGGTAAACCTTACCATTGTCTGTTTTTGCATCATTTTTAGAACCACATGCTGTTAATCCTGTCACAACTAAAACTGCTGCTAGTGCTAATGCTAAAATTTTCTTCTTCATAATTCTCTCTCCTTTTTGTTATTAATTTTTTATTTTATAAAAAACTGTATCTATATCCACGTACCAATTGCCTAATTATAAGAAAGTGCTTGGAGCCCGTCGGTTCATCAAGGCAGCGTAGTCGGCTTGATAGAACCGCTACGAGGCGGAAGCAGCGGGAGCGTGCTTTCGATAATTATGCAATTGGTACGTGAAAGATGGTTACAATTTATTTATTCAAAAACAAATGTGTTTAGGAATTTTCCTGCACGTTCTGTTTTCGGATTACTGAAGAACTCTTTTGGTTCCCCTGTTTCTACAATGTTTCCTCCATCTAAGAAAACAATCTTATCTGCTACAGCTTTTGCAAATTCCATTTCGTGAGTAACGATTAACATTGTTGAACCCTGTTTTGCAAGTTCTAACATAACGTCTAATACTTCTCTAACCATTTCAGGATCTAATGCTGCTGTAACTTCATCAAATAAAATTATTTCAGGATGCATTATTAAAGCTCTTACAATGGCTACTCTTTGCTTTTGTCCACCTGACAACTGTCTTGGATATGAATCTTTCTTATTTAAAAGTCCAACTCGATCAAGCAACTGTTCAGCTTCTTTGATTGCTTCCTGCTTATTTCTTTTTTGTGCTTTCACAGGTCCTAATATTACATTATCAAGAACTGTCATGTGTGGAAATAAGTCATAGCTTTGAAATACCATACCAATTTTCTGTCTGACCTCTCTCCAGTTTGCTTTTTTACCTGTGATTTCTTTACCGTCTAATAAAATCTTTCCTGACTGAATTTCTTCAAGACCATTGATACATCTGAGAAGTGTACTTTTTCCACATCCTGATGGTCCTATTAAAACAATAACGTCTCCTTTATATACATCCAGTGATACTTTATCTAACACCGGGCCATTACCATAATCTTTTACTAAATCCTGTATTTCTAACAGTTTCTCTTTTTCACTCAAATCTTTTCACCTTAATCCTTCCATTTTTTCTCAAGTCTGCCTGCCAACAATGAAATAGGCCAGCAAACAATAAAATATAGAAAAAATATTGTTCCATAAATCCACAAAGCTGCATCCGGTGCTGAGTATCTGTTTGCCTCAATAATCTGCTGTGCAACCTTCATTACTTCTACAACGCCAATTAAAACAATTAAAGAAGTTGTTTTAATCATTCTTGTTGTAAGGTTAATTGCTAATGGAATTAAACGTCTCAATGTCTGTGGAATAATAATATATCTGTAAATCTGTATTTTGTTTAATCCAATAGCCTCACCACTTTCATACTGATGCTTTGGAATTGATATTAATGCACCTCTTACTAAATCTCCCATTTCAGCAGTTCCCCAAATTGTAAATACAATTATTGAAGATGCTTCCCCTGATAAATTTATTCCGAAAGATTTTGTTAAACCGAAATAAACTAAAAACAGTAAAACAAGCTGTGGCATAATTCTTACAAATTCCAAATAAATTTTTGTTAAGGCTTTTGTAACCGGGTTCTTAATTGTCATCACCATTCCAAGAAGTACACCTAATATAATTGAAAGTACAACTGAAATTAATGAAATTCTAACTGTAACCCAAAGTCCTGAAAGAAGTCTTGCAAAATTGTCACCCATAAAGAGGACCCTAATTCCCAAATCCTGCATATCTTAATCTCCTTTCAAGTATTGTAGCAATAATTGATATAGGTAATAACAAAATTAAATATGCCACTACCAACATTAATAATGCTTCATCTGTTTTATAGTAAAGGGCTATAAGGTCTTTTGCCACATACATTAGATCTGCCAGTGCTACTGCACTAAACACTGATGTTTCCTTAATAAGAAAAATAATGTTTGCGCAAATTGCGGGTACCGACACTGACATTGCCTGTGGAATTATGATATTTTTCATAATCTGCGGCTGTGTAAGACCTATGCTTAACCCTAACTCTAACTGTGTCTTGTCAACTGATTCCAAACCACTTCTAAAACTTTCAGCCATGTAACTGCCACCTAAGAATCCAAGACCTACAATGGCACATGTTACTGAATCAAGTACAATGCCTGCCTTTGGCAAGCCAAAGTATAATAAAAATAACTGTACAATAAGTGGTGTATTTCTTGATAGCTCTATATAAATAGAAACTATTCTTTTTAATACAGGAACTTTATAATATTGTATATTTGCACAAATAAGTCCTACTACTACGGAAATTATAATTCCCACAACAGCTATGCCTAAAGTTAATTTAGCTGCTTCAACATACATAGGTATATATTCTTGTATAAATTCAATATCCACTGTTAAACTTCCTTTCACTTTATTGTTTTTATTGCATATCTGAATAGTATGATTTATCTGCATAAAAATTGGGAAGTTTAATTATAACTTCCCAAGATTGTAATCATATTTATTTGACAAATTAGTTTCTAATTTCTGACAAGTACAAATAAGGTATGACATAATCCTGGTGACAACACATCATACAACAACAGCAACTATTATTAATTAATGTATTCACTGTACTCATCAAAATTTCCTCCTAACTAACTTACTTCCAAAATTAATGTAGATTATAAAGAAATTCTCTTTTAAAATTTATATTCTGCATTGTGGATTACCTTAGCAGATGCATCACCTACTTTGACCAACCACTATATTTTATATAAATATCAATAAAAAATCAATTCCTTTATTTCCTACCAACTATATAGGATTATAATATCATAGTTCTACATTGTCAAGAAAATATTTAAAAAATTGGTGTAATCTCCTGAACTTTTATTCAAATATTTTTTTTGCGACTTTTACTTATATTCAATTTGAAAATAATCCAAATAAACTTTGTATCTATCCTGTGCTGTTAAACACGTGTCCGTTAAATAGCCTTTTTCATTGTTCCATTCTTTTAATCCACGATAGTAAAACATTTTCAAATCATCTTCTATGATGAAAGGCACAATATTATTTTTTAGACACTCTTTAAAAATAATCAATCTTCCAACACGACCATTTCCATCTTGAAAGGGATGTATTCTTTCGAACTTAACGTGAAAATCCAAAATATTTTCAAGAGACACTTTATCTATTCTATTGTATTCAAATAGCAACTTAGCCATTTCTTCCTGTACATTCTCCGGCAACGTTGTAGGTGTGTCACCCACCATGTTTCTTTGAGATTTGTATTCACCTACATTAAACCATTCCAATCTGCTATCGGAAGTTCCTGATTTTAATATTTTGTGTGCATTTTTTATCCATCTTTCATCTAATGTATCAAGTGCCGAGTCAATTAAAAAATCAAAGCATTGAAAATGATTAACTGCTTCTAATATATCATCAACATTTGCCGGTTCCTGCTCAACTCCAACTGTATTTGTTTCATATATATATCTGGTTTGTTCTTCTGTAAGCCTGCTTCCTTCTATGTGATTAGAATTATAAGCTAATTTGATTTGTGTCTGATGATAAATTCCACCCTTTAACTTTATCGCCTTTTCTTCTTTTAATTTTGCCAATAGAATATTTTCATCACATACTCTTTCTATTTCTATTAGTTCCCCTGGCTGACAATTTAAATAATTACAAATTAGTATAAGAGTGTTCATTGAAATAGGTTCATTTTTTGACAACTTTGCTAATGTTGCAGATGATAAATCTATCGCTTCCTTCAAAGCTGTCTTTGAAATATTTCTTTCTTTAAGCATATTAAAGAGTTTTTTATAAGATATTTTCATTATCATCACCTACCTTTATTTTATTATAGCATAAAACTTCACAAGCATAAACTTTATTTGATTTAATGTTTATATTTGTGAAGTTTTTTCCTTATATCCTATATATGTTTTTCTACTTGTATTTTATCTTTTATTTATTTTTATCCTGCTCCAATGAGTTAATTGCCACAGCTCCGTCTGCTACAGCAGTTACTACCTGTCGCAAGCTTTTTGTTCTAATATCCCCTGCTGCGTATATTCCGTCTATATTAGTTCTGCAATCTTCTCCTGCTATAACGTAGCCATTTTCGTTTGTTGCCACAACACCTTTTGCAAAATCACACTGGGGTTCCATACCAACAGCAATGAATATTCCTGAAATTTCTAATTCCATAGTTTCATTTGTCTTGTTAAATAAAGTAATTTTTTCTACCTTGTTGTTACCTGCAATTTCCCTTACCTGATATTCAGGCATAAACTGAATTTTTTCATTTTTTAAAACTTTATCCTGTAAGATTTTTGCTCCTCTTAATTCATTTCTTCGATGAATGAGATAAACTTTTTTGCAAATGTTTGCAAGATATAAAGCATCTTCAAGGGCAACGTCGCCGCCACCAACAACTGCTACTGTTTTATTTCTAAAGAAGGCTCCATCACATGTGGCACAATATGAAACGCCTGCTCCTGTTAATTCTTTTTCGCCTTTTACACCAAGCACTTTGTGTTTTGCACCTGTTGCAATTATTATGGCTTTTGTATTTATAACGTCACCATTTACCAATGTTATTTCTTTTATCTCGCCCTTATCTTCTATAGATGTAACCTGTCCCTCTACAAATGGCACCTTTAATTCATCTGCATGTTGTCTGAACTTAACGGACAAATCATAACCGTTTTCACCATACAAACCTAAATAATTATCAATTCTGTCTGTCGTAACAATCTGACCGCCACTAAACATTTCTTTTTCTATAACTACCTGGTCTATCATTGCCCTGCTGGCATATACTGCCGCTGAAAGTCCTGCGGGACCACTTCCAATAGTAACTAAATCTTTTATATTTTCCATATTACACCGCCTTATATTTTCTAATAATTTCTGCTGTTTTTTCCAAATCTTCCTTAGTATGTGCCGCCGAAATAAACATTGCCTCAAACTGTGATGGTGCTCATTACCGCCTCAGTTCCTGAGCTTACCATTCTTGTCATTTTCATTGATGGCATCAACTCTCTAATAAGTTTTGCTATTTCATATTCTTTTATCTACTGCCGTTCTTTAATCACAATTCTTTCATTACAATTTTTCATTACCTTGCTTTTTTATTTACATACTTTGCCTTGTATTTTGAATAAACAATTGTCTGATCTTTGTATAAACTGTAATATCCTGATAACGAGTAACTAACAGCAATGGCTATCAGATAATATGATACTCCGGAAAATCCAAACAATTCAAAGGCTATTAACATAGATGTGATTGGACAGTTTGTAACACCACAAAAAACAGCTACCATTCCTGAAGCTGTAGCAAGTGACGGTGGAAATCCTAAAATCTGTCCTGCCAGACAGCCAAATGTTGCTCCTACGCAAAAAGCTGGTACAATTTCACCACCTCTGAATCCTGCACGCATTGTGATTGCCGTCAAAATAATTTTCCAGAAAAAATCTAATGGGCGTACTTTTCCATATTCAATAGCTCTCGCGATTAATTCACTTCCGGCTCCCATATAATCTTTCGTATTCAAAAGAATCGTAATTCCAATAACAATTAAACTTGCAACAAATACTCTTATATAAGGATTTTTCAAATATTTTGTATACATCCCTGCAGCAAATTTTAAAGCTACACAAAACAAAATGCTAATCAAACCACACCCAGCAGCTATTATTAACATTTTAATGCCACTTTCAACACTAAGTTCCGGAATATTTACAACATGAAAGGATTCCGGATGAATCCCTATACCCGCAGCAAATTCTGAAGCAATAATTGATGCAACAACACATGGAAGCAACGCAGCGTAATACATTACACCAACACTAACAACCTCCATTGCAAACACCGCAGCCGCCATCGGTGTACCGAAAACAGCCGAGAATGCCGCACTCATACCGCACATTACCATAACATGATGGTCAAACTCATCTAAATGCACAATTCTTCCCAACTGATTTCCAATGCTTCCGCCAAATTGGATTGCCGCTCCTTCTCTTCCTGCAGAACCACCGGTTAAATGAGTAAGCAATGTTGCCACAAATATCAAAGGAGCTGATCTAAGAGGCACATCATCTTTCGATCTAATCGTTGATAAAACCTGATTCGTTCCTCCATCGTACTTATCAATCTTCTGATACATAAAAACAATAACCAGTCCTGCTATAGGCAAGCATAAAAAAAGCCATGGATTTTCACCTCTTGTTTTTGTAACCAGCTTTATACAACCGGCAAAAAAACTACTTGCTCCACCAACTACAACTCCTACAATAATTGCCAAAACAATCCATTTAACAAAATTGTTAATATCTCTTTTAATTCTCCCTGAATAAAATCTGTATAAAACTCTATTTCGATTTATTCTGTTTGTATCTTTTTCCAATTTTTCTCATCCTTTTCGTTTTTCCATATATAAAAATGCTTTAGTGTTACTTAATATTAATTTTCTTTCCTATTATATATTATTTTATAAATTTTATATATTATTTTATATATTCTTTTCTATATTCTTTTTTATTTTCTTTTTATATTTGCTTTTCTATATTTGCTTTTTTACATTTGCTTTTTTATTTTAGCATATAGTTTATATTTTTCCCATAATTAAGAACATATATCATTATTTAGTCAAAATCAATCGGAAAATTTATTTTACACAAAACTTCATTATTGACTAAATACTATTCATTTATGTACCTATTAATATATCTGTATCACTCTTTTACTTTTAACTTTTATCATTTTAACATAAAAGAAAAACTGTAGACATTACCGGGTAACATCTACAGTTTCACATAACAAATGCCCAGTTCCGGAATCGAACCAGAGACACGAGGATTTTCAGTCCTCTGCTCTACCAACTGAGCTAACTGGGCATTGAGTTGCGGGAATAGGATTTGAACCTATGACCTCCGGGTTATGAGCCCGGCGAGCTTCCAGACTGCTCCACCCCGCGCTGTTATTCTATTGTATTTCTTTTATTGCTTTTTTGCAATACTGGGCAGAGAAGGATTCGAACCTTCGAAGGCGGTGCCAACAGATTTACAGTCTGCCCCCTTTGGCCACTCGGGAATCTGCCCATAATAACTTAGAAAGCGCTTTGCTTTTTTTAATGAACTTTACATGCTTGCTTGTATAAGTTTATTAAAAAAGGTAATGTCATTTGCAAAGCAAATGACAGTGAGCAAACACTGTTTGCGAACTGCCTTTCTAAGATTCCCTTTAAATCATCATTCATGACTTCTGAATCTTTGGCTTTTCTTAATGACTTTCTCTTTCCAAGAAAGCCGATGAACGGACTCGAACCGTTAACCTGCTGATTACAAATCAGCTGCTCTGCCAATTGAGCCACATCGGCGTATTTATTTTTTATCAACCTTTCTGCTCAATTGGCAGAGCCAAGCTTCCCTTGACCGCTCTCCTCTTATTGACAAAGTCAATAAGCCTGAATTGAGCCACATCGGCGTATTTATTTTCGATTGCGTGCCACTTGGAAACATGGTTTTCTTTTGGGATGCAATCATCTTCGGAAATGTATTCCACAAGGCATTTCTGCATTTAGTGGGACCTACAGGGCTCGAACCTGTGACCCCCTGCTTGTAAGGCAGATGCTCTCCCAGCTGAGCTAAGATCCCATTTCTTT
>NZ_QTVG01000001.1:339032-339295 GCF_003460505.1 Eubacterium sp. AF36-5BH
ACCCCCTGCTTGTAAGGCAGATGCTCTCCCAGCTGAGCTAAGATCCCATTTCTTTTTGATAAAAATAAAAGAGGTTGAGAAAGCGTGCTTACTGCTTTCGACCTCCTCGCATCAGTTTCTTTTCTTTTTTAGCGACCCGGATGGGGTTCGAACCCACGACCTCCGCCGTGACAGGGCGGCGCTCTAACCAGCTGAGCCACCGGGCCATCTGAATTATACATTCAAAACCACACACTGAAAAATTTTACATCCGGAGATAACTC
>NZ_QTVG01000010.1 GCF_003460505.1 Eubacterium sp. AF36-5BH
AGCGGGCATTATGATACGCCCCGGTCAGATAGACAGGGGAGTATCATTAAACCCGTCATTTTTGCTTAAAAGCAACAAAGAAGCAAGAAAATAACAAACTGTGTGGCAAAAATTGGCTCCCAGCAAGAAATTCGAAGCCGAAAAGCAACAAAAACAAGATAAATCAAGAAAAATGTTTCTTTCCACATCCGAGAAATCTCCCCTTCCGGAAAATTGCTGTGGGCACGAAGAAAGGCAACAAGTGAAAAAGCAACCTCTGTATATATGGCTTCGGTTAGTTTTTTCCCATTGGGACGTAATATCACCTATTTTCAAATTTTCAGATACTGTCCGAAAAGTAATATATACAACCAATGCCATTGAAAGTTTAAATTCAACATACAGGAAAGTTAATCGTCAGAGAAGTGTATTTCCAAGCAACAAGGCATTGTTGAAAGCTCTGTTCCTTTCAACCTTTGAAGCAACGAAGAAATGGACAATGACCTTAAGAAACTGGGCTCAGGTGTATGGAGAACTGAGCATTATTTACGAAGGCCGTTTGCCTGAATAGCATAAAAAATACCCAATATCAAGGATGAATATACGCCCGTTATAAAATGGGCGTCCTTGACATGGGTATTTTTATATGCTAGTTATATAAACAAGAGCTGCAAGCTCATTTCATGAACTTACAGCTCCATCACTTATCATAGAATGTCTATTTATAGACTTTATTTCACACACTCAAATAACAAATTATTCTATTTTTCTCATTTAGCAAATCTGTTTTAATAGCGTTGACAAATGTGTAAAATGGAACGCTACATTGAATGCTGTGCAAAAGTCACCTCGAAAATCGTTCCCCCAGTCTTGCCTGATTTGATACAAATACTGCCATCATGTGCTCTAACGATTTCACGGACAAAAGCAAGACCTAGCCCTACGCCACCCAGCTCCCGGCTTCTGGATTTATCCACACGGAAGAATGGCTCGAACACTCTCTCCCTAAGCTCCTTTGGTATTCCGCTTCCCGTATCTTCTACAGACAGATAAACATGCTTGTTTCTCTGATATGCGGTTACTGTAACCTGTCCCAGTGGATGATTATATTTGATGGCATTCTCAACCAGATTGTATACAAGCCTGTAAATAAGGATATCACTGCCTATCATAGTGGCATTCTCACATTTTCCAATCAGCTTTATATTCTTTTCCACGGCAAGAGGCTCAAGGTCTGCCAAAACCTCTTCAACAATAGCATCCAATATAATTTTATCATCCCTTCCCACCGTCTGAAGCTCACTCATGTCAAGAAGAGTCTTTACCATCCTGTTTAATTTATCATTTTGTTCCGTAACCATTTTTATGGTCTGCAAAGTGTCTGCATCATTTCCCGGATGAGAGGCAGAATTATATAAATCAAGCTGTACCTGCATTAATGCTAATGGAGTACGCAGCTCATGTGCTGCATTTGCAGTAAACTGTCTCTGTATCTCAAATGCTTCCGACAGACGCTCAAGCATCTTATTGTAAGAAATACCCAGCTGGTTCAGTTCCTTAACATTGTTTTCCTCTATTCTTGAATCAGACAGATTCTGAGCCTGTACCTCTTCAATTTTATCTGAAAACTCCCTGATTGGTCTGAGTGCATGCCCGCTTATAAAATAAGTGACGGCACCTCCCAAAAGGGCCAGCAAAACCGTGATTATCAGACTGTTTCTTTTATAGTCGGCCTTATTATTGTACACCTGAACCGAAAATTCATCCGCAAACTCATCCCACTTATCGTCCGGTATGCTGATATATATTTCATCTGATTTGTTTCCTTTTTCATTCCCCTGTGACTCTACCGCATCCTGCAGAGAATCGATGTAATGCACACCATTTTTATAGACAAACATAGTCAGGCAGCCACATATAATAGCAATACACAATGTAGTAATGCACGTAAGTCTCCACTGTAGCGACATTCTTTTCATCTGTCAGACTCCTCCCGTATTTTATAGCCTTCACCTACCTTGTTCTGAATGGGATCATATCCCAGCTTCGCCTTAAGCTTTTTTCTAAGTGAAGACATATGTACCCTGATTGCTCCGCTAAAGCTGTCTGCTGTGGCATCCCACACATGCTCTATCAGCTCCTCCTGACTCACCGGTCTGCCTATATTGATAAGTAAATATTCCAAAATACCATTCTCTTTTCTTGTCAGTGGAACCGGCTCTTCCTTTGCATATGCCTCGCGTTTAATCGTATCAAACTTTATTTCTCCGCATTTAAGACATATATCATTCTGTACAAATTTCCTTCTTGTCAGGCTTCTGATACGTGCCTCAAGCTCCTGCAGATGGAATGGTTTTTCCATGTAATCATTTGCTCCTGCATCCAGTCCCTCTACCTTATCAGCAATCTGACCTCTTGCAGATAATATCAAAACCTTAGTTTCATCATTGTATTTTCTAAGCTCCTTAAGAAGCTCCATGCCATCCATCCCTGGCAGATTCAAATCCAAAACTATCAGATCATAATTCTCCGACAGTATACATTCAAGAGCCTCTTTCCCATCATAACAGGTATCCACCTCATAACCGGCAGAATACAGACTCTTTGCAACCATATCACATATTTGTTTCTCATCCTCAACAATTAATAATCTCAAAATGTTCTCCTGCTTCTTAACAATAATTTTACAACCTATATTGTATAATACCAAAGTCAGCTGGTCAACAATACAACAAAAAGGAGCAACATTATGTTGAAATACCAAAAAACATGTCAAATCATTCTGCTTATCCTTGGTGTATCCATGATAAGCTATGGTGCAGTCAGAGGTGAGGCGGCTACAGTGCTTGGTAAAGCAATAAAACTATGTCTGGAGTGTGTCGGAATTGGATAAGGAAAAGAAATTACTATCAAGAAAACTGGCAAAAATACGTGGCTGGATACAGGCCGCAGCAACGCTGCTGACCAATATTCATATTCCAAATTTATTTAAGGGTAAAATATATCAGGGCAATGCAAAAACAGTATGCGTACCTGGATTAAACTGCTACTCCTGCCCTGCCGCGACAGGAGCCTGTCCAATAGGGGCATTTCAGGCAGTTGTGGGATCATCAAAATTTAAGTTTTCATACTACATAACCGGATTTTTTATTTTACTCGGTGTAACTCTCGGCAGATTTATATGTGGTTTTTTGTGCCCATTTGGATGGTTTCAGGATTTACTTCATAAAATCCCCGGAAAGAAATTATCCACAGCCAAACTAAAGCCTCTTAGGTACATAAAATATGTCATTCTTATTGTTTTCGTTATACTTCTTCCGATGCTTGTAACGAACTCTATAGGAATGGGAGATCCGTTCTTCTGCAAATATATCTGTCCTCAGGGTGTTTTAGAGGGTGCTATACCGTTATCTATTGGAAATGCTGCTATCCGTTCTGCGCTGGGAAAGCTTTTTTCTTTCAAGTGTATGATTTTAATTGCAGTGATTGTACTAAGTATCTTATTTTACAGGCCATTCTGTAAATGGATTTGTCCGCTTGGAGCAATCTACTCATTATTTAATAAGGTCAGCTTGCTCAAAATCACCGTTGATAGCAGCAAATGTGTCGGATGCGGTCAATGCTCAAAGGCATGTAAGATGGATGTGGATGTGTGTAAGACACCGGATCACCCCGAGTGCATACGCTGCGGTGCCTGCATAAAGGCCTGTACGAAGGACGCCATCTGCTACCGGTTTATGGGAAAAACATGTCAAAAAAATGACAACAGATAGCTATTAAACATTTTACTATTATTTTAAAGGAGAAATTACTCATGAAAAACAAATTATCATTTATTTCTATTTTTACACTCTGCATAGCATTATCACTTACAGCATGTGGTGTAAAGCAGGATTCCACAACAGATTCTAAGAACACCCAGACTGAAGCTGGCTCAGAAGCATCCGGCAAATCAGATTCCAGGCGTGATGATTTATATCAGCAGGAAAATCAGCTTTTTGCAGATCACGCTGATGTGTGGAACAAGGCATTTGGCATGATGAACAAAAGTGACGCCGATCCAAACGGAAATTATGCTGATTATCTTGCCGGTACCGTAGAATCAAACAAGAATTCATTCACAGACGATGAGCTTAAAACACTTAATGAGGATATTGAAACCATACGAAAAATCGAGAAACAGATAGCAGAGCTTGAAAACAAAAATACATCATCAGACGATAACAAGAAGGACAGCTCTAAAGCCTCATCTGTATTCAGTGATTTTTCCGGTGAGGATTTTGATGGCAATAAGGTTGATGACAGCCTGTTTTCCGGTAATGCAGTAACAGTTGTCAATTTCTGGTTTACCGGCTGCAAACCATGTGTCGCTGAATTATCCAAGCTTAACGAATTAAATGATGCTATCAAATCAATGGGCGGAGAAGTTGTTGGCATCAACACAGAGACCTTCGATGGCAATAAAACAGCTATCAAAGAGGCTGCCTCTGTTCTTGAAAGCCAGGGTGTCAAATATCGTAATCTGTCAATTGATTCCTCTAGTGCTGCCGGTAAATATGCCTCAGAAATCATGGCCTTTCCAACAACTATACTTGTTGACAGAAATGGCAATATTGTAGGCAAACCAATGCTCGGCGGAATTGATAACAAGGACAACTATGATGCCCTTATGAAGCAGATTCAGTCTGTAATTGATGCAGACAGCACAAATAAATAGAGGTCTGCATATAAAAAGCTCCTGTGCATTGCACAGAGAGCTTTTTTGAACATTACTATAATGTAAAGGAATCTTCTGCATCTACCCACATCTGTAAATTCCCATCAAGATACAGTCTCGCATATTCTAGTGGTTCATCAATGGCAAGTGTGTTTAATGCACAATTTGATCTGGGTGTGGTTCTCAAATTCTTTTCTGCTTCCCAGCAGTCAATGCGAAGCATATAGTATGCACCGGTATAAACATCAATGCTGTTTCGTCCGGGATTATATTCTGCAAATATTGTTCTCATCGTATCTTATCTCCTTATCGTTCAATCAATTATTTGCTACAAAAATCAGAAGCATTTCAATCAGTTCACCATGTTACTTTTATTTTGTGTTATACTGTTTTATATAATTTTTTTGGTCTCCGCTGCCGCTTCGGTCGGCACAGAGCAGAGGTCCACCGGACTTCTTGTGCCCTTGTATTTTCCCTTATCAGAGTTCGTAAACGCTGGTGGGACGATATAACACAAGAAAAACAATAAGGGAAAGCTCACCTGGGACAAATCCAGTGTTTTCAATGGTTTGCGGAGAATTTAATAACAAAATATAACAGTTATTAAATTTCTTTAAACAGGTGAAATCTCAATCGGAATTTGGAGGGATAGATTTCTATGATTATCAGATATGCAGAAGAGAAAAATTTTATAGAATTGCGACAGTTTTATGACGGTATGTGTAAAGTTTTGAGCGGAAAAGATTTTCTGCCGGAGGGAGATAAAGGTGGTTTCCCTCCAGATGAAATGATCAAAGATGCAATCAAAGAGAAAAATCAGTTTATCGGTATTGAAGATGGTCGAATTGTTGCGGCGTATATTATGAATCATGATCGTGATGAGGCGTATCACGCAGTTAAATGGATTATTGATGCAAATGATAACGAGACAGTAGTTCTTCATGCCTTGCGTGTCCTTCCAGAATATGGAGGTCGTGGATACTCGAAGCAGTTAGTTCAACACGCAATAGACACAGCAAGGGAAAGAAACCTTAAATCAATTCGTCTTGATTGCATAGAGGGAAATGATATTCCACAGAAAATGTATATGTCGTTTGGATTTAAGTATGTGGATAAGGTTGAAATCACATATGTTGATATTGGAGTACCGAGGAAGTTCTTCTTATATGAGTTTGTACTCTAATCAAGACATAATAACAGTTATATCTTGAACATTGTACAAACAAATTCCAGTTTGCAGAACTAATAGAGAAATAACATATAAAACAATAAATATGCCGCCACAATTCCGTAATGATTAATGCTTGAAAGTCTCCTGAAAGAATGCTATAATATTGAGCGTAAAATTTGAGTGGACTTTTCCGGATTCGGTCATCTTTTTGCCACACAGCTATCTTGTGATAGCCGTGTGGCTTTTTTGTTGTCTGCATCCTGGAAAATCTGGCAGAACGGAGGATGGAAGCTGCCGGACACTTTGTGGAGAGGAGGGAAAGTATGCAGACCAATAATAAAATGGCGGTCGCTCCTGTTGGAAAGCTCATCTGGCAAATGTCGATACCGCCGCTGATTTCCATGTTCCTGCAATATTCCTATAATCTGATAGACAGCGCGTTTGTGGCGCGGTTGAGTGAGAATGCATTGACCGCTGTTTCTCTGTCATTCCCGATTACAACATTGATGAATGCAGCGTCTATCTGGATCGGTGTCGGCGTGAATGTGCTGATAGCAGGGTATCTTGGACAGAAAAAGCAGGATGAGGCAAATGCAACTGTCACACATGGATTGTTACTGGCTTTTGGAATAGGTGCCTTGCTCAACCTTATGTCATTACTGATTATGAAACCCTATTTTCGGGCATTCACCAATAATGAAGAAATTTATCAGCTGAGCATCGCCTATATGAGTGTGTGCTCCTTCATGCAAATTCCCAATATGGTGCATATCTCCATCCAGAAGATGATACAGGCCACCGGGAACATGGTCGCTCCCATGTGGTTCCAGATCGCGGGCGTGGTCGTTAACTTTGTGTTCGACCCCATTCTGATTTTTGGGATTGGTATTTTCCCGGCTATGGGAATCCGCGGCGCTGCGGTAGCTACCGTTGCAGGCTATCTGCTGTCCATGATTTTGGCATTTGCTTTACTGCTGGGCAAAAAGCAGAAAGTGCAGGTGAAAATCAAAGGCTTTCATTTGAAAAAGCAGATGATCTACCGTATTTTTGCCTTTGGCCTGCCATCTTTTATCATGAACGCCCTCAGTTCGTTTGTGGTGACCTTTGTCAATCTTTTTTTGGTGGCGTATTCCGATACGGCGATCGCTTTCTTCGGCGCATATTTTAAGGTGCAGCAGCTGATTGTTATGACGGTAAACGGCTTGATTCAAGGCTGTTTGCCTGTCATGCGGTTTAACTACGGCGCAGGCAACAGCGAACGGCTGCATTCAGCTTTCCGATATGGAACTGTTTTGGTCACCGGCATGATGATACTGGGGACGTTGGCTGTCCTCCTCTTTCCGGCGCAGATTCTGGGATTGTTTACGGCGTCGGAAGCCATGCGCTCCTTTGGAATCTCCGCCATGCGGATCATGGCGGCAAGCTATCTGTTTTGCGGCCTTTCTACGATGATTTCCACCTATTTTCAGACCACAGAAAAAGTAGGGTCCAGCATAGCGATCCAATTATGCAGGCAAATGCTTTTCCTTGTGCCTGCCCTGTGGTGTCTGGACAAATTGTTCCAGCTGAACGGAATCTGGCTTGCATTTCCGGTTGCGGAAACCGCCACTTTGCTCGTTGCACTTGTGATGATGGCATGGCATCGACGCAAAAATATCTCATAACGTGTTTTGCGAAGGAGGAATTATGAACGACACTTTCATGAAAGAGAAACCGATATTGCCGCTGATTTTATCCATGTCCCTGCCGATGGTGTTATCTATGCTGGTCAACTCCCTCTACAACATTGTGGACAGCTTTTTTGTCGCGCAGATCAGCGAGGAAGCGATGACGGCGTTATCATTGGTTTACCCGGTTCAAAATTTTATCAATGCGGCTGGAATTGGGTTTGGTGTTGGAATCAACGCAGTGATTGCCTTCTATCTGGGCGCGGGAGATCACGAAAAAGCAGATCAGACTGCCACACAGGGACTTGTGCTTGCCGTGATTCATGGCGTTGTTATGACAGTCTGCTGTATCGCAATTATGCCGGTTTTTCTGCGGATGTTCACTGCGTCCGAAGCGGTCATTGAACTTGGCGTCCGCTATTCTGCCGTTGCGTTCGGCTTTACACTCATTGTTACCGTCAGCATGATGTTTGAGAAACTGTTCCAGGCAGTAGGAAACATGAAAACGACCATGATCAGCCTGATGTGCGGGTGCATCACAAACATTGTCTTGGACCCCGTTCTGATTTTTGGCTATGGCCCATTCCCGGAAATGGGGATTGAAGGCGCAGCGCTGGCCACCGGCATCGGGCAGGTCCTGACGCTTGCGATTTATCTGGTCATCTACTTTGTGCGGCCCATTCGCGTGCATATCCGCAGGCAGCACATTCTGCCCGGCAAAAAGATGGTCATAAAGCTGTATTCCATCGGCATTCCCGCAACCCTGAATCTTGCACTTCCGTCACTTTTGATTTCGGCGCTCAATGCGATTTTGGCCACCTATTCAGAGGTGTATATCCTGGTTTTGGGAATCTATTACAAATTGCAGACCTTCATCTATCTGCCGGCGAATGGCATTGTGCAGGGGATGCGCCCTTTGATCGGCTATAACTACGGCGCGGGCGAGAGTAAAAGGGTCAGTCAGATTTATCAGATCGTCCTGTGCATGAACGGTATCATTATGGTGCTTGGGACCGCGATATGCCTGCTGATTCCCGGCCAGTTGATGGGGCTGTTTACCCACACAGAAGCGACGATCCAGGCCGGGGAAACCGCCCTGCGCATCATCGGGGCCGGATTTATCGTCTCGGCGGTTTCTGTTACCTCTTCCGGCGCATTGGAGGGACTGAGGAAAGGCACGCCCTCCTTGCTGATTTCCCTTTGCCGGTATGTGGTGATCATCCTACCGGCTGCGTTTTGGCTCAGCAGGCTTTTCGGTGCCGTCGGCGTCTGGCATGCATTTTGGGTCACGGAAGTGATCGCCGCGGTCATTTCCCTTATCATTTACCGCAAGTCGATTGCAAAACCTGTGACGACGGCCCGAAAGGAATGAATGCCTATACTATTTCAAGTGGCATTTTCCCGAAATATTTGAATGGAGAAAATATCATCTCCGTTCCGCTTGCAGAAAATGAAACAATGCATATTGGATATGTGCTGAATGAAAATCAGGAATTAAATGATCTTGGAAAAAGCTATCTGGAAGAATTATGGAAATATGCTCCAGCCAATTCATAGTCGTATGCTATGGATAATCATATAAAATAGGTGTTATGTATGTACCGCTGTTTGCTGATATAATAACAGCAGAAAGGTGGTTGATGATTATGCCTATGGCGGTACTGCGCAATTTTTGTATATGGGGTTAATTCTTTGCTTCTAAATGTAATGGAAGTGCTGAAGTACATCGGAGCAGCCTATATCCTGTGGCTTGCGATTCATATTGCTTTCAGTAAGCCGTCAACAGAAAACGCAGAGCAATCGGCATCGTTTCTGAAAGGCTTCATGCTGCAATTTGTCAATGTGAAGATCTATATGTTCGGAGTTACCGCACTAACGGGTTATGTTGTAGGATATATGTCCTCTTTTCCGGCTTTGCTGTTTTTTGAGCTGGTTATTGCAACAATCGGAACGATCGCAACCTGTACTTGGACTGGCTTGGGCGCACTGATTCAGAAGTTTTATCTACGGCATTTCCGTGTTATTAACATTATCCTTGCACTAACATTACTGGAGTGTATTTGGGGAATGTTAAGATAATTGTTGCTTTGAGAGCAATTCTAATTAACAAATCCCAGTTTATAAAATTAAGAAAATAGAATTTAAGATTGAAAACAACCAATTTGAGTGGAGAAGAAAACACTTATCAGGTACAATTAAAGACAACTGAAATCACAAAGGAAGTCAAAAAGTAACTTCTAACTTCAAGTTTATGGAGAGTCACCGTTATGATTAGAGAATTTCAAAGAGATGATATAAATAAAGTTGCAGATATATGGTTGCATACGAATATAAAGGCACATAATTTTATCCCCGCCGAATACTGGAAAAGCAATTTCAAATCAGTAAAAGAAGCGTTGTTACTAGCAGAGGTTTATGTGTATGAGTATGATACAGAAATACAGGGTTTTATAGGGTTAAATGATGAATATGTTGAGGGCATTTTTGTTTCTGGTGAAATGCAATCGCAGGGTATAGGTAAAATTCTGCTGAATTATGCAAAGGATAAAAGGAATAAGTTGCACTTGAACGTATACCAAAAGAACGCACGGGCAATATCTTTTTATAAGAGAGAAGGATTTGAGATTCAGCATAGTGGCTTAGATGAGGCTACCGGAGAAAAAGATTATGTAATGACATGGCAACACAAATAGAAATTCAAGTTTGTCATACATGCAAGAACGACTACAACGGTATTGACTCGTGACAATAAAATTACAATATTTTCGTCTTAGACTATATGCAAAAATACTAAAGCAGTACAGAAATGAACTGTTAAATACAATAAATATCCTGCTTTATAAAGGAGTAAATTTTTACGAGTAGGAGTTTGAATAATGGATTAAAATGCCGAAAGCCTGTATTTATGCGGATTTTCGGCATTTACTTTATTAAATGGCTCTAGGTTGGATATATTTATGGGTAGAATAATTGATTGGAAGGGAGATAACAATGAAACAATTATTAATTTAATAAAAATGAAAAAAGAAGAATTCATGTGGAGTGAGTTCTTCTTTTTTGTAATAGGTAAATCTGAGTGAAGGCTGCTTTATATGTGCCACTTGTATAAAAATGTTTCAACAACTTAACATAATTAATTTATGTAAAAAAATCATACAATATAGGACACTTCTATAGGCAACGCATACAAAATATGGTAAAATATTACCTATATTTGAGAGTCGGAAAATAATAAAAAAGCAGAGATGCATGGTATCAAAAAAAGATTTTTATTTAATAGAAGTTATATTAAATAAGTAATCGCAAAAAATTGAATAAGGGGTTAGGTAGGTGATAATTTGAAGAAATTACGATTAATTTTACTTACGCTGTTTATGTTTTTATGCGTTGGCTTTGGAAATAATATAATATATGCCAGTGGCGGAGCAGTGCTTGAAGCATCATCAACAGTAACGGAGAAGGACAAGGCAGTTGTAGATATTGATTTGAAAGGAAACACCGGAATTTGGGCACTGAAGTTTAAAGTGGGATACAACCATTCAGCTTTAAAGTTAAAATCAGTACAGAACGGGGAAGTGTTCTCAAAGGGTGACATAACTGAACCGGAAAAGCTGGACAAAGATGAATATGTTTTTTTAGCAAGTTCAAATAGTGTTAAGAATATAGAAAACAGTGGGACGGTAGTAAGACTTAATTTCAAAATTGTAGACTATGCGTTAGAAGGCGATTATCCAATCAAGGTAACTTTGGTGCAGGCTATAGACGCCAAAGGAAACGTTGTTGATATGGACACAGAGGACGGCAATGTTACTGTTTATTATGAAGTTAAGAAAAATGACATAGTGTTCGACAAGTCAAAGAGTGAAAACATCAAAATACCAACAGGAACAAACAGTTCAAAGGAATCAAAAGGCTCAAAAGAATCAAAGGGAAAAGTCAAAAAAGTTGTAGTAAATAATAAGAAAGTTGATAAGGACAATTACACCGTTGATTCAGATGGAAATGTAGAAATTTCTGAGAAGTATTTAAACACTTTAAAAGACGGCAAGTACAAAGTTACCGTACAAAAAGGACAGAAAACGTACAACACAAATTTTATTGTAAAGACGGATGCGTCGAAGAAGATTGTAAATAAGAACAAAGGGGGAGAAAACAGCAAAGCAAACAAAAAAGAAACTGTTAATGGGGCAAGACAGGAGAACGGTATAATTGTTGTGGTAGTCATAGCAGCAGTTGTTATCGCTGGAATTGCCTTTGTACTAGTAAGAAAAAGGAGAGAGAAACAATGAAAAAAAGATTATTAACCTTACTTTTAGCAATTGCGCTCACTGTCTCCCAGGTACCGGCACAAACATACGCAAAAACCAGCGGTAATATGTACGGAGATGTTAATGGTGATAAGGTAATTGATTTACGCGATTTATTATTGTTAAAAGAATATATCTCTGAGCAGGAGACAGAGGGAGTTGTATTTGCCAATGCAGATATTAATGCAGATCAGAAGGTAGATTTGAAGGACTTCCTAATTCTGAAAAAATATTTTGCAGAGTGGGATGTTCATTTAGGAGCTGAATTGCTCACAGTGTCTTTTTACGATGGAGACCGATTAATAGAAACATTACCTGCAGAAAAGGATTATCCGTTAGGGGAACTACCTTCCAAGGATAAATACACAAAAGATAATGCTATTTTAATAGGTTACTACACTGATAAGGAATGTACAGTTCCATTTTATTCAGAAGATGCAGTAACTGAAAACATGAATGTATATGCCAAGTATCAGGAAATGGGTGGTAAGGAAGAATTAAACATTACTTCTTTTGCACAGATGGACCAGCCAAAGGACATAACATTTAACATTAAAAAAACATCAGGCGATGTGGCTGCAAAAGATGCAGCAACTCTTGTTGTAAAAGATGGTTCAGACAATGTTGAATTAAAGGTTGAAGATACTGACGGCGACGGTGTATACACAGTAAGCGCACCACAAGGTTTTAACGAAGGTTGTTCTTATGAATTAAATCTCTCCGACGGTTGGGTATTTGATGGCAAAGAAGAAACAATAAGAACGGCATCATTTTCAATAGCCATGCAGGAAGTTGAAAACCTTGAAATGAATGATGACGTAGTATACATAAAGGATACAGATGAAATTTCATATTCTGTTGACGGAGAAAGTTATGATGTATTAACTTCAGACCAGATAAATGAAAGAGGCGGTAGTTTTGAATATGACAATGCATCAAAACTTAAAAAAGACGATATTCTTTGTGTTTATGTTGGCATAAAACCTACTGAAAGAGATGCAGATAAGGGCGCTGAACTTTTAGATCCGGCTGTATATGTTAAGGTGGCTGCTACAGATGGAAACAAAGTAACCTTTGCGCCACTTGATGAAAATGACCAGCTTGAAATATACAACATGCCTGACAACTTTCCATTAACAGTACAGGAGCTACCAACTGAGGAAACAGGTACAATCAGTTTTGATGAGTTGGATTTAGACATGTACGCAAACATGATGGGCGAGGACGGAACATACGAAAATGCAGTAGACTCTATTGGAGTTGGTGATTTTGTTACATTATATGTTTCAACTGATGAGATTCAATCAGGAAAAGACGTTTATTATGGCGAGATTACGGATTACAACAAAACTACAAAATTAATTACATATAAGGAAGTAACTAAATCGGACATTGAGGAAAGTATGGACCTCTATTCTGAAATTTCACTTTCAGGTAGCGACATTATAAGCGATGAAGAAAGTAAGAAGTTAGAAAATGTTTTAACACAACAGATAGAAAAAAGTGATTTTGGAGAAGCAGCAGCAGACACACTTTTTGATATGGTAACAAAGACAGATGATTTTAAGGATAATGTAAGTGTTCAAAATGTTGTTGTAAGAGATTCAAAGGGAAACAAAATTTCAAAGCAAAAACTTAAGAAAATGAATATAGGTAAAAGCTTTGAACTAACAGATGATGTAAAACTTACTGTTGAAGTTATAAATAAAGGCGAACAGCTTCATTTTAATAATGGTATCCAGCTTGCAGTTGGAGTTGAAGCAGAATTCGAAGCAGAAGTTGATGATGGCACAGTAAATATTGACCTTTCTGCAACATTTGTAGAGGAATGTGAATTAGTGCCAAGAGTAAAAGGTAGCATTGTTACAAAAGAGATTCTTTTTATTCCTATACCGGTTGGTATTAGTGTAAATACAACTATGGATGTAAAGAACTTTACTGCATTTTCATTTAATGCAAATATTTACACTGTGGCAGAAGAGGAACAGTCTCTTTGGGAACAGTTTAAAGCTATTGCAGAAGACCCATCAGAAGCAATGGGTTTATCTAATTTGCCGGATGGACTTAAAGCAGGTCTTAGTTCCGTAAAAGATGTTATGGACAAGATTGAAGAAGTTCAGGCAAAGATAGAACAGGCAAATGATACAGCAGAACAAATAAAAGGCTATAAAGAAGATTTAGAAGCTCTTTGGCAGGTAATGGAAATGAACGGTACCGATGAAGAGGAATGGAATGAAATGTGCAAGGCATTTGAAAAATCAAATGTTGCAAGTGATATTTTAGATGTTATGGATTTAAGCACTGAAACAGAACTTGGCACAGAATTCTTAGATGGAATGCAGGCACTGATGGATAAATACTCAGAAACACTCCAGAAGGAAACAGACTGGGTAACATTAGTTAATAAGGAAATCTGTTCCACAGAAGTTTGCTATTTTGGTGTAGTTATTGGTACACAGGTAAATTTCGTTGTTAGAACAGACATGAATATAGCCATTGGTTCTAATTTAGAATACGAAGTAGGAAAGAGATATAGTTTCTGGTTTAAGGTAGGTTTATTTAAACCGGAGGCTGGCTCTTCCACAATGGATTTGTTAGATGAGCATTTTGACTTCCAATTTTATGTAATGGGTAAGATTGGATTAAAGGCAGGTATTAGAGCTAAACTTTACGCAGGTATTGGTAGTGGTAAATTCGCCTCTGTGGGTGTTGCCGCAGAACTTGGACCATATGTTAAGCTGTATGGTTTCTTTATATATGAATATTCCAAGTATCGTCCTGCAAATACAAGCAATACAGTAAGTAAGGAGCGAATGGCAGGTGCACTTAGTATAGAGTTTGGTCTATATTTTATGATGAGTTTTGAAGCAAATGCCATTGGAAATCTTTTTAGTTATAGTAATGATTTTGTAGATGAGGAAATACCACTGCTGAAGGCAGGGCGAAATGTATTTTATTACAATACAGCGTATGAACCTAGTGACGATGAAGTAATAGTTGTAAGAGACGAAGACGGAGACAGAACTAATGGAATCACAATGGATGTGCCAAAGAACGTATTAGCACTTAAATATGTGGAACTTAGCACAGGTATTCAGGGGGTAGAGTCGCTTTCAACTTCAAATTATAACATTAGATTTACAAACAGAAACTTTAGTGTAGACAATAAAACAGGAAAAATAAATGTTAATGTTCCTGAGAATACACGTTATATGTCAGGTGAAATGACAATTACTTATTTACATAGTAAGGTTGCATTCAGTCAATACGACATGACTGTAACAGTTCCGGTAGTATGGACAAACCTTACAACAGAAGAGTTAAGTGAATACTATACAGCATCTGTTCGAGTAGGTAATGACAAAGACGGTTATAAGACTGTATGGAACAAAAAAGTTTTAAAGAACGAAGAATTTAATTTACCAACAGAGGAAGAATTAAAGGAAATACTTAACTGGAATGACTATAAATATACTTTAACAGAAGGCTATAATGGTCAGAAAACCGAGAATGTAACCCTTGTAGACAATACAACTTACGATTACTATGTGGATTACAAAACATATCCAATTACAGTAACAGGTATTGAAAATGCAAACGGAACAACAAGAAGTCAGACATTCTACGCAAAATATGGCGAAAGATTTGATTTTTCAGAATTAGAATCAACAGGATCTAACAGAAGGGGTGCCTACAACAAATTTGCAGGAGTTACAACAACAGCAACCATAAATGTAAATGGAACTGATGAGGTTATTGATTTAACACAACCAATTAACAGCAAAATCGCAGAAGCCTTGTCAAATGGTGTTAAAGCAGAAGCAAATTATGTAGACGACAGTACAACAGCAACATTTGTATTTAACGGAATTGATGTAGAAAATACAGTTGTTAAAGTTAAGAGAGGAACAATTCCTGATTATGATTACTTACAGGTAGCTGAAGAAAATAATACAGACATTATAGGCATAACACCTGAAGTAGATAAAATATCATCACCAACAACATATTACATTGAATGCAAGAATGTTGTTAAGAAGCTTGTAACAATTACTTTTGATACAAGAGGTGGTAATACAATTGATCCTATAACAAGAAAGGAAACAACAATTCTTCCAACAATTGAAACACCGGTTAAAAAAGGTTATGTATTTGATGGCTGGTGCACAGATGCACAGTGTGAAAATCCATTTACATCTAACAGAGTTCCAACAGAAGACATAACACTTTATGCAAAATGGAAACCGGCTGTATACACAATTACATTTAATGTTAATGGTGGAAATGAGTTAGAGAATAATAAGAAGAAAGTAATATACAAAGAAACTTATGGAGAAATCCCTGAACTTGTTAGAGACGGTTATGCTTTCCTTGGTTGGTACATGGAATTAGAAGGCGGAGAACAGATTACATCTGACGATAAAGTTTTAATTACATCAAATGTAACATTATATGCTCACTGGAGAAAATTAAAAGCTATACCTGCTGAAACATTTACATTTACAAAGCAGTCATATTTCTTTGATTCATTTATTCAGAGAATTGCAGATTACAGCTTTAATTTACCGGGAGAGGAAGACCTTAACGAGGGAGAAACATTTAGCGAAGACAGCTTTACAATTAAGTACAAATCTCAAAGTAAGGACGAATATGAAGATAACTTACCATCAGATATTGGAGTATACGATGTTGTAATAACACGTCCGGCAGATCAATACTATTTGAAGTTTGAACATTTATATGAGAGCGTTTTAATAATTAAACCTTATGACTTGAATTGTTCATATTACAATGTTTACGTTGACTGTAGAGATTCAGTTGGTGGCTCACAGAAATTAAATAACACTGTATCATGGGCTAATGGAACAAGCTCTTCATTCTCAATAAATATGGATACAAAGACAAGAAGTGGCTCAACAACAAAATATGCTACATATCCAACACAGATACATATGGAATCAAGTGGCAGAATGGTTGGTCAGCATGTATGGGTTACAACAAGAGTAACTGATATTACAGGTAACGTTAAGTCTATTAAAGACAGATACAAAGAATATTGGGCAAACACATTGAAATACACTTGGGGACTTGGTAGTTATCCGGCTGTAAATTATGCACCTGGAAATTATGAGGTAACTAAGAACGGAAAGATAAAAGTCAGACTTACCACATACGGAAATAACGATAAGGTGTCAGGTTTAACTTATTCAACATCAAGTAGTGGTACTAACAGTGATCCGTGTGTAGAAGTAGATGGAAATTACTTTATTATTGATGGTAGCAAATTAACAGAAGACAATCATGTTGTTAATGTATTTGCTAAATACGGTGGTTCAGGATACTCACAGGTAGGAAGCTTTACGGTTAGTCCTATTGCTGATTAGGAACAGTGTAGTGGAAAGTAATAGAAATATTACAGGAAGGTAATAGAAAAGGAGGTTCTCCGTATGAATAGTTTTAACAAAATAAACATTCGTAAATTACTTGCAATGTTATGTATTGTAGTAATATGCATAAGTGGTATATCTGTAAGTGTACCTGTATTTGCACAGACAGAAAATGAAACAAAAGAATGCGTAATTGCCGCATCATCAAAAACAGTTGAAAGAGGCAATGAGTTTTCAATTATAGTGGACATAAAAAATAACCCGGGTATATGGGGGCTTAAATTTAAAGTTTCTTATGACCATACAGCATTAACTTTAACATCAGTAAAAAACGGAACAGTTTTTGATGATGAAGACACAGTGTTACCAAGTGCGTTAGATAAAGAAGAGTTTGTATATCTAGCTTATCTTAACAGCCTTAAAAACAATACAGATAATGGTACTATTGTAACATTGAATTTTACAGTTAATGAGGCAGCAGAATTTAAACCATATATTATCGGAGTCAATGTTACACAGGCAATTAATGTTGACAGCGAAGACATAACTTTGAAAGCAAATGATGGCGCAGTTTCAGTAGTTAAATGTATTCACGTAAATGACACAAAGTGGGATTTTGATGCAGATACTCATTGGCACAATTGTGTATATGAGGACTGTAAAGAAAAGATTGTAAAAACTGTGGAGAAACATAAGGCAGTTGCCATTCCTGCAGTAAAAGCCACATGTACAAAGAGTGGATTAACAGCAGGAACTAAATGTTCAGTATGTGGATATGTTATTAAGAAGCAGCAGATAGTAAAAGCCAAAGGCCACACAGTAGTTAAACTTCGAGCAGTAAAAGCCACAACAGAGAGAACAGGCTTAACAAGCGGTAAGAAGTGTAAAGTATGTGGAAAGATTTTAGTAGCCCAGAAGGTTATTGCTAAACTTCCATATAAGATGCAAAAAGCTGCTAAAGTAAGTGTGCAGGACAAGATGTATAAGAAAAAGAGTACATCATCAAAGGTTGTTAGTAACTTAGTTCCAAGTAAAAAAGTTACTATTGTTGACATTAAAAAGAGTTGGTACTTAATTAAGTACAACGGAAAATTAGGTTACGTTAAGTCAACATCAATAGTTTTCAAAGGAACCGTAATAACTAAAAAAGGCAAACTTAGAGTACGTTCAGGAGCAGGAAAGAAATATCCAATTATTTCATCTTACAAGAGAGGAACAAAGGTAACCATTATAGGAAATACTTCAAAAGGCTGGTACAAAGTTCGAATTAAAGATAAGAATAAAGATGTAGTAGGATATATGTCTGCAAAATACATAAAGTTATAATAACTTTTTTGAAAGTAAAACATAAAAAAATAAAACATTAAAAAGCCCATTGGATTTATAGAGGGGTTCCTCAAAAATAGAATTCCATGGGCTTTTTGCTGTGTATGTGAATTATAATTGTTGACAATTAAGCTACGTAAAGGTAGCGTACGAAATGATAACATACAAAGTGATAGCATACAAACTAAAGAAGTTTCCATGATTTGTAAGCAAAACAAAGTGAAACTTATAATACATTTTTATTCCGAAGTAGCAGAAAAATTAAATTGTGAATCTATTCATTTGCCCCTTTTTAAACTTAAAGAAAATTATGAGAAACTTTCAAAATTTAAAACAATAGGAACTTCAGTTCATTCTGTGGAAGAGGCGATTGAAGCACAAAAACTAGGAGCAACCTATATAAGTGCAGGTCATATATTTGCTACTGATTGCAAAAAAGATTTACCACCAAGAGGATTGGAGTTTTTAAAAAATTAGAACACAAAGTTAATCTGATAAATGCTATAATGAATATATAATTAAGGTTTAAAAGAATAAATGATGAAAAGGAGATTTTATGAAAAAAGGGTTTAGTATAATCATGGCGTTTGTTACGGTTATGACAATGCTTTTTAGTGGCGTAACTTTTGCTGATGATACGAATGAAAATGCAGAAAATAAAACAAAAGAAAGTAATTTTACAAATCTTATAGTATTTGCAAGATTTTTAGACGAAGATGAATTTATAGATAATTCTTATAATGGGGAATCTGTTAGAAAAATTACAGATAATACTTATAACAGTGCATATTTTAATGTTTCGGATTATTATGAAATTACGTCAAGGGGAAGTCTTAAGATAAATAGCGTGTATTTGTTTAATAAAGGTGGTTCAGTGCAGTTATCTCATCCAAGAGGATACTATGCAGAGTATAGTGAAGAGAATCCTGAAGGTTACAGGGACAACGGAGAGAGAGCAGAGCGTATGTACGAATTAAAAACAGACTGGTCTGAATCTATAAACAGAGCTATATCAGCGGGCAATGTGATTACAAATTATGATGGTACAAAAAAGTACAACTTTTCTGAACTTGATAAAAACAATGATGGGGTAATCGATGCAATCACCATTATTTATAAAAATACAATTCAGAGTATCTCTGTGGGTTGGTCCTCCCCTTTATGGAATTATAAGGATTATGCAGATTACGTAAAAATAAATGCAGATGGAAAAACAATTACAAGTAAAAACTATGTACAGGTGACAAATTCTTATAATTATTTATACAAGGATAATCGGAAAAACGTGATTTTGCCTATGGCAGTGGCAACTCATGAAATGGGGCACATTTTAGGATTTAAGGACTTGTACAATAGTTCAAATAGTTCGCCGGTATATTATATGTCTGCAATGGCAAAGCATATGTCACCTGTGCCACAGTTTATATCTGTAAAAGAAAGAGAAGCAAAGGGGTGGCTTACATCTGACAATGTTAAAACAATTTATCAAAATGGACAGTATACCTTAAAGGAAGCATCGACTAGAGGAGATTCACAGATAGTCGGATACAAATTAAATTTAAAAGGAACCAATAAAACACTGTACTTAGAATATAGAAATTTTGGCACAGGTGGTAATAAGTATGATTGTCAGTCAAAAGAATTGTATAAAACAGATGGAACGAAGCTAAAAGGATTGACAATTGGTTCAGGACTTGTTTGTTATTTGGTGGACAAAGATACAAAATTCCCAAACAACATGGGATGCGTTGCAGGAAAGTGGAATTATGAAACATTAGGTGGTACATATGCAACAAAATCTGATGCACCATTAAAACTGAATCAGAGCTTGGAAATAACTGATGATATGCATGTTGAAGTCACAAATATAACTGATAATCAATTAACATTTAAAATAGAAGGTGATTTTGAAGAACAACAGACTGAAACTAAAGAGATATCAGACAGGGAAAAATACGATGGAAGGGACGATGGCATAGTAACACCAGTAAAAGATCAGGGAGATACCAATTTGTGTTGGGCATATTCAAGCATTGCAGCAGCAGAATCATCCATTTTAAAAAGTGGAATTGATCCTACAGTAACAAAAGATACATTATCATTAAATCCGATGGCGGCAGCTTATAGAGTTTTTAAGAGAGAAAGCGATCCATTGGGAAATACAGATGGAGACTGGCAATCAGTAAATTATTTGATGCAGTCAGGAGACCCGTTAAAAATTGCCAAGTTATATTCAATGTGGTGGGCACCGGTATCGGGTAATGTGGTTACCACAAACCCATATGATAATCCGTCATATAGATTTGAAAATGCAATTTATATACCTGAAAACAAATCAAATCCGGAAGAATACATTAGGTCAATAAAAAAAGCCATAGCAAAATATGGGGCAGTAACATTTCAGTACAATAATGCAAGAGAAACGTTATACTACAATCCAAAGAATGAACATAGCAGTACAATTTCTCCCCATGCATGCACAATCATTGGATGGGATGACAATATTCCATCAGACAAATTTGTACCAAATGGTGCTACCAAAAATGGTGGTTGGCTTGTAAAAAACAGTTACAAATCATTGGAGTATTTTTGGCTGTCATATGACAATACAAGCAGTTGTTCTTATGCATTTTCATTTGCACCAAAGGATAAGTATGACTTTAATTATTACTATGATGGAAGCATGGACGATTTCCCATTAAGAAAAGATAAGTCAGTGGCAAATGTATTTAAAGCAAAAAAATCTGATAATCTAAAAGACGAATATATAAAAGCAGTAAATGTGGCTATTGGTGGTGAAAATGTAACCGCTAAAGTGGAGATATATAAAAATGTAGATTATCCTTATGGTGGACAGGAAAATGTACCAGTTTCAGGTGGTTATCTGGCAAATACTACAACGGCATATTTTGAAAATAGCGGATATGTAACAATAGAACTGAATCAGCCGGTAAAAATCGAAAAAGACCAATGGTTCTCTGCAATAGTAAGTGTTTCAAATGAAAAGGGCGACGCCAAAATAATGACTTCATATAAAAATGGCAGGGAAATGTCATATATAAACAACGGTAGTGGATGGACACAACTTAAAAATTATGTGGGAAGAATAAAGGTATACACAAAATTGGAGAACAAAGTGGAGAATCCAACTATAGAAGTGCCTACAACGGAAGCACAAACCACAACTGAAGTGCCTACAACATCAGAGCCAACAACAGAAGCACCAACCACATCAGTGACAACAACACCAAAGGCAACAACGGAAGTGACAACAACATTAGAGCCAACAACGGAAGCACCAACCACATCAGTGACAACAACACCAAAGGCAACAACGGAAGTGACAACTACATTAGAACCAACAGCAGAAGCACCAACTACATCAGTGACAACAACACCAAAGCCAACAACGGAAGTGACAACTACATCAGAACCAACAACTGAGAAACAAACTGAGACAACTGTCACAGTAGAACCCACAGCTGAAATATTGACTACAGAAAATACAACATCAGAAACTACTGGAGAAAATCAAACAACTGACGAAACAACATCAGAAAAAGAATCAACTACAACTTTTGGACAGGTTGTAACAAAGGAAAATGAACCAACAACTAACGGAAAAACTACAACTCGTGTTGACGGTGTAAATAAAAAGAGTTTAAAGCAAACAAAAATTCTAAAAGTAAAAAAACTTAAAAATAGAAAAGTGAGAATTACTTTTAAAAAGATAAGTAAGGCTAAAATATATCGGATACAGTATTCAACTAACAGAAAATTTAAGAAAAACGTAAGAACAAAACGTACAAGAAAGAATACATATCTGTTAAGAAAATTGCGTGTTAGAAAAAGATATTATGTAAGAGTGAGAGCAATAGTTGGAAAAGACAAAGGCAAATGGAGCCGTGTAAAATCTTTTAAAGTGAGGTAAGCGGTTTTATAAGTAATTGGACAGGGAGTTGGGGCTAACGCTCTTGCAGACATGGGAATTTGTGAAAACAATCCAGAGGAATCTTATTTTGCAAATGTGCAGGTACCGATGTATTTGGCAAAGGCGGCAAAAGGAAGAAAACTTATTTGTTTCAGCTCGGATCAGGTTTATAGTGGTTGTGACGATGATGGACCTTATGCGGAAGAAAATGTAAAGCCGGCAAATGTTTATGCAACTCATAAACTGGAAATGGAGCAGAGGGTGTTGGATATTGAACCATCAGCAGTTATGTTAAGGGCTGAATGGATGTATGATATGGAAACCACAAAAGATAATTATTTTACATTGCTAAATAAAGAAAAGACGGTTTATTTTAGTTCACAGGAATTTAGAGGAATTACATATCTGAAAGAAGTGGCAGAAAATATGGTATAGAATTCAGTGATGCACTTGACGGAGTGGTTAGATGTGCAAAGGATTATAAGATTATATAAAAATAGAGCTGTAAGTAGATTTTAAAACTTACAGCTCTGTTAATTTCTATTTTTCTTCTTCAGGATATTTAAAGCCCCATGATTTTCTAAATTCAGTCATCATATCCATAACGTCTTTTGTATAGTCAAAGTGCATGCAGTCAACATCGCCGTTAATTGCTTTTTCCATATCAGCAAGTTCGTAGGCGAGAGCGTCTGCATTTTCGCCGGCTTTGATTAATTCAGTTTTGCCAGAGTCAGTGTATGTTATGGTAGCTTCCCAAGCTCTAGGATATTCCATTATTTCAATATAACCTTTTTCGCATGAAACCATACCACGTTTTGGCTGCTTAGAATGAAGTGAAAGCATAACGCTTGCCATCTGACCTTCTTCGTTTGTTAGAAGTAAACCAGCCTGCTCGTCAACACCTGTTGGAGCAGACTTTACCTGAGATACAAGGTTGTTAGGTTTTGAATCCATAAACCAGCGGATAAATGAAAGTGCGTATACACCGATATCGAGCATTGCACCTCCGGCAAGGTTTCTGTTGAAAAATCTGTTTGTCATATCATATTCTTTAAAACTTCCAAAGTTCATAGTAATAAGGTTCACTTTTCCAAGTGCTCCGGATTCCAAAATCTCGTTTAATTTTTTGTAAATTGGCATGTGGAAAATTGTCATTGCTTCACCGATAATAACACCTTTTTCTTTTGCCAAAGAAATTGCTTCGTTTAATTCATTGCTGTTAAGTGTTATGGATTTTTCAACAAGTATATGTTTTCCGTTCTCAATTGCTTTCTTCATAAATTCAAGATGTGTGTTATGTGGAGTTGTGATGTAAACAACATCAACTTCTGGATCAGTAAACACATCATTTATATTGTCATATACTTTTCCGATATTATATTTTTGGGCAAAATCAACAGCCTTTTGATGTGTGCGGTTTGCAACAGAATAAATATTTTTTCCATTTTTGATTAATGTCTGTGCCATTTGGTTGGCAATAACTCCGGTACCTAATACAGCCCATTTAATTTCCTTCATAATAAACCTCCTTGTGGTTAGATAAACACGTAAAATTTCACAAAGCATATTGTAAAAAGCGGTTTAATAGATAAACACGCATAAAAATTAATTTTACGAATAAATACACTGTGAAAATTAATTTCGTAACACAAAGATACCATGACATATAAATTTCGTCAATAGAAAAATTATTCTTTTGTGAAAGCTATAGATGATTCATGCTGAATAATGGAATCATAAGCTTCTTTTCTCATAGATGTAAGGAAAAGATAAAGCACTTCGATTACCATTGTGGCAGAAACTCTCGAAAAACGATATTCATCAAGAAATAATTTTTCGCGGGTTGCTGTTGTTATATGATAATCACTGATTTTAGCAATAGTCGATTTCTCACTATTGGTTATTGAAATTGTAGTTGCCTTCTTTTGTTTTGCAGCTTCTAAAATATTAATGACACCGGTTGACTCCCCTGAATTTGAAATTGCAATAACTACGTCATCAGGTGAAAGGTTGTAACTGTAGGCAAGCTGGGTTTCCCAAACAGGAGTTGAAACTGCGGAAATCCCAATCTGGTTAAGCTTGTAGGCTCCGTCCATTGCTACAGGAACAGTGTTGCCAACAGCAGCAAAAAGAACATTGTGGGCATTATTTATTCTTTTTAAAATGTCCTGCAGATTTTCAGAATTCATCATTGAAACTGTTTGAGTAAGTTCGGCAACTTTATTTGCCAATATATTTTTCAATGATTGTTCCAAATCATCTACTGAAATATGATTAGACAATTCATCGTCTTCCGACTGGGAAACCATTTCTTTTGCAATAGAAATTTTAAGATGGTGAAAGCCCTTCATATCAATTTTTTTACAAAAACGTGAAACGGAAGCTTCACTTACCTGACATTCTTTGGCCAGTTCGCCAACGGTCATATCCACGATTTCTTTTGGATGATGAATGATGAAATTGCCAATCTTCTTTTCGGTTTCAAAAAAAGTATCCATAGAAGCACATATTTGATTAATAACTGATTTTTCCATATATAAAGTCCTTTTAATAAAAAATTTATGGGTTGCTAGAAATTTACTTCAATTCGAGCTTGCTTGTAAGATTTAGTGAAATAGTATTTCTTCGTACAAAACACTTAGTAAACAAAGTTTCATAAGTAACTTTACTTTAATAATGAAAAAAATGCAATAGCCTCATAAAAGTGTGAAAACTATGGCAAAATATGCTCATAAAAGTGTGAAAACTGTGGAAAAATATGCTCATAAAAGTGTAAAAATGTTAAGAAATATCCTCATAAAAATGTAAAATTGTGTATAATGATATGAGAAATTGAAAGGAATATAGTTATGATAAACGGAGAACAAATGGTAAAAGTAGAAAAGTATCGTGTACTTAATACAATGGTAAAAGAAGGACAGATTTTATTTACTGGTTCTTCTCTAATGGAACAATTTCCAATTAATGAATTACAAATGGATTTTGGAATTAAGGAAATTATTTACAATAGAGGGATTGGCGGATTTACAACTGCTGATATGCTTCAATGTATGGATGAGCAAATTTTTGGAGTCAAACCTTCCAAGATTTTTATAAATATTGGAACTAATGATATTAGTGATCCTAATACAGATTTTGACATTCTTTTAAAAGAAATGTTGAAAAATTATGAAGAAATATTAGGTCAGATAAAAGATAAATTACCAAAGACATCTGTGTATACAATGGCTTTTTATCCAGTAAATAGTGTTGATATGCTTCCGGATTGCCCTTTTGAGCAAACTGTTTTTTATCATAGAAATAATGAAACGGTGCCAGTAGCTAATGAAGAGGTGAAGAAATTAGCACAGAGAATGGGATGTTATTATATTGATGTGAATCAGGGGTTAACGGACCGTAGAGGAATGTTAAAGAAAGAATACACTATGGACGGAATACATATGTATGCCAATGCATATAAAATTATTTTAGATAATATGAAAAAGTATTTGTAATAAACTTAAATTGACACATACCTTTATATATGCTATCTTTTTCATAGTTAAAAAATTAAATAAAGGGAATGAGGTTCTCCCTTGATTTTATCAAAACCGCTAGTAAAGCTGATGACTTCTGTGTAACAATGCACAGGTGAATCAGCTTTTTTTATGTAATATAAATTCCACATAAGGAGACAACAAATGAACAAACAACAAATATACGAAAAAGCAATTCTAACGATCAAATATATTATCCTTTCAATTATAATCGGTGTTGTTGTGGGAATAGTAGACACAGTTTTTGGAAGAGGCTTAATTGCAATATCTGATTTCAGAACAGCCAATTACAAATATCTTATTCCGTTTTTACCGGTAGCAGGACTTTTAATTACATGGCTGTACCTACGTTTTAGCAAATTAAGTTTAAAAGGTATGACACTTGTATTTGAAGTTGGGCAGGAGAAAAGGGATTCAATACCACTTGCGCTAGTACCACTGGTTATGGTTGGAACATGGATAACACATCTTTTTGGAGGTAGTGCCGGCAGGGAAGGTGTAGCTGTTCAGATAGGGGCAACACTTTCACATTATTTGGGCCGAAAAATGAAAACACCAGACAACAGCAAAGTTATGCTAATAACAGGTATGGCAGCAGGTTTTGGTGGCTTGTTTCAAACTCCTTTGGCGGCGACTTTTTTTGCTATGGAAGTAATTGTTGCAGGTTATATGGATTATCAGGCATTGCTACCTGCAATAATCGGAGCCTTTGTAGCTTCATATACGTCCCACTTTCTTGGACTTGAAAAATTTGCTGTAGAACTAAAAGGAACGGTTGATTTTTCAAATATTAAAATTGTGGTAGCAGTTATAATTTTAGGATTAGCATTTGGAATTGTAGGAAGATTGTTTTCAAAGTTACTTCAAGTGCTAAAAAAAATTATGGCAGAAAAATTTATAAATCCGTACATAAGAATTGGTGTTGTTTCAATACCATTGGCAATAGTGTTGATTTTCCTTTGGCAGGGAAGATACAGCGGACTTGGAACTAACTTGATTTCCAGCGTTTTTTCAGGTGGAGAGGTTTATGGCATTGACTGGATTTTGAAACTGTTACTAACAGTGCTTACTTTATCAATTGGTTTTCAGGGCGGTGAAGTAACACCACTGTTTTCAATAGGGGCAACTTTAGGAGCAGTTCTCGGACAACTTTTAGGCATATCACCAATATTATGTGGAGCGCTAGGTTATGCAGCAGTATTTGGAAGTGCTACAAATACATTGATTGCGCCAATAATGCTTGGAATAGAAGTGTTTGGTGGAAGTAACATGTCATTGTTTGTGGTGGTGTGCAGTATTGCATACATTGTTAATGGAAATAAATCAATTTACGGTGCACAGGAAAAAAGTAGTAATTTACAAATAAAATAAGTTTTATTAGGCAGATAAATGTGTTAGTCTAGTTATAAAGGTACGTTACTAAAAAATATGACAGGAATAATATATTGACAGAAAATACAAAAGGAGAAAAAGTACAATATCTAATATTTACAATGCTATTAGCAGTATTGGTAATTGGCTTTGCAGGCACAGCAAAAGCTGAGAATTGGTACGATGGCTGGCATGAATCAAGTTCAAGATTACAAAAGATGAAAACGGAGGGCTTATATATACTGAAGAACCATTGCACCGGGAACATCAACTATTACAGGTAAGATAGGAGACAAAGAATATAGTTTCAAGGTAATCGTAAAACCTTACATGGGTGCAAAAATGAGTTCGGTTAAAGCAGTGGATTATAAGTCTGTTAAGGTTACATGGCAAAAAGCAAATGCGGCAACAGTTGGAACCCATACATTTAAGCAATAGGCAGGAAAATCTTACATATATAAAATAAAATATGTATTTCCTGAATATTCAGTGGATTCAAAGGAACGTTCATGTTTAAACTTTGCAAGTATGATTATTGGGGTGGTGTTTACTGTGCACCGGATGGAAACTTCTATGTAGCAGTTGGTTATTCTAATGACAAACAAAAACAGTAATTAAAGTTTTGAAATATTCATCATCATGGAAACTTCAAAAAACATGTAGCATTACAGGTGATGCCTGGAATGTGTTTGGCGGAATAGTGACGCCTTTTACATCAGGTAATGTAAGAATGGATATGCGTGGAAACTACTTTGGACAACATTATTACTGTTGGAACATCAGTCACACAGAACTATAAAGTTGCCGGTGTAACAGGAAATAGTGGAAAATATAAAAAGAATGTATTTATGACAATTACAGACAAAAATACATTAAAATCTAAAATAAAATGGCTTACTACTTACAATCCTAAGAAGTCAAAAATAACAGTACGAGAAGTAAGAACTGTTAAACTTTCAGATGATGCCATTGTAATTATGTACACTACTGTAAAGAAATCAAAATCAACATTACATTACATTGTAGTAAATAATCAGGGTAATGTAATTTGCAAAAAGACTTATAAAAACATGGAATTTACAGCAAGTTCACAGCCAAAATTATACAATGGAGCAATTAACTGGGTAGATATGAATTTAGTTTACAAAAAAGTAAAGTGGCATGGCAGACCACAAAACCGTCAACAAGCAGATACATTATAAAGTCGGCTTGAAAGTTTTAGTTTTAGCGGAAATTTAATAGGAGGGCATATGGGTATATTTAGTAGTAAACAGGAACTTGAAAGAAACATAAAGGAGCTTAACAAAAAAGTTGAAGCTTTAAGCGGTGAGAAAGAGGCTCAAATTAATGAGATAAAAAAATTAAAAATGGATGTTGCAGTTTTAACAAATGCCAACAATGAATATGAGAAAAAATACGTTAATACAAATTTGGAATGCTCATTTTGTTATACAACATTGCAGAAAAATTTTGTATATTGTCCTAAATGTGGTAAGAAAATTGAGAGAAAGATTCAGGTAGAAATTGAAAACAAAAGTCATAATATGTTTGAGATTGAAAATGACAAAGACGGTGTGTTGATAACACAATACAATGGCTTTTCAGACAAAAAAATAGTTATTCCGTCAAAAATAAATGGTCAAACGGTAATAGGTATTTGGAATAATGTTTTTGAAAAATGTACTAATTTAGAGGAAGTAGTGTTTCAGGAAGGCTGCAAATATATAGGAAAGGATGTTTTTACTAATTGTAGTAATTTGCAAAAAGTCACTCTTCCCAAAAGTTTGCTAGAAATAGGAGATGGAGCTTTTTCTAAAACAAAAATTATAGAGATAGCGATTCCACCAAATGTGAAAGTAATAGGAGACTGTGCTTTTTCATATACACCTTTAGAAAATATTATTTTACCTGATAACTTAAAGTGCATTACAGCAGGTATGTTATCTAACACTGAACTTGAAAAAATAACAATACCGGAAAGTGTTGTGCATATTGAGTATGGAGCCTTTGAGGATTCTAAGTTAAAAGAAATTGAGCTTCCGCAGAATTTATACTCAATAGGTAGATTTGCATTTGATATACCGTCGCTGAAAAAAATTATTATTCATTCAAATGTGGAGATTATGGAAGAAAATATTTTTGGTAAACAGTATGGTGAAAAAACAATTGATTTGACAATATGTTGCCCTGCTGGCTCAAAGGCACAGTTATATGCAAGGAAATATAGGTGCAATTGTTGCGAAATTCCAAAAAGCTTAACAGCAAATAAGGAAATTTGTGCAAGGGGACTTTGGGTAAAATTTGTATTATTAAAAGAAACAATTGATTTAAATGTGTTGTGTAAAAAATTATCAATTAATAAAGGGGAAACCTGGTCATGGAAAACAAGTTCAAGTTCTGTTGAAATTAACAAAGTTATGAGTATGGATGAGGCTGAAAGACTAAAGAAAAATTTTGAATGGTACATCAATGCATATCAGAAGGAATTATTTATGGGTGGTGTAGCTATAAAAGATAATCTTGTGGAAATACTGGAGTATTGGTAACCATAACATCCCACAAATTACCAACACGACAATTATTGACAATATAAAATCATTGTGCTAGACCATGCAAGTTAGCACAAACTAACACAAGTAAGCGAAGAATAATAAAGAGGCATTTATATGAAAAAATTATTAGCAATTCTTTTAGCATCGATGTTACTTGTATGTGGATGCAGTAAAAATAATATATCAGAAAATAATGCAGGAGGAGTATCGGCTGATTCCAAATCAGAGGAACAAAAAATTACAGTGGATCTTTTTGCAATGGACACATACATGCAGGTGACAGCTTACGGAAAAAATGCAAACAAGGCAGTAGAACAGGCAAAAAAAAGAATAAATCAGCTAGACAGCATGCTTTCTACAGGCAAGAAGGAAAGTGAAGTCAGCAAGTTAAACAGTGAAAAAACTTTAACACTTTCAGAGGATGTAGGAAACATTGTGGAACGTTCTTTGGAAATCTACAAAAGTACAAAGGGTGTTTTTAATCCGGCAATTTATCCTGTAATGCAGGCTTGGGGATTTGATACAAAAAAATATAAAGTTCCATCAAAGGAAAATTTGCAGGCAACTTTAAAAAATACAGATGCTTCAAAAATCAAATATAATAAGTCTTCAAGAGTCGCAACATTTGAAAATAAGAAAATGGAAATTGACTTTGGAGGAATTGCAAAAGGTTACACATCGGCAGCAGTTATGAAGATTTTTAAGGACTGCGGTGTGACAAGTGGTCTGGTTAGTCTTGGTGGTAATGTTCAGGCATTAGGTAGCAAGGTTGATGGCAGCAGTTGGAAAGTGGCAATTCAAAATCCTGACAGCGAGGAAAACTATCTTGGAGTGCTTAATATAAAGAACAAAGCAGTTATTACATCAGGTGGCTATGAACGTTATTTCGAAAAAAACGGAAAAGTTTATCACCATATAATTGATCCGGCAACCGGCTATCCGGCAAATGCAGGTCTTAAATCAGTGACAATTGTTAGTGAGGATGGAACACTTGCAGATGGTTTGTCAACATCATTATTTATTATGGGGCTTGAGAAAGCCGAGAATTATTGGAGAGAAAACAGTGATAAGTTCGATGTGATTTTCTTAACAGACGATAACAAACAGTACGTTACGGAAGGAATTTACAAAGATTACTCATCTGATAATAAAGTAATAAAAATTACTAAGGATAAGTAATAAAAGTAAATAAAATTAAAAAAGACGAATGTTATAAAACTTTGTAAAAAGATAATCAGAAACTAAGCAGATAAAAATAATTTATAAATATAAACAGGACTGAAAAATTACAAAAGGCAAAATAGAAAACAAGGTGGAAACATACAAATGAAGAAGATAAACAAAAGGAAAATTCAAAAATATATCAGAATGATAATTCTGCTAATATTCTTCACAATTATGCCATCAATTTACACCACAGCCTTTTCAGGTGTTAAGTACATTTTCACCCAAATTGGAAATGGACAGCAGGTGGAATTAACATCTTTTGTTACAATATTAATTGTGTTATGCTTATACACGATAGTTTTTGGCAGATTCTTTTGTGGCTTTGCATATGCTTTTGGCAGTTTAGGCGACTACCTTCAGGAATAGAACTACCAAATAGTGGTGAGAACATTCAATCAGGAGAATGTTTTATGTGTCAAAAATGTATGAATATATGCCCAAAACAAAATGTTAAAACATCTACAATAAAAGGAAATGGCATTGGTTTTATTTTAATAAGAGCAGCCATTCTTATAATCATAATGAAGTGGGCTGGTATTTAAGATTGGTAAACTAGGAGCATTTTAATGAAGAAAAAAGATATTATTCTGGTGATTGTTGTTCTTTTAATAGCCGGAGTTTCGTATAGCATGATGCATTTTATGAGGTCGGGCGAAGGTCATTTGGCACAGGTATCAGTTGATGGCAAAGTGCAGGGGACTTATTCATTAGATAAAGATAGAACAATAGAAATTAAATCTTCAGAAGGAAAGAACATTCTTATCATTAAAGAAGGAAAGGTGGAGATGAAAGAGGCAGATTGTCCTGATAAGTATTGTGTTAAGCAGGGCAAAATCAAAAATGTTGGTGAGACAATAGTGTGTCTGCCACATAAAGTTGTGGTTGAAATAGAAAAGACAAGTAAAGGCACAGATTCTAATGACAATATGAAAAATGATGAAATAGATGCAGTAGTGAAATAGCTAAGCTATAAAGCATAAACAATAGTTAAATAGTTAAGATGTTAAAACATAAACAATAGTTAAATAACTAAAATGATAAAACACATACAGAAGCAAAAGGACTAAATTTTGCGAAAATTTGTAAGGTTGGAAAAGTAATTTAATATTTCAGGAAGGAGTTAATATGGATGCAAAAAGAATAGCAAATATGGCAATGCTGGTAGCGTTAGCAATAATTTTTAGCTATGTAGAATTTATGATTCCTATTAATCTTGGTATTCCCGGAATAAAATTAGGGTTGGCAAATTTAGTAATTGTAATAGCTTTGTACACACTCAAACTAAGTGATGTGTGGATTATTTCAATCCTAAGAATACTGATAATCGGCTTTATGTTTGGAAGTGGTATGTCGATTATTTATAGTTTGGCAGGGGCTATTGTAAGCTTAATCGTAATGATGCTTGTGAAAAAAATTAATGGTTTCAGCATCATGGGAGTTAGCATGATAGGAGCAGTATGCCACAATCTTGGACAGATTGCGGTAGCAATGATAGTCGTAGAAACTACAAGTATTTTGTATTATGTACCGGCTCTTTTGGTTGCCGGTTTAATCACAGGTGCAATAATAGGTATAATTTCAAAAAGAGTATTAGTTGCCATAAAAAAGTAAAACAAATTTTTTTACCCTAAAGATTAGATGAAACTAATAAAAATAAGTCAAAACAAACAAATATGTGTATGCAGGACTTACATGGCAGGAATGTTGGGCAAGTGAAGGTGTATATGAAGCAGGAAACGTACAGTCTTCAGAGGCAGAAGACAGTAGAGGTTGCAACAACAAACACTTGAATACAATGGAACAGAAAAAAAGGATGAGGTAATAGAACTAAAACTGTCAGATGCATTTGCTCATCCTGAGGATAAGGGAGAGTTTGAATGGACTGCTAAAGTGATAAATATAAATACGGGAAATAATAATAGTTTGATTTCAAAGTGTAAAGTCCTAAAGGAATATGTTATACTAACAAGTAGGATGAGAGAGTATATCAGTAAGTATTCCGGTAAGGATTTCAGTGACGAGGAAGCAGTGAAAATGGCTGTGGATGAATGTATAAATGAAGATGTGTTGTGAGAATTTCTGCTGGAAAATAAGGCGGAGGTGGTTAAAATGTTCTTGACAGAGTATAACGAAAAGCAGACATTGGAAAACACGTATAACGATGGCGTTGAAGTTGGTAAAGAAAAGGGGATAGAAATTGGCAAAGCTCAGGGCATTGAATTTGGAGAACGCAGAAAGCTTATTGAAATGGTATATAAGAAAATCAAAAGAGGAAAAACTGTAGAAGAAATAGCAGACGATTTGGAAGAAGATATAGAAGTAATTAATCCTATTTTTAATGAAATAGAGAAGGTAGGGTTAGATAAAAGTTTGGAAGAAATAATCGAAAACAGTTAAGGTTAATGTAATGAAAGGACAGTATGGCTTATTCGGAGTTAATTAAGAATTTTTCTAAAATAAGAGATTACATGAAGGAATTTTATATATATGGTTTTAAGACGCGAGAAGAATTCGATGAAAAAAGTGCAAGAAGCTATGACAATGAAAGACGACGTATAGAAAGCTATTTAGGAGAATATGTTTGTTTCAGACAAACTCAAGCAGGAAAAAATGTGTATATATCCATGGACGGAACGGAAAATACACACAATCCACTGTATAAGGCTTTTAAATCAAAAAGTTTTACTGATAAGGACATAACATTACATTTTATAATTTTAGATATTTTAGCTGATGGTAATTATTATACGTTAAAAGAGTTACTGACAAGTATAGATAATGATTACCTATATAATTTTCAGGAGCCAATGTGTTTTGATGAATCTACTTTAAGAAAGAAATTAAAGGAATACATTCAATTAGGAATTATAGAATCAAAAAAAGAAGGCCGTCAGGTTTTATATAAAATTGTAGAAGATGAGTTAGATATATCTGAATATAAAGAGGCAATTAGATTTTTTTCAGAAGAAAACATGCTGGGTGTTGTGGGAAGTTATTTAGAAGACAAAATGGAGCAGGAGAAAGAATATCTGGCTTTTAAAAATCACTACATAATGAATGCTTATGATACGGAAATAATTGAAAAGATACTTCGGGGGATTTATGAGAGAAGACAATTAATGATTGCAAATCAATCAAGAAGAAATAAAGTTATGTCAGAATGGAAAGTGGTTCCATTAAAGTTGTATGTAAGTACGCAAGGAGGAAGGAATTACTTGATATGTTCAAATATGTATGGAAAGCAAATGTCTTTTAGAATCGATTATATTAAAAGTGTGCAATTAGGCGAAATAATTGAAAATTATGATTCGTATTTAAGAGATTATCAAAACAGAGTAAAACATATGTGGGGTGTTGTTTGTGACAAGGGCAAAAACTATGAACATATAGAAATAGATATAAATGTTGAGCAGGGAGAGGACTATATTGTTAAGCGTCTCAGTAGAGAAAAGAGATGTGGAAAAATAGAAAAAATTGATGATAACACATATAGATTTACTGCAGATGTATACGATTCGAATGAAATGATTACGTGGATAAGAACTTTTATAGGAAGAATAAAAAAGATAAAGTGCGATAATCCTGAGGTAGTAAATCAGTTGAAATTTGATATTGTGAAAATGGCAAAGTGGTATGAGGTGATGTGATGATTTTTAATGAAGTATACGGTTGCTACTATAATGCAGTTTCAAAAATAATAGAAAACGCAATAGATGGAGAGTTAACTGACAGAAAATTAAATGATTTATCAAAGCAGTATGCTTTCGAAGAAAGCAATCTTACCATAGTTCCTTCAATAAAAAATCAACAATGGCAATTAATAGACGAGAACATGAAGACACCAATCTTGAATAAACCAAGGATGCCGCTAACAATGATTGAAAAGCGCTGGTTAAAAACAATATCAAATGACTCTAAATTCAAATTATTTAATGAAAATACAGAGAAAATGGATAATATTGAACCATTATATAATCCGGATGACATTGTTTATTTTGACAGATATACAGATGGTGATGATTTCGAGAATCCCGTTTATATTGAAGAATTTAGAAATATTGTTTATGCAATTGAAAATCAATTAATGGTAAAGGTTAAATATAAAACCAGAAAAAATGCTATTCGAAAACGAAAATATTGTCCAATAAAAATAGAATATTCGGATAAAGATGACAAGTTTAGAGTTATATGTGGTCAAAACGAATATATTAGTACATTGAATATAGATAGAATAGTTGAACTGGAAGTATTAGATGAGCATTTTAATTCCAGTGAAAAAATTTGTAAAAAAGAAAAGAATCAGTTGATTCTTGAAATCATTGATGAGAGAAATGCTCTTGAAAGGGTGATGATGAAATTTGCCTGCTATAAAAAACAAGTAGAAAGAGTAGATGATGAAAAATATTTAATGACTATGGATTACAACGAAGAAGATGAAACGGATATTTTAATTCAGATTATGAATTTTGGAAGTTTGGTTAATATTAAAAGTCCGTCAGAGTTAAAAAGTGAAATGAAAAATAGGTTAAAAAAGCAAATCGAAATGCTTAATTGGTAGTTCGCAACTTTTTTTCCAAGATTATTTTTCCCAAAATCTGTATATTATCAAGTGTAAAGATGCTAACAGCAAAGACAATTGGTAATATACAGATTTTCTTATTTTGAGCATCTTGCAGATAGTAAATAGATACATACAGCAAAAGGGAAGGTGAGAATATGTTTGAAATAAAAGGAAAAGTGGCAACTGCCATATGTTATGCATCGGTAGTAGAGGATATGGCAATTGATCAGATAAGAAGAATGTGTGATTATGATTTTACGGAAGGTTCAAAAGTTAGAATTATGCCTGATGTACATGCAGGAAAAGGATGTACGATTGGAACAACCATGACTATAAAAGATAAGGCAGTTCCAAATGTAGTAGGTGTAGACATTGGCTGTGGAATGTACACTGTTAATTTAGGAAAGGGAGAACTTGACTTAAAGAAATTAGATGAGATTTGTCATTATATCCCATCAGGTAAAGAAGTATGGGAAGGCAAAAAGGAAAAGTTTAATTTAGAAGAATTATATTGCTTTAGAGAGTTGAAAGATACAAGAAGACTTGTAAGAAGTATAGGAACCCTTGGTGGTGGAAACCATTTTATAGAGGTTGATAAATCTGCTGATGGAACTAAATACTTGGTAATACATTCAGGAAGTAGAAATCTGGGAAAACAGGTTGCGGAAATTTATCAGAAATTAGCCATGGATTTGGACAGGGGAATTGGAGAATATTTAGATAAACGGGAAGAAATAATTAGAACGTACAAAGAGCAGGGAAGAAGAAAAGAGATACAACAGGCGCTTGCCAAGTTGAAATGGGATAGAGAGAACAAAGAGACTACTATACCGGAAGATTTATGCTATTTATCAGGAAAATATTTAGACAGATATTTACATGATGTAGAAATTTGTCAGAGATTTGCAAGAAGAAATCGTGAAAAAATGGCAGAAATTATTTTGGAGAAAATGAATTTGACGGCAATGGATACTCCCTTTCATACAATTCATAACTATATTGATACAGAGGAAATGATTTTAAGAAAAGGAGCAATTGCAGCACACAAAGGTGAAAAAATTCTTATACCTATTAACATGAGAGACGGAAGTGTTTTAGCGTATGGTAAGGGGAATCCTGACTGGAATTATTCAGCACCACATGGAGCAGGCAGGATAATGTCAAGAACAATGGCGAAAAATACATTGAGCATAGATGAGTACAAAGACGCAATGAAGGATATTTATACTACATCAATAAATGAGTATACTTTAGATGAAGCACCTATGGCATATAAGGCAATTGATGATATAATAGATGATATTGCAGATGCCGTAGACATAATTGAGGTTATCAAACCAATTTATAATTTTAAGGCATCGGATTAATCAAAAATCATGGAGGACCTATGCCAAAATACAACGACTTATCAAAAGAATTACAGGAAAAAATAGAACAGGACCGAGCTAATCACGTGGTAAATCCATACGCTTTTCGCAATGAGGATGCTCTTCGTAGAAAGATGGACTGGGATAAAAACAAACTTCTAAGACCGGCGTTTGTACGTGACTGTGAGAAAATCCTACATCTACCAATGTATAATCGTTATGCTGACAAAACACAGGTATTTTCATTATACAGAAATGATGATATTTCAAGGCGTTCCAGTCATGTGCAGTTGGTATCAAGAATAGCCAGAAACATTGGTGGGTTGCTGGGGCTGAATACGGATTTAATAGAAGCTATTTCATTAGGACATGACATTGGTCACACACCATTTGGTCATGCAGGAGAGCACAAACTAAATGAATTATACAATGGAAACACCGGAAGATATTTTAATCACAATGTTCATAGCGTAAGAGTTCTTGATCAGATTTTTAATCTGAATCTTAGTATGGAAACGTTGGACGGAATACTATGCCACAATGGTGAGATGGAGCTGGAAAAATACAAGCCGATTGCGTATAGAGATTTTGATATTTACGATAAGAAAGTTGAAGAGTGTTATGTAAATAAAGAGGCTAACACCAAGTTAATACCGGCGACCCTAGAGGCATGTGTCATGAGAATTTCAGATATTATTGCATACCTTGGAAAAGACAGACAGGACGCTCAGGAGTTGGGACTTTTTGAGACATCGCCAAAATACTACGAAGGTAAAATCGGAACTACCAATTCCGAGATTATTAACAACATGATTGTAAATATTGTGGAAAATAGTTATGGCAAAGACTACCTGAAAATGGATGAAGATTTCTTTGAAGCTTTTTCACAGGGAAAGAGAGAAAACTATTCTTTAATTTATGGTAATTCAAAAGTTAAAAAGGTTTACGAAGAAGAAATCAATCCGATGATGGAAGAAATCTACGAGAAGCTTTTGAAGGATGCAAAGGCTCATAATAAGAATTCGGTATTGTATAAACATCACATTAATTACATTAATGAAAGAGCAAAATATTATACAAATGAAGATTATGATGAAAACGAGGCAAATGAAAAGGTAGTTGATTATATTGCAAGCATGACAGATGACTACTTTGTAGACTTATACAAATACCTGTTTCCAAAGGGGAAACATCATGTAAAATACATTGGATATTTTGAATAAAAAATATGAAATTTAAAAGAACACTAAAAATGGTTTTATGAAAGAATAATACTGTTCAGGTGTCATTTTTTTAGAATGGTGGCTAAATTTTAGGTTTTGTTGTTGAAAAAATGGGGGTATGTTAGTATAGAATGTAGACGAATAAAATTGTTTTTATTCATTTTTGACCGAATAGATTAACAGAGGAAGGAGCGCATAATACTTAGTAGAAAGTATTACGTAAAAGCATTATGTTTAAGAAAATTATAGCTGTAGCTACAAGCGTTACAATGTTATTTTCAGGAATAGCATTTAGTCCGGCAAAAAAGGTAAACGCGGCAGTACAGTCATCACAGGGAAGCGAGACATGGAAGTTAGTATGGAATGATGAATTCAATCAAACTGTTGGAGGTGCACCTGATCAGTCAGTATGGTCTTACGATATAGGAGTAGGAAATGGTGGCTGGGGAAATGCAGAACGTCAGTATTATACAAACAGTACAGATAATGTATATATTGCAGATGTGTCAGGTGATTCAAATTCTTCAGATGGAAGGGCACTGGCAATTAAGGCAATCAAGTCTGGAGATAGTATAACATCAGGTAGATTAAAATCATTAAATAAACAATATTTAAGATATGGAAGAATAGAAGCAAAAATCAGAACAGAAAACGGAATGCAGTCAGGTGTGTGGCCTGCATTTTGGATGATGGGAAATGATATCGAAAGTGGAGCACCATGGCCATATTGTGGTGAGATAGATATTATGGAACACAGAAATGCAGAGCAGAATGTTATTGGAACACTACATTATAATAGTGGAACAGGTACATCAGCAGGTTACGCTCACCAATGGATTGGTAGTGAAATCAATGGTCAATATGGTTATATTGGCGATATGAATCAGTGGCATAAATATGCTGTTGAATGGTACGAAGACGTTATCAAGTTTTTTGTAGATGACACTTGCTTTGAAACACTTAACATATCAAGTGATGAAATGGAAGAATTCCAAAAAGATCATTTTATTCTTTTAAATTTAGCAATTGGTAGTAAAAATTCACCATTTACACTTGGACAAACAATCAGCGATAGTTTCACAGATGCAACAATGTATGTGGATTATGTTCGTGTATATCAGGGAACAGACAGCTCATTTAGAAGAGCAAAGTCAACTGAAGGTGTGACAAATCCTGAGCTAACAACTAGAGGTGATGGAATGACAGTATGTCAAAACAGTAGAGTTGTTCTTGGAGATTGGGGCTACAATATTTGGGATGGAACTTATGCCAAGTATTCAGGTGGCGAAAGTTTAGATAATTTTAAAATAAAAATCATTGATAACAAGAAGCAAAATTGGGGAATACAAGCATTTGTAAAAGATATTTCAGTAACGAAAGGTAAAAAGTATAATGTTAGTGTAGATGTGGATTCTGACGGAGTAACTCCGGCTATTCTGATGAAAGAAGATGGTAGCCAAACAGAGTTGTTTAATCAGGGACTTATTGCAGGAAAAAATGTTTTACATGGAACTTTTACGGCAAACTCTGACACTATGAAATTAGTATTTAACTTACAAAACGTTGATTCAGGAACAACATTGAATTTCTCAAATGTAACAGTAACTGAGGTTTCAGATGGACAGGATACAAGTAAAGAAACATCTCAGGTAACATCAACGTCCAAAGAAAATCAGACAACAGGTGGTACTGTAACTCCTTCTAATTTAACAGAAATTAAAGGTGGAGCAGAAAATACATATTACTATGATAAAGATTCAATGGAGAATATTAAAGAAGTAGTAAATATTCAGCAGGCAGGAAATGCTACAGAACCTGGTATTTATGTGAACGTTCCGGCAGGTATCAGCGATGTTAAGGTAAACGGTGTAGCATTGGATGCAACCGCTATTCAGGGTGCAGGCACATGGATTTATTTGTCAAAGCTTACAAAAAGGACAAATAACGTTGAAATAACATATGCAGGTGGCGTTGCAAAAATCACAATTACAAATAAGTCAATGCCTGAAGGTAGTGATGTAACAACAACATCACAGCAAACAACTACAACAAAGCAGCAGGAAGCAACAACATCACAGCAGACAACAACTAGCAAACAGGAAGTAACGACAACAAAACAGCAGACAACAACTAGCAAACAGGAAGTAACGACAACAAAACAACAGACAACAACTAGCAAACAGGAAGTAACGACAACAAAACAACAGACAACAACTAGCAAACAGGAAGTAACGACAACAAAACAACAGACAACAACTAGCAAACAGGAAGTAACGACAACAAAACAACAGACAACAACTAGCAAACAGGAAGTAACGACAACAAAACAACAGACAACAACTAGCAAACAGGAAGTAACGACAACAAAACAACAGACAACAACTAGCAAACAGGAAGTAACGACAACAAAACAACAGACAACAACTAGCAAACAGGAAGTAACGACAACAAAACAACAGACAACAACTAGCAAACAGGAAGTAACGACAACAAAACAACAGACAACAACTAGCAAACAGGAAGTAACGACAACAAAACAACAGACAACAACTAGCAAACAGGAAGTAACGACAACAAAACAACAGACAACAACTAGCAAACAGGAAGTAACGACAACAAAACAACAGACAACAACTAGCAAACAGGAAGTAACGACAACAAAACAACAGACAACAACTAGCAAACAGGAAGTAACGACAACAAAACAACAGACAACAACTAGCAAACAGGAAGTAACGACGACAAAACAACAGACAACAACTAGCAAACAGGAAGTAACGACAACAAAACAACAGACAACAACTAACAAGCAGGAAGTAACGACGACAATAAAACAACCAAATACTTCAACAACATTAGGAACAACAAAAGCACCTGAAACTGTGCAGCAGACAACTACAGCTAATAAGGTTGACTCAACTAAGGTTAAGTTAGGAAAAACTAAAATTGCCAAAGCTTCAAAGAAAAAGAATGTTAAGAAGATTAAATTAACGCTTAAAAAGATTAAAGGAGCAAAGGGCTATCAGGTTAAAGTTTCCACGTCAAAGAAATTTAAGAAAAAAACAACAGTGACAAAAACTATTAAAAAACTTACTAACACAATTAACATTAAAAAACTCAAAGTAGTTAAGAAATATTACATTAAGGCAAGAGCTTTTAGCAAGACAAAGGGAACTATAAGCTACGGCAAATGGAGTAAAGTTAAAGTAGTTAAGATTAATTAACCAAAGTTAAATAGTCAAACTACATAGCAATAAACTTTAATAATAAGAAAGGATTTAGAGAGAATGAAAAAATCAAAATTTATGGCGATACTATTAACACTTGTTCTTACACTAAGTATGGCAAACGGATTAGTGTTTAATGTATCAGCCGCAAGTCCAAAACTTAACAAGAAAAAGGTAACAATTACTGTTGGAAAGACAGTAAAATTAAAAGTTAAAAAGAATAAGGCTAAGAAAAAAGTTAAGTGGAAATCAGCAAACAAGAAAATTGTTAAAGTTACAAAAAAAGGAAAAATAAAGGGAATCAAACCTGGTAAAACAGTTGTAACTGCAAAAGTCGGCAAGAAAAAATTAAAATGCAAGGTTAAAGTAGTTGCAAAGAAACAGACTACTAAACCAACTGTAAAGCCAACAGTGCCTGCAACAACAAAAGCTCCAGTGCAGACAACACAGGCACCGGTAACAACAAAAGCACCAGTACAGACAACACAGGCACCGGTAACAACAAAAGCACCTGTACAGACAACAAAGGTAGAAACAACAAAAGCACCTGTACAGACAACAAAGGTAGAAACAACAAAAGCACCAGTACAGACAACACAGGCACCGGTAACAACAAAAGTACCAGTACAGACAACACAGGCACCAACCACAGCTAAGACTACAACAACAGTTGACGATGGAAAGCCGGGACCAAAAGAAGCTTTTGGACAGTCAATTTTAGGAATAGATGGTTTATCGGTACAATTTGTTTGGGGAAATGATAACGAAATTATAAGTAGTGGTCAGACATTCAACATATACTATGATGGAGTTTTAGGAGAACAGGGCGTAAAGCCTACAGCAATTACTCATGTATTTGCTACAGGTGGAAAACATGTAATTACTATTAAGGGATATCTTAATGGAAAAGAAAGTCAAGGTGTAGATATTAAAGTGGACCTTGGTGGAAGTGGAGATAACCAGACAACAACAAACAGTTCTGAACCAACGAAACCATCAACAACACAGCCTACAACAACAAAACCTGCAACAACAACTAAGCCATCATCAGAGAATCCAACAACAGGGCTTACTTTTACAACAGATAGCAGTATTGCAAAACCATTTGGAATGAAGGTTGAAGCAGCAGGTACAGGATATCTCCGAGTAGTATGGGGCCGTGGGGATATAGACTGCTACAATGTATATGTAGATGGTGAAAGAAGACGTACAGGTGTGTCATGTGGCAGTTTCACACTTCCTGTATATACAGAAGGAACTCATACAGTAGCGGTAGCAACTGTAGTTGGAAACAGAGAGTCTGTAAGGGTAGAAGAAACAATTGCCATTACAGGAGTAGGCGAAAGAGAAACAGAACCTGAGACATGTCCTGAAGAACTTAAGCCACAATTAAAGGAAAATGTTCCTATGAAGAATGACAGAATTGCAATAGAACTTAATAATAAAACAAATGGAAAGTACAGCGATAATGAGATTTACTGGTGTATAGTTGGAAAAAACGCTAATAATCAGCTTTGCTATTTAGATAAAGACGGAAATATGATTCCGGCTTCAGAGAGCCTTAATACAGTTCAGGTAGGCAATGACAAATATGCAAATATTTATCATACACTTGCAGAAGCAGATTATGTTTATACACCGACAATCCGCTCAGGAAGAATGTATATCAGTTATGGGAAACCGGTTTACCTTAAATTTGTAGGAACAACAGGATATGCGGGACCGGATCTTAACAATCCAGGCGATGTAAATGCAAACACTTTGTTTGAATTTGCAGAATTTACAATAGAAGGCAAATTCTATTGGGGAAATACAACAAGAGTTGATTACTTCTGCTTCCCAATGATTACACGTCTTGTAGGAAGTGCCACATATGGTGGTTACGACAAGGTTGTAGGAGACATTGGAACAAGGGACGAAATCTTTAATGCATTTAAGAATGAAGCTCCGGAAGCATTCAAAACATTAGTAAGAGATGACAGAATCATGGCACCATGTAAGTCTAAATTTAACGTTGGAGAAAAATATGGAAATTATTTTGACAACTATATAAATGAATTCTGGAATAAATATTCAAGGGAAACTTTGCAGTTTAGCACAGAAGCAGGAAACTTTACAGGAAGAGTAGTAGGAAATCAGATGCAGTTTACAAAAGCAAATGATTCTACAGTTTACACAATTGATAAGCCGACTACACAGGATGTATTAGAAGGAAAAGGTGCATTCGATAAAGGTAACGGCACAGAGAAGGCAATTGAAGCTCAGTTATGTGCAGCATTTAACAGAGGTGTTGCTACCGAACCTGACAAGTATTACAAACCAAGTGAATACTACAAGAACAGCGTAAACAACTTCTACGCAGGATTCTTCCATAGACATTCAGTTTTAGGATTCGCATATGGATTCTGCTATGATGACGTAAATGACCAGAGTACACTTTTACAGTACGATAAAGCAGATGCGTTAGTAATCGATTTAAAATGGTAAGACATAAAACTACAGAAAAGGTAACGGTATTTAATAATGTGTTGACAATATATAGTAAGGCAATAACATTATTAAAAAAACAGAAATATTAATAAATTCAGGAACCTACCTTTTATTGTTAATATTGAAAAGCAATTCGTTGACATTTTAACTGTTTATACATAAAATGCCATTTAAGCAAAAGGCAAGAGGACAAGGACGTCTACAAAAAGATGTTGTTGTCCTCTTTTTTGTGTAATGGGAAGATTCGTTTGAATTTCCATTACATAAAAAATACATTAAGGATGCTAAAAATGATGGCGACGAAATTTTAGTATTTCCAGAGTATACGTTAACTTAACACCTGATACATTTAACAAATATTATGGTGGTGAACTTGATTTGTCTCAGGTGACAGTGTTCTTGACAAGGCAAAATTCACTGTAACTGAAGAAACAGGAAATGTTGGAACATACAATTTAAGCGAATACAATATAGCAGGTTCAAAAGCATACAACAAAAAGGTACCCGCAAAAGTAACACCAACTGAAAGAACAACAAAGGTAAACTTCTTTTTATTATGTAATAAGAAAATTCTCCGTAATTTCTTATTACATAAATAAACGTTCCACTAGGGATGCACACTCGTGAGAAAAGAAAATAATTGCGGGAGGGCACGCACTCGGTGCTTAGAATGTCGCAAGCTATATTCTTTGTTTTAAGTTGAAACATATTAATTGTGGTAGTAAAATTAATTGTAAGGACACAGTTAAAAATAAACAAAAAAAGGAGAGAACATTATGGAAAAAAATTGTAGGAATTTTAAAACTAAATTTTGGGCATGGATAATGATTTTTACTTTGGTGTTAGGCGGTGGAACCTACGGAACATCTATATCAGTTAAAGCGGATATTATAGTATATGTAACACCAACAGGTTCAAAATATCATACACATGCATGTGGAAGAGGCAATTATCAGCCTTCAACATTATCAGCGGCAAAAGCAAGTGGATTAACACCATGTAGTAAATGTTTTCCCAATGGAGCACCTTCGGAAAATAGTTCTAAAGGCACACATAAAAAGACGGTGACAAAAGTCACAAAGGTAAAAGTTAAGCCAATAAAAATTAATAAAAAAACAATGTTTTTACTTAAAGGAAAAACAGGAAAATTAAAAGTGAAAAATGTAACATCAAAGGTAAAATGGATATCAACTAAAACTGCAGTAGCTAAAGTTTCAGATAGTGGAAAGGTTACAGCAAAAAAGGCAGGAAAAACCACAATTATTGCGAAGGTGGGAAGTCAGAAAAAACAATGTAAAGTCACAGTTGAAGATCCTAAACTAAATAAAGGTAATATATCATTATTAGTTGGACAAAGTAGCAAGGTTAAAATTAAGGGCTGTAAGCATCACGTGAAATGGATTACAAGTGATAGTGATGTTGTAAGAGTAAAGAAAGGAAAAATCAAGGCAGTCGAAACAGGTAGAGCGAAAGTAATAGCAAAGGTTCATGGAAAGAAAATAAAATGTAGCGTTTTAGTTAAGAAACCTAAAATCAGTAGTATATCATTAACAGAGACAAACATTATTATGAATCAGTCGGAAATTCATACGCTATACATAAAAAATGTAACACCAAATAAGTGGTATGAATATTACGCTACAAAATGGACAGTTGCAGATAAATCAATTGTACAAATTATAAATGATATGGGAGATTTAGTTGATATACAGGCTGTGGGAGTTGGACAAACAGATGTGTATATCAACATAGGTGGAAAAGTAGCTAAATGCCATGTGGTAGTTAAATAAACTTTTTTAACTTTATGTTTTATAACATTGTTGCACTTCTAATATTATGTTAAAATATCAAAGGATAAAAAACATAAATATTAATTTGTATTTGCATAAAGGAGAAAAGTATGCCAGTATTTGATTTTAACAGTACACCAGATGAAAATAAAAAAGGTGAAGTTACATACACAACGTTTGCTTCAAGTGAGAGCATAGCTTCAAAGGAACATCCAATAATGTTTTTGGATAATAAGAATCGTCAGTGGAAGCATCATTCCAGTGGTGTGTTCACAAATCCTATCAAAAAAACTTCTTTTGAATTTAATGAAGAGGACGGAACAGTTAGCGCTGATATTTTGAAAATAGATTCAAGATTTGTAAGCCTACTTAAATGGCTTGGTGAAAATCATATAAATGTAAGATTGTCAGGTGAAAATCAGGAAGAAGGATATGCGGTGTATAAAATTCGCGAAATTGCATTTGGCGGTGGAACAAAGCTTTCTGCTGAGGACGGCTTCCTTCAGTTTATGATTGAAAGACTATTAGCAAGCAATCCACCTGCAGAAGAAGTGGAAGATGAAGATCAGGAGGAAGAGGGAGACAGCATGAAACTGACAAGTCTTCAGAGCATTACTGATTTTATGAATTGTGCAGGAAAGACTTTACCTGATAATATTCGTTTATGGGCGAGAAGAAATTTGGCAGTAGCCCGTTCTAATGAAGTTTCACAGGAAGAAAGACATCACGCTCAAAGAGCACTTTCCATTATGATGAATGTTCAATGGAAAAATAATTATTTCGAATCAATTGATCCTGATGAAGCAAGAAGAATTCTTGATGAAGAACTTTACGGAATGGAAAAAGTTAAACAGAGAATTATCGAGACAATTATTCAGATTAACAGAACACATACACTTCCGGCGTATGGACTACTTTTAGTAGGACCTGCAGGAACAGGTAAATCTCAGATAGCTTACGCAGTAGCACGTATTTTGAAATTACCTTGGACAACTTTAGATATGAGTTCAATTAATGATCCAGAGCAATTAACAGGAAGTTCACGTATATACACAAATGCAAAACCTGGTATTATTATGGATGCTTTTTCAGTAGCAGGGGAGTCAAATCTGGTATTTATTATTAACGAATTAGACAAGGCTACATCAGGCAACGGAAAAGGAAATCCGGCTGATGTGTTATTAACACTTCTTGATAATCTTGGTTTTACAGATAACTATATGGAATGTATGATTCCAACAGTGGGCGTTTATCCAATTGCTACAGCTAACGATAAGTCACAGATTAGTGCACCACTTATGTCAAGATTTGCAGTAATTGAATTACCTGATTATACAGCAGAAGAAAAGAAAATTATTTTCTCAAAATTTGCATTACCAAAAACATTAAAGAGAATTGGTTTGAAAGAAGATGAATGTATTATGACACCAGAGGCTATAGATGCTGTTGTAGACATTTATAAAAATACAAGTGGTATTAGAGATTTAGAGCAGGCAGCAGAACATATTACAGCAAATACACTTTATCAGATTGAAGTAAATCATGTTAAGTCAGTAACATTTGATGCAAAAATGGTAAGAGAACTACTAGCATAGAAACGCAAAAAGGAATGAAACAGTAAAGTGTTCATTCCTTTTTTGAAAGGAGTGAAAAAGTTAATGGATAATGAGTTGAAAGATGACATTTTTTATTTTTGTACATTAATAGAATATATTTCAAGAAAAACAAAGAATCATAGGAAAGATGTAATTAATTATTTTGAGGAAGAGTATATCAAATGTTAATTGTGTCTGTGAGTTCAAATGTAGAAATTGAAAAAACTATTAAAGAGGTATTCTCATCTTTTATTAGTGATGAAATTTCGAATTTTAATTCTAACGTATATTATAGTAATCCGGATTATTTAAGATGTTCGTATTTAGATGGCAGAATGTTAGCATAAATGCAGGTTGAGACAAATGTCAACTTGTTAGAAAGCACCATATATGAAATAGTATTTCATATATGGTGCTTTCTTTTTTGGGGAGAATGAAAGTGAAACATATATGCGGTTATGAATTTATATTTCCAAGCATAAATCTTATAGCTTGGAAAGGTTAATGATTGCATGATTCAAGCAAGGAAAGGAGAGACTTATGAAAAGATTTATTAGTTGGATTATATGTTTAAGTTTAATATTGGGAGGAATGCCACAGGTGCTTCCAGTAGCGGATACATATGGAGAAGAGACAGCTGAAACAGAGACAGGCAAAACAGTGGATCTTTCAAAATATAAGAATTTAACTATTGTATCAAGTGATATTGAAGATGAAGATGGAACAGGTATAGTGAGATGGACAAAGGATAAAACTTATGTAATATGTTCGGTTAACACTGTTGTAGCTCCATCAGTAAAGTGCAAGTTAATAATTGAACCGGGAACAACAGTATTGTTTGGAACAGGAACAGGTGGACTTGATGGAGTAGAAAAATCAGATGTGAAATATAGACCATATCCTATTTTCTGGGTTGATGAACATGGGAGTATTGAAGCAAAAGGGACAGAGGATGAACCTATAACTTTTAAAAATATTGGTACACATGCAGGGTGGAATGGAATCGACATAACACTTCCTGATAGTGGAGAAGTTACAGATACATTTGAATATTGTAATTTCATTAACGGTAGTGCACAGTTTAGAGATTTTACGGAAGGATTTATCGATGTATCGTATGGAACAGAAAAAACTAAATTTAATTTAACAATTGATAATTGCAAATTTGATAGTACAGAGTTAGTTAATAGAGATATTCTACAACCTAGTGAAATAGGGGCAGGTCTCTATTATGGAGACCATGATGGAAATAAAGTTGAGGCAAACATTAAGGTGTCAAATTCCACCTTTAAATCACTTTCAATGGGCATTGAGGCCTGTGTTTCAGCTTACTATGATGAATATTTATACAATGAAAATCTGAAATGTACAATTGAGAATAATGTGTTTGAAAATAATATAACGGGCTCATATAATCCATCTGTTATATGGGGCGGAAATGCCAAGGTAATTAATAATACATTTTATACTATGGAAGGAGGAGCACTAACCAAGAGTGCTCTGGATTTAGAAGGACAATGTGACTATGTGCTTGAAGGTAATGTATTTCATGGAAGTCAATCTACTGATAAGGGAAAGGTAAATGAGTGTACTCCGATTTGTATCAGATTTGGTGCAAATGTGAACCCAGAAACCAGAAGCTATAAAGAAAATAAATGTGATTACCCTACAAGTTACGGAAAATTAATTAAACTTAAAGGTAGTATGATAAAAGAGGAAAGTACTTTAGGAAAGGTGGAAGGATTAGAGTATTGGTACTATGCATGTACCACTGGCTATAAGAATGGCGTTAAATCAAAAGTAATATTTGAACCGGGGACCTCACATCTGATTAGTTCATTAGAAACAAGTTACAATGGAGAATTAGTGGCTAAAGGAACAAAAGAAGAACCTATAAAATTTGTTTCAGGAAGTAGCAGGGGAATAGATACAGGGGCAGACAAGATTTCCTTGCAGCAAAATTCTTCTTCAGAATATTTAGAAGGCAAGGCAACCTTTGAAAATTGTCAGTTTGATGGTGTTGGATTAGATGCTAACATAATTAGTAAAAGCACAGATGAAGGCTTAAATGGAGAAATACCATTAGTTTTTTCTGTAAAAGATTGTATTTTCAAAAATATGTCTACTGGATTAGATATAGGCTTTGATTGCTATTATGATTATATTTATGGAAGAGTTTCAATAGAAAATGTAGACATAGAAGGAATAGAAAATGATTCTTTTACAGGAATGTTTGTGTCATCATATGGAAGTAAAATTCCTAAGGGAAATATTTTTAAAGCATCAAATTGTAAAATACATAATTTCAATTATAAGGATTATGAGGGTGTGGCACTACAGGCAGAAGTTTCAGAAGAAACGGCTGATAAAGTAGTGTTTGAAAATATAACAATGGCAGACAATAATTATGGAATCATTGCAAAGAAAAACAGATTAACAAAGTTACCAATTATAAAAAATTGCATAATAGCAGGAAATAAGAAAGGTTTTGATTTTAATAATGAAATAGATACATCAAGCATAACTTACTCTTGTATTTACAATGATTCTTGGAATGGAAACACTTATGGTTATGGAGAAGGTTGCATATTCACAGATCCATTGTTTGCTGATTCTAAAAATGGTGATTTTCATCTAATGTCAAAAGCAGGAAGATGGTATAATTCACAGTGGGTAGTTGATGATGTATCAAGTCCTTGTATAGATGCAGGGGATGAAAATAGTGATTACTCAAACGAGCCTGCACCTAATGGTGGAAAAGTAAATATGGGTTACTACGGAAATACAGCAGAGGCGTCAAAAACTGAAGACGGTTCAACCAGTATAGAAACATCACAACAGACAACAACACCACAGCAAACAACAGGTTTACAGACAACACCAACTAACGTTACAACACCACAACAAACAAAGATCACAATAAAGCAAACTACAACATCGCAGGTAACAACTAAAAAAATAAAACTCAAAGCACCTGTGATTAAAAAAATAACAAAAGTATCTAAGAAGATAAATATTAAGTTTAAGAAGATTACAGTTAGTGGTGGTTATTATCAAATACAATATTCTACAAACGGAAAATTTAAAAAAGCCAAAACAGTAAATGTTAAGGCTTCGAAAACTAAAGTTACAATAAAAAGACTAAAGAGCAAAAAGAAATATTTTGTTAGGGCAAGAATTTACAGAAAAGTAAAAATTAACGGAAAAACTAAGAAAATATATTCTGCCTGGTCTAAAACAAAAAAAATCAGAATAAAATAGTAGAGTATAGAGAATAACTCAGAAATATTGTATCATCCGTATGTCATGCAGTTCCAATTGCAAGCCTTTTGCCAGTATTGTTCTTTGTATTCTTTAGTTGTTCAGAATATCTGTTTAGCTTGAATTACACTTTATATCAGATTGCGTTCCCTGTAATGATGGTTGTACTTCCAACAGTTGGAGCAAACATTCCATTTTGTGTTGAAGCAATTGTATCAGGTAATGATACACCTGACAAAATGGAAAAGACAGGTTGGACACTTGTAAAAAGTGAAACAGTAGATGCACCTGTTATTGATGAATTGCCTATTACATTAGAATGTCGTCTTGAGGAAATGAATCAGTATGACCAAACATACAGAGTAGTTGCAGAAATTGTAACAATACAAGCTATGTGGCAATTGAGAATTGAAATATTATGTAAATATTGAAAAAGTCATAACTATAATTCCAAGAATAACAAGAATAATACCGGTAGCTCTATTTAAGGTTTTAGGTGTTGCTTTATTAGCAAATACAGCTGCAATTCTTGCCCACAACAATGTGAACACAATACAAAGAATCCATACTGTAAAATCAGGCATACCGCCAATGGTAAAATGAGAAATGGCTCCTGTAAAGGCAGTAAAACTCATAATAAATACACTTGTTCCAACGGCTGTTTTTAATTCATAACCAAGTACAGAAGTTAGAATAAGAAGCATCATCATGCCACCTCCTGCACCAATGAAACCACAAATAAATCCAATTAAAATTCCACAAATTAAGGATTGAACGGCACGCTTCTTTGCAGGGACATTTTCCATAGCCTCTTTAGTAGTCATAACTGGTTTGACAATAAATTTAATTCCAAGAAGAAATGTCATAAATACTGAAAAATTTCCCATTGTAGTCGAAGGCACTAAGCTTGAAATGTAGCTACCAACAACGGTGAAAAGCAAAACACTTATCATCATTATAAGACCATTTCGAACATCGAGATTTTTATGTTTCCCATAAGTGTAAGCTGAAATAGCACTGGCTAGAACATCTGATGACAGAGCAATTCCAACGGCTATATAAGGGTCTATTCCAAGAAATGTAATTAATATAGGACTAATAACTGCAGCAGCACTCATGCCTGCAAATCCTGTTCCAAGACCGGCGCCCATGCCGGCAAAAAAAGTAACTATAATTGTAATTAGTATATCCATTTTCTATTCACTTTCTTAATGTTATTGTATTTTATTTATCAAATTATCTCACAAATTTATTTCATTTGCAAAATTAAAGTTTAATATCTTCTCTATTTTAACATTTATATTTATATATGGAAGATTTAATTTATAATATATGGTAGTTAAAATTTAAAATATTTCTGTGCAATGGAATTGTTTCAAATCTTATTATGCAACATAACATTAAAAGATTAAAATAAGGATAATTTATGAAAGGAGACTTTGTTTTGTAAGTGAAATAAGACTAATTTACAAAATGATATAATATGTATATGAACAAAATTATAGAAACTGAGAACATAAATAACGAAAACATAAATAATGAAAATAATAGAAAAGAAATAATTAGAAAACTATACATTGAAATGATTAAATTATATCAAGGAGATGCTAAACGTATACATCATTTTACTAAGGTAAATGCCTATGGAAAGCTAATTGCAGAATTAGAACAAGTTAGCCCTGAAACTTATTTCATAATTGATGCAGCAACTTTGACTCATGACATAGGTATACATACATGTGAAGAAAAATATGGAAACTGCAATGGAAAACTTCAGGAGCAGGAAGGTCCGGAATTGGCAAAAGAACTGCTTGGTAAAATAGGAGTTAATGAAGAAATTTCTAAAAGAGTGCAGTATTTAATAGGTCATCATCATACATACAATAACATTGACGGTTTAGATTACCAGATATTAGTCGAGTCTGATTTCTTAGTTAATTTGTATGAAGATGGAGCATCTAAGGAAGCGGTGGAAACAGCATATAATAAAATATTTAAAACAGAAGCAGGGAAGAAAATTTGCAGGGAAATGTTCGGCATATAAATATACCCTCTTTATCGTACGATGAGCGAACTGTAAAGAGGGTATTGTTAATAAAATTATAACAAATGATTATAACTCATGGAAAATTGGCTTCATTTTTTCAAAAGTACAAAATCTTGTGAAGCCAATCTCTTTTAGAATTCCTTTCGCTTCATCAATGTAAGCACCTAAATGTTCAGGTTTATGGCTGTCACTGCCAATAGTAATAATTTCGCCCCCTAATTCTTTGTACAATTTCAAAATATCAATAGAAGGGGTTGTGTTTTTTAAACCGTATCTATGATATGAAGTGTTGAATTCTATTCCTTTGCCGTCTGCTATAACGGTTTTAATAATCTCCGTAATAATAGGTTTAACTTTTTCGAAAGGATAAACACCCTGCTCATCATATCGTACAATAAGGTCAGGATGCCCTAAGACACTATAGTTTTTGTAGGATTTTACAACGTTAAGAAGTTCCTCATAATAACGTTCATTATATTCCTGCTGAGTTCTTCCTTCCTGAAATTCTCCCGTCCAAAATTCTTTATCCTCAACCTGATGAATGGAAAGAATAATAAAATCAAAAGGATATTTTTTAAACAAAGCTTCATATTGTGGAATAGTGTGAGTTTGAATTCCGAATTCCAAGCCGAGCTTAATGGAAATATCTTTTGAATATTTTTTCTGCAATTCACTAATTTGCTTTACATATAATGGATAATTTACGTTGACAATAGCACTACCGTCTCTATAAATAATAGGTTTTCCGCTATCCCAATCATCTCTAACACCATAATCTACATGGTCCGTAAAGCAAATTTCATTTATGCCTTTTTGGATAGCATCTTTTACAACCGTTTCCATAGGGTAAACTGAATCGTCACTGTATTCACAATGTACATGATAATCTGCAAACATAAAATTTACTGATGTATTTTCTACATCGTCCTCCTCTCGTATGTTTTTTGCTTGTTTAAAAAAATATTAAAGCATTAATCATTTTGATATGCTTAAATAAATACTATAATGTTAATATGAGAATATTATACAATCGTTTATAAAACTTTCAATATAATATATAATATTATAAAAATAATAGTTAAAAAATGTGGGCAGGAAAATATATAATGCAAAAATTTACGGAGGAAACAAAAATGGATAACGAATATTTTGATATAGCAAATAACCTTATGAAGTTTATAGAAAAAAGCCCAAGTGCTTTTCACGTGGTAGATAATTTTTCAAAAATTCTGGATGATGCAGGCTTTATTAAGCTGAATGAGAAAGACAAGTGGAAACTTTTTTCAGGAAATAAATACTACGTTACAAGAAATGGCTCATCAATTATAGCTTTTTGTATGCCGGAAGAATTGGATTTTACTAATTTCCAAATCGCTGCAGCTCACAGCGACGCACCGGCTTTTAAAATAAAAGAAAATCCTGAAATAATAAAGGACAATAATTATGTGTCCCTTAATGTTGAAAAATACGGTGGTATGCTTATGGCACCATGGTTTGACAGACCACTTTCTGTAGCTGGTCGTGTGATTGTAAAAGAGGGGGCAGCATTAAAACCAATTCTTGTTAATGTGGACAGAGATTTGTGTACCATACCGAACCTTGCAATTCACATGAACAGGGAGGCAAACACCGGAGTAAAATATAATCCACAAAAGGACATGCTACCGCTTATAGGTGAAGGCGAAAACAAAGATGTATTTAACAGTATTATTGCCGAGACAATAAATACAGATGAACAGGCAATTATAAGCAGTGATTTGTTTTTGTATAACAGAGAAAAAGGAACAGTTTGGGGAGCAAATAATGAATTTATTTCTGCACCAAGACTTGACGATGTTATGTGTGCTTATAGCTGTATGGGTGCGTTAATAAACAGAAGTGATGTAAATGAAGAAAGCGTGGCAGTGTGTGCGATTTTTGATAATGAGGAAGTAGGTAGCACTACTAAACAGGGTGCCGATTCAACATTTTTATCTGATGTTCTTACAAGAATTGCTTTGTGCGTTGGAAAGGATGAGGAAGATTTAATGAGAGCCTATGCCCAGTCATTTATGTTGTCAGCAGACAATGCCCATGGAATTCATCCTAACTATATGGAAAAAGCAGATCCAACAAACAGACCTTATATGAATCAGGGAATTGTTATAAAATACAATGCTAATCAGAAATATACAACTGATGGAATTTCGGCAGCGGTGTTTAAGGAAATATGTGAAAAGGCTGACGTGCCAATTCAAACTTATGTAAATCGTTCAGACATAGCAGGCGGTTCAACTCTTGGAAATATTTCAAACAGCCACGTTTCAATTAACACTGTTGATATTGGGCTTGCTCAGTTGGCAATGCACTCACCATATGAAACAGCAGGAATAAAGGATACATGGTATATGTTAAAGGCTGTAAAAGAGTTTTACGAAACACCTATTATAGCAGGAAGAGACGGAGTGTTTACATTGGAATAAATAGATTTGGTCGGAAAAAGTGTAGAGATTTGCTTTAAGATGCCCAGAAAAAGTGTAGAATCTTACCCAAAAGTGCCCCGAAAAAGTGTAGAGCTTTGGTTGAAAGTGCCCCGAAAAAATGTAAGAAACTGCCTTGTATACCCCCGAAAAAGTGGCAGGAGAAAGTTCCGTATTTAAAAACTCGTAGACCACAGTGATATAAATAAGCAAAGTGAAAAAAGATAAATAAAAAATCCAACACTGATTAATTAAAAGTGTTGGATTTTCTTATGGAATTAAGTATATATTTACATTCTAGGGGAAGTTTCTTCTTTAATAAACATAAACAGAAAACTTACAAAAAGTAAGATGGAAGAAAACCAGATTGTGTAAAATTTAAATGTAGAAATTAATCCACTACCAAGTCCTGCACCAAATGCAAACATAACAATTATTGCAAAGTAGCAAAGTGACTTAAATAGAATATGTTTGTCACGGGTTCTGCCAAAGACGCAAAGAGATTCCATACCGCTTCTGATATTGCCAATGCACATTGTACTTGCGAAGGCATAGCCATTTACTTTTCTGAATGTTTGAACCTGCATTGCACAGGAAAAAGATACTACAGCGTTAGCAAGCATATTGAGATTTTCAGGTATGAACCCAACAAATAGCAGTAGAAAAATTTCTATTATAAGAACTAATTGGCGCCAATGTATTTGCTGAACTCGTTGGAACTTGGTTCTAATAATTTCTGCTGCAACAATCCCAATTGCAAAAGAAACAAGTGGAATCATATAATGAATTACCAGGTGCCAATTCCTTTCCATAATATTTTGACTTAAAAGAACAATGTTACCTGTTTGGGCATTTGCAAAAACTTTGCCTCTAAATAAATATGTGTAGGCATCCTGTAAACCGCCTGATATTGAAAGGAACGCGGCAGTTAGGATAGATTCAGACATTTGCCCATGTGTTTTGTAATTCATTTATATTTCCTCCACAAGTTTCATAGAATATAGTAAAGCACATAGCTTTGTGAATAAAACATTGACTGAAAAAGGGAAAAGCCAATCTATGTTTTAAACACACCGTTACGTGCAGTAACGGAAAGTTTTATCAGTTAATATTCTGGCAAAAATTAATCCTAATGGAAGAGCCATAATAATCATAATAGCTAATGAGAACCATGAGACAGCTTCCGTAAGTGACATAATGCCAAAATTGTAAATTGCTCTGTATAAATAAAGTCCCGGAACCATAATTACAATGGAAGGAACGGTAAGGGATATTCGTGGATATCCATTATTGCTTTTTATGAAAGAAGCAAGAAGCCCGGCTGTTAGGGCACCAATAAAAGCTGCCACAGAGTAAGGCATGTGTGTAAAATCTATAAGTTCTAAACGGAGTGTGTTTGCAACTGCACCAATACAGGCGGCTGTTGTAGCCATTGGTATAGAACTGTTAAACATAATTGAGAAACCAAATACACCACAAAAACTTGTTATTATTCTTAATATTAATAGTAAAATTATACTCATGTGTATTGTTGTGAAATCCTGTGGCTGTAGCTTTAACAGAAGTGCCATAATCCAGGCAAACATTGTTGCTACTAATATAATTATTATTGAATATGTTAATCGTTCAAGACCTGAACGTAAATCTAGCTTAGCAAGGTCAATACCGCTTGTTATAAATGGAAAGCCGGGAATTATAAATAACATGGAGCATATATATCCGGCTTCATGTACATGGGCAATACCAAACACAGACTCAGCAACATTAAAACAAATGGCATAAACCAAACATGCGATTGAAATCGATGCTGCTATATTTAAAAATAATGTAAAATGATGTTTTATAAGCTTTGTACGGACAATATTTCCAACACCGGCTGCAATAAACGCAAAAAGCATTTCAATTGGCCCGCCTCCAAGAAGAAATGTAAAACCACAACAGGCAAGAGCTGCAGCAAGACCTAATTTAACAGGAGAATACAATGTATGAATTTTCTCTATTTCATCAAGTCGTTTGTGAATTTCTTCACCGGTTAAATGGGCGTCTTCCTTTGGAAAGTTGTCAACAAATTGTTCCATTCTGTAAAGCTTTGAAGTATTAACCCCTGTGTTAGATATACTAAGAGACTGTGAAACACAGTCTTTTCCGTCAAAACAGTTAAATTCAATGGACATAAGTCCAACATCAACTGTACATGTAACATGAAGTTCCTTTGAAAGTCTGTTCATTGAAGTTCTTACACGCCATGCACCTGTGCCACAGGAAAGCATAATTAAACCAACTCTGCCAATAACAGATGCTTTTTCAATCAAACCTGACTCTTTAATTAATGTATTGCTGTCATCACTGGTATAATCATGCCATGGAATTTCCATATGGTTTTTTTCCATAATATCAATGTAATTATTTGTTGGCATATATAATCGCCTCTGCTTTCGCTACATGTTTTTCTAAATGTTTTAAAAAGATGGAATTTGGAAGAAATATTCCAATTTCATCATATCTTTTATTATTTTCTACAAGTGAGTCCTGACCATAAAAAACAAATGCCATAGGGAGATTCTTTTCAAGTTCAATCATTAAGTCCCAAACTGCTGAATAGGCTTCGGCTTCAGTTTTGTTAGCCGTTACAGTGTCAGGCAATTCTCTAATAACTAATATACCTGTATTTTTTTCAAGAATCTGCTGCTTCATTTCCATATTGTCTGAAGTGTATTTATGATTATATCTATATGCTTTTGCAAGATATATTTTTTTATTGTTATTTAATTTTTTATATATCTCATGAAAATGATTGTAGTCTTTTTCGTGAATTTTTGATTTATACTTTGGAAGTAATAATCCATTATCGTCGGTCATAATTACAGGATTTTCTATTCCGTCAGCATTAAATCTATATGGAATCAGATATGAATTTCTAAGTAAATCAAATATAGTATTTTCACAAATAGCCATCAAAAAGGCTGATAAATCTCTATTGTGATATGCATTGAATAATGCCTGTGAGAATTCTAATGGAGATAAATAGCTATTGATTTCATCATCGCAAAAAAGATAATTGCAAAATGTTTCCTGAAGTTTTTCGCATGCCCAGGGATCATCAAGAATTTTCTGAAATAACACTTCTGTTTTTTCTTCCCTTGGAAAAATTGTTCCTTCTCTCATACAACTCACACCCTTTCTTGAAAATTTCATTCGGCTAGATTATACTATGATTATAGAAATAAGTAAAAATCATAATTGATATGATAACGATAAGTAATTGATATACCAAGGAGAATGCCATGAATGTAAATTTAGATTATTATAAAATTTTTTATTATGTTGCTAAATATGAGAATTTTACAAGAGCAGCTCAGGCATTAGGTAACAGTCAGCCTAATGTTACAAGAGCAATGAATTGTTTGGAACAACAGATTAACAGCACTTTATTTGTTAGAACGAACAGAGGTGTGCAGCTTACACAGGAAGGAAAGCGTTTATATGAACATGTGTCAATTGCTATGGCACAACTTTTAGAGGCAGAGGAAGAACTGGCTGACAATGAAGGAATTTTTCAGGGAAGTATTTCTATTGGAGCAAGCGAAACTGCCTTAAATATATTTTTATTAGATATTCTAAAATCCTTTCACAAAATGTATCCAAAAGTAAGACTAAAAATATATAACCATTCAACGCCACAGGCAATTGAGGCTGTGAAAAGTGGCAAGATAGATTTTGCAGTTGTATCAACACCTGTAAAGGTTAAGTCACCTTTAGAAAAAACAATCTTATGTTCATTTAAGGAAATATTAATAGGTGGAACTGATTTTGAGCATATAAAAGATGACAGTATTTCTTTAAAAAATCTTAAAGACTATCCATTAATTAGTTTGGGGCAGGAAACTACTACATACGATTTTTATAATAAGATATTTTTAAAACATGGTATTGAACTTAATCCTGACACGGAGGTGGCAACTACAGACCAGATTATTCCTTTGGTAAAGTCAGATTTAGGAATGGCATTTGTTCCTGAACCTATGGCAAGAGAAAGTATTGAGAAAAACGAAATTGTTGAGATTTCTTTAAAAGAAAAAATTCCTAATAGAGAAATATGTATTGTGCATGATTGCCAGCATCCACTTAATTCTGCAGCACGAAAATTAAAAAATGAAATATGTTCCTGTTAGAGTTTCTCTTCTATTGAAAAGATATACTCTAATAGTTGCATTTAATTAAGAAGATATGCCTATTATTAAATAGATATATTCACATTTTATTATTGCTGATTAAATAGATATATATTCTATAATATGGTATGATAGACCTTATAGTGCGAAAAGCACAAAAAGGAAGGATATATTAATTATGGAAAAAAAGAGGGATGCTTTTAAAAGCGGAACCGGCTTTGTCATTGCTTGCATAGGCTCAGCCGTAGGTATGGGAAATATTTGGAGATTCCCATACATGGTATCAGACTGGGGAGGCATGACATTTTTGCTACCTTATGTTTTGTTTGTTATTCTAATTGCTTCAACAGGACTTATTGAAGAAATGGCGTTAGGTAGAGCCGCAAAGGGTGGTCCGATTAAAGCATTTGGAAAATGTACGGAAATTAGAACCGGTAATAAGAAAACAGGTGAGGCCATTGGTGTGCTTCCTGTACTTGGTTCACTGGCTTTAGCCATTGGGTACACAGTTGTTGTTGGGTGGATTTTTAAATACGCCTTTTTAGCACTTTCAGGTCAGTTGTCAGCTATGGGTGGTGATATGGATAAGATAGGGGCAACATTTGGAAGTACAGCAACAAAGTTTGGTAATAATAGTTGGCTTGTAGTTGCCATGATAGTAACAGCAGTAATTATGGCATTTGGTATTGCAGCAGGAATTGAGCGAGCCAACAAAATAATGATGCCACTTTTATTTGTATTATTTTTAGGTTTGGGAATTTATATTTTCACATTACCGGGAGCAACGGAAGGGTACAAATATATTTTCACAATTAATCCTAAAGGACTTTTAGATCCAAGATTGTGGATTTATGCATTTGGTCAGGCATTTTTCTCGCTTTCAATTGCAGGTAATGGAACAGTAATATATGGTTCTTATCTGGATAATTCAGAAAATGTAGTAAGCTCAGCAAGAAATGTAGCAATCTTTGATACAATAGCAGCATTGTTAGCAGCATTTGTTATTATTCCAGGTATGGCAGTTGACGGAGCAGAGTTGTCATCAGGTGGACCGGGACTTATGTTTATTTATCTGGTAAATGTATTTAACGGAATGCCAGGGGGAAAAATCGTTGGCATTATTTTCTACATATGTGTGTTGTTTGCAGGTATGAGTTCATTAATCAACTTATATGAAGCACCTGTTGCAACATTAGAAGAAAGATTCGGACTTAAAAGAGTAACTTCAGTTGGAATAATTGCTGTTATCGGTTGTGCAGTGGCACTTGTTATTCAGGGAATTGTTTCAGGTTGGATGGATGCAGTGTCAATTTACATCTGTCCATTGGGAGCCATGCTTGCAGCAATAATGTTTTTCTGGGTTGCAGGAAAAGATTTTGCTACAACAGCTGTAAATACAGGAAAAGAAAAGCCAATTGGCAAATGCTTTATGCCACTTGGAAAATATGTTTTAGTTCCATTAGCTTTTATAGCATTAGTTGCAGGTGCAATTTTAGGTGGAATCGGTTAATAAAAATATAATTAAAAGCGCAGAGAAACCATGGTGGTCATCATGTTTTTCTGTGCTTTTTTTATTTCATTTGCTATAATAATTATGGATATCTTTAATAAAAAATATAAGAAGAAATGTTATATGACAGCAAAGGAGAATATAAATGAACATTAGATTAGCAGAAGAAAAAGATATAGATTCAGTAATTAAATTACTAACACAGGTTTTAAATATACATGCAAAAATCAGACCGGACATTTTTATTGGTGGAACAACAAAATATACAAAAGAGGAATTAATGGAAATTTTTAATGATGCTAACAGACCTGTGTATGTGGCAGTGGATGAGAATGACAGCGTTATGGGCTATGCTTTTTGCATAAAGAAGAAACAGCCATTTTCAACTAATATGGTGCCATTTGATTCTTTGTTTATTGATGATTTGTGTGTGGACCAAAATATTAGAGGGAAGCATGTAGGGCAGAAACTTTTTGAACATGTTAAGGAAGAAGCAAAGAAAATGGGCTGTTATGAAGTAACGCTTAATGTTTGGGAAGGTAACGACACAGCCCGCAGATTTTATGAAAAAATGGGTATGGTTCCAAAAGAAACACAGATGGAATTTATTTTAAAATAGAGAATTAATTATGATTTGAAAGTAGTGGTAAAAAAACTGAGATAAGGGAGAGGATTATGAAAATAGCAATAGTGGATGATAGTATAAAGGATAGAGAATATCTGCAAAAAGAAATACAGGAAATTTTTTTTAGAAGAACGAAAAATCATATAGAAATTACTACTTTTAAAAGTGGTGAAGAACTTCTTGAATATTTTTATGATAATAAGGAAGGTAATGCTTCATTATTTGATATTGTTTTTCTTGATATATACATGGAGGATATAACTGGTGTTGATACAGCAAGAGCAATTAGAAAAATAGATGAAGATGTTAAGCTTATATTCATAACCACAAGTAATGAGTTTGCCAGTGAAAGTTATGAGGTAAAGGCAGAAGATTATTTAATAAAGCCTTTTAATAAGGAACGTTTGGAAAAAACTTTAGAGAGACTTGTGATAAAGAAGAAAAAGGAAGACAAGATATTAAAGTTTTCAGAAAACAAAGTGGTTCATGTAGATTCTATTGTCTATACAACATTTTCAGGGCATTATGTTACCATATATTTAAAAGACGAAACATCAATTCAAGTTCGTTGTACTCAGAAAAATTTCGAAAAGCAAATAGAACATTTTCCGCAGCTCATATCTTCATTTAAGGGAATCACCGTTAATTTGGCACAGGTGGATAATATTGAAAGTGACAGATTTAAAATGAAGAATGGCTCATTTGTCCCAATTAGTCGTAGGAAGTATGCTGAAATCAAGAAAGCATACACAAGATTTTTAATTGAAACTTTAAAGGAGTAGGGCGTATGACATCATTTAGAATTTTTGAAATTATATTATATTCATGTCTTAATTTGCTACCTTATTTGGGGCTTGCCTTATATCCTTTTGCAGACAAATTAAGATTTTCAAAAGTAAAAGTCGGTTTATTTATTTTTCTTTTATTATTTTTCCAAACATCACTTGGAATATATGCAACAACCTGTTCACAGGGACAAAAGGGAATGTTGTCCCTTATTAGTACCCTTTGTTATGGCATATTTTATTTTTTCGTTGTAAAAGAGACCCCGGGAAAGTTAATTTTTGTATTACTAATAGTTTCTAATTTTGCTAATTTTATTGTGATTTGTGCAAAGTGGATGGAAGCACAGATTTTTCCTAAAATGGTATTTGACAACAATAGCTGGTCTTTTTCTTTGTGTACTTTTGTGGCGCAGATTATATTTATTCCAATGCTATTTATATATTTTAGGAAGTACATAAAAGAAATTGCAACCATAGAAACAGGAAGAAAAGTTTGGAGAATTTTGTGGTTAATCCCGGCTACTTTTTATTTGTTTTGGTATCATGGACTTTATTTTAATTCTCAGTCAACAATTGCATTGGCAATGAATCCCGTCAATGTGGTTTTTACATTGTTTGTAAATATAGGGGCACTGCTTGTATACAGTGTAATTGTAAATGCCATAATAGAGTTTCGTAACAATCTGGAATTGCGTGATGAAAACAGACAGTTGGAAGTTCAAAATTTGTGTTATGAAAATCTTAAAACACAAATGGAGTCTACCAGACGGGCAAGGCACGATATGCGTCATCACATGAATGTGATTCGCACCATGGCTGAAAATAATCAGTGTCAGGAGATAACGCAATATCTTGAAAAATATTTGGAAGCAACATCCTGGAACGAAAAATTTGTATATTGTGGCCATTTTTCTTTAAATGCACTGTTAGTATATTATGTGCAAAAAGCGAAGAATTATGGAATTGATGTTAATATAGATGTGATAATTCCAAATGAATTGAGTATAAGTGACACAGATCTTACAGTGTTATTTGGCAATCTGTTGGAAAATGCAATTGACGGTTGCAAAACCATAACAATAGAGAACAAGTTCATTAATTTGAAAATCAAAAAACCAAATGAAGGAGCGTTGGTTTTCTCAATAAAAAATACTTTTAACGGCAATGTAAAATTAGAAAACGGCAAATTCCTTAGCACAAAAGAACAGGGTAGTGGTATAGGAATAGAGTCTGTTAAGTACGTTGTAAACAAATACAAGGGAGCTATAGAATTTAAGTCAGATGAAGAGACCTTTAGCGTATCAGGAGTACTGTTTATTTAAAATATTATAACCACTTGATGCCAGGAGCAGACCGTTTGAAGCCAAAATATAGAACGAAAAGAATATTTATATGATAATGATTACATAAATGTTGTAATGCAACTTATGTAATCATTTCTTTTTGTAACACAGTGTCCAAAGGTCTTCACCCACCTGTGCTTGCACAAGGGTGGGTGATAGACCTTTGGGCGGATTGTGGGAGTGCAAAGCACGAAGCAATCCGTGTTACAAGAAGTGTAGACTTTAGGAATGCCCCATTTGTGCTTACACAAGAATGGGAGAATTATCAAAAAGGAGGACAATATGAGAAAAATATGGAAACAGCTAATAAGTATTTCAATGTCTTTAATAATGGCATTAGGAAGCAATGTGGTAATGACTCAGACGGCTTATGCTGATGAGGAAACAGGAACTGAAACAAAACAGGAAATTGTTTATGGGGATGATGTGGCGTATGATCCAAACACAGGTCATAGTTATGAATTTGTTAATAGTAGTGTGAATTATAGCACTGCAAAGAAAGAGGCAAAAAATAAGGGTGGTTATTTAATTTGTATATCATCCAAAGAGGAAAATAATATCGTTGTACACTATCTGGAAAAATTAAATCAAGGGGATACCAGAATGTGGATTGGTTTAGAGAGAAATCAAAACGATATATCAAAATTTAAATGGATTGATGGTAGTGAACTTACTTATACTAATTGGGAAAAAGGCGAACCAAGCACATTAAGCGAAACAAGGGTAGAAGTATATTTTGAAGGAACATGGAATGACTGCTATGGGAGTTTAGATCGTCCATATATAATTGAATATGATAAGTGTTCTCATCCGGAAGAAAAAGAAATTGTGGAAAATAGAACAATAACAGATTGTTCAATAGGTGGTTTTACAGGAAAAGTTACATGTGGTGTTTGTGGTGAAATTTTAGATGAAGGAATCATGGTAGAACCGGGAAATCACGCAGAGGCTGTTATAGATAAGAAAACATTTATTGAGGCAACCTGCAAGAGCAAAGGCTTTAGTGGTAATAAAATCTGTCCTTTATGTAAAAAAGTTTTAGAAGAAGGAAAAGAAACAGATATAGTAGATCACAAAAAAGAGGACGAACCTGAAAATTATACTGAAAATACATGTTATGTAGATGGATATACAGGAGACTACAACTGCAAATGGTGTGGTGAAAAGGTACAGGAAGGCAGTATTATAGCAAAAAAATCTCATGAATATAAGGATGATGTATGTGTAAATTGTGGACGTGTTAATAATGCAGTTTATGGAAAAGAATATAGCATGAAAACAACAGCACAAAATCCGTTCCAGGTATTTCAATTTAAAGTTGATGAAGATGGATACTATGCAATAACCTGTAGTAATAAAACAGATTGGGACAGCTATGGATATCTTTTTGAAGAAGAAAGTTTTAATGATGAAATTATTCGTAATGGAATAAAAAAACTTGAAAATAACAATCGTGTAAGATTGGAGGGGTGCAAAAAGAAAAATGATGATGGTGGTCAGGAAAGTGCACCTAAGATTATAGGAAATCTTAAAAAAAATCATACATATTATTTTGTGGTAGGACCGTTTAGTGATGAATATGGAGAATATACAATATCTTGGGAATGTGCACATTCAAGAAAGAAATTTGTGAACAGAACTATTAAATCATGTGAAGAAGGTGGATATACAGGAGATTTACAGTGTAAAGATTGTGGAAAAACTATTAGTGAAGGACAACAGATTGAACCCCAATCAGACCATAGTTATTCAGAGCGTTATACAATTGGTAAAACTTGTACAAATTATGAAAAAATAGTGTCTGAATGTGAATATTGTGGTTATGTACATAAGGAAATTAATGAAAAAAAAGGTTTAGGCGAACATGTATTTGTGAAGGTAAATCATAAGGAGCCAACATGTACTGAAGAAGGTTATTCTTATGACTTGAAGTGTAGTGAATGTGGCGAAATTAATAATGATGGGAATCAGGAAGCCGGACAAACAATTCCCAGCATTCATAGTAATCTGTCAGGAAGCAATATTATAAAGTATTATAACGAATCAAACGCAACATGTTTTAAAGCAGGTTACACAGGCGATACAATATGCCTGATATGTAATGAGGTTCTTGAGAAAGGTAGTGAATCACCACAGCTAGAACACAATTATGTGGATGATAAATGTACAAACTGTGGTTTAACAAAGAATCAAATTCAGGAGCTTAAGGATAATTGCTTTGAGATTAATTCTTTTGAAGATTTATTAATGTATTTACAGATGGGAAGTTTAGGAATAAATGGAAAATTAAATGCTGATATTAAGTTCCCGGATAATTACAAAGATGATGATAATATTTTACAGGGTGCATCTTTATTAAATTCAAAGCTAGATGGAAATAACCACACAATATCAAACGTAAACATAAAAGGAATACCATGCCGTTTATATGGTAGTATTGGTAATAGTACATTAAAAAATTTAAAAATTGAAGTTCAGGGTGAATGTGAACAGAGTATTTATTACCTTACAGAATATGCGTATTATTCTACAATAGAGAATTGTACATTTGAGGGAAATGTGAAAGCTTCCAGAAGTGATGTGGCAGCGATACAAACAATCGATACATGTACCATTTCAAAATGTATTAATAATGTTGATTGTGTAAATTTCGGTGATGCATATGTGGCAGGTTTAGCTATTAAGGCAAACAATAGTAATATTACAGACTGTGAAAATAATGGTGATTTTTCAGTGAATGATTCTTATATTGCAGGTTTAGTACACACAGCGTCAAATTGCCATATAGAGAATTGTATTAATACAGGTAATATAACAGATGCATATGAGGCTGCAGGAATTGTAGCATCAATAAATAATAGTGAAATTAAAAACTGCACAAATAAGGGGGATATTACTAATGCAGAGGGGGCAGTAGGTATTTGTGTATCTGCAAATAACACTAAAGTAGAAAAGTGTAGTAACTATGGTAATATTATTGATAATGAGTATGTAGCATCAGGAATAGTAGGTATTATTCTTCAGGCACAGATTATAAATTGCACAAACTATGGAAAAATAAAAGCAAATAACTGTGCAGTTGGAATTTGTTATAGTAATAGCAGAGATGACGAGGGATATTATGATCAGAAAGAAATCATTCAAGGATGTACTAACAATGGCGAAATTACTTCTACAGATTTAGCAGCTGGAATTGTAAGTATTATATATAATTGTAATATTGATAATTGCACTAATAGCGGAGATGTACAAGCTGGAAGTCTTGGGGGAGGAATTCTAGCAGTTACAGCCAACTCATCAATAAGTAATTGTATTAACAATGGAAGTGTTGATGGATATGAATATGTGGGTGGAATTTGTGGTTCCAGTGACGATGATGTAACATTTGAAAAAGTATACAATTCAGGAAAAGTTACTGAAGAAGCTTTTAAGTCAAAAGGAATAACAAATGGAACAGGTAATGAAGTTATTAAGGATTCAGAAGAAAATCATGAACACAAATATTCAGAAGTAGTAGAAATGACACCTGCAACATTAACAGAAAACGGTGTAATCAAAGAGAAATGTTCTTGTGGTTATATTAACAAGAGAACAATTAGCCATCCAAATGAACTTATTATTTCAAATGACAAATTTGAAGCAACAGGCGAAAAGATTGCACCTACAGTTACAGTAGTTGATGTTGAAAATAATCCTATTGACCAGAAATACTACACAGTAACATATCGCGACAAAGCCACAGGTAAAACAGTGGATGAAGTAAAAGCGGTTGGTACATACGAAGTTGTAATTACTTTCAGCGATTTATATGAAGGTGAAATGACAAAAGAATTTACAGTAGTTGAAAAGACAACTGAACCTGCAACTTCAGATGTGACAACAGGTGACCAGGAAGTATCAACACCTGACTTAACAACAGGTGACCAGGAAGTATCAACACCTGACTCAACAACAGGTGACCAGGAAACATCAACAAGCGAAACAACAGCAGGAGATGTTGAAACAACAACACCAAAGACAACTACAGGTGACAAAGTAACTACAACCGGCAACAAACCGACAACAAAAGTTAAAAAACCGGGCAAGGTTAAAAAAGTATCTGTAAAGAAACTTAGCCGTAAAAAGATTAGCGTTAAGTGGAAGAAAATAAAAGGTGTTAAAGGCTATCAGGTTAGATATGCTACAAACAAAAAAATGAAGAAAGCAAAAATTAAAACAATTGCCAAAAACAAAACTTCATTTACACTAAAAAAATTAAAAGGCAAAAAATACTTCATTCAGGTAAGAGCTTACAAGATTGGGAAAGCAAATAAGAAAGTTAAAGGAAAGTGGAGTAGTGTTAAAAAAGTTAAAATGAAGAAGTAATATCATTTTAGAACATGGTTAGATAGTAGCTTCAAACAATTAACCATAAATTGTAAAAAGACAGCTACGGCACATGGTATGCAGAAATTATAAAATTTCTTATGTATATCACGCCGTAGCTGTTTTTTTATAGAAATGGTCAACTTGGGCAAAAAAAGTTTGGCAAAAAGTTTTTATATAAAAGTTAAAATAATCCAAATTCACCTTAAGATATTAAATTAACAAAATAAAAGTCAAATGATACAATTTCCTTAACAAATAAAATCGGGTTAATTTGAGATTGTGGTATTTTGATACCAAACTAAATTTATGTAAAAGTAGTAAGGAGATAAGTATGTATATTGCAGATGAGAAAAGATATGAAAGAATGAAATAATCTTAGGACACTATGTAATAAACGAACACATATAATTTAGGAAAGTGCAGGGAAAAGATATGATTAAAAAATTAGAAAACGGATTTATTTTAAATACTAAAAACACTACATATGCCTTTAGAGTTTTGAAAACAGGGCATCTTGAACATTTATACTATGGAAAGAAAATCGCAATTGAAAACATGGAACCTTTAATTGAACAGCATAACTTTATGCCCGGTAATACGGTTGCATATAATCAGGAAACAATGGAGTATTCTTTGGAAAACATGAGACTTGAAATGTCTTCTTATGGAAAAGGTGATGTAAGGGAACCTTTTGTGGAAGTTGTTAAGTCAGACGGTAGCTTCACCAATGATTTCACTTATGCCGATTCAGAAATATCATGGGGAAAGCAGCCATTTGAAACATTGCCTGGTTCTTATGACGAAGATGGTAATGTGGACCATTTGACAGTTACTTTAAAGGATAATGACTTGGTAATGGAATTACATTATTATGTTTATGAAAACTGCGATGTTATTACAAGAAGCACAGTTTTAATAAATAAAGGTAAGGAAAAAGTAAATATAAAAAGATTAATGAGCATGCAGCTTGATATGTTTGGCATGAATTATGTAATGACAACATTTAACGGCTCATGGGCAAATGAAATGAACAGACATGATACAAAAGTAGCTGCTGGCAGATTTGCTAATTATTCATATGCCGGAACTTCATCTAACAGAGCAAATCCATTTGTTATGATTTCAAGGGAAGAGACTACAGAAGATTTTGGCGAGTGTATTGGAACTAATTTAATTTATAGTGGAAACCATTATGAAGCGATGGATGTATGTTCTTTTAATAAAACAAGATTCGTTTCAGGAATTAATCCACAATCAATGAGTTATGGACTTTTACCGGGAGAGAAATTCGAAGCACCTGAAAGTGTTTTAACATATTCTAAAAAAGGTTATAACGGCATGAGTCAGAATATGCATAAATTTGTAAGAGAGCATATTGTAAGAGGCAAGTGGAAATACAAAGAACGCCCTGTTTTATTAAATAGTTGGGAGGCAAACTATTTTGACATTACAGAGGAGAAACTTATTAATCTTGCAAAAGCAGGAAAAGATATTGGCATAGAATTGTTTGTAATGGATGACGGTTGGTTCGGAAAACGTAATGATGATACAAGTTCTCTTGGAGACTGGTATGTAAATAAGGACAAGCTTCCTAATGGACTGGCTCATTTAGTTGATGAAATTAATAAAATAGGTTTAGACTTTGGTATTTGGATTGAACCTGAAATGATTAATAAAAACAGCGAACTTTACAAAAAACATCCTAACTGGGTATTGGAAAATCCTAATGCACATCATTCAGAAGGCAGAAATCAATGTATGCTTGATTTAACAAATAATGAAGTTGTGGACTATATGGTTAAGGAAATTAGCAATATTTTAAGTAGTGCAAATATTTCTTATGTTAAGTGGGACATGAACAGAATATTCTCTGATTATTATTCAGCAGGTTTGCCTTATGAAAGTCAGGGTGAAGTGTCACACAGATACGTTTTAGGTTTTTACAAAATGGCAAAAGCGCTTACAGAGAAGTTCCCTGAAATTTTATTTGAAGGCTGTTGCGGTGGCGGAAACAGATTTGACCTTGGAATGTTATGCTATTTTCCACAGATTTGGGCAAGCGATGACACTGACGCAGTGTGCCGTGTAAATATTCAAAACGGATACAGCTACGGTTATCCAATGAGTACAGTAGGAGCACATGTTTCAGCATGTCCAAATCACCAGACTTTAAGAACAACTCCAATTGATACAAGATATAATGTTGCCTGTTTTGGAGTGTTAGGTTATGAATGTGATTTGACAAAAATGTCAAAGGAAGACCTATTCTTAATTAAGAAGCAAATAGAAGAATATAAGAAGTGGAGAAAAGTCTTACAGTTTGGAGAATTCTACAGAGGAAAGAGTCCTTACGAAAACTCACAGGACAGTGACTCTAACAATGTATATCAGTGGACTTGTGTAAGTGCAGATAAGAAAAAGGCTGTTGGCATGTTGTTTAGAAAAATTATTAAACCAAATGATCAGTTCTTAAATTTCAGACCAAAAGCTTTGGCTGAAAACAAGGAATATCATTTCTATAACCGCCCGGTGTACCATAACAAAAAAGATATGGGACATTTTGTCTACGAAAATAATGAAATTAAAAGTAATGAGAATTTATCAAAAGATGAAGTTTCATTTGTAGCAGAAAATTTTGTAAAAGGTGAAACTGAAGATTACATTGCATACGGAAGTCTTTTAAATGAAGCAGGTGTTAATCTGAAAGAAGGATTTGCAGGTATAGGAGTAAACGGAGATACAAGGATTATGAAAGATTTTGACTCCAGACTTTATTATATGGAAGAAGTGGAATAGGGTTTTTGAACCGTTCCAAATAAAAATAGTACAAATTAACTGAAAATAGTCCAAAAAAATAAAAAAATGTACAAAGAAAATGTTAAAAGATTTTAAAAATTGTATAAATTACACTGAACTATGTCCTAACTGTGAAAATGTTACTATGGTACTATTGAATTACAAAGAAACCCGAATAAAAAAATTGTAAGGAGGAAATTTTTTATGAAACTAAAAAAAGTTGTAGCATTTGCAATGGCAGCAGTTATGACATTGGGAATGGTAGGATGTGGTAGCAGCTCAGGAAGTAAGAGCAGCTCATCAAAGGATAGCAAAACTATTACAGTTTGGGCTTGGGATGAGAATTTTAACATTAAGGCAGCAAAGGAAGCAGCAGAAATTTACAAAGGAATTGATAAGGATGTAAAAATTAAAGTTGTTACAATGGCACAGGATGACATTGTTGCAAAGTTAAATACAAGTCTTTCATCAAAATCTTATGACGGTCTTCCAGATGTAGTTCTTATTGAAGATTACAGAATTCAGGGATACTTACAGTCATATCAGGATGAGTTTTATGATTTATCATCAGTTGTTAATAATGACGATTTTGCAAATTATAAAACAGGTGTAAACACACTTGATGGAAAAGTATATGGCGTTCCATTTGACAGTGGTGTTGCAGGATTATTCTATAGAACAGATATTTTAAAACAGGCAGGATATTCAGAAAAAGATTTACAGAACATCACTTGGGAAAAATACATTGAAATTGGTAAGAAAGTAAAAGAAAAGACAGGCAAGTACATGTGTACACTTGATCCTAGTGACATAGGTCAGATTCGTATGATGTTACAGAGTGCAGGTGCCTGGTATACAGACAAGGACGGAAAAGTAACAATTTCAAACAATCAGGCATTAAAAGATGCAATTAAGATTTACAAAGATTTAGTAGACGCAGGCATTACAAAGCAGACTTCAGACTGGAATCAGTTTGTAGGTGCATTTAATAATAGTGACGTAGCTTCAGTTATTACAGGTTGCTGGATTGCTCCTTCAATCAAGGCAGCAGAAGACCAGAGTGGAAAATGGGCTGTAGCAGCATTTCCTAAGATGGGTTCAAACTCATCATCAGTTAATGCTTCATCAATTGGTGGTGCAGGTTGGTATGTATTAAAGAATACAGGTAACAGCAAGTTAGCAGCTGATTTCTTAGCAAAAACATTTGGTAGCAACACAGATCTTATGAACTCACTTGCAAAAAATATTAGCTTAGTAAGTACATTAAATGCATCATCAGATTGTGCAGCATACAAAGAAGAAGATAAATACTTCGGTGGCCAGAAGATTTTCGGTGACCTTGGATCATGGACAGAAAAGGTTCCAACAGTAAATTATGGAGTTCATACTTATGCAATTGAAGATATGATGACAGAAGCTGTTTCAGCAATCGTTGGAGGAGCTGACATGGATTCAACATTAAAATCATATCAGAGCAAAGTAGAATCAGCAGTACAGTAAATTTTACGGTACTTAAGATAAACTAATTTAAAAATCTAAAAAACAAGACTCAGAAGTGGCCCGATATTCACAAGAATGTTTCCCATTATGTGGACATCGGGTTTGCTTTTGAAACCAATACTTATTAAACAAACATGTGTGAAGAAGTAAACAGAAGGTAGTAGATAAAGGAGGCTGCGTTAAAATGGATAAACTAAAAAAACGAAATAAAGCAGTTACCCGTAACAGTGGGATGAGTCCCAAATTAAATAGAAAAGGATGGGCATTTGTTCTTCCGGCATTTATTTTAATACTTATATTTGTATTTTACCCAATGGTACAGTCATTCCTGTTATCATTAAAAACAGGAATGGGAAGTAACTTAACTTTTACGGGACTGGATAATTATAAAAGATTATTAACAGACGAAACATTTAAAAAAGCATTATTTAACACGGTTTTATACTTGATAATTCAGGTGCCAATAATGATTATTTTAGCACTTGCAATTTCATCAATGTTAAATAATAAGAAGTTAAAATTCAGAGGATTTTTCAGAACAGCAATTTTCTTACCATGTGTAACATCACTGGTAGCATATTCCATTATCTTCAAAAGTTTATTTGCAACAGATGGAATTATTAACTCAATACTTATGAACATTCATCTTGTAAGTGAACCAATTCAGTGGCTTACAAATCCTATAGCGGCAAAGGTTTTAATTATCATTGCCATTACATGGAGATGGACAGGATACAATATGGTATTCTATTTATCAGGTATGCAGGGAATTGACGATTCAATTTACGAATCAGCTCAGATTGATGGAGCTTCAGCATTTGCAAGATTCAGATATATTACATTACCAATGCTTAAGCCAATTATTTTATTTACAACAATTAACTCAACAATAGGTACATTACAGTTATTCGATGAAGTTGTAAACATCACAGACGGTGGCCCGGCTAATGCAACAATTACAATATCACAGTACATTTACAATACAATGTTTAAATATAACTCAAACTTCGGATATGCATCAGCTATATCTTATGTAATAGTTATCTTGGTAGTTGTATTGTCATTTATCCAAATGAAAGTAGGTGACAAGAATGACTAAGAAAAAAATAATGAGTATTTTACAGTACGTTATATTAATTATATTAAGTATCATTTCAATCTTCCCATTTTATTGGATGATTGTGGCAGCTACAAACAAGTCTGTAGATGTATCAAAAGGCACATTAATGATTGGAAGTCATATTGTAGAGAACTTTAAGTCATTAATGGCATCAGACTTAAATTATTTTGGAGCATTTAAGAACTCAATTATAATCGCAGTAGTTACAACAACACTTGCAATGATTATTTCATCTGCAGCAGGATATGCTTTTGAAGTATACAAGTCAAAAGCAAGAGACAGAGTATTTAGTGTTATTCTTGTTTCAATGATGATTCCTTTTGCAGCATTAATGATTCCATTATTCCAGTTATTTGGTAATTTTAATACAATTCCAATATTAAGCTGGATTGGAATTAATACACCGGGATCAGTAATTATTATTGCCATAGCAACGGCATTCTTAATTTTCTTCTTCCGTCAGAACACTCAGACATTTCCAAAAGATTTGGTTGAGGCTGCAAGATTAGACGGACTTGGAGAATTTGGAATTTTCACAAAGATTTTCATTCCAACAATGAAATCAACATACGCAGCAGCTATTATTGTTACATTTATGACAAGCTGGAACAACTACATGTGGCCATTAATTTCTTTACAGTCACCTGAAAAGAAAACATTACCACTTATTCTTTCAGCATTAGGTTCATCATACACACCTGATTATGGAATGATGATGGTAGCAGTTGTAATCGCAACAATCCCAACAGCATTAATCTTCTTCTTAATGCAGAAGAACTTTGTACAGGGAATGACAGGCTCAGTAAAAGGTTAAAAAAGAACATAAAAAACACAATAATATGGATTATGGTTAAAAGAAATTTTAGCTGTAATCCATATTAGTATAAATATAAAAATATGGAGCGGAGGTAAAAATGAAAAAATCAGTATTAAAACCGGAATTAAACTGGCTAAGTAATCCGGAAGTTTTTCGTGTAAACAGAATGGATGCACATTCTGACCACTTTGTATATGAAAGTGAAGAAGCCTACAAGAATAATAAAAGCAGTTTATTTCAGTCATTGAACGGTCAGTGGGACTTTGCTTACGCAAATAAGCCGGCAGAGCGAATGGCAGACTTTTATAAAATGGATTTTTCCACAGAAAAATTTGACAAAATAAATGTACCGGGACACATTCAGCTTCAGGGGTACGACAGATGTCAGTATATTAATACAATGTATCCTTGGGATGGCAGAGAGGAAATGCGTCCACCTCAGGTATCAGAAGAATATAATCCTGTTGGAAGTTATGTAAAATATTTTGACCTGGATAACAGCCTTTTGGATAAAAATATTATTCTTTCATTCCAGGGTGTTGAAGTGGCTTTTTATGTTTGGGTAAACGGAGAGTTTGTGGGATATTCTGAGGATACTTTTACACCATCAGAATTTGACATAACAGATTTTGTACAGGAAAAAAACAATAAACTTGCAGTGGAAGTATACAAAAGAAGTAGCGCAAGCTGGATTGAGGATCAGGATTTTTGGAGATTCTCAGGCATATTTAGAGATGTTTATTTACAGGGACTTCCAAAAAGTCACGTATACGACATTGATTTGAAATCTGATTATGATTACAAAAATCACACAGGAGATTTAAACACAAAAATTACTATAACAGGTGCTATAGGTAATAAATATAAAATAGATTTAAAAAATCCAAATGGAGAAGTAGAAACTTTATTTGAGGGTAACACAGCTGACAAATTTGAATTATCCTCAAAAGTTGAAAACATTGCTCCTTGGAGCGGAGAAAAACCAAATTTATATGAAGTAATTGTTTATTTATACAATGAAAATAATGAAGTAGTAGAAGTTGCATCTACAAAATTCGGCTTTAGAAAGTTTGAGATAATCAACAAAGTTATGTGTCTAAACGGCAAGCGTATTATTTTCAAAGGTGTAAACAGACATGAGTTTAGCGCTACTGAAGGCAGAGCTATTACAAAGGAAGAAATGATTTACGACATTAATTTTATGAAACGAAATAACATTAATGCTGTAAGAACTTCACACTATCCAAACCAGAGTTTATGGTACAGACTTTGCGACGAATACGGAATTTATTTAATTGATGAAACTAATTTAGAAAGCCATGGCTCATGGCAGAAAATGGGTGTAATTGAACCGTCATGGAATGTTCCGGGAAGTCACGATGAATGGAAAGAGTGCATTCTCGACAGAACACAGTCAATGTACGAAAGAGATAAAAATCATCCTGCAATACTTATGTGGTCTTTAGGAAATGAGTCTTATGCAGGAACTGTTTTAGAGGCAACATCTAAATATTTACATGCCAAAGATAATACAAGATTAGTACATTATGAAGGTGTAGTTTGGAATAGAGAGTTTGACCATATTACTGATATGGAAAGCAGAATGTACGCAAAACCTCAGGATGTAGTTGAATATTTGGAAAACAATCCAAAGAAACCATACATTAACTGCGAGTACACACATGCCATGGGAAATTCATGTGGTGGCATGCATTTGTACACAGATTTGGAAGACAAATATGATATGTACCAGGGAGGCTTCATTTGGGATTATATTGATCAGGCAATTGAAGTAGAAGAAAACGGTAAGAAGGTATTAAAGTACGGCGGAGATTTTGGCGAACGGGCAACAGATTACTGCTTCTGTACAGATGGAATAATTTACGCAAACAGAACTCCTTCACCAAAGGTTCAGGAAGTAAAATATTTATATCAGAATATCAAGATGAACATTTTTGAGAATGAAATAGAAATAGATAACCAGAATTTGTTTACAAATACTAACAAATATGTTTTTGTATTGGAAATAATCCAAAAGGAAACAAGCATTTGTAAGAAAGAATATTCTTTTGATGTGGAACCGGGAGAGAAAAAACGTTTTCAGCTAAACATACCTGAAACTATAGGTTTGACAAGAAATGAAGATTATATTTATAATGTGTGTATACAGCTAAAAGGTGATGAAAAGTGGGCTGAAAAAGGCTTTGAAATTGCTAAGGAACAGTATGTTTTTGAGGGTGTCTGCAACACTGAAAAAACAGCCATTAACAATTTAGAAGTTATTAGTGGAGATGTAAATATCGGTGTTAGAGGAAATGATTTCTTTGCCATGTTCTCAAAGCAGGAAACAGGAATTATTTCACTTGTATATTCAGATAAGGAATACATTACAAGGGCACCTAAGCCAACATTTGTAAGAGCATATACAGACAATGACAAAGGTTGTGGCTTAGATTTCCAATATGCTATATGGGACAAGGCAGGAAAAACTGCAAAGTGTACAGGATTTGCAAAAGATGAGTTGGAAGAGGGCATAAAAATAACATATGACTATGTTCTTCCAATAGAAGGAAAGAGCTGTACAATTTCATATTTGGTATATGGAGATGGCTCAATAGACGTAGATTTCAAGTTAAAAGGTGAGGACGAATTTTCAATTCCTTTATATGGTATGGAATTTAAATTACCAAAAGAATTCATTAATGTAAAATATTTTGGAAATGGACCTGAAGAAAATTATCAGGACAGAAACAAAGGTGCAAAGCTTGGAGTTTATGAAACTACAGCAGCAGACAATATGTCTTCCTATTTAATACCTCAGGAATGTGGTAACAGAACAGGCATAAGATATATGGAAATTACAGATGAAACACAAGAAGGAATCAGATTCTCTTATGTGGATAAACCAATTGAGGGAAGTGTATTACCATACAGTGCGGCAGAACTTGAAAACGCAATGCATATAGAAGAACTTCCACAAAGCAGCTACACTTGGGTACGTGTTTTAGGACAGCAAATGGGAGTTGGTGGTGACGACAGTTGGGGCGCACCGGTTCAGGAAATATATACAATTCCTAAGTCAAAAGTTCACGAATTTAAATTCAACATATCACCTGCAAAGCAAAGAAGTTAGAAAAGGTGAGTGAAAAATGTCAGACTTATGTAAAGTGTTAATTGTCGATGATGAGTACATTATGAGACAGGGAATAAAACATTTAGTTAATTGGGATAAAGAGGGATTTCTTATCGTTGGTGAAGCCACCAACGGTAAGGAAGCCCTTATTATGGTTGAGGAATTAAAACCACATATAGTTGTAATGGATGTTGTAATGCCGGTAATGGACGGAGTGGAACTTACAAAGGAAGTTCATGAAAAATATCCAGACATAAAGATTATTGTTCTAAGTGGTTTTGATGACTTTTGCTATGTAAAGGAAACTCTCAAAAACGGGGCGATGGATTATATTTTAAAGCCTACATTAACAGGAGAGGTTTTTCTGGAAGCTTTAAAGAGAGCAGCAGACAGCATACCGGGATTTAGTTTGTCAGGTAACAGCAATTTGAATTTGAATCATGCATTAGAGTGGTACATAGCAGGTTATTCAGATTCCATAAACATACAGGATTTCCCTGAATTTGCAAAACTAAATACATATAGGATGTTTGCAGTTGACATAAATTATGCATTTGAAAATGATAACGATTATGTAGCAAAAATCAGAAAAGAAATCCGAAAAACACTGGACGAAGCAGAAATCATATTTGGTAGAACAGTTATTGATAACAGAAATTTAATATACGTTTTTAATTATGATATTGTTTACGAAATCGGTGTTTTGGAAAAATTATCTAGGATTGCTGAAAGGGTAAAAAATGTTAAGCCTAAGGGATTTTTTGTTTTAAGCAAAAGATTTGAAAAAATACAGGATGTAAGAGAAATTTATTTACAGGTGGAAAGTCAGATAAACAGCGGCTTTTATTATGACAATAAATCAATATTGAATATGGAATATTCTAAGGAAATCCAGAAAGAAATTCCCAAATTTGATTATAATGATTTCTCCTATGATTTGCGAAATGGTGAATACAATACAGCAATAGGAAAAATGCGTGGCTATATTGAAAAATGTGCCAAGGCTCATGACAATTGCGAGAAAATCAAGAATAAGGCTAAAAACTTTATTTACAACATTATTATTATGCTAGAAGAATATGACATTGATGTTGAACCTATGAGACGTAAGTATTTTAAAGAAATAGAAGAGACTATTTATGTTACTGATTTTTTAAAGAAGCTGGATGAAATTTTAGATGAAATAAAAAAGGCTTTTGCTGAAAACATGACAGGTACCGACAGGGTAATGAACAAAATAACAAAGCATATTTTGGAACATTACATGGAACCATTGGATTTGGATTCTCTGGCAAAAGAGTTTAATTATAATTACAACTATTTATCATCATATTTTAATTCCAAAAATAAGGAGGGTTTCAGTGGTTATTTAAACAAAATCAGAATTGAAAAATCCTGTGAAATTTTGAAGAAGGAAGATATACCTATTTCAGACGTAAGTACAATGGTTGGATATTCAGATCATAGTTATTTTTGTCGTGTATTTAAGAAAACCACAGGGTACACACCAAGTGTGTACAGAAGACGATTTAGATAAAAAACAAAATTGTTACAATATGTATAAAAAGAATATATTATAAATATTCAGGGAATAAAATATGAATAGAGAAGATGAAAAAATGCACAGTGAGAAGCCATGGAATAAAAAGATACAGAACAAGAAAGTGCCAAGCGGTAAGGAAAAAATCCACAAAAGGTACAGTATAAAAAAAGGCTTAAAGGAGAGAAAAGGCAGCCTTATTATTAAAATAATGGCAGCAATTATTATCGGTGTTGTTTTAATTAGTCAGATTAATATTCTCCTTGTAAATAAATTTTCAAAAGATTTTTTCAGTGAAGTGTATGGAGATTCACAGGAAAAAAACATTGAGAAAATACAGGAAGATTTGGAAGAATATTTTGGCAGTATTGAAAAAACATTTGACAATATTTCCACAAGTTATGACATAAATATGTATTACTCAGGCAAGAATTCGTCATCAGTAGATAAATTTATTGCAATGCATAACATGCAGAAGTCTTTTCAAAATGCATTCGAAAGTAAGCTTAGCGGAACAACGGTCCTGCTTGTGTCAAAAGAGGGAGAAATCTCTGTAAATAACAATGATGTGCTTACAAAAGAGTGGAAAGAAATTAAACAAAATGAAGTTTTTAATGAAGCACGAAAAAACAACCGAAAGTTATGTTACAGCTATGTAGATGAAGGCTTTACTTATGCAACTAAGTCAAGCTCCATAATTTTAGGAGTAAAGGCATTAAGAAATATGAATAATAAGTTGTATGGTTATGGTGTGATTTTAATACCTGATAGTGAGTTGGATAACTTCTATAGATATGGTGAAAACCAATACAACAGTATTAGCATAATTGACAGCAATGGCATGATTGTCTCATCTACTGATAAATATCAAATAGGAGAAACAGATACAGAACTACAAAAGATAACAAACGAAATGCTTGAAAAAGAAATCACTGTTGAGAAAATGGAGAAAAACGCAAAGACTAATATGGTTTTGTGTAAAAAAATTCCATACGTGGATTACAGTTTGTGCTTTACGGTAGATGCAAATGAGGCCATTGAAAGTCTTTATAATATTTCAACTTTGATGTGGTACATTGCAATAATTACAGGAGCAGTTCTTTTAGTAATTTATATTTTAGTTAGAAGAACCATGTCGCCATTAAGACAGCTTGGAAGAAAAATGTCTTATGTAGCAAAGGGTGATTTTAATCAATATGCGGAAGTGACAGGGGATGGAGAAATTCAGGAGCTTGCAAAGTCATATAACAGAATGCTTCATGATATCAACCATTATGTTGACAGCATAATTGAGATACAGAAGCAAAAACGACAGGCTGAGATACATGCTCTTCAAATGCAGATAAACCCTCATTATATTTACAACACATTAACCAGCATAAAATGGTTGATTATGCAGGGTGATACTGTAAAATCAACAAAAGCAATTGATGCATTTATTAAGTTGCTTAGAAGTACAATAAGCAAGTCAGATGAATATATTTCCGTTGAAGAAGAAATAGAAAATCTGAAAAACTACATGTATATTAACGAAATCCGATATGGCGAAAAAATCAAAACAGAGTTTTTCATAAGCATAAACGAACCGGACCAGTTAATGATTCCTAAAATGATTTTACAGCCGTTTATTGAGAATGCATTCTTCCATGGATTTCCTGAGGGACAAAATGGAGAAATTTTTGTGTGTGTAAGAGAAAAAGCAGAAAAACTTATTGTAGAAATTATTGACAACGGTGTTGGAATGGATGAAAGACAGGTTAATGAACTTGAAAACGGTAAGAGCAGTAGAAAGTCAGAACATTTTACAGGAATTGGAATTAATAACATACGTGACAGACTTAAATTAATATACGAGAATCAATATGAACTGAAAATAAAAAGTTCATTAGGCGAAGGCACAACAGTTACAGTTGTCCTACCTATACAGCACAAAGAAATATAAATATTATAAGAAGATATAGAAAGGCATCATATAGGAAGCCTTTCTTAAGACGCAGGAATGTAATTATTTTTACAAACCTGCGTTTTTAGTGTAATAAAAAATAGTTGCAAACAGGCATGCACCTGACACGTAAAATGTGGTAGGGACCATTCTTTGTTCTAAGAAATTTTGTTTTCTCTATGAAACAGAATTTCTTAGGAAGTTATAAAATTTCTGAACCGAGGTGCTCATGGCACTACTTTTATTTATAACCAAACAGACTTCTCTAATAGGAAGTTTTTCTTCAATATTAATAGGAAAGACTTTTTTATCTTCTATTAGTTCTGTTGCCAAATCTTCCGGATAAAAGCCAATGCCAAGATTATGTGTAATCATGGGAATAATCTGGTCTGTAGTAGCAACTTCCATATCAGGAGTAAAAGGTACGCTGTGAGCTATATAGAACTTATTGTACAAATCATAAGTTCCTGTACCTTCAGATAAACTGATTAAAGGAATTTCTGTTAAGTCCTTAAGACTTTTGGCTATGTCTGTAAGGTAACTGTACTTAGGACCGCAAATAAGAATTTCCTTACATTTACTTAAAGGAATTTTCTCAAGAGGCTTTTTTAATGACATTGGAGTGGTGACAACTGCCAAGTCAATTAAGTTTGCTCTCATGGCACGTATGGCTTCCGGTGTAGAGTGATTAAAAATACGAATTCTAATATTAGGAAACTGCTCGTGAAAAATTTCAAGTTTATCTAACAGGAAAAGTCGCAGAGCGTTTTCACTAACACCAATTGTAATAATACCCTTTTCAAAAGTCTTGTCCTGATGAAGCTCCTCTTCACCTAAAGTAAGGTGTTTGTAGGCAATGGAAACATGTTTGTACAGTTTCTTTCCTTCAGGCGTTAAAATAATGCCACGATTAGAGCGCATGAACAATTTACATTCAAGTTCCTGCTCTAAGTTCCCCATGCATCTGCTTATGTTAGGCTGGCTGTTTTGTAAAACTTCCGCAGCCTTAGTAAAGCTTTTGTATTTTGCCACAAAATAAAAAATTCTATAATAATCAAAAGTAATCATGTCTAACCTCCCAAGTGAAAATCTAAATGAAAAATAAATTGTAACCTTATAATATTTCAAAGCATATAAAGATATCATACAAATACATATTATAAGAATATGGAAAACAACCATATAACCATTCCATATTATACAAGTATTTAAGAGTGTCTAATTAAATGACGGCCTAAAAAAATTAAGTAAAATTAAATTTTTTTAGGAATTTTTTGACTAATGTATAAAATTACCATAAATGTATAATCATTCTAAATTTATATGTACTTTTTATACAATACCATACTAAAATGATATAGTAAATATATTAAAGATATATTTTACATATTCCCAACAAAAGAGTTATAATACGTGACAGTTAAAAAGTTGTCATGAAAGGAAGTGAAACTGTTGAATGACATTGTTAACAGATTATTAGAAGAGCTGAATTGCGATGTTGTTTTCACGATTCCAATTTTTGGCGGCATTCCAATTTACGAATCAGTAGTAGTAACTTGGATAATCATGCTGGCGGTTTTGCTCATATGTGTTCTACTTGTTAGAAATTTAAAAGTAGAAAACCCGGGCAGAAAACAAATTGTTTTGGAAACAGCAGTTCAGGGATTGTACAATTTCTTTAAAGGCACCATAGGAGAACATGGAACAGCATATATTCCTTATCTTATGTCAGTTGTGCTTTACATAGGAATTGCAAACCTTATTGGTTTAATAGGGTTTAAACCACCAACAAAGGATATGAATGTTACAGTGGCACTGGCAGTCATGAGTATAGTCCTTATAGAGGTGGCAGGAGTAAGACAAAAAGGAACTAAAGGATGGTTGAAAAGCTTCGCAGAGCCTATGCCAATAGTTTTACCAATTAATGTGTTAGAGGTATTTATTAAACCACTTTCACTTTGTATGCGACTATTTGGTAATGTATTAGGTTCATTTGTAATCATGGAATTATTAAAAATTGTAGTTCCGGCATTCTTACCGGCAGTATTTAGTTGTTACTTCGATATATTCGATGGATTGATTCAGGCATACGTTTTTGTATTCCTAACATCCTTATTTATAAAAGAAGCAACTGAATAAAAATAAAAAGATAAAAACAAATTTGAAAACGTAAAGGAGAAATTATTATGTCAACATCATTATTAGTAGCAATTGGAGCAGGTATTGCAGTATTAACAGGTATTGGAGCAGGTATTGGTATTGGTAAAGCAACAGCATCAGCTTGTGATGCAATTGCAAGACAGCCTGAAGCAGAAGGAAAAATCAGTAAGTCACTTCTTTTAGGATGTGCCCTTGCCGAAGCAACAGCTATTTACGGATTCGTAATTGCCCTATTAATCATTCTTCTTTTAAAATAATAAAAGCAGAAAGGTAGGAAAAGCGTATGCTTAAATTAGATATATGGAACATTGTTTGGACAATAGTTAATATCTTAGTTCTTTATGCTATATTTAGAAAATTTCTTTTTCAGCCTGTGTTAAAAGTTATACAGGACAGAGAAAACATAATAAAAAATCAAATTGATAATGCACAAAAAGTTACAGATGATGCAAATCAGTTGAAAGCGGATTATGAAAAGAAGCTTGAAGTAGCTAAGGATGAAGCCGATAAGATTATTGTTGAAGCTAGACAGCGTTCTGAAAAAGAAAGAGCCAAGGCTATTGAAGCAACAAAGCAGGAAACTCAGGATATGATGGAAAGAGCCAGAGGCAACATTGAAAGAGAGCAGGAAAATGCAAGAAAAGCTGTTCAGGCAGATATTGCCAGATTAGCAATTGCAGCAGCAGAAAAAATCGTAAAAACAGGTGATAGAAGTGACAATACAAGCAGTAAATAATGCGAAAGTATTATATGGCTTAAACTTGGATAGAAGTGAAGTTGAAAGTGTAGAGAAGATTTTTTCTCTTACACCACTTCTACAGGAAACAATTAACAATCCTACAATTCCAAAGGAAGTTAAAGTCAATATAATAGGAAAAGTATTTTCAAGTGAGAATATTTCAGAAAAGCTTATTAGATTTTTGCAGGTAATGTGTAAGAACAATCAGGCAGATGACATGAAAGCCATTTTTGAACAGTATTACTTATATTACGACCAGATGAATAAAATAATTCATGCAAAACTGATTTGTACTTCATCATTTACAGATGCAGAAAAACAAGAAGCTGACAACATATTAAAAGAAAAATATGCAGATTACAAGGTTATTCTGACACAGGAAATTGACGACACGTTATTAGGTGGCTATGTACTTAGAATTGGAAACCATGAGTACGATAAAAGTTATAAAGAACGTTTAAGACAATTGCAGGAGAAGATAACCGGGAGGTGAAACAAGTGAGTGCAATTAGTGCAGAAAATATAATTTCCATTATACAAAGTGAAATTGAAAACTTTGAATGGAAAGAAAGCGATAGAGAAACCGGAAAAGTTATATGGGTTGGTGATGGTATCGCCACTATTTACGGAATTGAACATGCCATGTATGGAGAAATCGTAGTTTTCGAAAATGGTACAAAAGGTATGGTTCAGGATATCCGTCAAAATGAAATAGGATGTATTTTATTTGGTAGAGATACAGGTATTAAGGAAGGCACAAAAGTTGTAAGAACTAAGAAGAAAGCCGGAGTTCCTGTAGGTAAAGGATTTATCGGAAGAGTAGTAAATGCTTTAGGTGAACCAATTGACGGAAAAGGAAATATTGAAGAAGAAGGATATTTACCAGTTGAACAGGATGCTCCCGGTATCGTAGACAGAAAATCCGTTGATACACCAATGGAAACAGGTATTTTGTCAATTGACTCAATGTTCCCAATTGGACGTGGACAAAGAGAATTAATTATCGGTGACAGACAGACAGGTAAAACATCTATAGCAACTGATACAATTATTAACCAGAGAGGTAAAGATGTTATTTGTATCTACGTTGCAATCGGACAGAAAGCATCAACAGTTGCAAAGATTGTATCAACTTTGCAGGAACATAAAGCAATGGATTACTCAATAGTAATGTCAGCTACAGCCAGTGATGCAGCATCATTACAGTATATTGCACCATACGCAGGTACATCAATGGCAGAATTCTTTATGCATCAGGGAAAAGATGTTTTAATTGTATATGATGATTTGTCAAAACACGCCGTAGCATACAGAGCTATTTCATTATTATTAGAAAGATCACCTGGACGTGAAGCTTATCCTGGTGACGTATTCTATTTACATTCAAGATTATTGGAACGTTCAAGCAAATTAAGTGATGAATTAGGCGGTGGTTCAATTACAGCCCTTCCTATTATTGAAACACAGGCAGGCGACGTTTCAGCATACATTCCAACAAACGTAATTTCAATTACAGACGGTCAGATATTCCTTGAAAGTAACTTATTTAATTCAGGTATGAGACCAGCCGTAAACGTTGGACTTTCTGTATCCCGTGTAGGTGGTGCAGCACAGACAAAAGCCATGAAGAAGGCAGCAGGTAGTGTAAGAATTGACCTTGCACAGTACAGAGAAATGGAAGTATTCACACAGTTTTCTTCAGACTTGGATGACAACACAAAGAAACAGTTAAATCATGGTAAAGCATTAATGGAACTTTTAAAACAGAAGTTATGCCATCCATATTCATTACATGAACAGGTTATGATTCTTACAATGGCAAATAAGGGAATATTCGATGAAGTTCCAACTAAAGAAGTAAGAGATTGTTGTAGAGAAGTTTTAAATTATATAGATTTAAAACATGGTGAAATTGCAGAAAAGATTGAAACTGAAAAAGTTCTTACAGAAGAAATTTCAAAGGCAATAATTGATGCAGCACATGAATTTATGGAAACAAAGAATTAAAATTAAGCAGGAGCGAATAATATGGCAAATGCAAAAGAAATTCAGGAAAGAATGAGTAGTATTAATGATACATTGAAAATTACAAATGCAATGTATATGATATCCTCATCAAAATTAAAAAAGTCCAAAAAGATGTTGCAGGATACAGAGCCTTATTTCTATGAATTGCAGACACAGATGAGCAGAATTTTAAGACATGTACCTGACATTGAAAGCAAATATTTTGAAAAATCAAGAGATGAGAAAAAAGACCCAAAGGTAGGTTACATAGTAATTACCGCAGATAAAGGTCTTGCAGGTTCTTATAACCACAATATTTTAAAAATTGCGGAAGAAGAAATTAAAGCTCACAAAGATAATAAATTGTTTGTTTTAGGTGAAGTTGGACGACATTATTTTGAAAAAAGAGGAGTACACATAGATAAACAATTTCATTACACAATACAAAATCCAACATTAAACAGAGCTAGAAATATTACAGAAGAATTGTTGGAATTGTATATAAACAATGAGTTAGATGAAATTCATATTATATATACAAAAATGATTAATCCAATTAAGGAAGAAGCAGAAATAAAGCAGTTGTTACCACTTTATAAAACAGATTTTCAGATGAAAATTCCTGCAGACATTCCATTGGAACAGGTAACATTCAGACCATCACCTGAAGAGGTAATGAACAAGATTGTACCTGCCTACATTGAAGGCTTTGTTTACGGTGCTTTAGTAGAAAGTTATTCCTGTGAACAAAATGCAAGAATGATGGCAATGGAAGCGGCAACAAAAAGTGCAAAAGACATGCTTCAGGAGTTAAGCGTGCTTTACAACCGCGCAAGACAGGCAGCAATTACTCAGGAAATTACCGAGGTAATCGCTGGAGCCAAGTCACAGAAAAATAAGAAGTAATGGAGGAACAGTTCAAATGAAAACAGGTAAAATAGTACAGGTTTTAGGTCCTGTTGTAGACGTTGCATTTGAAAATGGTGAACTTCCCGCAATTAAAGATGCACTTGAAGTACAAAATGGTGATAAAAAGTGCGTAATGGAAGTTGCACAGCATATTGGAAACGATGTTGTTCGTTGCGTTATGCTTGCGTCAAGTGAGGGACTTTCAAGAGACATGGAAGTTGTTGCTACAGGAAGTGGCATAAAAACTCCGGTAGGAAAAGAAACATTAGGACGTTTATTTAACGTTTTAGGTGAAGCAATAGATGGTGGCAAAGCATTAGATGATGCAGACAAATGGGAAATCCACAGAGAAGCACCAAGCTTTGACCAGCAGAACCCGGCCCAGGAAATATTGGAAACAGGTATTAAGGTAATCGACCTTTTAGCACCATACGCTAAAGGTGGTAAAATCGGTTTGTTCGGTGGTGCCGGCGTTGGTAAAACTGTATTAATTCAGGAACTTATCAGCAACGTTGCAACTGAGCATGGTGGATATTCAATATTTACAGGTGTAGGTGAAAGATCAAGAGAAGGTAATGACTTATGGACTGAAATGAAAGAATCAGGTGTTCTTGAAAAAACAGCCCTAGTGTTTGGACAGATGAACGAGCCACCTGGAGCACGTATGCGTGTTGCTGAAACAGGACTTACAATGGCAGAATATTTCAGAGATGTAGAACATCAGAACGTATTGTTATTCATTGATAATATTTTCAGATTTACACAGGCAGGTTCTGAAGTATCAGCCCTTTTAGGACGTATGCCATCAGCCGTAGGTTATCAGCCAACACTTGCAAATGAAATGGGTGAACTTCAGGAAAGAATCGCATCTACAAAGAACGGTTCAATTACATCAGTTCAGGCTGTATATGTACCAGCCGATGACTTAACTGACCCGGCTCCGGCAACAACATTTGCTCACTTGGATGCCACAACAGTATTATCAAGAAAGATTGTTGAACAGGGTATTTATCCTGCTGTAGATCCTCTAGAATCATCATCACGTATCCTTGAGGAAGACATTGTTGGTAAAGAGCATTATGAAGTAGCACGTAAGGTTCAGGAAATTCTTCAGAAGTACAAAGAATTGCAGGATATTATCGCAATTCTTGGTATGGAAGAATTATCAGAAGAAGATAAGACACTTGTATACAGAGCAAGAAAAATTCAGAAATTCTTATCACAGCCATTCCATGTAGCTGAGAACTTTACAGGTGTAAAGGGTGAATATGTTCCACTTAGCGAAACTATAAAAGGTTTCAAGGCTATTATTTCAGGTGAAATGGATGAATATCCTGAAAATGCATTCTTTAATGTAGGAACAATTGACGATGTTATTAAAAAAGCAAGCAAGATGAATGAATAAAATCATGTATTGCAAGGATTGGAGTAATATATGGCGACTAATACATTTTATCTAAGAATAGCGTCTGCTAAGAAGATTTTCTTTTCAGGAAGATGTGTTTCAATTATAGTACCTGTTGCAGATGGGCAGGAAGAAATTCTTGCACACCATGAAAACATGGTCAATGCAGTAGAAAATGGTGAATTGAAATTTAAACCTGAGGGCGCAGACAAATACACAACAGTAGTTGTAGGGACAGGATTTGCTCAGATAATCAACAACCGAGTAACTGTTTTAGTAGAAACAGCCGAGTTGCCTGAGGAAATCGACAAAGCCAGAGCTTTAGAGGCAAAAGAAAGAGCCGAAGAACAATTGCGACAAAAGCAAAGTATGCGTGAATATCATCATTCAAGAGCATCTCTTGCAAGAGCAATGGTTCGACTGAAGGCTACAAGTGGAAAATAAAGAAGAAAAAGAGCAGTAGTATTTGTAATGAGGTACTATTGCTTTTTTTGGCTCTTTGTCAAGCTTGGGGGAGAAAATAACTTACATAAAATCCTGTGTGATTTTTAAAACTAATTTTAAAAAGTTTGAATAAATTGAAAAAAAATAAAAAATGTTGCATAAAGTCAGTTTACGGTATATAGTAAAAATGTGGTATAAAGAAACTAAAAGAAAAAACAAGAAATAAATATAAAGTTCTCTTGCATACTTCACAAGAGGACTTTTTTTGTTAGGAGGTAATTTTATGAAACACAAAATATGTAAAATTGTAGGAGCTTTACTAATGGCGACAGTGTTGTTTTCATTTGCAAACAATGTAGGGGCAAGTGAAACAAAAGTAAATTTTAAAGACGCATACTTGCTATTTTCAATTTGGGAAGGACAAGGTGATGCAACCATTGAAATAGGAGAGGATTTCTTAACTAAAGATAGAAATCTTGTTAATTATAATGAATTTGAAGATATCCTATTAGATGGAAAAAGCTTAAACAAAGAGAATTATGATATAACATCAGAAAATGAAAAAAATGAAATAGTTAAGGTTTCATTGAAAGAAAAGTATCTGAAGTTATTAAAAGATGGAGCTTATAATTTTGATATTGTTTTTGAAAAGGTTGTTGTGCCAACAAGATTATATGTGGTAAATAACAAAACGCAAATAAAGGACTTGTATTTTGATTTTAGTAAGCCTGAAAAAAATGGTGAAATTGTAGCCCAAATTGATACAACAGTTTTAGGGACAAACGTTGATATGAATCTGTTCAAAAATATTTTGAACAATGGAAAAATCATTAATACAAAAGATTATAAAATAGTTCAGAAAGGAAAAATCATAACTGTTAAATTTAGCAAAGCTTATGCAAACAAAATACCAGTGGGAACAACATATTACTATGCTGATTTTTATAATCTTCAAATTGGTTTAAAGGTAACTAAAGGACCTAAAAAAGTAACAGGTTTTAAAGCTACTAGAAAAAAATCAGGTATGAAGATTAGTTGGAAGAAACAGAAAAATGTTACCGGTTATGTAATAAAGATTAGCAAAGATAAAAAGTTCAAGAAGAATGTAAAAACAATAAAAGTAAATGGCAAACAGAAAAGTAAGCTTATTAAAAAGATAAAAAAAGGAAAGTGTTTTCTGAAAATAAAATCTTATGTTGAAATAGGTGGAAAAAAATATTACAGTGAATGGTCAAAAAGTATAAGAAAGTAAATATATATGTAGCGAAAAAAGGTAATTATTGAAATAAAAATAATTACCTTTTTTTGTGCAATCTGACGTAGTTTTTTACCTATGATTATGTTATGGTATTTTATTATGAAAATAGTAAAAAGTGGCAAATAGGAGAGTTGAATGAGAACAGTTCTAAAGATTTTTAAAAGAGATTTTCGCAGGGCGTTTAGCAACAGAGCGGCGGCTCTTATTATGGTGGGAGTTAGTCTTCTTCCTTCATTATATGCCTGGTTCAATATTGCAGCTAACATAGATCCCTATGCAAATACTCAGGGCGTAAAAGTTGCAATAGCAAATTGTGATGTGGGAAAAGAAACAGAGCCTCTGTCAATAAATGCGGGAGAAAATATTGTAGAGAGTCTAAAGAAAAATGACAAGCTGGGTTGGACTTTTGTAAGTGAAAGTCAGGCAAAGGAAGGGGTGAAATCCGGAAAATATTATGCGGCAATAGTAATTCCGAAAGATTTCAGTGAATCCCTACTTAGTATTTTGTCCGGCAAGCTTAAACAGCCGGAGCTGGATTATTATCTAAATGAAAAGAAAAATGCAATTGCACCAAAGATTACAGATTCAGGCGCTACAACAATACAGCAACAGATAAATGACACTTTTTCGTCAACAGCTTCAGAAGCAATATCAAAAATGGTAAGTGAGGCGGCGAAAAAGATAAAGGGTGATGTTGATGATACAAACGAAACAATAATTAATGACATTTCTTTAGTTCATAAAAATATTGAAGAATATAATAAGGTTCTTAAGAATTTTAAGAAAACAGCAAAGAGTTCGGAAAAAATAATTGATGATACAATCGATATTTTAAATGAAGTTAATAAGGTGGCTGATTCTACAGTAGATTCTGTTGCAGGTGTATCTTCACAAATTACAGATTCAAGAGAAAAGATAAGAACTTTTAGCGGCACATTTTCAAATAAACTACAGAATATAGAGAGTGATTTTAATGATATTGCAATAGCAACTTCCACAAAATTAACAAATTTTGAAAACAAAGGTACAAGTGCAAAAGAAGAGTTGGAGGTAGGAATTGACCAGGTTAATTCTTTGGTTAAAAGAAATTCAAAAATATTAGAGGAGCTTGCACAGCTTAACCGTAAGCTTGGAAATGACAGTGCCACAACAAAAATCGAAAAGCAGATTAGTGAAATTAATGACGTAGATACTGCTTTAGGAAAAATACAATCATCCCTAAACAGCGGTAATTCTACACTTGATAAGACTATAGCTAAGTCAAAATCCACAAGAGAACAAATTGGTTCAGTGGCTAAAAATGGTAAGAAATCCTTAGATGGTTACCAAAGTGATTTTCAGAAGAAAACATTGCCTAATGTATACGCATCTTTGGATGGCATGGTTACCATTAACGGCAATTTAAGCTCAACTCTTAAAGGGATAAAACCAACAGTCAAAGAAGCAAAGAAAATATTAAAACAGTTTGGTAAAAGTCTCAACAACATTTCAACAACAATGGATAATGCAAAAGAAACATTAGCAAAAGTTGATGAAAAGTTAGAAGGAATTGTAACAGACCTTCAGGCAATTAGTAGTACGGGAACATACGAAGAGTTAATTTCATTAAAGGGAATTGACACTGAAAAAATATCAGATTTTATGGCATCGCCTGTTGATATGGAATCAGAAGTGCTATATGAAGTAAAAAATTATGGCTCTGGCATGACACCATTTTACACAAACCTTGCTTTGTGGGTAGGTGGTTTGATTTTAGTTTCTATTTTAAAACAGGAAGTTGACAGAGAAGGAATAAAAGAAAAATTCTCAGCAACACAGGGCTATTTCGGAAGATGGCTTTTGTATGTGTGCACAGCCGTTGTGCAGGGATTCATAGTGTGCGTTGGAGATTTAGTAATACTTAGAACACAGTGCGTACATCCTTTTGTATTTATTTTAACAGGTATGTTTTTATCCTTTGTTTATGTAAATATTATTTTTGCACTGGCAATAACATTTAAACACATAGGAAAAGCGGTTGCGGTATTACTTGTTATTTTGCAGATACCAGGTTCGTCAGGAACATATCCTATTGAAATGATGCCGGAATTTTTTAGGAAGCTACATCCGTTAATGCCATTTACATACGGCATTAATGCTATGCGTGAGTGTGTGGCAGGCTATTACGGTCATATTTATTTGGAAAACATGATAGCGTTGGTTGTGTTTATAATTTTAGCTTTGTTTGTAGGCTTGGTAATCAGACCGTTAATTCTTAATTTAAACAATATGTTTGATAAAGAGTTGGCAAAAACAGATTTGATGTTATGTGAAACTGCAACAGCCACAAATAAAAACAAACAACTTCAAATGATAGCGAGAGCAATTTTGCAGGATGAATATGGAAGAAAGCAATTCCTTGAAAAGTCTGCTAAGTTTGAAAAGAATTATCAGAAAAAAATTAAAATTGGATTTATTAATATAATTATAATTCCTTTAGTATTTTTAATATTAATGTTTAGTTTGGAGTCTAAACTGGTATTTTTAATATTGTGGATTTTATCAATAATAATTCTTGCGGTTTACTTGATTTGCGTGGAATATATTCACAACAAAATACAAAAGCAAATTAAGGTAAGTGGATTCACTTCAGAAGATTTTGTAAAAGTATTAAAGGAGGAGAAGGACACATGAAGAATATTTTAAGAATTTTCAAAAAAGATGTCATTCGCATCCATAAAAACGTAATAGCCCTTATTGTAATCATGGGTATTACGATTGTACCTTGCCTGTACGCATGGTTTAACATTGCAGGAAGTTGGGATCCATACAGCAACACTGGAAATCTTAAGGTGGCTGTGGCAAGTGTAGATGACGGTTATGAGGGAACTTTGATTCCTATTAAACTAAATGTGGGTAATCAGGTTTTGTCAGAATTAAGAGAAAACACTCAAATGGATTGGATTTTTACGTCAAAGAAAAAAGCGGTTAACGGTGTGAAATCCGGAAAATATTATGCGGCAATTGTAATACCTGAGAACTTTAGTAACAGAATGATGAGCATTTTTTCGAAAAATGTAAAGAAGCCAAACATTATATATTATTCAAATGCTAAGGAAAATGCCATTGCACCAAAGGTTACTGACAAGGGAGCTTCAGCAATTCAAAAGCAGGTAAATCAGGTATTTATTGAGACAGTGTCTGATACAGCATTAACAGCTCTTCAAAGCGTATCAAATCTTGCTCAGGCAGGAGATGCAGACGACATTGTCAATAATTTGTGGAGTAATCTGGATAAAATCGCAGATGACCTTGAAGCCACGCAGAGTACGTTGGAAACTTTTGGCAACATGGCTGATGCTTCACAAAGCATGTTAAGTACAACTACAGACTTTTTTAAGGACACAAAAAGCAATACAAAAAGCAGTGAAAAAGAATTTAATGGAATTAAAAAACAGTTCAGTGGGATAAAAGATACATTAACTGCTACAACAGATGCTATTAATAGTGCACTTTCCTCGGGAAAGAAATTTTACGGAGAAATGAGTGATGTTATTGAAGATGCACTAAGCAGTCAAAGTCAAAACACTACAGATGTTAAGACCACACTTAACAAGGCATCTTCAAGAGTTAATTCAATGATAAGTGACTACTCCAAGTTGAAGTCTTCATTAGAATCAATTGAAAGGCGTCACCCTGAGCTGAGCAAGTACACCCAGTCTTTAATTTCAAAAATAGATGCATCATTGGAAACACAGGCAAAGTTAAATGATAAATTAGAAGAAGCTGAAAAAAATTTAAAAACCGGGAAGAATCGGTTGAACAAGGATAAGGCAGAAATTTTGAAATTAGTTGATAAAAGTAAAACTTCAGTGTCATCAGTGAAAACAGATTACTCAAAAGACGTGGAAGATGCTTTGAAGAAAATTTCAAATTCAGCAGGTAATGTTGAAAATGACATATCAGGTCTTTTAACAAAAATTGATAACAGAGCAAAAGGAATTTACAAGCTATCAGATTCTGTTGATTCAGACTTGTCGCAGATAAAGAAAACATTATCCGACTCAGGTAAACTTTTATCAAAAGCAGCCAAGAAAATCAGAAAAACAACAGGCAAGTTGAAAAATGCAAAAGATGGCGACAATTCAGATTTGAAATCACTAATCATGGGTAACAAAGAAGATTTAACTTCATTTTTGGCAACACCTGTACAGTTAAAAACAACTAAGTTGTATCCAATAGATAACTATGGTTCTTCAATGGCACCATTTTACTCAACCTTATCAATATGGATAGGCGGAATTGTATTGGTAGCAATGTTAAAAGTAAATATTTCTGAAAAAATGAAAAAATCTCTTAGAAACTTACAAAATTATCAGGCATACTTTGGAAGATACATTATTTTCTTAATTGTTGGTTTAATGCAAAGCACATTAATTGCTTTAGGCGATTTATATTATTTAGGAATACAGTGTGAACATCCATTTTTATTTGTGTTTGCATGCTGGTTCTCAAGTATTGTTTATGTAAATATTATTTACACATTGACAGTATCTTTTGGCGACATAGGAAAAGCCATAAGCGTTATCCTACTTGTTGTTCAGGTAGCAGGCGCAGGCGGCACCTTCCCAATTGAAGTAGCACCGGGCTTCTTCAGGGCAGTATATCCATTACTTCCATTTACACACAGCATGGCAGCTTTAAGAGAAGCGGTTGGAGGTATGTACGAAATGGTATATTGGATTGAACTTGGAAAGCTTGGAATATTCCTTGTGATTTCTTTATTTGTAGGTTTGGTTTTACGAAGACCAATAATAAAGATGAATGACGCATTCACTGAAAAGCTGGAAGAGACAAAGATAATGTAGTGCTGAAAAACTGGAAAAATCAAAGAAAATGTAAGACTAAAAGCTGAAAGAGTCGAAGATGTGCAAAGGCTAAAAAGTTGGACAGTCAAAAATCAGTAATAAGTAAATAGAAGGTAAAAGATTGAAACCGGTAATAAACAAATAGAAAGTAAAAGATTGAAATCGGTAATAAACAAATAGAATAAATTGTGATATACTTTTAGAGTTGGTGCTAATAGCATCAGCAATGAGTATAATACATTTACAAGACAGAAATAAATATCCATTGAAGAAAGCGTTTGATATCTATAGAATTATAAGCTTCAGGATATAATATTTAACGCGTTGTGTTTATTTTGGGATAGTAATTTAGTATGGTAAATGTGGCATGTACTTATTAGGAGATTAGGTAAATATATAAACGAAGGAGACTGAAAATGAAAACAAGAATTGGTATTTTAGGTTATGGTAACCTTGGAAGAGGTGTTGAGTGTGCTGTAAAAGAAGCCACTGACATGGAATTAGTTGCAGTTTTTACAAGAAGAGATCCTAAGGATGTAACAATCCTTACAGAAAATGTTCCTGTATGTAACGTTAAAGACGTAGAAGATTGGAAAGAAAAAATTGATGTTATGATTTTATGTGGAGGTAGTGCTACAGATCTTCCTGTTCAGACACCACAGTTCGCATCAATGTTTAATGTAATTGATAGTTTTGATACACATGCAAGAATTCCTGAGCATTTCGCAGCAGTTGACAAGGCTGCAAAAGAAGCAGGAAAAGTTGCAGTTATTTCAGTAGGTTGGGATCCTGGAATGTTCTCACTTAACAGAGTATATGCAAATGCAATTCTTCCAGATGGAAAAGATTACACATTCTGGGGTAAGGGCGTAAGCCAGGGACATTCAGATGCTATTCGTAGAATCAAAGGTGTTAAGAATGCTAAACAGTACACAATCCCAGTTGAAAGTGCATTAGAAAGAGTTAGATCAGGAGAAAATCCAGACCTTACAACAAGAGAAAAACATGAGAGAGAATGTTTTGTTGTATTAGAAGAAGGTGCTGACGCAGCAGCTGTAGAAAAAGAAATCAAAGAAATGCCAAACTATTTCTCAGATTACAATACAACAGTTCATTTCATTTCTGAAGAAGAATTAGAAAAGAACCACAGCGGTATGGCTCATGGTGGTTTTGTAATCCGTTCAGGAAAGACAGGAATGAACAAGGAACATAATCACATTATCGAATATAGCTTAAAGTTAGATTCAAATCCAGAATTTACAACAAGCGTTTTAATCGCATACGCAAGAGCAGCTAAACGTCTTTATGACGAAGGTCAGAAAGGTTGTAAGACAGTATTAGATATTGCACCAGCATACCTTTGCGAAGCAAGCGATGAAGATTTAAGAGCACACTTATTGTAAGAAGTAAGGCGTGTTTGTGGCTACTGCCACACATTTATAGAAATTGAAAAATTAGAAAAGAGAAAAAGGGCATCCCAAAAGGCAAGTAAGAAGCTAAAGGGGATGCCCTTTTTAGTAAAATTCCACCCCTATGAGAAGAGAAACAAGCAAAGGGGTGAAAATCCTGGAAAGTAGTAAAGCAAGAAAAAGAAAGCAAGTCAAAATTCCACCCCTA
>NZ_QTVG01000011.1:0-314 GCF_003460505.1 Eubacterium sp. AF36-5BH
ATTATACGTTAGAGTAAAAGCAGTTGGTGCTAAGAAGTGGTCAAAGGTTGTTAAAATTAAAGTAAAGAAATAATTCGATATTATAACTAAAAAAATAATATGAAAATTTAATAGAGGAGAGCAGTGGAATAAACTGCTCTCCTTTCCTTTTAGAGTCAATTGTGACTTGTGGTTTCTATTGTATAATGGTAGTATTGTAAATACATCAGATGCCCATGTAACAGAAACTAAGACAATGGTTACTGACGAGAGTGTTACAACAGAACCGTTACATACAATAATAGCAGCAAGTACGACAGACAAAATCACAAAAA
>NZ_QTVG01000011.1:366-79243 GCF_003460505.1 Eubacterium sp. AF36-5BH
AAGTCTACCAAAGTAAAAAAAGCAACTAAGAAGAAAAACTCAAAAAAGGTTTATTTGAAGTTTAAGAAAGTTAGCAGTGCACAAAAGTACCAGATTCAGATTTCAGTAAACAAAAAGTTCAAAAAGAAAATAATTAACAAAAAAGTAAACAGTAAGAAAATAAGCAAAAAAATAAATGGCAAAGTAAATAGTAAAACAACAAATAGCAAAAAAATAATTAGTAAAATAGCAAATAGCAAAAACTCAAAAACAATAAAATTTGTATTAAAAGATAAGAAGCTCAAGAACTGGAAAAAACTCTATGTTAGAATTAGAGCTATTAAGGTAGTAAAAAATAGAAAATATTATAGCAAGTGGAGCAAGCCTAAGAAAATAAAGATAGTGAGAAAGTAAAGGAGAGAACATGAAAGAATTTTCAAAGAAATTTTTTATATACATATTGACGCTTACATTGTTGGTAGGCACATTCACATGTGTTACTACAGCTAGTGTAAGAGAAGCAGACGATTTTGACGGCGACGTTGTATATAATCCATGGGGACAGCCTGATGACAACAATAAACCAGGAGATATAACCATTGATGATCCAGGCGTTGTTGCAATAACAATAAAAAAGAAAGATTTAAAAATTTCCATTAAGTCTGCGACAAAGAAGAAAAAATCTAAGACAGCGAAGATTGTTCTTTCAAATAGCAAAGTAAAAAAGATTATAAGAAAAAATGTTGAATATCAAATCAGATATTCAATAAAGAAATCTATGAAAAAATGTAAAACAAAAACTTACAAAACAACAAAGATAAAATTAAAAAAAATGAAAGCAGGGAAAAAATATTACATCAAGGCAAGAGCTTTTGTTAAAGGTATCAACGGAAAGAAGATTTATGGAGCTTGGACGAAAGCGAAGAGAATTAAATTGAAATAATTATTATGAGTCGTAGTAAAAAAACATACTTTTTCTTATTAATTTAAGTGAGGAATGCGTTACGTGAAGATAAGTGTCACGTAGCGCATTTTCTGTTTTATTATGAAAAAAACATAAAAACGAATAAAAACATTTTTATCGAAAAATCGTTGACTGTAAAAAATACATAAAGAAATTGTATGAAAATCTATTAAATAAAGGGTTTGTGGAATAGAAAAAAGTAAAAACAACTAAAAACTCAAAAAAACGTTTTTTCGCTTGTTTTAAGGGTAATTTAAAAGATATAATTTAAGGGTGCAAGATTATTTAAGGGAGGAATTAAGATGTCAAAAGTATTGAAAAAAATCACAGCTATAATGCTCACTTTAGCTATGGTTGTAACAATTTGTCCACAGGGCAAGTTAATCAGTATCAAGGCTGCAGACGCAGAAGATAATACACCATACAATCTTTCAAATGGTAGACCGGCTTATGCTAGTTCACAAACCGGAAGTGGTTCTGCGGCAGAACTTGCAGTCGACAACGATGAAAGCACACGTTGGCAGGCTAAGCAGGACGACACAAATGAATGGTTATATGTTGACCTTGGAAAAGAGGCAGATATAGACCACATTTATTTACGTTGGGAAGCAGCGTATGCAAAGTATTATCAGATCCAGATTTCAAATAATGAAGATGACTGGACAACAATTTATGAGAAAGGAAACAAGCCGGGAGCTTTTGTAAATATGGCTTTCTCATATGAAGTAAACAAGTTTAATACAGAAAAAAATCTATATGAAGTAAGTGCAAAATGGACACCTGTTGAAAATGCTGTATACAGTGTTTACGAAGGTGACAAGATAGTACAGGCACCTGACAATTTTAAATTTGATAAAATTGGTCAGGATGGCGGAAATCTTGGTTTGACAGAAGGCACACATGAACTTGAGGTTAGAGCTTACAATAAAGATAACCCAGAACAACTAGTAGGTAGTGCAAAATGTACAGTAGAAGTTAAGGCAGACGGCAAAGGTAATAATGGTGTAGAAATTGACGAAACTGCAAAACTTAAACAGACAATTTCAAAAGAAGAATTAAGTAGTACAAAGGCAAGATATGTAAGAGTTCTTGTAACAAAGAGAGCTACAGCTTATGGTAGTTCATTATACGAATTCCAGGTATGGGGTACAGGTGGTTCAGCAAAGAGACCTGTAAACTATGGCGAAAATCTTGCATTAAATAAAACAGTAACATGCTCAGGTACAAGAGATGAATGGTGGATGAAGGATGATCAGGGAAATATTAAGCCTGATGCTTACAATAATGTTAAGCCTGAAAACGCAGTTGACGGAAATACTTCAACTTCATTTACATCATATCAGGGAGATAACCAGTGGTTGACAGTTGACTTGGGACAGGCATATACAGTAGGAAGAATTGTTGTAGATTGGACTTCTGACGCCGGTAAGATTTATGATGTATTAGTTTCAAGTGATAACAAAACATGGACAACTGTTCATCGTGTACTTAAGGGATATGCTAACGCTACAGATAATTTCACTTTATATCAGACAGGTGTAAGATATGTAAAAGTATTAGGTTACACAAAAGTAGAAAGTGGTAGTGGTATGGGTATCAGAGAATTATCAGTATATTCATATAAGGAAGGGGATAGCAAGGCAAATGAAGAAATCCCAGAACTTCCAACAAGACAAATTTTAAAAGCAGGAAGCGGTTCATATGTTTCAGGAGAAATGTATAACGAAAAGAACAAACTTCCAACATTCATTAATGAAAAGAATATTAAAACACCTATTGACTCAAACAGTTGGTGGTCATCAGCAATGGTGCAGACATTTAGTAACTTACTTTGTGCTACACCACTTAAGGCTTCATTCTCAAAGAAAGGTCTTGGTGTTTTACTTGCAACAGCAGGATGGGTTCCAGAAAGAACTGAAACAACATTAGGTACTGACCAGAGTACAGAAACATCAAGAGATTTTTATTTAGTACCTGAAACACTTGAAACAACATCTGCATACGACAGAGTTGAAAATTATGGTGATTATTCTGTAGAATTAGGTCTTATGGATGAAGATGGTCTTAAGATGAAATCAACAGTTGTTAAAGGTTCACCATATATCTTCAATGAATTCAATAAGGATACTGTTGCATACTTAAGCGGTGAATCTATTACAGAATTCTTTAATGGAAAAGGCGAACAGATATTAGCTAAAAAAGGTGATACTGTTGTAACAGACCATATTGGATTCAAAACATTTGATGATGAAAACACAAAGGCAGTTAATGAGGGTACATACTACGAATTAAATGTTCCTGAAGGAACAGAATTCAAGGTTATGATTGCAGGTGGAAATTATAAGATTAAGATTACATTCCCATCAGTAGACCAGAATTATTTATCATTAGCAGGTATGAACAGTAAAGATGATATCGAAACTTACTATCAGCATGGATATGCTTTTGTAACAGATACATTAGTAACTTATTCATATAACAAAGATAATTCAAAGATTATTACAAATTACAAAGCAACTACAAAGTTAATGAGAGAAGGTTTCTCAAATGTAACGATGCATTGCTTATTCCCACATCAGTGGAAACATAGCGCAGATGTTGAGGGCGATAAGACTTTCACAACATATCCTTCAATCAGAGGTGATATGAAGTCAGTCTGGGCTAATGAATATTCAACAACACAGCAGTTCTCAGGTTTATTACCTACATTCGCAAAATCAAACAGCAAGATGTTTGATAGCAATGAAATGAAAGATTACTTAAATCAGGTAGTAGCATCAAAGATGGATACAGCTCCTGTATCAGATGCCTACTGGGAAGGTAAAAACGTTCACCCACTTGCAATCAGTGTTCTTATGGCTGATCAGTTAGGTGAAACAGAAATTAAAGAAAAATTATTATCAAAATTAAAGAGCATCATGGAAGACTGGTTCAACTATGATGGTGGGGATGATAGATGTTACTTTATCTACAATAAGGATTGGGGAACATTATATTATCCAGACAGTTCTTTCGGTGCTAACGCAGCTATCTGTGACCACCACTTTACATATGGGTATTTTATGTTTGGTGCAACAGTATTAGCAACATACGACAAAGAATTTTACAATGATTATAAAGATATGATTGAACTTATGGTTAGGGACTATGCAGATCCTGAAGAACCTGAAGATGATGGAAACATGTTCTGTAAGTTCAGATCATTTGACCAGTATTCAGGACATTCTTGGGCTGGTGGATACGCTGACAGCGATTCAGGTAATAACCAGGAATCAGCTTCAGAAGCATTATTCAGTTGGGTTGGTATGTACCTATGGGGTGAAGCAACTCAGCAGCAGAAGTGGATTGATGCAGGTGCATACGGATTCACAACAGAAATGGATGCGGTAGAACAGTATTGGTTCGATTATGATGAAACAAACTGGTTAGGGGATCATCCTGACAGAGATGCTGATAAAGTATATGATTACCCATTCCAGGGAACAGGTCAGATTTACGGTGCATCAATGGGTTATGGTACATATTTTGGTGGAGAACCATTATATGTATACGGAATTCAGTGGTTGCCAATTTCTGAGTACCTTACAAACTATGGTATGAATCAGGAAAAATGTAAAAAAGTATACCAGGGATTATGGGATGATACAAATTATGCCATTGAAATCGAAAGAAAGTTGCATGAAAAATATGTAGCAGAAGGTAAGACAGAGGATGCCGCATGGCATAACCCTGATACTTATGCAACACCTGATACAGGTTGGCAGCATATTACATGGCCATTCTTATCACAGACAGATGCAACAAGTGCATATAACTTGTTTGAAAAGAATGTAAGTAAGGTTCAGGTAGAAGATAGAGCAAATACACTTTGGTTTGTTTCAGCAATGGACGAAATTGGTCATAGAACAAATGACTATATGGTAGTTGGTAATATTCAGGGTTCTGTTTATGTAAAAGATGGAAAATACACGGCAGAAGTTTGGAACCCAACATCAGGAAGAAAAGTAGTACAGATTAAGAAGGCAGATGGAACATTAGTTGGTAAAGCAAGAATTGAAGCAAACTCAACTGTAAGCTTTAAGATTGATACAGAAAATTACTTCGCATACAAACAGGTTAAGAAACCTACAATTACAGCAACAGCTCTTAAAGATGGTGTTGTAACAGATGATGTAAACGGAACAACAGAATTTTCTGATACACAGTTAGTAGAACTTTCAGCAGAAGAAGGCGCAACAATCTACTATACAACAGATGGTTCAGCTCCAACAAAAGACTCAAAGAAATATACAGGTAAGATTTTAGTATCAAGTGATACAACAATTAAGGCAGTTGCAGTTGAAGATGGATGTATTGATTCATCTTATGCAGCAGCAGTATTGAAGATTGATGGAGATATAGTTCAGGGTAGCGATAACTTGTCAATTGAAGCAACAGCAACAGCTTCTTCAGAAGATGGTGCAAATGTTGCCGCAAATGCAATTGATGGAAATGGTAGCACAAGATGGAAATCAAAAGATAATGATGATGAATATCTTCAACTTGATTTAGGTCCTACAAAAGTTATTAACCAGGCTGTTATTACATGGGAAGCAGCATACGCTGAAAAATATGAAATTCAGGTTTCTCTTGATGGAAAAGAATGGACAACAGTTGCGACACAAAGCGGTAAAGTCGGCACGGTTACAACTAACTTCCCAGCAACAAAAGCTAAGTATGTAAGAATGAAGGGTCTTGCAAGAGGTACAGCTTACGGATATTCAATTTTTGAATTTGAAGTATACGGTGCCGTGAAAGCAACATCACCTGTAATTTCACCGGTTAGTGGTGTATATGATGGAAAACAGAAGGTAACATTATCAACTGTAGTTAAGGGTGCAGAAATCAAGTACACAACAGATGGTACTACACCTACAGAAGATTCTCCAACATACACAGCTCCATTTGAAGTTGATGGAACTATAATTGTTAAAGCTGTTACATATAGAAAAGGAATGATTTTATCAGATACAACAGAATCAGATATTATTATTAGTGGAACAGTTACAATTAATAGAAAAGAAGCAAGAATTGCAAGTGACAGATCAGTTCAGCTTTCAGCAATATCAAATGAAAAAGTAACATGGTCAAGTAGCAATACAAAAGTTGCAACAGTAGATCAGACAGGACTTGTATCAGGTAAAGGTGTTGGTGAAACTGCTATTTATGCAACATTACCTGGAGGAAGCAAGGCAGAATGTAAGGTAATTGTAACAAAACCTATACATGTTAAGTCTATTAGCATTCCTGAAACCTTTGAAATGAAGAACAAGTCTTCAGAAACATTGGAATTAGCAATTAATCCTGAAAATACAACTGATGAAATAACTCCTGAATGGAGCTCATCAAATGACAAGATAGCCGTAGTTAATGAAAATGGTACAGTAACAGCCAAAGGTGAAGGTGAGGCAACTATTACTGTTAAGGTTGGAACATTTACAGCAGAATGTAAATTAACAGTAGGACCTGCAGCAAGTAATGCAGAAATGGCAGTTAATAAGAAGTACAACAAGGCATTAGGCAAAACAGTAAATGTTTACCCAAGCAGACAGAATGAAGGTGGTACTGAAAAAGATATAACAGACGGTTCATTTGAAGGAAATTATATTTCACCTAAATTTGAAACAGCTAATACATATTTTGAAATTGATTTAGGCGATACATATGATGCAGCTAAATTAGACAGAATAGTTATTAAGTATCATACAAATAATGATGGAACACTTCCTTCTAAGGGATATAAGATTCAGTATTCAATTAACGGTGTTGACTTTAGAAATGTTAAGTCAGTTCCAGGTTCGGATTTAGCAAAGGCAAAGGAGAATAATCTTATTGATGAACAGAGCATGACTGGTGTTGAAGGCAATGTTAGATTTGTCAGAATATTCTACCCAGATGCAAATAATTGGGGATATCAGGTAAGAGAAATTGCTGTACTTAGTACAGAGCAGAATGCAGAGCCTATTGAGGTTGACAACTGCGATGAGACTGCTGATTTTACAGTAACATCAAACAAGTTCAGTGAAATTGAATACAATATTGTAGCAGGTGATAATCAGAAAGACTTTAAGTATAGAGTATTCCTTGATGGCAAGAGCGTTACTGGTCTAATTGATGCCGGCGAAGGCGTAATTAGTGAAGTTGAAAAAGGAACTCATACCGTTAAGGTCGTAGCTTACGGCAATGGTCTTATGTCTAAGGGTATTACTAAGACAATTGAAGTGGATGATGGTTCATTAGTTGATTATATTAGTACTGTTAGAAACTTAACTAAGGGCAATGCAACAGTAACAGTTGAGGATATTAATGATGGTACTGAAGGCAGCAAGGATACTAAGATATTAGTTGATGGTACTATTTCAACTGAAAACGATAAAACAGTACAGACAACATACGGAAAGAAAGAGGCAACAGTAACACTTGAACTTACAGCTCCTGTTGATAAGAGTTTAGTTGAGGAATTATTAATTGCATTTAAGGCTAACAATACAAATGCGACAGCATTTAAGATTTACTTATCAGATGATGGACAGAATTATCAGTTGATGGCTGACAAGTCAGGTGTAGCCTATAAGAGTGCAACAGAAGTTAAACTTGATATGGACAAGTATACAAAGGACACTGTTAAGTTTGTTAAGATTGAACTTACAGACGGCAATGTAACTTGGGGATATCAGATTTCTGAAATTGCATTAATGGGTACTAGCGTGTTTATGCCAACTGAAGCAGAAGGTCTTGTAGTAACATCAGATGAATTTAACAAGATTACTGTTTCGTTTACAGGTGATACAGAACAGCTATACAATGTAAAGGTAGATGGAAAGGCAAAACAGATTAATGTTAAACCTGGTACATATACAATTGAAAGAGTAAAAGGTGGTTCACACGAAGTTGTTGTTACAGCTATTAAGAATAGTATTGAATCAAAAGGTATCTCAGAGGCAATCGTTGTTAAGTCAGCACCAACTACAAAGAGTGTAAATGATGATGACGAAGACGATAATGACTTTACAAGACCTGGCGAGACAACAAAGCCAAGAGAAACAACGCCAAGTGGTACAACAAAACCAGGTGAAACAACAACATCAGGCACAACAACAAAGCCAGGAACTACAACAAAGCCTGGTACTACAACAAAATCTGGTACAAAGGTTACTCTTAAGAAGGTTAAGATTAAGAAAGCTACTAAGAGTAAGAAATCTAAGAAGGTTAAGATTAAACTTAACAAGGTAGCAGGCGCTACAGCTTACCAGGTTAAAGTTTCAATCAAGAAGAACTGCAAGGGCAAGAAGAAGGTAACTATTACTAAACTTGTTAAGAAGGCAAACTTCAGCATTAACATTAAGAAACTTAAGAAATCTAAGAAGTATTATGTTAAGGCAAGAGCAGTTAAGATTGCAAACGGCAAGAAAGTCTACGGCAAGTGGAGCAAGCCTAAAAAAGTTAAGTTTAAATAATTCTTAATAAAATAAATAATACCAAAATTCCAAAAAGAGGGCAGAAAATGTATAAAAATTGTTTTATGCATTTTTCGCCCTCTTTCTTAAAATAATAAAAAACAATAACAATATACTAAAAAAGTAATAAAAATGCAAACGTTATATAAGCATAATGCACAAAAAAAGCTTTGGTGGTTATGCAGAATATAGAAAAAAAGTTTTTTCGTTGAAACAAAATATGCATAATGTTATACTTAAAAAATGATAAAACAATGATGGGTTAGTTTACCTTTTTTTAGAATTGACCTAATAATATAAAGAAAAAATAAGTAGTTTAGTGAAAAACGACGTTAATTAAGAGTAAATACTGTTTATAAAAAAGAAAGGGAGAAAAGGGAAATGAAGAGACAGATGAAAAAATTAATTTCAATGATACTTGCTATGGCTATGGTGGTTACAAGTATTAATTTTACTCCGAAAAATGTTAGTGCGGAGAATGATGGTAGTGGATGGACTACAATTTCAAATATGTCGTATCAATCCAGTAATACTCCTATGACTTTAAATTATAAGGTGGCAAAGGGCGCAGAAAGTAGTGCCATAGAAGCTTACGGTCACCATTATTTGCATGTGTATCCGGAAGGACTTACAGGTGCAGATAATGCAAAAATTTATTTAAACGAGGGGCAGACAACAACAGGAGAAATTGTGTTTGCAGGAATGAAAGACCATGATAATACAAGATATAACATAGGACTTGGTTTGACTGACGTAAATTTAAAGGCTAACACATATTATTCATTACGATTTGTGTATGGCACACATGATGTTGTGTATTATTTCTATACAGGAAACAAAGAAGATATTAAGGAAGAAACCACAACAGAAACAACCACAACAGAACCGGAACCTTCAATTACACTACAGGCTTTAACTAAAGCATATGTATACAACTATTCAGAAGTTGATGGAGGATATAAGGTAAGCTTTACAGATCCAAATGCTGTTACTGTTGAAGATGGGGCAACATATACATACACATTAACTATCAATGGACAGACAATAGAAAACATTGCATCATCGGGAAGCAGTGTTGACTTAAGTAGCCTTAATTTAACAGAAGGTACAGAGTATACTGTAACAATGAATGCTGTTTATAAGAAAGGTGATACTATTGTAACATCACCGGCTTCAAGTGAAACAACATTTACATATAGAGGAAAAACAACAGCATACGATAACGGAATCCCGCAGATTTTTATAAACTCATCAAGAGATACAAAAACAAAAGATATTAATTTATACACAGATACTACAAAGACAAAAGTGAATGCCTCTTTAATGATAAAAGGAGCAGACGGAAGTACAACAGAAGTTTCAAATTCAGGAACTGTAAATGTTAGAGGTAATTCAACATCTTTAGCTGACAAGAAAGCGTATAACTTAAAGTTTGACTCTTCAATTAATCCATTTGGTATGGGTACAGCAAAGAAATGGAGTCTGCTTGCAAATATTTTTGATAAAACCATGATAAGAAATTACATGGGACTTAATTTCCAGAGATATTTAGAGAGTACACAGACACCATTTGAAAACAATGTAAGTAAGGCATTCACAAGCAATTGTAAAAATGTTGATTTATACGTGGACGGAAAATACTTGGGAACATACCTTTTAACAGAGTCAGTGGAAGTAGGAGCAGACAGAGTTAATATTGATACAAGTTACTATGACAAAACTACTGATGATGTAAAGGCAGATAGTACACCAACAACAGTTACTATTAATGGAACAGAATATAAACTGTATGATGCTTTACTTGAATTAGCTAATGATAGCAGATTAGACACAGACGCATATTATTTTAAAACAAGTGTACTTGGACAGCAGTTTGGCTTAAATGATCCGGTATGTTCTACAGACATTGCGGGAAATAAATTAAATCCTAGTTTAACAGGTAATAGTGCAGATGCTGTTAAGCCACAATTTGTAAATGATATTAAATCATACTTAGAAGGATTTGAAACTGTAATTAACAGTACATCATACGAAACATCTGATGCACAGTTTGAAGATATGAAAAAATTCATTGACGTAGATTCTTTTGTAGATTTCTACATTACATCAGAATATTTCATGACAAAGGATATAGGTTTTAGTTCTACACGTTTCTATATTAAAAATGGAAAATTATACGCAGGTCCATTGTGGGATCTTGATTTATCAAGCGGAAATATTGATGAACATGAGAGTGCACAGGGTTTTAGAAGTCAGAATGCATTTAAGTGGTTCGAAGTATTAATGAAGAATAAAAATTTCTATAATAAGGTTGTGGCAAGATACAAAGAACTATTACCAAAGATTAAATCATTATATGCTGATAATGGAGAAGTTGACACAGTCGTAAATGAAATCTCTAAATCCGTTAAGACAAATTATGAAAAAGCATATAACTATAAAAGAGCAACAACGGATGATGACAGAAATGTAGGATGGGGATATTCATGGTTATATGGAATTAATGGATCATTAGATGGAACAGGTGGAAAAACTTTTACAGGAGATGAACTTAAAAGTGTAGGCTCTTATGGTTCAGGTGTAATGTATGATACATATGAAGAGTATATTACAGAGTATAAAACATGGCTCAAAAATAGAAACACATGGATTATGAGTCAGTTTAATATAGGTGACGAAGATGCAGCTTATTATAGAATTAGTGGCGACGATGATTTAAACAGTAACGGTGTAGGAAAAGATTCTGTTGACGGTCTTAATAATTATGTAAGATATGCAGGAGCAAGAGCAATTGCTTACTCACCAATTGCAGGGGACATTCCATCAAATGCCATTGATACCCAGTCAGATACAAAATGGGAACCATTGGATAATACAAGTGATAACTTTAAACTTAAATTAGGAAATACATATAACGTAAAGGAACTTTTGATTAAGTGGCAGACAGCAAGTGCTGCAGATTATGAGATAGAAGTTTCAACAGATGGTAAAATCTATAATAAAGTTGCTGAGTTTTCCGGATTAACAGGAGCAAGAACAGATAAAATAATTTTAAGAGATTCAGTAGAAGCTAAATATATCAGAATAGTGCCAACAAAGAGAAGTACAGGCTATCCTGTGGCAATATTTGATTTTAGCGTTTATGGAAGTGATAGCGAAAAGACAGCCGAAGAGTTTGTTGATGAAGTTGAAGATGCAACCCAGGAAAAAATTAATCCGGATAGCATTGCTGATGATGATTGGGAAATTGTAAATGAAAATAAGTCAAGCAGTGGCGCAACAATTTATATGACAAAAGCTAAAAAAGTCATGATGGCAGAACGTGAAACCATGTGTGGTTATTATGGAGCAAATACAGTTCAGGCATGGGGAAAGATTTCTGATAATATGAAAGCACAAAGTATTTTCGGCTTTGTTGCTAAAGACGGTGGTACACCAACAGGAATTATTATTGATGGTGTTAGATATATGGATATTATAAATGCATCTGTTAATAAGTTGGTTTATGTAAAAAATGATTGTGTATTTATTAAGGACTCTTTGTTGGATTCGAAGAAAGGAGAAATCTCATACCATACCATTACCGTAGAAGGAAATAATTTAGGAACATTCCTAGTTAAGGTTGTAGGCTCGACATCAAAGCCTATTACCCCAATCGGCTTATTAGCAACAGCCGATGGTAGGGGCAATATTGCTGTAGAATGGGGACAAAATGGAGACATGATTAGTAATGGTCAGAAATATAACGTATATATAGATGACGTATTAGTATCAACAGGTGTAGCGGCAGGAAGATATACTTATGAAGTAACTAATGGAACTCATACGGTAAAATTAATAGCTACACTAAATGGTTATGAATCAGACGCAGTTACGGCTACAGTCGAATCCACGGGTGGTAAAGATCCGGTTGAAACAGATTCATCTACAGTAGCACCAACTGAAACAACAACAGCAGGTGAAATTGATGTGCCGGGTGATGCAAACTGGATTGATTTTGAAGGCTCAGATGGAGAGTACAAGTATTATATTCCATCAGAGTATAGCACAGCGTATGACAATAAAGCTAAAAAGGTACTCGATACAACACTTTATATTGCATACAATTTAGGTGCTAAATTTACTTCAGTAAAATTAGATAATAAGGATTATACTATTACAGAAGGAGCATTTGTTAGCGTCTTAAAAACAGATGTAGATGACTATAATGTTCATAAACTGGAAGTTGTAGCCGCTAATAAAACGGATAAGGCTATTATATATTTGAAAAGAGCAAAGGCATCAGCTATAAAAGTTACATTCACAGACAATCAATGGGAAAAATATCGTGATGAGAATATAACATGGGATAAGGTTGATGGTGCAATTAAATATGCTATATATGCTGATGGAAAATTATACATAACAACAGATGACGAGAATACAACATCAATATCAGTTCCTGCTTATGCTTTTGCAAAGGCAACAAATAACAACGGACAGGCAACTACAGTTGGAAAACATACAACAGCAGTTGTGGCAATCAAAAATGGAGACGAAATCAAAGAGACTCTATCAGATGTTGATTCAACAAGAGTAATGGGTTCAAATTCATTCACATTGTATGTAAATTACATTTTCGGAAGAGAGACAAATTTGTGGAATGATACGGGAGTTGACAGCAAGTGGAATTTCACTATATGCGAAGGTGTAAATTCAGACATATCAACAGGGGCAGATGTAAAAGTAGATTACACAAATGGTGGACAGGCTAATTTGACTTTTAACAATATGGGCAAACATACAGGAAGTGATCAGGCATGGACTATCAAAGCTGCAATTTATAATGAAGCAGCAACAAAGGGCGAGTTACAGAATTTATCTTTTAAGATATATGGACCAAAAGAGTTAATAGGCGAGACTATAAAGATAAAATGTTGTCCTGAAGAGTATGTAAATGGAGCATATTCAAATGATATTTATGAAGAAAAAGAATATACATTTGAAAGGGCAAAAGATGGAAGTGCAGTGCTTAATTATTCACTTTCATTTAACTCAACAAATGATTCATATGATTTATTGTTTGGCTTAGGTTTACTTGATTTTAAAAATGCAACTAATAAAACTCTTACATTCTCAGATGCTAACATTAATACTGTATATGGAATTACAGATTTAAAGGCAACAGGTACAAATGTTGCAAGTGATGATGCTAAGGGCGATTTATTTATATCATGGTCATCTAATGTACCTGACAAAATGGCAGGTTCCTATAAATATCAGGTAGAAATTGATGGGGTACTTTATAAATATTCAGGGACTGAGGACTTGTTCCCTGGAACTGTAAACAACATAACAGCATCAGGATATTCAGTTGGTGAACATAAGGTTGTTGTAAAGAGTATTTACGATGGCACAGTTACGAGCTCAAAAGAAACAACAGCCATCATTTCAAATACAAAAAAACCTGATTTAGTTGTAACAGGAATGAGCATTCCAAAAGTGACACATTATATTGGTGAAAACTTACAGCTTAGTGTAACAATAAAAAATATTGGTAATGCAGTTGCAAAACCTGTAGCAGGAAAGAATCTTATTGTAAGACTATATGAAGATAGCAATAACGGTAAAGATTTAGGTTATAAAATATGTTACGCTAATACAACTGAGGCAGAGCAGGGAACTAGTCCTGGATATTTGGAACCGGGCGAAGAGTATACAGTTGTTTTTGATGTTAAAATTGATGAAAATCAGGATGGCTCAAATATATATAAATACAGAGCATTTGTAGATGCAGACAGAATTATAGATGAGGGAGATGATGAGGATAATAACGAATATTCTAAGTCATACAAATTCTATGATTCATTAAAAGAAGTAACTTTCAATTTAGAAGATGGAAATTTATATGCAACATGGCCTGCATCTGATGATGTTAAGAAATACATCGTTGAGTATACTGTTGGTGATGAAACAAAAACAATGACAGTTACTGATAACAAGTGTAGTTTAGGTGATTTTGAACAGTTCACTGAAGGAACAACAGTAACAGTAACAACTGTAGGAAAAGATGATGATGAACATGTTCATGCTAAGGGAAGCCTAAAGCCAGATTTGATAATTTCATCAGTATCAACTCCAAGTAATGCCTATGGAGTAGGGGATGTTATTCCGATTACAGTAACTATGAAGAATGTTGGCTTAGGGGTTGCAAAACCTAACGGAAACAATAACATGACTGTAAAGCCAACTAAGGATGGAAAAATAATTGAGTCAAATATTGTTAATCCTACATATAGAACAATGGGGAACGACAACCTTGAACAAAAGTTAAATGTGGGAGCTGAGTTTACCCCAACAGTTACATTTAATTACACTGTTCAGGAAAGTGATTTAAAAGAAGGAACAATTCATATAGGTGGATACGCTGACGCAGATTATGTAGTTGATGAAAGTGATGAGAACAACAACTGCACAGAAGTCGCAATTAAGATAATTTCAAAAGGAGCAGTTACATTAGACAGTAATAATGGTGACGGACCAGTCAAGGCAACATGGAAACAGTCAACAGATGAAAATGTTGACTCATACCAGATTCAGTACGTTGTTGATGGAAACATAATTAAGAAAACTATTAGCAAAGATGAAGTAGACAGTGATGGTAATTATGTTTATACATTTGGAGATAATGAAGGCCTTGACAATCAGTCCCAAGTAAAAGTGTTAGTTAAATTTTCAGGAGATGAAAACTATTATAATTATGCAAGTACAACAGCTATGGTTGATTTGATAGTCAGCACTGTAAAGGGACCAAATGAAAACAACGAGAAAGTAAAAGTTGATGTAAACTTTGATTTAGTAGCAACAGTTAAAAATATCGGTACAGCAAAGGTATCAGCTACAACAGATACTCAGGAAAATTATGGCAAAAAAATTTATGTGACACTTTGTAGACAGGAAGGTGTAGAGCAGGTAGTGTCAGATGGTTATTATTTAGGCTTGAATGTTGGAAAAACAGCTAGTATCAGATTAAAAAATGTGTGTGCAAAAGAAACTGGAACAAAGAAGCTGATTATTAATGTAGATGATGCTGGATGGGATACAGAAGAAGGCAAAGATGTTGGATACATTCAGGAGTCTAATGAAAATAATAACAGTTACGAATATACTGTCAATGCAGTAATTGAACAAAATCCAATGGATTGGACAACTTTAAAAGAAACAGTGGGAAGCAATACACCATATCAATTTAAAGTGGCACAGGGATCAAAGGCTGCCAGAATAGAATACAAGGTAGTAGATACAAACAATAGAACATTGGATTACAAAAATATCATTACAAAAGATATTGGATATAATGCTAGCTATATGTCAATTGGTTTCAATCCAAACTACACTGTAATGACAGAAGTTAAGAATGATTCAACAGGACATATTATTAGTACAGTTCCATATTGGGCAGCAATAACAAAAAATCAGGTTGAGTCTAACATTAATGACCTGGATAACTGTACAATAATGGATGTTGAAGGTTGGGACATTGACGGTATTGGTGTAGATGGAAATGCTGTTCAAAAACCTAAAAAACCAGGAACACACTTTAACAGAGACGGAAACGGCTTCAACATGAACGTTGATGACTTTGATTTAAATGCATACTACTTATTGAAGTTATATAACAAAAATGGTGATTATGTAGTAGTTGCATTCAGAGTTACAGATGAAAATGGTGATATTGGAGACTGGACACAAATTCAGGGAAATAATATGGATAATTCAGCAATTCCTGTTTATTACCACACAGCTCATCGCGAAGTAAAGAGTTCAATTTATTACGATAAGCATGATATTAAATTAAGTAATATTGCAGCTTACAACGGAAATCATATTTCTGTAGATTTGGATACACAGAACAAGATTAATCCAAATGCTAACAGAGTTTTAATTACAAGAGGTTTGTTAGACAGTAGCGGTGATATGATTATTCCTTCAGTAGATGGAAAATATGTTGAGGAAGGAACAGAAACAGGTTCTTATTATGCATGTACAGGTGATTTGTTAAATACAAATTCAGTAGATTATTATAAGAGTGAGAGCAATTATGTTTCTTTAAGTGGATATGGAATTAATGGAAACAATAAGATTCAGATTATGCTACCTAATATGTTAGCGCAGATACCTGTTCATAGTGCTTTAGGTGGAAAAAAAGATAATGAATATTATTACATGAAAGTATATTGGGATGAGCAAAATTATCCGGGACAATATGTTTCTATTCCAATAAAGATTAAAGCAGATATACCTGAGATTGAAAAGGTTAATGGTTTAGTTGCTACAAACAGAGGTAGTTCGTTATCAATCTCCTGGGTTAATTCAACACAGCAGGAAGCTGATGGATATTTATATGATGTTTACATTGATGGTGAATTAAAGGCTCAAGATGTACGGGCAGGTTCATATAGCTTCTTAGGATATAATGAAATCGGTTCTACACATACCATTAAAGTAGTGGCAAAATGGTGTGAACAGACAACAGAAGATTCGGTAAAATACACTATTATTGAGCCGGAAAAAGAACCGGAGGAAATAGTACCGGGTGAAGTACCTACATATCCTGATGACAATGATAACAGATGGATATTAATTTCAGGCCAGCATATATTACCTGTTTCAGAAGAAGGTTCACTTGGAAAAACAAATGCAAAAATTTACTATTATACTGATGAAGACATTAATGGAATAACAGGTTACAATGACAGTTATATTTCATTAAACGGTAGTTCAAAATATTTTACAGGAACAACAACTAAGATTTTTGTACAAAGAGGTAATAGTACATCGTTAGTTTCGAAATCAGTATATGATAGTTACTATGAAGGACAGACATTAATGAATTCTTCAACAATGTTTGAATTACCGAAGGGATTTACAAAAGGCACAACTTACTACTATGTAGTTCGTGTTTGTGGAAATGATGGAAATACATATAAGGATTTCTACTTTAAGATAATTCCAACAGATGATTCAATTGATTCAGGTGTTAATCATACAGGAAAATGGAGAGAGATTAGTGGTGAATCACAATTGTCTGTAAAGATGGGCTCAGGCTTGAAACTTAAAGGTACAATCAGCTTTTTAGATTATCCTGCATTCAATGAAGGTTCTTCTATAACAGAAAAAGGAGGAACAACATCTATTGGAACAAATACATATAATGCAGTTGGTTACAATGGACACTACTTATCCATAATCGGTGATACAAATTATTATGTAGCAGGTAACACAAAAGTCTATGTTTCAGAAGGAAGCGATTCTGTTTTATATGCAGAAAATGCAAATGATTTGACTTTTACAGAGAAAAAAGTAAGTGACCAGTCTTATTCAGGTCAGATAATCTCTGAAACAGAAGAACTGTTTAGTGTTGTCTATGCAACAACATATTATTTGTTGAAAGTTCAAAGTGGAGACAAAGTCACATACATACCTTTTGAAGTAAAAGTCAACACAGGAAATGTAGAAGTTCTTGGCTTCCAGATGAACACAAATAAGAATGCCGGTGGAGTAGCTGAATACAATCCATCATTTAGAGTTGTTTCAAAAACAAGTAATGTAATGAAAATCAATAACAGACTGTATGAAGTTAAGAAAATGGGTACAGTTTATGCAATTGATGATGGAAATACAGACATAAAATCTAATATGAATTTGGATGCAGTTTCATCTAATGCAAATGTATCAAAATATGAAACAACAGATAGAGGCAAATTGGCAGGCTACACGACTTCTGCTAAGGACAATGATTACTATACATACTATGCGTTAACATTTAAGTATACTAATTACAAATATGCTTCATTGGAACAGAATTGGGCATTTAGAGCATATGCAGTATTAGATATGGGTGATGGTACAGAAAAAGTTGTATATGGTAAAAATATTTACACAACAAATATGTATGACATTGCACAGAATTTATATAAAAATCAGAAAATGGGAACAAAAGAATCTCATGATTACCTATATGATAATGTTCTAAATATTGTTGATATGTATAACAATATGGGACAAATTGCAAATGCAATGTTTAAGGCAATGGGAGTCACATCAACATCTGACAGCAGATATGAGACAGTGACAAAAATGACACAGGACTTACACAATTATTGCAAATGCTTATGGGGAATATCATATGATACAAGAGGTAAGTTTAGAAGCTCCCAGGTAGAAGATGAATTACTGAAATTACTTAACGGAGTGAAAAACAATGACAAGAACTATGATAGTGTTTATGATTGGATTTACAATGAAACATCCAAGTATGGAAAGAAAAATGGAACGAAATACAAAGGATGTTATAGGCTTGTAGATTATTCATGGGATAATAGCATTGATAAAGATTTTTATAAACAGTAATACTACATACAATTAATAGGAGGGTATTTAAGTGAGTCGCACAAAAAAATATGAAAAACCTATAATTGAAGTTACACGTTTTGACATAAATCAAAATATTATGGATGGCTGGGATGGTGACATTACCACAGTGGCTGATATTTCACAACCTGATGGTGGACCAACCACTCCCATAATAGATTTGGATTAGGAAAGGGGCAGATGTTATGAGAAAAGAATATAAAAAGATTATATCTACAGTGTGTGTTGTAACTTTAGTTGTAGGCTCCTTAACATTTACTAATAAACAAAATGTAGAAGCTGTGGGCAAAACCACAGCAGCTACATTTAATAAATCGTTGAATCAAGGGATAAGCCTTTTAGCAGACGATACAGAAAATGGAACTTACACAGTGAAAGTTACATCCACATTGAACGGTGTGGAGTCAGAAGGTTCAGTATCTGACGCGGTAGAAGTTGTTTCAGTTTTAACTACAGATAATTCAGCAGTTGAAGGTTTCCAAATTAAAACAAATGGGGCTGATTCAAATATTGCTTTTAGAACTGTTTGTAAGGGACTAAACGTAGGAAGCGCTATTACAGCAAGTGATGGTAACACATATACTGTTAAACAATTTGGAATAATATATGCCCTGGATCCGAACCAAAGTGGCTATAGAAAAAATGATGCTTTAAACACAGCATATACAATTTTAAATCCAGATGTAGTTACAGGACAACAGTATTCTTACGAAGGAAAAATGCAGTATGCCGGTAGTAATGTTACTTATGGCTTTTTAGCAAGTGATGGGGCAGTAATTAATAATTGGGATACTACTGATACAGAAAATACATATTATGTTGTAACAATGAATGGAATTAATCCACAGATTACAAATTCCATTTTTGTTAGGTCATTTATAATAGCAACAGACACCGCAGGAAATGATACAATCATTTACGGAAAGAAAACTGCTGTTATGTCGGTTGCAGAAGTAGCAGATTATTTATACCGCAACAGTAAAGCACAAAACTATTCAGGACATAAATATTTGTTTGAAAATATTTTAAGCAAGGTTGCTACAACTAATCCATATTTTAGAAACACAACACTTCCGTATGGCTGGGACAATAACTTGTTTACACCATCAAGCCCAACATATACTGTTACAGACGGAACGTTGGAAAATTAGAACAGGAGGTTAATATGTGTAAGGCAATAGATGCTGTTAATAAATATTATCAATAATTTAATTTCTTAAACTGTTAATATTTATAGAGAGCTCTTGAATTATTAATATTTATGTAGATTTCTTGAATTATTAGCATCTATAGTGGTTGACATTCTTAAATTAATTGACTAAAATAACAAATGTATAAAATTTAATGAACAAAGACTTTGATAGAGACAGTAGTTTATCAGTGAACGTTTTAGAGAGCTTGACGTTGGTGGGAGTCGGGTATTAGTAGCAGATATATGAAAATCACTCTGGAGTTGCAGCCCGAAATGTTTTTTGACTTTTGTAGTTTATATTAATGTAGGCGCTGACGGTTTCTCCCGTTACAGAGAACACATATAAAGGGAATTCCCGAGTATGCTGTTAAAGGTGGTATAACGAAAATTCAGGCTTTCGTCCTTAACAGGGCGGAAGCCTTTTTTACGTATGGGCATGAGCCTTGCTCAGACACATAAAAATATAAATTTGTGCTTGCACAAGAATTTATATTTTTATGTGTTTGAATAAGGCGAAGCCGGCGACGAAATAGACCAAAGGTCTATGAGTAGACAAGGCTCATGCCCATACGTAGTGAGCAAATGATTAAACACTTAAATAGATAGCAATACTATATAAAAATGAAAGGAGTACAGAATGTACAAGAAAGTTTCAACTAATCTCAATTTTGTTGAGAGAGAAAAGCAGACAGAAAAGTTTTGGAAAGACAATGACATTTTTAAGAAAAGTATGGACAGTCGTAAGGAAGGAGAAACATATACATTTTATGATGGACCTCCAACAGCCAACGGTAAGCCACATATTGGACACGTTTTAACTCGTGTTATAAAAGATATGATTCCACGTTACCAGACAATGAAGGGCCATATGGTTCCAAGAAAAGCAGGTTGGGATACTCATGGACTTCCTGTTGAATTAGAAGTAGAAAAGATGCTTGGTTTAGATGGAAAAGACCAGATTGAAGAATACGGTCTTGTGCCTTTTATTGACAAATGTAAGGAAAGTGTTTGGAAATACAAAGGTATGTGGGAAGATTTCTCAGGTACTGTAGGTTTCTGGGCTGACATGGATAATCCTTATGTAACATACGATAACAACTATATTGAGTCAGAATGGTGGGCTTTAAAAACTATTTGGGATAAAGGCTTATTATACAAAGGCTTCAAAATCGTTCCTTATTGCCCACGTTGTGGAACACCTCTTTCATCACAGGAAGTAGCTCAGGGTTACAAGGATGTAAAAGAACGTTCAGCAATCGTTAGATTCAAGGCGAAAGACGAGGATGCATATATTTTAGCATGGACAACAACACCTTGGACATTACCTTCAAACGTTGCTCTTTGTGTAAACCCGAATGAAGATTACGCAAAGGTAAAAGCAGCAGACGGCTATGTATATTACATGGCAGTTGCTTTATTAGATACAGTTTTAGGTAGCCTTGGAAATGAAGAAGAAGGTGTTAAACCATACGAAATTCTTGAAACATACAAAGGTAAAGAACTTGAAGGCAAAGAATACGAGCCATTATATGAATGTGCTCATGAAAAAGCTGAAAAGCAGCACAAGAAAGGTTTCTTCATTACATGTGATACTTATGTAACTCTTACAGATGGTACAGGTGTTGTTCATATCGCACCTGCATTCGGTGAAGACGATGCTAATGTTGGCCGTAACTATGACCTTCCATTTGTTCAGCTTGTTACTGAAAAAGGTGAAATGTCAGAAGAAACACCATTTGCCGGCTTATTTGTAAAGAAGGCAGATCCTGAAGTATTAAAAGATTTAGATGCAAGAGGTTTATTATTTGACGCACCTAAATTTGAACATAGTTATCCACATTGCTGGAGATGTGATACACCACTTATTTACTATGCACGTGAATCATGGTTTATTAAGATGACAGCAGTTAAGGATGATTTAATTAAAAATAACAACACAATTAACTGGATTCCTGAAAGTATCGGTAAGGGACGTTTCGGAAACTGGATTGAAAATGTTCAGGACTGGGGCGTAAGCCGTAACCGTTATTGGGGAACACCACTTAACATTTGGCAGTGTGATTGTGGTTGCATGCAGTCAATTGGCAGTCGTCAGGAACTTTTTGAAAAGTCAGGTGACGAAAAAGCTAAGACTGTTGAATTCCACAGACCTTACATTGATGAAATTACAATGCCATGTCCTGAATGTGGTGGCACAATGAAGAGAGTTCCGGAAGTTATTGACTGTTGGTTTGATAGTGGAGCAATGCCTTTTGCACAGCACCATTATCCATTTGAAAATAAAGATTTATTTGAACAGCAGTTCCCTGCAGACTTTATTTCAGAAGCTGTTGACCAGACTCGTGGCTGGTTCTACACATTACTTGCAGAATCAACATTGTTATTTAACAAGGCTCCATACAAGAACGTAATCGTTTTAGGTCACGTTCAGGATGAAAACGGACAGAAGATGAGTAAGTCAAAGGGTAATGCAGTTGATCCATTTGAAGCACTTGATAAATACGGTGCAGATGCAATCAGATGGTACTTCTACATTAACTCAGCTCCATGGCTTCCAAACAGATTCCATGGCAAGGCAGTAGAAGAAGGACAGCGTAAGTTCATGGGTACACTTTGGAACACTTATGCGTTCTATGTACTTTATGCAGAAATCGATCAGTTTGATCCAACTAAGTACACACTTGATTATGATAAATTATCAGTAATGGATAAGTGGTTATTATCAAAGATGAATTCTATGGTTAAGGCTGTAGATGACAACCTTGGAAACTACAGAATTCCTGAAGCTGCAAGAGCGTTAGATGAATTTGTTGATGAAATGTCAAACTGGTATGTAAGACGTTCAAGAGAAAGATTCTGGGCAAAAGACATGCCACAGGATAAGATTAATGCTTACATGACACTTTATACAGCACTTGTTACTGTATCAAAGGCAGCAGCACCTATGATTCCATTTATGACTGAAGACATTTACCAGAATTTAGTTAGAAGTGTGGATTCAAGTGCAAAAGAATCAATTCACCTTTGTGACTTCCCAGAAGTTAATGAAGCTCAGATTGATAAAGAATTAGAAGAAAATATGGAAAGAGTTCTTAAGGTAGTAGTTCTTGGTCGTGCTTGTAGAAATAAGTCAAACATCAAGAACAGACAGCCAATTGGCAAAATGTTTGTAAAGGCTGATTTTGATTTACCTGAATTTTTCCAGGAAATTATTACAGAAGAATTGAATATAAAAGAAGTAGAGTTTACTGATGATGTTAGAGCATTCACATCATACTCATTTAAGCCACAGCTTAGAACTGTTGGACCAAAATATGGTAAGTTCTTAGGCAAGATTAAGGAAGCATTGGCAAGCCTTGACGGAAACAGTGCTATGGATAAGATTAATGCCGGCGAACCTCTTACATTTGACTTTGACGGTAATGAAGTTGTTCTTGAAAAAGAAGATTTACTTATCGACATGGCTCAGGTTGAAGGTTATGTTTCTGAAGCAGATGGCGACGTTACAGTAGTTCTTGACACTAACTTAAGTGATGAATTATTAGAAGAAGGTTTTGTTCGTGAAGTAATCAGCAAGATTCAGACAATGAGAAAAGAAGCTGGATTCGAAGTAATGGACAAAATCGTTGTGAATGTTGCTAATAATGACAAGGTTAAGGACGTTGTAGAACGTAATATTGATGAAATTAAGTCAGAAGTGTTGGCAGATAATGTCGAATTTGATACAATAAAAGGGTATGAGAAGGAATGGAACATTAATGGCGAAAAGGTTACATTAAGCGTTGAAAAAAACTCATAGTAGGCTAGTTATTTGAACAGAATATAAATTTATAAAGGAACGGTGTAAATCGTTCCTTTATGCGTGTTATACGAATATACGCAACAGCATATGTATAGAATTTATCGATATAAGTTGTGTTATATGTTGGTGTACATTTAATATTAGCATATAGGATATATATGTTGGTACACATTTAATATTAGCATATAAGTGAAGTGTAAGCTTGGTAATATGTGATTCTTTGGGGAAAATCGAAGGAGTGCTAAGCATGGAACAGTCATCATAATTAGGATTGTGGTGTTTGGATATCGAAATCATATTGGGAAAACAGCAGCACATATATTTTGCAAAAGATAGATGAATTTTATTGTATGTTACCAAATAATAAGGATAGGAGAGGGGTTTATGACTAAAACAATGGACAGAATTCAAAAAGAAGAATTCAAGGAAGAATTCAAAAAGCGTGTAAAAGATCAGGCAAAGATGCTTTACCGTAAGACTTTAGATGAAGTAAGTGACAGACACAAATTTGTATGTGTTGCTTATGCGGTAAAAGATATCGTTATTGACCAGTGGATTGCTACACAGAAGGCTTATGATGAGGCTGATGGCAGAACGGTTTATTATTTATCAATGGAGTTCTTAATGGGAAGGGCTTTAGGTAACATGATTATTAACTTATCTGCAAGAGATGAAATTAAAGAATCAATTGAGGAACTTGGACTTGATTTAAACGTAATTGAAGACCAGGAACCTGATGCAGCTTTAGGTAACGGTGGATTAGGTCGTCTTGCAGCTTGTTTCTTAGACAGTCTTGCAACTTTAAATTATCCTGCATATGGATGTGGAATCAGATACAAATACGGTATGTTCCAGCAGAAGATTGAAAATGGATATCAGAAAGAAATTCCTGAAGATTGGTTAAGACATATTAATCCATTAGAAATCAAGCGTGAAGAGTATGCTTGTGAAGTTAGATTTGGTGGTACTGTTAAGATTGATCACAGAGACGGACGTGATTATTATGGTCAGGAAGGTTATCAGGCAGTTATGGCTGTTCCTTATGATATGCCAATCGTAGGATATGGCAACAATGTTGTTAATACATTACGTATTTGGGATGCAGAACCAGTTGTTCATTTTAACCTTGAAGAATTTGACAAGGGTTCATATATGGCAGCAGTTGAACAGGAAAACCTTGCTAAGACAATTACAGAGGTTCTTTATCCAAATGATAACCATTATGCAGGTAAGGAACTTAGATTAAAACAGCAGTATTTCTTTGTTTCAGCTTCACTTCAGACAGCAATTAAGAAGTATTTAAAGAAGCATGATGACATTAAGAAATTACATGAAAAAGTAGTATTCCAGATGAATGATACTCATCCAACATTAACAGTTGCAGAATTAATGAGACTTTTAATGGACGTTTATTATTTAGAATGGGATGAAGCTTGGGAAGTTACTACAAAGTGTGTAGCTTATACAAACCATACAATTATGGCTGAAGCTCTTGAAAAATGGCCTATTGAATTATTCTCAAGATTACTTCCAAGATGTTATCAGATTGTTGAAGAAATCAACAGAAGATTCTGTCTTGAAATTGAAGAAAAATATCCTGGTAACTATGACAAGATTGCTAAGATGGCAATTATTTATGATGGTCAGGTTAAGATGGCAAACTTAGCAATTTGTGCCGGCTATTCAGTAAACGGTGTTGCTAAGCTTCATACAGAAATTCTTGAAAAGCAGGAATTAAAGGACTTCTATGAAATGATGCCACAGAAGTTTAATAACAAAACAAATGGTATTACACAAAGAAGATTCTTGCTTCATGGAAACCCTCTTCTTGCTGAATGGGTTACAAACAAGGTTGGCGATGATTGGATTACAGACCTTCCAAAAATCAAAGGCATTGAAGTATACGCAGATGATAAGAAGGCTCAGGCTGAGTTCATGAACATTAAGTATCAGAACAAAGTTCGTCTTGCAAAATATATCAAAAAACATAATGGAGTTGATGTAGATCCACGTTCAATCTTTGATGTTCAGGTTAAGAGACTTCATGAATACAAACGTCAGTTACTTAACATTTTACATGTTATGTATTTATACAATCAGATTAAAGAACATCCTGATATGGAATTTATTCCAAGAACTTTTATTTTCGGAGCAAAGGCAGCAGCAGGATACAAGATTGCAAAACTTACAATTAAGTTAATCAACAGTGTTGCAGATGTAATCAACAATGATGAGTCAATCAACGGTAAGATTAAGGTTGTCTTCATTGAAAACTACAGAGTTTCAAATGCAGAAATCATTTTTGCAGCAGCAGATGTTTCAGAACAGATTTCTACAGCTTCAAAGGAAGCTTCTGGAACAGGTAACATGAAGTTCATGTTAAATGGTGCATTAACACTTGGAACAATGGACGGTGCAAATGTTGAAATCGTCGAAGAAGTTGGCAAGGAAAATGCATTTATCTTTGGTATGTCTTCAGACGAAGTTATTGGTTACGAAAATAATGGTGGATATGATCCAATGCAGATTTTCAATTCAGACATGGATATTAGAAAAGTTCTTATGCAGTTAATTAACGGATTCTACTCACCTGATAATCCTGAAAGATTCAGACCAATTTACAACTCACTTCTTACAAAGGAAGAAACAGGTTGTGCAGACAGATACTTCATCTTAAAGGACTTCCAGTCTTACGCAGAAGCTCAAAGACGTGTTGAAGCAGCTTACAAAGATGAAGCAGGTTGGGCAAAATCAGCGATGCTTAACGTAGCAAACGTAGGCAAGTTCACATCAGATAGAACAATCGAAGAATACGTAAGAGATATCTGGCACTTAGAGAAAGTAAAGGTAGAATTGTAGGAGATTTACCTAGGGGCAGCGTAGCTGCCCCTATTTTTTTGACTTGTTATGCAAACAAAACTAATATTATGGCGATAATACACCCTAAAGAAACCATAATAATTTTTAAGGGTGGAAAAAAGAGAAAGACAGTAGTGCGAAAAAGAGTGAGAAGTCCAGCTTTTCACCCCCTAGGAAAAATAACAAGCTGAAGGGGTGGAAAAATGGGAAAGATTGTAATGTGAAAAAGTGTAGGGAGTCCAGCTTTCCACCCCCTAGGAAAAATAACAAGCCATAAGGGTGTAAAAATGGGAAATACTGAAGAGAGAAAAAGAGTGAGAAGTCCAGATTTCCACCCAAAAGGAAAAATAACAAGCTGAAGGGGTGGAAAAATGAGAAATACTGAAGAGAGAAAAAGAGTGAGAAGTCCAGCTTTCCACCCAAAAGGAAAAATAACAAGCCATAAGGGTGGAAAAAATAGAAAGATTGTAATGTGAAAAAGTGTAGGGAGTCCAGCTTTCCACCCCCCTAGGAAAAATAACAAGCTGAAGGGGTGGAAATTTCTAAAAACAATAAAATCAACATATCTAATTAATAATAACACTTGAAAAACAAATCAACTTAACATATAATAAATGTAACATAATAGATGTAACATAGAGGATAAACAAGGACGGCGCATGGAAAATTTAAAACAAATCTTATATGAAAAACAATTAGAGTTAGAAGAAATAGAAAAGACTAATAAAAAAACATTAGAAAGACTTCCTGAGGGATACGTTAATATAAGTAAAAATAAAAATTCAATTCAGTATTATTGGCGAAAAGATGATGGTACGGAAACATACATAAATAAAAAGAATCGTAGTATTATTAAAAAACTTGCTCAAAAAGAATATGAGAAAAAAGTTCAAATTATAATCAAGAAAAATAAAAAGTGTCTTAGAAATATGTTGGATAAATATGAATTTGATGAAACATTAAAAGCTTACGACAAGATATCAGATAAAAAGAAAATATTTGTTGAACCATATACAATGCCAAACGAAATGTACGCAGAAAAGTGGCAGGCAGAACAAAACAAATTAAAAGAACAAAATATGAGTAAAGTAAGTGAAAAATTCATATTCACAGATAAAGATAATGAGATACTTACTGAACAGGGAGAGGCGGTTCGTTCGAAATCAGAAAAAATAATTGCGGACAAATTATATATGAAGGGGATACCGTACGTTTACGAGCAACCGTTATATTTGAAAGGCTATGGATATGTAGTACCTGATTTCAAAATCTTGAATGTTAGAACTAGAAAAGAATATTATTTGGAACATTTCGGAATGATGGACGACAGCGAGTATTCAAGGAAAGCATTAAGAAAAATCGAAACATTTCAGAAAAATAACATATTTCCTGGTGATAATTTGCTAATGACATTTGAAACAAGTGACGGTCCGCTTAATACAAGAATTTTGGAAGAACTGGTAAAAAAATATTTGGTATAAGATAAAAAAGATAAATGATTAACATTTGCATAAGGCGTGAAAATATAATCACCAATATTTGCATAAGGCGTGAAAATATAATCACCAATATTTGCTGTGATAGGGAATAGATTAAACTTAAAAATTAGATTAAATCACAAACTTAGAAACTAGATTAAAACAATAGGAAATAGATTAAACATAAGAATAGGATTGAGTGAGACATTACAATTCAATCCTATTCTTCATATAATCAAATGTTATAATGTAGACAAACTACACAAGATTCATCAAAAACTCAATCCTACTAATTCCATAAATAAGAAATATTAAGTAAACAAACCATATTCTACTCCACAATTGTATTCAGCCAAATGTCTTTTTTTACCATTACGAAACCAATAAATGACTTAATGCCTTCCAACATGTTTACAAGTAGGAACATGCTTACAATATTCATGGAGGTGAATTTCGCAAGGCACATTGAAACCGGAACATTTACAAGGCAAACAAAACAACTATCAAAAAGGAATGTAATGATAGTTTTGCCACCGCTTCGCAAAATAAAATATTCAGAGTTAGTGAATGATATAAAAGGTGTTGCCAGAGCTACCACCCAAATGAAACGTGTTGCCAGTTGGCGAATCTCCCCTGTTGTATTATAAAAATGTGGGAATATCGGTCCAAGTATAAATAAAATTACGGCAGTGCCTAATGAAATTAAAAACGAAAAAGTTGCCATACGTGTGGCTGTGACCTTTGCGTCTTTTAGTTTGCCAGCACCCAACAGTTGACCTACAACAATGGCGATGGTTGTACCAAGTGTTACAAAAATTGAATTTGAAATATTACCTAAAGTATTACAAATATTCAATCCACCGATTGTAGCAAGTCCCCTTGTAGAAAAAGCCTGTGTCTGCAAAGTAAGTCCGCCAGCCCACAAAAATTCGTTAAGCATAAGTGGCGTTCCGGTAATAAGAATTTTCTTCGCAAGTGACATAGGAAGTCTCAAAGTTCTGTAGCAATTTTTAATAAAAGGATATTCTTTTACATGTGTGTGGGTGTAAACAACCAAATAGCCACATTCCACAAAACGTGAAATAACAGTGGCGATAGCTGCACCGGTAACGCCCATGGCAGGCACACCGAATTTCCCAAAAATAAAAATATAATTCAGTACAATATCAAAAACTACAGCCAGAACTCCGGCTTTCATTGGCACAATAGTCTGCCCGGATTCTTTTAAAGTTGTGCTATAGCAGTTAGAAACTACAAAAGGTGCAATGCCGATAACCATCACGTATAGGTAGTTTCGCGCGTAATTGAAAGTATCAACAATGTTGCCCGAGTCGCTACCTTCGTGGAGAAACATGTTAATCAAAGGTTCGTGTAAAAATAGCATAACCCCAAGAGATGCAATGATAATTGTTATGCCAATAAGAATCTTCATTCTAAAAACATTTCTCACACCGTCATTGTTTTTCTGACCAAAATACTGTGCGGAAAAAAGACCGGCACCTGACATACCACCAAAAACCAGCAAATTAAAAACAAAAAATAGCTGATTTATAATGGCAACTCCGGACATTTGGTCAGTACCCAACTGCCCAACCATAATATTATCAGCCATACTAACAAGATTTGTCAGTAAATTTTGAATAATAATTGGAACGGCAATTGCAAGAATCATTTTGTAAAAAGCCTTGTCACCGAAAAATTTATTTTTTAAAGAAATTGTCCCTTCGTTCATAAAAACCTTCTTTCTTTTTGTAAATGTCTATTTAATAATTTAGTTTCCAAACCTATCTAACATACAAATCTGTTTAACCACTTAGTCTTAAAATATCTAACTAATATGCAAATCTGTTTAACAACTTAGTCTTAAAATATCTAACTAATATGCAAATCTGTTTAACCACTTAGTACTAAAAATATTTATATGTGTTGAAATACTATTATGCAATGAAAAAACTAATAGTTCAATATCTTTTATGCAGATTATGAAATTTTATAAAATATCATTTCTTTTAAACAAATTGCAAAATATACATATTATAAAGCAAGAAGAGTGGAAGGAAGCCGGACTGATGTTGTATACAAAAAATAGTTGAAACTATTTTCTGAAAAAAGAAAAACTCAAAAAACTCTCCATAAAAGTCTTTGTAAGTGTTATAATTAATCCATAACAGGAACGGATTAGAAGTCTTATAATAAGACAAAACAAACTAACGAAAAATAAACTTACAAAGGGGGCGATTTTATGATTCTCACATTTTTAGGCGCAGATCATGAGGTAACAGGAAGTTGTCACTATTTACAGGTAGGTGACAAGAAAGCAGTTGTAGATTGTGGTATGGAGCAGGGCAAGGATATTTATGTAAACCAGGAATTGCCGGTTCCCGCAGGGGATATTGATTACATTTTCCTGACACATGCTCACATTGACCACTCAGGTTTAATTCCATTGATGGTTAAGAAAGGTTTTAAGGGGCAGATTTTTGCAACCAAAGCAACCTGTGAACTTTGCAACATTATGTTGCGAGACAGTGCGCATATTCAGGAGTTTGAAGCACAGTGGAAGAACAGGAAGGCAAAAAGAGCAGGACGTGAGGAGTATGTTCCTATTTATAATACGGAAGATGCAGCGGCCGCTTGCGAGCTGATGATACCTGTAGATTACAATCAGGTTGTAAAAGTATGTGATGAATTTCAAATAAAATTTGTAGATGCAGGTCATTTACTAGGTTCATCAAGTATAGAAATGAAAGTTACGGAGAATGGTGTAAGTAAAACAATTATTTTCTCTGGGGATATTGGAAACATTAACAAGCCTATAATCAAGGATCCTGAAACTTTAAAAGGTGCGGACTATGTTTTGATTGAGTCAACATACGGTGACAGATTACATGAAGAGCGACCAGACTACATTAAAACATTAACGAAAGTTTTAGAGGAAACTTTTGAAAAAGGTGGTAATGTTGTTATTCCGTCATTTGCAGTTGGACGAACTCAGGAAATGTTATATTTCTTAAGGATAATAAAAAAAGAAAATTTGATAAAAAAGTATCCTGATTTTGGGGTTTATGTTGATAGCCCGTTGGCTGTGCAGGCAACGAATATTTTTAATAACAATGTAGTTGACTGCTTTGATGAGGAAACGAAGAAACTGATTAATGATGGAATTAACCCTCTTCAGTTTGAGGGCTTGAAAGTTTCTGTAACAAGCAATGATTCCATTGCAATTAATGAGGATACCAAGCCAAAAGTTATTCTATCAGCATCGGGTATGTGCGAGGCAGGTAGAATCAGACATCATTTAAAACACAATCTGTGGAAAGAAAACTCAACAATTCTTTTCGTTGGTTATCAGGCGATTGGCACGTTAGGAAGAAATCTTCTTGAAGGTGCAACTTCAGTAAAACTTTTTGGTGAAGAAATTGCAGTAAAAGCAAGAATTGAAAGCCTTAAAGGAATTAGCGGTCATGGTGACCAAAAAGAATTAATAAGATGGCTTGAAGCAATGGAAATTAAGCCTGAAAAAGTTTTCGTGGTTCATGGGGAAGACAATGTGTGCGATTATTTTGCTAATCTTTTGGAAAAAGAACATGGTTTTAATACATATGCTCCTTATAGCGGTACGGAATTTGACCTTTTGACAGGTGAAATTATCAAAGAGGGAGTGCCTATTCCAATTAAGAAAAAATCAGCAAAGGAAAGAAGGGCATCTTCTGTTTACGAAAATTTACTTGCAGCAGGTCAGCGTTTGCTTGCAGTTATTAAGCGAAGCGAAGGAGGCACGAACAAAGATTTAGCTAAATTTACAAATCAGATTCAAAATTTATGTGATAAGTGGGACAGATAAAATAATCCGCAGGTAAAGTAATGGCAAAAATAATTTGCAAATGAATAATAACAATAATAACCAACGGAGATAAAAATGGGAATAAAAGTAGCAATATGCGATGATGACAAAGAAGTGTGTACTAGCGTAAATCATATTGTGGAAAAACTATTACACCAAACAGAAATAAAAGCAGAGATTTATACATTCTATTCAGGAAAAGAATTATGTGAAAAAATGTTAAATGTTAAATACGATTTGATATTTTTAGACATAGAAATACCGGAAATGAATGGAGTGGAAATAGGTAAGTATATTAGGAAAAAACTTGAAAATAATGTGGCTCAAATAGTGTATATATCTTCTAAAAAATCTTATGCAATGGAGCTTTTTGAAAACAGGCCTTTTGATTTTTTAATTAAACCATTGACAGAAGAAGCAATTAAGAAGGTTCTAAACAATTATTTAAATGTATATGGAGACAGAGGATTGTTTTTTACATATCAAAAAAGCAAGTCAACATATAATATTGAATTAAGTAAAATAATGTATTTTGAAAGAAATAAGCGAAAGATAACTGTAAAAACAACAGAAGAAGACGATGAGTTTTACGGTTCACTAGAGGATATATACACGGAACTTAAAGATAATAAATTTTTCTTTATACATAAATCATTTTTAGTAAACTATTCTTTTATTAAAATTTTTAATAATGACAAGGTGATTATGGCTGATGGAAGAGAATTGCCAATTAGTCAGGCAAGAAGAAAAAAAATAAGAGAGAAATACTTAAAGATGGAGGGATAAAATGGAAAACTTAATTTATACTATATCATATGTTTTGTCAACAATATTTCAGTTATATGTTATATCGAAATTTATGATAATGTTTTTGGACAGGGGAAAAACAAACAAGTGGATAACCTGCTGCACCTATATATTACAATTTGCAGTTGGGGCAATCCAATACAAAGTCGCACCTAATATTATTGTAAATATTGGGGTAGGCTTAATTACAATATTTATAATATCATTATGCTACGGAGGGACAATTTTAAATAAAGTCATTTCAGTAATGCTAATATACTTATGTCTTTTTGGCGCGGAACTAATAGGTACCGGAATGCTTGAAATTACAGGAACAAGAATATCCATGGATGGACAAAATGGTGATGCGTTATCTTGTATTGTTGTTGCAATAATGCTGTGGATAATTTATGAGATTATAAGAATGTTTAAGGTTTCTGATACACAATTCAAAATGCCTAAAATATTTAGTGGTATAATTATCCTGTTAAGTGTGGCAGCTATTACATTGGAAATGGTTATATTCTTATATGGAAACGTGCCGGAACTAGTGAAAATTGTTTCAGTTATGTGTATGCTTGTAATATTGTTTTTGATAATTTTTATGTATGATATTTTAAATGATTACTATAATGAAAAGATTCGTTTAGAGCTGCTTGAAAAAGAAAAAAACTACTATTTAAATCAGGCAGAATTAGCTACTGAACATGTAAATGAAATAAGAAAATTCAAACATGATATTAAAAATCATTTGCTGGCACTAGATGCCATAATGCAAAATGATAGAAAGGGAGCAAAAGAATATATTACAGAGTTAGAGGACAGAGTTTCCAGCGAAGAATTATATAGTGAAAGTGGTAATGTAGCAGTCGATAGTGTTATTAATTATAAATTGTCCCATGCAACAAACAAAAATATTAAAGTATCAAGTAAGATTGTAATTCCAGAGCAATTTAGCATAGACACAAAAGATATAATAACAATTATTGGAAATCTTTTAGACAATGCAATTGAGGCAGCAGATAAAACTGACGGTAGAAAATATGTAAATATACATATGGAATTAAAAATGGGAAATCTTTTTATTGAAGTTAGCAATAGCTATAACGGCAAGATAAAACAAGAAGATGGAAAGTTTATAACGGACAAGACCGACAAAAAAATCCACGGAATTGGAATTACAAATATTAAGGATACACTAAAAAAATACGAAAGTAATATAGACTTTTCTTATACCGAAAAAGATTTTTGTGTAAAAGTTATTATGTGCAAAAAGTAAAAAAACTCTTAAAATTCAGTTTTTTAAAATTGGATTTTAAGAGTTTTTTTATACAATAAGATATTTTTCCGTAATTTCTTATTATACAAAAACGTTCAACTAGGGATACCACACTGGGTGCTAATAATGTCACAAGCCACATTATTTTTTTGCTAAAACTGTAAATTTTTACAATTTGAGCTTGTTTTTTTACAATTTGGTTGAAAAAAAATTCTCAGGTGTTACTATATGGGCAGCTATCCGGATAATGAAAAATTAGTATAAGGAGAAGAAAAATATGAGAAAAAAATTAATTGCACTACTTATGTGTACATGCATAGTTTTTGGCGGAACAGTATCTACATATGCAAATACCATAACATATAATATTACTGTTACAAAAGACTCTAGTGCTGCAAAAAAAGATGATAACAAATCGTTAAAGGTAAAAAAAGATGGTGGTAATAAGTATGAATCATGCTTTTATGTGTCACCAAAATATTTTAGCAATTCTGTTGCAAAAATGCAGTTACATTCTTTTAAGGCTGAATACCCTGAAAGAGTAATATCAGACAGAATGCTTATTAGCAAAAAGAGTGTAGGAAAAACAAAAACTGCATTATATGATTACAGAGTGGCAGCAGGCGAATATTATTGTCTTATAGGTGGATATTATTCAGGTAAAGCTGGATCAGTGCATTCAGATGGAAAATATACACCATAAAAGGAGGAATTAGATGTACAAGTTACTAAAAAAAATCACATTGTTAGCAACAACGTGTTTTCTTGCAACTTCCTTTGTTGGATGTAACAATTCAGGAATTGCAAAAAATGAAACATCTAATAATTCTTCAAAACAGTATCATGTATCCGGAGATAATATATCTCTGGATACTACTGTTGAAAATGTTCCAAACAATGTGAAGCTAATTGAAGCAAAAAGAAAAAAAATAGATACAGATAAATTAAAAAAACTACTTTTTGGGAATAACAGTAATAATGTAAAGATGATAGAAAAAGGCTATTATAGAGATAATCTCAATAATTCCTTGTACATACGAAAATATGGAGGCTTTTTCTATACTTCACAAAATTATGATTATTATGAAAGTTCTATATATACCGACATCCGAGACGATAGTTATAATTTAGACAAGTTTTCACTAACTGAAAATTTAAAATTTATGACAAGAAAAAATGCTATAAAATGGGTAAAAAAACAGCTACAAGATATAAATATTAATTTAGGGGAAGTTGAATATAATTGTTATGCCATAAAATATGAGCAATTAAAAAAATATGAAAAACATTACGATGTAGATGGAACAATCAACTCAAAAATCCAAAAAAGAAATTGGTCGGAAAAAGATGATTGCTATTATATTAGTATTAGACAGAAAGTTAATGGAATAGTTGAATACCATGAATTTGAAGGTGAATTTCAAAATTACGAAGATTCAAAAGCATCTGTTGTTGCTATAGTTTCTAAAAGAGGATTTGAATATATTGAAATCACATCAGCCTTTGATTTTGGAAATGTCAATAAGACTGTATCAATAAAAAATCCTCAGGATATTCTGGATAATATTTCAACTCAGTATTCTAACATTGAAGGAGAAGAGAAGTATAGCATTATGAGTTTTAAGTTATGTTATTATACTAACATCAAGGAAAACGATAAAGTAACTCCAATTTATGAATGTTATATGCTTGAAAAAAATAAAAATGGAATAAGTAGATTGCAGTTGTTTTTTGATGCGTCTACCGGTGAGGCGTTGGAATTATGATAAGGTGTTTAAAAACAGATTTATACAGAGCATTATTTAATTTTAAATTTGTAATTATTGTTCTATGTATAGCTATAATTCCTTTTCTTGGAGCAAGTGGAACAGGTGGAATAGATCTTTCAATATTAGCAAAGGGTGATTCGATTTTTGATTGCTTGTATTATGCCTTGGTTATGAGTCATTTTGGAATAATGGTATTTATATTTACTGCATTGACATTTTCTGATTGTCTGTGTGATGATTTAAATTACAAAAATTATTTATACAGTGTCACCCGAAGTGGAAAAAATACATACATTCTTTCAAAAATTATTACTGTAGTAGTATCAGTAATTGTGTCATTTATGTTAGGAATGATATTGTATGCCTTTATGTCAAAAACGTTCTTCAGATTTAATTGGTACAAGACAGGTGCTGATAATTTTGTATTAAGTGATTTGATGGATTCTAATCTGTTTAAAGGTTTAGTGGAAGAAAAGAAATACGTGACCATATTTATGATTATGATATTGTTTCAGTCGCTTTTATATTGTATTACTTCATTATGCTCTATGTTGGCTTCGTTATACATTAAGAACAGGCTATTAGTTTTATGTGTTCCGTGCATATTAATAACAGTAGGAAACTATATTATGATAGAACTGATTCCCAATTTTCCAGGTTATATATATGTGTATATGATAAATAGTTTTCAACAGAAAACATGGGTGGAATTAATAGTGCAGATAATAGCACCGACGTTGGGAATAATAATAGTTTTGGGAATGCTAATAACAATAAAATTTAGGAGGAATATAGTTGATTAACAAAATTAATTATGCAAAACATATATTTTATTCGTTAGAGGATAAAATTTTCACATCCCGTGCATTATCAACATTAGTCTTACTTTTTATATATAATTTTGTCTTTGCAATACCATTACTTAATATGGCAAAAGATGTAGGATATGATATTAATGTTACAGTTTTACCAATGTACCTATATGATTTTGAGTATGACTGTGGATTTATAGCAATAATGTTATATTTCTTCTCTGGAGTACCTTTTTTAAAGTCTTCAGAAATGTATTGTATTATTAGGGAAGGAAAGTCATACTGGGCAATTAAACAAATTATACATATAGTTGCTATGTCATTTGTTTTTATTGTTATGGCAGCAGTTACAAGTATAATGCCATTCTTAATAAGAGGAGACATCAATAATCAATGGGGAAAAATAGCATATACATTGTCATTGACAGATAAGAATCTAGAGTACGATTGCGTAAAGTTTCCAAGCAGTATATTAAATAAATATACTCCATGGGAAAGCTTAATTGTATGTGCATTGTTTGTAATGGTGATAGTTATGTTTATGGGAATTTTAATGTTTACGTTTAGTCTGGTTTTTAATAGAGTAATAGGAATTTGTATGGGAGCATGTTTTGAAATACTAATGATAGTAGCATACAATCTAAGAATTGCTATAGGAGTACTTGTATATGTTTCTCCATGCTCATGGCTTGATATTACAGTATTAGGAAAACAAAAATCGGATTTTGACTATTCTCTGGGAACACCTACAATGTCACAATGTCTTATAGAATTAATAATAGCAATGGTATTTTTTAGCATAGTAAGCGTTATTAGAATAAATAGAATGAGTTTGAATTATACAAATGAGGATTAAAAGCTATGGGAATTTCGGAAATATGAATTATTTGTATAAATTCAAACAAAATATTTTAAGAAATAAGATGGAGGTAGAAATGTCACAAGTTACTATAAAGGTAGATAATGCTGTAAAGAAATTTGACAAATATACAGTTCTTGACCATGTGAACATCACATGTAACAAAGGTGAAATATGTGGAATTGTTGGTAGAAACGGCTCGGGAAAAACAGTTCTGTTTAAAAGTATTTGTGGGTTTGTCAAATTAAATGAAGGAACCATTACAGTAAATGGTAAGGTAATGGGAAAGGATATGAAAGTTCTGAAAAAGGCAGGTATTATAATAGAAGAACCGGGTTTTTTGCGAAATAAAAGTGGTATGAAGAATTTAGAATACTTATATATGATTAATAATAAAAGGGATAAGAAATACTTAAGAAGCGTTATGGAAAATGTGGGTTTAGATCCTTATAGCAGAAAAAAAGTAGGTAAGTATTCTTTAGGAATGCGACAGCGTTTAGCCATTGCACAGGCAACAATGGAGGATCAGGATATCATAATTCTTGATGAACCAATGAACGGACTTGATAACCATGGGGTTCAGGAAGTAAGAGAATATCTGTTACAGCTAAAGAAACAGGGGAAGACCATTTTAATTGCCAGTCATAATAGAGAAGACATAGATGTACTATGCGATAAGGTTTATGAAATGGATAATGGAAGAGTTATAAGTGAAAAATAAAAAACTATAGAAAATAAAAAATTCTAAAAGCAAAAGAAAAGTTCAGAAATGAAAGGAATAAAAATTCTAAAAGCAAATTGAAAGTTGAAAAAGTATGTTAAAAAATAAATAGGAAGAAGAATATATATAAAATCCTTTATAAGTACATAAAGGATTTTATATTTTTTTTTATTACCACAAATTATTATAATATATGCGAAAAAAATAAGAAAAAAGGAGAATATTGTGGTAAAACCACACCAGGAGGTTGTTATGGGTAAGGCTAAATTAAATAAGAAATTGACATCACTAATATTGATTTTAGCATTAGTTGCAACTATTATTCCAACTAGTGTCTATGGAAATCTATTGGTGAGCAAAAACACAAAGACATTAAAGACTGCCAAAGCTGTAAGAATGGCAGCAGTAGACAGCGCTGCAGGAGGAAGTGAGGCAGCAGATGAAGCTTATATTAGTAAGCTTGCAATTATTAGTAAGAATGGAACAGTTTGGGGTGAAGGAATTGAAACAGGAACTCCAAAATTCGACGAGAATGATGAAAGAGGAAATGATTCATCAAAAAGTAATGACAGAGTAAGATCTTACGATTCTATAACCTATAATGTGGCAACAGAAATTCAATCAAGAAACAACAAGACATTTGCGGAAGGCAGAGTAGGTTACAAGGTAACTGTTGATGACGATGATGAAATACAACTAGGAATTTCATCAATGGGTTGGGTCGAAGATTTAGAGACTAAAAAAGAAAATGGTAAAAAAATATATACTTTTTATAGAAACCTTCCAACTACTAATGGGGCTGCTATTCCGGGAGGATGTACAGTACCTATTGTATTAGAAGTAGGTGGAAAAGGCGAAGGAGATATTGTTCAGCCAACTATAGAGTCATGGGTTGAAGGATATAAGGAAACAGTACAGATTGTACCAGATGAAGTAAAGGTAACATCAGTGCCAAAGTATAATATCCAATTAGTAAAGGGAACATGTAGTCAGAGAGGAACATTTGATTTTTCAACAGCTACATATAACAAGGATAAAAATAAAGTAGAAGGATATGAAGCAGTATATGGTATTGTTTTACAGTTGAGAAATGATGATTATGATAAGGGAATTAAAGGAGTGGAACTTCCAAAGGGTGATATAACATTCGATGTGGATTTCAACTCTACATTTTTTCCAACAGGTGGAACATTACAAAATATAACAGAGACATATACACCATTATTATTTTCAACAGATGAAAACAAAAATGATGCTTTGTCTGTAAAGAACATACCGGCAAGTAATGATGCCGGAGACACAGGATGTTATAACAGTGGAATTTGGAGTGCAGTTCAAAATGGTAGTAAAATATCTTTTACAGTAAAAGACTATAAGATTGATATGTCACAATTTCCAAAACATGATTTGGCCAATTCAAATCAATATAATATGAGTGACGGTAAAGTTGCCATTGGATGTTTTGCATCATGCAGAATGAAGGTCATTCAGCCAACAACAACAGTTGATGGTTCGGTTAAAATTGAGGATGAATATAATAGTAAAACAGGTGAAGTTCAAATAAATGCTACAGTAGACAATATGAAAGCTGTTGGCGTAAGTGATACGGAAACTACTAAACAGACAGTTACAACAGATGATAATCAGTCATTTGAACGTTCCTTAGTAACAGATGGAAAAAGAAGCCAGATTATTTATTTTAGTTCTAATGTAGAAGGTCATATACATTATGGCACAGATGAAGAAAGAGACAAAAATATTAATGATGGTTCAGATGCGTTAACTGTTGGCAGTAAATTTGCGTATACAATTGCCTATGCTGAAAAGGAAGTTAGTCAGAGCAATATAAATGGACATTCAATCGCAGTTAATCAGTTAGTTAAATTTGATGACAGTGCTATTGAGTTTAATATGGATAGGCAGGCTAATGCAATGTCAGGAAGAAGTGGCTCATTTGTTTATAACGCTGTTTTTGCGGCGAAGCCTGACAAAACAGGTTGGAATCATAAAGGATTAAAACCGGATGAAGAAGGCTATGATGACGAAATGCTCGATACAAAAGAGGAAGATTTGGTTTATTTTACTTCTTTGGAGGAGCTGGAAAATCACGGATATACATGTGTGGGAATGCTATATGAATGGCGTGGATGTAATACCGGTACAAAAGATACATCTATTGAAACACAGGGATTTATCCAAATAAAGAAAAATTTTGACATAACAAAATATGCCTATGGAATTACAGCTACAACTAATGCTTGGCTTATAAGCGATTATGCAGATACTGTAAGTTTTGAAGAAGGAAAAGAAGAGGAAACTTTAAAAAAATGGTATCAGTATGCAGTTTCATCTACAAATCGTTATATGCAGGGAACAGGAGCACCAACACAAGAACATACAGTTGATCTTGATCCCGGAAGAGGATACGTTAAGGCAAAATATGATGAAACAGGATATATTGGTGGCGAAAAAAATAGTTGGCCACTTGGGGACAGTGTTTACGTTGTTCCATATTATGCTAAGATTTCAAAACAGGTTGAACAGACAAACAAAACAGAAAGAAAATCAATTTATACATTAGATAATGGCGAACGATATGTTGACTTTGTTTTGGCAAGTCAGTTAGAATTTGCACAGGATGTAACTGTACCTGATGATTTTACAACAAATGTTTACATTACTGACATATTGCCTAAAGGCTTAACGTATGTTGAAGGAAGCTCGAAATATGGAGGAACATATAAAGAAAATACACCTAGTGCAGGAACAGTGACAGGTGGAGATAATATTGAACCTGAATCAATTACTAAAAACATAGACGGTACAACTACATTAAAGTGGAAAATACCTAATCAGAAAGTGACAAATGGTGATCTTCCTTCACTTCACTATAGTTGTAAAATAGGTGATGAAGAAAATCCGGAAAATGATGTGACAAATAATGCAACATTAACAAATGTTGCTAAGATTTCTACAGATGAAGATAAGAGAAAACAGGCAGCAGAACTTGGCAATTTATCAACAGCCGGAATTTCAATTGTAAAATTATCATCATTTAATATTACAAAAACAGGCACAAAAAATCTTGAAAGATTTGGAACTGCAAATTACAAAATGGTCATTAATAATTCAGGAAATACTGCAACGGATAATGTTTATGCTGTAGACTCAATGCCTGTAGATGGTGTTAATGGAACCGTTATGAAGGGTAGTTACAAAATTCTTTCAATGAAGATTAATATAAACAAAATTAAAGATATAAATGATGTAAAAGTGTATTATACAAATGATAAGACATTTGCAGGAAAGTATGCAAGCCAGATTACATTAGAGCAGGTTAAGCAGTGGTCTGTAGCAACAATTGATAAGACAACAGGTGAAATAACAGGAGAAGGGTTAACAAATGGATGGCCTGCAGCGTGGGCATTTGTAGATGATTCTCTCAAAGCTATGAGCTCTTCTATAATTGATATGACTTATAGTTTGGATGATGCAGCGGCAAATGATGTTTTATTTAACAGTTATTCTCAGGAAACATTAGTCAGTACAGCTATGAGTAAGGTTTATGATCGTTCTTTAGAAGGTAAGGTATTTATTGATAAGAACAAAGATGGAATTTTCAACAATGATGACATCGAAGTAAAGAACACAAAGGTTATTCTTTATAAAAAAGATGGTACAAAGGTTGCAGAACAGTTAACCGATGAAAATGGAAATTACAAATTTGAAAAATTAGAAGCTGGAGAATATTATGTTGATTTCGAATCAACAGAGGATGTTGATTTGTCAAAGTATAAGGTAACAAATCAGTTTGCACAGGATGATGATAAGAAGGGACATGATGATTCTAAGGCAGAAGGTGAAAGTAATACTGAAACCGGCAAACTTAATAAAGCTAAAATAACAGAAATAACCTTACCAACAATTGATGAAATGGTTGAACAAAATATTACTCATGCAGAAGTTAAGTATCAGAATTTAGGTTTACTAGATACAAGCACTGAGACAACACCACAGGTGACAACGCCTAAGGATACAACACCGGCGTCAACAACAAAAGAAACAACACCACAGACAACAACGCCTAAAGACACAACACCGGCGTCAACAACAAAAGAAACAACACCACAGGCAACAACGCCTAAGGATACAACACCGGCGTCAACAACAAAAGAAACGACACCACAGGCAACAACGCCTAAGGACACAACACCGGTGTCAACAACAAAAGAAACAACGCCACAGACAACAACGCCTAAGGATACAACACCGGCGTCAACAACAAAAGAAACGACACCACAGGCAACAACGCCTAAGGATACAACACCAGTGACAACACCACAGGCAATATCTGAAACGTCTAGTGAAAAAACAGGTGTTACAACAACTGCTGGAGAAACAAATAAAAAAACAACAAAGAAAAATAAAGGTAAAAAGACAACCAAGAAGTCACAGAGAGCCACATCAAAGAGTGGAAGTGAAAATGGTAGTTTAAATAAGAACAACAATGCTAAAGGCAAAAACAACAAAAATAATAACAATAATAGTGGAAATGAAAGTTCTTCAAATAGTGGTTCATTAAATACTGCTCAAACAGGAGAAGCATCAAACATTCTTTGGTTTATTGGAATCTTTGCATTAGCATTAGGTGCATACATTTTTTATGCATCAAGAAGAAAAGCTAACAAATAATTAAATACTCCTTTATAAATTTTGAGAGATGCTCTGACTAATACTTATCATGTATTAGCCAGGGCGTTTTTGTGTAATAAGAAATTCCTCTGCAAATTATTATTATAAAAAACCTTCCACTAGGGAGGCATCCTGATGCGAAAAGAAAGTAAAATGCTTATCCAACAATTTTATAATTGAAAATATGCATATTGAAAAAAAATCAGATAAATGTAAAATTAAAAGAGCAAAAGCAATTATACAGGTAAAGGAAACAATAATGCAAAAAGTTAAAGATAAAATAATCCCCATAATATTAATAGCAATAATGGCTGTTAGTGGCTATAAAATAGTAACGTACTTTTATCAGGCTCATGAACAGAAGAAAATTTTTACGTCAATTGAGAAAAAAATAGACAATAATCAGAAGGGGTTGGTAAAGGCTAAGGGAAATAATATTCAAAAGAAATATGCAAAGTTATACGAGGAAAACAGCGACTTTGTAGGATGGATAAAAATTAAAGGTACAAAAATCAATTATCCTGTTATGAAGACTACAAAACCCTATGATTTTTATTTAATGCACAATTTCAAAAAAGAGGACTCAATATATGGAACACCATTTGTAGGAGAAAAGTGTTCTGTTGATCCTATGGATTTTAATACTATAATTTATGGTCATCATATGAAAAACGGAACAATGTTCTCTGATTTGATAAAATACAAAAATGTGGATTTTTACAAGGAACACAAGTATGTGCAATTTGATACAATAAAAGACAGCGGGAAATATTTGGTGGTATACGCATTTGTTTCGGAAGTAAATGTAAAAAAATCCTTTGAGTATTACAACGTGGCATATTGGTCAGGTAAAAAGAAAATAAATAAATATATTAATGAAATTTCTAAACGAAGTCTTTATAACACTAATGAAAAAATAACTTATAAGGATAAAATAATTTCATTGTCAACTTGCGAAAATACAAACGAAAATAGCAGAATGGTAATCGTGTGTAAAAAAATAAAATAGTATGTTTACATAAATTGTGTGCAAAAAATGAAATAGTAAATTGTAATAGTTTTGCAAATGCTATATAATTGACTGTTGGAAATGAAAAAATGAAAACACTGGAAGTAAAAGATTCTCATAAATATTAAGAAGCAAAAACGTGAATTTTAAACAAGAATAAAAACGCAAGAAATTTGCTTGTACTAAAAGATAAGGATAAAAAATGCAGGAAGTAAAAAAGTGTCATTGGGTTAACGAAAAAAATAAAAAGTATGTGGAGTATCATGACAAGGAATGGGGCGTACCTATTCATGACGACCAAAAACTTTTTGAAATGCTAATATTAGAAGGGTTTCAGGCAGGCTTGTCATGGGAATGTGTGCTAAACAAAAGAGAAGCATTCATAGAAGCTTTTGATAATTTTGATCTGGATAAGATTTGCCATTATGATGATGAAAAGTTGGAAGAATTAAAAAACAACCCAGGCATAATACGAAATAGGTTAAAAATTGCAGCAGCCGTAAAAAACGCAAAAGCATTTAAAAATATTATAAATGAGTTTGGCAGTTTCAATAATTATATTTGGGGCTTTACAAACAATAAAATAGTATATGAATATGACAAAACTACATCACAATTGTCAGATACTATTTCAAAGGATCTAATAAAAAGAGGGATGAGTTTTGTTGGAAGCACTATTATTTATTCTTATTTACAGGCAATAGGCATAATAAATTCCCATGAACCAGGTTGCTTTTTGTTTCATGGAAATTAAAATGAAATCAATACTATAAATGCAAATTAATGCAGGTTAATATTAATATAAAATTATATTAATATTAATCTATATAAACAAAGCAAATGAAAAAGAAGGAATCTAAAATGAAAAAAGAAGAAAAAACAAATGTAATGAGAGTATTAGATAGCAAAAAGATTAAATACAAAAGTCATAACTATGTTGCTACAGAAGCAATAGCAGGAGATGAGGTGGCGAAAACATTAGGTCAGGATCCAAATGCTGTGTTTAAGACTTTGGTAACAGTGTCAAAATCAAAGAGTTATTATGTGTTTTTAGTTCCTGTTTCTAAAGAACTTGATTTAAAGAAAGCGGCAAAAGCTGTTGGTGAGAAAAAAATAGAAATGCTTAAATCAAAAGAACTGTTGCCTCTTACAGGATACATTCATGGAGGATGCTCACCGATTGGAATGAAGAAATTTTTTAAAACAACAATTGATGAAACTGCAAAAAATTACGATACAATTATGTTTAGCGGTGGAAAGATTGGTTATCAGGTAGAATTGTCTTTAACTGATTTGGAAAATGTTATAAAATTTCAACTGGCAGATATTACAGAATAATGGCAAACAATAGCCTATAAACAACAGCCGGCAAAAATCTTAACATTATAGAATTATAATGTTAAGATTTAGCAGAGATGCGGAATAATTTAAGGAAAATATAAAATAGAAGAGGAAATGAAATGAAGGTTTATTACTTTAATATAACACCACTTAGAAATAAAAATATATTTGCAGAAAAAGTAAAAGAAGTAAGTCCGAGAAGACTTGCAAAAATAGAACGTTTAAAGAAAACAGATGACAAGTTAAGATGTCTGGGAGCAGGATTGCTTATTAACTATATCCGTGAAAAATTTGATATAAGAGATGAAATAATGGTTGCCAAAAATGGAAAACCTCACTTTACAAGAACGAGGATGTCTTTTAATATTTCTCATTCTGGAAATTATGTTGTTATAGTGGTTTCGGATTTTAATATTGGTATAGATATTCAAAGAATGGAAAAACATAACCATCTTATTGCTGAAAAAAATTTCTGTGCCAATGAATGTGCTTATATCAATGAAAATGATAACTACGAAATTCAAAGACAGCGTTTCCATGAAATATGGACAATAAAGGAAGCGTACCTAAAAAATATTGGAATAGGATTAAGGAAACCTTTGAATTCATTTGAAATAGATTTAAGTCATGGCAATCCAAGAATTATCGACAATCCTGGTTATGCCATCTTACAAATAAAATTGGATAAACTTTATATAATGGCGATTTGCTCTGACATTAGGGACAAAGAATTTACTATGGAAGAAGTGGAAATCTAATTTGCAAGAATATAAAAAGAATAATTTAGAAATATAATCTAAAAGTAGATTAGTAAAATTTATAAAAAAGCAGCTATGATTTTATGTATTGTTTAAAAGGTCTTAGTAATCTGATTACTGATTAACTTAAAAACAGTATGTTAAAATCATAGCTATTTTTTTGAAATTTTAAAATTTGTTATAATATTTCACATTGTTATTTACTCCAACGTCCTGAAGCCCCACAAGGTAAAACAAGACCATTCGATGATACAGGAAGCCCAATTTCTTCTGCTTCAACTTTTCCACCAAACTTTGGCACAATAGCAGTGTTAATCATATAATTTAAAACTGCCGGTTGTAATCCGGTTGTGTATGAGTTGATTAGGAAGAACAATGGGTCATCGCTTAAAATATTTGTACATAATTCCACAAATGGAAAAATGCTTTCCTCAATTTTCCAAGTTTCTCCCTTTGGACCTCTACCGTAAGAAGGTGGATCCATAATGATTCCATCATATTTGTTTCCACGACGAATTTCTCTCTCTACAAATTTAACACAGTCATCCACTAACCATCTAACAGGTCTGTCAGCTAATCCTGAAGAAACTGCATTTTCTTTTGCCCATGTAACCATTCCCTTTGAAGCGTCAACATGTGTAACGTGAGCACCGGCTTCTAGAGCAGCCAAAGTAGCCCCACCTGTATAAGCAAAAAGGTTTAATACCTTAACAGGTCTACCGGCATTGCGAATTTTCTCTGAAAACCAGTCCCAGTTAGTAGCCTGTTCCGGAAATAATCCTGTATGTTTAAAACTAAAAGGTTTAAGATTAAATGTTAGGTTCTTATAATTAATTGTCCATTGCTCAGGCAAATTGAAAAAGTCCCATTTTCCACCGCCTTTGTTGCTTCTGTGATAGTGACCGTTGTGCTTGTGCCAGCCTTTGTTTTTCTTTGGAGTGTTCCAAATAACCTGAGGGTCAGGTCTGACTAAAAGATAGTCACCCCATCTCTCTAATTTTTCTCCTGTTGAAGTATCTATAACTTCATAATCTTTCCAATTATCTGCAATCCACATAAATTAATCCTCTTTATCGTTAAAATTTAAAGTTAAGTATTTAATAGGTTACTTCCTATTATAATATGATTTTTAATATCTTGTATGATTAGTTCATAATGCATCCTGAAATATAATATTTAAATAATTAATAATTTATTTTTAAATAATCAATAATGTATTGCAAAATCCATTATTTAATAACCGCTAATATATTAACATAGAAAGCATCAATAAACAATTAAAAGTAATTAAAGTTTATTAAGTGTTAAAAGTTGAAAAGGCTAAAAATATAAAAGAATTAGAAACAATAAAAGGTTGTTTCTATGAAGTGTTGTGTTATAATTATTTTAATTACAAAATATACAAAATTTGGAGGTAGCGTTATGACAAATAAATATGAGGGAACACAGACAGAGAAAAACTTAGAGGCTGCATTTGCAGGAGAATCACAGGCTAGAAATAAATACACATATTTTGCGTCAGTTGCAAAGAAGGAAGGATATGAACAGATTTCTTCATTATTCTTAAAGACAGCAGACAATGAAAAAGAACATGCAAAAATGTGGTTCAAAGAATTAAGCGGTTTGGGAGATACATCAGAAAACCTTGCAGCAGCAGCTGAAGGTGAAAATTTCGAATGGACAGACATGTATGAAGGATTTGCAAAGACAGCGGAAGAAGAAGGTTTCCCTGAACTAGCAAAGAAATTCCGTTTAGTTGCAGAAATTGAAAAACATCACGAAGAAAGATATCGTGCTTTACTTAAGAATATTGAAACAGCACAGGTATTTGAAAAGAGTGAAGTAAAAGTATGGGAATGCAGAAACTGCGGTCACATTTGCGTAGGAACAAAAGCACCGGAAGTTTGCCCTGTATGTAATCACCCACAGAGCTTCTTTGAAGTACATGCTGAGAATTACTAAATAGCAGAAATGTAAAACATAGGTCATGTATTGAAAACACCTTTGGCAATGTATATACTGGTTGTGTATATTGTCGGAGGTGTTTGTTTATGAAAAATAGTCAAGATATAGGATTGCCTAAATGTTTATTGAAGAAAAAAGAAACATTTTGCAAACTTAAAACTTTTTGAAAAAGGGTATTGCATTTAGAAAAGAGTTGTGTTATGATAACTCTTGCTGTGACATGATAGCGTTGAAACGTGAGGTTGCTACATTACATATATGTAGGTTTTCCGTGGAGCGAATGTCAAGTTAGGAAACTGGCGACAAGTCACTGTACAAATAATTGAGTCCACCATAGAGTGGAAACGTCCATGCAAAGTTGTAGAGAATACGACACGCACGGAAAGGTTGTACGGTCACCGCTTGTCGTGCTAAATAGTACGAAAAGGAGGCGGCTTTTTTTATGGCACAAGTAATGAGAATTACACTTAAGGCTTACGATCACAAATTAGTAGATCAGTCAGCTAAGAAAATTGTTGAAACTGCAAAGAAGACAGGAACAGAAGTTAGTGGTCCAGTACCTCTACCAACTAAGAAAGAAGTAGTTACTATTCTTAGAGCTGTTCATAAGTACAAAGATTCAAGAGAGCAGTTTGAACAGAGAACTCATAAGAGACTCATCGATATCATTACTCCAAACCAGAAGGCAGTAGAAGCTTTATCAAAGCTTGAAATGCCAGCAGGTGTTTATATTGATATCAAAATGAAAAACAAATAGTGAGAAATTATCCTTGAAGGTTTATATAGATAATTAATCAGACGGATTAGTTATGAACTGTTCTAGGATGATCGCGGAAAGCGATCCGCTGTAGATTAACAGGAGGTAATTAAAATGAAGAAAGCTATTTTAGCGAAAAAAGTTGGAATGACTCAGATCTTCAACGAAGCTGGCGAATTAGTACCAGTAACAGTTCTTCAGGCTGGACCTTGTGTAGTAACACAGGTTAAGACAGTTGAAAACGACGGTTACGATGCAGTACAGGTTGGTTTCGAAGATATCAGAGAAAAACTTGTTAACAAACCAGTTAAGGGAATGTTTGACAAGGCAGGCGTATCTTACAAGAGATATGTAAGAGAATTTAAACTCGAAGGTGAATACGCAGTTAAAGACGAAATCAAGGCTGAAATTTTTGAAGCTGGAGATAAGGTTGACGCAACTGCAATTGCAAAGGGAAAAGGATTCCAGGGCGCAATTAAGAGACATGGACAGTCAAGAGGACCTATGGCTCATGGTTCAAAGTATCATAGACATGCTGGTTCAAACGGTGCTTGTTCATCACCAAGTAAGGTATTTAAAGGAAAGAGAATGCCTGGTCACATGGGTGGCAAGAAGGTTACAACTCAGAACCTTGAAATCGTTAGAGTTGACGCAGAAAAGAACTTACTCTTAGTTAAAGGTGCTGTACCGGGACCTAAGAAAGCTTTAGTAACAATTAAAGAATCTGTTAAAGCCGGTAAGTAGTATTTGAAAGGAGGAACGCACAGATGGCAAAAGTATCTGTTTTAAATATGGAAGGAAGCGAAGTCGGAACAATCGAACTTAGCGATGCAGTATTTGGTGTTGAAGTTAATGAAAACTTAGTACATCAGGCTGTTGTAAGCCAGCTCGCAAACAAACGCCAGGGTACACAGAAAGCTAAAACTCGTTCAGAAGTTAGCGGTGGCGGAAGAAAACCATGGAGACAGAAAGGAACTGGTCATGCAAGACAGGGTTCAACAAGATCTCCACAGTGGACAGGCGGTGGAGTTGTATTCGCTCCAACACCAAGAGATTATTCATTTAAGATGAATAAGAAAGAAAAGAGATTAGCTCTTAAATCAGCATTAACATCAAGAGTTAATGAAGGAAAGTTAATCGTAGTTGATGAACTTAAGTTTGAAGCTCCTAAGACAAAGGAATTTGCAAAGGTTATGGCAAACTTAAAGGCTGACAAGGCATTAGTAGTATTAAACGAAAATGATGCTAACACAGTAAAATCAGCTAAGAACATCCCTACAGTGAAAACTGCTTTAACAAACACAATCAATGTATACGACATTCTTAAGTACGATACATTAGTAGTTGAAAAAGCAGCTGTAGCAACAATTGAGGAGGTGTACGCATAATGGCAGATATTAAATATTATGACGTTATACTTTCACCAGTTATTACTGAAAAAAGTATGAACGCTATGGCAGAAAAGAAATATACATTCTACGTTCACACAGAAGCTACTAAGTCACAGGTTGCAGATGCAGTTGAAAAAATGTTCGAAGGAGCAAAAGTAGAAAGCGTTAGCACAATGAACTTAAACGGCAAGAACCGTAGACGTGGTTATGTAACTGGAAAGACAGCAGCTAAGAAGAAAGCTATCGTTCAGTTAACAGAAGACAGTGCAGATATTGAAATCTTCGCTGGTTTATAGATTGCGGTAAGGAGGGACCCACAAAGTGGGAGGATACCTTATCGCTTACAGGAAATAGTTAGACGCAGAAACAAGCGTGATAATAAATGTTTAGTTTGAAAGGAGAATTAAAATGGGAATTAAGACATTTAACCCATACACACCTTCAAGAAGAGCTATGACTATGCTTGACAATGCAGAGATTACAAAGGCAGCACCAGAGAAGTCTTTAACAGTATCTCTCAAGAAAACAGCTGGTCGTAACAATCAGGGTAAAATAACAGTTAGACACCATGGTGGTGGTTCTAGAAGAAAATATAGAATTATCGACTTTAAGAGAAACAAAGTTGATATTCCAGCAACAGTTAAGAGTATTGAATATGATCCAAACAGAACAGCAAACATCGCATTAATTTGCTACGCTGATGGTGAAAAGACTTATATCCTTGCTCCTAACGGATTAAAAGTTGGCGATGTACTTATGAATGGTGAAAACGCTGAAGTTAAAGTTGGTAACTGCTTACCATTATCAGCTATCCCAGTTGGTACAGAAATCCACAACATTGAGTTATATCCAGGAAAGGGTGGACAGTTAGTTCGTGCTGCCGGAAACGTAGCTCAGTTAATGGCTAAGGAAGGAAAATATGCAACATTAAGACTTCCTTCAGGAGAAATGAGATTAGTACCTTTAGTTTGCAGAGCAACAATTGGTACTGTTGGTAATATTGAACACGGTCTTGTAAACATTGGTAAAGCAGGACGTAAGCGTAATATGGGTATCAGACCTACAGTTCGTGGTTCTGTTATGAACCCTAATGACCATCCACACGGTGGTGGTGAAGGACGTGCACCAGTTGGTCGTCCAGGTCCATGTACACCTTGGGGTAAACCAGCACTTGGCTTAAAGACTCGTAAGAAGAATAAGAAGTCAAACAAGATGATCGTTAGAAGACGTGACGGAAAGAACATGAAATAGGAGGTAGAAACTAATGGCTAGATCATTAAAAAAAGGCCCATTTGCGGATGAGAGCTTAATGAAGAAGATTGAAGCATTGAACGAAACTGATGAAAAGACAGTTGTTAAGACTTGGTCAAGACGTTCAACAATTTTCCCACAGATGGTTGGACACACAATCGCTGTCCATGATGGTAGAAAGCATGTTCCAGTATATGTTACAGAAGATATGGTTGGACATAAACTTGGTGAATTCGTTTCTACTAGAACTTACAGAGGACACGGAAAAGACGAAAAGAGAGGTTAAATAACCGTTAGAATTTGAAAGGAGGTCTCATCTATGGCAAAAGGACATAGATCCCAGATAAAGAGAGAGAGAAATGCTAATAAAGATACAAGACCATCAGCTAAGTTATCTTACGCTAGAGTGTCTGTACAGAAGGCATGCTTCGTTTTAGATGCCATCAGAGGTAAAGATGTTGAAACAGCAATCGGTATTTTAACATACAACCCAAGATATGCATCAAGCGTAATTTTGAAATTATTAAATTCAGCTATTGCAAATGCTGAAAACAACAATAACATGGATGTTAGTAAACTTTACATTGCAGAATGCTATGCAAATTCAGCACCTACAATGAAGAGAATCAAACCTAGAGCACAGGGTAGAGCTTATAGAATCTTAAAGAGAAACAGCCACATTACTATTGTGCTTGATGAGAGATAAGATAGGAGGCAAAGTATGGGACAGAAAGTTAATCCACATGGATTAAGAGTCGGAGTTATTAAAGACTGGGACTCAAGATGGTATGCAGAAGCTGATTTTGCTGACAACCTAGTTGAAGACTACAAAATCAGAACATACTTAAAGAAGAGATTATACAGTACAGGTGTTTCTAAGATTGAAATCGAAAGATCATCTGACAGAGTAAGAGTTAATGTTTACACAGCTAAGCCTGGTCTTGTAATCGGAAAAGGTGGCGCTGAAATAGAAAAAGTTAAAGCTGAAGTTCAGAAAATGACAGATAAGAAGTTGTTCATGGACGTTAAAGACGTTAAGAGACCTGATAAGGATGCACAGCTTGTTGCAGAAAACATTGCACAGCAGTTAGAAAACCGTGTATCTTTCAGAAGGGCTATGAAGTCTGCAATGTCTAGAACAATGAAGGCTGGAGCTTTAGGAATTAAGGCTTCAACATCAGGACGTCTTGGTGGTGCTGATATGGCTCGTACAGAGTTCTACAGCGAAGGAACAATTCCACTTCAGACATTACGTGCTGATATCGATTATGGTTTCGCGGAAGCTGATACAACTTACGGAAAAGTAGGTGTAAAGGTTTGGATTTACAACGGCGAAATACTTCCAACTAAAGAAGGGAGCGATAAATAATGTTAATGCCAAAAAGAGTTAAACATAGAAAACAGTTCCGTGGTTCTATGAGAGGAAAAGCAACTAGAGGAAACAAGATTTCATATGGTGAATATGGTATCGTAGCAATGGAACCTGGTTGGGTTAAGTCAAATCAGATTGAAGCTGCCAGAATTGCTATGACACGTTACGTAAAGCGTGGTGGTAAAGTTTGGATCAAGATTTTCCCAGACAAGCCAGTAACAGCTACACCAGCTGAAACTCGAATGGGTAAAGGTAAAGGTGCACTTGAATATTGGGTAGCAGTAGTTAAGCCAGGAAGAGTAATGTTCGAAATTTCAGGAGTCCCTGATGAAGTGGCTAAAGAAGCATTACGTCTTGCAACACACAAACTTCCAATTAAATGCAAGGTTGTATCTCGTGAAGATTTAGAAGGCGGTGATAACAGTGAAAATTAAGGAATATGTAGAAGATTTAAGAGCAAAATCAGCTGCAGAATTAGAAGATGAATTAGTAGCTGCTAAAAAGGAACTTTTCAATTTAAGATTCCAGAACGCAACAAACCAGTTAGATAACACAAGCAGAATTAAAGAAGTTAGAAAAAACATTGCCAGAATTCAGACTTTAATAGTTGAAAAGGCAAATGCTGCTGAATAGTTACAGGTTAATCCCTAATTAAGAAAGGAGAATTGTTGTGGAAAGAAATTTAAGAAAAACACGTACAGGAAAAGTTGTCAGCGACAAGATGGATAAGACAATCGTTGTTGCTGTAGAGGATCATGTAAAGCATCCTTTATATAACAAAATCGTTAAGAGAACTTACAAATTAAAAGCTCATGACGAAGAAAACCAGTGCGGTATCGGTGATACAGTAAAAGTTATGGAAACAAGACCACTTTCAAAGGATAAGAGATGGAGACTTGTTGAAATTATTGAAAAGGCTAAATAGGCCTTATATAGAGATAGGAGGAATACAGCATGATTCAACAGGAGAGTAGACTTAAAGTTGCTGATAATACAGGCGCTAAAGAATTACTTACAATCAGAGTAATGGGCGGATCTACTAGAAGATATGCTAACATTGGTGATGTTATCGTTGCTACTGTTAAAGATGCAACACCAGGCGGAGTTGTCAAAAAAGGTGACGTTGTAAGAGCCGTAGTAGTTCGTACTGTTAAAGGCGCTCGTCGTAAAGATGGTTCATACATCAGATTTGACGAAAATGCTGCTGTAATTATAAAAGATGATATGTCCCCAAGAGGAACTCGTATTTTTGGGCCAGTTGCTAGAGAATTAAGAGATAAGAAATTTATGAGAATAGTATCTTTAGCACCTGAAGTTTTATAGGAGGTACGCATAATGTCAGCTATGAAGATTAAAAAGGGCGATACTGTAAAGGTTATCGCAGGTAAAGATAAAGGTAAAGAAGGTAAGGTTGTTGCCGTTGATGTTAAAAAGGGTACAGTAACAGTTGAAGGTGTTAATATGCATACAAAGCATACTAAGCCAAGTGCTCAGAACCAGAACGGTGGAATCGTAACTCAGGAAGGACCTATTAATGTATCTAACGTTATGCTTGTTGTAAAAGGACAGGTTACAAGAGTTGGATTCAAAGTAGAAGATGGAAAGAAAGTACGTATTGCCAAGAAGACAGGCGACGTAATCGATTAATTGAGAGAGGAGGTCCAGAAAGTTGAGCAGACTTAAAGAAAAGTATTTAAACGAGATTAAGGATGAAATGCAGAAGAAGTTCGAGTATAAGAATGTTATGCAGATTCCAAAACTCGATAAGATTGTTATAAACATGGGTGTTGGCGAAGCAAAGGAAAACGCTAAAATCTTAGACACAGCTGTTAAAGATCTTGAAACAATTACAGGTCAGAAGGCTGTTGTAACAAGAGCTAAAAATTCAGTAGCTAACTTCAAGTTAAGAGAAGGACAGCCAATCGGATGTAAGGTTACTCTTAGAGGAGAAAGAATGTATGAATTCTTAGATAGATTAGTAAATCTAGCACTTCCTCGTGTAAGAGACTTTAGAGGTGTTAATCCAAATGCATTTGATGGAAGAGGAAACTACGCTCTTGGTATTAAAGAACAGATTATTTTCCCAGAAATCGAATACGATAAGGTTGATAAGGTTAGAGGTATGGACATTATCTTTGTTACTACAGCTAACACTGATGAAGAAGCTCGTGAATTATTGGCACAATTTAACATGCCATTTGCAAAGTAATTAGGAGGTAGACCCATGGCTAGAACTGCTATGAAAGTTAAACAGCAAAGAAAAGCTAAATTCTCAACACAGGCTTACAACCGTTGTAGAATCTGTGGTCGTCCACATGCTTATTTAAAGAAATACGGAATCTGCAGAATTTGCTTCCGTGAATTAGCATATAAAGGACAGATACCAGGCGTTAAGAAAGCAAGCTGGTAAGAGAAAATTTGAAGGAGGAAGTAAACTATGACTATGAGTGATCCAATCGCAGATATGCTTACAAGAATTCGTAATGCAAATACTGCAAAACATGATACTGTAGATGTTCCTGCATCAAAGATGAAATTAGCTATTGCTGAAATTCTTGTAAATGAAGGATATATCACAAAGTATGAAGTTTTAGAAGAAGGAAACTTCAAGACAATTAGAATCACATTAAAATATGGTGCAGACAAGAACGACAGAGTTATTACAGGAATCAAGAAGATTTCAAAACCTGGTCTTCGTGTTTATGCTGGAAAAGATGAATTACCAAGAGTTCTTGGTGGACTTGGAACAGCAATCATATCAACAAACAAAGGTGTGATTACAGATAAAGAAGCTAGAAAAGCAAACGTAGGTGGAGAAGTTCTCGCATTCGTTTGGTAATTAATTTAAACAGTGTAATATGAACAAGTGAATATGAAGAGAAATCTTCATTATTCACACTATGTTCATCACTATTTAGACGAAATATAAGGAGGTAAGGCGAAATGTCACGTATAGGAAGAATGCCTATCGCTATTCCATCAGGTGTAACTGTTGAAGTAGCAGAAAATAATAAAGTGACTGTCAAAGGACCAAAGGGAACTCTTGAAAGAGTTTTACCAGAGGCTATGGACATTAAAGTTGACGGTGAAGAAGTCGTTGTATCAAGACCAAATGATTTAAAGAAAAACAAAGCTTTACATGGTCTTACAAGAACACTTATTTACAACATGGTTGTTGGTGTAACAGAAGGTTACGAAAAGAAACTTGAAGTAAATGGTGTTGGATACAGAGCACAGAAACAGGGTAAGAAGTTAGTACTTTCACTTGGTTATTCACATCCAGTTGAAATGGAAGATCCAGAAGGAATCGAAACAGTTCTTGATGGACAGAACATAATCATTGTAAAAGGTATTGATAAAGAAAAAGTAGGCCAGTACGCTGCAGAAATCAGAAGTAAGAGAGAACCTGAACCATATAAGGGTAAGGGTATCAAGTACGATACTGAGGTTATCAGACGTAAAGTTGGTAAGACTGGTAAATAATAAAGGAGTGTAGAGAATGGTTAGTAAGAAATCTAGAAGCGAAATTCGCGTTAAGAAACATAACAGACTGCGTAATCATTTAAGTGGAACAACTGAGTGTCCACGTTTAGCAGTTTTTAGAAGTAATAATCATATGTATGCTCAGATTATTGACGATACAGTTGGAAAAACTCTTGTAGCAGCATCTACAGTAGAAGCTGACGTTAAGAAAGAGTTAGAAAAAACTAATAACGTTGATGCCGCAGCATATGTTGGTAAAGTTATTGCAGAAAGAGCAGTTGAAAAAGGTATTAAGGAAGTTGTATTTGATAGAGGCGGCTTCATTTACCAGGGAAAAGTTCAGGCATTAGCAGACGCAGCTAGAGAAGCTGGTCTGGAATTTTAGTTGAGGAGGTAACACACATGAGACGTGATATAATTGATGCAAGTCAGTTAGAGTTAGAAGAGACAGTAGTATCTATCAAACGTGTTACTAAGGTAGTAAAGGGTGGACGTAATATGCGTTTCGCAGCTTTAGTAGTAGTTGGTGATAAACATGGACACGTTGGTGCAGGTTTAGGAAAAGCAGCTGAAATTCCTGAAGCAATTCGTAAAGGTAAAGAGGATGCTATAAAGAACCTTATTACTGTTCCTATGGATGAAAACAATAGTATTCCATACGACATTATTGGAAAATTCGGAAGTGCAGAAGTACTTCTTAAGAGAGCTAAAGAAGGTACTGGAGTTATCGCCGGTGGTCCTGCACGTAGTGTTGCAGAATTAGCTGGTATCACAAACATTCGTACAAAGTCTTTAGGTTCAAAGAATAAGCAGAACGTAGTTCTTGCTACAATTGAAGGATTAGCTGCATTAAAGACTCCGGAAGAAGTAGCTACACTTCGCGGTAAAACTGTAGAAGAGATTTTAGGCTAATAAGGGAGGTAATTAGAAATGGCAGATAAATTAAGAATTACTTTAGTAAAATCAACAATTGGAGCAGTTCCAAAGAATAAAAAGACAGCTGAAGCTTTAGGACTTACAAAGCTTAACAAGACAGTTGAAATGCCTGACAACGCTGCAGTCAGAGGTATGATTCAGAGAGTTAGACATTTAGTTAAAGTTGAAGAAATTTAATTTAGATAGGAGGTGCGACAATGGATTTATCAAATTTAAAGCCTGCAGAAGGTTCAAAGCATAGTGATAATTTCAGAAGAGGCCGTGGACATGGTTCAGGAAATGGTAAGACAGCTGGTAAAGGTCATAAAGGACAGAAAGCTCGTTCAGGAAGCCCTAGACCTGGTTTCGAAGGTGGTCAGATGCCATTATATAGAAGAATTCCTAAGAGAGGATTCACTAATATCAATACAAAAGATATCGTTGGTATCAATGTTACTGCATTAGAAAGATTCGAAAATGATACAGTTGTTACAGTTGAAACATTACTTGAAGCAGGTGTAATCAAAAATGCTAGAGATGGCGTTAAGATTCTTGGGGATGGTGAATTAACTAAAAAGCTTACAGTAAAAGTAAATGCATTTAGTGAAGTAGCTAAGGCAAAAATCGAAGCGGCAGGCGGAACTTGCGAGGTGATCTAATATGTTAGAAACCTTCAAGAAAGCATTAAAAGTTAAAGAAATCAGAAAAAGATTATTATACACATTTTTTATATTAATAGTTGTGAGACTTGGTTGTCAGATCCCTATTCCATTTGTGAATGGGGACGCAATCGCTCAGGTTATGAGAAACTTTGCAAATGAGAACTTTAGTTTCTTCTCAGCTATTACAGGTGGTTCGATGGAAAAGATGTCAATTTTTGCTCTTAACATCACACCATACATCACAGCATCAATCATTATGCAGTTGTTAACAATTGCTATACCAAAACTTGATGAACTTCAAAAAGATGGTGAAGAAGGTAGAAAGAAAATCGCTGAAGTTACACGTTATTTAACAGTAGCATTAGCATTAATCGAATCTACAGCAATGATTATCGGTTTCGGAAATCAGGGAATTTTCGATACAGATGCTGTTAAATACTCAGCAATGCACGACATTAGAAAATGGGGTGTAATTGTAACAGGTATTTTAGCAATGGCAGCCGGTTCTGCAGTATTAATGTGGATTGGTGAGCAGATTACTGAAAAGGGTGTAGGAAATGGTATTTCTATCGTTCTTACAATTAACATCATTTCAGGTATGCCTAGTGATATTGCTAACTTATTCAAGAACTTTGTATTTAAAGAAGGAATGTCAATCGGTGGTAGATTATTATCAGCATGCGTTATTTTGGGCGTTATAGTTGGTATCATCGTATTGGTAGTAATTCTTCAGGGCGCAATCAGAAAGATTGCAGTACAAATGTCTCAGAAGGTACAGGGAAGAAGACAGGTAGGAGGACAGCAGTCAAATATACCTCTTAAGGTTAATACTGCAGGTGTTATTCCAATTATCTTCGCTTCATCATTATTACAGTTCCCTGTAGTAATTGCATCATTCTTTGGTAAGTCACCTGAATGGTCACATTACTTAAGCCAGTCATACTGGTGTAATCCTTCAAATATTAAATATTCAATTGGTTTTGTAGTATACTTATTATTAGTAATATTCTTTGCTTACTTCTATACTTCAATAACATTCAACCCTCGTGAAGTTGCTAAAAACTTAAATGACAGAGGTGGATTTATACCTGGTATTAGAAGTGGTAAGCCAACTGTAGAATATTTAACAAATATTTTGAATTACATTATTTTAATTGGTGCTATTGGTCTTATTATTGTAGCCGTTATCCCAATTTTAGCTTCTGGTATTTTCGGAGCACAGGTTGGATTCGGTGGAACATCTATTATCATCATTGTTGGTGTTATCTTAGAAACACTTGAAACAATTAAGTCAATGGTAACAGAAAAGAATTACAGCACAATTAAAGGAATATTTTAACATAAGTTTAGGGGACGGTGTTGCACTGCCCCCTAAATGTACTATAATTTGAAATTTTTAATAGTAACTATTGCAAATCCATGTTTATTTATGCTTTAATAGAAGTTATGAGAATATTTATAACGTTTATTAATGTAGAAGGAGGCAAATATGAAAATTGTAATGCTTGGAGCACCTGGTGCCGGAAAAGGAACACAGGCAAAGATGATTGCTGAAAAATATAGTATTCCTCATATTTCAACAGGAGATATTTTTAGAGCAAACATTAAAAATGGTACAGAATTAGGAAAAAAAGCAAAGTCTTTTATTGATAAGGGACAGTTAGTTCCCGATGAATTAACATTAGACTTGATTATGGATAGATTTAAAGAAGACGATTGCAAAAACGGATATGTTTTAGACGGTTTTCCAAGAACTATTCCACAGGCAGAAGCTTTAGATGAAGCTTTGAAGGCAAATGGAGAAAAAGTTGATTTTGCAATCGATATTGATGTTCCGGACGAGAACATCGTTAGAAGAATGGGCGGAAGACGTGCATGTGTAAACTGTGGAGCTACATATCATATTGTTTACAGCCCAACAAAGGTTGAAGGAAAATGCGACGAGTGCGGAGAAGAACTTATTGTAAGAGATGATGATAAGCCTGAAACAGTATTAAGCCGTTTGGAAGTTTATCATAATCAGACTCAGCCACTTATTGATTACTATAATGAACAGGGCATCTTAAAGAGTGTTGATGGAACAATTGATATGAAAGATGTATTTAATGAAATAGTAAAGATATTAGGAGCATAAGAAAATGCCAGTAACAATTAAATCAGAAAGAGAAATTAATTTAATGAGAGAGGCAGGAAAGATTCTTGCTAAAGTTCACGAACAGCTTGCACAGGAAGTAAAGGCAGGCATGTCATCTTATGAAATAGATAAGATATGTGAAGAAATTATTAGAAGTTATGATTGTATTCCTTCATTTTTAGGTTACGAAGGATATCCGGGAAGTGTGTGCATTTCAATTAATGATGAAGTTGTACATGGTCTTCCAAACAAAGATAAAATTGTCAGAGATGGCGATATTGTAAGTTTAGATACAGGTGTTATTTGGAAAGGCTATCAGTCAGATGCCGCAAGAACAATTGCTATCGGAGAAATCAGCAAAGAAGCACAGCAGTTAATTGATGTAACAAAGCAGAGTTTCTTTGAAGGTATAAAATTTGCAAAAGAAGGAAACCATCTATATGATATATCTGCAGCAATCGGTGATTATGCAGAAAAATTTGGATACGGTGTTGTAAGAGAATTAGTAGGTCATGGAATTGGTACAGAAATGCATGAAGATCCACAGATACCAAACTTCAGACAGAAGAGACGTGGCATGAAGCTTCAGGCAGGCATGACACTTGCTATTGAACCAATGATTAACATGGGAAGACCTGATGTTGCATGGACTGATGATGACTGGACAGTTGTAACAGATGATGGTTCATTATCAGCACATTATGAAAACACAATTCTTATTACAAAGGGTGAACCGGAAATCTTATCACTCTAAAATTTAGGAGGAACAAAAATGTCAAAGGCAGACGTAATTGAAATTGAAGGAAAAGTTGTTGAAAAATTACCAAACGCAATGTTTAAGGTAGAATTAGAAAATGGACATATTGTTTTAGCTCACATTAGTGGTAAATTAAGAATGAACTATATTAAGATTTTACCGGGTGATACAGTAACAATTGAAATGTCACCATACGATCTTTCAAAAGGAAGAATCATCTGGCGTGATAAATAAGCAACGCATTTCTCAATAAAAGAGCAAACTTGTGCTCGCACAAGAGTTGCTCTTTTATTTGGAAATTAACTTAGGTAACTATTAATTAAAATAAATTAATAAAATTTCAAAAAAGTTCTTGTAATATTTTGAAAACTATGATATTATCATACTCGGACTTTTTTGTGGAAGGAGGATTTTACTGTGAAAGTTAGATCATCAGTTAAACCAATTTGCGAAAAATGCAAAGTCATTAAAAGAAAAGGAATCGTAAGAGTAATTTGCGAAAATCCAAAGCACAAACAGCGTCAGGGCTAATTTATAAGTTTTTGATATAAAGTGAATGATTTTTATTGTTCACTTGTTTGTGTGTTTGTAGTTATTATATGTATTATAACTACATTTTAGCATGCGGCTGCAGTAATTCTAGTGTTACATAGTATCTAGTGTGATAGAGAATTACTATTATAATATGAGGGTATTATTCCCGGAGATTAGTAGAAAATTTGCTGAACTACTAATACGAAGAAACTTTAAACTGTGAATTTTTGGATGCGTACACATTTCAGACGTGTTACACACGGGCTACGTTATTTAATGATTCATACAAATTAACTAATGGAGGTTATACACATGGCTCGTATTTCAGGTGTTGATTTACCAAGAGAAAAGAGAGTTGAGATTGGCTTGACTTATATTTATGGTATCGGTATTTCAAGTTCTAAAAAGATTTTAGCTGAAGCTGGTGTAAATCCTGACACAAGATGTAAGGATTTAACTGACGAAGAAGTTAAGAAGATTAGTGAAGTTATCGATGCAAGTCAGACAGTAGAAGGTGATTTAAGAAGAGAAATCGCTTTAAACATTAAGAGATTACAGGAAATTGGATGCTATAGAGGTATCCGTCATAGACGTGGACTTCCTGTTCGTGGCCAGAATACAAAAAATAATGCCAGAACAAGAAAAGGTCCTAAGAGAACTGTAGCAAACAAGAAAAAATAGTTAGAAACCCATAAGGGAGGTTAGTTTAGAAATGGCTAAGAAAGTTACAAAGAAAGTGACAAAGAAGCGTGTTAAGAAAAACGTTGAACACGGACAGGCACATATCCAGGCATCATTTAATAATACAATTGTCACATTGACAGATGCTGAAGGAAATGCTTTATCATGGGCAAGTGCTGGCGGTCTAGGATTTAGAGGTTCAAAGAAATCTACTCCTTATGCAGCTCAGATGGCAGCAGAAACTGCAACAAAAGCAGCTTTAGTTCATGGTTTAAAATCAGTAGATGTTATGGTTAAGGGTCCAGGATCAGGTAGAGAGGCAGCTATTCGTGCCCTTGCTACATGTGGTCTTGAAGTTACATCAATTAAGGACGTAACTCCAGTTCCTCATAATGGATGTCGCCCACCAAAACGTAGAAGAGTCTAATTTAGGAGGGAATAGAAATGGCAGTAAATAGAGTTCCTGTTCTTAAAAGATGTAGATCACTTGGTTTAGATCCAATTTATTTAGGAATAGACAAGAAATCAAATAGAAATTTAAACAGATCTAGTAGAAAGATGAGTGAATATGGTCTTCAGTTAAGAGAAAAGCAGAAAGCTAAATTCATTTACGGCGTACTAGAAAAGCCTTTTAGAAATTACTACAAGAAGGCACAGAGACAGCCTGGACAGACAGGTGAAAATCTTATGATTATGTTAGAAACTCGTCTTGACAACGTAGTATTCCGTATGGGATTCGCTAGAACAAGAAAAGAAGCTAGACAGATTGTAGATCATAAACATGTTTTGGTAAACGGTAAGCAGGTAAACATTCCTTCATACCTTATCAAGGCTGGTGATGTAATTGAAATCAAAGAGGACTGCAAGGGTTCACAGAGATACAAGGACATTATCGAAGTTACTGGTGGAAGAACAGTCCCAGCATGGGTTGAAGTAGACCAGGATAATCTTAAGGGTGAAATCAAAGAACTTCCTAAGAGAGAAGAAATTGATGTACCTGTAGATGAAATGCTTATTGTTGAATTATATTCTAAATAATATATATTTATTTATATTATTGTTCCCAATAAGTTTAAGCAATTCCCAAAAAAGGAGGGGCTATTAGTGTTCGATTTTGAGAAACCAAATATTTTAGTAGAAAAATCAGATGATGGAAGATACGGTAAGTTTGTAGTAGAACCACTTGAAAGAGGTTATGGTACAACACTTGGAAATGCTTTAAGAAGAATTATGCTTTCATCTTTACCTGGATCTGCTGTAAGTCAGATTAAGATTGACGGAGTTCTTCATGAATTTAGTACAATTCCAGGAGTTAAGGAAGATGTTACAGAAATAGTTTTAAACATAAAGCAGTTAGAAATTAAGAATACCAGTGCAACAGATGAACCTAAAATTGCTCATATTGATGTTACTGGCGACCAGGTAGTTACAGCTGCCGATATCCAGGTAGATTCTGATATTGAAATTTTAAACCCTGATTTGGTTATTGCAACACTTAACGGTGGTGCTGATAGCAAACTTAGTATGGAGTTAATCATTACTAAGGGAAGAGGTTATGTAAGTTCAGATAAGAATAAAAACGATAACTTACCTATTGGAGTTATTGCTGTAGATTCAATCTACACACCAGTAGAAAGAGTTAATATGGCTGTTGAAAATACTCGTGTAGGTCAGGTTACTGATTTTGATAAGCTTACATTAGATGTATATACAAATGGTACATTAGATACTGATGAAGCTGTAAGTTTAGCATCAAAAGTTCTTTGTGAACACTTAAAATTATTCATTGACCTTTCAGAAACTACAAAGGACATTGAAGTTATCGCTGAACCAGTTGATGATGAAATTGATAAAGTGTTAGAAATGAACATTGATGAATTAGAGTTATCAGTTCGTTCATACAATTGTTTGAAGAGAGCAGGTATCAATACAGTTGAGGAATTAGTAAATAAGACTTCAGATGATATGATGAAGGTTAGAAACCTTGGTCGTAAGTCATTAGAAGAAGTACTTGCTAAGTTAAAAGAACTCGGCCTTGGATTGAAACCAAGCGACGAAAACTAATAAACTAGAGTTTGTTAGCATTATGGAGGTAAGAAAATGGCAGGTTATAGAAAACTTGGAAGAACTTCAAGTCAGAGAAAAGCTTTAATTAGAGGTCAGGTTACTAGTCTTTTAAATAACGGCAAGATTGTTACTACTGAAACAAGAGCTAAGGAAATCAGAAAAGTTGCAGAAGGTCTTATTGCATTAGCAGTTAAGGAAAAAGATAACTTTGATGAAGTTGAAGTAACAGCAAAGGTTGCTCGTTTAGATAAAGATGGTAAGAGAGTCAAAGAAGTTGTTGATGGCAAGAAAGTAACAGTTTTCGATGAAGTAAAGAAAACTATTAAGAAAGATCAGCCTTCAAGACTTCATGCAAGACGTCAGATGAATAAAGTTCTTTACACAGTAACAAATAATGAAACTGGAAAGAAGAAAGATGCTAAGAAGGTAGACTTAACAAATAAGTTATTTGACGAAATTGCTCCTAAGTATGCAGATCGTAACGGTGGTTACACAAGAATCGTAAAGATTGGCCAGCGTAAAGGTGATGCAGCTATGGAAGTATTACTTGAATTAATCTAGTTGCGAAGCTTTGAGCGAAGCGATTTAATATTATAAAAAGAGAAGTATAAGTGCTGTATGCGTCTATACTTCTCTTTTTGGTTTGTAATTTAATTGAATCAAGACAATAAAACTAAAATTTATTGTCTGCAAAATTACAAAGACACACCAAAATTAAAAATACATTTACTTAGTTATAAAAGGTAGAAGGAGATTTATTTTTTTATTATAAAATTAGGAAAATAAAATAATACATTTCAATATATATAAATAAAAAGCAAATAAGGAGAGAATAATTTTCCTCTAGTATTTTGTTAGACTTGTTAGTATAATATAATAAGTTTGCACTTAAGAAAGGAAAATACATGGAAATAAATACAATAATAGTAATAAACAAAATAGCAAATTTTATGTGTAGCATTTACTCACCAACATTGGCTATATGTGGGATAATAACTATTTTTATGAGTATTTTAGTTATACATGAGAAACCTTATATGATAATAAGTTTGTTGGTAACAAGAAAGTTCCAGCCGGCTAAGAAAAATCACAAGTATGCAGTTGTAATACCGGCTAGAAATGAAGAGCCTGTAATTAAGAACCTGATTAACAGTATTAAGAAGCAGGATTATCCCAGCGAGCTGGTTACAATATTTGTTATAGCCGATAATTGTACAGACAATACTGCAAAGGTAGCAAGAGAAAATGGTGCAATTTGCTATGAACATTTTAATCCTGATGAGAGAACAAAAGGTTTTGCGTTAAAATATGGATTTGAGCAGATTGAAAAGGATTATGGCATACAATCTTTTGAAGGATATTTTATTTTTGACTCAGATAACCTTCTGAAAAAAGATTATATTTCCAGAATGAATGATTCTTTCGATGCAGGAGAAAAAATCATTACTTCGTATAGAAGTACAAAAAACTGGACAGAAAGCTGGATAGCTTCAACTTATGCAATTCATTGGTTACGTTCAATCAGATGGAGACATAGGGCACGTTCATTTTTACATTTGGCAACAAATATTCAGGGAACAGGATTTTTGTTTTCAAATGAAATAGTTAAAGATGGTTGGAAATATACATCTTTAACTGAAGATAGATCTTTAACTGCAGATTGTGTAGTTGAGGGCTATGAAATATCATATAATAACGACGCCATTTTCTATGATGAACAGCCAATAAGCTTGAAAGTGGCACTTCGTCAGCGTTTAAGATGGTCCAAGGGGCATCTACAGGCGTTTGCAGAAAGTGGCTGGGGATTGTTTAAAAACATCTTTGTTGATAAGCATACAGAGCATAAAGAAGATGATGCCTGGTATGACTATTTATGGAGAACAATAAGACATAGATTTATGTCCTTTGATACATTTGCACAGTTAGTGCCAAAAAACATTGTATACATAGCAAAATGGATATTGACCAAACTTATTCTTTATCCATTTATTGTATGGAAAATAGGAGCAACTTTCTGGGTTTTCAATGGAGACAGTTATATAGCAACTTTGTGTAAACACATTTTTGGAAATATAAGCATTACATTGGCTCCAGGTTGGAAATCCTATGGACTAAGCCTGTTACTTGTTATATGGGCAAGAATTTTCTATAGAATATGCAAATATTTCATTAATATTTGGATTGCAGTGTACATTTTTATAATAGAATACAAGAGGATACCAAAATTCAGTATATGGCGTAAAATTCTTTATTGTTTCACATGGCCTACATTTGATATTATCCAACGATATACTCAGTATGTAGCCTTGTTTAAGAAAGTTGAATGGAAGCCGATACCTCATAACAGTAAAGTTACAATTGAGGATATTGAAGAAGGTGCATAAAAAAATAGTTGCGACAGGCACGTACTTGATACGTAAATGTCGCAACTGTTTTTTATTATATATTCTTATAGGAAATTATTTTCCAAGTGTTTTGAAGTAATCATATTTCAGTGTTAAGTCATTTTTTCTAAATAATTTGTTTACCTTGTCGCTTGTTTCTTCAAGTTTCTTTTTGGAAATTTTCTTTCCGTTAACAACTTCGCCGTTTTCGACATACACATTACCGTCGTACCAGGAATAATCGCTGAAATAAGCAAGCCCTTTGTATTTAGGTGACAATGCATTAGTTCCCAAATAATAATTGCTATTATAGTCAATTCCAAACAAATTAAGGACAGTAGGCAGGATGTTCATCTGCATTGTAACTTTATTAAATGACTGGGATTTAATGTCGCTGCTCCAAATAAAGAATGGAGTGTTGTTAATTAAGTTGCCCTGTGTATCTTTATATTTGTCCAAAACAGTTTTGTCATTAATTGTGTAAAGGTAATGGTCTGCGTAGGCAACTATAACTGTGTTATCGTACAAACCGTTATCCTTAAGTGCCTGAATAAGAAGACCAACCATATAATCAGTTTCGCCAACCATAAGTTTAGCCGATTCTTCCTCGCTTAAATCAGGAACATTCCCCTTGCCGTACTTGTTTTCGGCAACAAGCTTACCAACTTCCTTACTTGTTGTAAAAGGAGTATGTGGTGTATATGAAATAATATAATCCACAAATTTACCTTTCTGTTTAAACATCTGATTGTAGAAAGTTTTATTTAAAATAAGCTGTCGGTCAAGTTCATAATCCAAGTCGCTGTAGTGACCAATATCTTTTAAACCAAAATAGTTGTCATAGCCCCAACTCTTGTAATTAATACCTCTCGAGTAAAAACCTGAAGTGTTCATATGAAAAGCATTTACAGAATAGCCTTCATTTTTAAACAGCTTAGCCATTGTGTGGTTGTTTGTGTTCGTATTTAGCGTATAAACATTTTCAGTATAAGAAGCAGGAGTTGTGAACCCGGTATTAACTGCAAATTCTGAGTTAAAAGTTGAACCACCACCGGTATATATTGAATAATGCTTTTTAAAATCAATAGAATTCTTCTTTAAATTATATAAGTTAGGCGTTGTTTTTTTAGTTAAAAGCCATGTGTCCATACCCTCTAACTGTAGGAAAATAACATTTTTTCCTTTGAACATACCTGTATATTTATCACTTGTTTTTGTATCTTTTGCCTTGTAAATGCTGTCCAAAAACGCTTTGTCCTTAGAATTAATTTTTTCTTTAGGCTTAACGAAAGTAATATAAAAGTTCCTAAAAGAATATTCGTACAAACCTGAAACTCTCATACTTTTATTGCTGTCACTGTAGCTGTTGTAAACATTTCTAGGATTTTTAAAACTGCTCCATTTTAAATGGCTGTTAGCAAAACCTAAACCTAAAGGTGCAGCTAAATGCAAAACAATAAAAATAACAAAAATAACAAGCAGTCTTTTAGGTCTGAAATCTCTCTTTGGAGAAAACTTTCTGAAAACAATTATTGCTATTATAAGAATAATAACTGCCGCAACGTAAATTATAGGATTGGCGTGAATAATTGTATCAACAATATAAGAGCTACCCTCGCTTGCCATAAGCATTAAGTTAAAGCTAAAATAAAAACCTGTTAATGAGTAGTAAACAGTGTTAGTTAAAAACAATACGTATGCCAAAATAAAAAGCACCCAGTAAGCAATGCTACAACCTTTTCCTTTAAGACAGGTTATGATTCCAATAAATAGGAAAATCCAAACCAAAGTAAAAATATTAGGTGCAGGATAAAAGGTTGGGAAATACCCTATGGCATAACCAAACGCCCTTGTAAAAATGTCCATTAAAAGAAATGGAATAATTAAATATAAGGTATATCTGTGAACAGATATGTATCTTCTTATTTTTAAAAATAAATCTTTGATTTTAGCGTTCATAATAATCCTCCCAAATGTGAAATAGAACAAATATTAAGATAGCACAAATAAGAAAAAAAGTGAAATGTTTTTAAGGTATTGAAGTTGTAAAATATAAAATTTTTTTTAACCATTGTGGAGAAGAAAGAGAAATAGTGTTAAAAAGAAAAAAGTAGTGTAAATAAATTAGTTTTAAATTATCCAAGTTGCAAAATATGTATAAATAGAATAAAATAGGTTCGGACCATCAAAAAGCATTACTTATATATGAAAGGAACAGATGACTTTTATGGAAATGTTAAAGATAAAAAACTTAACACATGACTTCGTTGACGAAGAAGAGGGAACCACATTGAGAGCTGTTGATAATGTGTCTTTAGATGTGGAAAAAGGACAGTTTATTGCAGTATTAGGCCATAACGGTTCAGGAAAATCATCTTTGGCAAAACATATTAATGCACTACTTGCTCCAACTGAGGGAACAGTATTTTTAGATGGTATGGACACAAAGGATCAAAAACTTCTTTGGGACATAAGACAGAACGCGGGAATGGTGTTTCAGAATCCTGACAATCAGATTGTTGCAACAATGGTTGAAGAGGATGTGGCATTTGGCCCTGAAAACCTGAAAGTCCCAACAGCCGAAATTTGGAAAAGAGTAGAGAAGGCGTTGGGGGCTGTAGGCATGACAAAGTACAGACACAAGTCCCCTCTTAAACTTTCAGGAGGTCAGAAGCAGAGAGTGGCAATTGCCGGAATAATTGCCATGGAACCACAGTGTATAGTCTTAGATGAACCCACAGCCATGCTCGACCCTGTAGGCAGAAAAGAAGTTATTGAAACACTTCATACATTAAATAAGGAAAAGAATATAACAATTATTTTAATTACCCACCACATGAACGAAGTAATTGGAGCAGATAAAGTTTTTGTAATGGATGACGGAAAGTTAATTATGGAAGGAACTCCAAGAGAGATTTTCAGTAAAGTAGATAAAATCAAAAAAATCGGTTTGGAAGTGCCGCAGGTTACAGAGTTAGGTCATTTGTTACGAACAAGCGGTTTAAATATAAATGAAGGTATATTAAGCATAGACGAACTTGTTAATGAAATAAAAAAAGCAAAGTGAGAAATAGAATGTCTTTAAAATTAGAAAATGTAAGTTATATTTATGAAAAAGGAACAACTTCAGAAACAGCAGCAATAAAGAATATCAATTTAGAAATTGAAAAAGGTGAATTTATTGCGATAATCGGGCACACCGGTTCTGGCAAATCAACATTAATACAGCATTTTAATGGCTTGGAAAAAGCAACTGAAGGTAATGTTTACTTTGACGGGAAAAATATATATGACAAAGATTTTGATTTAAGACAGCTAAGATGCAAAGTAGGGCTGGTATTTCAGTACCCTGAGCATCAGTTATTTGAAGAATCAGTAATTAAAGATGTATGCTTCGGACCAAACAACCAGGGCTTGTCAACAGAAGAGGCAATCAATAAGGCAAAAGAAGCTTTGAGTCTTGTAGGTGTCAAGGAAGAACTTTTTGATAAATCGCCATTTGAACTGTCAGGCGGGCAGAAAAGAAGAGTGGCTATTGCCGGTGTTTTGGCAATGGAGCCTGATATTTTGATTTTGGATGAGCCAACAGCAGGTCTTGATCCGGCAGGACGAGATAAGATTCTTAACTGCATCGAAAATCTTCATAAGAAAAAAGGCATGGCAGTTGTTCTCGTTTCTCATAGCATGGAAGACGTGGCAAATTACGCTGAAAGAATCATTGTAATGAATAACGGAAGCGTAATGTTTGATGACACACCGAAAAAAGTATTTAAACATTATAAGGAACTGGAAAAAATCGGTTTGGCAGCTCCACAGATAACTTATATTATGCATCAGCTAAAAGAAAACGGGCTGGATGTGGACGAAAACATAATCAATGTAGAAGATGCTAAAGAAAATATTTTAAAGGCACTTGGAAAATAAAGCAATAAATGACAGAATAATCCACCAGATTGATTAAGTAGTATACTTGAATGTATTAGGCGAATAGCCAGTCAGATAGATTAAGTAGTATATTCGAGTTTATCAGGCGAATAGCCAGTCAGATAAAGATGTTAATAATCTTAAAGCAAATGATAATAAGTTTTAGATTTTTGAAATTATAAGTTAGTAAGTATAAGCATATTACAAATTATAGGTTAGTAAATATAAGGATATTACAATTAATTTAGGAAGAAGAAATGGCAAATATAACAATAGGACAATATTATCCGGAAAATTCAATAATACACAAATTAGACCCTCGAGTAAAATTATTTGGCACAATGGTTTTTATCGTTATGTTATTTTTACTTGATAGTGTTCTGGGCTATATATTATTTACGGTATTTATGGCAGCGATAATCAAGGCATCAAAAGTACCCTTTGGAAAATTATTAAAAGGAGTAAGAGCAATTCTTTTTATTCTACTTTTTAGTGCCGTATTGAACGTGTTTATGACACCGGGAGAAGAATTATTTTCAATATGGGCATTAACAGTAACAAAAGAAGGCTTGATAAAAGCCGGTTTTATAGCAATAAGACTGGTTTATCTGGTAATTTGTACTTCGGTAATGACACTTACAACAACACCAAATGACTTAGCTGACGGCTTGGAAAAATCATTTGGTTTTCTAAAAGTTATAAGATTTCCGGTACATGAAATTGCAATGATTATGTCACTGGCATTAAGATTCATACCAACATTAATGGAAGAAACAGAAAAAATAACAAAGGCACAAAAAGCAAGAGGCGCACAGTTTGACACAGGAAACATACTGCAGAAGGCAAAAAGCCTTATTCCAATTCTTATACCTTTGTTTATTTCGTCAATTAGAAGAGCCATTGACCTGGCAACAGCAATGGAAGCCAGATGTTATCACAGTGGCGATAGAACAAAGATGAAACCACTAAAATACGCTAAGCGTGATTACATGGCGTATGGCAGTTACGTGTTAATTGTAGCAAGTTTATGTGTTGTTACTTATGTGATTTGAGTTTGAAATATATAATGTGGAAATCAAGTACAGAAAATAAATTAGTATATGGAACTATGATGTTAAATAGCAGGTATATTGATATATAGAACTTTTATATTGAATAGCAGGTATATTGATATATAGAACTTTGATGTTGAATAGCAAGTATGCTGATAAATAAGATTTGTATATTCAATGAGAATTGTATAGTTGATAATAGAAAGATAGAAAAATGAAGAGAGTCAGATTAATTATTTCCTACGATGGAACCAACTATTGTGGTTGGCAAATTCAAAAAAACGGAATAACCGTTGAAGAAATTATAAATAGAGAATTATCCTCTCTTTTAAAAGAGGATATTGCGGTAATTGGAGCAAGTAGAACCGATTCAGGAGTTCATGCGGTTGCTAATGTGGCAGTTTTTGATACCGACACAAAAATACCGGCAGAGAAAATTTCTTTTGCACTTAACCAAAGACTACCTGATGACATAAGAATTCAGAAGTCCGAGAAAGTGCCACAGGATTTCCATCCAAGATATTGCAATAGCACTAAAACATACGAATACAAAATTTTAAATAGAAGATTTCCTGATCCGTTAAACAGATTGTACACTCATTTTGTATATCTACCATTGGACGTGGATAAAATGAAAAAAGCAGCAGAATACATTGTAGGAGAACATGATTTTGCAAGCTTTTGTTCAGCAGGAAGTCAGGTAAAAACCACAGTAAGAACAGTTTACACTTTGGATGTGTCAAAAGAAAATGATATTATAAGTATAAAAATAAGTGGAAATGGATTCCTTTACAACATGGTTAGAATAATAGTGGGAACCCTGCTAAAGGTAGGATTGTCAGTCTATCCGCCTGAACATGTAAAAGAAATACTTGATTCAAAAGACAGATACATGGCAGGACCAAAAGCTCCCGCAAGAGGTTTAACATTAATAGGAATTGAGTATGAGGAATAGTGGAATGAAATATTTGGAAATAAGTGAAAGACTAAAATCCACTTCAAGATACTAAAAGTGGAAATAAACTTTTCACTTCAGGCAGAAAAATTGTATAAAAATTGAAAAAATCGTGTTGACACGTAAATTTAGTTATTGTATAATACATCAGTATTGTGACGTGTTATGCACGTTAGTTTTTTGTGTCTTAGCCAAAGCCCCGGTACGGACATGAAATGAATTAAAGAATTTAGATAAGCAAAATTTCAGGAGGTAAACCAATGAAAACATATATGGCTAGTCCAGCAGATATTGAGAGAAAATGGTATGTAGTTGATGCTACAGGATATACATTAGGACGTTTGTCATCAGAAGTTGCTAAGATTTTAAGAGGAAAGAACAAACCACAGTTCACACCTCATATCGACACAGGTGACTATGTAATTATTACAAACGCAGACAAGATTAAGGTAACAGGAAAGAAATTAGAACAGAAGATTTACTATCATCATTCAGAATACGTTGGTGGTATGAAAGAAGTTACTCTTAAAGAAAAACTTGCTAAGAAACCTGAAAGCGTTATTGAACTTGCAGTTAAGGGAATGCTTCCAAAGGGACCTTTAGGAAGAAGCATGATTAAGAAACTTTTTGTTTATGCTGGAGCAGAGCATCCACATGCAGCTCAGAAACCAGAAGAATTAACATTTTAGTTAACTGAAAGGAGAAAATAACATGGCTACAGAAAAGTATTATGGAACAGGTAGAAGAAAAAGCAGTGTTGCTAGAGTATATGTAATGCCTGGAAATGGAAATATAACAATTAATAAAAGAGATATTGATGAATATTTTGGTCTTGAAACATTAAAGGTTATCGTTCGTCAGCCACTTGAAACAATCGGTGCAACAGACAAGTTCGATATCAAAGTTAGTGTTCATGGCGGTGGATACACAGGACAGGCTGGTGCTATCAGACATGGTATCGCTAGAGCATTAGTACAGGCTGATGCTGAAAACAGACCTGCATTAAAGAAGGCTGGATTCTTAACAAGAGATTCAAGAATGAAAGAAAGAAAGAAATACGGTCTCAAAGCAGCTCGTCGTGCTCCACAGTTCAGCAAGAGATAATTTGTGGAAAAAATCAAATATACAAGAATACCCCGAAAACATAGGCTTTTCGGGGTTTTTCTTTATTTAAAAAAATCATTAATAATGGTTGATTCGGACTCGTGAGTGACAAGTGAGTGACATATTAGTGACAAATTTTATTGAATTAAAACTTTGATTTGATATAATGTACTTAACAAGAGAACCGAAAGCTAGGTCAAGGCTAGCCGTCTCGGTCTATTGGAAACTAAAAAATAGTCGTCCTACTTATACCAGAGAACAAGGACGACTATTTTTTATTGTCGTGGTACATTAGAATAGCAATAACTAATCCAACAGTTGAAATAATTAGAGATAACTCTTCGTATGTACTCATATTATCACCGCCTTTCTCTATGTGAGTAGACGGATAGCCATGTCGCCCCCTTGGTTCCCCTGGTAAGTATATTATATTTTAAAAATATAGTTTTGTATTTTAGAATTTAATTGTGTAAATAGTAATAGGAGTTTAACATAAAGGTGAATTTGATTTTATCTAAAAAGTGTTGATATATATTTAACAACGTAGCAAAAATCGTTTCTGGGTGTTTTTCAGGTTGAACCATGATAAAATATATTGGAGCGAGCAGGATATATTAGATTTAATAGAATAAAATAACAAGCGACTAATTCGAAGTTTGACTTCGGATTAGTCGCTTTTGTATAACATAATTTGCAGATACAATTCAATTATTTGCAATATGGACAACCGCATCTGCAGTAGGTTTTGCTTGGCTTTACTTTTGTTGCAGGTTTAAGGGAATACTTTCGAAGAAGTATTTTAGTGGATTTCTCCGCAACATTACTTTTGCCGTCGCTAGGTCTTTTCTTTAGGTAGTCGTAAATATCTTTTTCGTCATCACGATCACCAAATTCACCACCAATGCCAAAGTAAATCTGTGATGCGTTCTTTTTGGCAACAAAAGTTTCGTTTATTTTTGTATATTTACCTTTCTTTAAATGAATCCATTTAACGTATGCTATTTTGTCTTTTTTTGCAATTTTAATAACCACCCATTTGTTAATGTCAGTTGATTTCATTTTAAATTTTATTCTGTATTTCCGTCCTTTTGTTATATTGACATCTTGGAATATTTGTGCACCCCAGACACCACCCCAACCGATAGTTTTTAATTTGGCAGTCCATTTGTTTTTTGCAATACCGACTACTTTTCCATCAGCGGCTTCATACCAGGTATGACCAGGCTTTCCATCAAAACCTATGTAATCATGCCAACTAGCCTTAGCAAAAACGCTTGTATTCATGCTTATGACTAACGCAAGCGATAGAGCAATAACGCCTAATTTTTTCATAAATTTCATAATTGTACACCTCCATTCTTTATTAATGATAAATAGTCATATATTAATTATATAACATATAAGAAATAAATCTATAGAAACTGAGAAAATTTTTCGAAAATATAAAAAAAAATCGAGATTTTTTCTATTTTTCTCTTTAAATGAAAAAGTAACTGCACGAACATATTGACACCAAATTTTTTAAACCTTAAATGGGGTGAAAATTGAGCTTTAAATGGTGTATAATAATAAAAAAGTTATTGTTTTGCTATATTTTCGTGCATAGTTAATAAGCGGCATAGCATTAGTTTTGAAAAAATAACTGCAACCCCGCTTCTTTAAAAGATATGGGAGTCTTTGTTTGATCAATTAAAATGTTAATTAACGCTTAAGTAGCTTTGGACTCAAAGTAACTTCATCGGGTGGAATAGGTGAAAGTTGTAGCAAAGACAATAACTTTTTCACGTCTTTGGAGTCCATTAAATCAAAAGGTGTTTTGTTATCTAAATTTTCACGAAGAACACTGTTTATATGACAAGAGATTAACGTTACGTCAGCAACAGTGAGGGGTGAAAAACTAACACCTTTAGGAAGTATTCTTCGTATTAAACGATGGTTGTTTTCGACCTGTGGTTTTTGCCACGAAGCTTGAGGATCACAAAAGAATACACGAGTTCTGGAAAGTCCTGTTCTTGTGTGTTCAAGTGCTTGAGGATTTTTGAATTCAACGCCGTTATCGGTCAAGATAACAGGAAATAATCTCTTGAATAGAGAGACTCCAAGAATCTCAGTTAAGGAATCAAAAATCTGAATTACACTATCCTGAGTTCCATCGTTCATTAGAAAGATAAGCATAAAACCTGTCCTTCTAAAAATCATAGTAAGAAATACTTTTCCCTTATTACGACCACCCTTTACAGTATCCATTTCTACAACAGGTAGATCTGGGTTTGCTTCCATGAAGGATTTGAAATCTTCATAGGTGCGACCTTGTCTATATTGGTATTCAAGCTTGGTAAGAACCTTTTTAGGTCTACGTTGCCTGTAAACAACCTTTTTAGGAAGGTCAATATTACGAACCTTAAAAACACCCTGGTCAATGTAATTATAGAGAGTTCTCTCTGATATACCTAATTCATCTAAGTGCGTAGCACAAATGTGATTTAGAGATTGACCTTTAGCAATAAGAGGTTCAATTATATCAGCAATTGCTCTTAATTCAGATGGAGTTTTTCTGACACCGGAATGAGCATTGCGAATGCTTTTGTGATGAGCAGCATCAGCTCTGTGAGCTGTATAGTAAGCCTTGTTACGTTTACATTGTTTAAGCATAGAACAATTAGTGCAGACATAAGGAGGTTTATCTAAAAGAGGACATTGAGAAGATTCATAAGAAGCGCAAATATTTGTGCATATACGATCTTCAGGACATCGCTTACAACGATATCCATAACATCCATGTACTCCAACATCATCGCAGATAGAATTCTTTAGGCAAGAGTTTTTGTGAGTACAATCATTCTCGCCAGGGAGAGGAATTCTATCAACAAAGCATCGATATTTAATTACTTCTCTAGAAATGGTAGAAGCTGAACGTTCAAGATTTCTACCAATAGAGGCAAAAGAGTAGTCTTTACTAATCATACGTTCAATAATTATTCGTTCAGATAAGGATAATTGTTTTGGCATAAAAGCCTCCTTTCTGATCAAACAAAGACTACTTAAAATATACACTTTTGCAAAGGTAACTGCTAGTTTGCAAAAGTAGTAGCATGGAAAAACTAGCAGTTTAAATTGCAATTAAATTCGAAAAAATAGCGGAATCGAGTCCTGAAAAAGGGACAGTGAATGTGAGAAAATGGAGTCATAAAAGGAAAAATAGCAGCTATAAAGGAGGAAAAAAAGATGGAAAATAAGATTTATTTTACAATTACAGGAACAGGATTTTTTGAAGGTGACGAATTTTTTGAAAAGGATATGGAAGTGCTTCTTGAGAAAGAACCGGACAACAAATATGACCACGAAGCAATTCTTGTAAAAATGCCGGGAATTGGAAAAGTTGGGCATGTGGCAAATAGTTGTAGTACAGTCATTGGCGAGTCATATAGTGCAGGACGAATTTATGACAAAATTGGCGACACAGCAGTTGGAAAAGTGCTTTACAAAATGCCAAGAGGAATTCTGTGTAAATTAGTAAAACCAGTAGATGAAATTAAATTTTAAAGAAGTTATTGGAATTAGAATTATTGTGTAGCTGAAATGGAAAATGACAGTACAAATAATGAAATAATGTATAAATAAGGAGGCAAATATAACAATGCAAAAGTTGTATAAAATAGCCACTTATAATATAATTAATAAATATTTACAATGTGATAAAAATGAATAAATAATTATTTGATTTACTAAAAATATAGGAGGACTAAAATGGCAGAAGGAAAAGATTTGTTGCAGGTTTTGTGGAGCGGAGCAGATGTATTAAGAGGTAAGATGGATGCAAATGAATACAAAACTTATTTATTAGGATTAGTATTTTATAAGTATTTATCAGATTCATATTTATCAAAAGTATATGATTTATTAAACGATGAAACACCAGATGATTTAGAAGAAGCACAGGAAGTTTATGAGGATGTAATGAATAGTGAAGATGCCGAAGAACTATTGGCAGAATTGAAAGAATCATTACGTTATACATTGGACCCTGATATGACATATGTAAGCATATTGAAAGATGCTAAAAACAATTCTTTCAACAGAGAAAAATTACAGTCAGCATTTAATAGAATTCAGGAATCAGACGAATTATTTAATGGATTATTTGCAGATGTTGATTTGTATTCAAACAGGCTTGGAACCGGAGACCAAAAACAGAGTGCAACAATAGCAGAAGTGATAAAAGTGTTAGATGGTGCAGATTTAATACATACAGAAGGCGATGTGCTAGGAAATGCATATGAATACTTAATAGGACAGTTTGCTTCTGAAACAGGAAAAAAGGCAGGGGAATTCTATACTCCACATGGTCCGGCACAGATACTATGTCGAATTGCAATGACAGGACAGGAAGATAAAAAAGGATTACAGGTATATGACCCTTGTATGGGTTCAGGATCATTAATGCTGAGCTGCAAAAATTATGCAAAAGAACCGGATTATATAAAATACTATGGACAGGAACTTATGCCATCAACTTATAATTTGGCAAGAATGAATATGTTTTTGCATGGAGTTTTGCCGGAAAATCAGCACTTAAGAAATGCTGATACATTAGATGCAGACTGGCCAACTGATGAAGAAACAGAATTTGATGTAGTTACAATGAATCCACCATATTCTGCAAAATGGTCTGCAGCAGAAGGATTTAAACAAGATGAAAGATTTATGGATTATGGTGGAAAGCTTGCACCAAAATCAAAAGCAGATTATGCATTCTTATTACACGGATTTTATCATTTAAAACAGACAGGAACAATGGCGATTGTTTTACCACATGGAGTTTTATTTAGAGGAGCAGCAGAAGGAACAATAAGAGAAACACTTTTGAAAAATGGTTCTATATATGCGGTAATTGGCTTGCCATCAAATATGTTTTATAATACTTCAATTCCAACATGTATTGTAGTATTGAAAAAGCATCGTGATGGACGAGATGTGTTGTTTATAGATGCATCAAATTTGTATGAAAAAGAGAAAAAGCAGAATGTTATGAAAGAAGAACATATTGATCGTGTTCTTGAATTATATAATAACAGAGAAAGTGTAGAGAAAGAAGCATACCTTGCATCTTATGAAGACATTGTGAAAAATGATTATAACTTGAATATACCACGATATGTAGATACTTCAGAAGAAGAACCAGAGATTGATTTAAAAGCACTTACGCTGAGAATAAGAGATACAGATAAAGAAATAAAAGAGGGTAATAATATGCTGTTAAGTATGTTAAAAGACCTAAATTTTGATAGCGATGAAACTAGAGAATCAGTAGAAGAATTCATAAAAGTCTTAGAGGAGGTGTAAAATATGGCAGATATACCAAAAATAAGATTTAAAGGATTTACTGAACCTTGGGAACAGCGTAAGTTGTCGGATGTAACAGAAAGTATAAAGAAT
>NZ_QTVG01000012.1:0-58398 GCF_003460505.1 Eubacterium sp. AF36-5BH
AGATAATCAGCTATTATCCAGCATTTATTAAAAGACTCCATATTTGCTTAATATTCTTAATAATGTATAATATAAAAAAGGATATTGTTTACGGGATAAAAGGAAAGGGAAAGATCTGCAAATGGCAAAAGAGGAAAAAAATTACGAACCTATAATATTTATGAATACTCCGATAATGAATAAAGACGATGATGTTATTGGGATATCATCATCTGTGGATGCAATAAATATTGCATTGGAAGATGGAGCAAAAATGGTTGGAGTTGTGGCTGAATATGGTACTGGAAAATCTAGCCTTACGGAAATGCTAATTAAATCAAAGCCAAAGAAAAAAGAAATTAGGGTTAATATGTGGGAGGCACTTGATAATAAAGGTGACGACAAAGATAATGACTCGTTAAAAAAGACCTTTATATACCAGTTGGCTAAAGGAATAGGTCAAGGTAAAGCAAATCATGTTAATAAAATACTTAGCAGAAATTATGGAATTATATCATTTAGTATTGGTCTAAAAAGATATTGGATTTGTTTAATAATAGCATTAATATCCACTTCGTTATATTTCATATTAGATGGAATAAATATAAAAAATTATATGCCAATATGGGGGATAAAACAAGAAACAGTATATATTTTCAAAGTCTTTTCGCCAGCATTGTTATTGATATCAATTATACTTATCGCAATAGGACTAGTTGGTACAAATGTGGCATTTTCTAAATGGAAAGATGAAAATAGCAGAATCACAGAAATTAATGAATTGTTTTATGCATATTCATATGTTTACAAACTTTTGTTATCTATAAAAAAACAAAAAATTATCGTAATTGAAGATTTAGATAGAATAGAGAATAAAGATATAGTTATTAGTTTTTTGAAGGAATTATATAGATTTAATAATTTATTTAACCAAAAGAGTACGAGGAAAGAGCCTGCTTTTATAGTATCAATTGCACCAGAGTGTCTTTTGGGAAAAATTCAAAGTGATATAAAAGCAGAGGATAACGATAATGAGGATAAAATAAGTAAGCAATCAAAAAGAATAAATATGTATTCAAAAGTATTTGATTATGTTATTGAGTTAAAGCCTATTCATTATGATGATTATGAAATTGTATTAAGAGATATTATTAATAGCGAGCCGGATAAAAAAAGACAATTAAATAAATTACTAGAAAGAGAATCAGAGAATGACACATTGCCAAAAGAATTTAAATGGATATATAAAGGGGATAATTTAACTATAAGAGAAATAAAAGATAGGCTAAATAAAGCTATTTCATTATATATTGATTTGAAAAATAAAAAGTATATTAGCAATCCATATATTAATTTAGAAGCTTGTTGTGTGGTTACGTATTTAGAAGCAGAATATAATGAAGAGTTTTATATAATTACACATAAGGAAAGAATTTTTTCACAAATCATACAAGAATCTTACAGTAAAAAAATTACTATGGATATGATAGCTGATAAATTGGGAACAAAAGAGATTAACGAAGAATTAGCTATGGTGATAGGAAATAGAATATTAGATATAGATTTTAAAATGTATTTTTATTCTTTTCCTAAAGGAAGCTATATTAAAAATATCGACGAAAAACAAGTATGCAATTATATAGAATTACCTGATGAAAGTGAATATAAAATTGAAGAGCTTGGGGGACAGGTAGAACGTATTTATAATAATAATAAAGAAAAGACGTTAAGTGATTCTATTAGAAAAGTGCAAAGAAGAGGTCAACTTTTTCCAAAAGTTATTTTTGAAAATAATAGATTATTTAATATGGCATTACAATGTGATAGTGAAAATTTAATAAAGTCACTAGATTTAATAATGAAATATAGCGGAGCTTCAATAAATAAGGAGGATATTAGACTGTTAACTAATGTAAAGAATCATTGTATTGAACATATAGATTTTTTACGACGATTTGTAGATAGCATAGTGTCGCAAAGCGATAATTTGTCTATAGAAGAAATCATAAATCGAAGGATGCTTCTAACACTCATTTTTATAGATGACATAGATTTTGTAAGAAATATGTTTATTAATGCAGATGTTCAATTACCAATAATTGAAGAACGAGAAATCAAAGAGATTAATAATGTGAATAAAGCAATAAAACTTGTCGATATGAGTTACATTGATTCTGAAAATTATGCTTATATACAGGATATGTTAGTAGAAGATGAGTTTGTAGAATCAAATTTAGAAAATGCAGTCAATGTACAAGAAGCAATAATGGAAGTTGTCGATTTTGAAAATATAGTCGATTGTGTATACAGTTTTATAAGTAATAATAAAATTGTACGGGACTCGATATTTACAGTTTTAGCAGATCAAGCAATAGCTGGAAAATTTGAAAAGATAAAAATGGTTGAATATGTTAATAATTTGCCGGTTGAAAGACTAACAGATTTATATTTTGAATTAATAAATAGGTTAGAGTTAACTGAAGGATTGAGTGATGAAATTATAACAAATCTGATAGAAAAGAAATTGTATGAGACGCCGTTATTGCATTATTGCGAAAAGGACAATTTGCAGAAAATGAACTTTACAGAGGAAGAAAATGCAGCGGGAATAATTTCTGCATGTGAAAATATTAACAATATAGATTCTTATTATGTCCCTAAAATAAGATTTGAGATAATTGAACAAAATAATGGTGTATTTCCCAAATTTTACGAGAAATTATATTCGGATAGATATGAACTCATTTGTAATAAGGAAATATTTCAAATGGAAAAATTTGAATATGGGCTTAAGTGGCTTTCTGGAGATAGAATAAATGAAACGAATTTAGATAGAGTATTAGAATGTATTAATTCAGATATAAGAGAAGGTAGAGAGTGCTACATTATATTTGAATATTTATTTAATGATGAATATGTGGACGCATGTGCTGACAATACTATAATTGAAAAAATTGTTTATGGATTAGACAATAAAAAGATTATGTTTAACTCTATGACTAAAGAACAAATTAGTAAAGTTATAGAGATGTTGACAGCTCCACTGAATTTAAATATAGCTGAAGAAGCAAAAAAATTCATGTTATCAGTAAATTATTTAGATGAGGAGTTGGAAAAAATAGTATATACTGAACTAAATACTGATAAATATATTGATTTCATTAACCAGCTAAATATGTGTTCAAAATGTACCATACAAAATATAAAAGCTCTTACACCATCTTATCCATTAAATAGCAATATAAGGGATAAATTATTAGAAGATGAATGTTATGAGTATTATATAGTGGGAAAAATTTTATATGAAAACAAATTCGAATTCCCTATGGAAGGAGTTCCCGTTGAAAAAATTATTTTGCTTTATAGAGAAGAATCAGAAATACTCAATTATCTTATAAGTAATGATGATTTTATTGAATATGTTTATAATAAAAATATGTTCTGTTATATGGGAAAATGTAATTTTGATATGGTACGACCATTTCAAAAATTCAAGCAAACATTTGATGTAGTAGAATTTGTTTTAGTTTGCTTAGAATCAGACGAAGATATTGAAAAATATTTACTTGAATTAAATGAAATTTCGGATTCAGATAGTAGCGTGAGAATATCTAAATTACTTATTGAAAAACAATATATACAGTATTTAAGGAGAGATGATGTGTTTGAACATGTTAAACTTAGGCTTTGGGAAATCGTTTCTAAAAATAAAGGATATAAAGGCTCATTTACAAGAAAAAGAAATAAGTTTGTAAAAAATCCTGTTCTAGTAAAAAATCCTCATAGCAATATAAAGTATCCATATGTGAAGTAGAATAGAGAACATATTAATGCAGCAACTTTGAAAATTCAAATGTTGCTGCATTGATTTTATATTGAATAATATTGTTGAAATTATGATTTTCGTAAATAATATAAATAGCATATTTATCTAAATATGAAAACCATTCCGTGGATGTTTATTAGTCAGAATATCTCTTTGTTTTGCAGTAGTTACATGAGTGTATATTTCTGTAATATTAATTGAACTATGTCCGAGCATTTCTTGAATATATCGTATATCCACATCTGCATCTAAAAGGCTGGTTGCAAATGTATGACGAAACATATGAGGTGTAATATGCTGGGAGATAGATGCGAGAGAAGTATATTTGTTTATTATTCTTCGTACTGTCTGATCTGATAAAGGATGCCCAGACTGGTTAGCAAAGAAATGTCCACAGTTTGCAATTTCTTTAGAAAAATCTAATCTATATTCTTTTAAAATATTAAGAACTTCAATATTTCCAATCTGCAATCGTCTCTCTTTCGAACCCTTTCCGGATATTAAAATAGTTCCGTCTTCTAAATTAACATCATCTACCTGTAATGAACATAGTTCAGATATTCGCATACCAGTAGCAAATAGCAATTCTATTGTAGCTGCATCACGCAGAGCATTTCTCTTTTGATAAGTAGTTTTTGCAACTGCCTTTTTTATATATATAGTAGATAGCATTTCTTCTACAGTGTTTAAAGGAATTATTTTGGGTAAATTTGTCGGTTCACGAAATTTAATTAGTATTTTATTAAATGGATTTAAATCAATAATTTCACGGTATTCAAAATAATGAAATAAAGCCTTCATAGATGCTATTTTTCTTTTTACAGTTTTAGGCTTGTATTTTCGGTGAAGCTTACTTATGTAGTTCTCAAGCATAGTCGATGTAATATCCGTCACATTAGGTGTAGAAATATCTTGACAAAATTGAGATAAATCAATTCTATATGCTTTTAGTGTTTTATAGTCCAGTCTTTTTTGTTCTTCACAGTATTTTAAATAATTTTCAATATTTGTCTGTAAGTTGCTCATAATAAAATCTCCTTTGCATTTGTAAATTAAATAGACTTATATCGTATATCTATTCTAGGATTTTTGCTATTAATTAAATTGGTAGATTTTAGGAGTTGAGTAATTCTTTTTGTTGAAAAAGGATAAATCGGAATATGATTCGGATAATTTCAATGTATTTCCGAATAATGTTGGGAGGAAAAGAGCAAAAGAAAAATATATGATTATTTAAGGAAACCAGTAATTGAAACAAGTTGGCTTAAAGGAAGATGAAGTGTTCTAAACAAAGATTCGTAGGAGAAGATATAGATGGTAAAGGAAAAATTCCAAGTTTATTGTGCAAAATATAATTATAGATTTTTTCAATTGATTAGGGAAAAATTTGCATTTATGCCAAGATGTCAAAATGTAAGTACAAGTTTGCCACGAAAAGTTTTATATATCAGACTTCTATATTTTCGACAGCAGCCGGAAAGTTGGGGCTGATTTGTATTACGACATAAAAGAGAGCGGAAGTAGAATTAAATATTTAAGGAAGCAAAAGGGTTATACGCAGAGAAGCTTTGCAGATGAGATTGGAATATCCCCAAGAACATATAGTGGAATAGAGTCTGGAGCACATAGTACAAGCATAGAAACATTTGTAGAAATGGCACGGACTTTGGAAACATCATTAGACTACATAATTGTGGGAAAAGAAAATAATGATTTATTGCATAATATTCCGGAAGAAAAAAAGAATCTTGCTATGAAGATATTAAAGGGTATATTGGATAACATTTAAGGATACGTAAACGATACGTAGTAAGTACGCAAGTAACCACATAGAAAACATCGTGAAAATTCGATAAAGTTATCGTGTGATTAAGAAACGTGCACATTGATTAGTCAAATAATAATGAAAGAAGGAACAAGTTTATGCGAAAAATATTTGACGGAAGAGAAGTAGCTAATGGAGTGATTTTTATTAAGTCGGGAAAAGATTTTAATACAGTTGTTGATGTTGCAAAGCGTATAGGAAAAGAGTGTAGAAATCGTGGATTAAATGTAGATTACTGGTTTCTTGATGCCAGTGATGAAACAACGATTGAAAGAGAAATGATAAAACAATTTCTTTATGAGATGGAAGAAGAAAACATTAAATTTGTTGTAGTCAGAACATTAAAAGATATCAGCGATAATGAACTTGAAAGACAGGCATTTCTTGAGGTAATGATAGATTGTGGAGTAGGAGTTTATCTGTTTGACGAGGGATGTTTTGCAACAGTCAATTACGAATGTGGTTGCTAAATAAATTATAAAAAATAAGCTGTAATGTAAAATTATGAATTAAAAACTAAGGAGAATAGAAATGAGACAAAATAGCTTAAACATATATGATTCTTATATAGTCGGGCAAAACATTAGAACAATACGAAAAGAGAATAATATGTCGGTTTTAGATTTAAGTGAAGCCATTGGAAAATCAGAAGATACAATAAATAAGGTGGAACAAGGGATTAGAAATTTGACTATTAAAACATTAGTTCAAGTGGCAAATGCATTGGAGACAGATGCTAATACAATATTAGGATTTAGCGTTAATGTATCAGAATTTGAACATAAAATTAATAGTTTAGAAATAAGCAAGAGAAAACAATGCATGGAAATTTTTAACAGTATTTTAGATAGTGTTGCAAAAGAAAAATAATCCTATGTAGCTATATAAGGAGGTCATTAAATGTCAAAACATAGAAATGGGAGTGTAATAAACGCAAAGAAAGGTAAGTTAAGAGCAATAGCTTATTTGTCTGAGGATGGAAGCATATATGAAGCAGATAAGAAAGAAAATAAACAGTTGAAGTTTATACAGCAGTATGCGAAAGCTCACGGTATTATGATTGTAAATATAATTCGGCGAAATGCAATGGGACCAATGATTATGAATAAACAAATTCAGAACGTTGTTGAATCTATTAAAAAAGGCGATGCAAATGCAATTATTGTTACGGAGATTGCAAAGATATCCCGTAACAGCGTTGATGCATATACAAAAGTAGGAATGATAAATGAAGCTGGAGGAACAGTGGTATCAGTTATGGAAGGAATACTAGAATTACCAATACGAAAAAGATAGAGTAGCAGGAGGACAATACAGTGAAAAAAGTAAAATTCAAAGTTAATGATAGACTTTTATGGAAGAACTATCTGATTAGAGGAGATGTTGTGTACGTTAAATTAGACAAATATATAAACAGTTGTGTGCAATCGGGTATAAGACCGTGTGTAATTGTTAGTAATAAAAAAAGTAATCAGAATTCAATGATTTATAATGTATGTCCGTTCACTTCACGAATGGACAAAAATAGGCATCCAATGCATATTTTTGTAAATAAGGAAAACATGGAGGGATTTTTGGAAAAGAATTCTTTAATACTGACAGAACAAATATTAACAGTAGATAAAAGACAGGTGTTGGGACATTTGGGAAACTTATCCAATAATAAAAGGATTATAAAGTTATTGGATAGAAATTTGATGAAACAACTTGATTTAGAGGAATCATTATATTGGAAAGAGGATTTACCGGTTGAGTTGATAAATATAATAGAACAATACTTGAATAATTCAAAAAGGATAGGCATAGATGAAGTATAAGATGGAGTCAAAAAGCGTTAAAGAAGATATAAATTATCTTGAACCAGCTTTGCTAAATTTAGAGCAAACATGTAAGTATCTATGTATCGGAAAAACTTCTTGCAGAAGACTCTTTAAGGAGCATGCACATGAGTTTGTTGTACGCATAGGAAACAGGTCATATGCAAATAAAAGATTATTAGACAAATGGATAGCTGAACAGACTAAATCCTAAATTAAAAAATATTTGTATAGAAAATATATAAATAACCAAAGAATTGGGTTGTAAAAGAGAGCAAACTTTGCTAAAATACAATTAGAACGTTTGTTCCCTATTGCGACTATGCAGGAGGTAGAACAAATGAATAAAACAACAACTAAAAAGAATAAAAAAGAACCTAATTTAAGAAGACGCTCCAATGGTTTATGGGAAGCAAGAAAACAGGTTAATGGAAATTCAGTTCGTGTTTCAGGATTCGACAAGGAACAGGTATTGGCAGAATTTGATAAGAAAGTTCAAGAGGCTGAGAATCCTATACTTATAAGTAGTGATATTACGGTAAATGCTTTCAGAAACAGATGGTTTAATACATTTAAAGTTCCTAAAATAAAAGCTACAAGTGTATACCCTATGACTAGAAGATATGAAAGAACTTTTGGTGAAAGGATTGGAAAGAGAAAGTTAAACAGTATAACTTATTTTGACATACAGGAAGCTATTAATGGAATGATGAGTGATGGCATTGGTGTTACTACAATAAAAGATGCTCTCGGTAGTCTCAGGGAATGTTTTGAATCTGCTAAGAATAATGGACTGATTGCTATAAATCCTTGTTTTGATATTATTCTTCCAGAAAAAACAGATTCCAAACAAAGGCGATTTTTAACTGTGGATGAGCAGAAAAAATTCTTGGAGACAGCAGAAACAGAATATGTATGGTACTATCCAATGCTTAAAGTTATGTTGCTGACAGGTATGCGTATCAGTGAGGTTGGAGGATTATGTTGGTCAGATGTAGATTATGAAAATGATATTATTCATATCAGAAGAGCATTATATAGTCAATATGAATATGGCGAAAGACATTTACGTTTTACAACTACAAAGACTATTAATTCAGTAAGAGATATTCCTATGATGGCTGATTGCAAGAAAATGTTAAAGCTTCAAAAAAAGAATCAGGACAGGATTAAGAAAGAATTGGGGAAAAGGTACAGGAGTGAATATGAAGAAGGACTGTCTGATTTAGTATTTACATCTTCAATGGGATCGGCAGCGACAAGATATAATGTTGCACCAATCATAAACAAGATTGTTCAATCAATTAATCTTCGAGAAGATTATGAATCTGTACAGGAAAATCGTGAACCGGTATATATGAAACCTGTATCGCCACATGCACTTAGAAGAAGTTTTTGTACAAGATGTTTTGAGGCAGGTATGAATATTAAAGTTGTTCAGAAGATTATGGGGCATAACAATTATGCAACTACAGCAAATATTTATACAGAAGTTATGCCTGACAAAATGAATGAAGAAATTGAACTATTTAATTCTAAGTTATTAGCTCTGTAGGGTCGTCCAAGTTTTGGAATAGTCCAACTTTCTTAAAATTAGAGTTTGGTTGAAAAATTAGTTGTGTGATAACAATGATTTTATAGTCCAACTTGTGAGTTGGACGAGCAATAAAAAATATATAGTGATTTGCCTATTATAATAGGAAGTGATAGAAAAAATTAGCACTTCAGATGAAATAAATTGTAAGTTATCATAACTTGATATTATAAAAAAAGAATTCTATTTTATAATGGGTGAAAACCCACATTATAGAGGAGAAAATCCCTTAAATGTACTATTTTTAGTATGTTTGAGGGATTTTTTTTGCTTTCTGAATCCTGAAAATGCAAAATATCTTAAATTCATAAAATATCATAAATTATCACGTCTTATCGTAGAATTTTGGTTTATTTTGGTTTGATTTGGGAAAATTTTGGTTCAACCAAATTAGATGCGAAGTCTTCATGTTTCTTTAGTAAGACGAAAATGTAACAGAATAATCAGAGTCGATATGAGTTTTCATTCTAAAAATTATATAAGGAGGAAGAAAGAAATGTGTAAGGTAATTGCAATAGCAAACCAGAAGGGTGGAGTAGGAAAAACTACTACAACAGTTAATTTAGGTATTGGATTAGCAAGAAAGGGGAAAAGGGTTCTGCTAATAGATGCAGATCCACAGGGTAGCATGACAGTAAGTCTTGGAATTGATGAACCAGACAAGATTGAGTATTCATTAGCAAATGTGTTAATGGACGTTGTAAATGAGGAAAAAATTGATTATAAGAAAATTATTTTAAAACATGAAGAAAATATTGATTTTATCCCGGCAAACATAGAGTTGGCAGGATTAGAGGTTTCTATGGTTAATGTAATGAGTAGAGAATTAGTAATGAAAAGATTTATTTCTAATATAAAAGAAAACTATGACTATATTCTCATTGACTGTATGCCAAGTCTTGGAATGATAACCATTAATGCACTTGTGTGTGCCAATTCAGTACTAATTCCTGTTCAGGCATCGTATTTACCGGTAAAAGGATTACAACAGTTAATAAAGACGATAAGCAGAGTAAGAAAACAAATAAATCCGGAACTAAAACTAGAAGGTATGGTTATGACAATGGTAGATATGCGTTCTAACTATACAAAGGACATATTAATGGCATTAGAGAGCACCTACGGAGAAACAATTGGAATATTTGACAGCAGAATACCAATGTCAGTGAGAGCTGCAGAAACAAGTGCTGAGGGGAAGAGTATATATATTCATGATCCAAAGGGAAAAGTGGCAAGAAGTTATGAAGAATTAACAGAGGAGGTGCTTGTACATGAGTAAAGTAAGAGAAAAAATAAAATTAACAAGTTACGATGAATTATTGAAAGTGGAAACAACAGACGGATTAAAAGAAATAGATGTAGATAAATTACATGATTTTAGCAATCATCCATTTAAGGTGTCGGATGATGAAAAAATGGAAGAATTAACAGAGTCAATAAGGGAAAGAGGCGTACTTCTTCCTATATTGGTTAGGAAAACAAATGACGAAGAATACGAGATAATATCGGGGCATAGAAGAACACATGCAGCAAGGCTTGCAGGAATTGAAAAGGTGCCGGTTATTATAAGAGAATTAAGTGATGACGATGCAACAATAGTAATGGTTGATTCAAACATTCAAAGGGAAGAAATACTTCCAAGTGAAAAAGCCTATGCATTTCAAATGAAACTTGAAGCGATTCACCATAAAGGAATAAAAGGAGCAGAAAGCAGGGAAGTTGTAGGAGAGGCAAATGGCTTGTCAGGGAGACAGGTATCACGATACATAAAGCTTACTAATCTGTTACCGGAGTTACTTGAAATGGTAGATGAAAAAAAGATTGCCATAAAACTTGCAGTGGAAATAGCAGAATTGTCAGAGAATGAACAGCAGGATATTTTAGATTATTTCAATCTTGGATATAAGGTTAGTTTAGAGCAGATTAAGGCAATTAAAAATAAGGAAAAATCAACAGACATCATTGAAAGAACGGAAGAGAAAACTAAGGAGAGTGCAAAGGTTACAATATCCCGAAAGAAACTTAATCAGTATTTTCCTGAAAATTATACAAAGGCGGAAATGGAGAACATAATTTACCAGTTATTGGAGAAATGGAAGAGTGATGGTTATGACATTTGATTATTATTATGGAGCTCAGGCAGAGCAGTTTAATTTCATAAGAATTCCCAAAGCAATGATTGTGGACCCAATGTTTGCGGATTTGTCAGTCAATGCAAAACTTCTTTATGGAGTTTTGCTTGACCGAATGAACCTGTCAATGAAGAACAGATGGTTCGATTCAGAAAACAGAGTGTACATAATTTATCAAATTGCAGAAATAATGGAGGACTTTAACTTTAGTAAAAAGACAGCTGTAAGATATTTAAATGAGCTTGAAAATTTTGGATTGGTTGAAAAGAAAAGAAGAGGTTTGGGACTTCCAAGCCTCTTATATGTAAAGAATTTTGTTGTGTTTCAGGACCATTCGGAGCCTGATGACACAGATTTTGATGATGTAGCAGAAGATGACAATTTGAATGAAAATATGGAAACTTCAAGAGGTATACAGAGAGAAACTTCCAGAGGTGTAGGAACTCACACTTCAAGAAGTGTAGATATGGAAACTTCTAAAGGTGTACAGAAGGAAACTTTAAGAGGTGTAGGAACTTACACTTCAAGAAGTGGAGATGTGGAAACTTCTAAAAGTGTACGACAGGTTACATCAAGAGGAGTAAAAAGTGAACTTCAAGAAGTAACCAAAAGGGGTCCGCTTATTAGTAAGACTAATAGTAATAATATTAATATAAATAATACTAAAGAGAGTAATAATATCTTATCTAATCCCATGGTGAAAAATGCAGTTGATGTGATGGGAAGAGAAGAAGAATCAATTTTTGAAAAATATACAAAAATGGTAAAGGATAACATAGACTATGATGTTTTAATTAGTAGACATTATCTTGAAAAGTCAATGATAGATGGAATGGTTAATCTTATTGTTGAAACTATTATCAGTGAAAATGATTATATTATTATTTCAAGTACAAAGTTTCCAAAAGAGACTGTAAAGTCCAGATTCTCAAAATTGGACATCAGTCATATTGAGTATGTGTTAGAGTGTATGAATCATAATACAACAAACATAAAAAACATTAAGAAATACCTGTTGGCAGCACTTTATAATGCACCAACAACAATTGACAGTTATTATAAGGCAAGAGTGCAACATGACATGCCGGAACTTGCAAATTAGAAAGTGGGACACCGGGTCCCAATGTTTAAAATACAGAGTATGGTTGAAAGAGTCGAAATTCAACCACATTAGAATTTGAAATCGAAGATTACTATGATAGAATATATTTATCAATTCTTGGTGGAATTACCACAACACTAAGAATGATGGATATTTGTTATAAATGGTTAAAATACAATTCGACAGAAGGGTTGGAACAATGATTAAGAAAAAAAGTAAATATTTGATTATGGCAATGCTGGTTGTTACACTAGGGTTTTGTTTTACCACCAAAACCGTAAATGCCAAGTCAGTGGGAAAAGTAACAAACGTTAAGGTTTCTTCCATTACAAAAAAGTACAAGACAATAATGGATGCAAGTTTAAGAAAAACATCAGTTAAGTACAAAGCAGGTTATAAGATAACATGGAAGAAAATGAAAAATGTTTCAGGTTATAAGGTATATGTTTATTATCCGGCAGTGAAACAATGGAAATGCGTTAAGACAACAAAGAATAATAAATATACACTGACAAATCTATTAGCCAATGAAAAAGTTAAGCTAAAGGTAAGAGCTTATAAATCTACAGATAATGGAGCAAATGAGCAGGGAAAGTTTTCAAAGACCATAACAGTGAAAACAAAGAGTCTTACATATGTTAAGAAATCCAATGGAAAAATAAAAAAAGGATTTCATGACAGAGTGGCAGCGGAAAATGCTTTCATAGTGCAGAATGGTTACAGAACCAAAGCGGGAGCAGATAAAATTGAATGGTCGGATACGTTATATAAGATTTGCCTTATAAGGGCAAAGCAAATAAGCAAGAACTTTTCACATAACGGATGGTCAGACACAGCGTTTGATTTTCTACATAAGAATTATGGCATAGATGAAGAATATTATTGGTACAAAGGTGATAATGGCATGGAATATGGAGAGCCATATGTTTCAGGTGAGAATATTGCAATGGGTGCAACCAATTATAAAGATGCTATGAAACAGTGGAAGAACAGTCCGGGACATTACAATAATTTGAAAAGTATCAGTCATAAAAGCGGAGCAATAGCATGTTATGAATCAGGTAACGGCACATATTGGGTAGCCTTGTTTTCAGACATTAATGTAGACAAAATACTCAATGAAACAAGTAAATAAAATAGTTAGAACGTCTTATTAAGTTAAGGCGTTCTTTTTTTGCACAAAGACAAAATTTTTAGGAGGAAATGTGAAAATGAAAGTTAAGAGAATTATAGCAGGATTATTGGCAATGGTAATGTTACTTACAGCCACATTGCCAACAAGTAATGTAAAAGCAGCATCAGGAACAGCATCGTTGGATTCCTTAGGAAAGCTTGGAACAGTCAACGTGGGCTCGAAAAGTGAAAGTGGCATATGGCTACAGACACTTGTAAATGAAAAGCCGGTTTTTTGTATGGATTTGGGATTGGCATGTCATACAGGATATACCTATATTTCAAAGACAAAGACAATTAGCAGTGACAGTTCAAATAAGAAAGATGCGTTGGAAGCTAAAATTGGATATTGGTATGCCATAAGCAAGAATAAAAGTAATAAGGCTTGGGTATATGCACAGTGTCTTATATGGGCTGTTGAAGAAGGAATTACAAGCGAAAGTGGATTAAAGGACATAATAAGCCAGGTAAAGAAAAACACCGGTTATTATTCAAACGATACCATATATTCAGATATCTTTAATCCTGGAAAGACAGTATCATGTGATGTGGATATTTGGGAATATTCAGGAAGTACAAAAAAGAATCAGGTTCAGAGGTTATTACAGATAAATTCAACAGAAACAGAATATAATTTTTATCCGTTAAAATCCAGTGACTATTATCGTCAGAGAATAACTTTACAGAAGCAGGATGAAGATGGCAAGGCATTGTCACAGGTTACATTTAGATTTACAACAAAGAATATTAAAGAATTATATTCTTATCAGTACAATGGTTGGGGAGACTCAGTTAAGGAAGACGTAGATGGTGATGCTACAACGTTTACACAGGATGTTAAAACAGATTCAAATGGTAAGATTATCTTTAGATTTACATATCAGTTAAATTCAAAGAAGTATTACTATGTAAAGGACAATGACTTAAAGGGAATGACAAATGATGAGAAGAAAGAGATAAAAGATACTTTAGATGACAAAGGATATTCATATGCATCAGATTTGTCAAAAGCAGGAGCACAAAAGTTAATAAAGAATGACATCAATGACCAGATGGATGATATCTCAAACAATTATGTTATAGAGGAAATCTCATCAGGTAACAACAACATTCTTACATCGTTTGTTGTTGATGCAGGTTTAAACAAGATTACCAGTCAGTCATCAAACAAGGTTACAGTAACACTTACAAAGTCTGATTCATGGAAGAAGAACAGTGACGGAAAGTGGCCCGAGACTGCAGAAGAGTTATACAGTAATTACAAGCTTGCATACAAGCCTGTTCTTAAGGACAAATACAAGAAAGTAAAAATGACTGTGTGGAAAAAGGATTCTGAAACAGGCAGTACACCACAGGGAGATGCAACATTGGAAGGCGCAGTGTATGGAGTATATTCAGATGTAGCATGCACAAAACTTGTAAAGTCATACAAGACCAATGCCAAGGGTACATTTGAAACAGACTATTACAGATGTGGTGTAAACATGTACTTAAAGGAAATTACACCGCCTGAAGGCTACCTTAAAAATGACAAGGTATACACAATCACAAAGGATGGTCAGCAGTTTACCAACGAATACAATTCGGCAGAAACACAGGTTGATGACGACGTGGTAAAAGGTGACGTATCAATTATTAAGGGAATGGGAAATGGTCTTGCAGGTATTGTTGCACCTGAAAACAAGGCACAGTTTCAGATTTACCTTGCAAGTGCAGGTTCATATGACAAGGCAAAGGCAACAGAAAGAGACATTCTTACAACAGATTTAACAGGTTATGCAAAGTCAAAGAAGATGCCATATGGAACATATGTGGTTCATCAGACTGTTGGAGCTACAAACACTGAAAAGTGTCCTGACTTTTACGTGAATGTGAAGGAAAACGGAAAGACATACAAGTATCTTTTAAACAATCCGGAATTCAACGCATATCTAAAAATCGTAAAGAAGGATTCAAAAACAAATCAGACAGTTTTAAAGGCTGGAACAACATACCAGATTTACAAAGTTGATAAAGATGGCAAGGAAACTCTTGTGACACAGACACACAGCAATGGAAATGCAATAGAGGTTGTGGACAGATTTGTAACAGATGAAACAGGAGAAATCATTACTTATGAGAAATTGAAAGCCGGCACATACAGGGTTTATGAAATCGAAGGACCTGAAGGATACAGGGTGAACAGACAGCCGGTAATGGTTGAGATTAGCAGTAACTCATACAAGACAATGGTGGACAAGCTTGGTAAGGAATATCTGTATGCAGAGTGTGAGTACTATAATGATGTGACTTACGGAAAATTTACAATAAATAAAAGTGGTCCTGAATTATGCAAGAAAGATGATGAAAGCAATTCAGAAGAAAGTAAGTCAGATAAAGATGAGGAAATCAATAATTTAGTTAACACAGAAAAGAATGGAACAAAGGGAAGTAATGCAGAGAATGGTGAAAATGAAACAACATCAGACTTATTTAATCCATTTAACTACAAGGACACATTGCTAAATGGTGTTGTATTTGAACTTACTGCAAGAGAAGACATCATGTCACAGGATAATCAGGGAACAGTATTGTTTAAAAAGGATTCAGTTGTTGCAAAAATTACAACAGGTGAAAAGGCAGAGTTTACAAATGATTGCAATGGTATCTGTGGTTACGTGTTAAACGATGACGGAACAATGACACTTAATGTTCCACTTGGAGAATACACCTTAAAAGAAGTAAAGACAAACTATGGTTATGTTCTTCCAGAACAGTCATTCTGGAACTTAAGCTTTAAGTGGAATAACAAGGATGATGAGTATGTGTTTGACATTTCTGAAAACTCAAAGGATGGAAAGATTGACATACACAATGACATGGTAAAGACAGACATTACACTTGAAAAGCAGGATTCAAAGACAAATGAGCCTGTTGGAAATGCAAGATTTGGATTTTATTCAAGGGACAACATTTACGATAAGAATGGAAATGTGATTGTTGCTGCAGGTGAAAAGATTGCAACAGTAACAACTGACAAGGAAGGAAAGGCGAAAATCCCATTTGATGTACCTGTAATGGATGAAGGTTATGGAAAGATGGAAGGCAACTTAAATTCAGGAGATTACTATTTCCTTGAAGAAAGTGTTAGCGACAGTTATTACATTAACAGGGAAAAGCATCAGGTACATCTTGAATACAAGGATCAGAAAACTGCAGCTGTATCAACCAAGGCAGTGGTTAAGGAAGAACAGACTGAAACAGTAATCAGCAAAAGAATGATTGCATCATCAGTTGAGATTAAGGACTGCCATTTGAAAATCAGCGATGAAAATGGTAACGAAATCGTAAGCTGGATTACAGGTGACATTTCATCAGTTAAGTTAAATGAAAAGATTGATGAGATGGGATATGATAACGTTCGTGTAGAAAAAGGTGACGGTTATGCAGTTAAGATATACGGCTTACTCCATGACAGGGAATACACATTAACAGAAACAAAGCCGGCGGACGGTTTTGTAACCACAAATGACATTACCTTTAAACTTGTGGAAAGTGATGATGAAAATGCAAAGACAAGGGTACTTATAAAAGATGGTGATGCTTTTAATGAAAATATTGACAATCAGGTGGTAATGTATGATGACACAACAAAGATTGAATTTTCAAAGACAGACATTACAAATGGAAAGGAACTTCCGGGATGTCATATGCAGGTAACTGAAAAGGACACAGGAAAGGTAATGGATGAATGGGTTTCATCAAGACAGAGCCATGTGATTGAAGGAAAGTATGCCGTGGGAAAAACTTATGTTTTAATGGAAACAAAACCAAGAGACGGATACGCAACAGCAACAAGTATTGAATTCACGGTGGCTGATGATGGAAAAGTCCAGAAGGTAAACATGGTGGATGACACAATCAAGGTTGAATTCAACAAGATTGCATCAGACACAAAGAAACAGCTTGGTGGTGCAAAGTACAATGTATATGACAGCAAGGGCAAGAAGGTGTATGAGTTTACAACCGGAAAGAAAGCTAAATTTATCGAAGGCATCTTTAAGGCAGGAGAAACCTACACATTTAAGGAAGTGGATGCACCAGAGCATTACAAGGTTGCAAAGGATAAGAAAATAAGAATTAAGGACACGGGAAAGGTTCAGAAACTTACAGTTACGGATGAAAGAATCCCTGTGGTACCTGACACACCACAGACAGGCATTAATGGAAAAACAGCAGGAATGGTGGTTTCATTTATTTCATTATTACTTGCACTTGGATGTTTTGCATGCGTAAGAGCAAAGGACAGGTCAAAATACAATTTTAAACAGGAGAAGGACGATGAAGAGGATAATTAAAATATCTCTGATACTTCTTTTAGTGGGGATGGCTGTGATTGCAGCTGTCCCTTTTTTTAAGGAAAAAAGAACAGAGAGAAAGTATGAGAATGAATTTAAGAACATACAGGAGAGTGTGACAGAAAAGAAGTCTGATGTAAATGGTCTTGTAAAGAAAAACAAGGACTGCATAGGTTATGTGGAAATACCGGGAACAACAATAAGTTATCCTGTGATGCAGACAAAGGACAAACCGGATTTTTATTTGAATCATGATTTTAACAGGAATTACGGTTTTTATGGAACACCATATTTAAGTGCATACTGTGATGTGAAAAAATCAGATAACCTGATTATTTATGGTCACAACATAAACGGAGGAAAAATGTTTGGAGCATTGGAGAAGTATAAGGATAAGGAGTTCTTTAATAAGCACAGGAAGATATATTTTACAACGGATAAAAAGAGAGAGTATGAAGTGTTTGCAGTGATGAGTGTTAACATACATAAGTTTGAATACTGGAAATTTGTAATGGCAAGGGATAAGAAAGAGTATGACGAGTTCGTTGACAAGGTGGAAGAGCATAGTTTGTGGAGACAGGGGAATAAACCCAAGTATGGAGAACAGATGCTGATGTTGTCAACTTGTGATAATGGAAAAGGGGATGACTGGAGAATTGTTCTAATAGCCAAGTGTGTATATTCTTAACGTAAAAAGGAAAAAAGTGCAGTATAAGAAAATAATTTTGAATAAGAAGTTTACAAAAATATGTATATTACCTTTTTATATGGTATAAGCGCTTATGAAAAAAATTAAGGAGAATAATATTATGGATGAAATGGTAAAAAGAACGCAAGTTTATTTGAATGCAATGTATGGAGGAAATTCAGGGTACGAAGTTATACCAGAAAATGGAATTACTGGTTGGACCACAATTTATGCATTAACAAGAGCTTTGCAAATTGAATTAGGAATTACTGCAACAGCAGATAGCTTTGGACCAACTACAATTTCAAAATTTAATTCTAAATTTCCGAATGGAATAAAACAGCAAAATAGTAGCGATACTACAGAAAATAACATATATGCAATTATTCAAGGGGCATTATGGTGTAAAGGCTATTCAACAGGAGCAACAGGAATAACAAAACACTTTTATAGTGGTACAGGAGGAGCTGTTAAGAAAATGAAAGAAGACGCAGGTTTAACTAATACAGATTCTACAGTTACACTTGCGGTAATGAAAGCATTGTTATCCATGAATCAGTACGTCACTTTAACCTTAAGAGGAGGAAACGAAAAGATAAGACAAATACAGCAGCATTTTAATAATAAGTATATTGATTATATAGGACTTGCTCCATGTGATGGAGTTTATGGAAGAGAAATGAATCAAGCTATGATTAAGGTGCTACAGGCAATCGAAAAATTTTCTGTAAGTGAGGCAACGGGATATTTTGGAGAAGGTACAAAGAATAGATTACCAATGTTGCCATCAAAAACGAATGAAGAGGCAATCTATTTATTTAGGGCAGCATTATGTTGTAACGGATATGATGTCTTGCTGTCTACAACTTGGGATACAGCTTTAGAAAATAAAATAGATGAATTTCAAAAAGACATGTTACTAACTAGAACAAAAAAAGCAGATACTAATACTTGGATGGCATTATTGGTGAGTAGAGGCAATACTGACAGATCAAGTAATGGTTGTGATACAAGATTTGAAATGACACAAGATCGTTTAAATATACTAAAGGCAAATGGTTATGAAGTAATAGGACGATATTTAACAGGAGGTAGTTTTAAAGAATTAAGAGAAGGAGAAGTAGAGCGAATTATTTCTAATGGTATGAAACTGTTTCCTATTTTTCAAGAATCAGGTGCAAATCTTGAATATTTTACATCTGCGAGAGGAAAAATAGATGCAGAAAAATCAACAAAAGCAGCAAGAAAATACGGCATTCCAAAAGATAGTATAATATATTTTGCTGTTGATACAGATCCATTAGATGGAGATATTACAGGAAAGATATTACCATATTTTAAATCATTGTCAGAAAATTTTGATCCAGAATATAAAATTGGGGTATATGGAACACGTAATGTGTGCACACAAGTTTGCAATAAAGGATTTGCAGAAACAAGTTTTGTAAGTGATATGTCATATGGATTTAGTGGAAATATGGGATTTAAAATTCCTCAAAAATGGAATTTAGATCAATACTATGAAATAAAAGTATCAGAATCTGGATGGGATTTTGATTTAGATAAAACAATGTATTCAGGACGTTTTCCATTAGTAAGCAAAGTGGAACATAGCAGTTATGAAAGACCAGAAATTCCAACAGTAAAGGAACCATCAATCAATACATTAATTGATGATATTAAAAATTTGGAAAGTATGTATGTAACTTATTATGAAAAGAATGTGGGTTCAACAACAAATCCAAGTATTGTCACACCAAATGTGGTTGTTAATGGAATAACTAACTTTTTAAGGGGTGAAGAATATGAAGGATGGCAATGGTTCTTTACTACAGGTCATGCAGTTGACGAAGCATTTTCCAATTATGTGAAGAAAAATAATGCTGAGTTATATAGTAGACTAAAACCTTACATAAGAAAGGAAACATCTAAAGAAAAGAGATTTCTTTTATCAGATGGGAATATAGGGCTCATAGATCTAAGTCATATGGCAGCAACGATAGAAGCTTATTTAGGAACAGGATTACCTCCTTCATTTTGGGCTGGCTGGGGAGGTGACCTTGCAACTGGTATGAGTGATACAACTATTAATTACGAAAATAAAAATAAGGATGGTTTTGAGATATATAAGGATAAAGATTTACAAACTATAGCAAATATGACCATCGGAAAAAATACATTAACGTGTAATTATTCAGATTTTTGCTGTGATTTTGATGCGTATGCTATACAGAAAAAAATTAGAAGTTATACAGATGAAACGGATTATCATAGATTTTCAAAAGCATTATCATGGTATTATACAGCAGAATACGCAAAGAGATTTGAACAGATTTTTGATGAGATTGGATGCTCAAAAACTCTAGGAGGATTAAAAGCTGCAGTATATGATAAGATGACAGGTGTGGACGAAAAAGTAGGATTGCTTTTATTGAAAGCAGATAATCCTTCTGATGAAGTAATTCAAGCATGTTGTTCTTCATTTGCAAATTATGTATATAGTATGATTTAAATTAAATAATAGGAGTGTGGCTGTTGTGTTCTGCAACAGTCACATTTTGGATTTAAAACCAATATTTAGTCAAATTGCAGGAGAGAAAATTTAAGGGTTGTCTAATTGTAAGTGTAATCATAATTTATTATGAAAAAATTTTTTGCTAATTAATTGACCTAATAAAAATATGAGTGTTGAAATAAAAGAAATAAAGGCAAAGTATATAATGGTTTCAAAGTTATAATTATGGTATGAACTTTTAATAATGCTTAACAAAGGAAGAAATAAAGCAAAGGTATTTATGATAAAAAATATTAGAGAAGACAATAAAAAATAATATGGTTTAGTGCGTTTATTTCTTTTTTGTGTAATGAGTCCAATAAAAAAACTTGTGACATAGATTATAGCATGATAAAAAATCCAATAGAAACCAAAATACCATAAGTAGAATAAATCTGATGAATGAGGGATAAATGTTCCAATAATCATTATTGAAACGAGAGTCGTAAAATATAAGGTAAGTGGTAAAAATCTTTCAAACAATATTCTAATCATATAATATAGAAACTCCTTTAAAAACAATTATCCTAATATTATAATGTGAATTTTTTTTTGTCAAGAGAGGTGGTTTGCTAATTAGTCAATGTTATTACCTAATTAAGCAAATAAGGTAGAATGATTTAAAAAAATGTTATATAAAAATATAAATTCTTGTAATAATAAAATACTAACTCAACGTACGTTTAATTAAAACTTTACCAAAAAAAATTATTTCTTTTGTGGAAAGTCTATACCGGATGTGTCAGGATTATTTAGAATGCCTAACAAAACACATATTGCACAAATGCTTTGTACTACTGTCATTATAGTATCATTGTCTATAATAAATCCAAGTGATGAAAGAATTGTTAATAAATATCCCGTTAGTCCAATTATTGTAGCTGGATTTTTTAATCTGTTTAAATATTTTCTCATAATATCGCCTTCTTTCTATAGTTGATAATTTATACATTGAGTTAGTATATTGATTAATAAGAGAAAAACAGCTTATTTGTAAATATATTTGCAAAAATAAATGGAGATCAACATAGTAAGTTAAACAAGATTAAAAAGCATATGAGGTTAAAAATATTTAGAATACAGTATAGTTTGAAAAAGTAAATATTGTGAGTGCAAGTTATATAGAAATTAATTAAAAATGTTTTTAAGAGTTTACATATTTGTCTCTTTTTTCTTTTTAAAAAGAAAAGGAGACAAGTATGAAGGCAGAAAAGTTCGCAAATTTAGTTAATAAGGCAAAAAATAATTCCGAAGCAGTAATGGAGATTTTAAAAATTATGAAACCGATAATAAACAAATATGTAAAGAAAATTTATTTTATGGATAAGGAAGATGCTGAACAGGAATTGAATTTAGCAATAATAGAAGCTATTCAAAGAATATCAAATTGTAAATATGATGGACAGTGTATAGTATATATTGAAAATGCTATTAAATTTAAATATGCACATTTGTGTAAATCTAATATTAGAAGAGAAGAAGCAGAAGGAAAGTATGTAGAAGAATTAAAAGAAGTATTGGTAGGTGAAACAAGTTTGGAAGTTGAAAAAACTATAGATTTTAAAAGTAAAGTGCAGCAATTATCAGAAAAGAAAAAACAAATTTTAACGTATTTATATTTAGGATATACAGATAACGAAATTGCAAAAGAACTAGGAAATTCTAGACAATACATTAATAGAGTAAAGAAAGAACTATTTAAATAAATTTATCAGTATAATTTGATGTTTGGTTACATAAATGGTTATATAAAGAGGTTTGAAAAATGATTATAATAATGGAATATTACAATTTTGGAGGTTATTATGTTTAAAGTAAATAGTTCTTTATCAAAATCTAATATTTCGAGAACAATTAGATTTTCGGAAGAGACATACAATTCGTTATTTGAAATTGCTGAAATAGAGCAGGTTTCATTTAATTCTTTAGTTCTTCAATGTTGCAGTTATGCAATTAATGATTATGAAAAAATAGACTTGTTAAGAAAAAGAAAGAATAAGGATAGGGAGTAAATAAAAAAATGGTTATGTATAATGGGGGGAGTTTTTTTATAGAAAAGTTTAATAAACTTATATTGGTTAAGATTAATCAAGGAATAATGTAAATTATGTTGGCATAATGAAATGATAGAAGTAATTGCTAGTGATTAATAATTATAATTACTATAATTAATGTTTAAAAAAGCATTTAATGTGATATGGAGATAAAGAACCATAATAGTATTGTATTATGCTCTATTAAGTAAATGTTTAATAGTAAGGTCAAAGAAACAAAATGTTAGGTTTAATAGGAGGGGATAAAACATATGAAAATGATGGTGTACAAAGACAAAGAAAAAATCCTGAAAAAGCTGTATAGTATATTGGAAAGTATTGGTAAGGAAAATGGATTATATATTTTTTTATTAACGCCTAAAAATGCACATAGTTTAAAAGAGTATATCTGCAACAATAATATAGATGTAATGCTACTGGATATTTTTATAGAAGAAGATGTTTTAAATTTAATGAAAAAAACTAGTGAGAGTAATCAAAAAATGAAAATGATATTTACACCGTTGATGTATCATAATATATTAAAATGTTATGAGATAAAGGTTATAAAAAATAATATTACACCAGTAGATAAGGATAAAATAGATCCAATAGTTAAAGACTGGTCGAATCAATTAATTGATAGAAATGGTAAATTCATTATTGAAAAAAATGATTCAGGCTTTTTTAAAATTTATTTTGATGAAATTTTATGCATTGAAACATATAATCGAAATACTTTAGTACATACACTTAATGAAGATATTCTAAGTTATAAAAACATGAAACAACATATGGCAAGATTGAACAGTAGTTTTGTAAGATGTCATAATAGTTATATTGTAAATATGGCTTATATTAAAAGTTATAGAGGAAATGAAATATATCTAACGAATAACAAGGTTGTTTGGGTTAGCAAGAGTAGACGAAAAGAATTTTTAAAGTCATTATCAGATTATTATGATAATTATTTAAATGTTTAGATAGAGTAATAGAAAATTTTTTTGATATCATATTTGACAAATGTAAAATATGCTTATATACTAAAAAAAGGATAGGAGGAAAAAGGAATGAAACAGTTACCAAATTCTGAATTAGAAATCATAATGATTATATGGGAATATAATCGTCCGGTAACGAGAATGGAAATCGAAGAAAAATTAGAAAAAAGGGGGAGACACTTAGATAAAACGTCAGTATTAGCATATTTAAAAAGATTAGAAAAAAGAGGATTTGTAGAAATTTCAAAAGAGGGCAAAAACAATATTTTCACAAGTATTATAACAGAACAGGATTATATGAAAAATGAAAGTAAGCGTATATTAAAAGAAATGTATCATAATTCACTGAAGAATTTTGTATGTGCTTTATATGATGGAGAAGGGCTAAATGATAAGGAATTAGAAGAATTACAAGAATATATAGACCAGAAGATTAAAAAATAAAAAAGGGGGAGTCTTATGACAGATTATATTATTGAGGCTTTGATTAGAACATCAATTATAATTACTATTTTAAGTATAGTAATTTTGATAATCTCAAAATTTGTAACAAAATATATAGGATATAGATGGAGAAAGATTGCATGGTTAATTATGCTTGTATGTGCGATAATTCCCTGGGGAATTAATCCAATAAGTTTGTCAGAAAAAACGACACAATTATATAGCCAAGAAGAAAGAAAAATAAATGATGTAGAGAATTACAGTCAAAGTAAAAAAAATATTGAAGATAATAAGCAAAAAGAACATAATCAGGTAGTATTTGAAACAAAAGCGATTAAAGAAAAAAGTGATGCGATATTTCTGAAAATGCCGGTTATGGAAAGAATAAGAGACACTGTATTTGAAAATTCTATGTTTTTTGTGATTTTTTGGTTTTTGGGTATGTATATTAGCTTGAACATTATAATATTAAAAGAAAAGCGATTAAAGAAATTGTTATTTGATACATCTTTTAAGATAGAAGATGGTAATACTTTTAATTTAATAGAGAGTATAAAGCAGGAAATTGGATATCAAAGAAAATTAGACGTTTTTTACTGTACAGAGATATGTTCACCAATTATTTATGGAATAATAAGTCCAAAGTTATATTTCCCTGTAGACATGGACTTTAATGATTCCAAGATTAACAATATAATTAGACACGAGATGATACATTTAAAATCTAAAGATATTTTATACAAAAAGATTATGAATTGCGTAATGATATTATATTGGTTTAATCCCTTTATATATATTGTAAAAAATAAAGCATTGGAGGATATTGAGTATGTATGTGATTCTAGAGTTGTAAATGGATTGGAAAAGAAGCAAATTGGAATATATTGCCGAACTATATTGGACACAGTACCTGTTAAAGGAAATTATATGATTTCATTTAACAATTCAAAAATGAAAATAAAGAAAAGAATAGATAACTGTTTTTTAGAAAATGAGAAGGTGTCTGATAAGAAGTTATACGCTTTATTGGGTGGAGGAATGATAGTTGTTACACTTGCTGTGTGTATTATTACAGGGGCATTTGTTCATAAAAATACGAAAAATAATAAAATGTCGAATCGTTTTGCAGAGATAGTAGAAACTACACAAAATGAACAAGATACAGAACATGATGAGACTACGGCAGTTGCATTAAAACTTTCACAACGGGCACTACATTACGATACAGGGGTTAGCATTTCAAAGGAAAAATCGGAAGCATTAAAGAAAATGTGGCTGGATGATTTAAATGAGAGTAGTCGTAAGATTGTTAAAGATAAGATATTTAATGTGCATTCCTATATAGAATGTGAACTTGTGGAGAATTTTAAGGGTGATTGTTCAAAAGATTCAAAAGTATGGAATAATATAGATGATAATCCAAAAGATAACGTTATATCAGGATACACTATACCAGATATGATTTCAGATTTAGAAAGAGTATCAACAATTATAAACAAGGAATCTTTTTCGGAAAGAATAAACCATATTGTAGGGGAACTGCAACAGTTAAAGAAAACACATGATATAGAACTGTTTTACAAAATACATCAGGAAACACATGACTTATCATATTGGGCAATTAATTATCCACTTGAAGATTTAAAAATTGCTCCGGCTGATTGGCATGGAATTTATGTATATTTTGGAACATTAGACGATGTAGATTTAAAATAAATGAGATATTTTTATGCGCGCTTAATTAATATAAAATATCTAGAAAAATATAAAGGAGGAAGATTAAAGAAAGAAAAATGTCCAATTAAAAAAGAAGATACTTTTTAGTTTGGTATCTGAAGTTAGTTACAATAGTATCACTTGTTTTAGACATAATGGAAAATTGAGTGCTAGAATACTACAAGATAGATTATCAGGATAAATAGTATCTTGTATAGATTGTCTGTTTAGAAAATTATGTATTGTGTTATTGTGTGTTCAATCATGTTTTGGTGTTTTGCAATTAATGTTAAAGCTGAGGAAAATGACTTAATAATGTATGATTATGTGCATCAGACTGAACACAAATATTCTATAGGATTAGATAGAAAATTGCAAAAAACAAAAAAGAAAGAATCTATTGGAGAATCTATTGCGAAACCTTTTATTCCAGATTCAATGTCTAGTTGTAATGGGGATGTATCAACATATTCAATTATTCAAGGTCATAATTTAAATATGGTCGATAGAACAAAATTTCCATATACAACAATAACACATTTAGACATTGGTTTTGATACTACTGGGGATGGAAAGGCAGATTATTGGTGTGATGGAAGTGGTTATATAGTTGGTCCAGATGTAATGGTTACCGCAGGTCACTGCTTTTGGTCGAAAAAATATGGTTGGGCAAAAGAGGTGAGGACATATTTAATGTATGAACAAAACCTTTCTAGAGAATATTATTATCCAGCATCATGGATTACTTCAACTGCGTATACACAAGGTGGTGATCCAGAGTATGATTGGTGTGTTGTGACAATGCAACAGAATGTGGGAGCAACAACTGGTTGGTTAGGTTTTGGAGTAAGTTCATCATTAGTGAATAAAGATATAAGGGTAGCAGGATTCACACAATGGGAATCTATGAATATACACCTATTTGAAATCTATGGACAGATAAAACAACAAAATGAACGAATAATTGGTTATAACGCAAGCACAACTGAGGCTCAAGCGGGAGGACCGGTCTTTGATGAAGATGGAATAGCATGGGGAATTCATACCACTGGAGGGGCGTTAAATTCTGGATGTACTATTAATTCATATTTGTTTGATTTATTAAGTAGCAAGCGTGAAGAAGGGATCAATAAGTATAAATAGCATAATTAGTATAAAGATTAAAAAGGCAGTGAAAACTGCCTTTTTTTAAATAAAGTAGAGAAAACTTATGTAAAAAAGTATAGTAGAATAATATCTAATAAGGAGGAGCTAATGAGATAAATAAAATTGATTTTGGTAGTTTTGTTTTGCTGCGTTTGGTGTAGTACATTGGTAGAGGCAGCTACAGCGTGGACGAACGTTGACGGTGTATTTTATAATGATAAAGGTGAGGTAATAAAAGGAGCTTTATCAAAAGGTATTGATGTAAGTTATCATCAAGGCATAATTGATTGGGGGAAGGTAAAACAGACAGATATTGAATTTGTACTTATAAGATGTGGGTATGGTGATGATGATATTGGACAGGATGATAAATATTTCAAGCAAAATATTCAGGGATGTAGTGAGAATAATATCCAATATGGAATTTACATTTATTCTCATGCTATTAATACTGAAATGGCAAAAAGTGAAGTAAATCATGTTTTACGACTAGTAAGAGAAACAAATGCAAATCCTACATATCCTATTTATTATGATATAGAAGCCAATGAACAGGAAAAGTTATCAAATGATTTGCTTGGTAATATTGCAGAGACTTTTTGTAACAAAATATTAGAAGCAGGGTATAAAGTAGGGATTTATTCAAATCTTTATTGGTGGAATAATAGATTGACAGACAAAAGATTTGAAAACTGGGATAAGTGGGTGGCTCAGTACAATTCAAGCTGTGATTATAGTAGACAATATAATATATGGCAGTTTACTGATGGCGGAAAAGTCCCTGGAATTCCGGAAAGTGTAGGTGTAAATATTCTATTAGCAAGAGAATGTAGTGTGAGTGGTCATACATATGCGTTACAGTCAGTAATAAAAAAAGCCACGACAACACACTTGGGAGTGGCTACATATAAATGTAAGGTATGTGGGAATAATAAAAAAGATCTGATTCAGAAATTGAAAAAGGTATCTTTAAATAAGGGGAGTTTTGTATATAATGGGAAGGCAAATAAGCCAGCCGTTACAATAAAGGATAGCTCAGGAAAGGTTATTTCAAAGTTATACTATACGGTTTCGTATAGTAATAATATCAAGCCTGGTTATGCCGAGGTGAAAGTTAAATTTAAGAAATTGTATAAAGGGATAATGAATAAGAAATTTATTATAAAACCAGCAAAAGTAAAATTGTCAAAGATAGTAAATCAAAAGGGCAGAATGATTAAGATAACATGGGAAAAAAGTAAGGGAGTAGGAGGATACGAAATATGGTATGCTAACGATAAGAAGTTAAAAAAAGGAAGAAAAATAATGGATGTAAAGGCAAGTTCAAAAGCTATAATAATTAAAGAAATTAAGCAAAAATAAAACTTATTATGTAAAGATACGAGGGTATAAAAAAATAAATAAAAGAAAAGTGTACGGTGCCTGGAGTAAGAGAAAGAGTGTGAAGATAACAAAATAATAATTAAAAAATGTTTGGTGATTCATAAATACATTATTGTGTTTATAGGTGAAAAGGAAAGCAATAGAATCTAAAGAATGTTAATCTGTTAGATTCTATATAAGTGCGGTTATAAAAGTTATAGCCAGTTTGATACAAAAATATTAAACATAGATTAATATTTTTGTTATTTTTTAGTTGCTAAATACTGAGTTTGGAACTTATTAATAGTAAAGAGTTCTTCAAAGAAAGAACACTAATAACAAAATATGATATTTTTTATGTGCATAATTAATATAAAGTAACTAAAAACAAATGAAATTAAAAAGACAAAAGGAGGAATATGTATGGCATTATCACCAGCAATTTTAATTAACAAAAGTGGAAAGGTGGTACCAGTGTATGATAGTAATGGTGCTAAAAAAATTGGACAATTAGAAAAAAATGAGGCATATGCAAGGTACGGAAATGAAGGTAGTCTAACCAGTATTCATTTTCTTGGACCAAATGGTAAATTTATTGCAGGAATGTTGAAGGCTCCAGCATCAAAAGCTACTACACCGTGTACAAATTATCCATATGGAACAGTAACAATTAATAATACTAAGTATTATACTTTTAAAATGAGAAGCAAAAAAACAATAATAACTCCAAATGGTAACAGTTGGGGAAGTGTTGCAAGTGGATGCAGAGTTGCATGTCTCGATGCCTGTGCAGGTCAGACAAAGCAGTGGACTAAACAGATTCATTATGTGGAAAATACATCAGGAAAATGGGTGAAGGTAACTGGTGATGGCAAGAATTATGGATTTGTTGATACCGGTTTAAAATCAGGTTCATCACCTACTAGTATTGCAATGTATGGAAAATGGTAATAGGTCAATAGATAATAGTACTAGATGTTAAGTAGAAAAAATATTCATTCGGAATATTCTATTGGTTTTAATTAGAAGAAAAGAACTATTTAAAGCATTGAAACACTAGGGTGAATCTATTCATATACTATCATTAAAGTATAATATTACCAATGAAAAAGGTTGGGACCTCGTGTCCCAACCTTTCCTTTTTGCACATCAACCAAATAATTTAAACCACAATATGGTTTATTATCCTAAATCCCATCCACGATAGAATTCGACATCGACACACCGCAATAGTAAAATATAACCATAAAGTTTGAGAGCAACAGGCCTTAAAACTTTAAATCAAAAATAAATAAATGCCTTATTGAGAACAGTAGTTTAAGAACTGACTGTTTTTCAATAGGGCATTTTTTATTGCAAAAATGGAGGTGTCTTATGAAAAGTGAAAGCATTTTAGTTGTTCCACCATAAGAGTGAAACAGAGCAAAAATTAAAATTAAGGATTTTTTAGGAGGACGAACATGAATTTAAATTACGAAGAATTTAAGGAAAAAATTAAGGATGATATTAAGGATTATATGGACGAAAAGTACAAGGATTGTGGAGTTGTAATCAGAAAGGTTAATAAAACCAACCGTGAAGTTGATGGATTGAATTTCTATGACATTCCGGGGTTAAAAAATGCCACACCAACCATATATGTAAATAATCTTTATGAAGAATATGAAAGAACAGGAAAATATGAAGAGATCATAAGAATTGCAGCTGAAACAATGGAAAGAGGAATCAAGTCATTTAATGATGAAATCAAGGCAGAGCTTTTGGATACATCAAGACTTAAAGATAACGTGTTTTTTACTTTAATAAATGCCGAGCAGAACAAAGAGTTATTAAAGACGGTTCCCCATAGGGAGTTTGAGGACCTTGCAATTGTGTACAGATGGAATCTTGGAAATGATTCATTAGGAACATATACAAATCTTGTTAACAATGATTTAGCAGCAAAGGAAGGTCTTACAGAAAATGACTTATACAATGCAGCAAATAAGAACACAAAGGAATTATTTCCGGTGTCAATTAAGAACATGAACGAAGTCATTAGTGAAATCATATTTGGTGAAAGTGAACTTAGTGGAGAAATGGAGGAAGAATTCAAAGAAGTAATGATGGAAACTCAGGATGAACGCTCAATGTACGTTATAACAAATGAAAGCAAATTGTTCGGAGCAGCTTCGATGTTGTATGAGGAGCCACTACACAAATTGGCAGAAAAAATTGGAAGTGACCTATATATTTTGCCATCAAGCATCCATGAAGTTATTGCCGTATCAGCAGATTTTGGTTCACCTGATGAATTGGCAGAAATGGTTTATGAAATCAATATGGACCAGGTAGACATTAATGACCGCCTTTCAAATCAGGTATATTGCTATGACAAGGATTTAAGGACACTAAGACTTGCAACAGACACGATAAACAAGAGCCTTGATGACGTTGACCGTGGAGTAATATCAACCCCGGAAAGAGAGGTCAGATAGTCATGGAAGATTTTCAAAAAGAATTAGCAGAGAGAATAAAAAGTGAAGTTGCTAACTGTGGCAAGAATGAAGAGTTTTTTATAAAAGTTGAGGTGGTAGCGGATGGAAAAGGTAAATCAGGTATCAATTAGACTTGTAAAAGAGCGTCCACTGTTATCAGAAGAACAACTCACATCTCCTGAAAAGGTGGCAATGACTGTTGGAGATTACATAAGAAACATAGACAGAGAAGTTTTGTGTGTAATCAACTTTAACAGCAAGCTTCAACCAATAAATTTTAATCTGGCAAGCATTGGAGCCATAAATTATGCAATTGCTTCACCAAGAGAAGTACTAAAATCAGCAATATTGTCAAATGCAGCAAACATGATGATTTTACATAATCATCCATCCAATATATTAGAACCGTCTAAGGAAGACATTCAGACTACAGCAAAATTGATTGATATCTGCAATCTGATGGATATACCCCTTCTGAACCACATTATTGTTGGTCCGGAGAAGGGGAGGTATTTCAGCATGAGGGATAAGCAGTTAGTTGATTTTAGAAAAAGCAGTGCATATTCGGACAGGTTAGAATTCTTAAATTTTAAGACAGATAAGGACATAAGAATAGCCGAAGAAGTAAAGGTCAGATAAATAAAAGAGTGTTACGGTGCGGTTATCCAGTGGATAACCCTGAGCAGTAGCAGTGACAAAGCCTGAAGGCTAGATACAGAGGTTTTAGGATTCTTCCTAACAAGAATGCATTTGTATATACAAATGCGTATCTTGCAAAAGACATAGCCTACATTATTTTACAGAAGGAAGGTGGACACATGAGTTCAGATAAAAGAGACATTACCAAACTTATAAGATTCAATGACAGGGAATATCAGATAGTAATGGAAAATGCAAATGCCTGTAACATGAATTTCTCAGCCTATGTCAGATATGCGATTTCAAACATAAAGATGCCAAATACTGATATGAGAAAACATATTCTTAAACTGATTAATGAAGTCAATCACATAGGTAATAACGTTAATCAGATTGTCCGCAATAATAACAGTGGTTTGTATATGGACAGTGATAAGACAAGGCTTATGGAGTACATGCGATTACTGAATCTTAAGGTGGGAGCTTTTATGGAAAAGTATGGCGATTAGCAGAATATTACACATGAACAGCCATCACCGTTCTAAAGGCTCACATCTGCAGGTGGCAATTGATTACATCTTAAAGGATGAAAAGACCATGAATGGTCTGCTTACAGGAAGTGTTAACTGCATAAAAGAAAATGCCTATGAGTGTATGAAGGAGACAAAAAGACTTTATGGAAAAATGGACAAAAGACAGGGGTATCATCTCATCATTTCATTTGAAGAAAATGAGTGTGATGGAGATATAGCAATGAAGGTTATAGAAGAATTTGTTCACGAGTATCTGGAAAGCGACTACGAGGTAGTATATGCAGTTCATACCAACACAGACCACATTCATGGTCACATCATCTGGAACAGTGTGCGTTTCACAGACGGATATAAATATCATTACAAAAAAGGTGATTGGGAAAAAGATATTCAGCCAAGAATAGACAGAATATGTGAAAAGTACAATCTTTCAACACTGGAGAAATCAATTAAAAAGACAGACAAAAAAGAATGGGATGTTTTAAAGAACGGGCCGTTTATATGGAATGAACAAATTAAACAGGACATAGATGCGTGTGTTTTAAGAGCTTCGGATTATTCAATGTTTCTGCAAATGCTCGAAGCAGAAGGATATGAAATAAAGCAGGGGAAATATCTGGCAGTAAAACCGCCGGGAATGGAAAGATTCAGACGTACAAAGACGTTAGGACAAGGCTATGGAATTGATGAATTAAAAGAAAGAATTGTAAAGGAAAACCTTAATACTTACAGAAGTAATCAGGTAGTAAGAGCTCCAAAAATCAGAATGTTTAAGTCAAAAAAAGTAAGAAAAACGAGGATGACAGGATTGCAAAGACAGTATTTTAGGGAAATGTATCGTTTAGGAAAAATAAGAAAGCAACCGTACTCACAGGTATGGAAATATAGGAAGGATGTTAAGAAGTTTCAGTTATTACAAAAGCAGTATTTATTCCTTGCAAAGTATGACGTTACTGATGTGGAACAAATATCTGACGTGCAAAAAGATTTGAGAAAAAAGGTGTCAGTATTGCTTAAGGCAAAAAAGGTAATTGTTAATGAAATGGATAAACACCTTAAGGTATTTCAGGCAGTGGAGAATATAGATAAGGAAAAGAAAGCAACCATTTTCTATAAGATGGGTGATGACACATTTAAGGAATCAGAGCAGATTGTATCAGAAGCAAGGGCAACACTTAAAGAAGAGGGATTGTCATTTGAGGAAGCAAAAAATTAAAGGAATATTATACAGAACTTTTGCAGGCAAATGAAAAGGAAACAAAACAACTAAGGAAAGAAATTGTTGTAGGTTACAAAATCATAAAGGAAGTAAAAGTAAGGCAGGAGAATAAAGAAATTGAGGAAAGAGCAATTAAAGAAGAAAAAAACAAACAGGAAGAGCAGGAGAAAAAATATGTTAAAAGGAAGTGATTTATGTGGAACAGGCAAAGGAATTTAAAAGTGAATTTCAGATAGCCCAGAAGAATAGAAAAGAGAATATGAGAATTGAGAAAAACATCAGAAAAGGAGAACCGGTATCCCTGATTAAGAGATTGTTTTTCTCTAAAAAATACAATAATGATTTGGTGGAGAGATTGGCAGATGGAGATTTAACAATTGCACAGATGAAACAGATAAAAATTGCAATAAAAAATAAACTGTCTGAAAAACAGATTGATTCACTGATTAATTGTAAGAAAGATGAAAAGGCAATGGCAACAATAATAGACATAGCAATCATGCTTAACAATGGGCAGAGGAGGTGAGCATATGTCAGATGAAATTTCACAGGCAATACAGATAATAAGACTTGAATTTGACGGATTGAGATTTGGAATGGACGTAACAGGTGGAACAGTGAAGCAGGCAAAAAATCTGGCAGTGTTCATTTATGCACTGCTTACAAGAGAAAAGCTTCAGGGAAAGACATCATTGAAAAAGATGTTAAGTAAGGATGGCAGTTTGCAGGTATTAAAAATCAGAGAAGAAGACATAAAGAAGTTTAAAAAACTTGCAAAGAAATATGGAATTCTTTATTCAAAACTTCCTGACATAAATAAGTCAGACGGAATGACAGAAGTTCTATTTCATACCGAGGCAACACCAAGAATAAATACATTAATCGAAAAGTTAGGCAATGGAAGCTCATATCCAGGAATACGGTTTTGCACCCACCGTCAGAGAGTTGTGCAAATTAACAGGTTTAGCTTCCACATCATCTATAGTTGGGCATTTAAAGGCTTTAGAAACAAAGGGATACATAAAAAGATATCCTACACATCCTAGAGCAATTACAATATTACAGTAGATGTGTGAGATGGAAATTACCGAAGTATAAGATCAGCTGAATAACAGGTCACGTGCGTAAGGCTAAACAGGCGCAGATGATGGTTACATAAGGCTTACAAGGAATAGTTTCCCATCCTTCGTGAGTACAAAAATTTAACGATTAAATATTTGTATAACAAGGAGAAACACAATTGAACAGAATAGATACTAATGGAAAGAATACATTTAATGTAGGAGATGAAGCCTACATTATTGAGAGTAATCGTAGTGTAAGAAAAGTTACAATCATAAAGATAAGCAGAGATTTCTGTACAGTAAGATTTGCTGATACAGATGGAGCAATAGCAGTAAGAGTAAGCAGACTGTATGGTACCCGAAAGATGGCAGAGGAATCATTGCCAAAGAAACTAACAGTTGCAGTCAGACAGGAAGGACCTCGTCCTCCACATAACGTATGGATGTAGTGGAGGTGATTTGGTGATAGAGTTTGAATATGACAAAACAGGGGTCGGCAGACGACTAGAGATGCTTAGGAAAAAGGCTAACAGTTCCAGAGAAAAGGCAGCGGAAGACTTAGATATATCAAAGGATTCTCTGTACGCCTACGAAAAAGGAAAAAGCATTATGAGTGCAGAAGTATTGGCAAAAGTTTGCATCTTATACAATACTTCAATGGACTACTTACTTAATGGTTGTGAATCAGAAAACAATGTTATAATTCCGGAAATAATGATTTCTTTAGGAAAATATAATGCTGAACAACAGAAACATATGTATGCAGCATTGAGTCATATGATGAAAGTGTTTGCGTAGGGATAGTAAAAATAAAATCACACTTATGGGAAATCATAGGTGTGATTTTTGAAAAAGAAGCAATAATTAGTTAGATATTATATAGGAGAATTAATATGGGGCAGTTAGTAGGAGCAAAAGTAGAAAGTAGTAAGTTATCTGAAAACAATAGGTTTATATATGAGTCAAAAGAGGCGGCGAAAAGTCATGAATGGTTGTATCAGTGTACAACGATGGAGGCGTTGAAAAGTATATTGAAGAGTAAAGAAATATGGCTTTCTAATCTGAAAAATGTAAATGATATGGAGGAAGTAAAGCGGATAACAGTTCCGGAATTTGAAAAGGCATTTTATGTAGCTTGTTTTACATATGAAAATAATATACCTCAAGAACATTGGAAAGAATATGGAAATGAGAAAAATGGTGTCCTTTTCAGTTTCAAAAAAGAATGGATATCAAAAAAAGCAAAATTTATGTATAGACCAGGGGACAAAGTTCAAGATGACAATTTTAAAATATATAAAAATTACGATGAGGCATTAAAGGCAACATGGAATGCTATCTTAGAAGAACCAAAGAGAATTTACAATCCATATTTTATTTTTGATTTTAATTTTTATAAGATTGTATATGATGATAATTTAAAAAGGGAAATGTCAGGTGAATGTGTATTAAAGATGGATGATAGTGTCCTAAAAGGGGGAAGATTTATTACACCAGAGGCTGTTGGAATAATTAAAAATACTCATGGATTATGCAAAAGACCTAATACTGAAACGTACGATAAGGATTGGACTTCTGAGAAGGAGGTAAGGTTAAAAATAGGTGTAAAATCAAATTACGATATTTTACCACGAGATATAGTTTTCCCTAAAATGGCAGTTGAATTAAAAGATAATGCATTTGATGAGTTACAAATAAGGTTTAGTCCAACAATGGCTGAGGGAAAAAAGAATGAGAATATAAAAGAGTTAAAAGAATTATTACCAAACAGTACAATAACATTGTTAGAATAAAATTTTAATTAAGGATAGATTAAAAAGAAGTACAAATTGAATTATATTTGAGAACGCAGTTAGCTTATTACAGTGGACATAACCATGGTGCTTTAGGCTATATGAATGCAGACATATATAATGAAAAGCATAACGATGAAAAATTTAAGAATTTGATTCAGGTATGTATTGAAGAAAATAAGAGAGCATTGGTTGTTAAACATCATAATGAAAAATATAACGGAAAGTTTCCTATATGGGTTATAGTTGAGTTCTTTTCAATGGGAATGTTATCGTACTTTTATGCTGATATGCTATCAGTAGATCAGAAGCATATAGCAAAAGCGTTATATGAAACCTCTGTGTCATGTTTAAAAAGTTGGTTAAGATGTATTACGGAGTTAAGAAACAGATGTGCTCATTATTCAAGATTATATTATTGGTCTTTTCCAGCATTGCCTAAAATGCCAAAGGAAATGGAATTATCTGGAAATAGAAAATTATTTTCACAAATATTGGTTTTAAAGTTGTTGTATCCAGACAAAGATGAGTGGAATAATTCATTTTTGGTTGAATTAAACTCAATCGTGGAAGAATATGAGCATGATATATCGTTAAAGCATATAGGTTTTCCACAAGATTGGTATGTACAATTAGTAAAATAATATTTATTTATAAGACAGATTAAAAAATCTGTCTTTTTTAATGTAAATTATAATTCCTTTTGAAAAGTTTATATCAGATTTGGTATTCACAAAAAATAATCAATTATGGTGGACTCGTTAAAAAGATATTATTAAAGTGTTGCTACTAAAAAATTTAAAGTATATACATTTGATATTGTCAATAATGGTTTACACTTTTAACTCGTATAGATCAGACAACTATGCAACCATAGGTAGAGCAGCATAGTACCTATCTCTTTTAACTTTAGGAGGAAGCCCATCATTAGATGAGCCTATCCTTCTGTTGTTCCAGTAGCTCATGAAATATCTCCATACCATTTTCTTGAGTTGAGCTACAGTAAAGTCAGTAGACTTGAGATTACAGCTATAGAACAGTTCGTCCTTTAGTCTTGCCCACATGCTCTCACATCGGGCATTATCGTGACATCTGCCACCTTCACTATTCATGCTTTGGATAATATCAAGTTCATTGATTCTATCCCTATAGAGCTGGCTGGTATATTGTGTTCCTCTGTATGAGTGGCAGATACAGCCACTTATTTCCGGGTGTGAAGTATAGGCATTATTAAGAGTTGCCACGCACAATTGAGCCTTCATATTGGTATCCATTGCTAAACCTAAGACGGTTACATCAAAACAATCAAAAATAGCTGATACATATAGTTTGTCGTCCTTGCCTTTTATTTCAGTGATATCTGTAACACATTTTTCAAGAGGCTTGTCTGACTTGAAATTTCGTTTTAATTTATTGTCAGATTTACGGGCATTCCTGTCAGCCTTGGTAATGCCTTTGGGATTGCGTTTTGGACGATGAACAAGTCCGACGGCTCGCTGCGAAAAAAGCACTTGCCTCTTCAAGAAATTCATTTTCTTCTTTAAGGCGTTTATTCTCTTTGCTGAGATTCTTAACCTGTTTGCGGAGCATTGTAAGCTCATCGGCAAGAGACATTGCCTCTTTTGGAGTTTGTGAGCCGGGGATCACAGTCAGGCGTCCCTCACAAGTGGCTTGTATCCATCAGTTTAATGTGCTTGGAGATATGCCACGTTCACGTGCAGCCTTGCTAAGAACTATTCCCTTAGCTAAATTTACAGACTGTACCTTATAATCGGTGTCATAATGTTTCTGATTTCGTGCCATAAAAGCACATCCTTTATCTCGTTATATATAATTATATGCGAGAATAAAGTGTCAACTATTATGATACAACATCAGATTGTAATGGTACAAAAAATCCTTTATGTATACAGGTTTGCAAGCCTTGTATATCATAAAGGATTTTTTAGTAATGATATATTGAAAAATTATATTTTATTAAATATATCATTAGATCATCAAAGTCTCAAAAAATAATTGACTTTTTAATTTGCTTTTATTATAAAGACTTTTATTTTACTGTTATTTTGCAGACAAATTTTTTCTTACCTGAAATTACTGTAATCTTAGCCTTTCCTTTTTTCAAGGCTTTGATTCTACCGTTTCTGTAGACTTTGACAACTTTTTTGTTTGAGGTTACGTAAGTGATTCTATCACGACTATTTATCGGTGTTAGAGTAACTTTAAATTTAAAAGTTTTGCCTTTTTTCAAAGTCAGTTTCTTACGGTTTAGCTTAATCTTTTTAGTAGTAATTTTGCGTGTCTGCGCATTCTGAGACGAAGTCGTTGGAGTTTTTGTAGTTGTCTTAGAAGAAATTTTTGCAAGTGTTACAGAATATACTTTTCCACAAGCACTGCAAGTCTTGGATTTTAATCCTTTTTCTGTGGTTGTAGGTTTTTTTACAACTACATATTCTCCGTAACTATGTCCTGTTGCTTTTATGCTTCTTGTTTTTGTTTTTTTACATACAATGCAGGTAAAAGTTGTTATGCCGTTTGCTGTACATGTAGGCTCTTTTGTGACTTTTCCGTCATCCCAAGTATGGTTACCGGTTTTTGTGATGGTCTGACCATATGAAATTGTTTTCTTACAATCAGTGCAATATGTATTTCCTGTATAACCATCTTCGCCGCAGGTTGCGTCTTTTTTCTTGCGGATTTCAGTATGCTGATGTCCTGTTGCTGCAATGCTCGCAGTTTTGGTTTTGGCACATATACTACAAGTAAATGTTCGAACACCTTTCGCTGTACAAGTAGGTTCTGTTGTGACCTTTCCTTCATCCCAAGTATGAGTAGTTAATTTTGCAATGGTCTTACCGGATGAAATTTTAGTGCCACAATCAGTACAATATGTATCGCCGGTATAACCGGTTTCGCCACAGGTAGCAGCCTTTTTATTACGAATTTTGGTATGAAGATGTTCTGTTGTTTTTGCAATGTTTTCTGTTTTTGTCTTACTACAAATGCTACAAGTATAGGTCTTTACGCCTTCCTTTGCACATGTAGGTTTTTTAGTGATTACTCCCTTATTCCAACTATGATTTTCTGTTTTTGCAATAGTATTGCCTGATGAAAGTTTAGTTCCACAGTCAGGGCAATATTTATCACCGGAATATCCTTCCTCTTTGCAGGAAGCTTCCTTTTGATTTCGAATTTCAGAGTGGAGATGATTTGTTGCATCTACGTCAATTTTTTCAATTTTTGTATTATTACAAATGGTGCAGGTGAATTTATTTTCGCCTTCCCCTATACAGGTTGGAGCCTTTGTAATTACTCCCTTATTCCAATGATTATCACAGTCATGTACGATTATTGTTGCCGAAGTTGTTGATGGCAATCCGTACAGTGATGTGGTTAACGTGGTGGTACCTTCTTTAAGACCTATAATCTTTCCATCACTATAGGTGGCAATAGAAGGGTCATTAATGGAAACGGTTGGAGTATCTAACACGGTTCCGATTGGTCCAAATTGATTTATAAGAGAAAGTATAGGTGTAATATTTGGAGTTACTGTTTCTCCTAATCTAAGAACATATGAATCTTGGTCAAAAGATGTCTTATAATTAGTAATCCAACTTTTAGTTACTGAGACAGTAACAGTTTGTTCACTGTCATTTGCCGGTGTTTCTGTTGTATTAATGGAAGGTCTGGAGGCAAATTCTTCCACCCAGTAGTCATAGCCGTTGTAAGTAACATGACCAACTCCAACGCAGGTAAATTTATAATCTAACATATTTCTACAGTGCCCCTGACCGGCATAAGGTTCGTTATCTTCACGCCATCCGTTATTTACTGCTTCTGCCTTAGAATAAACAGTAGGACTTGCTACTGCAATATTCTCACCTGTATCCTGTCTGGTTATATTTTCTTCAGTATAAATAGTAAAAGGATTTTGACCATTTGGGCGGGTGTGGTCGTAGGATAGTGCAATTTCTGTTGCACGTTTCATTGCAAGTCGCTCTAAATCATAGTCATAGACAAGTTCTTTTAAACCGGGATATGCAACTTGTTTGGTATCAGTTTTATCCCAAGCCCATGCGTCAGTAGGACTGGTTCTCAGTTCATTAATCATATCTAAGATTCTTCGGGCTTCTGTCTGGCCATACTTTACAGATATATTGACCGGAATGATTTCTTCTGCATTTACCTTTGTAGGAATTATCATAAGTAAACTCATAACAAAGGAAAATAGCAGTAATTTTAAAGATGTTTTTTTCATATATTCATCGTTCCTTTCATAAATAAAATATTGTTAAGGGAAAAAGACTTTTCCGATATATAAAATTCATAAATTATCGGGTAATTTATATAGTTATATTTTATTACATTTTTTTGCGATTGTATATGACATTTTTGTGTCTTGACACCCTAATTTTTATATGAAACCTCATAACTAAAAGGTTAAAACTGCATAATTAAGAGAGACTTCTTAAAGGACCATAATTTTTCTATAATAAAATCGGCAGAAACTATTAATTAAAGATTGAATATTGGTTTAAGGAGTGTCGATAAATGACAAAGTGGGCAGTTATAATTGTGGTATTGCTAGCCATAACTATTAGTGGATGCAGTAGTAATGGAAAATCAAACGATAATATTACAGATGTAGGAGAAGCGACAACAGTGAATAATTCACAGGAAAATATAGGTAATAATACAGAAGAGTTTAATAAAAATACAAAGGTAAAGGATTATTCTTCTAGAAAAAACAGATTCCAAACAAAGGCGATTTTTAACTGTGGATGAGCAGAAAAAATTCTTGGAGACAGCAGAAACAGAATATGGTTGGTATTACCCTATGCTGAAAGTTATGTTGCTTACAGGAATGCGTATTAGTGAAGTGGGCGGATTATGTTGGGCAGATATTGATTATGATAATGATGTAATTCATATTAGAAGAGCATTATTTAGTCAATATGAATATGGCAAAAAGAAATTACATTTTACAACAACAAAGACTATTAATTCGGTAAGAGATATTCCAATGATGGCGGATTGTAAAAAAATGTTAAAACTTCAAAAAAAGAATCAGAATAAGATAAAAAAGGAATTAGGAAAAAGATATAGAAGTGAAAATGAAGAAGGATTATCTGATTTAGTATTTACATCATCTATGGGCTCAGCAGCAACAAGATATAATGTTGCACCAATTATAAATAAGATTGTAAAATCAATTAATTTGAGAGAAGATTATGAGTCTGTAAAAGAAAATCGTAAACCGATATATATGGAGCAGGTTTCACCCCATGCTCTTAGAAGTCTTCCTGTTTCTTTAGTAAGACGAAAATGTAACACAATAATCAGAGCCGATATGAGTTTTCATTCTAAAAAATGTATAAGGAGGAAGAAAGAAATGTGTAAGGTAATTGCAATAGCAAACCAGAAGGGGGGAGTAGGAAAAAATACTACAACAGCAGCACCAACAACGGTTGCGCCAACGACAGAGGTACCAACAACGGTTGCTCCTACTACAGAGGCACCGACAACAATGGCGCCTACAACACAGAGTGAAACTTCAACAGTAGCAATCGGAGAAGGAAGCGATGCAGGTAAGGTTGACAGCGAAATACTTAACTGCAAGAATGATAAGGATTTAGCAGGATCTACTTTCGGAAAACTTTGTGTAAAGGTTAAGAAGAGCAAGAAGAAGGCTATCAGTCTTACATGGAAGAAGATACAGGTTGCTAAGACATATGTTATATATGGTGCAGAATGTGGAACTTCATATAAGAAGATTGCAACTGTTCACAGCAAGACATTTACTAATAAGAAGTTAAAGAAAGGTACTTATTATAAGTACATGGCTGTTGCATTAAATGAAAAGGGCAAAGTGGTAGCAATATCCAGGTTAATTCATGTGGCAACAAAGGGTGGAAAAGTAGGTAACTGTAAGAAACTTAAAGTGAACAAATCAAAGGTTAACTTAAAGCAGGGCAGGAAGTTCAAGTTAAAAGTTAAACAGATTGCTAAATCAAAGAAGGTTAAATTAAAGAAACATAGAAAGACAGCCTTCGAATCAGATAATCAGGATGTGGCTGTTGTATCCAAAAAGGGAGTCATTACAGCTAAGAAGAAAGGCAAGTGTTCAGTTTATGTTTATGCACAGAATGGTGTGTACAAACAAGTGAAAGTTACAGTTAAATAAAGATATATAATATTAGAAAAGTAGCGGGCATTATGATACGCCCAGGTCAGATAGACAGGGGAGTATCATGAATAATAGAAGTATAGTATATTGATACTCCATAACTTAATTTCTTTTATCTACAAACAATTTTACTTATTCAATGTATCAATATACTATACTTCTATTATTCATTGTTTACTTCTCGCTTTTTAATATTCGTTTTCCTGCTCGATGATGTCTATTGCTTCGGCAATACCACTTACCAGATGGGTAGCTTGTTTCTGGACAGATTCCGGTGAAGAATGAAAAGTAAATGAGACATCCACGGTTTCTAACATTGGAAGGTCATTATAGGAGTCGCCGATACCATAAATTTTATTTGCCTTTAAATGTTTTTTCACAAATTTAATGCCAGTTCCTTTGGAATTTCCTTTGCAGACAATATCCACACTGGTTGAGTTCTGGTATCCGATGATTGTATCTCCGTATCGGGCATTGAGTTCCTCACAAAGTGTGCGGGATGCTTCTAAGCTGTCTAAAACATAGGATACACCGATAAATTCTAAATCAGACATATCATAGATGGACTGATAAATATCCGTGTCAACATCATATACTTTTTCCTGAACGCAACAAAAACTCTTTTCTGTTACAAGCAATGGATTGTAACCATATTTATTTTTGAAATGTAAATACATATTTTTAATGACAGAAAAGGGAATGGAGGCTTTATGTAGTATCTTATAGTTTTTATCCAAAATCAATGCACCTGACACAAGAATATAAAAGTCAAAATCGATAATATCTTTTGCATCAAAAAACACATCGAAAAGTGCGCGTCCGGTGCAGAGACCAAAGAGATTTCCCACTGCCTGAAACTGTTCTATTTTTTCTATGTCTTCCTTTCGAATATAGCCATTTTCTCCCTGATGGTAAAACAGCGTATTGTCAAAGTCACTTGCAAATATTATCATTTGATACCTCCTTAAAAACTTTCTATTGAAATAGTATAACACAACTGGTATAATAATAGCAAGAATTGGAATGTAAATAAAACCAAAAAGAAAAGAAAGCAGGTGAAATTATGCCATCTGGCAGAAAGGTATTCCTGAAAGAATTTTTTGTTTTAGCACTTCCTATCATGCTTCAACAATTATCAGGAACGATCTTAAATATTTGTGACACAATTATGGTAGGAAAAATATCAGATAAAGCGATTAGTGCTGTAACTGTAGCAAACAAGACATATTTAATATACGCATTATTCATATATGGAATCAGTAGCGGTATTATGATGTTTATGAGCCAGTATTATGGGGCTAAAAAATACAAATTGGCGAAAAATACATTAAAGTTTGGCTTGGAGGTATGTATCATTATAACAGCAATATTTGTTATTGCAATTGTACTTTTTCCAACTTTTTTTATACATATCTTTGTGAGCGGAAAAGAGATATTAGATTTAGGTACCCAGTATATTAGGATTGTTGTATGGTCCTATATCCCCATGGCATTAAGTCAGATACTGGCAGTGTATTTCAGAGTTTTTAAAAAGCAGAATATTCCAGGCGTAATGAGTATGGTTTCTGTAGGATTAAACATTTTATTTAACTATATGCTTATTTACGGAAAACTAGGAATGCCAAGACTGGAAATCGAGGGAGCAGCGTTAGCTACTACAGTAGCAAGATATCTTGAGTTTATGGTTTTATTTACAATTCTTATGCTGTTTCATAATGGAAAAGAAATTTTTAAAGCAAGTGCTGTCAAATTAAGTATTTCAAAGAAAATAGAGATTATTCGAAAAACCATTCCGTTGATGTTCAATGAGGGAATGTGGGCAATTGCATTGAGTTTAGTATTCAGAAATTATTGCCGTGTAAGCGAGACATATATTCCTGCGATAACTGTAGTAGATAATGTCTTTGACTTGTTGAATGTAGCCTATTATGGTTGTTCCGTGGCAGCAGGTATTGTGATTGGAAAAGTTCTTGGAACAGGTAATATGAAAAAAGCATGGACGACATCGAAAAAACTCATTGCTATTTGCCTTACAACAAGTATCAGTGCCACGGTGTTAATTTGTGCCACATCGGGAGTTTTACCAAGATTCTTCTCATTGACGGGAAGTGTATATACGATGGCAACTACATTGCTGATTATGAAAGCAATGTTTGGATGGACGCAGGGGTATAGTGAGACAATATACTATATTATCAGAGCAGGTGGGGATGTAAAAGCAGTTTTGGTAATTGATGGATTGTTTATGCTATATGGACCGTTTTTGATGAGTACAATTGTTTCTTATGGAACAAACTGGCCGATTCAGATTGTTTATCTCTGTACGGAAGCAACATATATTATTAAAATTATCGTTGCCACATATTTTTATCGGAGAAAGAAATGGTGTAGAAACCTAACAGAATAATTGTTTTTATATAAAATGATTGGAAGGTGGGGACTGAAAGATACTTTCAATCTTCGCCTTGGTTTTCAATGTAAGTATCAAAAGATTTTAGGTGGTAGAATATGATTCGAGTAGGTGCAGTTGGAGATAACTGTGTAGATATGTACGATAATATCGGTGAACTTTATGTTGGAGGAAATCCAGTGAATGTGGCTGTATATATTAAAAGACTTGGTGGAGAGTCAATATATGCAGGTGTGGTAGGAAGCGATGGCTATGGAAAATGGGTGAAAGAAGAACTGAACAAAAAAGGTGTAGATGTTTCTATGGTAAAAACAATCGAAGGCACTACAGCCATCAGTCATATTGATTTAATTGAGAAAGAAAGGGTGTTTGGCGAATATGAAGAGGGCGTATTGCCCAAACTGTATTTGACAGAAGAAGACTTGAGTAAACTGGCAGACTGTGATGTGGTTGTAAGCAGCGTGTGGAGTTATGCAGAACATTATTTTGAAAAAATTAAAAAACTGGGTGCTGTTACAGCCATGGATTTCTCTACAGAATTAGATTCGGAAATCATTGACGTAGTTGGACCTTATTTAGATTATGCGTTTTTCTCCTTTGAAGAGGGCGACAAGAAATTAGAAAATTTTATGAAGGATATTTATCAGCGAATAAAAGGAATGGTCGTCGTTACCAGAGGAGAAGAGGGCAGTGTGGTTTATGATGGTAAGGAATTTATCTATCATGGAATAGAACCTTGTGAGGTTGTGGATACATTAGGTGCAGGAGATAGTTTTATTGCAGGTTTTTTATATGGTATGTCAGAGGGATTATCCATCAAGGAAAGTATGATAAAAGGAGCAAAAAACAGTAGTGTTACGATTGGATATAAAGGTGCATGGTAAAAGGAAAGGGAGTTGATACATATGGAAAAGAATATGCAGTATTATGTAAAAATATCAAATGAGGTAATGCTTAAAAATGTTCATAGAAGAAAGGCATTGACAAAAGACCTGGTGGAAAAATATTTATCTTCTGGCAAATATAATATATGTATTGTAGCCTCAGGTTCCTCTTTAAACGCTGCACTAACAGCAGAAATGTTTATGAATAAATATTTGGGAGCAAAAGTTACAATTATCAGTCCTACGGAGTATATGTATTACAGAAAAGCGTTAGTGAAAGATGATTTTATTATTGTGATTTCCCAGAGTGGATGTAGTACCAATATTATTGAAGCAGTGCTGGATATGAAGCAGGATGGAATTGTACCTATGGCATTGACAGGAGATATGGAAGGAAGTCTGAAAAGATATGTTGATACATTGATAGAATATGGTGTGGGAAATGAGACGGTAGAATATGTGACGTTGGGTATGATAACACTGGTGGAATATCTGATATTGTTTGCACTAGAGGTTTCACTTTCTAGAAAGGTTATTTCTGAAGGAGAATATAAAAAAATAGTGGAAGATATGATTCTCTGCTGTGGTGCAAACAAAGAGGCATATGATAAATCTGTGGTGTTTACACAGAAATATTATAAAGAATTATTTCAAATGGACCGAGCGATTATTGTGGCAGATGGGGCTAATATGGGAATTGCCAGAGAGGCTAGTCTGAAATTTGGCGAAACGCTAAAAATTCCTGTGCTGTATTGTGAAAGTGAGGAGTATGTTCATGGACCGAATATGCAGTTGACGCCGGAGTATTCTGTGTTTTTTATTGATACGAATCCAAAGACAGACAGAATGTATGATGTCTTTAAGGCAACAGGAAAGGTGATACGTCACGCATATCTGGTAACCAACAAACCAGTACAAGATGGGGAGAATATACTACAATTTGATGTAGATGTTCTTCCAGAGCTGACACCGTTGTTTACTGTAGTGTTGTTTCAGTATATTAGTGCCACGGTAACAATCGAAAAAAATAACTTTAAATGTCACCCGTTTTTTGAGAAATTTGAAAAAACTATAAAGATAAAGACCGATGAATATGAAGAAATATATAAAGCGAAACAGGAACAGTAATAGAAAATTTATATTAGAATTTATGGCACTGGCACTTCCAATTATGTTGCAGTCTTTGACTGGAAATATTTTAAATATTTGTGACACTATGATGGTTGGAAAGGTATCGTCCATTGCAATCAGTGCAGTAACAGTATCAAATAAAATTTTTATGATTTTTTCCTTATGTACATTTGGAATGGCAAGTGGCATTAGTATGTTTATGAGTCAGTACTATGGTGCAGAAAATATAAAAAAGGCAAAAAATACGTATAAGTTTGGATTACAGGCATGTATTATAATTGGAATATTATTTCTTGGAGCGTTGACTATTATGCCGGAGCCTTTAATCAGAATCTTTGTAAATGGCGATGAGATTGTTTATCTGGCACTGAAATATGTGGATGTAGTAAAATGGTCCTATGTTCCTTTTGCAATAAATCAGATTTGTGCAGTTTATTTCAGAGTGTTTAAAAAACAGCATATTCCAATGAATGTAAGTATTGTTTCCGTTGGAGTAAATATTATATTGAATTATATTTTGATTTATGGAAAACTGGGAATGCCGGCTTTTGGTGTTAGTGGTGCAGCGACAGCTACTCTATTGTCCAGATGTATAGAATGTAGTACTTTATTGATAATTATACTGGTGATTGGTCGGGAAAAAGAAGTTTTTACACGAGGATATGGTTCATTAAGCAGAAGAATGAAAATGGAAATTATGAAAAAAACAATTCCGTTAATGTTTAATGAAGGAATTTATGCTGTTGCCTTAACGTTAGTTTTTCGAAATTATTGCGTGGTAAATGAGGCATATATTCCGGCAGTAACGGTGGTGGACAACGTATTTGATCTGGTTAATGTAGCGTTTATGGGATGTGCCCATGCGGCAGGAATTGTTATTGGGAAAGTTCTTGGTTCCGGTAATATCGAAGAAGCCAAAGCAAAATCGAAGAAATTAATTGTGTTAGGGCTGGTGGTCAGTCTGATGTGCAGTTTTGTTGTGGTTACAATATCCGGTTTCGTGCCAATGCTGTTTTCTCTTACAGGAAATTTATTTGGCATGGCAACGACGCTTCTTCGAACAAAAGCTTTGTTTAGCTGGGGACAGGGGTATGGTCTTACCGTGTATTTTATTTTAAGGGCTGGTGGAGATGTAAAAGCAGTTCTGCTGTTAGATGGGTTATTTAATTTGTATGGACCGTTTTTGATTAGCACGCTTGTAACATATTGCACAGCTTGGCCGATACAGATTGTATATATGTGTACAGAAGCAACATATTTGTTAAAGATATTTATTGCTACATATTTCTATAAGCGTGGAAAATGGTGCCGAAATCTTGCAGTAGAATAAAGAAAAAAGGAGGAACGTGTATTATGAAAAAAATATTGAATCGCATGGCAAAAATCGGACTGGAGATTGTTATGTATCTTTTTGAACATATTTTCTTAGTTATTGGAATCGCTATTCTTATCATTTTGTTAATCGCAAAAATGTAATGAAAAAAATAAAAAATGAAAAAAAGGGTTGCATTCCACAAAAATAATTGGTATATTAAAAATACAAAGTGGATTACTAATAGAACCAAAGTGCACGTTGGGCATATTCGAATCTGCTTCGGAAAATGAAATAAATAAAATTCAAAACGGAAAAATCAAAAACAAAAAGCGAAACAGAAGTCGCGGAAAGAGAGGAAAAAATGGCAGAAGTAACAGAGAAGGTAATATTACCAAAGTTTGACAAGGAAAAGTATTTTAAGGATGGAGAAATTGTATACGGTAAGCGTGAAGAAGTTGAGAAAGCAGCAGATAAGGTTTGCGCTGACGGATTCAAGAATATCGTTCTTCTTGGAATCGGTGGAACAGAATTTGAATTGGCACCAATCGAGTATCAGGTAAAGAAATACAGTGATATTGATATTTCAGCGTATAATGCGGCAGATGCAAATACTGTACATCCAAAAAATATCACAAAAGATACAGTTGTTGTTACAGCAAGTGCCAGTGGTGATACAGTAGAAATTGTTGAAGCAACAGAGTGGATTGTTGAAACAGGTGCTCAGGTTATTGCATTTACAAAGAAAGAAGGAAAGTTAGGAAAATTCTTAACAGAAAAAGGAAAAATTGTCATTGAGGCAGATGTAACAACTGGTGGATGTGAGTTTTCCTATGTACTGTTTAACTTTCTTGCATTTAAGATTATGAATAACAAGGGAGCATTCCCGAAATATAAAGAATTTGCAGATGGAATGAAGGGTGTATTCCAAAATCTTTATGACATCAGAGTACAGTTTGATGCCAGAGCTGAGGAAGCAGCAAAGAAATATTACAATGCTCCATACAGTATTTTCTGTGGAAGTGGTGCAGCATGGGGAGAGACATTACTCTTCGCTATGTGTATCTTAGAGGAAATGCAGTGGGTAAGAACACGTCCGGTGACATCCGCACAGTTCTTCCATGGAACATTAGAATTGGTAGAAAAAGGAGTGCCTGTATTTGTTGTTAAGGGTGAAGATGAATATCGTGCTCAGGATACAAGAGTTGAGAACTTCTTGAAGAAGATTGGGCATGAAGATGCAGTGGTTATCGATCTTGCAGAGTTTGCACTGGATGGAGTAGATAAGGAATTCAGACCGATTTACTCACCAATGATTACAACAGCACTTTTAACAGACAGAATGGCAAGTTATTATGAGACATATACAAAACACAATTTGAACTATCGTCGTTATTATCGTCAGTTTGAATATTAAAATATGGATATTGTCTAACTCTTGAGGGCGGGAAGATTTGCTTTTTCCGTCCTCCCTTCCTATAATAAGAAATTGGAGGATATAAAAGATGAGTACACAGAAAATAGAATTGGCAGCAATGAACTGTCATCATAGATTTTATGAGTTGGAAGATTTCTTTGCAAGTGCAAAAGAGAATGGATATAAGTATGTAGAAATCTGGACCGGACCACAACATTTTTTTATGGATTACAATGGTTATGAAAGTGTGGAAAAACTGAGAAGATTAGAAGAAAAGTATGGAATTAAAGTCATTGGAATCTGTCCGGAGCAGACGAATCCGAAGCCGAATAATATGGCTGCAAAGGATGAAAAAATGCAGGAGAGGGTTTTGAAATACTTTAAGAATGCTATAGATGTGGCATGTGAAGTGAAAGCCAATCAGGTCGTGGTCACCAGTGGATGGGGATTTTTAAGTGAAAGTGTGGAAGAGGCATATCATAGAAGTGTCATTATGCTGAGAAAGGTGGCAGAGTATGCCGCAGAAAAAGGTATGAATCTGGCGATAGAAGCGTTGCAGCCGGAAGAATCACTGATAGCGAATACCGCTTTGGAACTGAAAAAATTGATAGATGAAGTAGACAGACCGGCATTAAAGGTATGTCTTGATACCGGTGCAATGGCGAGGGCAAAAGATACAATCCAGACATATTTCGATGTGTTTGGCGATAAGGTAATTCATGCACATTTTGTAGATGTAGATATGGAAAAAGAAACAACACATCTGGCATGGGGCGATGGCAAAAGAAATATGGCAAAGGATATTCAGGCATTTGCCCAAAATGGTTACCGTGGTATTTTGTCTGTGGAGTGTGTGAATGGTGAGGATTTCGCAAAACCAGGTGAGGCGGATAAAAAATCCATGGATGTTTATCGTACAATTGAGTAGACAAATGTTATAGAATGTTTCAAATAAATGAAGTTGTAGCTTTGTTTGTGCATTTTATGATGATATTTGTAATGATAAAAGAACTATCAAATAGAAAAGAAATTTTTATTTGATAGTTTTTTTATATAATAAAAAACGCTCCGCTATGGATGCGCACAAGCGCGAAAAGGAATTTTGTAGCAAAAAGCGACCGCGCTTGGCGCGCGAATGTGCTTTAGCACATTCTTTCATAGAGAGAAAAAAGAGAGCGTTATGCAAAATGTATAGTTTTGGATGGAAAACAATCTGTTAGACTGACAAGATTACCAGTAAAAATAAATAATGAAAAACGTTTTTAATGAAAAGTATATAAAGAATATGAAAAAATTATTAAAAAAATATAAAAAAGTACTTGAATAATTAAAATAGAACTGGTATAGTGAATTTAGAAAGTGGAATATACGAAGAACCACAGGATGCATACTGTATACATCGTATTTTACTTCGAATCGTTAAAACAAATGATAATGGAAATTATCAAAAAAATATGAAGGAAAGGGAGAAAAGAAAATGTCAGAGATTTTAGAAAAAGTAGTATTACCGAAATTCGATGGTGAAAAATATTTATCAGAAGGTGATAAGATTTATGCACAGCGTGCAGAAGTAGAAGCAGTGGCTGATAAAGTTTGGAACGACGGATTTAAGAACATTATTCTTTTAGGAATTGGCGGAACTGAATTTGAATTGGGACCAATTGCATATCAGGTGAAGAAGTATAGCGATATCGATATAGAATTGGTAAACGCAGCAGATGCAAATACAGTTCATCCAAAGAAATTAACGAAGGACACACTTGTTATCACAGCAAGTGCCAGCGGAGACACAGTCGAGATCGTAGAAGCCGCTACATGGATGGTTGAAGCCGGAGCAAATATTGTTGCTTTCACAAAAAAAGAAGGAAAGCTTGGACAGATTGCTCAGACAGTCATCGAAGCAAATGTGACAACAGGAATGTGTGAATATTCTTATGTACTGTTTGATCTGCTTGCATTTAGAATTCTTTACAATAAAGGTGATTTTCCAAAATACAATGAATTTGCTGACGGATTAAAAGGAATCTTCAAAAATCTTTATGATATCAGAGTACAGTTTGATGCCAGAGCAGAAGAGATTGCAAAGAAATATTACAATGCTCCTTATAGTATCTTCTGCGGAAGTGGTTCAGCATGGGGAGAGACAATTCTCTTTGCAATGTGTATTTTAGAAGAAATGCAGTGGGTAAGAACCCGTCCGGTCACATCGGCACAGTTCTTCCATGGAACATTAGAGCTGGTAGAAAAGGGTATTCCGGTATTTGTAGTGAAAGGTGAAGATGAGTACCGTGCTCAGGATACAAGAGTAGAAGGATTCTTGAAGAAGATTGGACATGAAGATTCTGTTGTAATTGATTTGGCAGAGTTTGCATTAGATGGAATCGACAAGGAATTCAGACCGATTATTTCACCAATGATTGTAACAGCATTGCTTACAGACAGACTGGCAAGTTACTACGAGACATATACAAAGCACAATTTGAACTATCGTCGTTATTATCGTCAGTTCGAATATTAAAAGGAGAGAGAAAGGAGAGAGATATGATTAAATTAGTAAGAGTGGATCATCGTTTATTACATGGGCAGGTAGCTTTTAGCTGGACCAATGGTGTCGGAGCTGATTGTATTCTGGTAGCAAGTGATATGGTTGTCAATGATGAAGTTTGGAAAACAACTTTGAGACTTGGAAAACCAAATGGCGTGAAGCTCGTTATGAAAAATATGGAAGATTCTATAAAAGCCATTAACAGTGGCGTGACAGATAAGTATAAACTGATTGTTGTTGTTCAGACCATTAAGGAAGCAAAACAATTAATTGAGGGATGTCCTCAGATTAAGAGCCTTAACTTAGGAAATACAAAAGAAAGTAAAACAACAACACAGGTCAGCAAACAGGTTTTCCTTGAGGAAGAAGAGAAAGAAATTCTTCGCGAGTTAATTGGCAAGGGTATCGAGTGTGAAATTCGGGCACTGGCTGATGATGCAAAGCAAGATGTTGCAAAATCATTATAGTGCAAATTCAGGTTACAAATCACATTGTGGGACGTTGCAATGTGGTAGTGAACGATAAAATTTTATAAAAAATAGGAGGAAGAAACATGTTATTAAAAGCAATTTTAATAGGTTTAATCGCTGCATATGGATGTTTTGATTATCAGTTAGGTTCATTATATGCATTTAGACCTATCACACTAGGACCGTTAGTAGGTCTTGTGTTGGGAGATTTAAAAACCGGTGTAGAAATCGGTGCAACATTGGAATTAATGTTTATGGGTTCAGTTTCCGTAGGTGCATATATTCCACCAGATGTTACAGTAGGTGGCACTCTTGCTACAGCCTTTGCAATTCAGTTAGGTAAGGGAACAGAAGCAGCAGTAGCACTTGCAATGCCAATCGCAGTGATTGCATTAGGCATTGGAAACCTTTTATCAGCAGTTATGCCGGTATTCTTATCAATCGCAGATAAGGGTGCAGCAGAAGGTAATTACAAAAAGATTCGTTTGACACATTGGATTATGGGTCATGTTGGTTTAATAAAGAATTTCCTACTTGTATCAATCGCATTTTATGCAGGTTCCAATGCAGTTCAGTCAGCATTAGATGCAATTCCGGATTTCATACTTGATGGAATGGGTATTGCAGCAAATATGCTTCCTGCAATGGGTTTTGCAATGCTTTTAAGAATGGTTATCAGCAAGAGACTTATTCCATACTTAATTTTAGGTTTTGTATTGATAAGTTATGCAAATATTCCGGTACTTGGTGTTGCACTTATAGCAATCGTTATTGCTTCAGTTAAGTTCGGATTCTTTGAAAATAAAGTTGCTGTAGAAACAGCTACGGCAGCAGGAAATGAGGAGGTAGTTGACGATGAAGACTTCTAATGAAAAAATGTTTACAAAAAAAGACATGACAAAGATGGCAGTCAATGCCGGTGCATTAGGTATGGAATATTCATGGAACTATCCAAGACAGATGCACTTAGCATTCTGTATGATGATTGAGAAATGTTTAAGAAAAATATATAAAGATGATCCGGAAGGATATGCAGCAGCACTTACCAGACACGTTGCATTCTTTAATGTTACACCACAGTTAGCACCTTTTGTTGGTGGTATCGCAGTATCTATGGAAGAAAAGGTTGCCACAGGGGAACTTGAGGGAGCCGCAGTAGATTCAGTAAAAGCAGCTTTGATGGGACCGTTATCAGGTATTGGTGATTCGATATTCCTTGGATGTATCCGAGTAATTGCTGTAGCAGTAGGTGCATCATTGGCAGCAACGGGAAATATTTTAGGACCTATCCTTTATTTCCTTATTTACAATATTCCTGCATTTTTAGTTCGTATTTTTGGCGCACGCCTTGGATATGATTTAGGTTTCTCATTCCTGACCAATGCACAAAAGAGTGGATTGATGGATAAGATTATGTACGCCGCAGGTATTGTAGGTACAATGGTTATCGGTGCAATGAGTAGTGATATGTTCTCGGCAACACTCCCTACAAAGATTGGAAGTGGTGATTCAGCAACAACACTTCAGAAAATATTAGATGGCATTATGCCTGGTATGTTAGGAATTGCAGCACTTGGTATTTATTACTGGTTGTTAAAGAAGAAGGTAAACCCGATGATTCTTATTATTGGTACCATGATTCTTGGTATTGCAGGTGCATTCTTCGGATTCCTGGCTTAGGATGAGTAAAAACGGTTAGATATAATTGGCAGATAAATATAGGGACCTGTCTGAATAGCAGGCAGGTCTCCAGTTATAAGGAGGTATTGGTATGGCAGTTGAAAAATATATTGATTATATAGATGATCCAAATGATACATATGAAGAATATTTAGAGAAAGCGAAAAAGTATAATTTCCGATGCGTATTTTTCGATGGGGAAGATCTGGATAGTTATCAAAAAGGTTTGGAAATATTAAAAGGAACAGATATTGTTTTAGCAGGAGCAATCGACTTCCCGGAAGGTGTTATGTCTTTAGAGGAAAAAATGAAAGATTTTGAAAAAATGGCGGCAATGGGAGTTCCTGAAATAGATTATGTTTTGAATCAGAAAGCGGTAGAATCAAGAGATTTTGAAACGATTGAAAAAGAGATGACAACGATTGCAGAATTCTGCAGAAAGAATAAGATAAAAGATAAAGTTATCGTTGAAATGTGTAAATTAGATGGCGATGAAGAAGCAAAAAGAAAAGTATGTGAAATTGCCTTAAAAGCAAAACCTGTTTATCTGAAAACTTCCACAGGAAGAAGTTTTAAAGGAGCAGATTTAAATGATGTAAAATTAATGAAAAGTATTTTGAAAGATGCAGTGAAAATCAAAGCTGCCGGTGGCATACATAATTATGAAGAGGCGAAGGCATTTATTGATGCAGGGGCATCAGCTCTTGGAGCAAGTGCTGGTATTGCCATTGTAGAAGGGGAGTCGAAATAAAAATTGAAAATTTATAAAATAAAAATAATGAGAAGTGAAAGGTGATGACAAAACAGATGAGAAAATATATTATTGCTACGCATGGACATATGGCTTACGGAATCAATACAACGTTGAATATGTTGATTGGTGCGCAGGAAAACCTTACAATTATTAATGCATATACGGATGAGTGTAAGGATCCGATACCGGAATTCGAAAAAATAATTGCAGAAAATCCGGAGGATGATATCGTTATTATGACAGATTTATTTGGTGGCAGTGTCAATAATAATGCTATGCTGATGACTAAAAATGAAAGAGTCCATGTTGTTACCGGAATCAATCTGGCTGTTGTAATTTCGATTGTTATGTCAGACAGTAGTACCCCGACAAAACAGATGATAGAAGAGGCGGTAGCCGGTGCAAAAGACATGATTATTTATTGCAACAATTTGGCAGTGGAGACTAACGAAGAGGAGGAGAACTTTTAAAGAAGATAGAGATTGAAAGAAAATTATGCTGGTAATGGAGGAATCATGATTAAGGCAGTTATATTTGACATGGATGGTGTCATTATCGACAGTGAACCATTATATCTGGGGTGGTATAGGAAGTTTCTTGAAGAAAATAATATTTTTGTAGAAGATAGAGAATTTAATAAAATCGCCGGTGCCTATGCAAAGGTGGAAGAAGAACTTTTGGCAAAATGGTGGAATGAGGCGAAAGCAGATCATAAAACCGGTGAAGAGATATTTTGTTTATTCGATGAATTTTATGAAGAATATGTAAAAGAACATCCGTATTCGTATAATGATATTAAGGATAAAGATATTCATGATGTCATGTGTACGCTGAAGCAGAATGGTTACAAAATTGCCATTGCATCATCTACACCGATGGATGGTATTCAATATGTTATCAAAGAAATTGGCATTGTGGAGTTTGTGGATGTTATTGTAAGTGGTGAGATGTTTCAGGAAAGTAAACCAAACCCGGAAATTTATAATTATACATTAAGCAAATTGAACTTAAAGCCGGAAGAGTGTATTGCCATAGAGGATTCTACTTATGGAATACAGGCGGCAAAAGGTGCAGGGATTACTACATTTGCAAAGAGAGATGACAGATTTCATTTTGAGCAGGATATGGCAGATGTGGTAATTGATGATTTATTACAGATTATCAGATTTTTTAAAATATAAATATCATAACTTTCTCTAAAAGTATTAATTACTTTTACCCCTCGCCTTGTGGCGAGGGGGTTTTTGTTGCAAAAGCCCTGCAAGCGATATTGTGCTTGCACAAAATATCATTTGCAGGGCGTAAGAACAACGAGAAGCTGTGCTTCGAGATGCTCGCTTGCGAAATCGAGTAGGAGTCAGCCTACTCGATTTTAGAAAAAGGAATTTGAATATTAATGAAAAAATGCTATAATAATTGTATTAATCAAAATATTGTAAAAATAGATATAAGTACCATATTTTATCTGAAAGGCACGGATTATATGAAATTATTGAATAAGGATGAATTTATAGCCAATGAAATAAAATATATGTTCATTGAAAAAAAATATCAGGAAGGAGATAAACTTCCTTCGGAGAGAGAAATGGCTGAACAGTATGGAGTGCAGAGAGCGACCGTTAGAGATGCATACCATATTTTAGAAGAGGAAGGTATTATCGAGATTCGTGAGCGAAGTGGAAGATACATGAGACATACCAGAATTAAAAAAAATCTGGAGGAGATTAAATCGTTTCGGGAGAAATTAAATGATATTGGAATGAAAGTGAAAAATAAACTGATTTCCTTTGAGATTATTGAACTGGATAAAGAATTATATAAAAAGATGAAATTGCCGATTGGTACATCTGTATATAAAATTACAAGAATTAGAAATGTTGTAAGAGAGGACGGGGATTTCCCAATTGCTATTGAGTATTCGTATATCCCTGAAGCATTGGCAGATAAATTGTTACAATATAACTTAGAGGAAAATTCTTTATTTGAAATTTTGAGAACACAATATGGAAGAATTCCGAAAAAAGAAGATCAGATTATTGAAATTGTATATGCCAATGAATTTGAGTCAAAAGCGTTAAAAGTAGATCAGATGACAGCGTTGATAAAAAAACATGGCATTACCTATGATGAAGAGGGTAATATATTGCAGTATCTTCATTCGGTAATGAATATGGATTGGGTAGAGTTTGAGAAAGGCAATAAAAAAATAGAAGAAAAGATAAAGGAGGCAGCCTATGGATTATAGAATGCCGCTATATATTCAGTTGCAGGATATTATTATCAAAAAGATTGAAGAAAAAAAATATTTACCAGGGGAAGCAATACCCAGTGAGAGAAAGATGGCAGAGACCTATGGAGTCAATCGAATGACAGTAAAGAGTGCAATCAATAAGTTGGTTGAACAGGGGTATCTGATTAGAAAACCGGGAGCAGGCACTTATGTGGCGCAGAGAGATTATAAAAAGATTGATTTGTCATATATAGATGAGATCACAGGAAACTCAGGTGTAACAGCTATGCTGACAAGGTCTGGTATGGAAACAAGCAGCAAGGTACTGGGATTTGGTGAAGTCGCTCATAGCAAATATTTAAATTACAAATTAGCTCTAGGTGGAGATGAAACTGTGTACGGATTACATCGTGTACGTTTGGCAGGAAATCAGCCTTTTGCTATCGAGTATACATATATGCCGAAACAAGATTTTGAAGATATTGAAAATTTCGATTTTTCAAAAGTTTCATTGTATGATTATATGGATACAAAGGGACATATGCCAAGGCACTTTATACAGAATTTGATTATTTGTGAGGCAAATGAAAAGGTAGCGGAATTGCTTGGTGTGGAAAGAGGTACAGCAGTATTTAAAATTGAATCCCAAGGTGCAGATAAAGACTATAATTTGGTGGAATATACAAAAAGTTATATGAATCCGGCTTTTGCCGAATTCCGCTTCTTAGCAGAAGAAAAATAAGATAAAGTTACGAAGTATCAAACATCTAAAAATATTATAATTTTAGAAAAGAGATTGTTTCTGGTCCGAGAATATGATAAACTGGTTCTATAAAGAACGGCTCTTTGTCAAATATGGGGGTAACCCAAGTTTATAACCAGGTTGTGAATAACATTCATAACCTGGTATTTTTAAATCGAAGT
>NZ_QTVG01000012.1:58408-59242 GCF_003460505.1 Eubacterium sp. AF36-5BH
AAGTTTATAACCAGGTTGTGAATAACATTCATAACCTGGTATTTTTAAATCGAAGTCATTAGAATCCTGTTTCTAAAATTCTCAAAATTTCTAAATCCATAAGCATTTCGCTTAATCACCTTAATCTTATTATTTGTACCTTCAGTAAATCCATTAGAATATGGACAATCAAATGCATTGAGTATGTATTTTGACCAATTTGCCAGCATTGTAAGAGTTGCATTAAATTCTTTTAATTCGCTGGACTGAGTTGCAATTATAAATTTTCTTAATCGTTTATAAGCTACATTTCTATCAGGAGAATCCATAAAATCATAAAACAATTCTTTCAAATGATAAGCAATGGCAAGGTCATTTGACTGTGTAAGCATTACTTCCAGAGCTTGTTTGTTTTCGGCACTAAGTTTATGATAGTGAGATAAAAGTATGCGTCGGCTCCGCTTGAAATATTTTCTTTTAAATGGAAGCATTTCCTTTTGAATGCGTTTCCTGACATTTTCCAAAGCCCACGTAACGTATCTGACTACGTGAAATCGATCAATAACAATGGTGGCATTAGGAAAAAATGTTTCGGCAATTTCCCTATAAACATAATTCATATCCATTATAAAATAACGTACATCTTTTCTGTTCTTAAAATTCAACAGATAGTCTTTAAGCTTATACTGAGTTCTTGATGGAAGAATGTCAAAAATCTTATGATTTTTAGGATCAGTAAGTATAGCCTGAAATTTTTCACCATTTGCATTCCCCTTAAATTCGTCGATTGATAAAACATGAGGGAGAATTGAGGGCTTGGGAAATTTTACATCATTTAATCTTCTAAAGATTGAA
>NZ_QTVG01000012.1:59252-59751 GCF_003460505.1 Eubacterium sp. AF36-5BH
AGAATTGAGGGCTTGGGAAATTTTACATCATTTAATCTTCTAAAGATTGAAGAAGATGATATCCCCAAATATCTTGCAACGGAACTTACATTTAAGGTTTGGTTGAGCATGTTTATTGCAAGAAAGTTAAGTCGATTTGTAATACGACAGTGTTTTGGCAATAAAGTAAAATTCTCTAAAAAATGTTTTCCACAACAATCACAATGATATCTGCGTTTGGAATAAAAAAGTAATACATTTTTTCCGAGTATTGGAGTATCTTTTATAATTGATTTACGATAGTCGTGAACCTTGTTTGTTATGGCACCACAATTTGGACAAACATGATCACGTCTTTCTAATTTGAAGGAAATACATATATTTTCAGGTGTAGATTCCACATTTGTTATAATTAAGTCTTTTATTTCTAAGATATTTGATATAAAATCATTGTTAGGCATAGGCGACCTCCTTTGTGTTATTTTGTGGTGATTTAATTATAATGGATTTGGGTGTCTAT
>NZ_QTVG01000013.1:0-53064 GCF_003460505.1 Eubacterium sp. AF36-5BH
ATTCTTTATACTTTCTGTTACATCCGACAACTTACGCTGTTCCCAAGTTATTAAATTATTATATATTATAAAATACTTACGCTGATGAAGGGTGATAAGGTGGTCAAGAGACTCCAAATAGTCTCCTATTTTTCTCTGTTCTTCTATTGATGTATACGGAATTTCAATAGTCTTCATTCCAGCAATATCTATACTTCTTCCATCTCTTATCCCATATACATGTGGTACTAATTTATGCTTTATAAATTCATGAGAACGAAAGTATGGATAATAGAATCTTGAATCTGCTACATCACTATGAAATGTATGATATGCAGGGCTTATAATGCCATCTAACAATGATTTTTCAAGTCCTCCTTCAAAGGAACGAAGATGCACTATGAAGTCATCTTTCCGCACCATTTTATAATTAGACAAATTAGATTCATCATACATTAAATTCCGGTCAGATTCTTCTCTTTTAACTGTTCCTCCACCCTGAATAATAGTAAGAGCCGGCAGCTCCGTATGGTTCTTTTCAGAGTATTCTTTAAACACTTCTCCTAACTTACGCTGTTCCCAAGTATTACATATAAAAAAAAGAGAATATAATGGTGTAATTTAATAAAAAACAAAATGAAAAAGATTCTATTTTATAGTTCGATAAAGTAAAAAATAACGGAATCGAGTCCTGAAAAAGGGACAGTGAATATGAGAAAATAAAAGCATAAAAGGAAAAAGAAAAAAATTGCAGCTATAAAGGAGGCAAATTATGGGATTTTGGAACGGAAAAGCGGATGGACCTTTAGATAAGATGTTTGACTTTAACAGAGACGGAAAATTAAATGCTTGGGAAAGAGCAATGGAACTGGGGCTATTAATGGATGATGAAGATGACTACCAGGATGAGGATGATGAATTTGATGAGGATATGGATAGTGAATTTGATGATGACGACGATGAAGAAGATGATGAAAGTGAAGAGCTGATGGAAGAAGATTGGGATTCGGATTACGATGAAAGTGATGAGTGGTAGAAGTAATTATAAAAATAAATTGACATAACGTTATATATATATAATAAGATTGAGTTAATAATTTCTACTAATATGTAGATTAAGGACGACCACATATACCACATTTGGTTTGAATGATTTATAATTTCTACTAAAATATGGTAGATAGAACCTTGTAGTTTCGAATAAATATAAAAATTGGTTGCAAAAGTAACTGCTAGTTTGCAAAAGTAGTAGCATGGAAAAACTAGCAGTTTAAATTGCAATTAAATTTCAATACTTTTCTGCCATAAGTCCCATTTATAGGACAATCTATTTGCTAGAATGAGAGTAAAGGAACCAAGGTAAAAAAAATTAAGATTTAGTTCTTAAGGAACGGAAAGGTGGTACTTATGGGATTATTCGGAGACAAAGATGCAATTGTTGGAGCAGCTTTAGGAGCAGGCAATGCTTTTAACAAAAATAAGAAAACAAACAGAGCAGCAATATACGGAAGTGCAATGGGAGAATGTATTGGCTCGGGAAAGAAATGGACAGTGGAAGATTCTATAAAGTTAGAAGGAACAATAAGAGCATTGGATAGAAGAAAAAACAGATAAAAATAAATAAACATATCTTAAAGAGAATAATAGAAGCGAGGAGGTATAGTGATGAGAAATTGGATGGATTTAAATGGTGATGGTGAAATAGATGGTACAGAAATGATGTTTGCACAAGAGATGATTTGTTCCAGCAGGGAAGAACATGAGGCATTATTTGGAGATGCTGGAGACTTTGAAGATGACGCAAATGATGATTTTAAGACTGATGCCATGCTGGCAGGACTTGATGCTGATGAGTTAGAGTTTATGGATTCTGATGAAAGAGCAGAGGCATTGGAAGAAGCTGGGTTAGAAGCAGACGATTATGATTTTGACTAGAATTAACTTTGTCCTAGAGTGAATAACAAGGAAAAAACAACTACAACAAAACAGGGAAAATTCCCCAGCAAGAATGTAAATTCACACATTTCTAGCGGCACATCTTAACTTTTACATTCTAAACTACATTGGGTTATGAGGTTTTATTATGATTGGAACAAACAGTTTTTTTTACATAATGGACTACAGTGGTAATTATTATCGAACAAATAAATCGGACCAGCTTGTCGTTGCATCAGGACGGGAAGAGGCAGAGATATTTACTTTGAAAGATGCTAATTCAAGAACCTCAGTAGGAAGGAAATCTCATTTTTATTTAATTTCACCGGTAGAAGAGACAGAAGAAGCAACCTCAAATGAACAAATGAATTTAGTAGAAGAGATAACAGATGTAACTCCGAATGAACAAATGAATTCAGCGGAAGATACAGCAGAACCAACTCTCTTACATGAATCTGCAGACCAGATAGCAGATGAAACAGATTACATAGAGGATAGTAAATATAACGTGACAGAGGGCTATAAAGTATACAAGGATTTAAGAAATCTTAAGCAGCTGCAGAAGCAGAAAGAACACGAGCTGGATTTACTTTACAATATGACAATGTACATTGATTGTCAGAACATGGCAGATATTTGTAAGGAAAATTTAGAAGAAATGGAAAAAATAGATTTAACTGAAACAATGAAAATTTCAGCATAGAAGCCAATTAGTTACTTATGAAAAACTCAATTTCAGGAGGTACCGTTATGAAGAAAATGAACAAGTATATGAAAACAACTATAATAACTGTTATTATCCTTGCATTATTCACTATTGCTCAAAGAGATAAAATTATAGGATATTTTGAACCAAAATGTATTGAAGAAGGATGTACCGAAAAGGTAGTTGAAGGAACAAATTATTGCAGATGGCATTTGATTAGTGATGACAATGATTATAGTGATACATATCACTCAGGAACAGTCACAACCACAACTAGTGCGTATTCAGATAACACAGATGGATCCCATAGTAACAATGATTACAACAATTACAACAACTACAACAACTACAATAGTGATGACAATGAGTATGACGATGATTCAGACTATACTCAGGAAACTACCAGCGACAACAAGGTTTACAAATACCATAAACGTATACAATATGATTCAAGTGAAGATGCCTATGATGATGGCTATGATGATATTTATGATGATGGAGACTATGATTACGACCGATATGACAATGATGAGGATTATGCTGAAGGTGTAGATGATGCCATGGCGGAAATCGATTGGTAAAAATATACAAATCAGGCAAGTCCAAGATTATTTCAAACAAAGCTGGTAAGAAGAAAATTTCTATTAAGTTTAAGAAAGTAACTGGAGCAAAAGTGTACGGCTCATATTCAGCTAAAGTAAAAAAGTTAAATAAGAACTTAAATGAATAAAAACTTAAGTTGATAAAAAGTTAAATAAAAACTCTACGGGAGATTTGAAAAAATTTCCTGTAGAGTTTTTTGTGTAATGGAAAATTGTTTATTATATAAAAATGTTCCACAACAATGCACTTTCGCACAAAAGAAATTTATAAAGTTCAATTACTAAATGAAGGTTATTGAAGAATTATCTGAGTACATACTATTTCTTGAAATTATCTTCTTAAAGTATATAATAGATGAAGGAAATTATAAAAAAGTAAAAGATATAAATAAATTATAAAAAAGCAAAATATAAAATTACACTTTTATAAAAAAGAAAGTATGATATTTAAAGCATAAAAACAAAGTACAATAACAAATAAAAATAAAGTATAAAAATATTAAAACTGAGGTGATTACAAAATGATAAAGGCAAAACAAATATCAGAATCCATTGAGTTAGGAGCATTGCTCGCAATTTCAGGTGGTATGATGGATGCTTACTCATATATTGAAAGAGGAGAAGTCTTTGCAAATGCCCAAACAGGAAATATGCTTCTGTTTGGTGTAAACCTTTCTGTGGGAAATTTTCATAAGGCAATATATTATTTCTGCCCAATTTTAGCTTTTACAATAGGCATAATGTTGGCTGACGTTGTAAGAATGAAAACAACAAGGAAACTTCATTGGAGACAGTGGTCGGTATTGTATGAGGCAATAATTTTAATAGGGGTATCATTTGTACCATTATCATTAAATCTTTTAGCAAACAGTTTAACATCCCTTGCCTGCGGAATACAGGTTGAAAGCTTCAGAAAAATTCATGGTAAAGGCATCGCCACAACAATGTGTATCGGTAATTTAAGAAGCGCTACCCAGAATATGTGCGACTTCACCAAGTCAAAAGACAGACAAAAATTGCTAAATGGAATTTTATATTTTGGAATTATAGGCTGCTTTATAGTAGGCGCAATAATTAGTAACGGCTTTATTGAGATTCTTGGCAAGAGGGCAATCCTTGTAAGTGCCATATTATTAATTTTAGCATTTCTTGTTATGTTTATAGATAGGGAAGAAAGTCTACTTAAAAAAAACAAAATAAAGTAAATACAAAAAACTAAATGCAAAATTTATTAAAGATTCGCTAATACAAAAATTAAATGTAAGATTAAAAAATTAACTAGTAGAAAAAGTTTATGGAGTTTAGTATCATAAAAAATAAAGACGCGACAAAAGGAGAAGAAATGAGTAACAAAAGAGAAAAGAAAAAATGGTCTACTAAAAAGAAAGTGGTTGCAACCCTTGTAAGCATAGTGGCACTTTTTCTGATAATTGTTTTAGGCTACGTGGCATATGTTTTCGGAACTTACCACAGAATACCGGACAAGCAGAAATTATCAATTAACAAACCAGCGTCATCTCAGAATGCAAATAGTAGTGAGACCGGTGAAAGCAAAAATGTCAAAACGTTAGACACAAGCAAACTGACAAAAAATAAAGAATACAAAATAGGAACATATAATGTTGGATTTGGAGCTTACACTCCAACTTACAGTTTCTTTATGGATGGCGGAAAATATTCAAGATGTTTTAGCAAACAGTCAGGCATTGACGCAATTAACGGTGCGGCAGATTATGCTATGGAAGAAAAGCCTGATTTTATGATTTTTCAGGAAGTAGACAGAAAATCTACCAGAAGCTATCACGTTAATCAGGAAAATTTAATAACAGAAAAATTCGCAAATTATTACGAAGACTTTGCCGTAAATTACGATTCAGCATATTTATTTTATCCATTTAATGAACCTATCGGAAAGTCATATTCAGGAATTGCCTTTTACTCAAAATATTTGATTACATCAGCAGTAAGAAGAAGCTTTCCAATTTCAACTTCTTTTTCAAAAATATTGGATTTGGACAGATGCTATAGTGTAAGCCGTATTCCTGCAGACGGTGGAAAGGAACTTGTAGTGTACAGTGTTCATATGTCTGCTTACGGAAATAGCGACGAAATCCGAGAAGGTCAGACTTCAATGCTTTTTAACGATATGAAGGAAGAACGCCAAAAAGGCAATTACGTTATATGTGGTGGCGACTTTAATCACAACTTAAAACTGGACGAAAACGATAATGCAGAACACGAAGGCTGGGCATATCCATTTCCACGAAGTAAAATGCCAAAGGAATTAAGCTTTGCAATGGACCAACTGTCAAAAGGCAAATACGATAGCCTTGCACCATCCAACAGAAATACGGATATGGAATACATCAAAGGAAAGACTTTTACATGTATATTAGACGGGTTCATCATATCCGACAACGTTCAAATGACAGATTACACAATCAAAGACAATGGCTTCAAATACTCAGACCACCAGCCCGTATTTATGAGCTTTAAATTAAAATAAAAAGAAAGATAAAACAGACAGAATACAAGTAAGTAAACACAGTAACAGAAGAGATGAACAAACTATGCATAAACAAGAGAAGCTAAATAAACAAATTATACATAGTAATAATCAAAAAATAAATAAGATAAAATAAGGAAACAAGACAGAGCAAAAAACATTGCCCCGCCTTGTTTTCTTTTATTTAATAAGAAACGTTTCACTATGGATGCACTATGGTACAAGAAGAAAATAGTTGAAAAACAAGTTGACTTATGACACCCTGTCATATACAATACCATATGACAACATATCATACAACAAACATTATACTCCCCATGCGAATATGCAATTCCAAGGCGAACATATACATATTAAGACATTATACTCCCCATACGAATTTGTATATCCCAGTGAGAAAATATATGTATTAAAGAAAGTGCTCTGAAGCCGTCGGTTAATAAAGGCAGCAAAGTCGGCTTTATATAACCGCTACGAGCTGAAGGCAGCGGGAGCGTGCTTTCGTAATACATATATTTTCCCACTGGGAATAACCCAATTTTATGTGGATGCATACTTTTAATGTACATTTCCCACCGGAATAACCCAATTTTATGTGAATGCATATTTTTAATGTACATTTTCCACTGGGGATAACTCAATTTTATAGGAGCAGAAAGGAAAACACATGACTAAGTTTTTTGTAAAAAAACCATACTTCGTTCTAGTGGCCGTAATCATAATCCTAATCATAGGTGGCGTAAGCCTCGGCAACATGAACACAGACTTGATGCCCAACATGGAAGTACCATATCTTATGGTCATTACTACAGAACCCGGTGCATCACCAAACAAGGTAGAAAGTGATATAACAGAACCAATGGAAAGTACATTGGGAACTGTTAGTGGCGTTGAAAAAGTAATTAGCAACTCAGCAAACAACTACAGCATGATTATGCTTCAGTTTGCAGATGGAACAGATATGGACTCAACATTAGTAAGAGTTTCCCAAAAAATCGAGACAATTAATTTGCCTGATGGCTGTGGCAAACCTAACTTAATGGAAGTAAGCATGGATATGATGGCAACTATGTATGCAGGTATTGACTACAAAGGAAAAGACATCAAGGAGTTGTCTGATTTTACAACCAATACTTTACAACCTTACCTTGAAAGACAGGAGGGCGTTGCAAGTATAACACCAATGGGACTTACAACAGACTCCATAGAGGTAAAATTAAATCAGAATAAAATTGACAAGATTAACGATAAGATTCTTGGAAAAACAAATGACAAACTAACTGATGCAGGCAAAGAAATTGAAAAAGCAGAAAAGCAAATCAAAGATGGAGAAAGTCAGTTAGCTACTCAGAAGAACAAGTTAAACAGCACACAGAAAAGTACAAATAAACAGTTGGCTGATGCACAGGTAAAACTATCACAGGCACAGGCAACCAAAGTGGCATACCAGGCAAATCTTAATAGTTTAAAAGCAAGCAAAAGCGCATTAGAAGCTGAAAAGAAAGCATACACTGACGCAAAATTAGAAGATGCCTACACTAAGATAGATACAATGTTTGCAACTTTTAATACTCAATTAGAACAGCCGGCAAAAATGGCAGGAATCACTATTCCGAAAAATCTTGAAGATGCTGTAAACAACAAGTCAGAATTTAATAAGTTTATAAAATGGCTTGCAAATTTAGGCTACAAGAATCAGGTTAAAGACCTTTCATATAAGCAGATAAAACAGGTTTACAATGTAGTAAAAGTCAGACTTCCTCAAATAGACACAGAACTTGCTAATTTAAAAACTGAAATAACAGCCATGAAAATGGCAATTAAGCAAATAGATAAGCAAATGCAAGGCATGGATAAGAAACAGTCCACAGCTATTTCAGGTGGCTATTCTGCAGCAGCAGGATTTGGCGCCGGTCAGGCAAAGATTTCCTCAGCAGAAACTGAATTAAAAAACGCAAAGGAAAAATTACAGGAATCAAAAGACAAGTTAAATGATTCCAGAGAAGCTGCTATTGAGAATTCAAACATTGATGCCTTACTTAGCATTGACACATTATCACAGTTAATCACTGCGCAAAACTTCTCAATGCCTGCAGGTTACATTGACGACAAATCAGACAACCAGTGGCTTGTAGATGTTGGTGATAACTATGAGAACAAAAAACAGTTAAAATCAATGGTTCTTACAAAAGTTGCAGGCATTGGAGAAATTAAATTATCTGATGTTGCAGACATAACTGTTGTTGACAATTCAGGCGAGAGTTATTCAAAAATCAACGGCAGAGCAGCAGTTCTTCTTGCAATTTATAAGTCAAGTACAGCTAACACAAGTGAAGTGGCAGGAAATATTAAATCAGCTTTTAAGACAATGGAAGGCAAATACAAAGGCTTATCATGTACATCTTTAATGGACCAAAGTGAGTATATAAGCGTTATCGTAAACACAGTTTTACAAAGCATGTTATTAGGAGCAATCCTTGCAATTATAGTCCTTGCTTTATTCTTAAAAGATGTTAAGCCAACGGTAATAGTTGCCTTTAGTATTCCGTTTAGTGTTGTCTGCGCAATTATTGTAATGTATTTTACAGGAATAACATTGAACGTAATGTCACTTGCAGGACTTTGCATAGGTATTGGTATGTTGGTAGATAACTCCATTGTTGTAATGGAAAATGTTTACCGATTAAGAAACAGAGGTCTGTCAGCCCCAAGAGCGGCAGTTCAGGGAGCAAAGCAGGTTGCAGCCCCAATTGTATCTTCTACACTTACAACAATTTGTGTATTCTTGCCAATGATTTATGTAAAAGGAACTGTGGGTCAGTTATTAATGCCTTTTGCATTTACAATGACATACGCATTAGTAGCCTCATTAATTGTAGCTTTAACTGTAGTTCCAACAATTAGTGCCACAGTTTTAAAGAAAACCAAAAAACAAAACCACAAGTGGTTTGATAAATTCCAGAATGCTTATGGTAGACTTTTGGATAAGTGTTTAAACCACAAGTTAATACCTTTAGCATTAGCAATTATTTTATTAGCAATCTGTGTTGTCCAAGTATTTAACACAGGGCTTGTAATGATGGATGATATGGAAAGCAATCAGATTTCCGTAAGTTTATCTTTAGACAAAGATGTAGACAAGAACACTGCATACAAGACAGCTAATGAAGTAACCAACGCAATTCTTAAAGTTAAGGGAATTAATAAAGTTGGGGCAATGGATGGAAATGCCACTGCAACTTCAGGCTTAACAGGTGGTAGCACTGACAACTACAGTAATTTTACATTCCAGATTATTACTGACGATGACATAACATCAACCAGTCAGTTTAGAAAAATAATCAAGAAAATAGAAAACAACACAAAGAACATAAAATGTGAGAATTTAACTGTTTCTTCATCAGCCATGGGAAGTATGTCACAGATGATGAATCAGGGAATCGAAGTTCGTATTTATGGTGATGACCAGCAGAAGTTATTAAAGACAAGTAATCAGATAATGAAGTTAATAACATCTGTAAAAGGAACTGAAAATGTTGATAACGGTGTAACAGCTCAGGATAAGCAGTTACATTTGAAAATAAATAAAAACAAGGCAGCAGATGACGGCTTGACAGTAGCTCAGATTTATCAGCAGCTGGCAGAAAAAATCACAACAGAAAAAACTTCAATTACAATTACCCAGGGGGGAAAAGATTATGAGGTAAATGTTGTAAATGAAAACAATAAACCTAACTACGAAAATATTTTAAAAACAACAATTAAGTCAACAACAAAAGACAGTGAAGGCAATGATGTTATTAACAAATATAAACTTTCACGTTACGCAACAGTAGTTGAACAGGAGGCATTAAACACAATAAAACGTGAAAACCAGAGAACTTATATTTCAGTAACTGCTGATGTAAAAGACGGCTATAATGCCACATTACTTTCAAGAAAGATACAAAGCAAACTTGATAATTACAAGGCACCAACCGGTTATACAGTGGAAATTCAGGGTGAGTCAGAACAGGTAATGGAAATGGTTAAACAGTTATTGTTAGCTATTTTATTAGGATTCATTTTAGTATACCTTGTAATGGTTGCCCAGTTCCAAAGCCTGCTTTCACCATTCATTATTATATTTACAGTGCCATTAGCATTTACAGGAGGTATGATTGGTTTAATGATTTTCGGAAAACAGATTTCCGCAATGGCATTAATGGGCTTTATGATATTAATGGGTACAGTTGTAAACAACGGTATTGTGTTTGTTGATTATGCAAATCAGTTAAGAATACAGGGAGTAGACAAGAGAACAGCGTTAATTGCAACAGGCAAAACACGTATGCGCCCAATTCTTATGACTGCAATTACAACAATTCTTTCAATGAGTGTTATGGTATTTTCACAGGATGCAGGTAATGCAATGCAAAAGAGCATGGCAATTGTTGTAAGTTTCGGTTTGCTTTATGCAACAATTATGACATTGTTTATTGTTCCGATTTTATATGACTTGTTGTATAGAAAACAGCCTAAAACAGTTGATTTAGGAGATGAAAATCTGGACGATGTACCTGATGAGGCAGCGGAGTTAATTGAGGAAATGACGCAGCAGTCAGGCAATGGAGATAAATCACAGGAGGAAGAGTAAATGCCTAAAGATACATTTTTTAGGCTTCCTGATGATAAGAGAAATCGTATATTAAAGGGAGCAAAGAAAGAATTTTATAATTGTACTTTTAGCGAAGCATCAATTAATAGAATTATCAAGGACGCAGAAATACCACGAGGCAGTTTTTATCAGTATTTCGAAGACAAAAAAGATTTATATTTGTACGTTATTGAAGAAAATATAAAAAGTGTAATTTCTAATTTTGGAAATAAACTTGAACAGTCTGGGGGAGATATTTTTCTATGCGTAGATAATTTTATTAGTGAGCTTCTTGATGAAACAACGAAAAAAGCAAAGCAAATCAAAATGATTTTTTCTGAAAGCTGGGTGTTCGAGGCGGTCTGGACAAGGTCACTTGAGAAATGCAAAGGCGGCCAGGAAGACCTTCATGGGGACATGATTTCAAGAATTGACAAAACAAAACTTCTAGTTGAAAGTGATGAAGAATTTGAATATGTAATGGAAATCATAGGAGCCATAATCAAGGATACTTTAGACAAAATGTATTTGCATAGGAACTTGGTAAATGAAGACACGCTCAAAAAATCCTTTCATGGAAAAATTGAAAGTTTAAGAAAACATTATTGCATAGTGGCAAATAAACAGTAGAAAAAATGCATATATTGTTATACAATAAACCTTGAGTGTAAAAACAGAAAGGATAGAGACATGTTTTATTTTATTGAAATATTAAAGGTAATTTTCCTTGGAATTGTTGAGGGTATTACGGAGTGGCTTCCAATTAGTAGCACAGGTCATATGCTATTAGTTGATGAATTCATCAAGTTAAATGTAAGCGATAATTTCAAAGAAATGTTTATGTTTGTAATTCAGCTTGGAGCAATTCTTGCTGTAGTTGTTTTATTTTGGAACAAAATGTGGCCATTTAAGAGTGCTAACAAAAGTGACGGAATTAACCCAAAAGGTTCAATTCTTAGAAAAGATGTCTGGTCAATGTGGTTTAAGGTAGTAGTTGCCTGTATACCAGGGGCAGTTGTGACAATTGCTTTTGACGATTTTATTGAAGCACATCTTCACACACCTGTTGTAATTGCAATTACATTAATTTTCTATGGTGTGGCATTTATTATTATTGAAAGATGGAACAAAACAAGAAGACCGAAGATTAGAAGCTTGTCAGATATTACATACAAGACAGCGTTCATTATTGGTTTATTCCAGATTTTATCAATTATACCGGGTACATCAAGATCAGGCTCCACAATCATAGGTGCTTTATTAATTGGTGTATCAAGAGTGGCTGCGGCAGAATTTACATTCTTCCTGGCGGTGCCTGTAATGTTTGGAATGAGTGCCTTAAAAATGATAAAATTAGGTTTTGCAATGTCAGGCTATGAGGCATTTGTTTTAATCTTGGGTATGGTGGTAGCTTTTGTAGTATCACTTCTTGTTATAAAATTCTTAATGGGCTATATTAAGAAACATGACTTCCAGGTATTTGGCTGGTATAGAATTATACTTGGTATTTTAGTTTTATTATATTTCTTTTAATATAAACAAAGCAATATATTTGATGAATAATTAGGTTTTTAACAATCAAAAATCAATATCATAAAAAGTAGATTAATATGTAATTACATGATTAAGGACATATTAATCTACTTTTTTTTATAACAATAAGATGGGCTTATAAAGTGAGCTATGTTAATAAATAGAAAAAAATGTTAAGATTTGTTAAAAATTTTCTTAATATTTATGGCTTAGTGAATAATTCAGGTTTTATTATGATATACTGTAGCCATGTAGAAATAAGCTTAAAAGTATAATAAGTATAAAATAAAAGAAGGAAAAGAATTACAAAAATAAAATTAATAAGTTTGCAAAAGAAAAATAATATTGTGTCACGTAAGATTATTTTAGAAAAATAGGAGACAATATTAGGAAAGAGGCGTGTATGACTAGTAACAAAAAGAAAGAAACAGCAGATATGGAAAACAAGATTAGCAACCCAAATGTTAAAGAACTTGAGCAAACAAGAACCAAGAAGGATGACGAAAGAGCAAAAAGAAAACGAAGAGCAGTAAGTATTATTGGCTTGTTAATTTTCCTTGCCTTGTCAGCAGCAATAGCAATACCATTTATTAAATTCTTTAGTGAAGCAGAACTTTTTAGAGAATGGGTTAAGAGTTTTGGTATGTGGAGCTGGCTTGTGTGCATTGGGGCAATGGCACTTCAGATTATTATTGCAATTATCCCCGGCGGTGCAATGGAAATCGGAGCAGGATACGCCTTTGGCGTAGTTGAGGCAACAATACTTTGTACAATAGGTTCAATTATTGGTTGTGCAATTGTATTTTGGCTTGCAAGAAAGTTTGGTGTTAAATTCATAGAAGCATTTTTTCCAATTGAAAAGATTCAGAATTTAAAATTTTTACATGACGAAAGGAAAAGAGATATATTATCATTTATCATTTTTCTGATTCCCGGAATGCCAAAGGATTTAATATCTTATTTTATGGGAGTAACTGATATTAAACTTTCAAGATGGCTTGTTATTTCCACAATAGCAAGAATTCCGGCAATTATTGTATCAGCAATGGGTGGTCAGGCGTTAGGTAAGGGACAGTACATTGTGGCGATTATTGTACTATTGGTAATTTTAGGAATAAGTGCCATAGGTGGATTTGCATATAAAGTTATATGTAATAAAAACAATAAATAACAAGTTGCATAAAATTATAGTGCTTAACATTATTTTAACTTGTAATATTCTGTCTTCATTGTTATATTAGGAGAGATGAAAAATATATTTTAGTGTAGAAATTTGGAATTTCTATTTATTTTACGACTGAGAAGTAAGTTATACTAATAGTAATGGGAAAGGAGAGGTAAATATATTCAATATATTTACATGACAGAACATGAGAAAGACTAAAATTGTATGTACAATGGGACCATCAACAGACAGTGATGAAATTTTGGAAGGGTTAATTAAAAGTGGAATGAATGTTGCAAGATGCAATTTTTCACATGGTTCACATGAAGAGCACAAAGGAAGAATGGACAGAATTAAGAGACTAAGAGAGAAGTGCGACAGACCAATTGCAATTCTTTTAGATACAAAAGGTCCTGAAATTAGAACAGGCAATTTTGAAAACGACGTTGTAAACGTTGTAACAGGACAGACTTTTACATTAGTTGCAGATAAAAATATTTTAGGAAATAACGAAAGAGTAGGTATTACTTATCCTGATTTATATAAGGATGTTAAAGAAGGAACAGTTATCTTAATTGATGATGGTTTAGTAAAAATGGAAGTTGTGAAGATTGACGGAACAGACATTGTCTGCGAAGTAAAGAACGACGGAAAAATTGCTAACCACAAAGGTGTAAATGTTCCTGATGTACACATTAACATGGAATATATGAGTGAGCAGGATAAGAGCGATATTATTTTTGGTATTAGTCAGGATATTGACTTTGTTGCAGCATCATTTGTAAGAACAGCTGATGATGTTAAGGAAGTTAGAAAAGTTCTTGACGACAATGGTGGAGAAAAAGTCAACATCATTGCAAAAATAGAAAACAGTGAAGGAATTATTAATATTGACTCAATTATAGATGAAGCTGATGCTATTATGGTAGCACGTGGTGACATGGGTGTTGAATTACCTGAGGAAGAAGTTCCAATTATTCAGAAGATGATTATTAAGAAAGTTTATGAAGCAGGTAAGCAGGTTATTACAGCAACACAGATGCTTGATTCAATGATGAACAACCCAAGACCAACAAGAGCAGAAACAACAGACGTTGCCAATGCTATTTATGATGGTACAAGTGCCATTATGTTATCAGGAGAAACAGCAGCAGGTAAATATCCAATTGAAGCAGTTCAGACAATGTCAAGAATTGCTGAGAGAACAGAAATGGATATTAACTATAAGAGAAGATTTTTAGAACATCATAGAAAGAGCAGAACAGATATTACAGAAGCTGTTTGTCATGCTACATGTATGACAGCGTACGATTTGGAATCAAACTGTATTCTAACAGTTACTAAATCAGGACGTTCTGCAAGAATGATTTCAAGATTCAGACCTGACTGTATGATAGTTGCAGGCAGCACTGAAGAAAAAGTTGTAAGACAGCTTAATATGTCATGGGGAGTTACTCCTGTTTTAATTAAGGAGAAGGAACACGTTCTTGAGCTTTTTGATTACGCAGTGGAAGTTGCAAAGAAAAAAGGCTTAGTTAAGAAAGATGATGTAGTAGTAATTACATCTGGTGTACCCCTTGGAAAATCAGGTACAACTAACATGATTAAGGTTCACACAGTTGATTAATATGCAATGAAATTGTTAAATTGGGGTAAAATCGGTTGACATTTTGTTGCAACAAATGATAGAGTAATTATTGAGGGCTTATGGTTCTGCCATAAGCCTTTACTTTTGCGAGTGAAGGTTTTTTCACTTTGCAATTTAAGGAATTTTTAATACAAATAATAGTATTGTTTTAAAGAAATTATTTACAATATATATTGTTTAGAGATTTGATATTTTTTAAGGAAGGAGAACAGAATGGATAATTGTGACAGTAGTGGGCGAAGTTTTACTGATAAATACAATATAGACGATACTGATGCATATCATCCGTTTCGTTCTTAGTGTTTATAGATAACTTCCCTCATATACGCAATTGTATTTATTAAAAATAGGTGAGAGTCCTAGAATTTAATTAAATGGAGGTATATGAAGGTGGAAGAAAAATTCGAAGAAGAATTAGAAAATAACGAAGAATCTAATGAAAAATTAGATCAGGAAGAGTATGAAATTCCTGAAAAAGCAAACTACGAAGAAGAACTTATTAAAATTATTAGAAGTGACGATCCAACACCTGTTAAGCTTGACAAGTTAGACGATTATCACGAAAACGATATAGCTTCAGCGCTGGAATATTTAGACAGCGAAGAAAGAAAGAAATTATATTCTATTTTGGGAGTAGACAGAGTATCTGATATATTCTCATATATAGATGATCCAGCAGAATTCATAGAGGAATTAGATCCAAAGGTTGCAGCTAGAATCCTTGGTAGCATGGAGGCTGATGATGCTGTTGATATTTTGGATGAATTGGAAGATGACACAAGTAATGAACTTATAGAATTAATCGATGAAGATGCAAAGAAAGACATTGACCTGATTCAGTCTTATGATGAAGACGAGATTGGTAGCAAAATGACTACTAATTATGTAACTCTTACATTAGACCTAACTATTAAGCAGGCAATGAAAAGATTGGTTGAACAGGCTGCTGAAAATGATAATATTACAACTCTTTATGTAAAAAAAGAAGACGGAACATTTTATGGTGCCATCGATTTAACAGACTTAATTGTTGCCAGAGAGTATGTAGAGTTAGAGTCTTTGGTAACTACATCGTATCCGTATGTACATGACCACGAAACAGTAGATGACTGTATTGAAGAATTGAAAGATTACTCAGAAGATTCAATACCGGTTTTAGATAAAGACATGCATATTTTAGGTGTAATCACTTCACAGGACTTGGTAGAAGTAGTCGATGAAGAGATGGGTGAAGATTATGCTAAGTTAGCCGGTTTGTCTGCAGAAGAAGAACTGGAGGAGCCTTTAGGACAAAGTCTGAAGAAGAGAGTTCCATGGCTTTTAATTTTATTAATGCTTGGTATGATTGTTTCATCAGTTATCAATATGTTTGAAACGGTAATTGTAGGACTACCGATTATTGTAACTTTCCAGTCAGTTATCCTTGGTATGTCAGGTAATGTTGGAACACAGTCACTAGCCGTTACAATTCGAGTTTTAATGGATGAAGAGCTATCTTTCAAAGAAATGGTAGGTTTTGTGTTTAAGGAAATCAGAGTTGGTTTGTGTAACGGATTAATTGTAGGCGCTATTGCAGTTGTATTTACAGGTATGTTTATTTGGATTGCAAGAGGTCAGGCAATTGGAAGTGCATTTGCAATTTCAGGTTGTATAGGTGGTGCATTGGCACTAGCCATGTTAATCTCAAGTTTTGTAGGAACAATTATTCCTATTATCTTAGACAAAATTGGATTTGATCCTGCCGTAGCGTCAGGACCACTTATCTCAACAATAAACGACTTGGTAGCCGCAGTAACTTATTATGGCTTAGCATGGTTACTATTGATTAACGTATTAGGATTATAGAAAGTAAGAAAATAGTATAAAAAGTTTTAACTAACAGGAGCTACATTGCATAAGCAATGTGGCTCTTATTAGTTATGTTAAAAAACATCAAACCATAAATTAGAATATAGAATTGGAAAAATTATTTTTAAAATATTAAAAATTAAAAAATCAATAGAAAAAAACATTAAAAGTTACAATAACACTGTAAATTATTACATTTATATTGAAAAAAATAAATATATGTTATTATCTCCTAAACTAAAAAATTAGATTAACAAAAGGAAAGAGGGGTAATTGAAAATGGTTAAACGAAACAAGATATTAAAAAAGGTCAAATTAGTAACAAGTGTTGTGAACATCATGCAATAAATATAAAATTTTTAACGTTATATTGTTATAACAGTATTAAATCAAATAGGAGGCGATGAATATGAGAAAATTATTAAGAAACATGTGTACAATGCTGATGGCATCTGTATTATTAGTAACAGGTTCGTGTGGGGGTACAACCTGGGTAAGTGGAGTAGAAAACACTAATACACTAATTGAAAAATTAACAAATATGGAGGAAATTAAGGATCCTGAGAAATATACACAAATTTATTTGGATGAAAATTATTTAGGTCCGGTTCCGGATATGTGGGAATTTGAAAATCTAAATAATATAGAAGTTTCAGAAAAAAACACTAAATACAAAATTGTTGATGGTGCATTACTTTCTAAAGATGGTTCAAAATTATATGCATTTCCACCACAAAAAGAATGTAAAATATATGCAGTTCCTAAAACAGTAAAGGTTATCTGTGCAGATGCTTTTTACAGAAGTAAAATAGAAAAAGTTACTTTTACCGATAATCTTAGGAAGATTGGAGAATCTGCTTTTACTGCTTGTAATAATCTAACAAGCATAGATTTAATGAATGTAAAAACTGTAGAACGCTGGGCTTTTGGATCGTGTACTAATTTAACTCAGTTAAATCTTGGCAAAGTTAAAAACATAGGAGAAAGAGCTTTCTGGGGAATAGGAGTAAAAAACATTACGCTAAACAAAAAATACAATTTAGGTGTGGCTGCATTTGATACGAAGATAAAAATTAATTACGGAAAGAAGTTTAAAGATATTAAACCATATCTTCTAAGCTACAAAAGATGGAATGAAGTTAAAGGAGCCAAGGGCTATGAAGTTGTAGTAAGGGTATATAATCTTGATAATGTAAAAGATAAAGTTTATTTAAAAACTACAGTAAAGAAACCAAAACTTTCAAAGAAATTTCGTAAGAAAATTGCAAGAATGAATGAAAGATTAAATGGTGAGATATCATCTTTAGGCGTAAAAATTAGAGCATACAGATACAAGAACAAAAAGAAAGTTTATACAAAATGGAGTGATATTAGAAAAAGAACAATTTATTTAGGCTAGGGAGGTAAGATTATGAGAAAAAATTTAAAAAGAAAAATATTATTAACTATGTTATTAGCGTTACTTGCATTTCCACAGATTGTAAAGGCTGATCCTTATGAGGGTCCTTATGTGGGAAAAGAAACAAATATTAGAATAATAAGAGCTAGTGAGGAGCACGACACATTATACTCAAAAATATACTTTGATAAAGATTATACAGTGGATGTTGAAGGTCTAGGTGGCTTGTCTTCATATGATAGACAGTTTGAGTATTTAGAAAACATAAATGTGTCGCCAGATAATCCGGTGTATAAATCAATTGATGGAGTGTTATTTTCAAAAGATGGAAAGAAATTAATATGGTATCCTCCAACAAAGAATGAAGGGAAAAGTTATACAGTACCCAATAGTGTGAAAACAATAGCAAGTAGAGCTTTTTATCAGGCAAAAATAACAGAAATTAAACTAAATAACAATATCGAAAAAATTGATGAAAGGGCATTTTCATTAAGTGAACTAAAGGAAGTGAGTATGCCGTCTAAAATCAAGAAGGTAAGCGAAGATGCTTTCTATGAATGTACAAATTTACAAAAGGTAAACTTAAATAATGTAACAAACGTTGGACCTTCTGCCTTTTCTCGTTGTAATAATTTAAAGACAGTAAAAGGTAACAAAATAAAAAAAATAGGCAATAATGCATTTTATCAGGATGGAAAGTTAAAGACGATTCAATTAGGCAAAGTTACAAAAATTGAAAGCGAAGCTTTTAATGAGTGCACAAGTTTAAAGAAAGTTAATTTATCAAAAGTTAAAGAGTTTGGTGAAGAGGCTTTTATGTATACGGGAATTAAACAGTTTACATTAAAGCCGGGAGTTAAACTTGCTGAACAATCGTTAGATCCAAGAACTAAAATCAAATATAGTGTGCCATTTTCGAAAATTAAACCATATATAGGTGATGGTAAATGTTGGAATAAAGTTATCGGTGCAAAAGGGTATCAACTTAAATTAACATACAAGGTCAAAAAGAAAAATAAAACCATTGTTTGCACCCAGAAAGCAGACTATATTGGCAGATTTAGTAAATTAGGAAAGAAACTTAAACAGGCAGATTACGAAATATTTGTAAAAATCAGAGCTTATAAGTATAAAAACAAAAAGAAGGTTTATACAAAATGGAGCAAGAGTACCGGATTTTTCTTTTAAAAAATCTAAAAAGATTTTTTTAGCACTTTTTTTAGCTGGAATATTTTGAACGTTATCTACGTTTAGAATGTAAGAAAGAGCTGTCACTTTGACGATTACAAAACGTTAAAGTGACAGTTTTCTTTGTTTTTAATTAAATTAATAAACCACAAAAGTAATAACAAACAATAGATAATAATAACAATGTATGAGCTTTTTATAAGGGAATTGTTATTACTTCAAAAACTTCTTTGCAAAGGGTTGACTTCAAAAAAAATAAGAGTAGAGTGACTTTGGTACGTAAATAGACATGTCAAATTGTACTTATGAAAAAATGAAAAACGAAATGGAGGAGAAAAATGAAAAAGTTAAAGAAAGCATTAGTTTATGCTTGTACAGTTACAACGCTCTTAGGAACAACTACAGCAGTTTATGCAGGAGCATCTAAGGTGCTAAATGGTGGTGGAGCAAAATGGACTGGTGGAGAAACTTCAAATGGTATTTTGTATTCTAACTTATATGATATGGAAGTAGATGGAATACAATACAAAGTTACAGTATGGGTAGATCCAGATTGGAGTACAAAAAAAGAAAAATCAGGTACAACAGATGGAAAAGGAAAGAAAGGAAGAGTACATGTTGGAAAGGCTTCTACTCACAAAAATCCTTTTGTACCTGAAAAGTGTGGATATAAAGATTTTAAAGCAATAGCTATAAAAAAATAAGGTATTGTGTTTAGTAGAGAACCTTGATAGTAAAGTGTCAAGGTTCTTTTAATGTATTATGTTCATAAATGAAAAACTATAAAGGAGGAGAGCAATGAAAAAAATATTCACGCTTATAGGCATAATGACTGTAATCTTCTCAGTTTATTTTATGCTATTAGTAGTAGATAAGTCTAATTATATAGATGAAAGTAGGATTTCAGATTTTTCCCTTAGTAAACAAATTAATTTAGAAACACTTGAAGAATGTGCTAAGGAAAGTAATGTTTGTGTACAAATTAGAACATTTAATAATTATTCCTTTGGTAATACTGATTGCAAAGTTGAAGTAATTAATCCAGCAAAGAATGTTAAATATGGTGCTGTGAGAAGCTTATTCCCTAACAGGCACATGAAAATAATTAAAGCACAAAAAATAGAAAATAGAAAAGTAAGATATTTTACAGTTCAGGAAAATAATTCGACAAGAGTTTCTAAATTTAAAAAGAAGCTGGAAAAATCAGGCTTTGAAGCGATGGTTACATGCAAGGAATCTGTTGAATTTAATTTAGGCATGCTATTTAGTCCTTTAAATATTGGATTTTTTATATCAGTATTTTGTCTGGCTCTATTTTGCACATCAATTTATTATATATCCCGTTTGAAAGAAATTGGAATATTAAAATTAAATGGCTGGTCTGAAAATCGAATTTCACTAAGACTGTATAAAGATATAATTAAGAATACAGCATACGGTTTTGTTAGCGGTGTTATATTATTTTGCATTTATATAATTATTATGGATGTAAGTCAGTTATATTCATATTTACTGATGGTGTTATTTTTAATGCTATCTTTGAATTTGGTATATATTTGTGTAGCTGCAATTGCAGTAGTTTTTATAAAAAATGCAGGTTATATTGATTCAATAAAAAACAAAAAGAATAACAAAATAATATTTATTATGACAATGGCATTTAAGGTAGTGTTGACAGTAGTCGCGTTTATTATAGCCACTCAATTAATAGAAAATGCAATAAGGTTAAATGAAGGCACTAAAAAGGCAGAAGAAATTGAGGCACGCAATTGGTATATTTGCACACAGCATATATCACCTAATGAAAAAGAAGAGAAAGAGTTAAATGCTTTTGTGGAGCAATATGACGATAAGGAAATATTTAATTATTGTCCATCAGATACTTTATTATCCAAGTATGAGAACACAAAAATATACAAAGATTTAGATAGTATTGAAAGTAATATGATTATTGCTTCTTATAATTTACTGCCGTATTTAGGAATAAAAGATAAAAATGGAGAATTACTGAAATTAGATAGTGAGAAAGAATATTTGCTTGTACCGAAAAACTTATGGAAGAAGCGCAAAAAAATAGCAAAATATGAGGAGATGGGAGATATTGAACCTGTATGCATTGCCAGCAAACAATGGATTATGGATTTTGAAACTCCCGGAAAATATTCGTATAATTCAGTTATTCAAATTTCTAAATTGGAAAAAAAGGCTACTATAAGTTATGGTGATGTTTTTATGACAGAAAAGGTAGCAAAACAATTGGAAAAGAAATTGTTGACAATGGGATATGAAAAATCAGACATAGAAATGGAAGCGTTAAGTACAGAATTGCGTACGCATATATCTACTTATCAAACGGAATTATTCGAAAGCGTTATGTATTTTGTCATAGTATTTTTGACATACATATTAGTAGATATAAGTTTGTTTTCTATTTATTATGAATTCAAGAAAAAGAAAATGGCAGTTTATAGCCTGCTTGGTAAAAAAGCAACTAATGACATTTCAAAGTTTTTAATATACAACGCCACGATTGTTATTGTTGTAGATATTGTTGTAAATAAAAAATTTGTTTGTTTAGTTATCCCGGAAACGATAATATTTTATGCTATGTTAAAAAGAAAATCGTTTGAAAGTATTGGAACAGTAATAAAAGGAAGGTAAAGATTATGTATGCAATTGAATTAGAAAATATAACAAAAAAGTATGAAAACCACACAATTTTTGACAATTATAATTTGAAGATAAATAAAGGAACGTTTCTAGGCATAAAAGGCCCCAGTGGTAAAGGTAAAACAACATTATTAAATATAATGGGGTTATTAGAAGATTACGAAGGACATTTATCTATAATGGGTGAAGAGATAGCCTATAAGAATAAAAAGAAGAGAAGAATGATGTTGAAAAACACAATAGGCTATTTGTTTCAAAATTATGCACTTATAGATGATTTGAATGTATATGAAAATCTGAAAATTGTCATTAATAAAAAGTCTGGAAAAAATGAAAAACAGCTGATGACAGAGGCGCTGGAAAAAGTTGGTTTTGGAGAGGAGTTCTTAAACAAGAAGATATATACCTGTTCAGGTGGCGAACAGCAGAGAATAGCCATTGCAAGATTAGTGCTTAAAGATTGTGATATTGTTTTGGCTGATGAACCAACCGGTAGTCTTGATGAGAAAAACACAGAGATTGTTATGAAATTATTAACCGGCTTAAATGAAGAGGGAAAGACAGTTGTGATGGTTTCACACGACGATGATGCACTTTCGTATTGTAAAGAAATAGTACAGATTTAATAAAGACAAAAATTAATTAAAAAATCCCATTTGACAGATACCGAAATTTTCGGAAATGCCAAATGGAATTTTTTTTTAATGCAATCTTTTTACTGCAATTCTGACTACCGGCCAGATAATGCAGGCTGCTGCTGTTCCCAGCAAAGCAGCATAAAGTTGAGTTGTAGAATATGTTACACCTGCAATTCTTGTCATTTTAGGTGACAAGTGACTTCCGAATGTAGGAATAACCCATTTTACAATTAAAAGGTTCATAACAGCCCATTTTGCAAAAGAACCGGCAACAAGGCTAAGTGGAAGTAAATTAAGTTCCAACTTCTTGCCACGAACAAACCAGGCAAAAAGGACGATTACAATATTACCAAGCATAATAAATGGTAATATCATTGGTACAGTAGAAATTATTGCAGACTGTGTAATAATGAAAGAAGTAACAGGTGCTACAACTGAAACTATTACACCGCTAAGTAATCCACAATAAAGTGTATCAATAATTAAAATTAGGTTAATTAAGCCTCCGGTAATAGGTAAAGTACCGGGGGTTTTTAATAACTGTACAACAACACAAAGAGCAATCATTATGGCTGTTACAGTTATTGTTTTAGTTTTCATTTTCATTGTTGTAGAAATCCTCCTTAGTAATCAGGTGAAGATATTTAAGGTAATCTGAACGTGAAGGCTTTTCAAAAGTTGAAGTTTTCTTCTGTTGCTCAAGTCCCATTGTGGCTTTTCTAACATCAGCAAGAACTCCGGCACCACCCATGCATCCACCGGGACATGCCATACCTTCTAAAAGATAGCCATCATACATACCGGCTTTTGCCTTAGCAAGCATTGTCTTACATTCTTTTAAACCTTCAGCTTTAACAGTCTTAACTTCTCTTTCTGGTTCAAGACAGTTAATTGCATTAACAACGGCTGCGGCAACACCACCACTGGCAGCGAAACCTTTACCAAGAGAGCTTGATGTATTTAATGGCTCTTCAACTTCTAATTTATCAAATTCAATGTTTTTAGCATCAAAAATACCCATCATTTCTTCAAAAGTTAAAACAAAGTCAATATCACTTCTAACTGATTTTCTACTAGCTTCTAATTTCTTAGCAGCACAAGGTCCGATAAATACAACCTTGCAGTCAGGATGTTGTTTCTTTGTCATACGACCTGTTAAAACCATAGGTGTAAGTGCCATTGAAATGCAGTCAGCGTATTCAGGATAAGTTTTCTTAGCCATAACTGACCAGGCAGGACAACATGAAGTACCAAGCCAAGGATGTTCATTAGGAACTTCCTTCATAAAGTCGGCAGCTTCCTGCACCGCACATAAATCGGCACCAATGGCAACCTCAACCATATCTTCAAAACCAACAGCCTTAAGTGCGGCTCTAACCTGTTCAGGTGTAACCTTATCACCAAACTGTTTAACAAATGAAGGGGCAATGGCAGCGTATATAGGTGTATCGCTCTTTAATGCAAGCACCGTCTGGAAAATCTGACTTTTATCAACGATGGCACTAAATGGACAGCTTACCAAACACATACCGCAGGATACACACTGGTCGTAATCAATATCAGCTCGTCCATATTCGTCTGACTTAATGGCATTCATACCACAGGCAGCAGCACAAGGACGTTCCTGTTTAATAATTGCGTTGTAAGGACATGCATTTACACACTTACCACATTTAATACATTTTTCCTGGTCAATAACAGAACGACCATTTTCCATATGAATTGCGTTCTTTGGACAAACCTCAATACAAGGATGTTCAATACAACCCTGACAGCCGTTAGTAATTAAAACACGTTTCTCAGGGCAGGCATGGCACGCAAACTTTATTATATTAATAAGGGGAGGATCATAATATTTTTCGTCTATGGCACTGGCATCAATTCCATCAGATAATGGTGCATGCTCAGACATATTTCTTACAGGCAAACCAAGAGTTGCTCTTAATCGTTCCCCGATAATGGCACGTTCAAGAAAAATATTGTCATAATATTTTCCAATTTCGCCGGGAATAATTTCAAAAGGAAGATCCTCTATATGTGATAAAGGATAATCTTCGTAAGCCATTCTGGCTATTTCAGTAAAAACCTTATGACGAATTTCAGTTTTATTTGAATAAATACCTCTCATAATTTTCTCCATTCTGTATGATAATAGTAGGCAAAGCCCAATTTGCCTAAATTATAACATAATAAAAGTGAATGATAAAGAGAATTGGTTAAAAATTTAACAAAGCTTTAACATAACTAAAAGAACTTAATAAAATAAGAAAATACCCGTAAAAACCTAAACAAATTTATTAAATAATTTCTAATTATAATTACAGGAGAATAAATAAGGGAAATAAAACTATTGAATTACATTTAATTTAAAAACAGAGTAATAATGAATAATAAAAAATAATAATATTTTTGAAAATAAATGTTGAAAAAACATACAATACAGTTGTATTATAGAGTTTAGCTGTCTGGCAAAAAAAGAAGAAATAGGGAGGAAAACAATGACACAGGAAATAGCTAATCCTTTAGGAACACAACCAATAGGAAAATTATTAAAAAAATTTGCAGTGCCAAGTATTATATCAATGATAGTAATGTCCCTATATAATATAGTAGACCAAATTTTTATAGGACAAACAGTAGGAGAGTTAGGAAATGCGGCAACTAATGTGGCTTTTCCGCTTACAACTTTATGCCTTGCTACAGCTCTTACATTAGGTATAGGTTCGGCATCAGGCTTTAATTTAAACATGGGGGCAGGTGATACAAAGAAAGCACCATATTACATAGGTAATGCAACAACACTTATGCTTATTATAGGTGTGATTATAGGAGTTATCGGTATAGTTTTCGTGAAGCCAATGCTTTTATTTTTTGGCTCAACAGACAAGGTGCTTCCTTTGGCAATGGAATATACAAGCGTTATTGCATTAGGATTTCCGGCAGCCATTGTATCAGCAGGTGGAGCACATTTAGTAAGGGCAGATGGTAATCCTAACTTTTCAATGGCGTGCAATCTGACAGGGGCGGTTATTAATGTTGTACTTGATTATATTTTTGTAATTCTCTTTGGTTGGGGAATGTCAGGTGCTGCAATTGCTACAATTATCGGTCAGTACGTTGCTACATTAATGGTTATTTGGTATTTAATACATTTTAAAACAGTTAAATTAAAGAAAGAGCATTTTGTGCCAAATGCAAAAATATGTTTAAGAGCAAGTCACCTTGGTATGGCTCAAGGACTAAATCAGTTGGCAATTATGTTTGTTCAGATTGTAATGAACAAGACACTAACATATTACGGGGCGTTAAGTTCATACGGAGCAAATATACCCCTTGCAGTATGCGGAATTGTAATGAAGGTAAATCAGGTTTACTTCTCAGTTTGTATTGGGGTAGCCCAGGGCATGCAGCCAATTGTAAGTTTTAACAGAGGAGCAGGAAAGTTTGACAGAGTTAAGAGAACCTACAAGATGGCACTTACATGCAACGTTGTAATTTCATGTATTGCATTTGTTGTATTTCAGTTGTTCCCTGAACAGCTTTTAAGCATATTTGGTTCAGGAAGCAAAGAATACATACAGTTTGGAGTCAAATTCTTTAGAGTATTTTTATTTATGACATTTTTAAATGGAATACAGCCAATAACATCAACATTTTGTACAGTTATCGGTGAACCTAACAAGGGAACATTTTTATCTCTTACAAGACAGGTGATTTGTTTTATTCCTTTAATGTTGGTTCTTCCAATTATTTTTACAACAATAGGTGGAAAGGCTATGGGAATTGAAGGCGTAATGTACGTTGCACCGATTTCAGATTTTCTTGCAGCAGCACTGTCACTTATAGTCGTAAGAAAAGTATTTAAAACATTGCAGTAACTTAACAAAATTATATATTTTAAACACAGATTATATAAAAGGTAACTTATTGAAAAATAATAAAAAAATTTTTGAAAAAAAGAAAAATATGCACTATACAAAATAGAATATGTTGTGCTATAATACGTTAGGCGGACACAATATCTTGTGTTCGCTTAAAAAACGGACAAAATATAGGAATCACCCCATAAATAGGGGAGTTCAGGCAGAATAAAGGGATTTTTTGGAGATAAGATTAACAATATTTAGAACAATATTTAGGAAAATATACAAGAAATTGCAAAGGAGATAGGTATTAATATGGAGTCAAAGATTAGAAGAGTTATTAAGAGAAATGGAGAGGAAGTTTCTTTTGATGTAAATAAAATCCTAAATGCCATAAGAGCTGCAAATAACGAAGTAGAGCCAATACATAAGTTAAACGAATATCAGATTGCAGCAGTAGGAAATATTTTAGAAAAAGAAATTATGTCTACACAGCATGCTACATCAGTTGAAGATATTCAGGATATGGTTGAACGTGGAATTATGGAAATGCGTGGCTATGAAGTTGCACAGAAGTATGTAAGATACCGTTATGTACGTGAACTTGCACGTAAATCTAATACAACAGATGAGGGAATTCTTGCACTTATTGAACAGTTAAACGAAGAAGTTAAGCAGGAAAATTCAAATAAGAATCCTACAATTAACTCAACTCAGAGAGATTATATGGCAGGCGAGGTAAGTAAGGATTTAACAAAACGTATATTATTACCAGAAGAAATTGTTGAAGCACATGAACAGGGAATTATTCATTTCCATGATTCAGACTATTTTGCTCAGAAAGAGCATAACTGTGACTTAATTAATTTAGAGGATATGTTACAGAACGGAACATGCATTTCAGAAACAAAGATTGACAAACCACATAGTTTCTACACAGCATGTAACGTTACTACACAGATTGTTGCTCAGGTTGCAAGTAATCAGTACGGTGGACAGTCTTTTTCATTAGGACATTTAGCACCATTTGTACAGGTTAGTAGAGAGAAAATTACAAAAGAAGTTTTAGCTGAAAGAGAGCAGATTGGACTTAATTACAGCGATGAACAGGTAAAGAAAATTGTTGAGAGAAGATTAAAAGACGAAATCAACAGAGGTATACAGACTATTCAGTATCAGCTTATTACACTTATGACATGTAATGGACAGGCTCCTTTTGTAACAATGTTTATGTACCTTGATGAAGTGCCTGAAGGTCAGACAAGAGATGACTTGGCTACACTTATTGAGGAAGTATTAAAGCAGCGTATTCAGGGCGTAAAAAATGAAAAAGGTGTTTGGATTACACCGGCATTCCCTAAGATTATATATGTTTTAGACGAAGACAATGTAACACCTGATTCAAAATATTGGGCATTAACAGAACTTGCAGCAAAATGTACTGCAAAGCGTATGGTACCTGATTATATTTCAGCTAAAGTAATGAAGGAAATGAAACAGGGTTGTGTTTACCCATGTATGGGATGTCGTTCATTCCTTACTGTAGAAGACAGTCAGAGAAATGCAGACGGAAGCCATAAGTTCTACGGACGTTTCAATCAGGGTGTTGTAACTATTAACTTAGTTGATGTTGCATGTTCATCTAACGGCGACATGGATTTATTCTGGAAGATTTTAGATGAAAGATTAGAGCTTTGCCATAGAGCATTAAGATGCAGACATGAAAGATTACTTGGAACACCTTCAGATGTAGCACCAATTCTTTGGCAAAATGGAGCATTGGCACGTCTTAAAAAAGGTGAGACAATTGATAAACTGTTGTTTGGTGGATATTCAACGATTTCACTTGGTTACGCCGGACTTTATGAAATGTGTGTAAGAATGACAGGTAAATCACATACAGATCCTGAGGCTAGACCATTTGCTCTTAAAGTAATGCAGAGGCTTAATGATAAGTGTGCAGAATGGAAAGCAGCAGAGAACATTAGTTATTCGGTATATGGTACACCAATGGAATCTACAACATATAAGTTCGCAAAATGTTTACAGAAGAGATTTGGAGTTATTAAAGGCGTTACAGACAAGAATTACATTACAAACAGTTATCACGTACATGTTACAGAAAAAATAGACGCTTTCAGTAAACTTAAATTCGAATCAGATTTCCAGAAATTATCACCGGGTGGAGCTATCAGTTATGTAGAAGTTCCAAACCTACAGGATAATATAGAAGCAGTAATCGAAGTAATGAAGTTTATTTATGACAACATTATGTATGCTGAATTAAATACAAAATCAGATTATTGCGAATGTTGTGGATATAACGGCGAAATTCAAATTATAAATGATGAAAAAACAGGCAAACTTGTTTGGGAATGTCCAAACTGTGGAAACAGAAACCAGGACAAAATGAGTGTTGCTAGAAGAACTTGCGGTTACATCGGAACACAGTTCTGGAACCAGGGAAGAACACAGGAAATAAAGGACAGAGTCCTTCATCTATAAAAACATAAACAACCGGAAAAAATTTCGGATATAATTAAAAAATGAACTTTAAGAACAAGAACAGCATTGACAATTGTCGATGCTGTTTTTGTGGTTTATTTCTTTTTTGTGATTTTTGCAATAGACATTCTATTTAATTATAAGCAAACAAAACAATGATTCAAAAATTATAAAGTATAATATGGATTTAGAAAAAATCGAAACAGAGTATAATATTAATTCATGTGCTATACAGTATGATGTTGTAGGAAATAAATTATATATTGTAAACTTTGATGATGAAATAGTTGAATACACAATGGAAAAAGATAAATTAACAGAAAAAAACAGAACAGAAGTAGAAGTAGACGATAATGAATATATATCGGCTATGTATGCAAAATAAATATTAATTATTAAATAAGCTGCACACTAAACAATTAGCGTGCAGCTTATTTAATATGGCAAAAATCAGTTGGGAATAATGTGTTTTCAAGTCATACAAACACTAAAAAATTATGTTTTAACCAGTGATTGCAAAATTGAGTAGTGGCTATTCAGGATTAAATATTGTTAAAAAATCGTTTCATATTTTACTCCTAAATGGTATAATTATAACAAGTTTGCAGGTCGGATAAAATTGAATAATAAAAATTAACCCTAGTTAAATGATAACTCTGGTTGAATAGTAAATATATTTATATAAATAGCTTACACCCAAAGAGATTATATATAAATGGAACAGGAGAAAAATATGATTGTAGAACATTTAAAGGATCATTTTTTTAATGAACTAACAAAGGAAGAACATCTAGAGAAAATAAAAGAGGGTACATTGTCTTATAACAGACTAATGACCTATTACAGATGTGCCATTATGGAGGTGGAAACTAAGTTTAAGGTGCTAAACGAACAGTTTTCACTACGTTATGACGAGAACCCTATTGAGGCAATTAAGTCAAGACTTAAGTCTCCGGATAGTATAATGAAAAAAATGCGAAAGAAAAATATTCCAATGACAACAGAAGGAATTGAGGAAAATATTTTTGATATTGCAGGAATTAGAATAATTTGTTCTTTTAAGGAAGATATTTATAAAATGGCAGATTTATTGTTACAGCAGGATGACATAACATTAATCGAAAAGAAGGATTATATTAAACATCCTAAAGAAAGTGGCTACAGGAGTCTTCATTTGATTGTTGAAGTACCAATATTTTTGGAAAACGAAAAAAGAGCTATGAAAGTAGAAGTTCAGCTTAGAACAATTGCTATGGATTTTTGGGCAAGTCTTGAGCACAAATTAAGATACAAGAAAGATTTAGATGAGGATATCCTTGAAAAATTGTCAAAAGAATTAACAGAGTGTGCCCTAAAGTGTGCCGATTTAGACCAAAAAATGGAAAACATTAAGAAAAGTATTGAAAAGAACGCACTTGCAAAAGGAATCAAATAGATATTTTAATATAAAAATAAACAGTAAAAAAGGAGACAGATTATGATTTTTGAATTTAGTAAGATGGAAGATACGGTAATTCCTAATTTCTATGGTGGAGAAAAGCACATTAGTGCTAAGATGCATGTGGACGATAATTTAAAATTAATGAAGGGTACTTTAATTCCGGGAGCTTCCATAGGTGTTCACACTCACGAAAATAACAGCGAAGTGGTTTTTGCACTTTCAGGGGAAGCGGAAGTAACAATGGACGGGAAGACAGAAATTTTAAAACCCGGTACAGTTCACTATTGTCCAATGGGACATAGTCATGGAATGGTAAATAAAGGTACAGAGGATTTTGTAATGTATGCAGTTGTACCTAATCATAAATTATAAAAAGGAATCGGTATAGCGTATGAATGGAGTGTCGTTTTATAAGGAAAAACTAACGGATGGTAAAGCTGTGTATTTTACACAGGACAATTTTAATATTAAAAATGATGGAACAGAAGATGTAAGTGTGCAGTTACAGGAAGCAATTCACGCTGTTGTAAAACAGGATGGATATGGAGTGCTATTTGTGCCTGAAGGTAAGTACCTTCTTAGTAGAACAATCTATGTTCCAAAAGCAGTACGAATTATAGGTTATGGCAAGAACAGACCAGAATTTATTTTGCAGGATAATGCGGATGGTTTTAATGAACCACATCCTGAACAAAAAGGTGGTTTTAAATATCTGTTTTGGTTTACTAACAAAATGGAAGAGGACGAAAGTCGTATTCAGGATGCTAATCCGGGAACTTTTTACAGTGCAATGTCTAACGTAAATGTAAGTCTGGGCAGGGGCAATTCTCAGGCAGTGGCTTTTAGAACTCATTACGCACAGCATTGTTTCATTAATCATATCGATATTAATGTTGAGTCAGGAATGGCAGGCATTTACGATGTTGGAAACGAAATGGAAGATATTTTCATTAATGGTGGAAAATATGGCATCGTTACTACAAAGTGTTCTCCGGGCTGGCCTTTTGTTATGGTTGATGTAAGGTTTAACGGTCAGACTGCAGCAGCCATTAGAACCCACGAAGCAGGTCTTAATATAATAAGAGCTTACAGCACTAACACATCCAAGTTCATTGATGTTGATGAAGGTTATTTTGAAAAATTAATTATAGAAGACTCAATATTTGAGGACATGAATACATTTTTGGACATTGCTCAGGAGAAAAATCAGCTTACACAGATTAATGTAAAAAACTGTTATCTGAGGGCAGTGGAAAATATTGTTTCTTTTAAAGACACAGGAAGAAAAATAAACAGCGAAGATTACCAGTGCAGATTGAAAAAGTATACCCATGGAATTGTGGCAAGTGACATTAATCCTGACAAACAGTTCCACGATGAAATTTACCGCTATGCAAGAGAAGTGGATTATTCTATTTTAAAAACAGACCTGCCGATACTTCAGGAGATGGACTTGTGGGCAAATGCTAAAGATCTAGGCTTGAAAGGTGATGGCGTTACAGATGATACAGAAGCCTTAAAGAATGCAGTTGAAAAGTATCAGACAATATATTTCCCACAGGGAGAATACATTTTAACAGACACAATTACTTTAAAAGAGGATACTTCTTTTGTTGGTATGAATCCGGTTTCAACAAGATTAGTATTAAAAGAAAATGCAGAGAAATTTACAGGTTTTGGAAAGGTAAAACCTTTCATAAAGACATCAACCGGAAAGAATATTCTCTTTGGATTAGGCGTATACACAGGTGGTCGAAATCCTAGAGCATGTGGTGTGTTCTGGTGTGCCAACGGCGATTCATATATGAACGACGTGAAATTCTTTGGTGGTCATGGTAATTTGGTCAAAGGCACAGGCGACTTTGAAATGCCATACGACAGAGGAAGAGCAAGAGACGCTGACCTTAAGAAAATATGGGACTATCAATATCCAAGTTTGTTAATCAGAAATGGTGGAGGTATTTTTAAAGACGTTTGGTCAGCCAGCCCTTATGTTACAGCAGGTGTTCAAATTGAGAAAAACAGTTCTCCAATTAGAATTTACTGTTTGTCCTTAGAACATCATCAAAGATGCGAAATTAGAATGATAAAGGCAAAAGACGTAACAATTTATGGTTTCCAAAGTGAAGAGGAAAAAGCAGAGGGCGAATTTGCACAGCCAATAGAATTACATAATTGTAAGGATATTACTTTTTCATCAACCTACTGTTTCAGAACTGTATTTGTAAACAAGCCTTATCCATATTGTGTCAAAACCTGGGATTGTGAAAACATTAAATTCCTTAATGTACACAATTATTCTCAGATGAAATATACAATAGACAATTTCCTATTAGATGTTAATACAGGCATTGAGGTAAGACCTTGGCAGGCGGCAAGAATTGAAGTTATTGGAAAAGAAACAAGTCACGTAACAAGAAATACGGTAGTTGAATTTTCAATGGATTCCAAAAATAAATATAGTAATGAATTATTATACAGTGGATTTAGATTTGCTGATGGTGGCTGTTGTGACGGCAGAGGTAACTTCTATTTCCTTGATAGCTTAGACAAGAAGATTTATCGAATAGATGGCAAAACCTTGAAGATGACAATGTATTTTGAATCACCGTTTAAGATTAATTCTATTGGTTTTGACACAAGAGACAATATTGTTGTAGTTGGTGAATATTCAATTCCAAGAGAAGCTACTTTAAATGGCAAGGAAATAATAAACAACTTACCACCTGACAGTTATGGCACATCTTATGGCTTCTGGTATGACAGCAGAGCGATTGTTGTGGCATTTACAATTGACAAAAATGGTGACATTGAGAAATTGCACAAAGTCAATATAGGCGATATTAAACCGGAAAGAGTTTTATATCCGGGAAACCGTTGGAGAGATGGAAATGACTTTGAACAGGTTGTTACCTACAATCCAAAGAAGGCATTTTTGGCAAAAGACGGAAAGACAATTATCCCATGCCACTATGATTTAATGAGAGCAAATAATTTATCAAGATCAAAGCCGGGAAGAAAGTTATATTCAGTAGACGAATTGTACAAGCGCGTATGGCAGTGTGATATTACAGAAGACGGTTTACTGGAGAACCCGGTTCCGATTATAGAAGAGGGCGATTATAAAGTAAGAAAGTTTAACAATAAGATTTACGTGGCAGATGACAATATTAAAATATATGAAGATTTCAAATTGTCAGACACAATTAAGTTGCCACAAAGACCTACAACTTTTGATTTTGGAGGGGAGAAGAGAAACAATCTTATTGTGACAACGAGACATGCAGTATATTTAGTAAAGGATTATTAAAATTATGAGAAAAGGATTAATTATGGCATTAGCTACGTTGCTGGCTTTTACCATGGTAGGTTGCGGTGGCAGCAAAAATAATAGCAAAAGCGACACTAATAAGGTAAAGGAGTCTAAAGAAAAAATAACATGCGTTTCAAAAGGAAATCCTGTAACTGACAACAAGATTTTCGGAGATAATGTTTATGTTTTTGACAGCAAAGACAAAATAGAAGATGTACAGAACAAAATAGATTCGGTGTACAAAAAACAGGAGTCAAATCAGTTTGGTGATGAGCGATATGCACTTTTGTTTAAATCCGGTAAGTATGATAAATCATTATCTGTAAAAGTAGGATTTTATACTCAGGTTTCAGGTTTAGGAATTGAACCTACAGATACTAATATTAATCAATTATGGGTCGATGCAAAGTGGATGGGCACAAATGCAACATGTAATTTCTGGAGAAGTGCAGAAAACTTTTCCATTAATAAATATTGTATGTGGGCTAATTCTCAGGCAGTTTCATTACGACGAGTTAATTCAAGTGATGGGATTGTTTTAAGTGATGGAGAAGGCTGGTCAAGTGGCGGTTTTATTGCAGACAGCAAATTTGCCGGGACAGTTTCTTCAGGTTCACAGCAGCAGTATTTATGTAGAAATAATCAGTGGAACAACTGGGAAAACGGTGTTTGGAACATGGTTTTTGTAGGAGAGGAAACTTACAGTAATCCTTCAGGAGAGTGGCCATACGCTCCATATACAGTAGTGGAAGAGTCACCGGTAGTACAGGAGAAGCCATATATTTGCTACGATAATGACAAAGGCTATGGCGTTATGGTTCCAAAACTTCGCAAAAATGCACAAGGCATTTCATGGGAAAATGGTGTAACAGGCACATTTTACAGCCTAAACACTTTTTACATTGCAAATCCTGACAAAGACAATAGCAAAACATTAAACAAGGCTTTAGCTGACGGAAAGAATATTTTATTTACACCGGGCATCTACAATATAGAAGAAACTCTAAAAGTAACAAAGAAAGATACAATTATTTACGGTATGGGACTGGCTACACTTGAAGCTTCAAAAGGAAATGTTGTCATGAATGTTTCAGATGAAGACGGTATAAAGGTATGCGGACTTTTATTTGATGCAGGTGAAAAAGAATCAACAACTTTGTTGCAGGTTGGAGATAAGAAAACAAAAGTATCTCATGCAAACAATCCCCTTTCTTTTAGTGATGTGTACTTTAGAGTTGGTGGTGGAAAGTACGCAGGCAAGGTTAAAAACTGCGTAACAATTAACAGCAACAACGTAATAGGCGACAATTTCTGGGTATGGCGAGCTGACCATAGCACAAATGTAGGTTGGGACGTTAACACAGCAACTAACGGAATTATCATTAACGGTGATAATGTAACAATGTATGGTTTGTTTGTGGAACACTTTAAGGAATATCAGACTATCTGGAATGGCGAAAATGGTAAATTATTCTTTTATCAAAGCGAATTGCCATACGATGTGCCAAAGCAGAAAGCGTACATAAGTCACAATGGAAAAGTCAATGGCTATGCTTCCATTAAAGTGGCAGACAGTGTTAAAAAATTCGAAAGCTACGGTATAGGTGTTTACTGTTATAACAGAGACAGCGATATAGACATTGCATCAGCAGTGGAAGTTCCTGACAGAAAAGGCGTTAAGTTACATAATACATGTACAGTTAAATTAAACGGACAGGGACAGATTTCCCACATTATAAATAAAAGTGGAACAGCAACTGAAAATTTAGGTAATGCATGTAGAATAAGAGAATACGAAAACGGAATTGTTATTCAATAAAAAATATATAAAAGGAGAGTTGAAATGATACTTAAAGAAACTTACACATTGAGAAACGGTGTAAAGGTACCAAAGATAGGATTAGGTACATGGCAGATACCTGATGGAGAAGATACTTATAATTCAGTAACTTTTGCATTAAACAATGGTTATAGACACATTGATACAGCAAAAGCTTACGGAAATGAAAAAAGTGTTGGAAAAGCAATTATAGATTCGGGAATTCCAAGAGAAGAGATTTTTGTTACAACAAAGTTACCAGCAGAATGTAAAGGCTACGACATTACAAAGAAATGCTTTGAAGAATCTTTGGCTGATTTAGGCTTAGATTATATTGACTTATATTTAATTCATGCACCATGGCCATGGGAAAAAATGGGTATGGATTGCACAGAAGGCAATATTGAATGTTGGAAAGCAATAGAAGAAATATATGAAAGTGGCAAGGCGAAAGCAATTGGTGTTTCAAACTTTGCTCCTGAACATATGCAGCCTATATTAGACAATTGTAAAATTGTGCCTATGGTTGATCAGGTAAGTTTCCATATTGGAAACAGACAGGAAGCAGTAGTTACTATGTGTAAGGAACATGACATTCAGTTAATGGCATATTCACCACTTGCAACAGGTGGCTTGGTAAATGATGAATATGTTGCAAAAATTGCTGAAAAATACAACGCAACAATTCCACAGATTTGTGTTAGATATTGTATTCAAAAAGGTGCAATAGCTATTCCAAAATCAACTAAGGAAGAAAGAATTATTTCTAACGTACAGGTTGATTTTGAAATAAGCGATGAAGATATGGAATATCTTGATAAAAAATAATTAACTTGTCATCACGTTCACAAGAAATAATTAATCTTTTACTTTATAGCAAGGAATAGTCTTGTGAATATAGCGGAAAGGACAATTAACTTGTCCAACCGCCGTCTAGAGTAATAATTTGCCCGGTTAGATAAGAACCAGCTTCACTTATGGAATATACAGTTTTGGCTACATCCTCAGGTGTGCCCAGTCTGCCAACAGGTATTTCTTCTATTATAGAAGCAATATCTTCAGAATCTAAATGTGAATTCATTTTGGTATCAATGATACCGCACGCAATTCCATTAACTTGAATATTAGAAGGTGCCAGCTCTTTTGCTAAAGCTTTAGTGAAAGTGTTAATGGCACCTTTTGTTGTAGAATAGGCAACTTCACAGGAAGCACCACAATTACCCCAAACAGATGATATATTAATAATCTGACCATAACCCTGCTTCAAAAATAAAGGTATTAATGCCTGACTAACAGAAATAGCAGAAGTAACATTTGTATTCCATATTTTGTTCCATAAATCCTCATTTAAGTCCTGCAATAATCCAATTATAGAAATCCCCGCATTATTAATAAGAAGATTCACATTAAGATTATTTTCACTAATATAGTCTGAAATTTCCTTGCCACAGGAAAAAGAAGACAAATCACATTTAAGAGTATGCAAATTATCTCCATAAATATCAATTAATTCGTCTAAAGCTTCATTATTATTAAAATAAATACCTACAACAGTATAATTTTTTTCTAAAAGAAATCTTGCAATTTCTTTTCCAATATCTCCTGATGCTCCGGTAACAATAGCAGTTTTTTTCATGTTTTCCCTTCCTTTCATCTCGCAAGCAGCCTGCCTATATATTCAGCCATGCAGCTCGATTTCACTTCGTTTCATCTCGCAAGCAGCCTGCCTACATATTCAGCCATGCAGCTCGATTTCGCTTTGCTTCATCTCGCAAGCAGCCTGCCTACATATTCAGCCATGCAGCTCGATTTCACTTCGTTTCATCTCGCTGATTTGGATTCTCCAAATACATAAAAACAGTAATACTTAAAAGAATGCAAGCATTCTTTTTTTGTCTTCCTGTTTTTATGTGCATGGCTGAATTGTTATACACATACAATACCACATTCCGGTATGGGTTGACAGATTTTTTTTACAATGTTATTATTGTAATACTATTGTAACATTTTATGTTAAAATATATTTTATGGAGGCGTATAATAATGAAGCACAATTGTGCAAAGAAAATTGCAGGAGGATGTTTTGCATTAGCTATGACATTTGCCCTTGCACAACCAATGCTTGCTGATGACTTAAATACGGAAATGGCAAGTGCAGGAGCAGCAGTTGATATTGAGAATTACATATCAAGCACAGGAAGTGAAGACGGTTTGTCATCATATCTTCCGGCACCTGAGAAGACAGAAAACAAAACAACAAAGGTTGAAAGCAAAAAGACAACAAACGAAAACAAATTATTTTCCAATATTGCCATCGCAAAGGTTGAAGGTGGTAGCGAAGGTTATGTAAATGTTAGAAGAAGACCTTCAGCAAAAGGGAAAAGAGTTGGTAAGATTTATAATAACTGTGGAGCCACAATTATTGAAGAGACAAGCAATGGCTGGTACAAGATAAAGTCTGGTAATTGTACAGGATACATTAAGGCTGAATATTTTGTAACAGGTAACAAGGCACAGTCAAGAGCATTAGATAATGGTTATGTTTTTGCTAATGTAACAGCAACAGGTGTTCACGTTAGAGAAAAGTCATCTACCAAGTCAGATATTGTTACAAACGTATATCGTAACGAAGATTATTCAATTAGAAAATACAGCGCTGATGGCAAATGGGTGAAGATTAAGATTGCCAATGGCGTTAGTGGTTGGGTTTCAGCAGATTTTGTAAAAGTTAGTGTTGATATGGACACAGCAGTTACAATGAAGGAAGAAAAGGCTATTAAGAAAGCACAGAGACAAAAAGAGAAAGCTGCAAGAAAAGCAGCTCAGGCAGCAGCCAAGGCTAAGGCTCAGGCACAGCAGAGAGCTTCTGAGGAAGAAGAAATAGGTGAAGCACAGCCAAGACAGAATACAAATACTAACAGTAACAGTAATACATATACAGCACCAAAAACAACAAGACAGCAGACAACACAGGCACCACAGAATAATGATACTCAGACATCATCAGGTGGGGCATCAGCAGTAGTTGCTTATGCAAAGCAGTTTTTAGGTAATCCGTATGTATATGGCGGTTCAAGTTTAACAAACGGAACAGACTGTTCAGGATTTACAATGTCAGTATATGCACACTTTGGATACTCACTTAACAGATCATCATATACTCAGGTATACAACGGAAGAGCTGTCTCATTAGGTTCATTACAGCCGGGGGATTTATTATTCTACAAATATAATAGTTCAACAATTTCTCACGTTGCAATGTACATTGGCGGTGGTCAGATAATACATGCATCAACAGAAGAAACAGGAATTATAATAAGTGGTATGGGTTCACCTTGTGCAGCAAGAAGAATCATAAACTAATTTAATAAAAAAGCATTATTACCTACAACATATAGGACTTATGTTACTATATGTTGTAGGTCTTTTTTTATCTCTAAAAAAAGCCTGTTTTATAAAACTAAAGTCACCACATTTGTCAAGGATATATGTGAAAAATGCACAATTTCATGACTTCCACACAAAACATCTGTTCTTTTATAATTCGACAAAGATTTACATAAAATCTGTGTGAAAAAAGTTAATAATGTTAATAAGTCGGTTAATAACCCATAAAATCTAAAAAAATTCTATGTTAATACATGTTAATAACTAGAAAATGGTAAAATTATGTTAAATGTAATCGAATGTACGAAAAAACGCAAAAATTGTATAAAATGCACAAAAAGATAGTTAAAAATATAACTAATGAAAAATGTGTGATTTTCGTTGTTAAAAGTAGGTGGTTTATGGTATAATCTAGTTACTAGATAACGAAAGGAAGTGGTACCATGAAAATTAAAATTTTCGGAAAAAATATTGAGGTGACAGAGGGCATCAAAGGCGCTGTAGAAGAGAAGCTTGGTAAGCTTGACAAATACTTCGCAGAAGAGACAAAAGCAGATGTTACTCTTAGTGTTAACCGAAACGACCAAAAAGTGGAGGTAACAATTCCAGTAAAGGGCGGCATTATTAGAGCAGAAGAAGTTAGTGAGGATATGTATGCTTCTATTGACATGGTAGAGGAGACAATAGAACGTCAGTTAGTTAAATATAAGAATAAGTTAGTTGACAAGAAAAAATCATATCGCGACAATTTCACAAATGATTACATTGAAGCTGATTATGAAGATGAGGACGAAGATGTAGTTAAGATTGTAAGAACAAAGAGCTTTGGCATTAAACCTATGGATGCTGAAGAAGCTTGTATTCAGATGGAATTATTAGGACATAACTTTTTTGTATTCCTTAATGCAGAAACAGATGAAGTGAACGTGGTTTATAAGAGAAAGGGTGGTACATTCGGATTAATCGAACCAAACTTCGACTAGAATATTGCGTGATATTTAAGTAAGCGGAATCGCTGTTGACATATTAGTGTATGTTAACAGCGATTTCTTTGTTTTTAACGGAAAGTTTACAAAATTTACAATAAAATAAAATCTAATATGTTGAATTAATAACGGTAAAATGTTAATATATTCGATAGTGTGTGAAATACTTTGGCAATGGGAATTGATTGAAAACAGCAATTGATACCACGTTGCAGATCAGAATAAATTTAAAGAGGAGATTGCAATGGGTGTAATTAACAAAATTATTGGCACGCATAGTGAGCGTGAATTAAAAAGACATAAGCATACATTAGACAAGGTTTTAGCTCTTAAACCTGAAATGGAAAAATTAACAGATGATGAAATGAGAGCAAAAACAGAAGAATTCAAGAAAAGATATGCAGAGGGGGAAACATTAGACGATTTACTTCCTGAAGCTTTCGCTTTAGTAAGAGAAGCAACAAGAAGAACTCTTGGAACAGAACATTATCCTTGTCAGATAATGGGTGGTATTATTCTTCACCAGGGACGTATAGCAGAAATGAAAACAGGTGAAGGTAAGACACAGACATGTTTACTTCCGGCATATTTAAATGCATTAACAGGAAAGGGAGTTCATATCGTAACAGTTAATGAATACCTTGCTACTCGAGATGCTGAATGGATGGGACAGGTTCATAGATTTTTAGGACTTACAGTTGGTTGTGTCCTTTCAGACATGGAACATGAAGACAAGAAAGCAGCTTATGACTGCGACATAACATATATTACAAATAACGAACTTGGATTTGATTACCTTAGAGATAACATGGTTGTATACAAGGAACAGTTAGTTCAGCGTGGATTAGCTTACTGTATTATCGATGAGGTTGACTCTGTTCTTATTGATGAAGCAAGAACACCACTTATCATTTCAGGTCAGAGTGGTAAGTCTACAAAGCTTTATGAAATGTGCGATATTTTAGCAAGACAGATGGAAAGAGGAACGGCAAGTCCTGAATTGAGCAAGATGGATGCCCTTATGGGTGTTGATATCGAAGAAGATGGTGATTTCTTAGTAAATGAAAAGGATAAGATTATTAACCTTACAGCACAGGGTATTGCAAAGGTTGAAAAATTCTTCCACATAGATAACTATGCAGATGCTGAAAACTTAGAATTACAGCATAATGTTATTTTAGCTTTAAGAGCACATAACTTAATGAATAGAGATCAGGATTACGTTGTAAAAGACGACGAAGTATTAATCGTTGATGAATTTACAGGTCGTATAATGCCTGGTCGTAGATATTCTGATGGACTACATCAGGCTATTGAAGCAAAAGAACATGTAAAAGTTAACAGAGAAAGTAAGACACTTGCTACAATTACATTCCAGAACTTCTTTAACAAGTATGAAAAGAAGGCTGGTATGACAGGTACAGCCCTTACTGAAGAAAAAGAATTTAGAGATATTTATAGCATGGACGTTGTTGAAATACCAACAAACAGACCAATTGCCCGTATTGACCACGAAGATGCAGTATTTAAGACAAAGCGTGGTAAATTAAAAGCAGTAGCTGATGATATCGAACAGTCACATGCAAAAGGACAGCCTGTTTTGGTTGGTACAATTAACATTGATGCTTCAGAAGAGATTAGTGATATCTTAAAGAAACGTGGTATACCACATCAGGTATTGAATGCTAAATATCATGAAAAAGAAGCAGAAATTGTAGCACAGGCAGGACAACATGGAGCAGTAACTATCGCTACTAACATGGCTGGTCGTGGTACTGATATTAAACTTGATGATGCAGCAAGAGAAGCAGGCGGACTTAAGATTATTGGTACAGAGCGTCATGAATCACGACGTATCGATAATCAGTTAAGAGGTCGTTCAGGTCGTCAGGGAGATGTTGGTGAATCTAAGTTCTACATCTCACTTGAAGATGACATTATGAGACTTTTTGCTTCAGAAAAATTAATGTCAGTATTTAATGCATTAGGGGTACCTGAAGACGAAGAGTTACATCACAAGGCGCTCACAAGTACAATTGAAAGAGCCCAGAAGAAGATTGAAGGAAATAACTTTGGTATAAGAAAGAACCTTATGGAATACGATAAGGTTAATAATGACCAGAGAGAAATCATATACGCTGAAAGAGCAAGAGTTCTTAACGGTGAAAACATGAGAGATGCAATAATCAAGATGATTAACGAAATTATTGAATCTCAGGTTGATATGTTCGCAGGCGATGATCAGTCACCAAAAGATTGGGATATTGCAGGTTTAGTTCAGTCATTATTTGAAATTATTCCATTTAAGTTAAAGAGCAAACCAGAAGAACTTGCAAAATATACAAAGTCTGAATTCAAACAGAAATTAAAGGAAGAAGCTTTGAAATTATATGAAGCAAAAGAAGCAGAATTCCCAGAACCTGAACATATTAGAGAACTTGAAAGAATTGTCCTTCTTAAAGTAATCGACCAGAAATGGATGGATCACTTAGATGATATGGAACAGTTGAAACAGGGGATTGGTCTTATGGCTTACGGTCAGAAAGATCCGGCTGTTGAATACAAGATTCAAGGTTTCGAAATGTTTGGCTATATGATTGAAAATATTAAGATTGATACTGTAAAGACTTTATATCATATTCAGGTTGAGCAGAACGTTGAACGTGAAGAGGTAGCAGAAGTTACAGGAACAAACAAAGATGACTCAGATGGAGTTAAGAAGCCAAAGCAGAGAGTTGAAGCTAAGGTTTATCCAAATGATCCATGTCCTTGTGGAAGTGGAAAGAAATATAAGAACTGTTGTGGACGTAAAGCATAAGTTCATATAATAAAAATTACGAGAAGGCGGGGATTACCCGCCTTTTCTTGAAATTATAAAACAACAAGTGAGGGAATATTGTGGTTGAATTTGAACAATACAAATATGAGTGGAACCAGTACAAAGATAAAGTAAAAGAACTTGCAGCTTCTTTTGATATTGAAACAAAAGAAAACAGAATACGCGAAATTGAAGAAGCAATGGAACAACAGGAGTTTTGGGATGATGTTGAAAAATCGCAGAAGCTGATGAAGAAATTGAAAAATCTTAAATCTCAAATAGACACAATTTCAAAAATCCAAAGGGATTATGAAGATATTGGAATTTTGATAGATATGGGCAATGAAGAGGAAGATGCGTCTATCGTTGAAGATGTAAAAGAACAGTTAAATGAATTTATAGAAAATTTTGAAAAAACAAAAATAGACACTCTTTTATCAGGAGAATATGACAAATGTAACGCAATTCTTAAATTAAATGCAGGAGCCGGTGGAACAGAATCCTGCGATTGGGCAAGTATGCTTTATAGAATGTTTACAAGATGGGCAGAGTCAAAAGGTTATAAGACTGAAGTTTTAGATTTTTTAGATGGTGACGAAGCAGGAATAAAGTCAATAACTTTTCAGGTTAATGGAGAAAATGCCTATGGTTATTTGAAATCTGAAAAAGGTGTTCACAGGCTTGTTAGAATATCACCGTTTAACGCAGCAGGCAAAAGACAGACTTCATTTGTATCTTTAGATGTAATGCCGGATATTGAGGAAGATTTAGATGTGGAAATTAATGATGACGATATAAGAATTGATACATATAGATCAAGTGGCGCAGGTGGACAGCATATTAACAAAACATCATCTGCTGTTAGAATCACTCATTTGCCAACAGGAATAGTTGTTCAATGCCAGAATGAAAGGTCACAGCTTCAGAACAAAGACAAGGCAATGAAAATGTTAAAGGCAAAATTATACATGCTAAAAAAACAGGAAGAGGAAGAAAAGCGCTCAGGAATCAGAGGTGAAGTAAAAGAGATTGGTTGGGGCAACCAAATAAGGTCTTATGTAATGCAACCGTATACTATGGTAAAAGACCATAGAACTAACGTTGAAGTTACTGACGTTAACAAGGTTTTAGATGGCTACATTGATCCTTTTATTAATGGATATTTGAAATGGATTAATACAGGTAATGAGGAAAGTTAACATCACAAACCACTTTAACACTTTACCGAACTACCACAATATTGCATAAAAATCCATGCGATTTATTAAAAAAATTAATAAATATGTAATAATTTGTTATGAAAACAAAGTAAACAGCTTAAAATTAGTTGATAAAAATATTTAACCATGCTAAAATTTACGAAGAATTTGCACCCTAAAGGGCTAGAACACAATTAAGGAGGAAATATGATAAAGGTAGCAATCTTAGGATACGGAACAGTAGGTTCAGGTGTATTCGAAATTATAAATGAAAATAAAGAGCTTATTACTGCAAATGCAGGTGAAGAAATTGACGTAAAATATGTATTAGATTTAAGAGAATTTCCTGGAGATTCATGTGAAAGCGTTTTAGTACATGATTACAATATTATTTTAAACGATCCTGAAGTAGAAGTAGTAATTGAAGTAATGGGTGGGTTAAAACCAGCTTATGATTTTGTAAAGTCAGCATTATTAGCAAAGAAGAGTGTATGTACATCTAACAAAGAGTTAGTTGCAAAATATGGTGCTGAGCTTATTAAGATTGCTCAGTCAAATAATAGAAACTTCTTATTTGAAGCTGCTGTAGGTGGCGGAATTCCTATTATCCGTCCAATGAACATGCATATTACAGCGGATAAGATTTGTGAAATTACAGGAATATTAAACGGAACAACAAACTATATTCTTACAAAGATGGATAAAGAAGGTGCTGATTTTGACAGCACTTTAAAGAAAGCACAGGAATTAGGTTATGCAGAACGTAATCCTGAAGCTGATATTGAAGGCTATGATGCGGTTAGAAAGATTGCAATTTTAGCTTCATTAGCAAATGGAAAGACAGTTAATTTTGAAGAAATCTACACAGAAGGTATATCAAAAATTACTGCTGAGGACTTTAAGTATGCAAAGAAAATGGGCCGTTCAATTAAGTTATTAGGAAAGTGCAAGAACGAAGATACAGGTATTGTATGTTCAGTAGCACCAAGACTTTTAGCACCTGACCATCCATTATACAACGTTAGTGGTGTAACTAACGGTATTTTAGTACGTGGAAACATGGTAGGTGACCTTGTATTTATCGGCAGTGGTGCAGGCAAACTCCCTACAGCAAGTGCGGTAGTATCTGACGTAGTTGATAGCGTTAGACATTTGAATGTTTCTACAACTGTAATGTGGAAAGAAGAAAAGCTTGAAGTTGAAGATTTTTCAAAATCAAAGAAGAAGTTCTTTGTTAGAACAACAAAGTCAAAAGAAGAAGTTGAGGCTGTATTTGGAAATGTAGAATACATTGATGCAGGAATTTCAGGAGAAATCGGTTTTGCTACAGAAAAATTAAGCGAACAGGATTTTGATGCAAAAGCTGAAAAATTAGGAAATGTAATCTCTAGAATTAGAATTGAAGGATAATAAAAGAAAAATTAGGAGGCAGGTTATGAAAGAAACAAAGGTTGTAAAGTTTGGTGGTAGTTCGCTAGCTGATGCAAACCAGTTTAGAAAAGTTGCAGATATTATTTTAGCAGATCCAACAAGACGTTTTGTTGTTGCATCAGCACCGGGTAAACGTTTTGTAGAAGATATTAAAGTTACAGATATGCTTTATAACTGTTATGAATTAGCTTCAGAAGGTGAAGAATTTGAAGAACAGTTTAATCTTATTAAGGAAAGATATAATGGAATTATTGAAGGCTTAGGCATTCAGGATTTTTCGTTGGACGAAGATTTTGACATTATAAAGGGTGCATTCTCTCATATGGCAGGTAGAGATTATGCAGCCAGTCGTGGTGAATTCTTAAACAGTAAAGTATTAGCCAAATTTTTAGGCTTTGATTTTATTGATGCTGCAAAATATATTTTCTTCAATGAAAGAGGAGAATTTGATTGGGATAAAACATCAGAAAAGTTAGCTCCAAAGCTTGCAAAATCTGAATATGCAGTGATTCCGGGATTTTACGGTTCTATGCCTAACGGAACTATTAAGACATTTTCAAGAGGTGGTTCAGACGTAACAGGTTCAATTGTTGCCAGAGCAGTAGACGCAATGATTTATGAAAACTGGACAGACGTTAGTGGATTTTTAATTTGCGATCCAAGAATTGTAAATAATCCAAGTCCAATTAACACAATCACATACGCAGAACTTAGAGAATTAGCATACATGGGAGCTACTGTTTTACACGAAGATGCTATCTTCCCTGTTAGAGCAGCAGGTATCCCTGTAAATATCAAAAACACAAACTGCCCACAGGATAGAGGAACTATGATTGTTTCAGAAACTGCTGAGCCATGTGAACATATTATTACAGGTATTGCCGGCAAGAAGGGTATGTCAGTAATTAATATTGAAAAGGACAAAATGAACAGCGAAGTAGGCTTTGGTAGAAATGTACTTCGTGCATTGGAAAAGAGCAATGTAAGTTTTGAACATATGCCATCAGGTGTAGACACAATGAGTGTTGTTATTCAGACAGATGCATTAGCAGGAAAGGAAACAGCTATTCTTGACGAAATCCGTTCAAGAGTACATCCTGACCAGTTATTTATTGAAAGTAACCTTGCCCTTATTGCAGTAGTAGGTCGTGGAATGAAGAGTGCCAGAGGTACAGCTGCAATCTTATTCACAGCCTTAGCAGAGGCAAGAGTTAATATTAAAATGATTGACCAGGGATCTTCAGAACTTAACATCATTATCGGTGTAGCAGAAGAAGATTTTGAAGTTGCATTACGTGCAATTTACAATGCATTCATTAAAGTAAAAAAATAAATAAGTAAAAAAGTAAATTTTATTAACGTTAGTATTTTGTGAAGAATAAGTTATTAACAAACTTGACAACATAATAACAAAGTATTAACATTAACATGAAAATTAAATAAAGTTCTTCGGGGTAAGGTGCAATTCCTAACCGGCTGTGATTGCTTAAGCATAAGTCAGCGAGCCTATTGGCATGATATGGTGAGAATCCATAACCGACAGTAAAGTCTGGATGAGAGAAGATAGAATATAATTACTGTTACATGCAGTAGTAAAAACAGCAACCGAAGAAATTTTGGTTGCTGTTTTTTTGGCTCTTTGTCAAGCTTGGGGGTAATCACTCACGTAAAGTTGTGTGTGATTTCTTATTAAATAAAAAACGTTCCGCTAGGGATGTCCACCCCAGCGAAAAGAAAAAAGTTACTAAAGTAACCTGCGCTTGGTGTGTAAAATTTCGCAAGGGACATTCTTTGTTACATTAATGTTATAAATTGGAGGTAATATAAATGAAAAAAACATTTACAACAAAAAACATAGTTTTAATAGCGATGTTTTCAGCATTGGCTTTAGTTTTACACTTATTTGATTTTTCGATTCCTGTAATTGCGCCGGAATTCTATAAATTAGATTTAAGTGAAATTCCTGTACTAATTGGTTCATTTATAATGGGGCCATTGGCAGGCGTGTTTATTGAAGCAATAAAAATATTATTAAAATTATTAGTAAAAGGAACATCAACAGCCTACGTTGGAGATTTGGCAAACTTCATAATTGGTTGTGCATTTGTTGTTCCTGCAAGTTTAATATACAAGTATAAGAAAACAAAAATGGGCGCGTTCATTGGAATGGCAGTAGGTACACTTGTAATGGCAGTTGCTGGAATTGCCATTAACTATTGGGTTTTAATTCCTTTTTATGTAAAAGCTTTCGGCATGCCATTAGATGCAATTATTGGAATGGGAGCAAAAATCAACGGAGCTATTTCTAACAAATTTACATTCGTCCTTATTTGTGTAGGACCGTTTAATATTTTAAAAGCTGTAATCGACAGTTTAATCACAGCCGTTGTCTACAAAAGAATCAGTTCATTTATAAAAGAGATTGGTTCAAAAAAATAAAAATATTGACTCTAAAAAAATAAGTATATGGCTAAATCAAAACACAATCGTCAAATTAAAACATAGAAAAATTTGAAAAACACAGAAATATTGTTTATACTAATCAGTATGGCATATTTCTGTGCTTTTTAATGTAATAGAAATTTCAAAGAATAATATGTCACAAAAAGCATTACGCTAGGATGTATCCTAGTATGAAAACAAAGTTAACCTAAATATATTGGAGGATAGATGATATACGAAACAAATTCCGAAAAGGAAACTTTTGAATTAGGAAAAAATCTGGGTGAGCAAGCAAAGGCTGGTCAGATTTTTTGCCTAAATGGAGATTTAGGAGTTGGAAAAACTGTGTTTACTCAGGGATTTGCAAAGGGACTTGGCATTGAAGAAAACGTCAACAGTCCAACATTTACAATTATACAGGTATACGAGGAGGGGAGAATTCCTTTATATCATTTTGATGTATATAGAATTGGTAATCCTGAAGAAATGTATGAAATCGGATACGAGGAATACTTTTTCGGAGAAGGCGTATGCCTCATAGAATGGTCAAAATTAATAGAAGAATTAATACCTGAGGAAGCAATAAATATTGAAATAGATAAAAATCTTGAAAAAGGTTTAGACTATAGAAAGATTACAGTGGAGGGACTATGAGAATATTAGCAATAGACAGCTCTGCAATGGTAGCAACAGTTGCCGTAACAACAGATGGAGTTTTAAATGCAGAATATACAATTAATCACAAAAAAACACATTCTCAAACATTGCTACCAATGATAGATGAAATGTGTAAAACAATTGAACTTGATATGAAAACAGTAGATGCTATAGCAATATCAGGAGGTCCCGGTTCTTACACAGGACTTAGAATAGGTAGTGCCACAGCAAAAGGCTTCGGCTTGGCGCTTGGTATTCCAATCATAAATGTTCCAACAATGGATGCTTTGGCGTACAATATGTTTTCGTCACAGTATATTGTTTGTCCAATTATGGATGCTAGACGAGGACAGGTTTATACAGGAATTTATCAATTTGAAGGCACAGAAATGCAAACAATAAAAGAACAGTGCATTATGATGCTTGAGGACTTAATTGAAGAATTAGATAAAACAGGTAAAGCTGTGATTTTCCTTGGCGATGGTGTTGAAAAAGGAAAAGAAATTATTGACGCCCAAATGAAGTCAGAGCATTACTATGCACCTGCATCTATGAATGGACAGAAAGCTTCAAGTGTGGCAGCCCTTGGTGAAATCTATTATGCTCAGGGAAAAATTGAAAAAGCGGCAGACCATAAACCTGAATATTTAAGATTATCTCAGGCAGAGAGAGAACTTAAAGAAAAATTAGCCAAAGAAAAAGCGCAGGCAGAAAAATAAATCTGTGTGAAAAGAAATAAAACAAAAAATTAATTAAAATACAACAGAGATTAATAATGAAAAAAGATAAAAATTTTAATTAAAATTAAGCAGAACAAAATTTCGTAGTGAAAATACAAAAAGTAAGAATTAGGCTGAAGTATAAAATATAATATAAAGAGTAGGACTAAAATATGGAACAGGAAAAAATAACAATTAGAAAAATGAACATAGAGGATATTCCTGCTGTTTTTGAAATTGAACAAAGCATATTTTCTATTCCCTGGTCTGAAAAATCATTTAAAGATTCTCTGGAAAGTGAAAATACCAATTTTGTAGTAGCTTTGTGCAATGATGAAATTGTAGGCTACATTGGTATGTATGTATTTGGAGAAGAGGCTGATATATCAAATGTTGCAGTCTCTCTTAAACACAGAAGAAAGCATATTGCCCAGAATATGCTTGACTATATCTTTGATTGGTCACAAAATAAAAAAATAAAAAATCTCACTTTAGAAGTAAGAGAAACTAATGTGCCCGCAATAAAACTATATGAAAAGAATGGTTTTAAGGAGGCCGGCATTAGAAAAGATTATTACGAAAAACCAAAAGAAAATGCAGTTATAATGTGGAAACAAAATCTATAAAATACATTACTTTCCACTATTATTTTACCTGTGAAACCTATAAAATAAAAAATATTTATTTTAGGAGGAAGTTATGAGAAGATACGAAGATGAAAAATTAGTGGAAGTGACTTGCAATAAATGTGGGAAGAAATTAATCGTAGAAAATGAAATTATAAAAGAAGGCAATTTTACTGTAGAATATAAATGGAACTATTTTTCAAACAAAGATGGAAGAGAACATTTTTTTGATTTGTGTGAAGAATGTTACGACAAAATAACGGGAGAATTTTTAATCCCTGTAGACGACAGGGAATATAAAGAATTGTTATAGAAATTCTGATTTCAGATAGCAACAAAGAATATAAAGCGTTATTGTGAAAATTCTAATTTCTGAGAATGACAGGAAAAATAAAGAACTTATTTGGAATTCCTGTAGGTAGTAAAAATAAAAAGTAACTGTAGAATTGCAGAAAAGAAAGAGGAAGAGAATGTTAGACGTATGTTTGTTAGGTACAGGAGGAATGATGCCAATTCCCAGAAGATGGCTGACATCTTTAATGTGCAGATATAATGGAAGTAACATATTAATTGATTGTGGGGAGGGTACACAGGTTGCAGTGAAACAAAAGGGATGGACCTTTAAACCAATTGATGTAATATGCATAACACACTATCATGCTGATCACATAAGTGGACTTCCAGGCCTACTGCTTACAATGGGAAATGCTGAAAGAAAAGAGCCACTTACAATGATTGGACCAAAAGGCTTAGAAAGAGTAGTAAGGGCACTTAGAACAATTGCACCTGAACTTCCTTTTGATATAAAGTTTATTGAATTATCAGAAGATTTGGAGACAATCCAGTTTGAAGAATATAAAATAAAAGCTTTTAAGGTAAAACATAGCATAACATGTTACGGATATTCAATTGAAGTGGACAGAAGCGGAAAGTTTGATGCCACAAAAGCAAAAGAACTGGATATACCAATAAAAAAATGGAGTCTTTTACAAAAAGGTGAAACAGTTGAGGCAGACGGCCGGGTTTTCACACCTGATATGGTAATGGGACCCCCACGAAAAGGTTTAAAAGTAACATATGCAACTGACACAAGACCTGTTGCAAACATTGCTAAAGCTGCAAAAGATGCAGATTTATTTGTGTGCGAAGGAATGTATGGAGAACCTGATAAAGAAGAAAAAGCGAAAGAACACAAACATATGACTTTTGTGGAAGCTGCAAACATCGCAAAAGAAGCCAATCCAAAAGAAATGTGGCTGACACACTACAGCCCATCTCTTGTAAAACCATGGCTTTATTTAGATACGGTTACAGACATTTTCCCAAATGCAAAGACAGGAAAAGATGGGATGTCTGTTGATTTAATGTTTGAAGATTAGAAAAGTAGAGGTATTGTTTTGAAAGATATAAAAATATTAGCAATTGAAAGTTCGTGTGACGAAACAGCAGCAGCAGTTGTTGTTAATGGAAGAGAAGCGCTATCTAACGTCATATCTTCACAAATAGATTTACATACATTATATGGAGGCGTAGTACCTGAAATAGCTTCAAGAAAACATATTGAAAACATTAACTATGTTATCGAGAAGGCTTTATCAGATGCTAAAACAACATTAGATGAAATTGATGCAATAGGAGTTACATACGGACCAGGGTTAGTAGGCGCACTTTTAGTGGGAGTAGCGGAAGCGAAAGCTATATGTTTTGCTAAAGATATTCCTTTAGTTGGAGTACATCATATTGAAGGACATATTTGCGCCAATTATGTGGAAAACAAAGAGTTAGAACCACCATTTGTATGTCTTGTTGTATCGGGTGGACATACTCACCTTGTTGTGGTAGAAGATTATGGCAAGTATAAGATTCTTGGAAAAACAAGAGACGATGCCGCAGGAGAAGCCTTTGACAAAGTGGCAAGAGCAATAGGCTTAGGATATCCAGGTGGTCCTAAAATAGATAAAATTTCAAAGGATGGAAATCCACATGCATACGAATTTCCTAGGGCAAAAATAACTGACAGTGTATATGACTTTAGTTTCAGCGGTTTGAAATCTGCTGTACTAAATCAGCTTAACTTGTCAAAAATGAAAGGCGAAGAAATTAATCATGCAGACGTGGCTGCATCATTCCAAAATTGCGTGGTGGATACCTTGGTAACACGTGCAATGCATGCACTTGAAGAAACAGGCATGAAAAAGTTTGCAATAGCAGGTGGGGTGGCTTCAAATACAGCCATTAGAAAAGCCTTTAAGGAAGAATGTGAAAAACGTAATGTAGAATTTTATCATCCATCACCTATTTTATGTACAGACAATGCTGTTATGATTGGCTCTGCAGCATATTATGAATATATTAATGGAGTTCGTTCCGGTTGGGACTTAAATGCAATACCAAATTTAAAATTAGGAGAAAGATAATGAAAATATCAGCTATTGTACTTGCAGCAGGAAGTGGCAGTAGAATGCAAAGCAGTAAAAAGAAACAGTTTATGGAAATAAAAGGGAAGCCTCTTGTATGGTATTCCCTTTTTGCGTTTGAAAAATATGGAGTAGATGAAATCATACTTGTAACAGGTTTGGAAGATATAGACTTTTGCAAAAAAGAAATAGTAGAAAAATATAATTTTACAAAAGTAAAAGACATTGTAGCCGGCGGAAAAGAAAGATACGAATCAGTGTATAACGGTTTAAAACATATATCAGGAGACATTGTACTTATTCACGATGGCGCCAGACCTGTATTAACAAATGAAATAATAGAAAGAGGCATTAATGGCGCAATAAAAGATAATGCCTGTGTTGTTGGTGTACCTGTTAAAGATACAATAAAAATAGTAAATGAAAATAATGAAGTGGTAGACACACCAAACAGAAACACGTTGTGGATAACTCAAACTCCGCAATGTTTTAAGACAACTATGATAAAGGAAGCCTATCAAAAAATGATGGCATTAAATGCTGAAAATATTACTGATGATGCAATGGTAATGGAACAGTTTGGACATGCAAAAGTAAAATTTGTAGAGGGAGATTATAAAAATATAAAAGTAACAACTCCCGAAGACATATCTGTAGTAGAAAATTTCTTACAAGATTAAGAAAATGAAAACACTATAGCAATCTATTTGGCATTTAAATAACAAACAGGCTCCAAATTTTCCCTTGCATGTAGGATAGAGTGATAAACGAAAAGTCATTTATACGAATTGCTCCGCACATAAGTGCTCCCCCAATTCGTCATCTCACTGGCATATCGCTCTCCATTAGAGAGCTTATAGGCTCGTGGGAAGGCGTGTAAAAAGTACAAATGACAAAAAAAGTGTTGACAGATAAAGAAGCATTTGATATTATAGTCAAGCACGTTGAAAAACGGGCGTACGGAGAGGTGTCCGAGTGGTTTATGGTG
>NZ_QTVG01000013.1:53074-53712 GCF_003460505.1 Eubacterium sp. AF36-5BH
AAATGACAAAAAAAGTGTTGACAGATAAAGAAGCATTTGATATTATAGTCAAGCACGTTGAAAAACGGGCGTACGGAGAGGTGTCCGAGTGGTTTATGGTGCCGGTCTTGAAAACCGGTGTGGTTAGTCCCACCGTGGGTTCGAATCCCACCTTCTCCGCTGTAGAGAAAACTACACATGTTAAGAAGACATACGAATACAACTGCTTGGAGAAGTACCCAAGTGGCTGAAGGGGCTCCCCTGGAAAGGGAGTAGGTCGTTAATAGCGGCGCGAGGGTTCAAATCCCTCCTTCTCCGTTTGAAACTACTCCAAAGACTTTTTTTGAAAAAGGTTAAAAAAGTTGTTGACAAACATAAATAAGTATGTTAAATTAATATGGCTGTTGAAAAAACAGCAAACAAGAACATTGATAATTGAACAGCAACCATCCCTGAAAATTCAAAATAAATTTTCAGAGCGAACATTGTTAAATGAGTAATCATTAACGATTTCCAAAACAAACAGTAATGGATGAATGGCTAACGTCATTCTGACAGAACAAACACTTTTAACGAGAGTTTGATCCTGGCTCAGGATGAACGCTGGCGGCGTGCTTAATACATGCAAGTCGAACGAAGCACCTCTCCCGAAGATAGAC
>NZ_QTVG01000014.1 GCF_003460505.1 Eubacterium sp. AF36-5BH
ATTGTGTTATATATAGAATCTACTACACAGTAATCTAAAAGGGGATGATTGCTTTCTCTCATCCTGTATTCTTCTTTCTCTTCTTCTGCACTTTCAACCCAACATCTATTCTTTTGAAACGGATATGTTGGTAAACTTATCCTCTGATATTGTTTACCTCGGTATAACTCACTCCAATTTATATCCGCACCACCAACATATGCAATTGCGATTTCCTCAAGCAGATTCCAATCCACTTCCCTGTTTTGATTAATCTTTTTTTGAATTAGATTACTTGTTGCTTTAATTGTGTCCTTAGAGTATTTTTCATCGTTTTCATTCTCTTTATAACTCGACTTATGAATTCCATAATAGATACCTTTTATCGTAATATCTTCCAAATCACTTTTCCACACTATATTACTCAATTTACATTTTAAATCATCTACATCTGTAAATAGAATTGCCAAACGAAAAGTATAGTGCCCTCTTCCTGTATTTGCTGTTATACACATATTAGCTAAATCTATCTCTGCATGATAATTGAGTAACTCAATATATTCCCTCACTAATACTCTAATGCCTTTTTCATATTGAGCAGACAAAACCAATATATAATTTTCATCATTATATTTTAATGTTTCTTTTATTTTTTTAGGTGCTTCCTCTATAATAAGATGACAATTTGTTCCACTTAGTCCAAAAGCACTTACTCCGGCCCTTCTTGGACAACCTTCTGTTTTCCATTTCAAACAACAATCATTAACATACACAGGAGAATTTATAAAATCAATTTTTCTATTTGGTCGATTAAAATTAATCGTAGGTGGAATCATTTGGTGCTTCATTGCTAAAACAACCTTAATCAAACTAGCAACACCAGATGCTTGATTCAAATGACCAATATTTGATTTTAAAGATGCAATTGCACAAAACTGTTTTTTATTTGTATATCTACTGAACGCCTTATCAATAGCACTTATCTCAACTGAATCTCCCAATTTTGTTCCAGTTCCATGAGCTTCTATGTACGCGATTGTATCTGGTGCTATTCCTGCGTCCGCCCATGCCCTTGTAATAACTTCTTCTTGGGCAATTGAATTTGGTGCAGTAAGTCCGATAGAAGAACCATCTTGGTTTAGTGCAGATCCTTTTATGATTGCATATATTTGGTCTCCATCTTCCAATGCTTTTGCATAAGACTTCAATAAAATAGAGCAGACACCTTCTCCACGACTTGTACCATCTGCATTATCATCAAATGTTCTTGTTCTACTGTCAGAAGACATAATATCAATATCTGTATTTCCATTATCAACCGGCACTATATCAATTTTTACGCTTCCCACAACCGCCAAATCACAGTCTCCAAACCTGATTGCACGGCAAGCAAGATGCACTGCTGTTAATCCTGATGAGCAAGCTGTATCAATAGTCATACTTGGACCTTTTAAATCAAATTGATATGAAATTCTCCCTGAAGCAATAGAATTCATATTTCCAACTGATGTTATTCCTACCATTGTTTCATTTGTTTTTAAGGCATAATCTCTATAATCATCTCCTGCATCGCTCATCAAACCTAAAAACACTCCTGTGTTTGAACCTCTCAGTTGTCCCCCTCCATATCCAGCATCTTCAATTGTGCTCCATACATTTTCTAAAATAAGGCGTTGATGTGGATTTAATAAACTTGCTTCCTTCGGCGAAAATCCAAAAAACTCATAATCAAACTTATCAATATCATCCATGAAGGCAGCCTCATAAAATTTGCACTCATCACCTGTTCCCCCTTGAACCTTTAAAATATCCACATTATCTGAAGCTCTCTCTTTTGAAAGTTTGTTAATCTGGTATTTCCCCTGAACAAGTTCTTCCCAAAACCTTTCTAGTTTTTGACAAGAACCTATTCTTCCCGACATTCCTATAATTGCGATATCTTTTTTGTTTACCTTATATTCTTCATCAATTATATCTGCTTGTATAAGACTAATATTATCCAAATTAATTTCTTTCAACTTAACTCATTCCTTTCTATTATTCTTATGGCATAATAAAATCTTCAAACAACTCCCGAGTATCTGTTTCATCAAAAATTTGATTAAAACGTTGTCTTTGCTCTTCTAACGGTGCATGTTTCGTACAAAAAATAGTTCGGAGCATTTCTAGTGCCGTATGTAACTGTTCTATTGTAGGTTCACATTTTTTATTTTCTAATTCTTCAACCATATCTTCGATCTTTCTATAGTTAGCTACTACATTGTTTTGATACTCTTCATTATTGTCATTTAAGTTGCGTGTACATACTGCAATTGCCAAGCAGCGATTTAACACCTTCATTTTATTTGCCCGACTTAATACTTCTTTTCTGAAATGACTAGTCATATATAATAAATCTTCTCTATCATCAAATGAATAACTCTCAATCTTTGGATGATTTTGTTTTACTAAATTGCGTAAAATCATCCTTGGTCCACACTCTATTGCCACTGTAACACCTTGACTTTCTAAATACTCCATTGTAGATTTCCACTGTACTTGACTTACTATTTGTTGTGTTAGATTTGGTACTATATCTCTGGCCTCTTTATATATCACCCCATTTACATTTGATACAACCGGCCATGTCAAATCATGAAATGTATACTTTTGTAATTCTAATTCAAATTTTTGTGCTGCTGATTCCATAAGAGGGCTATGAAACGGTGCACTTACTTGCAAAAATACAATGTCTGCCCCCATGCTTTTCAAATATTCACATGCTTGTTCAACTGCATATTTATGACCAGATATCACAAGTCTGTCTCGTGAATTATAATTAGAGATCACAACGATTTCTTTTTCACTTGAATTCAAATTGCATACATGTTGTACTATGTCATACTCAAGTCCAATAATAGCTGCCATAGAACTTGCCTCTGAAACAACTGATTCTTGCATAAACTTTCCACGCTGTTTAACAATTTTAATTGCGTCTTCAAATTTAATTGCTCCTGCACAAGTAAGTGCCGATAGTTCTCCTAAACTATGTCCTGCTAAATACTTTGGAGAAAGACCAAACTCCTGCATACAATATTGAAACATAGCATAACTAACTGTTAGTAATGCTGGTTGTGCATTTTCAGTCTTTTTTAGTTCTGCCTCATCTCCTTGAAAACACAATTTTGTCAAATCAAATCCTAATACATCATTAGCTTTCTCAAAAATATGGCGAACAACCAAACTTTGTTCATATAAATCTTTTCCCATTCCTATATATTGTGAACCTTGACCTGGAAATAAAAAAGCACTAACTTTCATGTAAATCCTCCCTTCATAAAACTGTCGTTTTGAGTTATGTATTTTATAATTCTTATATAGTGATAAAACATATCTTTTACTCTTTTTTTATTTAAATTTGCAAATTTCACCTTTAAATTATATCCTTTATACGATTCTGATACAGTGAGTACAAGTTTATTTTTCACATACGGTATTTCATAAATAGAATTGTTTTCACAAAATACCATCAATGCTCTATTTGAAGGTTCTATCTGATTAACAATTGAGTGAACCATTGTTCTGCCTAGTTCCATCATATCATCTACTTTTTTAATTAATTCCGATATATCTTCCATCTTTTCTAAATTCACATCTATTAACTGTAAAAATTTTCCACTTACTGAAAAATGTACTATAACGTTCTGTTTTTTTGCAATATCATAGATTAGATATATATATATCGCCAAAAAAATGCTAGAAACTTTAACATTATATTTATTTGATATTTTCTTTATTTTTTTTGACGCCTCCAATTCAATGTTTGATGAAAATATATGGATTTTTTCTTCGATTACATCTTCGAAAAAATCTTTTGGTAATTCCATCAAAGTTGATAAACTATTAATAGTCTTATTTTTCTCATCTGTATTCTTAATATATTCTGCTAATTTTGAAACTGTTGGATAAGCAAAGATATCGGTAACATCAATTTTATCTGGATATAATTCATCTATTTTGTTATGCATCATAACTAGTGTTAAAGAATTTCCACCTAATTCAAAAAAATTCTCATTAACACCAACAGCTTTTCTTTCTAACACCTCTTGCCATATATCTATCAGTTTTTTTTCTATTATCATTACATCTTGCTGGCACTCTGAGCATAAACAAAACAAATCATTTTTTTTACCCGCTCTATATTTATATCGATTTTTTTCAATTTCTAAATTCTCTAATTCAACCGTATCTCCTTCAGATAATCTCAATAATCCCATTGCTACGTTCTTTTCTTTCTCTGCTAAGTCTAAAATAGTTTTCGATATTCTTTTTATTAATAAATCTTTTTCTCCCATATAACTGGTTTTTATAAACATAATATTTATGTTATACCAAGACTTTCCCAGTTCTAACATTCTTTTTGAATACTCATATAACGAATTAACTTTATATTTTGTCGCAAAATTTTTAAGAAAATCAGAAAAACTTAAGCGAGCAAGCCGAATGTGATTTATTTCATTCGAAATAAATGAAAATTTTTTATCACCCATTTGAAAATATTCTTCTGCCGCATTATATTTATCTCTAACATCCTGAGCAAAATTACACATTTCTAAATATGTGCTTTGTATATTTACATCTCCTAAATAATGCAAAGCTGCATTCTTAATGACAGAACACCATTCAATGTTGTTATCTTTCTTATTTAATTTGTGTAATGTAATACAAGACATGCTTCCTTGTTCAAAATCACTCATTGGTAATTCAATTACTTCTAGCGTATAGAAAGGATCAATACAATATAATAATTGATTCTCTTCATTTACACCAATAATCATACAATAATGTATTGCCTCAAAAATCTTGTAGAATTTTGTCCAAGGACACCAAAACAGATTTATCATCAATATTACAGGATTATTAATATCTATTTCACTTGTTATAATATTTTTTAAATCCGTTATATTATATAAATTTAAATCATATATATTTATTTCTACATTATGATATTGTCCAAACAATTTAAAATAATCCCCTGAATTCGAATTTAATTTATTACCAATTAATACAGACTTATTACTTGAACACTCTATTGTCTTGTATGAAAATCCCCATACTTCTGAAGATATCATATAACAATCACATTTCCAAAATGCTGCTAGAGAAGCCAGTATATTTTCAATACAATTATAGTTTTCATTATATATGGGAATTATACTTATCATAATTGAAATACCTCCTCGCACACATTCACTTTTTATGCATTATTTTTTTCAATATATTCTACCAAATTTAAAATAGGATTTAATAAAGTATCATTTACATCCTCTTCTCTTATCTCAAAATCAAATGTAAGTTCAGCCTTTACCATAATAGTTACAACTTCCATCGAATCTAATTCTAGTGCATCAATTAAATTTGTATTTTCAGTTATTTTCACATTTCTTCCTCTTTCATTAAATGTTTCTTCAATAATTTTTTGTAATTTAGAATAAATTTCTTCTCTATTCATAGTATTTACCTCATATAATTTTATGTAAATTTTACTATTCTTAATTAGTAACAACTAAGTATAATATGCCAACTCTATCACGTTATTGTATATAATCTTCTTTAAAAATAATGCCTAATTCTGGAACTACCTGTAAACAATTTTCGCCTCTAATGTCATCTATTTTTGTAGTATATTCTACAAATTGAGGAATAAGATTTTGCCAGTCCTCATCATTCATATAGTTAATACACGAAACCCACTTGCTAACATAATATTTTCTCTTAATCAAAGCATCTGTATAACTCTTATTAAAAGGTTTCTGCTCTTTTATCCATTCAATGTGTTTTAATAGATTTCGCATTACGTGTTGCTTTAATAGTTCTGGAAGAATTTTTATATTATAATACTTAGGTTCATTTAATATATTTAAATTCAGTTCATCTACACTAATAAATCCATTCTTTACCATTTCCTTATGAAAGTCAGGTAAATGGAAAATATTAAATACACTAACAGTAAAATTAATTATCATTTTTATATGTGGGCATTCTTTCACTAATAACCGTAAATTGCTTTCTATATTACTCCATCTAATTCCTGTCCTAAGATATTCTCCAATTTCATAACTTCCGTCCAAACTAAGTAAAACTGTCACATTTTTGAATTTTTTCCATAACTGTAAAAAAGACTTATTATTCAACAATGTTGCGTTCGTATTGTAAATCAAATTAACATCATATCTTTTTTGCAAATCCAACATTTGTAGAATACATAAGTTTTCTTGAAATAATAACGGTTCTCCACCGGCAAAGTAAATCTCCTTTACTGATAAAATCTCCGCGTCTAAATCTCTTAACAGACTATCCGAATTGATGACACCTTGTTCTTTCTTCATCAAAAAAAATTTCTTTCCCAATAATATTTCCTTATCTTTGTACCAACTTGAGCTGTTATTTTCATCACACGTACGACATTTCAAATTGCATGCATTCGAAAATCTGATATCCCAATATATTGGCTTCGCATTCAGGGCATAGCCCAAGTCATCAGTTTCAACTATCCAATCTAAATACTTCTGATATTTTGAATTGGATAGTTTTCTCAAGCTCCTTACATTCGCTGCTTCATGCATATAACAGTTTTTACAGCACTCACATTCCTCGTCATTTAACATTCTTAAACGAAACTCTCTTATTGCATTACCTTGCCATAAATCACTAAAAGAATTTTCATTTAAGTTGCCCAATATATATTCCGAACCAGCAACTTGTTGACAACAAGGCAGCATATTCGCACTTGTAGATACATGTAAATGAATCCATGGCATAATACAAAAATGCTCTCCAACTTTTAATAACTTTCTTATTTGTTTTCTATTTCTCACATCGATATCTCCTATAATAACAAATCAAACAATTAAGGAATCTTATCATTTACGTAACTCTCTTTATATGCCTTGTTACAACTCGGATCACTCTTATTCCAATTAGCTAAAAATTTTTCAGCCACCATTGGACATCCTCCTTTACAAAAATAAAATGTTTCACAATGTCCACACACACTTTTTTCATATAAATTTAAATTACGCATATTAAATTGTTCAATCCAGTCTTGAAATTTACTGAGTAAGTCGGATATAGATGTTTCTCTTATATTTCCTACTCTAAATTTTGACTCATTAATCATAGCTACGCAACCAGTTACAAATCCATCAGCTGTAATAACAATATTTCGATTAAATGCTCCACAACCTTGAACACAATCAGTTCTAATTAGTATATTGTTTTTATCCCTAAAACGCCCTCTTAATCGCTTTGTCAAGTTCAGGTGAATATATTGTGGCAATGTTACAATAACAAATAGTTCTTCAGGCATAGAATTCAAGCTCTCCTCTATTCTTTCGTAAACGTTATACCAATCTAAACCATCAAAACTATTAATTGACACGAGCAATGGAGAAACATATCTGTTTCTCAATATATGTACAAATGTCACTCCCAGTCTCTTGGCAAGTTGCAATAGTTCACTAAGTTGTCCACTATTTTCAGACATATATACTGCATTAATGCCTACCGTAAACCCTTTTGCTACAAGTTCCTTAATTCCTTCAATAGCCATACTATAAGCTTTATCATTACCTCGAATCTTATTATGAGTCATTTCATCTGGTGAATCTAACGATACTGCAATAAAATCAAAGTCATCTGCCTCAAAAGGATACTTTTTTAATGTACTTACTAAAAACGTGCCATTAGTGACTACTTGAAGTCTCGCCCCTAGTTGCTTAATTTTTTTTGCAAGTTTATAAAGCAAATAATCTCTCAAAAAAGGTTCTCCACCTGATATATCAAATCTAGCGTACCCTTGCTCAACAAGATTGTCTATCAAATTCAAATACTCCTCATCAGACAACTCGTCTTTTACAGATTTATGCATTGCTGAACCTGAGTAACACATGCAACAATTTAAATTACATTTCATTGTAGGAAATAGATAAACTGTTGGTTCAAAATTATTGTAAACATCTCGTATTAAATCCACTTTGTCTTGCCGTTTCATACCATCTCTTCTCCTTTCATAATTTTACCTATCCGTTAAATATTGATGACCCCAAATTACATTTCCAATCAATCGTACAATTATCATCTCGATACCAGAGACATTCTTGTCCTTTCCTATGATTTAATATTTTTGTTATCAATCCGGGAGCTAATTGACTAATGTATATTTTTGCCATCTTCTTTTTATTATTTACTTCAAAATCATTTAATTTAAAACAACAAGATTCGTAAAATTTTTTTTGTTTAAATCCATCACACGCATAAGGCAAATCTTCATAATATATAATAGGAGTTTTTAATCCAACTTTAGTTACATTAATCCTATCAACTAAAATACGTGTCAATCTGTGATCTACATGCGTGATTCCCAAAGGACATAATATTAGATGTGGTGATTCTGGTATTTTATCCCGAATACTATTTATATACCACTCAAGCGGTTCTTCCGGATTTATCGGCTCATAAATGTTTTTATACCCCCTTAGCATTGCGTCTTTCCACCCCATTTGCAAAGTTGTAGCACGAATAAGACTCATTGATGCCATCTCTTCCTTTAATCTTAATTGTTGTAATCGCTCAAAATCTTTTCTCAAATCCTTATATATACTATAGGGATCAATCGAAAACAATGTAATAATATGAATTCTATAATGCATCGATAAACGCGTTAATAATCCTCCAATAGAAAAGACAGCATCATCTAAATGAGGTGATATTACAACTATCAATGGTCGCTCTAAATTACATTCATTTGAAATGTTACATGTTATGATAGATTGTGTCTGTAGTAATTCTTCTACAACCTCTTCTGAATATTTTTTTAAATAATTTAACTCATATGGCATATTTTTATACATAAAAGCAGCCTTATCTGAGAGTATACAAAGTTTTTTATTCAGAAAATAAAGTTGATTTTTTTTACACGAATAATGTGGTAATTTTAAAAAATATTTTTGTAGCAAGAAACCTCCTATATTACCTCAAATACTTTTTCATATTATTTCTTTTTTATAAATCAGATTTAATTCAACTTTTATTCATTTTATGATAATAAATTTATATATTTAATTTTTCTATTATCCTATAGATAATCATTATACATATATTTGTAATCAGCACAGTTTGCTAAACAACCGGGACATTGACCTGTTATAGCCAATTTTTGCAATGTTTGATAAGATGGAGATTTCCAAACATCCGGAAACTTTAACCATTCAGATTTCTGATATAACTTTCTTAATCCAAAGTCTGTAAAACAAAATTGTAATTTTCCAGTTTTAGTAAAAAGTGCATCATGCAACGGTAAAATACACCCTTTCTGCAAAGATAATTGTTCACTTCGAAGAATATATTCCGGAATTGTTTTCATCATTGCCCTACTTCTTATTGGTAATTTAAGTTGGTCCGCTGTTTCAAATGCATTGATAATCTCTTCCTTCAATTCAGGAATATCCGAATAATCTAATGCAAAATCCACATACTTTTTTCCTCCTTGTCGTGAGCTAATGGGCTGAAACGATATAGATTCTGCTCCTAATTTCCTTGCCAAACGAATCATGTCACTCATATAATGAAAATTTTGCTTTAATACTACTGTAAATATAGAAAATGTATTTCCATATTTTTTGAGTTGTCTAATTCCTTCTAGTGTCCTATTCCAAGCATTTTCACCACGTATCCAATTATTTAATTCTTCATATGGTGCATCTATAGATATTGGAATATCTTTTACATGTAACTTTACAAACCTTTTTGCCACATCTTCTGTAATCAAACTTCCATTCGATACGAAACTGGTTTCAATATTATATTCATTACATAGTTCAATTGCATCAAATAAGTCTTTTCGCATTAACATTTCCCCTCCATATAATTCAATCTTAGAAATGCCAATTTCTTTTGCTACCAAAATCAACTCTTTTATGCTCTCAATAGTCGGTTCAGAGTATCTTAATGGAAGATATGCTTTCTGACCTATTCGACACATCCTACACTGATAATTACATTTATCTGTAAACCAAACAAATATTCTTTCTAATTTCGTCTGTTGTAAAAATGTCTCTGCAAGTTGCGTATACACTTCTATTTGTGCTTCTTGACTAACAATGAATTCAAGTCCTGAGTTGTATAAATCAAATGCCAACAATGCATTCTCTGTCACTCCATCAACACAGAACACAGTATTAAAATTCCCTGCATAACGTATTTTTTTTACATCTACTGATATATTATTATTTCTCCAAATAGTCCAAGGACCTGTATTATGATTACTCAAATGCAAACGATTGTCCTTTCTTTTATAATATTCTTTGTTTGCAAATCCATCCTTAAAATCACATTCAATATCATATAATCGATTATATAATCCGCAAATCACTTGTGATTCTTTTGCACTAATATGGATATCTATTGATTTTCTTGTTAATACAGAACCTGATTCTAAAAAAAGAACTCTCCCCGAAGTAATTTGTTCTAATGCAAAATTACGGGCTTCATTTCCATTCAAAAATGACTTATTTGAAAAAAATATTTTATCGGATTTATATTTTGTGCATATATCATTAGTACACGGTACATTGGTCGCTACAATAATGTGTGTCACATCAAATTTTATCAATATATCCAATGTACACTTAACTAAATTATAATTATTACTTCCTGTTACAATACAATTAAGCATTTTTATCCCCTATTTTACTATTTCAATAATGAATCAATAGTTCCCTTTTGTTCAACTAACACCTCTGCTATCTCAGAGATTAAACTTTCTTCTGGATACATTTTTTGAAATAACTGATATCCTTTTTTTGCAATTTCTTTCCAATTAATTCTTGCATGTGCTAAATGATAAGCATCAGTCCTATAACAAGTCTGCTCAAAACTCCCCCCAGCTTTATAAAGTCGATATCCAAACTCTAAGTCCTCTGGAGCCCAATCTAAACCAAAATCCTCTCTAAACAATCCAATTTCAATAGCAAAAGCTCGCATCAATGACATATTTGCTGTATCTGCAGCGAGCCAAGGCACTTTATATCTTTCAATACCTTTCTCAAACATATGCTGTACTGTTCTTTCTAGTCTATCTTGTGCATGTCCCAACCTCCTTATTTTATCCATATTATTTGAAATATCTTCCTCTGTTATATTAAAATTCATTATTTTATTTGATAATGTATAGTCTTTATACTCTTTTAGTAAACCTTTATGTGGATTACGTGGATCTTCAAAAAAACGAACATACGGAATTTCTTTCTTTCGTCCATGAATTAAAGTCTTAGATTTGGATTTATGTGCCATCCAATGAGCATCAATATATTCTGGCTCCACAATTAAATCAGCATCACAAAAAATCAACAGTTCTCCCTTTGACGCCCATATTCCCGCATTTCTAGTCGCACTTCGTCCATGATTTTTAACCCTTATAATCCTTAATGGTATTTGCGACATGAAACGTTCTACTTCATTGTCTGGAATTTCTCCTCCATCAACTAAAATAATTTCATAAGGTATTGATGTTGTCTGACAACAAAATGATTTTAATGTTAATGCAAGCCTTCCTCCTTTATTATATGTTGGTATAATTACTGAAATTTTTACCATATTTATTTAAATCCTTCCTTTAGCGTATACAAACTAATATTACTCAAAATATTTTTAATAAAAATGCGTCAGAATATCCTCTAAATCAGTTTCAGACATAGAAATATCTAAAACTTTAAAATGCGATAATACCATATCTAAAAGCCTTTGCATGTATATAGGCTCAACTCTCCAAATAAGGGTATATGAATCTTTTATTTCTGGAACCATATCTCCCCACTCAACTTTTCCATTAAGTGGCTCTGCTAGACGTACTTTTACTATTCGGACTTGTCTAAATTTTGATTTTATCTCATCCAATGTTCCAGTTACGACAGTACTTCCCTTATTAATCAATTGAATACGATCTGCCAATTTTTCAATGTCCTTCATATAATGACTGGTTAATATAATTCCACATTCTGAATTCTTGCTATATACTTTTAAAAAATCTATAATCTGATTTTGAGATATAAAATCCAAACCAATTGTTGGCTCATCTAAAAACAACACCTTTGGTTTATGCAAAAATGCTAATATCAACTCCATTTTTAAGCGCTCTCCTAATGATAATTGACGAACCGGAACTTTGATACGATTACCTACATTTAACATATCTACCATTTGCTCTATTTGTTGCTTAAATTGTGGTTCTGAAATATCATAAATAGATTGATGTAACCTGAACGTTTCTATAGCAGGTAAATCTAACCATAATTGTGTACGTTGTCCTGCTACCAATGCAATATTCTTTAAAAAATTCTTATTTCTCTTATGAGGCGTAAAACCTGCAACTTTAATTTCTCCCTTATTTGGTCGAATAATACCACTTAATGTTTTCAAAGTTGTTGATTTTCCTGCACCATTTGGTCCTATAAGACATAAAATTTCTCCTGGCATAACATGAAGATTAAGTTCTTTCACTGCTGGAATTTCTACATATTTACGATTAAAGAAGTTTGAAAAAGAACCCTTGAGTCCTTCTTCCTTTTCAAGAGCTTTATAATTAACACACAAGTTAGTTACATTAATTAACGCATCCATATTTCTTATTGACATCACAATTTAACCTGACCTTTCTCATCTCGTTCAAAGTTCTTTACAAAAATATATCTATGAGGAATTTTGTAAGGTGATAAATATTGTTTGCAAAAATTTCTAATTTCTAATTCGCTTGGTAATTTGTCTTTTTTTCTAAGATAAGCTACTAATATAGTTCCTCTTCTTATATCTTCCTCTGCAGTAACAACCGCCTCCATAATATTAGGATGTTGCTGTAATACTTTTTCAACTTCACCTGGATGTAATCCTAGACCATTTATCTTAATACGCTGTGAATTTCTACCTATAACAATTAAACTATCCTCTTCAGTCAAAATTCCTTGGTCTCCTGTTTTATATTCATATTCTACAGAAATAAAGTTTCCCTTATTTAGAATTTCATGTGTAAGTCCATCACCTTTAATACAGATAAGTCCTTGCTCACCTTGTTTTACAGGAATTCCTTGTTCATCCACAATATGAATTTGCATATTGTTCAATGGTCTTCCCAAGCTTGGAAATTTTGTTTCACATTCTGGCAATTGCATAGTTATCGCTCCTAATTCTGTACAACCATAAAATTGAAGAAGTGGTGCTGAAAAATTGATTCTAAATTTTTCATAAATATCTCGTGGCAATGTTGCTCCCGCACTTATTCCCATTTTAATGTTTAGTTTTGCACCCGATACCTGTACTAAAAACGAGTAAAAGGTAGGAACACCCACTACAATTGTAACCTCTTCTCTTTTCATTATATGCACCCACTTTGATGGCGAACATAGTCTTGAAGAAGTTATAAGTCTTGCTCCCACTCTAATTCCTGATAAAAGATGTAATACAAATCCCAATGAATGGGTCCACTGTGCCAAACAAAAAATGTGATCCTGCTCCGTATAGTGCAACCTCTCTATTACAGCATCAACCTCGCAAAATAACGATTCCCAAGTACGGGCAACTATTTTAGGTTCTCCTGTTGTACCAGTTGTACACATTAATACCTTTCCCATTAGTTTTATCAAACTAGGACTCATTTGTTTTGCTTTTGCCTTAAGCAATTCAGAGGGAGATAAAATTTTTATTCTCTTATTATTCAATGATAACAATTCTTCATTATCTGTAATTACTATTTTCGAAGATGTATGCTTTAGTACAGTCTCAATTTCACAGTTTGACCACTGAGGATTGACCAACAAATAGGTTGATTCCAACCTTCCTAATGCAAGTATTGTACATGCCAATTTAAAGCGATCCTTTATTTGAACAAGAATAATACTATTTTCCATATATGTCTGTAAAGCCTCATACATTCTATTTGTGTTCTCTAACAACTCCTTATATGTCCTATCAACATTTGAATCAACCAAGAATATTTTATTACTGTAAATCTGCAAATTTAGTTCTATCAAATTATACCCTCCCTTATATCAAACTGCTTTTTTATAAATCTTGATATTCTCATTAATTCCAATGATAAACTCATTCCTCGTCTTGGAAATAATTCTAAAGTTATATCCCCATCATAATGCATATTTTTTACAATTCTTCCGACATTTTTCCAATCTACATGCCCTTGTCCGATTGGGCAAATTTGAGGTGGATCTCCAATTCTAGAATCCGAAATATGAATTTTCTTAATTTTTCCTTCAAACCGTAACAACCATTCCTCTATATTTCCAAAAGGAAATGCATTTCCAATGTCAAGACATACTCCAATATTAGTATCCTCTAGAGCGTCCATTAAGTGCTCTAATTTAATGATGTCTCTACTAAAGCTATACCAGACGTTTTCCAACATTAATAATATTCCATCGTTTCTTGCTTTATCGTTTATGGCTTTTATAATGTGAATAGCATCTTGCCAATTGGTCTCAATTCCACCTGGTGCAATCGAAACATGCTTTCCTCCCATTAATTTTGCAATATCAAACATCTTATCTACAACTTCCAATGCCATCGTTTTTGAAATTCTATCCTTTGATGTTATTGGGTAATCCATATGTAACATTGTACTAAGCCCAGTTACCTTTAAACCTGCTATATTAACTGCATCTATAAGCCATAGTAATTCATCTTTTTTTGTTTTGATTGATATAGGCCATGGCTGTAAGTCTACATGCAATTCAATGCCTTCATATCCAGAATTATGTATCATTTTCAAATATCGTGCCCACTGCTGTACTGGAACTCCAATCAAACACCATGCTGTTACACTTAACATTTTCTATATCTCCTTCACCCTAGAACGCTGTTTTATATATTGAATGTAAAAACTTCTCTAAATCTACAGCTACCTTTTTCCATGACCACTGTTTTGCCTTAGTTAATCCTAATCTACTAAATTTCTCCCAATGTGCTTTATCTATGGCCAAATGATAAAGTGCATCTCCCATTGCTTTGATATCTCCAACATTAATAAGATTATCTTTTACAGTTTCTGGCACAAGGTCACGGCTTCCACCATTATCTGTTGCAACAAATGGTATTCCAGACATCATTGCCTCTAAAATTGGTAATCCGAAACCTTCTGAACTTGACGTTACTAATAAAACATCCACAGAACGATAAATATTTCCCACCTCCTCTTGTGTGGGATTCACATACCACTTTGTTTTTATATCTTTAGGTGTCTCTTTTTCTGCTTTTCGAACCAAACGTACTAACCGAATGTCCACCCCCAATCTTTTTAAGTATTCCAAAGCCGCATAGGCCTGTGGAATTTGCTTTAACGGATGTTCATAACTTCCTACAACAAGCACTCTAAATGGTTTTCCTTTTTCTGGTGCCTTCCTTATCTCCGGATAAAAGACCATTTCATCTGCGGCGGGTGGTATAATATGCGAAGTTCTTCCATATTCATACAATACATCTTGTAAATATTTTGATACAACAATTTTAGGATTTGATAATCTGAATGACTTCTCTGCTGCACTAACTAATTTCACATCTGTATACAATTGTGGTTCATTAGCCTGTATAAAACTAACAACTCTTTTTTCTCCGTATTTACCTGTAAACCAATTTGCACTGAAACAATCTAGTGCTACAATTAATTCTTGGTCATCAATTTTTACTTTGCGAAAACTTGTCACATATTCCACACTCACTATTGGTTCCCACCCAAATAAATTTGCTCCAAGTACTACAAGTCTAATTTCATGACCAAGATTGTATAAAATATTACAATGATTAATTACTACCTTTGTAGCCCCATTAACCTGTAATCTTGTACCAATATAAACTATTTTCATATACTTTCCTCAGAATAACACGCAAATAAGCAACCAGAACATTTTCCTTGTAATGCCTGCTCTGTAATCTCCTTATATTCGTTTGAGTCCCAAATTTCCACCAATTTGTTACTTTTTATTGAATAACTAGTCTCAAGCTTCCAACATGCAGATACTTGACCCGTCACTTCAATTGATGAACTTGTATTTGGAATATCACATCCGCTTTTTGGTATAATAGTTTCCTTATTAAAGTATCTGATAATACTCTTTAAATAGTCCTTAGATGGAAAATTTACTCCTATATCATTTGCAAGGCATCTAGAATATTCTAATATTTCCTCAAGAGTTACAAGTTCATCCTTAGATATCCATAACTGCTTTGTTTTTTCCTGTTTATTATTTACTAGAAAAGAAGGATCAAATGCATTCAAAAATAATCGTCGAACTCCATATTTTCGTATGATACTTATAACAGAAGGTAAAGTTATATAATTAACACTCGAAATCGTAAAAAGAACATTTACCATTCTTGATAATTTAATATTTTGAAAAAATTGCAATGTACTCAATACTTTATCGTATACCCCTTCTCCTCGTATGTAATCATTAATTTCTCGTGTTCCATCTAAAGAAATTGAAATATTATTAAGCCCTGAATTAATTAACTTGTCCACGACTTTTTTTGTAACCAATGTAGCATTGCAACTCATATTTATGTGAAATCTAAGTTTATGTGCATATACAATTATTTCATATATATTTTCATGGGTAAGCGGTTCTCCACCCGTCAAAAACACCTGACGCACGCCTCTCTCTTTTGCAGCATCTAAAATATTTTTCACCTCTTCGAATGAAAGTTTGCTTGAATTGATAAAACCATCACACGTTTGACAGTGCAAATTACATACATTAGTTAATTTGATATATAAATTCTTTATATCCAATATAGTTCCTCCCTCAACCTATTCCTCCGTAAATATCTGAATAATTTTATCTTGTTCGATGGCCCGTAACGTTAAACAAACAAACAATTTTACAAATGGATCATCTGGAAATTTTGACTGAAAATATTTAAAATTATCGCATCTCTTTTCAAATTTAGATTGGACATCATCAATTCCAAGATGATAATTTATCGCATTCTCATTTACAATTAGCTCACCACCGGCTTCAATCAGTCGATATGCAATGTCTGTATCTTCACAACCACTCCATTTGAAATTCGTATCAAACCCGCCAACTTTGTTTAGCAAATTTCTTTGAATAGATACATTACTCGTCACAAAATATACCCAAGCAATATGCTTCTTTTCTGATATCCAGTATTTTATTGCTTCTTTTTCCCAACGAGTCACATAAAAACTTCCATCCTCTCGTTTTTGATATCGCAAACCTCGTATAATTGCATTTTTATGTTTTTTATGTGATTTAACATGTTCTTCTATAAAATCAGGTGAAACTACCATATCATCATCACTGAACAAAATTATATCACCTGATGCATATCCTATTCCCTTGTTTCTAGATATGCCTGCATTACTAGTTCCTTTTGGAATAGAATATATATGCACATTTCCCATTTCTAATTCACTACATATATCAATTAAAGAATCTTTCTCTCCTTCTGTCACTATTATTATAGAAAAATCTTTATAACTCTGTTCTTTATATGATTCTAGAACAGGAATAAGATTCAAAACTGGACGATTTGTAGCAATAATAACATCAACCCACATTCAAGCTCTCCTTATTTATCATTTATATTATGAAATAATGATCCTTAATCTGATCTAGAACCTCAATTACACCTTCTGTTCTTCCAATTTGCATTCTCTGTAATTCATATTTAGTAATATCCCCTCGCAAATAAGCGTTCAACATTTCCCATGAGCCTTCATAACAGGTATTACAAAAACCACTATTAATTTTTCGCAACTTATATGCTTCTTTTGATTCTTCAATGTCTAACCTTGCTTTTTTTGTATCTGCAAAAATATCACTATAAATTATCGGCATACAAGTACATCCCTTTATCCTTCCCCTGCTGTCAATTCCGTTTATATAATATGGTGCATAACAACTTGTTGTACGATGCTTATTTTCTAATGCTTCTAGTAAATATGCTAAATATGCTTTTGGTGGAAGAACATCCTGATAGTTCTCATATTCATCAAACAACTGATATAATTGACTTAATTTACTTTGATACGGAGAATATTTTCCCTGAGTCCAACGAACAGGAAAAGGCATCAACTTAATATAATACCCCTCTTTAGAATATTGAAACAAATAATCTGCATACTCTTTTATGTGTTCAATATTACGATCATGAAGTACCATTTGAACTTCCACTTTAATTCCATTCTCTAAGCAACATCGCAAATTATCTAATATTCGATTACTCATCTTCTCATTTGAAACTCGATAACTATTCATCTCATAGTTATATCCATCTATTGAAAAATACAGCAGCAGTTTTTTACATTTGCTCAATTCTTCTATCATTTTCTTGTCTAAAAGCGAACCATTTGTTGTTAAAATAACCAGCTCATAATTAGACGATATTTCCTCTATATAATCTGTAAGTCCACGTATTAGAGTTAATTCCCCACCTATTAAGCTTAATATTGGCGAAGGAAATATCTCTAATGCCTTTTTGCAATGTTCTCTCATTTTAATTCCAAGTCTTTTATCTTTTCCCGCATCAAGTTCAATCACTTCTCCATTTCTTTCTTCTAATGTAAGAACTCCATTTCGTGATGTAATTTGCTTCAATGGTGCTGTACAGTATTGACAATGAAAATTGCAGGCACGTTCCACAAACAGGAGCTCAGTTATCAGAGTTTCATATTTCATGTCATCTCTCCTTCTCATAAAATAACTATTTTCCAGTACATTTTTTTATACTTAACTCTAATTTCTATTTTTCAACTCTCTTTTTTTCAATAAAATCAACGAGACTATGTACACTTTTTAATACATCTCCGCCTAAATCACTATCATCAATTTCGATATCGAATTTTCTTTCGATTGCTACTAATAATTCTAAGCCATCAACTGAATCCAATCCTATACCCCCTTCAAATAGCAACACATCATCTCCAATTTCAGAAGGTTTAATGCTTAAATTTAATTCTTCCACTATTGTTGTTTTTACTTCGTCAAATAACTCTTTCATATATAATTCTCCTTTTACAAATTATTTTTTGCTTTCAATACTGTTTTTTATTCATTAATATTGAAACACTCATTTATATTCTTTTCACTATGAATAATTCTTTATCAACCACCCGGTGCAGAGTATCTACATAACCCTTTTTTCCATGTAATAATAACAATGACCAAAAGAATGCTAATCCATAGCATACCTTGCCCCACCGCTACTAACGGACACCCTAGCTGTCCAATTCCGGCTTTGATAGGATAATATACCATATAAGCAAATGGCGTATGAATCAAAAATCGATCCAATCCCCATGGTAATATATCTAACGGAATTCCACTTCCAGCCAAAACACTTGTTATAGCTTCAATTAGCATAAAAAAAGTTGAGCTTTCTGTTAACCAGAATCCAATCAACCCCAATATCAAATTTACTAAAAAAGATATTAAAATGCCTTCTACTATTAGTACCATAAATAGCATAACTGAACCTGCTTGCAGTCCCATATCAAATCCCACTAATTCAGCAACAGTAATCACAACCAATAATTGAAAAATGCATTTAGGCAATGATTCTCCTATCAATTTTCCTATAAATATACAAAAATGCCTTGTCAAATGATTGATTGGTTCTACCAAATAACTTGTTAACAACCCCTGTCGTATCTCAGCACAAATGTCAGCTCCTACTGAAACACTAAAAAACATTGTGATTATGGAACTCATTGTTACATATGTAAGCATTAAATTGCTATCGTAACTTCCTATATCACCTGTCTGCAAAATAATTTGCCAGAAGATCAGTAACGGTATGAGTCCTATTGTATTAAACAAATTTATTAAGTAGTTTCCTCTAAATTGTAATGAATTTTGTATGGACATTCTAATAATTCGCACATATCTTGACATTTTATCCTCCTTTAACCCCCAGAACCTCTATATCTTTGTAATCCCCTCAAAAGGATAATACTGCTAATTCCTATCCATACAAATGCTGTGGCAATTGAAGATGTTACCTCTATAATAGTCGTTCCAAAAATCAATGTTTTAGCAGCGGGATTTGCTACTAAAGTTAAAGGAATAATTAGCGTAAATACAAATCGAATCTTGAGTGGATAAATCTCCGCTGGAAAAGAACGAAAATCATAAGTCGAATAGTGAATAGATTCCAATCCCTGTGTTTTTTTGAACCAAAATGCTGTATACATCAGCGAAAAAAACATTCCATAAACAATTAAGACTCCACATATAATTTGTATTAAGTAAACTACAAATGATAATATTGTAATGGTACAGGCTGTTTTTTTACATCCCCACCACACTATTCCTATTCCAATCAAAACTTGAACTATTCCACTTAAATCCACCGTTTTAAAACTTACAGAAAAACCTGCTGGTAATGGCTTTAACAATATCTGATCTAGTTCTCCGCTATTAATATTCATCCCTAAATTTAATCCATTAATAAGTAAAAACGCTGTAAATAGATAATTAACTATATAATGGGTGCCAAACAAAATATATAAAGAATCAGTTTCCCAACCAGCAATTGTTTCATAATGGCTTGTAACAATATTGAGAAACACCAACGTACCCAATAGCCACGACAAATCAGTAATAATACGTATAATAAAATTTGTTCTAAATAACATTTCACGCATAATACACATCCTAGTATAGTACATAACAATTCTTATATATTTCATATATTAACCCCTTCTTCTTTGTATTCTATATTAGTATTGCCATACAGGTCATAATTGTTCCTATACTTACTAATTATCTTTCTTAATGCTTTCACATCTTTTTCCAACGTAATATCAAAGTTGTGTAATACTTCATTAATTTTATAAATATACATTTCTGCAATATCTAACTGATATGGATTCCATTTTGATAATAATCTGTCATTTCCATAGTTTTTTTTAAAGTATTTGCGCTCTCTTTCGAGTGGTTTATCTTCCTTATATATATTATGATTACAAAGTTCAACTCTGTTTCCATTTACATAAACGATCCTAATTCCTTTTCGAAGGGCAAAGTTGAAAGCCTCTGTGATTTTATTTATTATAGGCTCACCTTTATCGTTAAGCGAAGTATTACATATAATAGGAATTCCTGTCTTTTCATAAATTCCTTTCAAAATGGAATAAATTCTTTTATCATCATTTTCTGTAACGGTCTGGACTCGCGCACTACCATCTAAATGCAATATTGCCTCTACTTTAGCTTTCTTGTCCTCTTTTATTTGAAAATTATTAAGCATATAAGCTGACGGAAAAGAGTCTTTAAACCATTCTTCTCTTTCTTCTTCCAATACAATTGGTGCAACAGGTCTCCACCATTCGCGTTTTTTATATATATTTAGTAAATTCTTTGACTCTATTTTTGTAGGATTTGCTAATATACTCCTGTGACCAAGAGCACGTGGTCCAACTTCACTTCTATCATCGAACCAGACTACAGGTTCATTAATAATGTCATCTACCGCATAATCGGTTCCAAAATGAACATTCTTCACAAATAAATTAAATTTTTCAATAGCTTCTTTTAAATTGTTATCTGCATTACCATAATATGCTGTATTAAATTGAAACTCAAAACTTTGACACTTTTTAAAAAAATAGTAAAGTCCCATTCCAATGGCAATTCCACTATCATTAACACATGGGCAACATAGTTGACCTTTAAAACCAAATTTATGAACAATATTTGTATTTGTCGGACAATTTAGTGCATATCCACCTGAAAGTGATATGTATGTGTCTTTTGGGTCTAGATTATAATTATCCAAAATTTTTCCAACTACTTTATTAACACATTCCAAAGATGCTTCTTGTACAAATTTCATCATCATACTAATTTTATTTTCTTTTTCTGTAAAACGTTCATCATACCCGCTACAGATTTCATCTATTTTCTCTTTTGGATACGATAATATATAATTTGAAAAATCAAGCAATGTGTTTATATTTTCAATTATATCTGTTAAATTATACACATCTGCCAATACAGGTGACTCTATCTTTATCCTTGCTGTAGTTGCATAAGCAAGTGCCATCAATGTTCCCTCTGGTATATGATATCGTTGTGCAAGATAATACCAATATGGACCAGGTGACGGAATTGGAAAAAATTCAACATCTCCCTTTATAGATATCGCACCACAAAATTCATTTTTTTTATATGCATTTTTATCAACTAAATAATCTGAACCTGCATCAAATGATAGTGCAATAATATTTTGATTATGAAATATGTCTGTATCCATCACCATAGATGAAAATAGATGACATACGGAGTGATATGTGATATTTACTATATCTTTCACACTATGATAGTCATCACAAGTTGACAATTCTGGAAGTCCAATAACCTCTTGCATATCATTTAATGTTAAAGAAACTTCACTCAGTAGAATATCAATGAATTCAACAGCATCCGATTTTTCATAAAAAGCTACATCATGATGCTTTATGCCAGATATTCTTTCAAATTCCCAATGATGAACTATTTCCACATATTTTTCTGTCTTTCTAAATAGGGTCATATTATGATCATGTCTCACTGAACTATTAAAAATATGAAAAATTGGATCAATTTCCGAATAAATTGTTAAATAATAACCATCTTTTAACTCATCTATCATTTTGCCACTCTCTTTTAATTATTTTTTTCTATTGCTAACTATATCTTCTAACTATAATTCGAAATTATAATTCGCCACTATCTCTTTATAATTATTTTGTATTTTACAAATAGCATTAAATATGTCATCAATATCTTCCTTCGTACCCAAAAAAAAGGACTGTTCAAACCAAATAGCTTCTTTTGCACATGCCTTTTCTGCAACAGGACACTCTCGATAAAATTCTTTTAACGGACTACTATAATATAATGGTTTTTTATATCCTGCATAGCAATGAATTCCTTCTGCTTGAATGGCTGCAAGAAAACGATGCCTTGGAATACCATAAAATTTTTCAGAATAATAACGACAGATAAATATATGAAGTCCATGCTTTGTAACCCTATCATCTTCAACTAACGGTTTTAAAAAAGGTATTTCTTTTAGTAATTTTCTAAAATATGTTATATTTTGATTACGTAAATTCTGTAATTGTTCAAAATTTTGATACTGAGATAACAACAATGAAGCTGATATAGGTGAAAAACGTAGATTTTCTCCTAATTCGTAATATTTATCCCAATCGCCTCCTTTTTCACGTCCCATATTGTGCTGTGACCAACACTTTTTATATAACTTTAAGTCTGTTGTACCAATAAATCCACCTTCCCCACATGTCAAATTTTTAGCTGCATGGAAACTAAAACATGCAATGTCACCCCAACTACCTACTGGTTTTCCTCTCCACTCTGCGCCATGTGCATGCGCACAATCTTCAATCACCTTTAAATTGTTTTTTTGAACAATTGGCATAATACGATCAAAATCAACTGGCTGTCCTCCAAAGTGTACCAACACCACCCCTCTTGTTTGTGATGTGATTGCTTTTTCTATTTGTATAGAATCAATGTTATAAGTATCTTCATCTATATCTACAAATATTGGCTTAAGACCAGCTTTTAAAATACAAAATGCACTAGCAACATATGTATACGGAGTAACTAGTATTTCTGATCCTGGTTCTAAATCCAAAACTTGCATTGCTAGATTCAAAGCTGCTGTTCCATTAACCACGCCAATACCATATCCTAGACTGTGTCTTTTTATAAATAACTCTTCAAATTCATCTACTTCATTACGAGTATTTCCCATTCCACGATACCATGAACTGTTTTTTAGTGCTTCCGCAATAAACTTCAAGTCATATTCACTAATACGTGGCCACCGCGGAAAAGGTCTACTTCTAATAGGCACCCCCCCTTTTATTGCCAATTTTGACATTTCTTTTGCCTCCTATGCTTTATTTTCAAAATAGATAATCTAAAAACTACTCATTTTTCATAACTTTTATTAGACAATATGTCACGCTCATTAATTAATATTATTTTTTGCAAGAATGTTTTTAGTATCAATAACGTGTAAATAAACATCTAAAGTTTTATACATTCAATTTATCCACAATATATTTTAATTGTCATAATATTCCAATAAATTATTCAACTCGATTTTAAACCAGCTAATAAAATATTATTCAACTTAGATTGTGACAATTTTTTCTACGACTTTATCGTTAATAAGTGTTTCGTTACAACTCAAAATTATGTACATACGATATTATGTTATAAATATTTCAATGTAATAATAATTCTCTTCCATTAAGAAATAATTGTTGAACATTCTTTGAACTTTCACTCTGTAAAATTAACTTTAATATCATCAAACTCAAATTTAGAAGAATTTGTCCAATTATCACATATTTACAATAAAAATTACAAACATCTATTAATTCTATATATTTTTTACACATAATTAGTTTCCTATGCTAATTTATGTATAATCAATCTCACACAAATGTTCAAATTACAGTATCTTAAGGAATCCTCTTCTATAAACAAGTTTTTGCTCTAATTTAGCCATGTTCCTCCAATAACTTAATTAAGTCTAGTGCAATATGCTCTTCAAAATCAGCAATTTCAATTATTTTTTCAGGTATTCGTATCAAAGAATTCCTGTCATCTCTATTTAACTGACATTTTATTGCCAAAAAGGAAACTACTCTCCATTGTCGCGCTGCTTGTTTCAGACGATTTGATATAGAAATTAATTTCTTAACATTGTATTGTTTTGCCAAAAATTCCAACGTAATTGAAAAATAATTACGTCCTTTTTGAAGCAATCCTACCTTTGAAACTAAAGGTATTGGATTTTCAATCCAGCTTGGTACACCATCTTTCAAATCATCTATCTCACGCTCAAGTTCATAAGCTAATTTTCTCATTAAAATGAAAGAGTTGTGTTTGGTATTTATTCCCAAATGATTTATTGTACTACCTATTATTGCTTTCCAGTTTATGCTTTTATATAGCTTATTTGTTTTTGAAAAAGTAATGTATGGACCACATCCCTTTAAAAATAATTCTACTGATAATCTTTCTTCAAACCTGTTAAGATTCACATCCATACAAATGAAACTCCGACTTTTTTTTTCGAACCCTACCACTAGACAAAAATGTGCATTATATTCATGTTTACGTGGATGCCAAGGACAAAAATGCGAATTAATATATACTAATACTGGCCGTTTCTCTTCAAGTTCTTTATAAATAACTGCTAATAATTTCTCTGCTATAGTTTCATTATGCCAGGTTATTTTTATCCCATAATAATCTTCCATACATTTCCAAGCATCAAAACGAAATGCATGAATTTTATTCCATAACAGATTTTCTTGTCCAGGCATTATTTCTCTAATGTCAAACCACCAAGAACCGGCACCTATTATTTCACTATCAAAATTGCATATACTTTTTGCCACTGATTCTATTGCACTATATAAACAATCTGAAGTTTTCTCATCCGTAGATTCTAATGATAACACTTTCTAATTTCATCTCCCTTCTATAGAAAAGTACAACAATCCCCATTAACTAAATACAAGGTCTCATCTTGTAAACTACCTCCGATCATTTTTTCTATTTACGTCAAACCTACTTTTGTATTGAATAAATAGAAAAATTGAATATATCCAACTTTTATTATTCATGTGTAAAATGCAATCCATACTATTGAATAAAACTTTAGATTAAATAGTTGCCACATAAGATAATAACTATGTTTTTAAATATCTTTTTTAATACCTACATCTTTTATCAATATGAGATTAAAATTGTGCAATACTTCATTAATTTTATAAATATGCATTTCTGCAGATTCCATTTTGATAATAAGTTATCAATTCCATAGTTTTTGTCGTCTCTTTCGAGTGGTTTATCTTCCTTATATATATTATGATTACAAAGTTAAACTCTGTTTCCATTTACATAAATAATACGAATTCCTTTTCGAAGTGCAAAGTTGAATGCCTATGTGACTTTATTTATGATAGGCTCATCTTTATCGTTAAACAAAGTATTACATTCAATTTTTCACAAAAAGCTACATCATGATGCTTTTGGTCTGGTATTCTTTCAAATTCTCAATGATGAACTATTTTACCCTTTTTCCTATCTTTCTATACAATATCATTGACAATCATGACTCACTGGACGATTAGAGATACGAAAAAATTTAATTAATTTTCAAATAAATTGTAATATCACTCCTCGCCATTATAAGTCTATTTTTTCATAATTAAAAAATGCTAATGTCTTTGTAATGCCTTGTCGAATATCGGTTACCGGTTCCCATTTTAGATATTTCTTCGCTGTAGTAATATCTGGATTTCTCCTTTTGGGATCATCTTTTAGGATAGGCATAAATTTCACTGAAAGCTTTTCTCCTACTATTTCACTAAAAATATCTACTAAGTCAATAATTTTATACTCCTGTTGATTGCCTAAATTAACTGGTAATTGATAATCTACTTCCATTAACCTTAATATTCCCTCTATCAAGTCATCTATGTACATAAAACTCCTACTATGTGTTCCATCTCCATATACGCTAAGCGAATCGCCTTCTATTATTTGTTTAATAAAATTTGTAATAACTCGTCCGTCGTTTAAATTCATTCTTGGCCCATATGTGTTAAAAATACGAATCACTCTGATTGGAATTTCATATTTTTTATGCATTGCATATATCATTGCTTCCGCATACCTTTTGGATTCATCATAACAACTTCTCTCACCAAACGAATTAACATTCCCCCAATACTCTTCTGGTTGTGGGGAGATAAGTGAATCTCCATATACTTCACTCGTTGATGCATAGAAAAATTTCGCCTTTTTTTTAATACATAACTCAAGTAAGTGAAATGTTCCTTCACCATTAACCCTAAGCGTTTCAATTGACTTCTTCATATACTTAGGTGGACTAGCTGGACTTGCAAAGTGCATAATCCAATCTAACTCTCCTTCGATAAAATCAATTGGTTTAATAACATCCCACTCTACAAAATTAAATCCCTGATATTTTATTAAGTGATTAATATTTGATTCACTTCCTGTAATATAATTATCTATTCCTATTACTTCGTGTTTTTCTTCTAAAAATCGTTGTGCAAGATTACTTCCTATAAATCCTGCAACACCGGTGATTAAAATTCTCATCGTCCTACTCCTATAATTCTAAATCCTATACTTTTCATTTTTTCTTGATCCAAGCAATTCCTTCCATCAAATAATAGTGGAAATCTCATCTTTTCTTTAATAGCATTCCAGTCAATTTTTTGGAACATCGACCAAGATGTTGCTAACACGACTCCATCTGCCTGCTCAAACAAATCTTCTAATGATTTCACATATTCTATTTCCATTCCTTCAAATTGTATTTTTGCTCTTTCCATAGCTACTGGATCATATGCTCTTACCTTCGCATTCAATTTTAAAAGTTCTTGTGCTATATCAATAGCAGGTGAATCCCTTAAATCATCTGTACCAGGTTTAAATGTTAATCCCATAATACCTATAGTCTTTCCAGCTACAATTTTTAATTCCGATTGAATTTTTTTGACCGCAAGCTTTCTCATATCATAATTTAATTTTCTACATTCATTAACAATGTTCAAATTTATATCATATTCTTTTGCTATATGCATGAGTGCATCTGTATCTTTTCCAAAACAACTTCCTCCCCAACCAATTCCTGCTTCTAAAAAACTTTTACCTATTCTCTTATCCAGTCCTATCCCATTTGCAACATCAATGATATCTGCACCTATTCTTTCAGACAAACATGCAATTTCATTTATAAAACTAATCTTTAATGCCAAAAAAGCATTTGCCGAATACTTAATAAGTTCTGCCGTAACAATATTTGTTTCAAAAATAACAGGCTTACTTTCATACTGCACTTCCTCTATGTGTGATGGCGGAATAAAAGTTCTCTTCACAATTGGCTCATAAAGTGATAGTAACTTTTTTTTTGCATACTCATTATCTGCTCCTAATATAATTCTATCAGGATACAACATATCATAAATAGCAGAGCCCTCCCTCAGGAATTCAGGATTGGATACAATATGAAACAATTTTTTAGTTCCATATTTTTTTTTAAGTTCTTCGTCGATTCTGGATTGCATCCAATTCCCACTTCCGATTGGTACAGTAGATTTATTCACGATAATAACATCTTCCTTAATTAAATGCTGTACAAGATAATTAACCACTTCGCGTATATTTTTATCACTTGGAGAACCATCTTCTTTAGAAGGAGTTCCTACTGCAACAAATACTATTTCACTATTCTTTAGTGCCAGTGCATAATCTTCTGTAAATGTAATGTTATCTCTAATTTTATAAAATAATTCTTCCAATCCTGGTTCATAGATGGGTAAAATCCCTTGATTCAATTTAGCTATCTTTTGTTTATCACTATCAATGCACACTACATCATTGCCTAAATAAGCATGAACTATGCCCGTTACAATACCTACATAGCCCACACCAATTACTGTAACATTCATATACCTCCTCCCTCCTACATATTCTTATCTACATTTACTGGTAAAGTTTATCATCCTCTTTAAATATCAACAAATTAATACTAATATGAAGATTTACTCCCAAAATTTATTTTCAATTCCTTATCACAATGTTATAAACTTACTTCTAAATATTTTATTAAACATTCGCTACTAATCTCTCGTACTTTAACTGTTTCTTTTTCTTCTGTTGTGCATACTACTGTTTCATACTCAGAGTCTAATTGCAATTCCTTAAATATAAATCCACAAAACTGCTTCTTAATCTTTCCATTCTCTACCATAGGCATAGTTCTTTTTAGTCCCCCAATTCCTACTCCTATTGCTTTGAGATAACATTCTTTTCGTGTCCAAATCTTATACGGAAATTCTTGTCCTTGTTTACAGTAGTCTATTTCATCTTTAGTATAATAATGATTAATTATTTCTTGTGGAAACGTTTTTACTTTTTCTATATCAATACCAACTAAATTTGATGAGACTGCACAGATCACTATATCTCCTGCATGCGATATGCTAAATTGAATATTATGTTTTTTATACAGATTTACATAATAGGGTTTATTACCTTTCTCTTGAACTATGCCTATTGAACCCATTCCTGTAACATAATTCCAAGCATATTCTGCCAATAGTAATCCTGTTAAATGTCGAACAGAATCTTTCTCATAAAAATATTTTCTTGTTTTCATGTTTGATAATAATTCTATATAAGATACTTGCTTATTAGAAAACGTCATTTTTCTGATGTTACACCATAGTACAATCATATACTGCAAAATTCCTTAATTAATTTATCTCTTGTCTCCTCTGGTTCAACAATCTCTGAAACACATCCTTGCTCAATATATTTCCCATATTCCGACGTGTTTTGTCTTGCCGAAGAATCGAAGCATACTTCTTCTTCAGCACTTTGTCCCATTATTCCTATACTACTTTTTGGCCAACTATATACCTTGTCAGCCCCTAAGGCAATACAGTTCATAGCTATATAAGCACCACCATAACTTTTATGTAAAATCAAAGAGATTTTAACTGTATCTAAACAAATCATCTCTTTAATAAATTGGCCTCCTTTTTTTTCAATTCCAGCTCTTTCTTGTTCTTTTCCCGGTAAAAAAGAAGGCACATCAACTATAACTAATAATGGTAACTTAAGTTTACGACATTTTTCCAAAAAATTTTTTCCCTTCTCTGCTGCCATACAGTCAATTGCCCCTGCAAGTACCTTAGGTTGATTTGCAACTATTCCAATACTTTTTCCGTTAATTCGCGCAAAACTTGTAACAAGATTTTGCGCGTACGACGAAGATATTTCTAATATTGAATCTGCATCCACAATTCCCTTGATGACTTTTAAAATATCATACGGCTGATTTTTTAGAGGTAAGATATTATTCTGCAACTCATATATAGGATTCTTAACCTTATTTGCAACATTATAGTAAATGTCTAGAATATAACCCAATTGGTAACGACATTCCTCTATAGTTTCATACATAATATTAATTGTTCCATTTATAGATTGTATATGACTTCCACCAAGCTCTTGTTTTGTGCATCTCTCTCCTAATACACTCTTCACCACTTTAGGTCCTGTCAAACATAAATTACCACTGTTTTTGTCAAACAAAACAAAATCACACATAGTTGCTAAAAATGCACTTCCTCCTACACAATTTCCACAAATAACTGCAATATGTAACTGATTATTGTGTTCTCGTACAAACGTTCTAAATACATCTGCATAGGCATCCAACGACCTAGTTCCTTCTTTTATGTCGGCCCCACAACAATTAATAAAATATATCAATGGATAGTTTTTATCTTTTGATTCAACTAATAATTTATTTATTTGTGTTGCTTGTTCTTTTCCAAAACACACACTCTTTATATTTAGATTTTCACAATAAAAGAAACATTTTTTTCCTTTTATTCTTGCTGTACCAATTATACTATTTGAGTTCTTATAAGAAATTTTTACACTTTTCAAATCACTAATTGATGTAATTAAGAACATTTTCCTCCTCCATTTTCAAATTTTTTATTATATATTGGATGAATCATTTCTTTATTATTTAGCGGCTTATTCATTACAATTTTTTTATTTCTAAATTTTTCTTATAAATGCTAGAATTTATTCACCTAAATTTACTTTATATCATTATCCTATTATAAATTTGGATAAAGTAAAATTACCCATTATTCATATTCATCATACTTATATTGCATATTTTAATAAAACGCTCTGCATATATCACTCAGTACTAAATTTGTATTTTTAGAATAATAATGCATTTCTCTTTTATCTATAATCTCTTTCCTGTTTTTCACTTATTTTTAATAATTAAATTTCCAATAATACAACAATTTTAGAGACTACTATTAAATTGATTTTCTTGCCCTCCCATATTTCCAACAAAATTTAATTTCCACATTTCATAATCCGTCTTTACTCTTAATAACACCTGTTTTTATATCTTCTTGCAACAATATCAAACTTTTTATAAGCACCAATGATTCGTCAAATGTTTTATCTTAACTTATTGAGATGCCTACATCTGCTCGCTCAGTATAGGTTATTCTAAAAATTATAATAGTGAACTCTGTTTTTCTGTCTGTTCTTCCTTCATGGATTTTGCATTCTCATTTATGTAGGCCAGTTTTTGACTCGCTACTTTTATAGATTTTAGATACCTAATCATAAAATTATTCAGAAGGCTGTATCTCTGACTGTCATATGATGCTTTCAACAACTATAATCTCTGCACATCATTGTCTATCTCCATTTTCTCCTTAATAGGAGAATTTCCTATGGCACAAGACTTAAAATCTAATGAATAGGAAATAAAAATTTTTATATAAATATTAATCTAAATTTTTCAAAAAAAATGTTAATGTATATTTAATGAAGAAGATAGAATACTATCGAACTAATAAATATGGCGTTACATCGTACACTGTGTCAATGAAACTCCCTACCTTATTTTACATTTTTCTACATACGCATGCATTAAAATAGTCTTTATTTCAATGGAGAAAACTAGCTATTCTCATAAGAAAAATGAGGCTAGAGAAATTCTCTAACCTCATTTTTCCTTAAATTCCTTTGTAATTACATAATCTTTCTAAATTTACTATCTTATCGACAATCCTACATCCCTGTCATCCACTCTCATAAACTCATCTTCCTTTATGGGTGCAGACCTATCCATTCCTTTTGCTTTTTCCTCTTTGTAAGTTTCAATAATCTCTCCATAAAGATTCTCACGAAACTCCTTTGTCACCGGATAACATACATCCTGATAAATTGCTTTTCCCTGCTCATCCGTCTGCCTTGTCTTATATGACGGCATTGCCACAAATACATTATCCTTGCCCTGAAGTACAGATACATTATTAATTACAAAACTGTCATCAAGATAAATCCTTGCAAGCCCTTTGATATTGCTGCCATCTCTTTCAAATGGTGTCACTTTTACAGCAAATGACGGCATTTCTACTGCCTGCTCTATCTTTTCTTCCTTTACACCTTCTCTTCCTGCATTTTCATATCCATCAAGAATAGCATTGTAAAGTTCCTCTCTGAACTCCTTTGTGATTGGATTGCAGACATCCTTAAAAATATGATTGTTCTGCTCATCCACTTCACTGCTTCTGTATCTTGGCATGGATACAAACATATTTCCATTACTGTTTTCAAGAATGGCTATATTTGTTACTTTAAATGATTCTTCAAATACTACTGTTGCAAATCCTCTTAAACTTCCCTCATTTTTTCTTACCTTATTTACTTTTACTGTATATTTCATTTCAATTCTCCTTCTGCATGTTACGGTCATACTCCGCTATTTTTTTACTAAAATATTAGAAACAGTTCCTCTGTTCCCTGTCATAGTTGTTAAAAATTTTCAGAGGCAGTTATCTCCTGCCCCTGTTTTCATCTTCCCTATACTCCGAAATATCTTCTGCCACTTTTCCTGACTTTTCATTTTCCGGTGGGCAGATGACTTCCGAATCCGTATCGATACTCTTTTCCAGATCAAGCATCGCATTTAATTCCGCCTGCCTTTTTAACATATCCTTTAATTCTTTCTCATAAGCAAACGGTTTCTCGTACTCTGCTTTTGAAGATTCAAGATCCCTTTTGTACTGCTCAATCTTCTTTATTAAAAATTCTTCATTTTCATTCAGGCTGTTGAACAGATTATCGAGCTTTATCATATTTCCCACAGGACTAGTTGACATTTCAACCTTATATTCTGTTTTTCCACGAAGAATCATATAATTTACTCCCATATAATTCTTTTCAATCAACAGTTCAAAACCTCTGAAACTGCCCAGCCCATAAGTATCTCCGCTCTTACATCTACTCAACATCTCAAGCATTGCCGTGCCACCGTCACTTCTTTCGGTATAGGTCATATTGCCTAGCTTAATGGCAAATTCATCTCCCTTTAGAAGCTCCTTGTCCCTTGCCTCAATATCAGTTCTTACGCATTTCAGCTTTTCTTCAGCTGCCTTAATGAGCTTCGGATATCTGAGCATAAAATCATCCTGAAATGTATATCTCTGGCTGTCATAAGATGCCTTTAATAACTTTAATCTCTGCAAGTCATTATCCAATTCCATCTTTTCTTTTATCAATGGATTTCCTGTAGCAACCGCCTTAATCTCTGCATAGGACAACGTTGCCTCGTCAATATCTTCACAGGTTCTTGACACAGTCCGGCTCGTCATTATCTGGCTTATAAACCTCTGCTTGTTTTCCACAAGCGACCATGAGTATGCATCAAATGTTTCTTTTGTGACATATCTGTATACTGCAACTTCCTCATTTTCATTTCCCTGTCTGATTCCTCTTCCTTCTCTCTGTTCAATGCTTGAAGGCTTCCATGGACAGTCGATATGATGGAGTGCCACAAGGTGCGATTGAACATTTACACCGGTACCGCACTTGTCGGTTGATCCGATAAGAACCTTCTTTCTTCCTGTCCTCATCTCCTTAAATAATACTTCTCTTTGTGCATCCGTCTTGGCATCGTGAATAAATGCTATTTCATTCTCAGGTATTCCCCTTTTTATCAGTTCAGATTTCACATAATTATACACATCAAAATCTTTTCCTCCGGGTGTTCCTATGTCTGAAAATATAAGCTGACAACCGATTTTTCCCTCACCTTCTGCCTTTTCATATTCAAATGCCACGTTATCCACTACTTTATTTAGCTTTCCATCAGGATTATTTGGTGCATCCTTATCAAGAAGTCTCGCATCCGTTCCAAGCAGTCTTGCCTCATGGGTAATTTTCAAGAAATTGTCAACACTGGAATCCACACCGCCATTTCTGATACGCTCTGCCCTCACAACAAAATCTTCCATGACCTGTCTTACATACCAGTCGGGCTCTGACTCTACGATAATGTAATTTCCACCTCTTAACTTTGGCACATCAAGGTCTAACATATCCTGCGTCTGTACATCTGCCACCTGCTTAAACATATTCATAAGTTCCGGCAAATTAGTAAATTTATTAAATCTGCTTTTCATACGAAATCCACTGCCCTCAACAGTCAGTTCCAAAGCCGTTGTAACTTCACCGAAGTTTGCTGCCCATGAATCAAAATGGTATATTCCCATCTGCTCCAACGTATCCTGTTGCAGGTAACTCTGCATAACATACATTTCACACATTGTATTGCTGATTGGTGTTCCAGTTGCAAAGATAATTCCCCTTCCTGGATTTATTTCATTGATATACTGGCATTTTAGCTGCATATCTGTTGACTTTTTTGCACCTGAATTACTGATACCTGATACATTATTAATCTTTGAAAATATTGCAAGATTCTTGTAATTATGTGCTTCGTCAACCATAAGACAGTCAATACCAAGTTCTTCAAATGTAATGAGGTCATCTTTTCTCTCCTCATCGGCAAGACTTTTTAACTGCTCACTCAGTTTTTTCTTCTGTGCTTCCATCTGTTTTACAGTCCAGCGTTCACCGTTCTTATCTTTTGTTTCCTCTATGGCATAGGATATCTGCTCTATCTGTTCGTTAAGCATCCTCTCCCTTCTCTCTGCTGAAATCGGAATTTTTTCAAACTGTGAATGTGACATTATAATACAGTCATAATCACCTGTTGCAATTCTTGATATGAACTGCTGTCTTCTGCTCTTTTCAAAGTCACGCTCCGTAGCCACAAGGATATCTGCTGACGGATAAAGTCTTAAAAATTCCGATGCTGTCTGATTTATTAAGGGCTTAGGAACAACCATTACCGTCTTATTAGCAAGACCTAATCTTTTCTGTTCCATGCACGCCGCCATCATTTCAAATGACTTCCCGGCACCTACACAGTGGGCAAGAAGTGTATTACCTCCAAGCAGTATTCTTGCGATGGCATTTTTCTGATGCGGTCGGAGTTCTATTTCAGGATTCATTCCCGGAAAGGAAAGTGCTGAACCGTCATATTCACGAAGTCTTGTATTATTAAATGTATGGTTATAATAATCAACATATTTTTTTCTTCTCTCCGGCTCTACAAATATCCATTCCCTGAATTTATCTTTTATAAGATTCTGCTTTTCCCTTGCAAGCATTGTTTCGTTCTTATTTACAACATAATGGTATTTGCCATCTCCATCATCAATTCTGTCCCTTACCGTCACCGTTTTCAGATTCAGTGATGCTTCAAAAATAGAATAAGCATCCATGCGGCCCGTTCCATATGTTTTGGAAGCTGCCACAGAATGCTTATCCATTGATTTATTCTCTATAAACCATTCCATGCTGTATTTATTAAGATGTACCATAATGCCTGATGAATAAAATGTGCTTCTTACCGCTCTCGCTCTTCTCGGTGTTCCTAAAAGCTCATATATAAATTCTTCATAGTCCTGCTCCTCAATCCATGTTGTTCCAACCCTTACATCAATCTCCGATGCGTCAAGGTCTTTTGGCTGTACCTTTAAAAGTGCTTCAACATTTCCTGCAAACAATTCTGGATATTGTTCTGCATATTCCTGTGCTTCCTGTAACTTTCTTCGCACATTTCCTGATAGGTACTCATCCGCTGTTTCCCATCCTGCACTTAAATCTTCTTCATTGTATAAAACAGGATTCAGGAAAATAATTCCCGATAATTCTTCACATATGGCTGCTCCCTTAACTTCTGCTCTTGCCTGTTCCGATAAGGTTACTCTTTCACCTGCCTGTTCTTCCAGTTCCTTTATCTTTTTACTGATATCCGGCTCATAGATTGAAAGCATAAACGGAATATTTACAGAACCAAACTCATTGATTGAAATATTTAAAGCCTCTATTGCAGTAACAACATTTTCAGGTCTGATATCCGGTTTGATTGTCTGCTTATAAAACATATCTGCCTTTGTGACCTTACCCTCTTCATCCACATTTTCAAGAGAGCATAAAAGCGGATAATCTGCATCATCACGAAAAGCCCTGTCATTGCCTTTTGAAGTTATCCCACCATATTTTTTTACAAACACATCATACTTTTCATTCAGTACCTTCTGGCTTTCTTTTAATTCCTGTTCACTGCATCCTTCTGTCTGAATGTCTATGATATACCTTGTAATTTTTCTTATCTCATCAAGTCCCTTTATTCTTTCTTCTGCCGTTTTGGAGTATTCTTTTAAATACATCTGGGAATTCTGCCTGTAATAAAGTTTTCCATCCACAAAGGAATAAGTATAGTTTCTGATGTCAGGACTGGCAGCTATGACTTCTAAATTTTCTTCTATTTCCGGTGCAGCAAAATCTGATATGGAAGCTTCGAGATTTTTCAGTGCACTGCTAAGGCTTTCATACATATTGAAATCCTTAGCATCATTTACGCATACCGTATATCTGCTGTTTTCTCCATATCTTCCCGTATCGTATTCCATCTTTCCAAGCATCATTTCCGGGTGTTCTGCGAAATAAGAATTAATGGGAATCCCATCATTTGTATATCCAAGATGAACCCAGTCAGGCTCAATGTCTGTCTGCCTTTCTCTTTTTTTTAAAAACAGAATGTCCGATGTAACCTCTGTTCCTGCATTATCCTTAAATGCTGTATTAGGAAGTCTTACCGCACCGATAAGTTCTGCTCTCTGTGCAAGATATCTTCTGACATTTGGATTTGCCTTATCCATTGTTCCTTTTGTTGTAATAAATGCTGCAACTCCGCCCGGTCTTATCTGGTCAAGTGCCTTTGCTAGAAAATAGTCATGCACACGGAAATTCAGCTTGTTGTATTTTGGATCATATATTTTATAATCTCCGAAAGGAACATTTCCGACAGCTGCATCAAAAAAGTTATCAGGGTACTTTGTATCTTCAAACCCCGATATTGTAATATCTGCTCTCTGATATAGCTGCTTTGCAATTCTTCCGGTTACATCATCCATTTCAACACCGTACAGTCTGCATCTCTGCATGGGTATCGGCATACTTCCAAAAAAGTTTCCAATGCCCATAGACGGTTCAAGAATGTTTCCCTTTGTCACTCCGAAATCTGCAAGTTTCTGATTGATGCACATGGCAATTTCAGGAGAAGTATAAAAAGCATTATTTACGCTTGCTCTTGCGTTCTCATATTCTAAAGGGGAAAGCAGTTCCTTTAATTCTTTATACTGCTTCTCCCATGAACTATTTTTTTCATCAAATACTTCCGGGATTCCACCCCACCCTGCATATCTAGCCAAAATTTTCTGCTCAGCCATTGTGGCAAGTCTGTTTTCTTCTTCAATCTGTTTCAATGTCCTTATGGCATCCACGTTCCACTGATATCTTGTCTTCGCACCTCCGGTTTCAAGCTCCCACAGATTATAATGAAAGTTATGCTTTGGGAAAGTTTCAATGTTACTCTGTTCCTTTCCATCTTTTTTGTTATCCGTAATATGTGGTTTGGTATTTTGTGACTCTGCTGCTATTTCATCACCATACTCTGCCATAGTCACCATCATATCTTCTATTGCAGCTTCTTCATCGGTAAGCTCTCTTTCTTCCTCATAGGCGCTCTTTAGTTTCTCCATATCAGGAACAGGCTTTTGATCCATTGCAAGAACTTCGTCCGGAATGTCATAATCACCGATGGTCTTTTCTTCTTCTATAACTTCCTGATAATAAATTCCTTTGTTTATCAGAACTCTTATTTCTTCCTCAACTGCTTTCCAGCTTATATATCCTTCCTTTTCGCCCTCTGCATCTCTCCACTGAAATCTCATCCCCTGAGGTTTAAATGTGTCATATCCGTGCAGTCCGTACCCTTCAACCGGCCAGCCTGCACCGCCAAGACCAAACTCTTTCTTTACAAGTTTTGCACGCTCTGTCGCACTGTCCACGCTTTTATAAATGTCATACACTCTTTTCTTCCCATTTTGAAAACCCGTTCCTCTTAACAGAACATTCACAATATAATCATGCGGCACGATTTTTTCTATTTTGGGTGCTATATAAGTGTATTTTCCTTTAACTTTTTCTGTATTCTTAAGTTTTGTGTCAGACAGTTTATTATCATCAGCAAAACCTATTTCATTTGTATTTTGGTCAAAGAAAAAGGAAGCCTGTTCAAAACCTGCTTCCTCTGATTTTCCAAATGAATTTATTTCATCCATTTCTTTATTAAATTCTTCATCAGTCTGCCCATCAGGCTCTCCGGATGATTTTTCTAGTGGAATCTGTACACTACCTGATGAAGTACCACTTCCTCTGCCATCATCTTTGCCTGCTCCCTTATCTTCCACATTTCCATTGTGGAGAACGGGTTCTCCGGCTTGTGCTTTTTCAGGTAATCTTTCATCAGTTTGTCCATCAGGCTGTTCGCCTCCGTATCCACTTCTTTCATTTTCTCCGCCAGTCTTCCCAGACGGTACAGTGTGTTGTATCTCATCCTCTCGTTTTCTTTCAGATACTCCGCTGCCATCATTCCGTATCTGCCCACCTGCGTCATGCTCACTTTTTCCTGTGGCATTTCCAGATTCGGATACATCATTCCGTCCGCTCCCTCGTGATAAGTCAATTTCTTTTCTTCCATCTGTAACTCTCCTTTCGTTTTCAATCCGCCTAACTTTGTAATTAAACTCTTTAAGAACACTACAGGATACGTCACATACAAGGGAACCAAAACGGTAAATATCATCTTCATCGGATATATTTGTTATAAAACCCATGTCCTGTTCTTCAGAGGACAGGTCAAAACCGCATCTTGTACCTACTGCATATAAAATGCTCTTATATAACATTTCTTCTGCCGTAAGCCCCTGCGTTTCATTATCTTCACCTTTAATCACACCACCTGTAATCCGGTTAAGTTCAGAAATCCTTATTTGGGATTCCTCTTTCATTATAGATCGTATGTTCGATTTTGTATAGTTCTTTAAGAGATTCATTAAATTATTTCTTCCACTATCGGTATAAGGCTCTATTTTTTTTTCACTTGCCAACTCATCCACAAGACTTTTCAGATTATCAGAATTCAAATCCCATGTAAGCTTCACATTCTTTCCTGCGGTATCCGATATGTCAAAAACATAACGCATATGCGGTTTTAAAATCTTTGACGGAAAAATTGCAATACCTCTGCTTCCTCTTTTTACATATCTTCCTACCTTTTTCCATGAATCATAATCTCCCACAAGTGTTGCATTTGGTCTTTGTGCATACACCATAAGAACATTGTCAAACTCATACCTGTATATTCTCCCGGTTATCCTTAGAAAGTTCTTCCAGTTATCTGCACTTTTTGTAACATCACGGATAAATTCATCATAGAGCCTCTGAACCTTGTAATCAGCACTCATCATTAATTACCTCCACTAAAGCATCCCTTATGTCCTCTCCATCAATCTCATCTCCAAGACAGTCCCAGCCTTTTACTGTTTCCCTTGCAAAAAGTTCAATGCGTGGCACATCACCGCAAAGTTCCACTATACGATCTCGTATTTCAGAAGGCTTTCTGCTGTGTTCCATTACTCTTGCATCGCATACCTGCGGAACTGCCTTTGACACACGCTTTGGATGTCCTTTGGTTCCGATAAGACACACTTCCGAATTAGAACGTGTCCAAAAACCAAGTCCCATGAAATATGTGTCTTTTTTCTTATTTCTTTTTACCCAGTTAAAACCGCATGTCTTATAGGTAAAGCCCCAGCTTTCCATAACGGATATTCCCTCTTTAAGACACGGAAACGTAATCCACAAAAACAGCACACAGTCATCATCTGCAATCTCACCTACCGGAAGGGAACGTATGTCATCAATGTTCATCGTGTGGTAATGATTTTCTGCGCTTCTGCTCTTCCCCTTTTTAGAATAAACACGGTACTGCCACGGAGGATCAGCATAAATAATCTTATATTTCTTTCCCATCTTAATCACCTTCTTCCGGTTCTAAAAGATTTGTATATTTTCTGTATTCCTCATTATCAAGGTCAATGATAAATGTATTTCCGCCTCTCTTCATTTTCTTTGACAGCTTTTTTGCAATACGGAGCATCACAAAGTTATCCTTTGACATCTTAATGCTTTGTTTAAATTCAATATCATTATCACCGTCAATTATCTTCTGCTGCTTTTCTATGCTTTCTGCAATCTTTTTTCTTAATACCTCTGCATCATTTAAAGACAGTGCAACACTCTTTCTTTCAGATTTGCTTCTGCCCCATTCTTTATGAAGTTCCCTTATTAAAAACTCCATGTCTTTTATATATGTTTCTTTCATCTTTCCTCCAATCCAAAAAGCAGAACCTTTTTGGCTCTGCTCTTTTACTGTTTCTATTTCTTTTTATCTGGTCTTCCAATCATCACAAGACCTCCATTATGATAGTCCTGAATGACAACACCTGTTGCTTCATCAACCGCTTCCACTATCTTTCCGTCACCGACATAAATTCCAACGTGACTGATATTTTTATATCTTCCATTATTGGAATAACTGTAAAATATTAAATCTCCGGGTTTCAGATTTTTCTCTTTTACGGTACATTTGTTATTACTGCACCACTGTGCCTCTGCTGCCGCAGTATTGGAACCACCCGTCATTATGGAAATACCTGCGCTGTTCCATGCATAGTAGGCAAGAGATGAACAGTCAAAATGTGTACCCGAATTTCTAAGTGGCTGGCTGTATGGATAACCTACCTTTGACAAAGCAAAGGTTACTGCCGTCCTTGCTTTTCCATCCGCTATTTTTTCTGTAATTGCATCAATTTCACTCTGTGACAGGGAAGATTTCTTATTGCCTCCGCTCTGTGTACCTGTATTTCCACCGGCAATCCCAAGAGCCGCCATGCTTTCCTGACTCATCAGGGAATTAAGAAGATTTATTTCATCCTCGCTCATACTGTACTCTGTTTCCATCTGATAATAAGTTTTGAACGTCACATTTACATACAGTACCTTCTTTTTTACTTTCTTTCCCTCATCATTTTTGATTTTTTCTTCCCCTGTGGATATGGTGTATGTACACATATCGTCAAATACGGATTTTAAGTTAGCCTTTCCTGTTTCATCCATAACCGTCGCAGTATTTCCCACACCGTACTTCACCATATAGACACTCATGACATCATAATAATTTGACGGTGCTGATAATGTTCCTTCATAGTCAACATATACGATTTTTCCAATGTCACAGTCCTTATGCTCCGTCACAAGAATATTGATGTCCCTGTTAAATTCAGCCATATACTGGCTTGTGACCGTCATTACCGTATCTCCACTTTCTAATGGTGGGAAAAATATAGAAAACGGTGAGTTATATATAAGTGCCACTACAAGTGATATGATTATTGCAGCCACACCGATTATCAGAAGTAGTCCTAATACAATCGGAAGAAGCAACAACCCCACTTTTACTGCAATCATTTTTACAACATCTCCCACACCACTTCCGGTATCCTCTATGCCTGCTTTGCCTGATATTCCTGTTCCTGCACTCTTTAACTTTTCTATAACAAGGGCAAGTTTTCTTTTTTTTACGTTTTTGTCTTTACTGCTGCTTCCACTATTTTTATGGCTTTTCGGTTTATCCTTTCCTGTTCTGTTTGATTCGGATTTTACACCGCCATTTTGATAATGAATTTTTCTCTCCTTAACCTGACTTTCAGATTTTTTTGAGTCATCGCTGTGGATTTTCTTTTTATCTGGCTTTTTCTTTTCTCTTATACTTTTTACCTGTGTCTCTTTTATATGCCTTTTCTTTATTTGTTCCCTTACAGTCTTTCCGGTCTTTTTTGCAGTTTTTGTTACCGGACTTGTAATAACTGCTGCGGTCATTAAAGCACTTTCCGCTTCCTCACTGCCTTCTAACTGGTTAAGTGTAGCTTTGACACCTTTCCTTGTTGTCACTTCCACACCGGTTTTTAAAATGCTTTTCTTATCCTTAATTACCTTTCTTTTATCGGTGTCATTTCTTCTGAAATTTGGCATGTCACGGCTGTGAATATGCCTTTCCTGCTTCTTATTTTTCTTTTTCATTTTTCCTCCTGAAATAAAGAAAGCCACTACACATTTTGCTTTGTAATGGCTTAAAATTTTTTCGTGATATTATTCAATTATTTCATTCACTTACTTTTTATTATACTTGAATTATCAAGGTGTCTATTTTTAAGATATTATTTACTCCGCTATATCTTTCCTTTTAAGCAAATTCGCATATTTACACATATCAGCTTGTAATCTTCTTAATGCTATTTCTTTAGTTCTACTTTTATTTTCATTAAGTGATTCCATTTTATATTTACATATAGCTTTTACTATTTCATAGTCTACAGAATAAAAATCTACAAGATTTGAAAATGAATAAACATTTTCTACAGCATCACAAAAAAAACTTATCTCTTTTGGACTTGCAAGTTTAAATTTCTCAATTAACTTATTATACTCAAACAAAGATAAAAACTTTCCTTGTTTCTGAAACTCTAAGCTATTGTTTTTACAAAACACTTCTAATTGTTCATTCCATTGCATATCAAATATTTTTGTGCCATTTTCATCTACGATTGCATCATCCAATTCATCTCGTTCAATCATTTCAATTAATGGCATTGTTAAGCATCTATACTCATAAGCAAACTCTTTATCTTCTGACAAAACACATATCATTTCTTTCGTAAGTTTATTTTCACTTTCATTAAGATATTCAACCATTAAATCAATAAATTCTGAAATATCATATATTTCCCAATCTTCATATTGATGCCTTACGACTTCCTTTTGTTTACCCAAAGACATTCCTACAAACTGACCACTTTCTGTAGAATCATAAAGTCTGCCTTTTTGTTTTTGATTTTCACTAGTAATTAACCCAAAATTAGGATTGTTTATGCGCATCAGTGTAAGGATTATATCTTTAAATTCTTGTGGATAATATTTTTTGTGTTCTAACTCTTTCTTCATTTGTAAAATAAGTTGTTTTACCTCATCATCTTGTAATAAATACCACTCATATAGACTGTTAAGTGCTAATAATCGATGTTCATTTGTTTGTTCTAATGCTTTTTTTGACTCAACCTTTTGATTTATAACTTTTTGAATATCTGCATAGACTACTTCCTTATCAATACATTGTGTTTTCCAATACTCATTCACAAATGCATATCCATATATTTTTGTACGCTGTATTGCAAACAATCTGTTGTTCACGCATCCATAACGAGTATTTTTAGGCCAATTGTACTCATCTATCCCATTTGTTCTTCTTATAGCAGAATATACTGTATACAACACAATCGTTTTTAGTTCATCCCTTAGAATTACTTTATCTGATATTCTGTCTTGTTCAATTGAGGAAATAATATCCTCAATTGCAATAAATGAAACAATTAATGTTCTTAAATTTCGATTTCCTTCTTGCTCAAATAAATCAAAAATATCTTGGCTGCTTTCTTCAACTATTTTTTGTACATTTTTATCCTTAATATATTCTGATATTATCTCATCAAATGACTCCTTAATTGAAATACTATATGGTACCGTTAATCCAATTAATTTTTCTCTAGTTCTTTCGTATGTTGTTTTCCTGCCAAAATAATGACGAGTTATCTTGGCTAATTCTTCACGATTTATTTTATTATCGGATTCTTTTTGACTTTCATTTATGACATTTCTATTTTTTCTTTCTATTAAGTTTTCTACATCAAGTCTGCTGTTCAATGCAATTTCATATTTTAATGCCATTGCAATTTCATCTTCATCTCTATTTATTTCTTGTTCATTTGCGACTAATATAATTTTATATTCCTTATTCTCAGACAAATTATTAAGAAATCCCATCAACTCAATAATATCAATTTGACATCTTTCAATATCATCAAAAATAAGAAGTGGTTTTTTGTCCTTACCGATGCTCTGTTCAAGCATATTTTTTGCCATATCAGCAACATTACCATCTGTTCCCATCTTGTTTTCCAAAAATTTAATGGCATTTTTTCCCAATAATTCGATCCTCTTTATTAGTGCATCACTTACTATGTCAAATTTTTCTGTTTTATCTTCTACTACTTTTTCTATCCATTTTTCATAAATTAAATCTTGTATTTTTTCTATGTCAGAAACACCATATAAAGATATTTGATATATCTGAAATTTATTTTTATTGATTTGAGGAATCAATTTATTATTAATAAAAAATGTTTTCCCACATCCCCATTCACCATTTAAAAGTATTGCTTGTTTTTTTCTATCATCTTCAATATATTCTCTAATTATATTTATTGTTTCTTCTATAGAAAGTAATCTAGGCATTTTATCATCCTCCTCATTGTAGTTTTCATATTTGTATCTTTCAATAATTAGACATAATTTTATTATCTTTGCACTAATCACACAATAACAAACATAAAATAATATGCATAATATTTCATTACATATGCTCTGGAATCCTTAAAAAAAATACTAACTAAAATAAGATAATTATAGTATTGCATTTACTATTATACTGTTTGATTAAATATTAACATATGATTTAATATTTATCCACACACAGTATCCTACAGATATCTGTTCTTTATCCTTCATTTCTCATGAATATTTGTATTGTATAACTTATATAATCCTGTATCTTTCCTAATCGTATTATCAAAAGGTATTATCACATTTCCGCACTTTATTAGTCCCATCCCCGACGGAACATTGCTTACAAATTCAAGTTGCGATTCCGATACCCCGACTACATCTGCTATTTTTTCTGCGTCTGTATTTGCCTGTTTTAATATTGCAATGAACTCACTGTTTGCAAGCATCGTTGTAACAGTATAGTTCTGCAAAAGGTCAACCACATTCTGAGTAATTCCAGTACAAAGACCGCCCTGTTTTCTTACTTTCTTCCACAACTGCTGTAAATACTTTGCACTGTATTCTGAATTGAGCAGCACATGTATTTCATCAATATAAAGCCAAGTTGCCCTGCCTTTCTGACCGTTCTCAACAATTCTCTGCTGTATTGCCTCCATCATAATAAGCATTGATATCGGTGCCAGGTCCTGTCCTAAATCCCTGATACCGTATACCGTAAATCTGTTATCCATATCCACGTTTGTCTGATGGTTAAAAATATTAAGGGAGCCTTTTACAAATATCTCAAGCGATAATGCAATATCCTTTGCTATTTTCTTCTCCTCTGCATCACTCTGTATTAACAGCTGTTCATAAAAATCTGACATTACCGGAATATACTTCTCCCTGCTTCTTGCAATCTCCAGATACATTTCCGTCAAACATCTGTCAATGATGGAACGCTGCTGTGGTGTTAAAGGCTGATTCAGACACTGCTCACACAGTCCGAACATAAAAGAACATTTTTCCCTTATCCATCCCTTAGAATCCCTTGCATCAAGATTCCACACATCCATATCCAAAGGATTTACATAGTTATCAGTATATGTGGACAGATTTACAACCGTACCCCCATATGTTTTTGCAATGTCAAAATATTCCATCATCGGATCGATAACAATTACATCATCTTCACCTTTTAGGAATACACTACCCATTTCCATCTTGCTGAAAAATGATTTTCCTGAACCCGGAACACCGAATACGAATCCGTTTCCGTTTATCAGCTTCTTTCTGTTTCCCACATTTATGTTCTTTGAAACCTGATTGATACCGTAATAATTACCTCCATCATCCCTTAATTCCTGTACGTTAAAAGGTACAAGACCTGCAAGGGAATTTGTAAGCATTGTTCTCATTGTTTCCACCTGTCTTACACCAATCGGAAGCACCGTATTTAATGCCTCCCTCTGCATAAACTGATGTGTATCAATAGCAATTCCGTTACTTTTTCCGATTGTTACAATAGTTTCGCATATACTGTCAAGCTCTGCCTTATCATCTGCCATTACAATAATATTTACTGCGGTATAAAACATGCTCTCATCATTTTCCCTGACATTGGTCATCATATCCTCAATGTCCTTTTTCTCCATTCTCTTTGTATATGAAATCTCCGTGGAAAAGTCATTATTTTTGTTTCTTACCCTCTGCTGTTTTATAATATCCGATTCAACTCCAAGATATTTCTTCTGTAATAACCTTATTGTCATGTCCTTTGGAACCGGTACAACATCTATGCTTGTAATCATGTGCACCGGAAGCATTGTTATCGTATTAAGTAACTCCTCTGAAAGACTCTTTGGATATTTCTTAAAGAAAAGTGCCCTGCACACTTTGTTTTCATCCTCGAAATAATCCTGATGAAACTTTATCATTCCATTGCACAAATCATTTCTGAAATCCCTTCCGATACGTTTTGCCTTCCTGATGTCAAAGTCAAATTCATCTTCCTTTCCAAGATTATAAAAATCATGAAGAATACGGAGTCTTTCATTTCCGCTTAAAGGCTGAATATCTGTTCCAAGTTCATTAAATGCCTTTCTGACATTTACCTCAATCGTTGCAAACTGTGCCTTTGCTTCTTCAAAAGTCTTTCTTTCCACAGTAATTGTCAGATACTTTTCCTGCTCAATTCCCTGTCTGCCCTCCTTAATCTTTTCCTCGATAATGTCATTGTAAATCTTTCTGAAATCATCAAATTCATCATTTAAGTAAGGAAGCAGTATATATCTTCTCAAATCCTGCATATCCTTGTTTTTATTGTTAATTGTTATCTTAAAGCAACAGTCAAATGAATTTAAAAACTTACAGTATCTCTGCAAAATGTCTTCCTGCTCATCATAGGTTGCTGTCGTATAATTGATATCCATAAACTTATATGTCTTTGAATACTTATTATCCAAAACCTTAAAAATACCGTTTTCCGATACTTCCATTATTTCTATTGTTTCCTGTATGGACTTCGGGCTTTTGTAAAGCGGTTCTGATGCTTTTTTTAGTTCCCTGAAGCCATCTGAAAATATGCCCATTCTTATCCTCCTCTTCTATAAAAATTTACAGCCACAGGCAATGCCTATGGCTGCAATCACTACTGCTGTGCTTAATATCAGCACTTTTATCATTTTCTTTTTTGATTTTTCAAAACTGTCCTTTTTATCTGTTTCAGTTCCGGTGCTTTTTCCTTCTGTTCCTATTTCGGTTTTCTTCTTTTCTGCCTCCATCTCCAACGCCACATCTTTTAACTCCGATACGTTTTCCGTTGACCTGTATATTAACGGTTTTACCTTAAACATGAAATGTATTCTTTTTTTCATCATCTGCATAAAGCTCATTCCGTTAAACGAATAAAATCCGCTGAGTGCAATCGGGGCAACGACAGGTATTGCAATATATGCTGATACCGTAAGTCCCACTTTTTTATAAGAAATCAAAACGATTGCACCTCCAACCAGTACACTTAACACCGAATCAATCAGCTGTTTTGCGGTAAGACCTAAAACTACCGATTCCTGAAACTTATCTATGTCCCTGTTTATTTCTACTGACACGTTAATCACCTACCTTGTCTTTTCTTCCTGTTTTTCTCTGTTAGCGTCTATGCCGCTCTCATATTTCTCCATCTGCTTGGGACAGAGTTCCCTCAATTTATCCACATTAAAAACATAAAGGGGATATTCACAAAAGCCGCTTCTAAGTGTAAGCCCTGTAAACTCCCCTAAATCATTATCCTTTATGAATTTTTCCATCTCCGGCATATTGTTGGTATCAACATAACCGCAGTATTTTGGAACATCAACCAGATTTACGGTTACGTTTCCATACGGTTCTGGATATTCTCCCTGTGTATTTATCAGTTCAAGAAATATATTGCCATTATCCGCATATTGACTCATTGTAAGCTCTACTGTTTCTTCTCCCCATTTTGATTCATATATCATCTGTTTTGCCATTATCTGCTTCCTCCTCTTATAATCCTAATGCTTTGCCTGTTAATCCCTGTGCTCCTTTGACCGTTCCTACCGTAAGTGCAATGGAAAACGTCATTTCGCACAGATAAATAAGTGTCTGCGTCCAGTCTGCATATTCTCCCGTAAACGATGGCAGTCCCGAATTAATGACTGCATTGCATACAATAATTGCAAGTGCCATTGTGACTGCTTCAAAAACCACAGACAGAAAATACCTTGCATAAGATGCTGCCGTATGGCTTACCATTCTATTTCCGCTTACAGTGGAAAATGCAATTGCTCCAAACGGAACAATTATCAGTATTTTTAAAAATCTGAAATATACCGTGTATATCAGGAAAAAACCGCAGACAATAATAACGATTGACAGTATTGATGCGAGTATCAGCATTACAAGGCTGGCACCAAATCCAAGATTCTTAATTACTTCTGCCTGCGTGCTGTTTATCGTAAGTTCAGTCATGTTTCCTGCACTGAGCAGCTTTACCAGATTACCTGCTGAACTGAAAAATGCTTTCATGATGGTTACGTTATTGGCAACCAGCCACTCAGCAATTCCTACTCTCATAAGCATTCTTAATATCACTTCAAATCTCATGTCCTCTTTAATGTCCACACTTTCCGAACAGAAACCGATAACAAAGAAAAGAACCACAAGTGAAGAACCTACCCCGACAAATATCGGCTCAATGCTCTCCACTGCACTCCACGGTCCTCCGCCCTTAAACGATTCAGGTGACTGACCTAAAAGTGAGAACACTAGTGATACCTGATTGTTCCAGAACCCAAATACCATCTCCAAAAGATCAAGTATCTGCTGTCCAAGTTTAAATATGTCCAACTTTCATCACCTCTCTTTCTCCGACATTTCCATACTAAAATCCCAAAATTCCAAGAACGGATGATATACCTGCCATCATTACTCCTGCCACAATTCCTTTCAGTGCCGAGTTCATTGTGGAGGAATCCTGCTGCTGATAAGCCTGTGCAAACTCCATTACATTTTTTGCAAGAATAATTACACCTATCGCCCCAATAATCGCGATGACAAGTGTTTTCAGGTTATCAAGCGGTTTTGTAACGGAACTTGTGTCTGCTGCCATTACATTTGTACATTCAATCGCTGTCATTGTTATCACACCCGATACTGCAGGTATGATGTTCTTCCTTACTCTGTTTATAAATCTTTTCATTCTGTTCTTCTCCACCACTCTGTTATCTGGTGTTAAAATATTTTCTTTTTCCATATCATTTTGCTCCTTCTTCATAAAATAAGCCGATACAAGGTCTCCCTCATACCGGCTGTTAGTAGTAAATATATAATAATCAGGCAATGCCTGTTGTATTGATTAGTAGGGCTTTCCCCGATGTGTTTATGCTGTAACCACCCCCTCTTTATGGCACGAAAAAAGCACCTCAACCCTATGGCTAAAGTGCTCTTGAATATCTTTATCTACTTTTAAATGAAATTAATCACAAACCGAAATTTGTCTATTTCTTTTTAGAATATAAGTTTGCCAATTCAGTTAATTCTTCTACCATATTTTCCCTCCAAATTACTTTTTGAATAAGCCACTCACAAGGAAATTCTTCACATAATCCACAGAATTGGACATTATGTTCTCTTGCACATTTATGTATTGGACAGCCGTCGGATAATGTCCATTCCATACAATGCCCATCAGACTCTATACAACCTTGACAACTGCCATTTTCTTTTTTCTTACACCCTACACAGCATTCTCCACAAGCAGTAATTGTTGTAAAATCTATATTATTTCTCATATTCTCGCCCTCACTAATTCAAATTTGATATCACTAAAAAATCTTTTAAATAAACATTATCATTATACCTTTATTTTTTTCATTAAAAAATTTTTTTCAATATCATTATGTTTTCATTATAGCTCTTCTATCTCCACAAACCACTCCGACTTAATGTGTGCATCATCCGAAAGTCTTAATATGAGATTCTCATCACATATAAAACTACTTTCAATCCATTCATCATATAATCTTAATATTACCTGCTTCAAAAATTCTACTGTCTTTTCGCAATCAGTTTTTGGTGGATTATTTATATCAAAAATCACTTCTGACAAAGGAATTAAATACTCCATACAATAATATTTACTATTATTACAATAATCAGAAATCATTCCATTAATACCAAGAAGCCATTCAATGTTTTGCATTATTTCAGGACCACTGGATAATACATTATAATAATTGTTTTTTTCTAAATATGACCTAAAAGCAAATCCATTTACACAATAATCCTGAGCAGTATTATATCCTAGCCTAGATCTTACATAATATATGTTACCACCATCATACTTAAATTCATTATCTAATGGTTGTAACTCCCCCTTATAAAACATATTAATATGACCCTCTCCTTTTTCAAATGTTACGTTATGCTTTTTAAAAAATTTAGATATTGAAGTATCTTCTAACAAAAAATCTGATACTAAATATTCATCAATACTTTTATCACAATTATCGAATGGCTAATCCCCATCGTCTTTCTTTCCAACAAAAGTTCTTTCCACTATATAATTCAGTCAATTAAGTTGGTTCCTTTAGTCTGTCACATAATTTCATATTCATCCTGAACATATGAATTGGTTCCCCTTTCTTTCCAAATAACCTTATAAATAAATTCTCCGTCATGTTTATTGAACCACTTCCATTCTTTCACACCAACAGCATGAATAATTGGCATTCCCATTCTATTGTTTCTAACAAGTGATAAATAATTTGCAACCACAAAATCTTGTTGTGCTATCAGTTGATAATATGTAGTTTCATCACCACTTTCTTTAGCTGCCCAAATATCATCTTCAAATTGATGAATACTTCCTACATATTCGTTATAAACACTAGCATCATAATAGTCCGTATAAACTATTTTTTGCTGACAACCACATTGTTGTACTATATCAATTTTTGTTTGATAATTACCCTCTACTTCCATAAATAAAATATTTATAATTGGATTCTTGCAAATACTACAATATGACGGATGGAGAAGTAATTGGATATCAGTTTTACTCAAATTCCAAAGTGCCTTGAATTCGAGTAAATAATTATTTACAAAGGATACCTCATCACATATATTTAAATCCTCAATATTTCTAATATTGGCATTTTGAGTCCAATTAAATGAACCAAACATACATAAATGTTTATCTATAACGCAAAATTTATGATGCATGATTCCAGCAAAGCTAACTAACCTTATATCAGCACCTCTCTCATTCAAATGCTCTATATGCTTTATATAACGTAAATTATTACAATCATTATTTAACAAGATTTCTATTTTCACACCTCGATTGAGTAATTCTTCTAAAACATACCCATAATGATTAAATAATCCACGCTACTGCTGCTTTAATGCTTATTTCAGCTTTTCTTAGTTCACATATAGCAATACTTTCTAAATTCGTAAAATAGCAATTAATCAAATTCTCTTCCTTCCTAAATACGCGATTTAGTACATTTTAATAAATTCTAAATCTTTATTTCACATAAGCACATTATATCATACCAAATGTGCTTATACGATTGCTTTTTACTGCCTTCTTATTATCTTTCTAAACTGTTCCGCCGACATCTCCGGATAAAAATATTCCATGATTCTTTCTCTTGGTATACCGTCAGCCATTGCCTTCTTCATTTCTGCCTTATGCTCCTCAGAATAATTCCAATGCAGAACACGGTTTGCAATTGTGTCCTCCCAATCTGGTTTCTTCCTGTCTTTGATTATTACCATATTGTTGCCACCATTTCCATCAGTTGAACTGCTTTGTTCTTCATCATCTGCATACTCAAGTTCTTTTTGCTGCTCCATATTGAATTTTGCTTTCTGCTCTTTTTCATCAAGCATTGTAAATCTTTTTCCAAGCTCATTATCTTCAATCATCATCAATTCGTCATAATCAAGTTTGTCAATGTAGACATTTTCTCCCTTATCTTTTAACCTTTCAAAATATGCAAGCGACTGTGTGTTCAGGATTTCAAAAGGAGGACCGATAACGACCGAATCCTCCTTTTTGGTGTGTATATATGCTTTTCCTTTACCATCGGCAGTCCATGCAAATGCAGGATGTTTAAACGGAATAAATTTATTATCCACAATGGGATCAAATCCCCTTATAAATATCAGGCATTTTTTATTGTCTAACTTTCTTGCCTCATCAGGTGTCATAAGTTCTCTGCCAAGAACATCGAAGTTTCTTGAACTGCTTCCCTGTCTGCCTCTTGTTTCACCGCTTGATTTTTTGTCAATTGTTCCTTTTCCAAGAAGCTCTGAAATATATTTGTGCGTACTTTGTTCGTTTCCGCCAAGATATATAAGGCTGTCACAATTCCCCGGAATTGTCTCCCATGTGTCTTTAAACAATGCTTTAATCTGCGCAAGATTCTGTATAATAATAACAGAACTTATTTCCCTGCTTCGCATTGTTGATAACAAGGAACAGAAATCATCCGGAAGTGCCACATTTGCAAACTCATCAAGCATAAATGTAACGTGTATTGGTAGTCTTCCACCGAAATTAAAATCTGCCTGATAATAAAGTTCCTGAAAAATCTGAGTATACAACATACCAATAATGAAATTGTAAGATTTATCTGAGTCAGGAATTACACAGAACAATGCTGTTTTTGTTTCACAGTCTCCGTTTACACCGATTCCTATATCTGCAAGATTCATTTCATCCTTTGACAAAATCCTTAATATTTTCCTGTTTTCAAGAAATGCAAGTCTTGAATTGGCACTAATAATAATGGAACGCACCGTATCTCCTGCACCCCTCATACATTTTTTGTACTGCTTTACGGCAGGATGGTTTGCACCTAACGGACTTGTTTCTTCAAGCACACTCATTATGGCATCAAGTTGTGACGGTTTTCCCTGCTCCTTTACCTCAGCTTTTCCCATAAGTTTAAGCACTGTTTCAAAATTCCTCTCATTCTTCGGTACCTCAAGCCATACATAATAAAACAATGCCTGTAAAAACATTCCCTCAGCTTTTTCCCAGAACGGATCTGCCGAGGATGTTCCTTTTGGCGTTGTGTTTGCAATAAGATTTGTTATCAGTTTTATCACATCTGTTTCTTCCCTGATATATGAAAACGGATTGTAACAGTCCGACTGTTCCATATCTATAAGATTGATGACCTTAACATTATAACCGTTGTTTTTAAGCATCTCCCCGGTGCTTCTTAAAATCTATAGCAATAGGTAAGGATTTGATATTATCTCCACCTTTTCCCCTGC
>NZ_QTVG01000015.1 GCF_003460505.1 Eubacterium sp. AF36-5BH
CATCCCCTTTTAGATTACTGTGTAGTAGATTCTATATATAACACAATATATAAAACAAAATTTTCTGTATCAAGACACTGGATTCTAAGTGAACACAAAGTAAATGGATTGTATACTGTTCCAGGGGTTTCGTATATTGAAATGGCAGGAGAAATTGGAAAAATCCATTTTGGTTGTGGATCTTGGAAAATTCAGGAATTAGTATTTATTCATCCGCTTGTCGTTGATGCTCAGATGGATAAAGAAGTTCATACGGTAATACAAAAACATAACGACTATTTCAAGTTTACTATTGCCAGCAAGGATAAAGAACAATGGATAAAACATGCAGAAGGAAAATTCACACCATTAAAAGAGGTGGAAGCATCCTACTTTAATATTCTAGAAATCAAAAGAAAATGTAATAAGAAGAAAGCGGTGCAGTATACATATGATGAAACTGATATGGTTGATGTAGGACCAAGATGGAATGTCATAGAGAAATTACAAACTGGCGATAATGAGGTACTGGTGCATTTGAATCTGCCAGAAAAGTACAATCATGATATGAATGAGTACTTTATTCATCCGACATTAATGGATTGTGCAATGAATGCGGCAATTAACTTAATAGGCAAAGGATTATATCTTCCTTGGCGTTATAAGAGTATTGAGGTATATTCTCAGATTACTAAGGAGTGTTATAGCTATTTACGTCGTAAAGAACGAGGAGATGCCAATGCAGAAGTAGCAACATTTGACATTGTAGTAGTTGATAATAGTGGTAAGGTTTTGATAGAAGTTACAGACTATACAATAAAAAAAGTAAGGAACGCACATCAGAAAAGTGAAAAGCTAGTAGAAAAAACAGAGTGTAAGAATCAGTATAGACTAAAGCGAAATGAAGAATATGAAGAGAAATCATACATATTTGAGGAACAAGGTCACCAAAATAACAGCAAGATACAGGAGATTGTAAATCAGAGAAAGGTAATATCAGAAATTGGAGGTAGAGAAGAATATAGAAAAATAGATGAGAACATATATGAAGATAAATCAAATACGAAATTCTGTGTAAAACTTATTGGAAAAAAAAATGATGACTACAATATAGTTGAAATGGAAATTGCTAATATATGGGGAAAGGTATTAGGCGTATCAGTTATTAATGTATATGATAATTTTAATAAAATTGGTGGGAACTCAATCTTAGCTATTAAATTGCTTAATGAAATTGAAGCAATATATCCTAATATGGTAGAAATTGCAGATATTTTTACATACAGTACGATAAATCAATTTGCTGAAATGATAATTAAGAAAAGCAGAGCAAAAAACATGATGGGGGTGGTAAAGGATGGAGACCAAAGACTGATGGAAATATTAAATAGACTAAAAGATGGTGATATATCAATAGATGAAGGGTTGGAAAGTATATAATAAGTCAATTATGTAACAAAAAGTAAATTGTTAGGAAATATTGGAAAGAGAAGGGACAAAATGAGAGTACAAGAACTAATAAAAGTTATATTACAAGATGTTCAAAAGGGTAAAGTTGATACTGATATTGCTTTTAAACTTGTGAAAGAATTAAAAGAAATTGATGATTACAGACATACCTCTGATAATGAAAATGGTATAGCAGTTATTGGAATGGCTTTAAGATTTCCAGAAGCTAATGATAAAGAAGAATATTGGAGTAATATAAAGCAGAAAAAATGCTCTATTCATAAAATTCCAGAGGGACGAAAAGTAGATATTGAAGATTTTTTTATCCAGAATAATATAAAAAATAAAGAAACTATTTTAGAAGCGGGATATTTGAATGAAATTGATAAGTTTGATGCATCATTTTTCAAAATACCATTAAAGGAAGCAGAATTAATTAATCCGACACAAAGATTGTTTTTAGAGATTTCTTACGAAGCCTTTGAGGACGCTGGTTATGGCGGAAAGCAGATATATAATTCAAAAACAGGTGTATATGTAGGAATTGATCATTCTATTGAATTCGATTATGAAAAGTATTACGGTCAAAATGATATTTTAACTATAATTGGATCATATTCATCTCTTTTAGCTAATCGAATTTCCTATCAATTTAATTTTCGAGGTCCAGCAATGGTAATTGACAGTGCATGTTCATCAGGATTGGTAGCCGTACATCAAGCTTGCCAAGGATTGATAAACCAAGAATGTGATATGGCACTTGCAGGAGGGGTGAATTTATTATTTTATCGAAAAAAGACTGCGTTATCAGGAGTGGAATCGGAAAGCGGAGTTGTAAGAGCATTTGACAAAGATGCAGATGGAACGGTATGGGGAGAAGGTGTTGGAGCGATTTTACTAAAACCGATATCCAAGGCCATAGAAGATGGCGATCACATATATGCAGTATTGAAAGGAAGTGCAGTAAATAGTGATGGTACTTCTAATGGAATAACAGCTCCCAATGCGGAAGCGCAAACAGAGTTATTAATGAAGGCATGGAATAAAGCTAATATTGAACCAGCCACAATAGGATATATTGAAACCCATGGAACAGGCACTATATTAGGTGATCCGATTGAGATAAAAGGGATAAACGACGCTTTTCGTAATTATACTCAAAAGCGACAGTTTTGTGCAATTAGTTCGGTGAAGAATAATATTGGACACACATGTGGTGCATCAGGAATTGCATCTTTAATAAAAACTATACTTGCATTAGTTCATAAAAAAATACCTGCTAATATTAATTTTGAACACCCTAATAAATATATCAATTTTCTTGAATCTGCTGTTTATATAAATGATAAATTTAAATCATGGCATTTTGAACACTATCCGAGAAGAGCTGGAGTAAGTGCATTTGGATTAAGTGGAACCAATTGTCATGTAGTTGTAGAAGAAGCACCAGAATTGAGCGTGAATGTAAATCAAGATGAAATGTATGTGTTAGCATTATCTGCACAATATGAGGAAGGTATTATAGAGTTAATTCAGAAGTACTATAAAGTAATTAAGGCGCAGCCTAATATTGATCTAAAGAGTCTATGTATAACGGCAAATACGGGAAGAGGGCATTACAATTATCGTTTTATAGTTAAATTTGTAAAAGCAAGTGATTTGAGAAGAATATTAGAGATAGTAAAAGAAAAAAAAGATTTAGAGAAGCTTGTGATTAAGGATGTTTATTATGGAAAACATATTGTTATAACAGATGATAAAGAAGTATATGAAAAAGGAGCTTACACAGAACAGGAATTACTTGCAATGAGTAATGATATAAATAACAAGATAAAATATTTAGAGAAGAGTGGGGAACAATATCATAGGTTGCTAGAACAAGTTTGTATTGCTTATATAAAAGGTGCTGATGTGGATTGGTTAAGGTTATATCAAGGGGAAAGATATCAAAAGTTAAGTTTACCGACATATCCATATCAGAAAATACGTTGTTGGGCAAAAGATGTAAAACTGAACAATTTACAAGTAAAAATGCAACCAGATGATGAAATAAATGATACATTCTATAATGTTGAATGGGTGCAAAAAGATATTATGCCAGAAGAAACAACATCAGAACTGGGAAACATCCTTGTATTTAGAAATAAAACAAAGGAAAGTAGTAGATTGTTCCAAACTCTGAAAGAACAGGAAGGACATCTTATAGAAGTAACACGGGGAGATGCATATGAAAAAATTGATGATAATACATATATTGTTGGATGTGATGAGGAGAGTTATATAGCATTATTTTCAAGTATAAAGGAATATAATTTAACAAAAATTATTCACTTGCAAAGTTTATGTGGTGATGAGCCTGAGACAATGCAGCAATTCAAGGAAGGTCAGAAAAATGGTGTTATGAGCTTGTATTATATGACACGAGCATTGTGTACTGTATTGGCGAATAAAGAGATAGAAATAGTTCTTGTATCAAATTATGTAAATGAAGTTACAAGAAAAGAAGAACGAATATATCCTCAGGCAGCAGCTTTATTTGGTCTCGGAAAAGTTATAGGACAAGAATATACAAATTTATATTGTAGAGGGATTGATATAGATTGTCATACTAAAATGGAAGAAATTGTTAAAGAATTGAAATATGGAAAAGATGTTTATCAGGTGGCATACCGAAAAGGGCAGCGTTTTATTGAGGAATTACATGAATTAGATGAAGGTAAAATTGGAGACTTAAATATTCAAATCCATCAAGATGGTATATATATTATTACTGGTGGCATGGGTGGAATTGGATTGGAGTTTAGTAGATATTTAGCAGGAAATGGACCAGTAAAACTTGCTTTATTCAATCGTACGCAATTTCCACCTAGAGAAAAATGGGATGCAATTATAGCAAGACAAGAGAATTTTAAAGTTATAAATAAAATACTGGCAATACAAGAAATAGAAGCAAAAGGCTCTGAAGTGTTTATTTATAGTCTTGATGTGACGGATTATGATGCAGTAAATAAGATTTTGTGTGAACTTCGAGATAAATACGGAAAGATTAGTGGAATTATTCACAGCGCAGGAATTATAAAGGATGCTTTAATCAAAAATAAAGATGAAGCACAATTTAAGAATATTCTTGGAGTAAAAATGGAGGGAACATGGATTCTTGATAAACTCACAGAGCAAGATGAACTTGAGTTTTTTGTAGTATTTTCGTCAATAGCATCTTTACTTGGTGGAGTTGGAAAAGGAGATTATGTTGCTGGTAACGCATATTTAGATGCATATGCAGCTTATAGAAACAAAAAAGGGAAGAGAACGTTGAGTATTAGTTGGCCAGTGTGGAAAGATGCTGGAATGGCAGTAGATAATTATGCTAATTATGATGGAATATTCAAGTCAATAGAAATCAAAAAAGCAATAAGGTGTTTTGATAAAATATGGAACAAAAATATCAATAAAGTTATAATTGGCTCAATTAACAACAAGAAATACCGATTAAAAAATATTCCAATAACAAATTTACGAAGCATTAAGATAGTATATTTAAAAATGGAAGAGCAACAAAAAAGAGCAGTTGGAGTGAAATTAGAAGGCAGAAAGGATAAAGAATATTCAGAGTTAGAGCAAAAACTAGGAAATGTATGGAGTGATATTTTAGGACTTGATGTTATCCACATTGATGATGATTTCTTTAGAATTGGAGGTAATTCGATACTTGCAATACAAATGGAAGTAGGAATAGAACATATAGGAATTAAAATGTCGGCTAATATTCTAAAAAAATGTTCAACTATTAGAAAATTGGCTCAATATCTTAGTGATAGTAATCATCAAAGTAGTTCACAAATCATAATTGAGGATATTATACCATTTAATGAAGTTTTCTATAAAGAATGTTTTTATAATTCTCTATTTCCAGTTATTACTTATTTCAAAGGTGATATAGGGTATTTTTTTGCAAATGACATTATTCTCTATAAATATGATGATAATAGCCAAAAAGCAATTAAGTTTGAGGTAGAATACCTATCAGTTCAAGATGAAAACAGTGTATTGGATGCGTGTGGAGTTGGTTTTCAAGCAAGGGAGCAGGTGGATGATGTAGTAAAAGAAGTAAAAAAATCTATTATAAATGGAAAACCTGTAATTGTATGGGTAGACTGTTTTTATGAATCTATTAGAATGGATACTTATAAAAAGCAACATTTACCACACACATTATTGATTTATGGATTTAATGACGAGAAAAATATAGTTTATATTGTGGAACATAATAATCGCGATAATCTTTCGTATAAAGATTATACAATTACATACAAGGAACTGTACGACTCATATCAAGGATATGTAAGTAGATTTATAGGAAAGCATAAAAAAAATACATATTACGAATTTTATGCGAAACATAAAGAAAATAAGAGTCCTATACAAGAGTTTCCGTCAGTATTGAAAACAATTAAAGTAAACTTTTGGAGTCACAAATGTACAATCTTAGATAATCTAAATAATTTAAGAAAAATTATAAGTGATTTAAAAGATATTTTGGCAGACGAGGAAGAACTTAAAAAAAATATAACATTGCTTAGTAGTAAGCTGAATGATATAATTAATGCAAAACTCGTTGAAAAATATAGAGTTTATAAATTTATGGGAGATTCTGAACAATTGCTATCACTACTGTGTGAAATAATTGACAGTTGGGAAGTGGTGAGAGCATGGGTAATAAAATATAAGTTTACTTATGTGTATCAAAAAGAATCTCTAAATAGTATTTTTGTGTATATGAAAGCAATAGAAGAAACCGAACAGAAAATTTCTTTATTGTTGATGCAACAACTAAAAGAATAATTTTTGAGTTATCTGAAAAAGAAGTAATATGAAAATACTACAAATAAATGTTAAATGAAATGATAAATAAAAATTTTAACATATTATGACTTTGATAATTATATGAAAAACAGAGAGTTAATAGATGTTAAAAAAGAAATGCATTGTACGTTTTAATATACCAGCAATTCATGTAGTTAATAATATTAAATCATTTGTGGAATTTCAAGGAAAAGTAAAATTTAATTTACATTCATAGAATGTATTTTTATTAAATTTTTAAAAAATAAGCAAATTAATGTTGTGTAATTCTTATTTCAATCTAAAAATATTAGGAACTTTAGTAGTATAAATTCAATTAAGTAAAGAAGACAAATAATAAATTAAAAAGGTGATCAATCACTATGTTTCAGAGAAAAAAGGTAATTGCATAAACTAAGATGTGCTTTATTGAGTTAAGAAATAAAATGATTAAAAAATTGAATGTTTATGTTAAAACCAAGGTTATTAATTGGGTAATACAAGTGAGTATTAAATTTGCATGTTTGGCTTGCCTTATAAGTGTGATAACTAAGACAAAATTTTTTTGATTTGATTAACTTTTTTGATTGAGGTACGAGTTTTATAAATAGTGCTCCGTTCTACAGTGAAATGAAGTATATCAAAAAATGAACAGTGATTTTATTATGACATTTTTGAGAAAACAGATCAAACATACGGATTTATTTAATAATATATGTGATGGTGCTTTTTAGATGAACATCTTTTGGGTATTGGTTTATAATTTTCAGCAACTACACTGTATCATATTTAGTGAGGAGCTATTTTGCAACGAGATAAAAACCAATCCCTTGTGATTTTGTTGTTTTACAAATATATAAAATTAATAAATTTATAGGAGTGGTAGTAATAAAAATGGAGAAAAGGGAAATTGAGTGTATCAGAAATATTATTAGAAAAAATATCGAATCAACAGAAAATATAGAACATATAAAAAATGATGATGAATTGTCTGATTTTGGATTAAATTCAATAAGTTTTGTTAAGGTTGTTGCAGAAATTGAGAAAGTGTTTGGAATAGAATTTGATATTGAAGTAATGTTAGCAAAAAAATTTAAAACAATAGATGCTTTCGTATCATACGTTGATTATAAGATGCAAAAACTGAAATAGTTATTATATGAATTAAGTAATTAGCTGGGATTCAGTATGGGATCAGAATAACAATTACTATAACGAATAATTTATTATAAAAAAATATGTAAAAACGATAGGTATGTGATACAATATAAAAAACATTTTTGCACTATCAATGTTTTATAGTGGAAAGATTGATTCAAGAATAGTTGGTCAAATTTAGAATGGAGGATTGTGATATATAAAATATTACTGTGAACAATATGATTTATGTGGATTATTTTACATTTCCTGACTCAGAGGTGGAATGGGATTTTTTATACAAAGAAAAGAGAACTTGTTATGATTCTGTTTATCCATTTAAGGTAATATCAAAACATGGATTTGAACGAATTGATTTTGAACCGATTACCATTTTGTATGGTGGGAACGGTTCTGGAAAATCGACAGTATTAAATGTTATTGCGGAAAAATTGCAAGTGCAAAGAGATTCCATTTTTAATAAAACAAATTTTTACCCAAATTATCTTAATTTGTGCAGTGTTGTCATTAAAGAAAGACTTCCTCATGATAGTAGGATTATTACAAGTGATGATGTATTTGACTATATGTTGAACATACGTAATTTGAATCAGGGAATAGACATGAAAAGAGAAGAATTATTTGAAGAGTATTTAGATGCTAAATACTCTAAATTTAAGTTTAGGTCAATGGAAGATTATGAACAATTAAAGAAAGTAACCAATGCTCGCAAATTAACTCAATCTAGGTATATAAGAGAAAATCTAATAGATAATATACGAGAATATTCAAATGGAGAAAGTGCATTTAAATATTTTACAGAGAAAATGCAATGTGAGGGTGTATATATATTAGATGAGCCGGAGAATAGTCTGTCGCCAATACGTCAATTAGAACTAAAACAATTTATTGAGGAGTCAGTACGATTTTTTAGATGTCAGTTTATTATATCTACGCATTCCCCATTTTTGTTAGCTTTGCAAGGAGCAAAAATATATGATTTAGATGAAAATCCTGTTGATTTGAAAAAATGGACTGAGTTGGAAAATGTGCGTACTTATTATGAATTTTTTAGAAGTTATGAGAAAGAATTTTAATATTTTTTGTAATAATGTAATTACCAAGTATAAAAAATATTAATATGCAAATTGTTTTTAGGTGAATATAAAATTTTATAATATATAGGTGTTAGTATAGCTATCAAATCTATACTAGCATCTTTTTTTATAAAAAAGTGAAGATGTGCGAAATTAAATTAATACTCAGTTTCTGATGATAATATGTACATAATAGGAAAATCGAATTTGAGAGTATTTTTATTTTGATAATAGAATGTTAAAATGCAAGTTATTATAAACGAAAGAATAATAAGTATACTAAAAAAGTTCTATAGTTTATTTAAATAAAAAAAATATATATATATGATTGTAATATATGAATATTGAAAGAGAGACAAAGATATATGAAGAAGTTGCCTTTTAATTATCCACCAATAATTGATGCATTTAGTGGGGTAGCAGGAAATGTTGCTATCCAGATGTGTGACAGCACGTATACTTCGTTAATAATATTCAATCATTTTCTTATATCCTATTGTAAAAAAAATAAAGTAGCAGGTTTTAATTGGAAATATTATATAGACGATTATGTGCATAGTTTTAGCTTAAAAAGATTAATAAAAAAACAAGGTGTTGTTAATACATTTATTGCAATGATTGAAAATAGTTTATATATTCATGTGTATATTGATCATTTTTATATAAGTTCATCTCAAAGATATATGAAAGAACATTTTTTACATGATTGTGCAACAGTTTTTGGATATGATATTGAAAAAAAAATATTTTATGTAGCTGATAATTTCGAACAAGGAAAATATTTGATTAAGGAGATTTCTTTTGAAGAAATAAAAATATCAGTAGAAAATAATGGAAATAATCCTATTGATGCTATATATTTTGATAAAAATATTGATTTCAAATTAAATAAGCATGATTTGAAAAATCTTATATTATGTTATTTAGAACAAAAATGTAATTTAAAAAAAATAAATAAAAAAAATGTTAAGCAAGTAGCTGAAGAGACAACTATTTACGGTATAGGTGTATATAAAATATTAGAAAAGGAATGCAAAACATTAATTAAAAGTGATTACAATTATAACGATTATAGAACATTTCATGTTATGTGTAATCACATGCAAATAGGAACACTCTTAATTGAATATATAAATAAATTTTTATTTGAGAAAAAAGATGAAAAATTTAGTATAGAAAATAAATATGAGTCAATGAATGATGAAATGGTTGCAATACGTAATTTATTTATTAAGTGTAATTTTACAAAAAGTAGTAAAGATGTGTTAAGAGTTCAAGAACAATTATTTAATATTAAAGAGAGGGAGAAAGCTTTTTTGTTAGAAATGTTAGAAAAAAATTTATAATCGCAAAGTGAAAGAATTTATATAGTAAAGTGGAAGGAATATTGAAACTTATGAATGAATTACAGTGAGTGAAGATATTATCCTTTGAAATAGGTCAAAAACGTAATTTGTCAAAGAAACATGAAAAATATCCAATAAATATTAGAAAATATAATAAAAAATATGGAAAGTTTTTGGCGGCTACGTGGTTATTATAATAAAGCTAATGAAGGAATTAAATTAGATATTATAGATAATAGTAAATTCGGAGATTAGGAAAAGCATTTTAAAATACAGTGAATAAGTATATTAGATGAAGTGATTTCTGGAATATGGGAAATATAAAAGATACAAATCAAGAGAAACCATAGTAAAAAAATACTGAATAAGGAAAGGGAAATACAATGGAAAAGAGATTATTTACATCAGAATCAGTGACAGAAGGGCATCCGGATAAAATTTGTGATCAAATTTCGGATGCAATATTGGACAAGTTAATAGAAGGAGATCCCAATTGCCATGTTGCATGTGAGACAGCAATCACAACAAATCTTGTTCTGGTTATGGGAGAAGTAACAACAAATGCATATGTAAATATTGATAAGGTAGTACGAGAAACAATAAGGAATATTGGATATAATAATAATAAATATGGTTTTGATTGTGATGATTGTAATGTCATAATTACATTAGATAAGCAATCAGAAGATATTGCTCTTGGAGTAAATCAGGCTTTAGAAACAAAAGAAAATAAGATTGTTGATGATGACTTGAAAATAGGTGCGGGAGATCAAGGCATGATGTTTGGCTATGCAACAAATGAAACGGAAGAATACATGCCATATCCTATATCATTGGCTCATAAGCTTACAAGAAAACTTACACAAGTAAGGAAGAATGGAACATTACCATATCTTAGACCGGATGGAAAGAGTCAGGTTACTGTAGAATATAATGAGAAAGGAAAACCGACAAGACTGGATGCAGTTGTACTATCTACACAGCATGATGCTAATGTGATACAGGAGCAGATTCACGAAGATATAAAGAAATATGTATTTGACGAGGTTCTTCCGAAGGACATGATTGATGAAGATACTAAATTTTTTATTAATCCAACGGGACGTTTTGTGATTGGTGGACCTAATGGTGACAGTGGTCTTACAGGACGTAAGATTATTGTAGATACATATGGTGGATATGCACGTCATGGAGGTGGTGCATTTTCAGGAAAAGACTGCACAAAAGTGGATCGTTCAGCAGCATATGCAGCAAGATACGTAGCAAAAAATATTGTTGCAGCAGGATTAGCAGATAAGTGCGAAATTCAGTTATCGTATGCAATTGGTGTAGCACAGCCAACATCTATTATGGTGGATACATTTGGAACAGGAAAAATAAGTGATGAAAAACTTGTTGACATTGTAAAAGAAAATTTTGATTTAAGACCGGCAGGCATTATAAAAATGTTAGATTTAAGAAAGCCAATTTATAAGCAGACTGCAACATATGGACATTTCGGAAGGACAGATATTGAACTTCCATGGGAAAGAATGGATAGAGTGGAACAATTAAAGAAATATATGTAAAGCAAAATCAATACCAATTGTATTTTGAAATACTCCTAACGAATACCAAGGTGATGTAATAAGCATCTTGGTATTTTTGGTTGCAAAAGTTAGGCAAGAGATAGTGTGTTTGCACAAACTATTATTTGTCGGCTGTAAGAACATCTAAAAGCTATGATTTAATATGTACACATCCGTTAATACGAGTGAACTTACTTGATATGGAACATCGATAGTGAATTATAGTTCGATAAAGTGTGAACTATAGTTGGTTCACCAAGATGTATTTTTATTTTATAGTAATAATAACACAAAAGATAGGGGAGAAACATTACTATGGAAAAATGTGCAAATGCTGGTACAAGAGTAAGATATGCCAGAGAATTAAATCATTTCACGCGTGAGGAACTTGCAGAGTATGCTGGGATATCAACAAAGTTTTTGTATGAAATAGAAAATAACCATAAAGGTATGTCTGCACATACATTATTAAATATCTGTAAAGCATTAGATGTTTCTTGTGATTATATTATGACAGGTGGAGGTGATTACACTTGTGATCAGGAAGTAATTACACTTATAGAATCTTTTGATGCATCACAAATTCCAAATGTAAAAAAAATTCTTACAGAATTATTAGAACTAAGCAAATACTAATAATATATGGTTTTTCAACCTCTTCTAAGCTGCCTGAAAAGGCAGCTTTTTTTGAGGAAAACGTGAAAATAGAATAATATAGAAAAAAATTTTTGAAAAGGTTACTTATTCAAATAAAAAAGTAAAATATTGTATAATAAAATACATAAATAATTATTTTATTGTTTTATAAATGTATGTCTTAAAAATATACGTGATACTATTTAATTTTGGTATAATAATAAGCAATAGAATAAGGGGATAAGATATGAATTATATGCACTCAAGTGAAAAAATAAAAGGTCTCAGAATACACCAAGGTTATACAGTTGAACAATTGGCGGAAGAGGCAAATATTTCAACTAAATTCTTATATGAAATTGAAGCAGGTAGGAAAGGGTTTTCGGCAAATGTGTTATATAAAATTTCTAAAGCACTAAACGTTAGTTGTGATTACATATTAAATGACAGTAATCAACAAACAGTTCCTGATTTTATTATTGAATTAGTGAAAAAATTAGATAGTAAGGAACAGGTCGCAGTGGAGCACATTTTGGTGGAAATAATCAGACTGAGAGAAGAATAAGTTTAATACCTGGAGATAAATATAATGAAATACGATTATTTAGATTATGAGCAAATTAAAAAAATGGGAGAGAGGATAAAAATAAGTAGAAAAAGCAATAATATGACACAAAGCGAATTGGCTGATATTTTGGGAATATCAGCAGATCAGGTTTCAAATATTGAATTAGGAAAAAGTGCCTGCAAAATAGATCATATATACTTGTTGATGCAGGTATTGGATATATCAGCTGATTATTTATTTGGAAATTTTGTAAATACAAATGTAGTGCGGGTAACTGACGAGCAAATAATAAATATGGCAACGAAAACAAATAAAAAGATGAAAATGATAATATATGAGTTACTTATGCTTATGGCATAGTACTCATATATTTTTTTATAAGTGGCATAAATATACTATGAACGCATATGACATAAAGTAGCGTGTGACGTGCTACCTTGTGCAATGGTGAATACACGAAAAAGAATTTAAAATCATTTAGTGAAAAAAGCGGGAGTGGTATAGTTATATGGACAAGAAAATGATATCAAGAAAAGACAGGCAGAAAGCAAAAAGATTAAAAAGTGTAAGAGATAGGCAACATTTAACACAGGAGAAAATGGCGGAAAGATTAGATATATCGTATTCAACATATCAAAGAATGGAAAGTGGACGAAACAATATTACTATCGAACATTTGGAAAAGTTGCATAAAGAGTTTGGAGTATCATCGGATTATATTTTATTTGGTACAGTCAACGACGAAAAACATTATGAACTGGAACTCGAATATATGAATGATGAAACAAAATTTTTAATGGTTACTAGGCTGATAGCGTGTTTATGCAGATTGGATGAAAATAAATACAAAGAACTTATGATAAAATTAGAGAAAGATTTAAAAGAAATACAATAGGTGGCAGGTAATGCGTATGAATACTTCAGATAAACAAATTTTAATAGTAGAAGATAATAATAAAAATATGGAGAAGCTATGCGAGGTACTGAAAGATATTAAAGATGTCTATATACATAAGGCAAAGAATAGTGAACAGGCATATAGATATGCATTGGAGTATAATATAGACCTATTTATTGTAGATATTATATTGAATACCAAAGTGTTTGCTGATATATCAGGGCTAAAATTCATAGAAAGCATTCGCTCAATTAATGGTTATAAATTCACACCAATTATAGTAACAACGTCTCTAGAAGATCCTAAATTTCATGCTTATTCTAATCTACATTGTTTCAGATATTATGAAAAGCCTTATGATTATGCAGAATTTAAGAAATCAGTAGTTGAGGCATTAGAATATACAACACCCAAAAAAGCTAAAGATTTTTATTATTACAAAGATGATGGAGTCATTTATTCTATCAAAACAAAAAATATTGTATATTTTCAAACAAATAACAGAATTACTTACATAAAATGCAAGAATGGAAAGGTAATGCCAACACCTTATAAATCTAACAAAAAGATATTATTAGAGCTGAATTCAAAAAAGTTTCTCAGATGTAGTAATAATACAATAGTGAACGCTGAGTATATAGAAGGGATAGATAAGTCAAATAGATATGTTATGTTGGTAGATGGTTTTGGAACATTGGAAATAGGACCCAAGTTGAAGAAAAAATTTTTAGAGGACTTTTTCAAATGTTAGAAAGAATATATTGGTTATTAGAAATTATTTCCTTGGTAATATGTATAAGTAGTATTTATGGTGTGAAAATTAAGGCAGATATTAAAACAGTTGTATGGATTGCTATAGAAGTTACGTTTATGGGAATGTTGGATAGAGAGGTAATTACAACAAAGTCATATTTTGTTATATATGTTTTGTATATTCTATATGTATATATCAAATTTAAAAAGCCTTTAAAAACAGCAATTTTTACGGCAATATTAAGTATGATATTTACAGGATTGATTCAGATGATAATTGCTCTTCCGGTGTATTATATAGGAGATTACTGTAAAGCAAGTGAAAACATAATGGTTTTGGTAATTAACACTGGTGTTTTGATGGCTATTGTACTAATAAGTAGAACAGAATTTCTATATGGTGTTTATAAATTCCTAGCAAGAAAAGAGTTGATTTTAAATATAACGTTTATACTGGTAATGTTCATATATGGATATTGTATGTATAGAATAAAGGATAGTAACAAAATACAATCTGACTTATATGTAATTATTGTAACGTTTGCTTCAATAATAGCCTGTATTTTATTAAGATGGAAAGAAATGGAAAGGGAGACAAAATATCAACAGGAGCAGATAAAATTGTCAAATCGTTATAGTGAAGAATATAATGCTTTAGTTGAAATATCAAGAAAAAAGCAACATGATTTCAAAAATCAGATTAATGCATTATATGGTTTGTCAGATATAAAAGCAGAAAAGGAACAAAGAAAATATATAGACAAATTATTAGACGAAAATAAAGTTGTCAAAATATTGCATTCTGTAGAGCAACCTGTATTAGCTGGATTCTTATATCGAAAAGTGAATGAGATTATGGCAGCAGGAATAAATATAGAATTTAATTTATCTGTTCCGGATGCAGAGTTAGCGATAGAAGTGCTTGACTGTATTGAAATAGTAGGAATATTTTTGGATAATGCAGTGGAAGCATTGAGTAAAGAAAAAGATAAAAGTATTATTCTGGAAATGTTCGCAATGGAACAAAAGGTTGAAATAAGGGTTAAAAATGTAAGCCCTTATTATGAGAATGATGAGATTGCAAAATTCTTTCAGTATAATTATTCTACAAAAGGCAAAAATAGAGGAATAGGTTTAGCTAAGATAAAAGATTTACAGAAAAAGTACAAATTTGATATTTTAGTTGAAATGCAGGAAATACATAATAAAAACTGGATAAGTTTTTCAGTAATTAAATAAAGAATAGTAAAAGCCCCCTAAAAGTTACCATTTTGATAACTTTCGGGGGTTTTTAGCATTAGTGTTCTATTGGTGTTGGAAATTTTCTTTCGCCAAAAAGCAGAAAACTTACACCTGAAAAATGAATAAATGACATTAATGCAAGGCATGAACAACAGATTTTGTTCATACAAGATAAACTTAATTTTTTACGAAACATTTTTACGACCTCCTTTGAACATTAGAATTTTAGCAAACATCATTTGACATGTGTGTAATATGATAGTCCAAAAGCCAATAATTAAATATTGATATATTATGCTATGGCTATTGAAAATGCTAACTATTATAAAAAAAGCAAATATAATAAGAAAACTATTGTTCTGACAGTGTTTTAACAATACGCTATTTGGAGATGGTCTAAGAGGTGAAACTATTGGACCAATGTAATAGTTAATTAGGATACAGACAATAGTAAAAAATTGAATAAATAAGATATCCGGAGTTATTAATTGTGGAAGGATAACTACTGCCAGATAAGATATCACGAAAGTTAACAGCAAACAGGTTGTATAATGTTTACAATGAAAGCCACCACTGTTAAATCTAATTAATGATAATAAAAGTATAAATACGGTAAAACTTAAAACTTTACCAATAATAATGTAAAAAATATATAGCAATAGTATCTTGCTAAATTCAGATGCAATGGAAAGTAATGTATACTTTACTAATTCCAATTCATAATCTGAATAGTTATATGTTGTTTTTAAGGCTTGTCTGATTTTATCCATAGTAAATAGTCCTTTGTAAGTTGTTGACTATATCATATATGGTGTAGCGGATAATATTAGATTTTTTTCAGAAAGTAGATTTTTGGGTAAAAAAATAAGAAAAATGTATATTAATAGAGAGAAAAATGTCTTTTTAGAAGAAAAAAGTATAAAATGAAAAATATAAAAGTTATTTGTAAAAAAAATTGGTGTAAATTGCTGAAATGTGTAGTATTATATTAATGATGGATAATAGCTGATTATCT
>NZ_QTVG01000016.1 GCF_003460505.1 Eubacterium sp. AF36-5BH
AACCTTACCTACATCGCTTCCTTCTCCAATTGCTACTGTTGAAGTTTCACTCTGTGTTGTAGGCGCCATTGTTGTTGGTGCCTCTGTTGTTGGGGCTATTGTTGTAGGTGCCTCTGTTGTTGGGGCTACTGTAGTAGATGCAACCGTTGTTGGTGCCTCTGTAGTCGGAGCTACCGTTGTTGGTACCTCTATCGTTGGGGCTACTGTTGTTGGTACCTCTGTCGTTGGAGTTACCGTTGTTGGTCCCCCTGTCGTTGGGGCTACCGTTGTTGGTACCTCTGTTGTTGGCGCAACCGTTGTAGGCGCTGCTGTTGTAGGTGCCTCTGTCGTTGGGGCTACTGTAGTAGTTGCCTCTGTTGTTGGGGCTACTGTTGTTGGTTCTTCACTAAATAAGAAATAATCAATATTTCCAACATATGTCTTTCCGCTGTCAGGAGTAAATTTAAGATATACCTTATGAACTCCTGCACTTATCTCTTTTTCCAAAGCAAACTTTTTTTCAACATATGTATCCCAACTATCTTCAGCAGTTTCAGTCAGATACAATTCTCCAACAGGTGTCGTATCCAAACTATCTAAATATAATGATACTTTTCCTGTGGCAATCCTACCTCTTACAGAGTAATTCATTATAATACTCTTTGCGGTTTTGGTAAACCTTACACTATCATATCTTGCCCATTCACCGTCATTGGTATTTCCTAGGTATGTATCATAATTAATTGTTCCATTATAGTCATCTGTTCTCTCTGCTTCAATTTTTGAAAATGCATCTCTATATGCACTATCCGCAAGAATAGTTCCGTCAGGCACTATCCATTCTCCATTTACGGTTTCCATATGGAAAGTTTCCCCTAAGCCACCTATAGTAGTTGAAGTTGAAAGAACCGCCTTGTCGCCATTTGGATCAACACACAAATACTTTCTATTTGCAATTGACCTAATAGCAAAATGTTTATTTTTACTTGTATCTTCCTTGTATCTTTCTATAACAAATTTTTCTCCGGTATATATTGCGGAGGTGCTTGCTGTAAGATATGCTCCTTCACTTACCATACATATATATTTTCCTGACACTAATGATTTGAAAGAAACTGTTCCATCATCATTTTTAATTATTTTAAACTGTTCCCACTCATCTCTATTATCACTTGTTGCAACAATTGTTGTATCACTGCTTCCGTTTTTACACACTGCATACTGATTTGATGCATCTGACTTTAGGAAAAAGTATCCCTGATCATCCTTTGTTGCCTTAGTAAATTTAAAATAATCAAAATTACATACATGTGGTGTATCTGACTTAAACACTATGTATACGTTCTGTACTCCGGTAATGCGGGCTGTATCAATTGTCACTTCCTTCCAGTTCTGCCATGTTCCTGTATTTTCAATGCTTGCCTTTGCAATAAGTGGTCCTGTTGTGCTTCCAAGCCTAAATTCCAGTGTTCCTTTTGCATCTTCTTTTTCAGTTTCTCTTGAATATTTAAATGTAAGTTTTGACGCACCTGTCTCACCAAAATCAATATTGTAGTAAGCAGCATAGTTGCCGTTCTTCACACCACCAAGACTTCTGCCACCACTTGTTCCGCCGGAATTTTCTGAAATAAGCCCTTTACAATAATCTAAATCTTCTGCTTCAATATTTGAATAAGCATCTCTTTGTAAACTATCTGCATATGTTGGCATGTTCGCCATAAGTGAAATGGCGTTATATGCCGCAAATGAATCCCATGTTGCGTCTTCAGATGCTTTTCCCTGCCATGCACATTGCATAATTCCTTTTGAATTACTATTCATCCATGCAACTCTTGCATTATCTTTAAAGAATGAAAGATACTCACCCTTATTAAAATCTACAATGAATTTTCTCATATACCTCATGAGAATTCCTCTCATACCTGAAAGGTCACCTGAATTTGTATTCTCTTCTTTTAAAATATTGTTATAGCATAAGTTTTTTACTGTATTTGCCATGACATTGCATGCATCATCATAATACTGCTGTGTTCCATATTTTTCATAAAGCATGATTGCTGCTCCAAGGAAAGTTCCCTGATTATAAGTAGAACGCCAGGCGTTTCCTGCACTATCCCATACATGTCCTGCATCATCGCCTTCACGTACATACAGTGAACTGTTTCTCCATGCATCAAATACCCTTTTAGCTTTTGTATAGTAACTGTCATCGCCCGTGGCAATTGCCAGATAACATGCACCTACTGTTGCAGGTCCGTTAATGCATGACAATGTTCCGTCGCCTCTACCATTTTCATGAGACCATCTGATCATTCCGTCTGTTCTTCCTTCTGTTCCTCTTTTATACATAAAGTCCCAGTTTTTCTTGGCAATGTCTAAATAACTCTGATCACCAAACAACAAATATGCTCTTACGGAATCAAGCACTGCCCAGGCTATATCATCATTAAAATCATTATTTGACCAATAATCTCCATTTCTTGCTATAAAATCCTTATATGTATTTTGAAACATATCCCTGTAAATTGATTTTCCTGTTGTTTCATATCCATCAAGCATAGCCTCCATAACTTCTGCAATTCCCCAGAATCCACCACCTAAGCTGTCATATCCGGTTGTTGAATTTTTAACATAATATTTGTTCTTAAATGCTTCTAAAGCTTTGTCTGCCATTGCTTCAGTAAATGATGAATTCTCAGCATCACTCTTTTGTATTCTCCAAATCTGGCGAGGCTCATAATCTACACTTTTTGCCTTTGTCCATAATCTGACCTGTGCGCCATCCTTATTTTTTTTGTCATCATCACTAATAATTTCAGCATATTCTTCTTCACCATTATCATTTTTTACAGCTGAAACAATATAGTAACATCCGGAATATGTTCCTGATGTAATTGGCACTAACTTCCATCTGTAGTTATCGGAATTATCATTGCCATTTAAGTCCATATTATCACCACTGTTTTTACCGGTTATTTTTATACTTTTACCGGATACTACATTGGTAATATTATAATAATCCCCTGTTTCCTTTAATGTCCATCTTGCCAAATCGCTCATTGCATCTGTGTTCCAAACCACACAATTTGCATAAAATGTTGAAAGGTCGGTCTGTGTTATTGCCTTACCATTATATGCCGATACAATTGTATAAGTTGCACCATTAGTTATTCCTGCAGTTGCAGCTTTTACTTCAACATTTTGACCAAAATTCATACCTACCCCAAACGTGCTAACCATAACTACTGTTAGCAAAATTGAAATAAATCTTTTTAGCATGTTTCCCTCCTATTTTTACTCTTTTTTGTAGGTTATCACCTTACAAATTAAGGCTCAATGTAATATAAAATTTGGTTACCATTTCTAAAAAATGCACACCAATTTTAAGTTGGGACAGATAATACTTTTAGCCTTTATTTAATTGTTTTTGTATCTGGTTCTATCTGGTTATTTATCTCCTGTGAAAAGTTAATTTTTTGCATATAAAAACCACAATGCTAAGTTTTTAATTTAACATAACGGTTCATATATCTAGAAGAATTCAAAATATGGCTTTCTATTTTCTAGTTTGTAGCCTTTAGCCTCTGCCATTTCAGATACTGTAACTAACTGATATCCCTTTTTTAGTAGTTTTGGAACAATCTTTTTTACTGCATCTACTGTCCATCCATGAATGTCATGCATCAACACTATATCTCCATCATGAGCATCATTCATAACAGACCTTATTGTTTCCTTTTTGCTTTTTGTCTTCCAATCCAATGTATCCACAGACCAGCAAACCATAGGTGCATTTACATATTTACTTACCTTCTTATCCCTGATTCCTGCTCCGTAAGGTGGTCTCACAAATTTAGTTCCATGTCCAACATGCTTCTTAATCAAATCATTAACCCCTTCCACTTCCCATTTGATTTTTTTCGAGGATAATGTTAGCAATGACTGATGATCCATCGTATGATTTCCCATGTCACATCCTAATTCATCCATTTTCTTTAAAATTTCTTCCACCTTTATATCGTTTCTGGAAAGACTTGTACCACACATAAAAAACGAAGCTCTAACTTTATATTTTTCCAATGTTTCCAGCAATTCCAATGTTCTCTCCCCCGGCCCGTCATCGAAGGTTAATGCAATCATAGGTTTATTAGGATCAATTACTCTTTTATTATCTTTTGTTGTTTTCGCTTCGGTTTTACCGTTTTCTTTCTTTGTTTCAGTTGAAGCCTTTTCACCATTAGCTGCAACATTCTTTGTATTTTCAACAACTCCACCATTAACTCTTACAACTATTTTACTCCCTTTGTTTTTTTCTATTAAAGTATAACCGCCTACTCCGATTACTAAACACAATATTAATAACGTGGATACTACACGCATTTTAAGTTGTCTTATTCTCTTTTGTTTTTTTTCATCTCTTGTCATCTTTTTCATCTCCATCATCTGTATTTATGTTTCTTAATTATTTAAAATATTTTTTACTATATCTTTTGATATTACAAACTTAGGCGTACCTGTACATCCTGGTCCTACCTCGTACTCATCAAATGCAATTACTATATTTCCCTCATTATTTATATAGTAGTTTTGATTGCCTGATATTTCTTTAAATCCTGTAGAAATACCATTATCTTTAATAAAATATACAACGTCTTTAGTCAACATTTGTCGTTTCATTTGTCGTTTTATATCATTACTTATAATCTTTATATAATCAGATTTTTTCTTAAACATATCTTTTAGACTAACAATCTTTCCACTTGATTTATCTATATTGTAATATCTATGAAATTCGTATCCACTTGCTCTGGTTTCATTTATTGTAAATGCTATTGTAAACCACTTATCATTATTAACAACAATTTTATAATCCATATATAAATCACTAAATCCACTTGAACCTAAATCTGCTTTATATTGATTCACTATCTTGTTTGTATATTTTTTTATATCATTATTTAACTTTTCAACTGTTTTTTTGTTTTTAATATCTCCATTAGAATCTACTTTTGCCATATTAACTTTGATATTTTTATCTTTATCATATTTTCTAACTGTTATTACAGTAAAAATATTTCCCACCAAAGGTATATTTTCCAAAGATGATGCCAATGTTTCATTTGTATTTGGCATAATTACAACTAACAACAATGCAGCAACAGAAATCATCCATCTTGCAATTATAACTTTTTTCCTTTTTCTTTTTTTATCAATCTTAGCATACTCTAAAACTTCATTTAATTTCATTTTTTCATCATCAGGAACTTCGACTCCAATATATTGACTTTTTAGTTTTTTTAACATTTCATCATTTACCATCTTAATTTCTCCTTCATATCACAATTTATTTAACTATCATATACTCTTTTAACTTCTCAAGTGCCCTATATATCCTACTTTTTACTGTACTTAAGTTTTCACCTAAAATGTACGCAACATCATTTAAACTCATTTCTTCAAAATATCTTAACACAATTACAGCCCTTTCTTTATCTGTTAATTTGTTCAACGCCTGTTTCAATTCAATCTTATTATCTTCAATCTCAAACATATCTTTTTCATCTTTCATTTCACTTACAATATCTCTATCCCAATTAAACCTGTTTTTTTTAATATAATTAATTGCTTCATTTATAATAATTTTGCATATCCATGTGTCTGCATATTTTACCTGACGTAATTTTTTCGAATTATATATAGCCTTATACGCTCCTTCTTGTACTATATCCTGTGCATCATTTTTATTTTGAGCATAGCTATATGCTATATGATAATATTTGTCATAATTATTTATAAGAAGTTTGCTAATTATATCTTCTTTTTTCTCTTTCAATTTTATCTCCTTTACGCTTTATACTATTTAGACTATTCAAAGTACCAAAAAGTTTCATTTTTTTATAAAAAGAATGCAAAACTAACTTCTGGTTTGCTTTTTCCATTTTCATTTTGCAGAACTAACTTCTGGTTTCGTCATTTTTTGCATGTTTATCTGTTGTTTTTTCCCTTTATCAATTCTATAATTAAGTTAAATCAGTGGATTTTTGAGCATACTAACCAGGCTCCCAGAAATCACAGTGCAAGAGTAACTTCTGGATGCCTGTGGATTTGGCTATCCTTTTCGTATCCTCCTGCCTGTTTTTTACATCAATAGATCAGGCTTCAGGTGGATCTCATCCGGCAGGATGATTTCCAGCCCAAGCTTTTCCATTGCATTTTTATCAAATGACTTCAAGGCCTTATTTATTGGTGTCTCACCATTAAATTTTGGTCTTGATGTGCTATTGATATGATTTACCATTAACTGAACCTTTTCCTGTGTAAGTTCATCAAATGATGTTTTCTTTGGCAATACATATCTTATGTATTCATGATTCTTTTCAAGTTCACCTTTTTGTTCTGAATGTCTTGCCTCACAATAGTATAATCTTGTTCTTTTTTCTCCGTTTATTCCTTTTTCGAACTTTTCAGGATCTGCAAACTCACTCCCATTATCCGTTAGAATAATCGGAAACAATTCCTTAAATTCTTCTATTCCTATTGTTTCTTCTATATAATCAATCACTCTTACTGTGTTTGACATTTCCTTACTGTCTATTAGAAATGCCAACATCAGATTGTTCTCCGGCCACAGAAATGTCTGTAATAGCTTTCCGCCTTTTACACCTTCCACTGTGTCCATCTGGACTATTCTTGTTCCGGGATTTTCTTCAATATATTTTAAAAAGTCATTATGTCTATGACCTAGCTTCTTTCTTGAACTTACCTTTGGTGTTTTCTCTTGCTTTGTTCTTTTCTTGTATCTTACAGTTCTGTGCATGTCTATGTTTCTTGCTGATAAATAACATTTATCAATATATTCATATACCGTTCTCATGCTGCATGGAATTTCTTCTTTATGATTCTCATATATATGTGCTATGGGCTGTCCCATTTTTATTAACGGACTTATTAGTTCATCCAGTTCTATGAGTTCTGCCTTTGTTATGTCTATTCCTTCTCTTGAACTTTTTAATGTTTCAAGATACTCATGATGTGCACAATTCGCATTATACAGATATTTACCATATCTGCATGTGGAAGATTTTTCACATGCATTACAAACATATGGTGCCTTGTGTTCTATTGGACAGCTATGTGGTTTGTATGCATCACACAAGTCCATGCACTTATAACACTTCTTACATTGTATTCTACAATGATATCCTTTTTTCTTATTACACAGATTTCTTTTTTTACACTTTTCTTTGTATTTACAGTCATTTACTCTGTTGTAGTTTCCTGCAAGTTTTGTTCTTTCTTTAAAATATCTATGTTTTCTTATTTCTTTGGATATGGTGTCCGGTGAGCAGCCAATAACGTCAGCAATTGCTGCAAAGCTTAAATGATTTTTTAATCCTAATTGAATCTCCTGTCTGTTTTCCCAGGTTAAGTGTTGTCCTTTTTTTCTTTTTTCAGGCATTTTTCCTCCAATCCCAGGAGGATACATACCTATTATATCATTGCAGAACTAACTTATGGGTTAGTTGTATAAAACAGAACTTTGAAATTCATTTAAGTAAAAATACTTTTTTATAATTATATCTGTCATAGGGCAATCTCTTTCATTCTGTTTCGGGGCAAAGTTTTTATCCTGTGTAAATTCTTTGTCCTTCAGAGATTTCCCCTATCCATTCATGTTTCAAACATAAAATAGATTGCTTCAGAGTAATACCCTTTAACTCTGTATTACATTTTCTGTTCCTCATAAAATTATGATTTTATGTGTAACTCAAGACCCTTGAAAGCCCTTAAAATAAGGTATTTCTCCAATTATTAAAAACTGCTGTCAATAGCCTGTTTTAAGCCTATTTATTAGCAAAAAAGACCCTGACGGTCTGTATTTCTACAGAACCATCAAGGTCATTCTTTATGCTTGGACACTCTCACAACTCATGTGAGTTTTATTTTTGCCTACTGGCACTATTGATTCAGTTTTACATTACTGATTCAAATTGATTCATTACTGGCTGAAAACTTTGCCCCAAAAGTGGATAAAAGTGTTTGCCCTGTAATACTTACTAGTGTATTTATTACTTGTTAGCAATAGCTGCCTGAGCCGTTACATATCATAGGCTTACTACAGCCACTCCTATTTCTGCTTTATCTTTTTATGCTACCTTTGAATAATCTAGCACTGCAATTTCCTGCATCATTTGCTTTGCTAAATTAACCATCTTTTCTAACTGTTCTGCTACTTCGTCTGTATAATATTTTTCTCCACACTGCTCACATTCTTCACAAGGAACATTTTTAATTACAATGATACTATTTTTGTAATTAACAACATGAGTTGTAGTACTTTGTTTAACTGTATCACATTTGCAAAACATACACATATCTATTTCCTCCTTGTCTTTAAATCTTTTTCAAACTTGATTGTATTTGGAAAGTATGCTGTAATAATATAAATATATTTTCCATCACTTCCAGCAACAACATATATTATTTTATCATTTATAGTATATCCAAAAATTAAACAACTAGGATGTGGAAAATCATCTGGATAATCTTCAATTATTTCACCTTCCAAAACACATTTTTTAACATCTGCTCTTGAAATGTCTCTTTCCAAATAAGTCTACGACTTTTGTTCTATATTTACATTATACTTATCCGTGTGTTAAATATCAATTAAACATTTTTTCTTTTCTCCCCCCTTTTGTACACAATAGTAATGCTATATTCTGTAGCTGAAATATATAGTTCAGAAATCCACTGTTCACCCTTGTTTTCAACTAATATATCTTTAAACTCACAATCTTCTTTGTCTACAAAATATTTTTTCATTATTTTGCTATGTTCCTTTTCTTCATCAGATATTAATAGGAAAACACATCCTCCATCTTCTTCTAAGCTTCTTTCGCTTCCATAATTCAAATCTACGGGTTAGTACATTTTTCCCCATTACTTCTATACCATACATATCATCTCCATCGTCATTTCTTCCTATATAGTACAACAAAAAATACTCATCTTTTACACTTTTCTTTTTTATCGAATTTTTCAATCTATCTTCTCTATCCATTCCTAATATGTCCAATATAGTGGTTTTACCTGAACCATTTTTACCTACTAATACAGAAATATTACTTATATTTTCTCCCATAAGATATTATAATTTTGATTTTACACTATTTTATGTGAAAAAAAACTCCTGCACACCATTTCCGGTATACAGGAGTTCATTATTTTAAGTAATTATATTCCTTTCACTTATCAGTGTATTACTTGTTCGCAATAGCTGCCTGTATTGAGCGGCAACCTTGTGGGAGTCGTTTTCTAAAAAAATAATAGTGTTATCTTTTTCGTTTCCTTCCACTTTACATAGCACCGGTTCTGTGGATGTTCTAAGTCTCCATTCAAAATAATCATCATGAACAACTATCTGATCTATGAATGTTTCCACTATGTCTTCTGGAATATCTCCACTGATAACATCATACTTTTTTTCCAGCAAATCCGTAAGTAATTGAATCTGCGTTTTTACATTTGAAACTATTGCGGAATTTTTCACATCACGCTTCAATAGCTCTGAATCAATGTACTCAATCTGCTTTTTGAAGACTCCTTTCTTTTCCTCATAAACTTCTTTTGAAATATCTCCTTCAACACGAAGTTCAACAAGATTGGAAAGTTTTTCTTCATATTTCTTTCGTTTTTTATTTAATTCTTTTACTTCATCAGTATAATCTACAACATTTTCATCTTTAATTGTTGCATTTAACATTTCTATTGCTCTATTAATAATTTTGTCTCTTTCTTTCCATAAATCATTAAATAGCCAATGTGCAACTATCTTTAATTTCCACTCCTGTATCACATCGCCAATAGTATTGTAGTCTCGCTGGAAAAGTTCCTCGCTTATCTGTTTATGTAGCAGCTCCCACGGAACTTTTTCCATGATTTTTGTTATTACAAAATCTTTGCTTTTTTGCTTATACTTTGGCATATTATTTATTTCCTGAATGCGAGCCAGTTCCGGTCTCCAAAGTATGCTTAATTTTCGTTTCATTTTGTAAGTTTTCTGAGCCCTTTTATTAATCCCCGGCTCTCGCAAAATTTGAAATTTTATATCTCCTTCATCTTCAGTCGCCACTATTATTCCCCAGTATTCACGGATATGTTCATCTATATGTTTGGAGTGACTGCTGCCTACAACTACATAATTGTAATCAAAAAATTTATTGTAATCTTTTATCTGTCTGGCAAGTCTTGTGTAAGTATCTGCATCACTTTTTATTTCCACCCCTACAAGAGTTTCTTCCAATACAAGCATTACATCTGCTCTTGATTTTGCAATCTGCTTTTCCTCTATTATTCTCACCTTACCAAATTTTTCATCAAAAAAATCAAATAAAGGTTCCCTTATATCCTTGTCTTTTAACATTTGTATTCCACCTGATATTGTTATATTTTATTGTTTACCTTCATTTATAACCTCCTGAATATTCCTATACGGAACATCTGTAAACAGTGACCTTATTTCGTTTACCACACCTAGACTGGTTGCTATTTTTATTAAACTTTTAAGTGATATCTGTCCTGTTGACTCAAATCTTTTTATTGAGCCATAACTTACACCACTTATTTCTGAAAGTTTTTCCTGGGAAATGCAATGCCGTTTTCTTATATTTCTTAATCTTCCAGCTATATTTTTATCTATTTCTTCTGTGGTTTCCCACACATATGTCTTCATATTTTGTTCTCCTTTACTGATAATATATTATCTATTTTCACGTTTTTGAGCCATTTTTAGATAAAATATTATCCATAAGTATTATAGCAAATGTTTGTTGTATTTCAAGTTTTATAATATTTCCTAAGCAAACTACACCTGAATATAAAGTAATAACTGTTATAATATATACTTTTCTACAATATACAAAAGACACCCTTTAAAGGTGTCTTTACTTTCCCGTGTTAATATTTATACAAAAATGTATCCGATTTTTCTACAAAGCAGCTTAATTGTTATCTTTCTTTCCCCTTCAAATTGATGGATTTGAAGGGGAAAGAAAATCAATACTCTTACTTAACAACTTTGATCTTTGACCATTTACCAAATTTTTTCACTTTTCCATAAGAAATATATGCCCGAACACGAACATACACTTTTTTCTTGGTTTTCTTTGAAAGTGTCATTTTAAATTTAGCTTTTTTGTAAAATTTTGATTTTACAATTTTTTTAAAGTTTCTCTTATAAGATATTTGTGCATGGTAACCAGAAGCACGCTTGAGGGCTTTTAGTTTAAGATCGATTTTTTTGCCGGTTTTCCTTGCTTTCTTTATTACAACCTTATTTGGAGCAATTTTGCGTGTGGTTGTAATCTGAGATACCTTTGTAGAAGGTTGCTCTTTAACAGTTGTGCTGTTTTCTGATGTTGGTGTTTCTGGTTTCACAGTTGTGGAATTATTTATAAAATGAATTCTTTCCTGACCATTGATATTTCTATATTCTTCAGGGATTGTTCCACCTTTTGAAGAGATATAATCAGAAACTAAGTCGGCATCAACCTTTTGAGCATCTACATCTACTAAAGCTTTGCAATTTAAGAACATCGTCATTCCATCATTTGTGTCATGATAATAACAATCATCAATCGCTAATGTATAAGTTTTATTTAAGTCTAAAGGTTCTGTACCAACTTTTACATTTTTAACGCGATATTCACCGTCTACTGAAACAAACTGTCCGTTTTCATCAATTGTGACAGATGGTTTAATATCAGTGTTTATATCATAAGTCAACCCTGAAGTTTGAATAAATCCACCGCATTGTTCAGGCCATAAATGAGCTCCCATTTCAAGACAATCAAGCAACTGTTTACCAGTAACTTCAAGCTTAACAACATAATCACTCCATGGTAAAACATTTAAAATATCTAAATAGGTCAATTCTCCTGAAGCTAAATCGGCTCTAATATTTCCACCATTAGAAAAAGCAACATCAGCATCCATACCAACTCTAAACGCATCAGTTATAAAATCACCCAAGTTTGTTTCCTGTGAACGGATAATTCGGTTTCCGGTATCCGGATTGTAACTATACAATCCAAAGTCACTTTCTCCAACTTTTCTAACTAAATTAGAATATTTTGATTCGATTCCTGTTACATAAGAATCTATAGTTTTGTATGAAGATAATTCTTTTTCTTCATCTGTGATTTGATTAACAAGATTTGTTTTAGAAGACAAAGAACCATCTTTGTTCAGTGTGATTTGTAAGACACCTATGTTAACTAGTTTTGTTCCAGTAGATGATAAAATAACATTCTTGCCTTCTTTATTTTTAACAGTATCGCCACTAAGAAAACTGTGAGCATGACCATCTAAAAATACATCAATACCGGTTGTATTGGCAATTAATTCACGTGAAGACCAACCATCAGTAATACCTTCATCACCAAGATGTCCCAATGCTACGATATAGTCTGCGCCTTTTGATTTCATTTTGTTTACAGCTTCTTGCATCTTTCCGTAAAATTCATTCAAGTCTGTTCCACAAAATCCATAAATGTAATTTCCGTCCTCATCCTGATATGTAGATACTGAACCTTTAGTTATATTTTCAGGAGTTAGAATACCTACGTAGCCAATCTTTATTTCTTGACCGTTAACATTATATGTTTTTATGTCGTATGGCTGTGAGATATTTTTATTTTCCTTTAAATCAATATAGTTTACAGCTAGATATTTAGCAGTGGAGTATTCCATAAAAGTTTTAGTCTGAGATATTCCATAATCAAACTCATGATTACCTAAAACCTGATAGTCATATCCCACATGGTTCATAATATCCAGGCAGTCTAATCCGTCTGATTGTGAGCAAATAACACTTCCTTGTAGTGCATCTCCCATATCTACCAATGTGACGTCGGCAGCAGACTTAGCAGCCTCCTCTTTTAAGGCGGCAAGTCCTGCAAATCCTAAACTCTTGCTTGAACCTGAATATTGTGAATGATTACTTACACCTCCATGTATATCATTTGTATAAAGAACGACAATTTGGTTATTATTTACATTCAAATCAGAAAAAGTAGTGGTATCTGATTCTGCACCATAAATCATCGTACTGGACAATAAGCTAATTATAAGTAAAAATGACATGCTTATTGAAAATAATTTTTTTGAATACTTATGCATTTCCAAATTCTCCTTTCATAAAATTAACTCGAAAATTGGTCTTAGTACTAATCCATTTTGTTATTTTATTATACCAATAGTGGCTCTTTGTCAAGCATGGGGGTAACCCAAGTTTATAACCAGGTTGTGAATAACATTCATAACCTGGTATTTTTAAATCGAAGTCATTAGAATCCTGTTTCTAAAATTCTCAAAATTTCTAAATCCATAAGCATTTCGCTTAATCACCTTAATCTTATTATTTGTACCTTCAGTAAATCCATTAGAATATGGACAATCAAATGCATTGAGTATGTATTTTGACCAATTTGCCAGCATTGTAAGAGTTG
>NZ_QTVG01000017.1 GCF_003460505.1 Eubacterium sp. AF36-5BH
AATATCATCATCATTAGATAATCTCGACCACCTCATCACTCTTCATCAACGTAAGTGTGATGACACAAAAAAATTAAAAAAATATATGCTTCAAAAAATGTTTCCGAAAAATGGAGAAAAATTTCCAGAAATCCGTTTTAAAGGATTCACTGAAGCTTGGGAACAGCGTAAGCTGGGGGATATATATGGTTCGATTGGAAATGCATTCGTAGGAACAGCTACTCCGTACTATGCAGAACATGGACATTTTTATTTGGAATCTAACAATGTAAAAGACGGACAGATAAATCATAACGCTGAAATTTTCATAAATGATGAATTTTATGAAAAGCAAAAAGATAAATGGCTACATACTGGAGATATGGTTATGGTTCAGTCAGGGCATGTTGGACATGCAGCTGTAATCCCTGAAGAATTGGACAATACAGCGGCTCATGCCTTAATCATGTTCAGAAATCCCAAAGAAGAAATTGAACCTTACTTTTTGAATTATGAATATCAGACTGATAAAGCCAAAAAGCAAATTGAGAACATTACTACTGGTAATACCATAAAACATATCCTTGCATCAGATATGCAGGAATTTGTAGTTGATATTCCAAAATATGAAGAACAGAAAGCGATTGCGGGCTATTTTTGTAAACTCGACCATCTCATCACTCTTCATCAACGTAAGTGTGATACACTAAAAGAGTTAAAAAAATATATGCTACAAAATATGTTTCCAAAGAAAGGATAAGGGATTATGGCAGAATTAGAAGCAATAATTGAGAGAAGACTAATAGACCAACTATGTAGTGGTGAATCACAATGGACGTATAGACCGGATATCAGAAATGAAGAGCAATTATGGAAGAACTTTAAGTATATTTTAGAGCAGAATAATAAAGCAAAACTAAATGATACACCATTAAGTGAAAGTGAGTTCGCAAAGGTAAAGAATGATTTATCACATGCTTCATTTTATGATGCAGGGAAATGGCTAGTTGGCGAAAATGGAAAAGTTTATGTTCATGTACAAAGAGGCAATGAAACATTACATTTAGTCGTTATGAATAATGAGCACATTGCAGGCGGGACAAGTGTATATGAAGTTATAAATCAATATCAGGCGTTCAAAACAGAAGAAAATGGCGAAAGGGACAGAAGATTTGACGTCACATTGCTTATTAATGGAATTCCTATGATTCATATTGAACTGAAAAATAAAGAACATTCATATATGGACGGATATAGGCAAATAAAGAAATATATAGCAGAAGGTAAATTTAGAGGTCTCTTTTCAAATATTCAAATGTTTGTTGTAAGTAATGTGGTAGATACAAAATATTTTTCGGCAGCAAGAGATACGGAATTAAATAAAAAATTTATTACAGGATGGATAGATGAAAAGAACTATCCTGTATGTGATTATATGGATTTTGCAAAGGCAGTATTAAAAATACCGGAAGCGCATGAAATGGTTACAAAATATACAGTTTTGGATAATGACAAAAAGAAATTGTTAATTCTGAGACCATATCAGATTCATGCAATTAAGGCAATGCGAAATGCATCAAAACAAGGAAAATCAGGATTTATTTGGCATACAACAGGTTCAGGAAAGACAATGACATCATATAAGGCTACAAGAAACCTGCTAATGGATATACCATCTATAGAAAAAACAGTTTTTTTGATTGATAGAAAAGATTTAGATATGCAGACAAAGATGGCATTTCAGTCTTATGCAGATAACGATACAATTGATGTAGATGATACAGATTATGTCGATACTTTAATTAAAAGAATGACTGATGGTAATAGGCAAATGATTGTTACAACAAGACAAAAAATACAGACAATGATTAGCAATCGTTTGAAAGAAGGAACGAAAGAATATCAGATTATAAAGAATTTAAGAGTTGCTTTTGTAGTAGATGAATGTCATAGAGCAGTAACTCCTGAAACAAAAAGAAAATTGGAACAGTTCTTTAATAATTCTTTGTGGTATGGATTTACCGGAACACCTATTTTTGAGCAGAATAAATATGAACAAAAGGGAGACTTACCACAAACTACAGAACAGCTGTATGGAAAGTGTTTGCATAGTTATACGATAAAGGAAGCTATCCATGATGAGGCAGTCTTAGGCTTTATGGTAGAAAATCTTGGACCAAAGAATAAGGATGTAGATGAATCTGCCTATTTATCCGAAAAGCATATGAGAAATGTTTTAGACGTTATATTGAATCAATCTGCCACAAAATTGGGAATGCAGAATGGTAAAGGAAGAACATATGAGGGAATATTAACAGTTAAATCCATTTCAATTGCACAAAAATATTATGAATTGTTAAAGAAAATAAAAAATGGACAAGATGAGTTAAAGATAAGTGAAGATATTCAGAAAGCGTTACCGGATTTTCCTAAGTTTGCAATTACATACTCAATTTCAGAAAATGAAGAAGCATCTACTGTTAATCAGGATAAGATGAAAGAATCTTTAGAAGATTACAATGAAATGTTTGGAACAAATTACAAGCTTGAGGCGATAAATGCCTACAATAGTAACTTAAATGACAGATTAGCAAGAAAGGAAAAGAAATATCTTGAAAGAAGTCAGCAACTTGATTTGGTAATTGTTGTTGATAGATTGTTGACGGGATTTGATGCACCTTGTTTATCTACATTGTTTATGGATAGACCACCAATGACTCCACAGAATATAATTCAGGCGTTTTCACGAACTAATCGATTGTTTGATAGTAATAAGCAGTATGGACAGATTGTAACATTCCAATCGCCTAAAGAGTTTAAAGATGCTATAAACAATGCATTGACATTATATTCTAGAGGTGGTGATGGAAAACCAGTAGCTGAGGATTGGGAAACTGTACTTGATAATTTCAACATATCTGTTAAGGCTATTCATGCTTTAGCAGAAACACCCGAAGAGATATCAGCATTGTCAAGACAACAAAAGAAATCGTTTGTTCATCTGTTTAGAGCATTAGACCATGATTTCGCACATCTTAAGGCGTTTTCAAATTACAATGAAGATATATTGAAAGATTTGGAATTTTCACAGGAAGAATATGAAAACTATGCAGCAATGTATAACAATGTAATGGAGGAACTTAAGAAACCTTCAGATGACCCAGATGGAGATGGACCTGAATTAGATGAATATGATTTAATGGCTTATAGTAAGTTGCGTATAGATTTTGAATATATTATTGAATTGCTTCAAGGAGTTGTTGAGTCTTTAGACCAGACAAAAGATGATTTTAAAGAATCTGATTTTGAATATAATATTAATGTATTAAGAGGTATTATCGATGATTATTATAAGGTTAATCCACAAATAAGTGAGCTACTAAATATAATTATTGAAGATATCGAAAATGATAAGGAAAAGTATATAGGTCAGGACATATCCGTTATATTTAATCAGATGAAGTATAAAATTATCGATGATGCTATAAGGGAATTTGCTCAAAAATGGTATTTAGAAGATGAGGATGTTAAGTTTGAAGCATATAATTATAGAGATGGAATGCTTGCAAACGAAAACGTCCTAAAAGAAAAAACGGATTATAAAACTTATAAAGAAGAATCAGAAGAACCTATGCCAAAATACAAGTTTAGAAAAACTATGGTAGAAGAGTTTAAAAATGATTTAATGGAAGAAATAAGCCCATTGATTAATGAATAATATAATTATCAAGAAAGTAAAAGCTTGGAATTTTTTGAGTTTCCAAGCTTTTATTTATTAAAATCGGCGTGCATATTTTATTTAAGAAAGGTTAGATAATGACCTCATAATAATATCAATATCCTTACTTTCAAGTTCCTGTATAATATGGAGATATGTTTTTTGAGTTGTAGTCATACTAGCGTGTCCCAATCTCCTTGCAACACTGGCAATTGAAACTCCGGCAAATAGCAAAAGTGATGCATGCGTATGTCGTAATCCGTGAATTGAAATTACTGGAATACCGGTACTAATACAATGTCTTGCTAAAATATCATTTAGCGTAGAGTTGTATACTTTTTCTTTAACGAAAATTGGTTCGTTTTCAGGTAAATCTTTTATAAGTGAAGAAAACTGCATTACTGTCTGCCAATCAAGTTGAATTTTTCTCATAGAAGAAAGATTTTTTGTAGGAAGAAAACCACCGTTACCTTTGTAATTCCATGTCTTAGAAACAGTTAACATTTGATGAGACAAGTCAAAATCTTTAGGGGTTAATGCTAATGCTTCTGAAAATCTCATTCCTGTCTTAGCTACTAAAAGTATAAACCAATCCCAATTTATATTCTGTGATAAATCTAAAGACTCAATTAACTTATGTAGTTCAAATTGGTTAAGATACTTTTGCTTTTTTGCTCTAGGTTCTTTGCCTTTAATGATAGCTTTCCTTGTAGGGTCGCGGGAAATTAAACCCTCATCAACAGCATCTAATATTGCACATTTAATATGATGATGAAAATCCATAGTTGTTTGTCGTTCATGGTTTTGTGCATAATCGTTTAGAAGTTGCTGATAAGATATTCTGTCAATATCCCCAACAGTAAGAGTCGGAATTAATTTTACCAACCATTGATGTGCCATCTTATATTTGTTCATTGTTATAGGTCTTATAGCACCTTCCTTGTAAACAGTAATCCATTTTTTGTAGTAATCACAGAATAAAGTGTCACTACTGACTGTCGTTGTGTTCATTTGTAAGTCCTCCTTTTCATTAGTCTATAATGCACGCCGATGAAGAGTGATGAGGTGGTCGAGATTATCTAATGATGATGATATTTTCTTCTGTTCTTCCATTCCTGGTATTAAGAATTTGAATGAGCCAACCTCTGTTGTAGATATACTCGCTTGATTCACAGCAGGCTTTGCTATTATTCTAAACCAGTCTCTGGTCGATTCTTTTTTGAGCAAATGAAGTAAAAAGTGGGAATCTATTTCTTCATGCCTTGAACGTATATTTAACAGGTTCATTCCATGATATATTTCCCCTAAATCCGCAGTATAAAGGGCTGTATTAGCAATATAAGGGAGACTATTTATATGACTAAAAAGTATATCCCCATCCACAAGCCTATAATTCTCATTTACCTCATCTGAAGAACCGAGCTTTTCGGTGTTTATCACTCCAGATGATATACTTTCTATTCTTGTAATTTTGTATCTATGATCTCTACTTCCATCAGCTCTGTATGTATAACCATTCTTTATACTTTCTGTTACATCCGACAACTTACGCTGTTCCCAAG
>NZ_QTVG01000018.1 GCF_003460505.1 Eubacterium sp. AF36-5BH
AAAACTCATTGATAAGATTAGCGGTCAAGGCGAGAGGGAGTGAGGTGCAAAAGACTATGGCAAAATACACCAAAAGGAGAGATAAAAGAGGGTATGAGTGGAAGTCTGCTTATCGGGAGAAAGAAGCCCTTATGTTGGAGAGGGGATACCCGGAAGTAAGTCCTCATGATTTCTATCGGGAGTTGTTTCCGGCTGGCAGTCTCCAGCAAGAGCCGGAGGACGGAAAAGGTAATATTATAGCGACACAGATTAGACCGTCTGGCAAAGGAAGAACCCGGCAGTGGGTAATTGATGATAGTCTGAAAATGCTGGATAAGGTCATAGGAGATAGGTTTGGGCTGATACCGCCTATTAGTTTTTACGGAAAGTCACACACGAAAGAGAACGCTCATGAGCTGTTTGCGGTGGTGGTGGACGTGGATTATGTAGGCAAACAGCAGTTAAAGAACCTGTTGAAGCAGTTTGGGAATGGTGTGCAGCTTCGTCCGACTTATCTTGTCAGCTCCGGCAAGGGGGTACATCTTTACTATTTCTTGCAGGAGCCGGTTCAGTTGTATCGAAACCGGGAAGAAGTGCTTGCGGAGCTGAAAGAAGCCTTTATCCGGCGGCTATGGAATGATACCAGCTCTATCCGTCCGGACAGCCCGGATATAACCGGAATTTATCAAGGTTTCCGGTGTGTGGGGAGTCAGTCGAAGCTGGGTGCAGATTTCCCAGTAAAAGCCTATAAGCTGTCAGAGAACCGTTACACGCTGGAGGACATAAAAGCCAGCATACCGAGCTGTAAGGTAGACCTTGCTCCGTTGTACGAGAAGCCGAGAAGAAAAAGTACCGTTACGCTGGAAGAAGCAAAGGAGCTGTACCCGGAATGGTATGAGAAGCGGATCGTGCAGGGAGAGCCGAAGCAGAAAAGTAAGAAGCAGGGCGGTACGTGGGTATGTAACGAAGCTTTATATGAGTGGTGGAAACGGAAAATAACCGAGGAAGTGAAAGCCGGAGGGCGTTACTTTTCTATTATGGCGTTGTGCTCTTATGGCTTGAAGTGTGGCATATCCGAGCAGAAGATACGGAGAGACGCCTATGCGTTCCTGGACCATTTAGAGAGCCTTACCGAGGACGAGGACAACCATTTCAGCCGGGCAGATGTGAAAGACGCTCTTCGGGCATTGAAAGGGGACAGAAAAAGGCTGTCAACGATAGCAAGCCGGGAATGGATAGAGGACAACACAAAGGTTACGATACCAGCAAATAAGCGGAATTACAGAAAGCAAAAAGACCATGTAAAGGTTATGAATACTATGAAAGCTTTAAAAAAGCAGTTAGGAGAAGAAGTAAAAGAGGGTAGACCAAAAGGGAGTGGAACAGCGGAGCAGACAGTCAGAGAATGGCAGGAGAGCCACCCAGCAGGAAAGAAAGCGGACTGCATTCGAGAGACAGGATTGAGCAAGCCCACCGTTTACAAGTGGTGGAAGTAGGGCATACTTGAAATGCCGAAAGGCATATGCTATAATGCCAGTAGGCAAGAAAGACGAAAGTGCTCATTGTGGCACGCAAAAAGCCCCGGAGGTCGCAACTCCGGGGCTTTTCTATTCCGTTGTGGCAAGGTGGCTTATTCCTTAGGCTGGCTACCGCCTATTTATCTCCGTCCAGCCATTTGCAGATGTAGTAGGCGACTACACTTGCCAAGACAGAGAGTAAGAAAGACGAAAATATACTCATGGTGGCACACCCCCTTTCTGTACCTGTATAGGGGTGGTAGCGTCGCTCATTATACCATAGTGGCAGAAATGCCACAAGAAGCCATTTCCCCTTGTTTATTATCAAAGCCATAAGGAAAAGAGTGTCAAGGGCGGTCATAGACCGCAGCGTTTACCCTTGATACTCTTTTTTGTTGGCTATAATGCCGGAGGGGAAAACGGCTGTCCGTCCGTTCCGTTACTTCCCCCTGTGCTTCATTGTCCGTTCCGGCGGAAGAAAGTAAAGGGTGGTCTGCGACCATTTTTTATCTGCTGTACTCGCTGATCGGCAAGCCGAAGCTCATACTGCAGATAAAAAACAAGCCCTTGACTTTCTTCCACCTACACTTCCAAAGTCGCCCAAGAGGAAGTAAGCTCCACTATATTCTTGGCAGAATATACGCACGAATATATCCGCTTGATATAGGGTGTCTATCATGCTATAATATGTGTAGCGGATATATTGCAAGTTCCCTAAAGTGTTACCACTTTAGAACTTGTGAGGGTGGCAAGCCCCCCTTCAATCCCCCTTTTCAGAGAGCCGAAAGGCTCATAGTGTGACGGTGGTAGCACCGAAGAAAGAGAGGTCAAAGGCATGAAAAAAGAAATGGATAAAATTCAGTTTGAGTACAGATACGAGGTGCAGGAGCTGATGAAAGTAATTGATAAATATGTAAAACAGAACCCGGCAGAAAAGGAAAATAAGACGCTGGAGCGTTTCTTTGACTTGCTTGATGTCATGGATATGGAGTGGTAAGGGTATGAACAAGACAAGACCAAAGCAGTTATCATTCCGAGTAAGTGAAGAAGAATACCGGCAGTTGCAGGAGAAGATTTTAGAGAGTGGAAAGAACCAGCAGGAGTATATCCTTTCCTGTGTGCTGGAGAAGCAGATCGTGAATACGGACGGTATCAAAGAACTTATCCCGGAACTGAAACGGATAGGGAACAACCTCAACCAAATAGCAAAGCGGTGTAATGAGGGGGGAATGTTGCCGAGTGAAGCGGAAGTGCGGAAGCATGGAGAGGAGCTGAACAAAGTATGGCAGTCATTAAGGCGGTATCTTCAAAGGCGGGCATAGGGCACGCAATAGATTATGTGACGAAAAAAGAAAAGACAGAGGAGAAGCTTGTCAGCGGTCTGCATTGTGAGCCGGAGACGGTCAAGGAAGAAATGCAAGCCACAAAGGAGCTGTGGGGCAAGACGGACGGAAGAACCTATAAGCATTATGTGCAATCCTACCATGAGGACGAGGAAATAACCCCGGAGCAGGCTCACAAGAACGCTGTCGAGCTGGCAGAGCATACAAAGGCATGGAAAGGGCATGAAGTTCTGATAGCCACGCATATAGACAAGGGGCATATACACACGCACTTTATTGTTAATTCCGTAAATTATGAGAACGGTCATAAGCTCCAATGGAGTAAGCACGACCTTAAAGACTTAAAGGAACGGTGCAACGAGCAGAGCCGGGAACAGGGCTTGCATGTGCCGGAGAAAGGAAAGACATTTGCTGGAGAAGTACGGGAAGAAACGGTGGCATGGAGCAAAGACACCTACCAGCTTTTGAAACAGGCAGAGCAGGGAAAGGTCAAAAGCTATGTGCAGGATATTGCCCTTGCGGTGCTGGATTGTAAGGAAACAGCGACCAGCCGGGAAACATTTATCCGGCTGATGAATGAAAGAGGGTACGGAGTGGACTGGCAGGACAGCCATAAGTACATCACATATACCGACTTAGCCAGGGAACAGGCAGGAGAAAAGGCTTGTAAAATCAGGGATAACAAGCTGGAAAAATACTACAATATGGATTTTGGAAAGGAGAGTATGGAGCATGAGTTTGAGAGAAATGCACGAACAGCAGAAGCAGAGCAGTCCAAGAGAGCAGCTTCAAGAGTTAAACCGACAGAGCCGGACAGAGCTGGAAAACAGTCTGCTCAAAGAAGCGTTGGCGATGTCGAGCGAGAACTGCGAGGAATTGATGAAGCAGTCAAATCAAGAACAAGTGAGGGCAGAGCAGAACAGGCAGAGAGACGCAGAGCAGAACAGGAAGCTCATCAGCGAGCTGAAGCAGAGCGTAGAGCTGCTGAAGAACAGCAACGAATTGCTTCAAGACGCTATATCGGGCGAGATTGGGAGCCTGAAAGATGAGGTTAAGGAAAACACCGTCCAAGAGGTTAGAAAGGCGTTACAGGCGAATATAGAGGCTATACAGAGGGCTACAAAGCTTCTTGAGAAGCAGTCTGATACACTTACGAGCGTGATGAAGCAGAAGATCCGGGAGCTTGAGGAAAGTAAGAACAGTTTTTTTAGATATGAGGGCTTGAAGTTGTACCTGTTTTGGGGCGGTATGGTCTGCAATATTTTAGTGTTTCTTATGCTGTTGTATGGTATGATTAGTAAGTAAAAAGAAATCGATAAATTAGAATTTTAAAAAGGAGTGTGATGACCATGATTTTTGATTTTGAGCCTTGGCAATTAGATATTGATATTGACTTAACTAAACAATTATATAGAAGTTGTAAAGGAGACTTTGTATGGGTAGAAAAGAAATAACAACAAAAGAAGATTTAATGAAAGTAATAGAATTATTCGAAAATACTGGAATTACATACTGGTTGGATGGCGGATGGGGTGTAGATATTTTAGCTGGTAAACAAACAAGAATTCATAGAGATATAGATATAAATTTTGATGCTCAACATACGGAAAAATTGTTAAATGTGCTTTTGAATCTGGGCTATAAAATTGATACAGACTGGAAACCGGTTAGAATAGAGTTATATAGTGATGAACTTGGTTACTTAGACATTCACCCGTTCGTTTTAAATGAGGACGGAACTTCAAAACAAGCTGATTTAGAGGGTGGATGGTATGAGTTTGAAAAAGATTACTTTGGTAGTGTTTTTTTTGAAGGCAAAACAATTCCTTGTATATCTTTAAAAGGCCAAAAAGTTTTCCATTCAGGTTATGAATTAAGAGATAAAGATAAGCATGATATTTCAATTCTTGAAAGTTTATCAAAATAACATCGCTGTAATTTCTAAGATAAATTGCAGTTTGTCGGTACGAAGAAAAAGGTGCAAAAATGTATTGATAAGATTAGCGGTCAAGGCGAGAGGGAGTGAGGTGTAGATATTGACAT
>NZ_QTVG01000019.1 GCF_003460505.1 Eubacterium sp. AF36-5BH
ATTGTGTTATATATAGAATCTACTACACAGTAATCTAAAAGGGGATGGATATTTTCTCTTATGTTGTTATCTAGCTTTCCTGTCCCTGATTTATCACTCCAACAACGTATTTTTCTGAACGGATACGTAGGTAAATTTACCTTTTTACAATTTAGGTTGCGATACATCTCTATCCATTTAACATCTGCACCATTTACATATTTTTGACAAATTTCTTTTAATACTTCAATATCATTTTTCTTCAAATATTCTATTATTTTAGTATTTGCATTTTCACTTAACTTGTTTTTTTCTTGCTCTGTTATCTCATTTTTTTTATTATCTGTCCGTATTGATACTACATTATGTTCTCCATAAAATACTTCATTACTCAGAATTTTGTCAAATCCTTTTGTTACAATATGTTTTAACTTTTCAACTAAATCAACAAGACTTTCACAGATAATGACAAGTCTAAAATTATAATGTCCTCTTCCCGTGTTCGCGGTATAGCAAACATCTGCTAAATTAATATTGCTGTTCTCTAAAAAAAAGTAATAATATTTTTGAATCAATTCCTTAATACTGTCTTTATTTTTAGCTGAGACTATAAAAACATTTTGTTCTTCCTGAAGTGTTTTATCGGCATATTTTGCTTGGATGGCTTCCTCCACAATAATGTGACAATTAGTTCCACTGAACCCAAATGAACTAATTCCCGCCCTTCTTGCTTCTTGTCCTTTTTCCCAATCACGTAATATATCGTTCACAAAAACAGGCGATTCAATAAATTGAATAAACTTATTTGGCTTGCTAAAATTTAAAGATGCAACCATCTTTTTATGTTTTAACATGAGAACCACTTTAATTAATGACACTATTCCTGAGGCACCGACAGTATGACCAATATTTGTTTTTACAGAACCAATAGCACAGAATTGTTTCTTTTCTGTAAATCTTTGAAAAGCGTTTGTAATTCCTTTAATTTCTATTGGATCCCCTAGAATCGTTCCTGTTCCATGAGTTTCAATATATTGAATTGATTCTGGATTTATCTCTGCATTTTTCCATGCATCCACAATTACCGCTTCCTGTGCTTTAGCATCCGGAGCAGTAATCCCATTAGATGCACCATCATTATTTATAGCCCAACCTTTTATTACCGCCTGAACTGAATCTCCATCTTTTATGGCTTTCCAAAGTGGCTTAATCACGATCAATCCTACTGCTTCTCCCCAAGAAGTACCATTCGCATTCTGATCAAATGCTCTTATTAAATCATCTCCTGATTCAACCATATCCAGTATATTTTTCTTTAGCGATGGTAATAAATTCAAACAAATGCCTCCTACTATCGCCAAATCACATTGATTACTCTCCAATGCCTGACAAGCCATAATGATAGCCGTAAGGCTTGATGAACAGGCTGTGTCGATAACCATACTTGGCCCCTTTAAGTTATAATGAAATGAAATACGACTTGCTAAAATACCATTCATCGAGCCTGTAAACATCATAGAATCTGATTTCGAAAATAATTGATTATAATTAAGGATAGATGTACTTTCAACACCTATATATACCCCCGCATTTGAGCCATAGATTCTTTCGCCACCATAACCTGCATCTTCAATTGCCTCATAGGATGTCTGCAAAAGTAATCGTTGCATTGGATTCATATATTTCGCCTCTTGAGGAGATATATTGAAAAACTCAGTGTCAAATTTATCTATTTCCTCCAAATATCCACCTTTTCTATAATCCGCTTTCTTGCCACTCGCTAAAGGTGCACAATCCTCCCAGCGATTGTTTGGAAATTCATTTATATTGCTTTTACTCCCACACAAATTAACCCAATATTGTTTTAAATCATCTGCTCCTGGCATTTTTCCAGCCATACCAATAATTGCAAAATCTTTGTCTCTACTACTATTATGCAATTCCTGCAACATTAATTTTGCATCCTCTTTTGCAAGTTTTTGCTCCGATACTTGTTTATAAATATACCTTTGTACTAATTTCATTAATATTTCCTCGTAATAAAATATAGACTATTCTTATAACTTTACAGTTAATACACTTACACCAAATAATCAATCTGTTCTTCTGTAATTTCACCATTCGCAAGTTTCTCCAAAATCATATCGAGATTGCTCTCGTCATAACTTGTTTCCTCTTGCACAATATTTATATTCTTTGTTTTCAAATATTCTGACATTTGGCTGATTGTTGGGTAACTATATATATCCGTAATATCTAGCATTTTTGTAAATTCTTTTTCGAGTTCTCTATATAATGAGACTGCTAATACGGAATTACCTCCAAGTCGATAAAAGCTGGCATGAACATCAATACTTGATACCCCCAAAACTCTTGCCCAAATTGTTGCAATTTTTTGTTCGATATCATTGTATTGATTATTGTGATTTCCACTAAGTGTAATGATGTTATTATTTTTCTGCTTAATATCTTTTCGATTATCTTTTGCGTTTGATTTTTTAGTAATAATTTGTAGCTCCTCAGAAATTTTTACTGGAAATTCTTCTATATACTCCTGATTTAATTTACCGATAAATATGTTACAAATATCCTTGTAAAATATATTTTCAAATCCCTGAATTGCATCTTCCGTAGAAATCGCTTTGAATACCCCATCCTGATTAACACCATAATCCACAGCCATTCCAATATCTTTCCATGCCGGCCAATTAATGCATAAAGTTGGTCTTCCTTTCTTACTTCTGTATACTGCATAAGCATCTAAATAAGTATTTGCAGCAGTATAGTCTCCTTGACCAACTCCTCCAAATAAAGACGAAATAGATGAAAAAAGAATAAAAAAGTCTAAATCATCCTGCTTTGTAAAATGATCCAACATCCAAGTTCCATCCATCTTAGGTCGTAACACACTTTGAAATACATTTTCATCCTTAGTAATTAACAATCCATCTCCTGCCACACCTGCGCTATGAATTATTCCGTTTATTTTTCCATATTTCTGATGAAGTTCCTCAAATACATCCTTAAGTGTATTTTCATCCGACACGTCCACACTATAACAGCTCACTTCGGCACCTGATGATTCCATTTCTTGAATTGATTGTATTTTCCTGATAAGTTTAATATCTTCATTATGTTCCAATATTTCTTTCCAGTTTTGTCTTTCTGGAAATTTTGATCTATTGAGTAACGCAAGATGTACTTTGTTTTTACCAGCAATATATTTTCCAAATTCCAGTCCAATGTCGCCAGTTCCACCAGTAATGACATAAACGCCATTGCTCCGAATCTTAACATCTCGTTTAGACACATTTTCTATATCCAATTTTTGTAATTCTTCTACATAACGCTCTCCTTCACGATATGCCACTAAATTACATTCTTCTCCATACACCACTTCACACAAAATGTCTTCCACTTCTGTATTACTATCTATATCGATACTTCTGCATTGCAATTTAGGATACTCTTGCCTTACTACTTTTGCTAGTCCGAATAATGCAGCTACCTGAGGATTAATAATCGTTTCTCGTTTTGTCACTTCATTAGCTTGGTTCCCTACAAGTACAATATCAACTTTCTGCCTAAAACGATTAAAAAGTAGTGCACGTGTTAGATAATACAAACTCATAACTCCTGTTAATTTTCCCCTGTTAAACTGCTCTATCGTTTCACTATCATGCATATTAAAATTTAGTAAATGCAAAATATAAGATATCTTCTCCTCGTGAAAATTTGTTATCAACTTCATATAGCTTCTCTCATTTGAAGCAACTATATATGTATTCTCATCTATTTTCTTATATTCTTCTCCTATGCTAACTTCAATGATTCGTCTTCCTTGCTTTTTAAATTCTCGTATTAAACTGCTGCTTTTATCATCTTCACTCTTGAATACAAGTATGATTCCTTTTTTGCTAACTTCTTCACCTTGCTTCAATCCCTTCTTGATCCATCCGAGCTGATAAAAAGATTCTGTTTTTTTTGCCATCTTTTCACTTTTCTGATGTGCGTTTCTTACTTTTTTTATTGTATAGTCTGTAACTTCTATCAAAACCTTACCACTATTATCAACTACTACAATGTCAAACGTTGCTACTTCTGCATTGGCATCTCCTCGATCTTTACGACGTAAATAGCTATAACACTCCTTAGTAATCTGAGAATATACCTCAATACTC
>NZ_QTVG01000002.1:0-148163 GCF_003460505.1 Eubacterium sp. AF36-5BH
AGCGGGCATTATGATACGCCCCGGTCAGATAGACAGGGGAGTATCATGAAGCCCGTTATTTTTGCTTAAAAGCAAGTTAAATAAACAGATAAGGCTTTATCATTAGGTTAATCTGAAATTACTGCAAGATCGGAACTGATACCCATAAGGACATACAGAATAGTCCAAATAATTGGGAAAATACATCCCAGTGGAGAAAAAGGCAGCTTGTTTATCCATCTCAAAGGTCTGCATATTTCCCCGGGTTAAAAGGACAGATAAAACACCTAGTATAAGCGGTAATGCTATGCATATGGTAATGGTAGTTTTGTCGGTTTTCAAATAATTCTCCATACAAAAAAATATATGTAGAAGAAATGTTTTATATGAATATTTTAGTAATTGGCAATTAAATTAGATTATGAAAAAATACCCCAATATGCTTTAATATATCTGTCAAAAAATAAACAATAATTGCTATTTAATATGTTAGAAATTATAATATAAATAAGAAAAAACGCAGCAAATATACCCAAAATTGAAAGGAAGGAACATATGAAAAAAACTTTGAAAACACTAATGCTAATTGGAGCAATAGCATTAGTAATGAATTTTGCGGGGGTAAAAGCCCAGGCAGTAGAAGAAACAACGGTTGTGGCAACTACGGTGACAGAGGAAACAACTACAGCACCGGAAACCACTACAAAGGTGGAAGAACCAACTACGAAGCAGCCTACTACTGAGAAACCAACAACGAAACCTAACGTGGACACAAAAGGAACAAAAGTTAAAAAAGGTGGCTATGTTAAGAAATCAGTTTATGCATATAATTTAAAGTTGGAGAAAGTAACAAAGGTCAAAAAAGGAGTCCGCTACTATGTTTATAAGAAATGCAATAGCGGATATTCAATGTTAAAAGTTGGAAATAAGAAGCTATTAGTAAAATCAAAATATGTTGTCTACAAATGTAATGCTAAAAAAATAGTAAATACATTAGATAAGAAATATTCCTATGCAGACATGAAATCTGACCTTAAGAAACTAAAAGAAGCCTACGGCTCAATATTGAAAGTTGAAGTTGCAGGAAAAAGTTTAGATAAGAGAAAGTTGTATTACGTTACTTTAGGTAAGGAAACGGCTAAGAAGACTGTTTATGTAGAAACGTCAATACATGCAAGAGAGTATATGAATACTAAATTTATGATGAAAGTAATTGAAGAGTATTGTAGAGGATATGATACCAAAAAATATCAGGGAAAGAATTACAGTACAATTTTTAACAAGGTAAAATTAGTAATTATGCCAATGGTAAATCCGGATGGTGTAACAATTAGTCAATATGGACCTAAGAAAATAAGAGATATTAATTTACGTCAGAACCTTTACAAAATAGCAAAAGGAGCTAGTTTTAAAGAATGGAAGTCAAATGCAAGAGGCGTGGATATCAATAGAAACTTCGCCGAAGGCTTTGGAAGAGAAAGCGCAAAAGCACCTGGTCAAAAGTTATATGCAGGAAAGAAAGCTGTATCTGAACCTGAGACAAAGGCACAGATAGCCGTAGTTAAAAAAGTAAAACCTAATGTAGTAATTTGTTATCATCAGGCTGGAGAAGTTATGTATCACCGTAAACATACAAAACTTAGCAATATGTTGTATTCTATGACAAAATATACTCACGTAATAAGTGAGCCAACAGCTTATGGTACATTTAGCGATTATTTAGATGCTAGAAATATTTATAATTGCACATTAGAAACTGGTAAAGTACCGGCGCCTGTAAAAAATATTGAATTTAAGAAAATATATAAATTAAACAGATATGTATTAGTAGCAGTTGCAAAAATGTATTCATAAAATCAAGTGTATACAGTATTTTAACAGTGAGAAAAGGTGGTCACATATGAATAAAAATACGATTAAAAAGATAATTGCATCAGGACTAATTATAACAATAATAGCTGCAGGAACAGAAATTGCTGATAAAAGTTCGCAAGTGGCAGGAACAAATTCCATAAACACCATTGTTGGGGCAGAAGAGATTGCTAGATCAGCTACAGATTTTGAAAAGGAAAGACCCACAATAACATCCGTTATAAATAATAAAAACAGCACAACTATAAAATGGAACAAAATAGAATGTGCTAAGGGCTACGATATTTACAGGGATGGAGTGAAAATCTGTCAGGTAAAAAAATCAATTCAGTATACTGATAAGAAAGCAAATAAGAATGGAAGCTTGTACACTTTTAAGGTTGTGGCATACAAAACAGCAAAAGGTAAGAGATACGAGAGCAAACCTTCTTTAGAAGTTAAAAACTATTTCCTTAAAGGAAGCAGCATTAACATATTATCAGGAAAATCTGGAAATAATCAGATTTCATGGCGCAAAAACAGTAAAGCAAACGGATATGAAATTCAATATTCAACAAAAGAAAATTTTACAAAGGGTGAAACTATAAACGTACAAAACAAAAATTCTGCAAAGCTTAGTAAATTAAAGAAGAAAAATTACTACGTGAGAGTCAGGGGATATGTAAAAAAAGGAAAAAACAAATATTATTCAGTTTGGAGCACCTGCGCCGAAATAATTGCATGGAATTCTAAATGGAAATTTGCAGGTTATTCCAAAATACATACAGACGCAGCAACATTATATTTTTCAACAGCATCTAAACTTAAGCAGAAAACAGTTTGTGTAAATGCCGGTCATGGAACAAAAGGCGGCGAAAGTGTTAAGACTTTTTGTCATCCTGACAAAAGTGCAAAGGTGACAGGTGGAAGTACAGCTCAGGGAGCTGTAAAAGCTACATCAATTAACGGTGGAACTACTTTAAGTGACGGAACACCTGAGGCAAAGGCAACACTTAAACTGGCAATGGTTGTGAAAAAGAAACTTTTAAAAGCAGGCTATAATGTTTTGATGGTAAGAGAAAGTGAAGATTCACAGATAGACAACATAGGAAGAACGGTATACGCAAACAACAATGCAGATTACCACATTGCCCTACATTATGATTCTTCATCAGCAAATAAAGGCGCATTTTATATTAGCGTTCCAAATAACAAGTCCTACAGAAATATGTATCCGGTTTCAAAGAATTGGAAAAAACATAATAAATTAGGACAAAATCTTATTTGGGGAATGAAAAATGCCGGTGTAAAAATTTATGGAAATGGAGCTATGGCAATTGATTTAACGCAAACATCCTATTCAACAATAGCATCTGTTGATTTAGAAGTTGGGGATAAACGAAGTGATCATTCAGGTAAGGCATTAAATAAGATTGCCAATGGAATTGTGAAGGGCATGAATAAGTAGGTAAATAGTTAATTAACTCGGAATAAACCGAGTCGGAGATAACCGAATAAAATTAAAGCCAATTAAATTTAATGGATTTATTGTAAAACAATTAAATAAAATTATTAAAAAGTCATTTGTTTTAACTGATAATTATCTGGAAACAGAGATATAGGTCAGTTAGAGCAGGTGACTTTTCTTTTATTTTATAGATAAATGTGATATAAAGGCAGGAATGGATATACTGGATATTGGATGTGGAAACGGTTTGCTCTGGGTTAAGGAAAAAGAGATTTTGCCGGAAAATATAAATATATATTTGGTGGATAATTCTAAAGCCATGATAAATGCTGCAAGAAAATTGATTTTGAATGAAAAAGATTATTATGAAAAGAAAAAGAAGTTATTAGATTTATAAGAGTTTTTTTATGTCTGATTGAATAACACACATTCGTGGCGGTAGTATAATAAATAGTGTAAAAATAGTGAAAATATAATGTAAAAGCATTTCCTTTTAGATATAATAATATTTGAAAGGAAGTGTTTTCTTATTACATAAAAAACGTTCCACTATGGATGTACACTCGCGCAAATGGAAAAATGTTGCTAAATAGGCACGCGCTGGTTGCGTAGAATGTCGCAAGCGACATTCTTTGTTCTAAAAAAATATTGAACCAAATATTATAACGAGCATATCGCAGTAAGTCTATTCGACTTATGGTTACGTGTAAATCTTAAAATATATTCTGAAAGGAGAAAATATGAGTTTAATTAAAGGCATACATCATGTATCAATGAAGTGTAAAAATCAGGAAGAGTATAAAAAGGTAGTAGAGTTTTATAATGAGATACTGGAAATTCCTGTTGCAAGAACATGGAGCGAGGGGATAATGTTTGATACAGGTAATGGAATTATTGAAGTGTTTAACAATGGTGGCGGAAGTGAAGAGACGGGGATTATAAGACATTTTGCCTTTGCCACTGATAATGTAGATGAATGTGTTAAGAGAATTAAGCAGGCTGGTTACAATGTATTTGTAGAACCTAAAAACGTGGAAATTCAGTCCAACCCAAAATTTCCTATAAGAATAGCATTCTGCTTTGGACCGTTAAGAGAACAAATCGAACTTTTCCAAGTAAGATAATAATTACAATCTAAGTAATAAGGAGAAGTGGCATGGAAATATTGTTTGATTTTGTTGTGGAGTTTATTATGGAAATATTGCCAGAATGGATTGCCAATATAATAGGAGTAAATCCTATAAAGATATTCGAAAAAAAGGTGCATAACAAGGTAATACAAAATATATTAATAGTGATTGTGGCAACAATATGTTTGATAATAGGTGTACTAATTGCAGTCGGGATAGTTATTGGTGTAGTATACTTAATTTCAAAATTTGCGTAATGAAAAGCAATTTCAAATTTTGTAATAAATACGGAAACAAATGGAGAAAGGGGTGTTGTAATATGAACATCTATCATACATTAGGAGGACAATATCTTATACATGGTCGAGAATTTCCAATTAACACAGTTGTATTAATATTAGATAATGGTGTAGAGTTGTTTTGTTGTAACTTTAATATGACAAAGGATAAAAAAATAATAGTTACTGTATATAATCCTGCAAGCAAACAATGGGTTAAATGTAAATTAAGAAATAACTATACCAAAGTTATGTGGGAATATTATAAAAAGAATATAAAAAAAAGAAATCATACAAAAAAATATAAAAAAAATAAAACTAAAAGATGGAAAGGTACAGTTGCACGTTGTAATAAGATACCAAATAGTGTGCAGTGGGCGGCAATGCATCCTTTTCAAGGGGGAGGAATGACACCTAGATAACCAAATCCCCAATATTCTTCTTTTTTGCACCCATTTCCTGAAAACAATCGTGTGTTATGTAGAAAGAGAAATCTTTCAAATTTTGAAAGGAGGAAAGTTATGAGTAACACATATGCCGGCATGAGTTATGAAGAAGTTATTGAAAAATATTCTGATTACATAACTAGGATGTGCGTGGTATGGACACAAAATGAAGAGGCGGCTAAAGATTGTTTTCAAAATACATTTATAAAATTATATAAATGTTCAAAAACATTTAACGACAGTGAGCATTTAAAAGCATGGTTGCTTAGGGTGGCAAGAAATGAATGTAATGATTATCATAAGTCTTTCTGGAATAAAAATGTATCCGTTGGTTTAGATAAGGAAAAGTTGGAAAATGTACATAAAGATAGTGGCAATTCAATGAGAGAATTGCAATATGACAGCGATACCGAAATTTTGATAAACGCATTGAGAAGAATACCTTTAAAGTATCGTGAAATTTTAGTTCTTTATTATTACCAGGAATATACTACAAAAGAAATTTCAGACATTCTTCAATTAAGTGTTAATACCGTAAAGTCAAGATTACGACGTGGTCGGGAAAAACTTGCTACAATTGTAAAAAAGCAGGTCTAAGAAATAGAAACTTATTAAAAATTGGAGAATGGAGGCAAATATGAATTTAAAAAAATTAGATACAATTAAAACTCCTGAAAGCTGGAAAAAAGAATTACTTGAACAGTCAATTGAAACTGAAAGTGTAAATTTCAAAATCAAATTTACAAGTTTGAGAAAAATGAAATGGGCAATGGTCAGCTTGGCAGTAGTGTTAGTTTGTGCAACGGGAATTACTGTTGGAGCAAACAATTCGGATTCTTTTAAGGGATTTTTGCAGGGATTATTTGGAACAAATAAGGTTCAGCAGGTAAATGTGGAATCTAATCGCTCAAATGATAAAGGGGAGAAAACTAAAAATAAAATCCAGTTAAATGACAAAGGTGAAACACCTGAAGGTAAAATTCAGTTAAATGAAAATATGGAAATTGCTGGTAGAAATGAAACTTTCATATTGGAATATAACAAAGAAAGTTCTGAAAAAGTTGAAAACGTATATTCAATAAAAGATGATCAGCTATCAAGAGAATCTGTAAATAAATTTAAGGGAAAATATGAGGGTGAAGGTTTTTCATTTCAATATGTTATAAAAGACAAAGAAATTTGTGCCTTTAATTATAGCGGTGCCATTAGTGAGGTTTTTCAGGTTATAAAAGGAAGGTCAATTTATGCTACTTTGTGTCATACCCAAAAGGACACTATTGTGAAGGAAACGATAGTAAAGATCAATTTGGACACAAATGAAATTGAAAAACTTTCAAACGATAGAATGATATGTAATTTTGCCCTTTCCCCAAATGGAAAAACACTTCTTTGCAATTTTAGGTCAAAAGGATATTGGTCGATGTTTGATTTAGAAAACAAAACAGAAAAGAAATTAAAAAAGGACACAATAAATGGATATGCAACTACTGACGAAATTAGTTATGTTGATGATTATCATATATTGACTTTGGGCAAGCCATTTACAAAAAATAAAACTGAGTATTACAGTAAGTACCTTGTAAATCTAAAGAACGGAAAAATAGAAAAGGAATTTTTCAACATAAATATTGACATAAATTTAAATTGGACATATTTATTTGAAAAAAATATCCTGACAATTGAAAATGTAATAAAAGGTGATAGATTTCAAATCAATATATCTGAAAAAAATGTGGAATCAATTATTTCCTCAGAAAAATACGCTATATTTGGTGGTGTTTCCAATGGTGATCTATATTTGATAAATTTTGAAAATAAACAGTTGATGAAACTAAATATACCGGAAAAATATCGGGACAATATACAGTTTTACTTAATGGGAAAAGAAAACAAAATGTTGATTACATTTGATAAAAAAGCGTATATTGTAGATATATCAGATTTAAAATAGTAGAGGATTATAAATAGAATAAGAAACTCTGAATTGTAAAAAAATTAACGTGGAAGTCAGTAGTTAAGAACATACTTAAACAGGTATGCACAAGGGATGCATTTTACAAACAATAATTTAGAAAAAATTTAGATATGACCTTCTGGTAATTTATATATATTAGTTATGCTAATAATATAAATTACCAGGAGGTTCTTTTGGTTGCGGTAGGGAAAATGAGAATGTTAAGGGTGAAAATTAAATAACTTAAAAACTGTTTTCTATGTTGAAATGATGTATACTATAACTAAACGGTTACGATTATAGGGAGGTATTTATGGTTTCTGAAGAAAAAGTTGAAAAGTACGGTTTAGTTCTAGAAGGTGGTGGCGGTAAAGGCGCTTATGAAGTTGGAGTTTGGTTAGCAATTAATGACTTAATGAAAAGCAGAAATATTGAAATTGTGGGATATGCCGGAACATCTGTCGGGGCTTTAAATGCTGCGTTATTTGCCTGTTGTTCACCTAAAGAAGCTGAAGAAATATGGAGACACATACATTGGTCAACAGTTTTAAGTGCAGGCTTGGATAGACAGCCCGGAAAAAAACAAAAGCTTGTATCTGATTATTTCTTTAGCAGAAAGGGCTTAGAACAGGTTATTAAGGACGCAAATGAAAAGAAAAGATATTAAATGTAAAAGAGCCTGTATATGCAGTATGCACTTTTTTACCTGAAAGTTCTATTGATGCTATAAAAAAGGCAATAACAAAAGCTCTGAAAATAAATACCAAAAATGAAGCTACAGATGAAATTGCTAAACAGGTTAGCAAAGGAATAGTTGGAAGTAGTAAAAAAATTAATACAATAAAAGATGTTAGAAGAATGGCTAACATAAGCAGAGTAGGAAAACTAAGCAGGTTTGCCACACCAGTAGTAGAAAATGGAGTGGGTATAGTAGCAAAGCCAGTGGTTGAATTAGCATACAAATATTTCAAAAGAAAAACATTGGGAAAAGCGAAGTATTTTAAATGTAATAACCAATCTGAACAAATAGAGAAAATATTATTAGCTTCATCTGCAATGCCAATTATTTTTAAGGATGAAAACTTAACCGGCAAGGTAGAGTTTAATGAAGATATGGAGCAAATTAAAGATGATTTATCAGGATATTATTGTGATGGTGGAATAAGAGATAATTTACCAATTAGTTGTTTAATAAAGGATATGGAATGTGATACAAACAAATTTATAGTAGTTCACTTAGATAATGATAGTGGCGAGCATAAGAAAGAAAAGTTTTTGGGAAGTGAAATGGTACATATTTTCCCATCAGTTAAATTTTATGGCTTGCTTTCTACAGTAAATTTTTCAAGAGAAAAAATTAACGATTTAATAGAAATTGGCTATAAAGATGCTAAGGAGCAGCTGTATGATTATTTTTCAAAAAGAGAGAATCACGTGAAAAATAATAACGATGAATTACATTACGCAAATGGAGAGTTTTACAATAGTATTGCAGATGTATATGATTCAAAAATTTATGAAAAACCATTGGAATTAGGTGGAGAAATAGTTTCATATATGAAAAATAACAATGAAATAAAATCTATAGAAGATGAAAATAAAGACATTGTTATAAATAGAGAATATCGAACAGATGAAAATAAATTTGTTGAATTTAATATTTCAAGAGAAACATTAATAAGCAATATTATAGTAGAAAAAGATTTAGAAAATCAAAAAGAAGTTCTAAAAGTTTACAATGACAAAAATGATAACATGTCAGATTATCAAAATAACATACAGATATTAGCCGGAAAGGCATTGTCTTTGGCTAAAGACTTAGAAGGAAAAACTATAATAATGAATGATGTCATGCACGACGAAAAAGAGTTCTATTTTGATAAGAAAGATAGAAACGAATATTTTTTTAGAAGTTCATTATATGAGTCTTTTGCAGGAAAAGATGAGGCAAAAAGATTAGATAAGGCAAACAGAAAAAAAGGTTTAGAGTATATAGCTGTTACTCCTAATGTTGTGGTTTTCAGAGATGAAAATCTGAAAAAAACAGATGAAGTTTATACTGTAAGTTTTGAGTCAGTATATCCATTAACAAAGTATAAAGATAATAGAAAAGATTTCGCAAATAATATTGAGGATTTTAAACAAAGAGTTAAAGATTCTTTGCAGGTTGCAGCAAGCATGAAATATGAAAATATTTTAATTAATGAATGGGGAATTGATGAAGATGGAACAAATGCTGAAGAAGTAGCGTCATGTTTTTATGAAATTCTAATATCAGAAAAGTATGCTGAATTTTTCAAAAATATTATTTTTAACTTTGAAAATCCAATACAAAACATACCATCTTTCATTCAAAAATTTAAGGAAGTTATTTCAGTTGAACAATATGAAGAATATCACTGGCTAATTAACAACTTAAAAACTGAAAAGAAAGAAAAAGTATGTGCTTTTGATGAGAATAGTAAATGGTCAATTTTTTTAGAAAGACCATTTAAGTTTGAGGGTATAGAATTTAAAAGTGTATTTCAATGTATGCAGTATAAAAAGGCTCTCATTTATGGGGACAAGCTTATCGCTAAATATATATTGAAAACAAATGATAAGAAAAAGATGCGACATTATTTCAAAGCAGATGTAGTGTCGACTGTAAAATACAAAAAGCACTGGAATGCAGTAAAGCAGAATATAATGATTGAATGTTTAAAAGTTCAAATAGAAAATTATCCTGAGTTGAAAGAAGAATTAAAAAGCACAGAAAATACAACAATAATTTTCTGTACTAAGGATGAAAAGAAGTACGGAATTGTTGCAAAAACTACAGATGAAGATTTGGATAACCAGAAAAAATGGAAGGGAAATAATAAACTGGGATATGCTCTGATGAGCATTAGAGATAATTTACAATAGTACCTTATAAAAAACAAAAGCTTTCAGTAAAAATAGAATAAAATAACAAGGAGATAAAAGGAGTTTTATAAATGGACTATGGAATTGAATTAATGTTAGAAATAGCTGATATGGATATGTATTATGGATTAGGAAATAATTTAAATAGAATAATTAGAATAGAAGATATGGTGAATACAAGATTTGATAATGATTATTTTGATTTGTTATCTGCAATGTTAATATATCATCAGATTGTTGAAGAATTAATGAAATCTTTAATTGCTATTGGTAATTTTAATACTAGATTAAATTTGTTTCCACAAAAAATGCCTATAAAAATTAAATTTGATAGAGAATTTTATAAATTAGTAAAAGAGTTAGAAGAGGGGGTGGAATTTGAAAATAAAGAAGAATTTATTTCATTAATTAAAAAATTTAATAGAAATAGAAATATAGTTGCCCATAAAATTATAAGAGATGAAAATTTTGAAACAGAGTATCTTAAAGAATTAGAAAATACAAAAGATGAATATGAAAAAATTCAGCATATTTATGCGAGTGTTGCTCTTAATTTCTTTAATTATGTTAATAAGAATCTAAATAAAATCAGTAGATATATTGATTATAGTAAAAATTATGATGAGGATTTAAAACAATTAGAAAGTAAAGAAATAGAGGATAGATATAGTATAGAAGCAGTAAATTCAGTAAAAAAAGCTGTTAGGATGTATTTAAATAGCAGAGTTGAAGAAAGGAAGTGTTTGGAAGTTCAAAATAAATATTCATATTTATTTTAAAAGTTTTTGCACAAAAGAACCTGCACAAAAAATTTTTTCCCAATGCAATATTTTTCAAAATGTCAACGTTTCATAATTAAATTAAAGAGAAAGGAGAATAACGATTATGAGAAATTTTAAGAAAAAGTTATTAGTTGGTTCATTAATCATTACGATGGCATTAGGAGGTGTATGTCAGGGAACACCGGTTGGTGCTTATGTAAACTATTCCAGTGACACATCTTTTAACAGTGCAGGTGGAAAGAATTTGACAATACATTATGGAACTAAAACAAAATTAGGCAAGTACACCATATCCACCGGAAAGAATAAAGATAACAAACTTTGCATTTATTCAAAAAAAGTAGGTAAGAAAAAAGAATGTTTGGGAAGAGTGGTAAATGGAAATCACTACTTTACTTACAAAAAAAGAGTTTTTTTCTTGGGAAAACAACATGCAACATACAAATATGTTCCAGGTAAGAAGGTTGAGAGAGTAAAGGCAATAAAAAAAATCACTTACATAGCGGGAATTTATGGGAAGAAGAATTTGATTATTCGTAGTAAGAATGTTTTGAAGGCTTATAATGTTGCAACAGGTAAAATGAAAGTCCTTACAGATAAGTTCCCAAAGAATGTTTATAATTTTGGCATTTATGGAAATTACGCATACTGCGAAAAGTATGTTAAACATCAGGAAAAATTATATGCGTATAATATGAAAAAAGATAAAATGATGTTAACAAGATTGCCAGTAGGAATGTTTATTAAAAACATAAAGATGAATAACAATATATTATATTTTACAGGTAATCAAACTACTGTAAAAAACGAGAATGGAGAAATAGCAACATATACATCAGATGATTATAGAATTTTCAAGTGGGATTTGAAGAATGAACCTGAAGAAATGATAAGTAATGCACAAATTATTAATTTCCATGGTGATAATATGTATTATTTCAATTATAAAGCAGACGAAGAAAATAAGATTCAGGCAAAGACAATCCATGAGTACAACATGAAAACCAAAGCTGTGAAAGTAATTAAAACCCCAGAAGAAGTAGATGTTGAATATGCAAGCAAAATTATCAAAAAAGGAAATGTTTTAAAAATATACATTGCGGGTGAACATTATGATGAAAGTAGAATTTATTCTATAAAAGATGATGGAACCGGTTTTAAATTAGTTAGAACAGAAGAAAAGAAATAACTAATGATAAAGGAAATAAACTTAAGCGTTTACAATGAAAAAAGAAAAGTCGGTAAAATAAAAAGTGCTTACAAGGATAAAGAAATATAATAAAAGGTGGTCAAAGATAAAAAATAAAAAGTAATAAAATAAAAGAGAAGAAGGATAAAACAAAACCTCAGTTGATAAAAAAGTCAACTGAGGTTTTAATGTATGCCCACTTGCGTAAAAAGAAAATGTTGCTAAATAGGCACGCACTGGTTGCGTAGAATGTCGCAAGTGACATTCCAGATTCTTTTAAAAGAATTTTGAAATTAACCCATTTACAATAATGAATATAATCGTAATAGGGAGAATCCATTTACAGTAAAAACGAATTTGTTTTGGAATTTTCAAACCTGAGCCTGAATTAACTTCCTTAATATAATTATCCCATCCCCAACCATATCTGCTTGTGCAGAATAGAGTGTAAATAAGTGAGCCAATTGGAAGGATTAAATTACTTATTAAAAAGTCTTCTAAATCCATAACATTTGTATTTTTTCCAAAAGGCATGAATCCTGACCAAACGTTAAAACCAAGAACGCAAGGGATGGAAGTAACAGTTATAATAATTGCATTTATAATTGCAGTTTTCTTACGTGACCATTTCCAAAGATCCATACATGATGACATAATATTTTCAAAAACGGCAATTACAGTTGAAAATGCTGCGAAAGCCATGAAAATAAAGAAGCAACTTCCCCATATACGACCACCCGGCATCTTTGCAAAAATATTTGGCAAAGTAACAAATATAAGTTTTGGTCCCTGATCAGGGCTAACACCAAATGCAAAGCATGTTGGGAAAATAATCAACCCTGACACAATGGCAACAAATGTATCTAATGCAACAATGTTAATTGATTCTCCAAGTAGTGAATGGTCTTTTCCAAGATAGCTGCCAAAAATTGTCATAGAGCCCATGCCAATACTAAGTGTGAAAAATGCCTGATTCATTGCAGCTACTATAACATTAATAAGGCCAATCTTTTTAATTTGTTCAAAGTCAGGTACCAGATAAAAATACAAGCCCTTGCCGGCACCTTCAAGAAAAATACTGTTAATTGCCAAAACAACCATAATTACCAAAAGGGCAATCATCATGACTTTGGAAATCTTTTCAACTCCGTTTTGTAATCCAAGTGAACAAACCAGGAAACCTACAATAATAACAAGAGTTGTCCAAAATATCATTTCCGAAGGAATGGCATTCATATTTGAAAAATGACTTTGAACAGCATTAGTGTCTGCGTTTACAAAGTCACCTTTTGCTGTATCAAAAAAGTATCGTAGCATCCAACCGGAAACTGTTGTGTAGAACATCATAAGAATATAGTTACCTGCCATTCCGATGTAACCATGCAGATGCCAATATTGACCTTTTTTCTCAAGAGTCTTAAAAGCTCTTGAAATACTTTGCTGACTACCACGACCAACTGAAAACTCCATTGTTAAAATAGGAAGCCCTAAAATAACAAGGAATAAGATGTAAAATAATACAAAACATCCACCACCATTATTTCCAACAACATAAGGAAAACGCCATACATTTCCAATACCTATGGCACAGCCGGCAGAAATAAGAATGAATCCAAGTCTGGATTTAAATTTTTCTCTTTCCATATACAATCTCAATTCTATTTTTATTACAGCATTCAAAAGTCATATTAAATAAAAAAACTTATTCCAAAATGGACGACACTGCAAACAACATCTTAAAGAAATAAGAAGAGTTTGTCAATTTAACGTGTTAGTATTGTAAAGTGATAAGGTTAATACACATTTGCATTAGTGCAATTACTTAAAAAAATTTTCAATAACAAAAATATTGAAGTGTCAATAGTTGCGTAGAATGTCGCAAGCGACATTATTTGTTATTATAGTATAAGTGCAAAAATGTAAATTGAAAAAGATTGAAAAAAAGAAATTATAGTGCTAAACTGAACACGTTAAAAAAACAAACGGAGGTGATATTCATGGATAGTTGCGATAGTATTAGGTCGAGAAATGATTGTGGTATTATATTAGTGAAACAGTTAATGTGGCTGTCTGTGAAATATCAGTAGCCATGTTTAATTAATATGTCTTTTTATAAGCACCACAGTATGGACCTTATATCACAACAGGTAACTATAGGTTCCACGTTATGTGGTGTATTTTTTATGCACTGGCATAAAAAGAGAATATAAGGAGGCATAGATGAGAACAAATAAATTTGTAAAGAAAAATTATGTAAATGAATTATTAGCAATAATTAAAGGCAATTTTACTGAAAATGAATTAAAAAAGAAAATAGCAAATTACCATGAGAAAGATATTGCAGATGCATTAACACATTTAACAGAACAGGAAAGAAAACGTGTATATGGAATATTAGGGGCTAAGAATGTTGCTGAAATTTTCACATATATTGATGATGTGGAAAAATATTTTGGCGAGTTGTCTTTAGAAAAAGCTGTAAAAGTTGTTTCTTTTATGGATTCTGACGAGGCGGTTGATTTAATTGAAAGTCTTGATAAGGACAAAAGAGAAGAGTTAGTAAATAATTTACAGGGTAGCCTTAAGATAGATATTAAGAAGATTTTATCTTACGATGAAGAAGAGATAGGTAGCTACATGACTACTAATTACATTTGTATTCATAATGACTTAACCATAGGCAAGGCAATGAAAGAGCTTATAAAACAGGCTGGAGATAATGATAATATTTCTACAATTTATGTGGTAGATGAAAATAATAAATATTTTGGAGCTATTGACTTAAAAGATATAATTCTTGCAAGAGAAAATGACGAATTGATTGGAATAATCAGTCAGTCATATCCTTATGTTTTAGAGTACGACAAAATAGATGATTGTATGGATAAGATTCTTGAATATTCAGAAGACTCCATACCGGTGTTAATGGAAAATGGCGAAATTGTTGGAGCAATTACTTCAGAAGATATTGTAGAATTAGTGGATGATGAAATGGGTGAGGATTATGCCAAGTTAGGTGGTCTTACAGCAGAGGAAGATTTAAAAGAACCACTTTTAGAGAGCAGCAAAAAAAGATTGCCATGGCTTGTAATCTTACTTTTTTTAGGAATGGCAGTTTCTTCGGTTGTGGGAATGTTTGAAACAGTTGTGGCAATTTTGCCAATAGTAATCTGCTTTCAATCATTAGTTTTAGATATGGCTGGAAATGTGGGTACGCAGTCATTGGCAGTAACAATTCGAGTATTGATGGATGAAAAATTAACCGGTAAAGAAAAGTTAATGCTATTAATAAAAGAGGTAAAAGTCGGTTTATTAAACGGTATGATTTTAGGAATCATGGCACTATTCTTCTTAGGAATTTATATTCACATATTCAAAGGCTATACATTTGGAAATGCGTTCCTGATTTCAGGCTGTGTAGGAATTTCATTATTAGTTGCAATGGTAATTTCAAGTATGGTTGGAACAGTAATCCCAATGTTCTTTAGCAAAATAAAAATTGATCCGGCAGTTGCATCCGGTCCATTAATTACAACAGTAAATGACCTTGTGGCAGTAGTAACATACTATGGACTTGCACTTGTATTCCTTATTAATATTTTCGGATTAGCATAAATATAAAAATATTACGTCTTAGCGTGATATATTCTTTTTCTGTACAACCAGATAAAAGGGAATATCACACTAGGACGTTTTTATTTAATAAGAAATCACTTCGGAATTTCTTATTAAATAAAAAGCGTTCCACTAGGGATGCATATTTGCACGAAAGGAAAATGTTTATAACGGGTACGTGCTTGGTGCGTAGAATGTCGTAAGCGACATTCTTTGCTATATGGAATAAGCTGGGATGGTGTGGTAAAATAAATAGCAAGAAAATTAATTTGTGAAAGGACAAAAATGAGTAATACATTTATCGCACAGGGAGCACATGTGATTGGCAAGGTGACAATAGGGGAGAATGTAGGTATATGGTACAATGCAGTTGTGCGTGGTGATATGGAAGAAATAATAATTGGTGACAATAGCAATATTCAAGACAATTGCACACTGCATACTGGTGAAGGTTTTCATATTGAAATCGGAAAAGGTGTTACAGTTGGGCATAACGCAATTGTTCATGGTGCTATTGTGGGTGATAACACTGTTGTTGGAATGGGAAGTATTTTACTTAATGGAGCTAAAGTTGGAAAGAACTGTATTATAGGAGCAGGTGCATTGGTTACGGGAAAAATGAACATTCCTGACAATTCTATGGCTCTTGGGAGTCCGGCAAGAGTTGTTAGAAAACTTACAGATGCTGAAATTGAATCAAACAAGAAAAATGCAGAAGAGTATGTTAAGTTAATGAAGGCAAGCAAAGAGTTGAAGTAATGCATACAAACAAGGAGTAAAATCTATGCAAATGACTACATTGTGTTACATAGAAAAAGATAATAAATATTTAATGTTACACAGAACCAAAAAGAAAAATGACATTAATGAAGGTAAGTGGATTGGAGTAGGAGGGCATGCTGAAGGAAGCGAGAGTCCGGAAGAATGTTTAAAAAGAGAAGTAAAAGAAGAAACAGGATTAAAACTTTTGTCTTATAAGTTAAGAGGGTTAATAACTTTTGTAAGTAATCAATGTGAACCTGAAATGATGTGTTTGTTTACGGCAGATAAGTTCGAGGGACAAATTACATCCTGCGATGAGGGCGATTTAATGTGGGTGCCTAAGAAAGGTGTTTTGCAACTTCCAACTTGGGAAGGAGATGCTGTTTTCTTGAAATTACTACTTGATAATGAAGAAAAATTTTTCACATTGAAATTAATTTATGAGGATGAAAAATTAGTTGAAAAAAATATTCAGTTTTATTAGAAAGTCAGAGAATTGCAAATGTTTAGACATACAAGAGTAAATCGTGTAATTAAAAATCCTGTAATGAAAACTTGAGTGAAAATAAATCACGCAGAATGGAATCAGATTTTTAACACGAAATAATGTATGATTATAAAAAAGAAAATGAAAACAAGATAAGAAAAAGGAGATAAGATGAGAAGGAAAAATAAAATGAGAGAAAAATTTATATTAAAATTAAAGAAATGTTTAGTCTTGGGAATGTGCTTGTGTATATTCCAGACTACCGTAAGTGCAGCTACACCATGGTCCCAAAGTAACGGTATTTTTTATGATGGTAATGGAAATGAAATTAAAGGTGCAATTGCAAAAGGAATAGACGTAAGTTACCATCAGGGAGATATTGATTGGGCGAAGGTTAAGGCTGAAGGTTTTACTTTTGCACTTCTAAGATGTGGATACGGCGATAATATTGAATCTCAGCATGACAGCAAATTTGTGCAGAATGTAAAAGGCTGTGAAGAAAATGGAATCGAATATGGCGTGTACATATATTCTTACGCAGTGAATACACAAATGGCAAAGAACGAAGCAGACCATGTTTTAACAATGCTTGAGGCCGCAGACGCAAAACCTGCCATGCCAATTTATTATGATATAGAAGACGAAGAAACTCAGGGGAATCTAAAAGCTTCTAAGTTAGGAGATATTGCAGAAACTTTTTGCAGTATTATAAGAGATAAAGGTTATAAGGTTGGAGTTTATTCCAATTATTATTGGTGGACAAATAAGCTTACTGATGCCAGATTTGAAAATTGGGCAAGATGGGTTGCAAGATATAATAATGAGAGTGGTTATGACAAAAAATATGATATTTGGCAGTATAGTGAAACCAGTACAGTTAACGGAATTGGTGGAAATAAGACAGATGTAAATATATTGCTGTCAAGGGAATGTAGCGTGACAGGTCATAACTACGCAGTGGAACAGTTAATTACAAAAGGAACAATATCAAAGTCTGGTAAAGCTACATATTATTGCAAAACCTGTGGTCACAAGAAAACAGATATAATACCCAAAATAAAAAGCATAACTTTATCAAAAACAAAATATAAATATTCAGGCAAATTAAATAAACCTACAGTGAAAATAACTAATTCAAAAGGAAGTCTTTTAACAAAAAATGATTTTACAGTAAGCTATAAGAAGAACAAAAATGTAGGAACTGCTACAGTGACAATAACACTTAAAGGAAATTATCAGGGAACTACCAATAAGACTTTTAAAATAGTACCAGGCGCAGTAAAAAAATTAACAGTAAAAAACAACAGCAGACAAAAGGCAAAGGTAAACTGGAAGAAAGTATCGCAGGCATCAGGCTTTGAAATTCAATATGCTACAAATAAGTCAATGAAGAAAGCGAAGACTGTAACAGTGAAGAAGACTTCAAAAGTATTATCAAAGCTTAAGAAAAATAAAACATACTATATAAGAGTAAGGGCATACAAAACAGTTTCAGGTAACAAGCTTTATGGTTCTTACAGTGGAAAGAAATCTGTAAAGATAAAGAAATAATTAGGAAGTAGGACTATGACGATAAAAAAGAATGTGGATGCTTCTTTGAAAGAACAGAAAAATTTAGAAGAACAGCAGAATTCAGAAAAGCAAAATAAATTAGAAAAACAGCAGAATTCAGAAGAACAGAAGGATTCGGAAAAACAAAATAAGTTCAGTGAACAGGATAATTTAAAGAAGCTGAATTCTGTTGAGCAGCAAAGAGATTTGAATGAAGTGTTAGATGAGGACATTTTGCTTAAGTTAGAACAATTGTTGGAACAGAATCAATTCGAATTGGTTTCAGGCAAAGTAAAACAAAATAAACTGAAATTAATTTATCTTATGAATGATGCTGTTGAAAGTTTTATTGTATTTGAAAATGCTAAAACTACAGGGGAGTATCTAAAAGAATATCAGGGCGAGATATTTTACTCATTAAGCAAAGAAGATACAAATAAATATGTTTTGGTTGTACATCAGGGAGATGTGGTTTTAACAATTTGGTTTGAAAAATTATATATGGAAATTAATTTGTACCAATACGGACGAACCGGACATTTTTGGGTAAAAGGTTATGAAAATATAAGACAGTTAGAATATAAAATTGCAATCCTAACAGACAAAAGAGATTATTTGGGAGAAGAATATTGTAATAAGGAAGAATTGGAACTTTCCAGATTGAAGAATTTCCCACCACTTAATTATTGCTGTTATCCATCAGTACCGGAAAAATATCTTGTGCCAAAGGAAAATCCATGGGTGCCAACAAGTGAAGCAATAGACATAATGAAAAAATATGCCCAGCTTGTTAAAGACGAATCGTTGGTTAAAGCCCTTGAAAAGTACAGAAACAATCCGGGAAAAAAGCAGGCTAAGAAGATTGCAACTATGCTACACCGAAACAGTCATAAACAAATAATTGACCATATAACAAACCGTTTTATAGAAATAACAGATGAATATCCAAAAAGACATTTCGGAAAAGCAAATGACGAAAAGTATAAGCTAATTATAAATAAAGGGAAAAAGCTCCAGAAACAGTTTGCAGAAAAAAATGTAAAAACGCAGCTTTATATTGAAGAACCTTTTGTGGAATTAAAGGATTCAATAGAATTTAAAGTATATGTTTTGGTGGAAAAGAAGAGTATTCTAAATCAGAAAAATTACTATATTAAACTAACAGACAGTAATGATTTTAGAATGTTATAAAGAGTAAGGAGTTGTTATCAAATAGAAAACAACTCCTTTAGTGATTGATATGAAATGTTGTAATAATCATTTTGCTAGGAATAACCTATTTTTCAACAGGAATAAGTTCCATAAGCTCTTCGTTCCATTCGTATTCAATTTCTTTTGTCATAGTCCTTATCCTCCTTTAATGTTTTTATCTTTTTTATAAAAGTTTTTGTTGATAGTTAAATAATAGTACTTTTTAAGAGAAAGTAATATAAAAATATTATCAGAAAAATATAACAATAGTTCAAAAAAATAAGAATAATGTGCTATAATTTAAGTACAAAATACAACAATAGTCCAATACATATAAAGATAATATCTGAATTTAAAATTTATATTGAATGATACTATTGTGGATTTAACGGATCCAGTTATTTTTCAGAAACCTTTAAGAAAGTGATGGGAGTTACACCGAGACAATATAGAAAAAGGCTGCATGATAATAATTAAAAAGAATAAGAGGGAAAAATATGTGAAAAATCATAGTGTATTATTATCAGGACAAATGAAAAATGTATGGTGATAAAACCGCTTAATATAAAAGGCGCAGAAATCGTGAATGTGAATCTGCGCCTCTTTTAATTATTAAATAAAAAAATCTTTTGAAACTTTCTTAATATAAAAATGTTAATTAAGGGTAAATTACAAAATCTAGTGAATATTATTACGTCTCTTTCCGGTCATATCAGAAACAACAAGCTTAAATACTGTTGTAACCTTCATCATAGCAGTGTTGAATTTGAAATCTTCTGCATGATATTGATTCATTAAAATTTTTAAAGCTTCAAATTTATGCTCGTCATCAATAAATTCAATAGTGCCATGTCCAATAACACTTTCGTATCCCATTGTGCATGACATACGTTCCTCATATAAAATAAAATTATGGTTGCAGTCCATTTCAAAAGTTGCACGATTATCTTTTCTAATTAAATCAAGTTTAGTACCTTCGGAGGCACAATGGAAATATAATTCAACCTGCTTGCCACCAACAACATTTAATCCAAAATTGAGAGGGACTATGTAAGGATAGTCACCATCATTGAAAGCTAATCTGCAGGCGTCACATTTTTTTATAATTTCTACTATTTCATTAAAATCTGTAATTTCGCGGTCTTTTCTTCTCATATTTTCACCTTTAACCTTTAACCAAGTTAGTATGGTTAATCCTTTCATTGTTATTTAATGTATAATAATTTTTACACATATTTGCTGAATTTACAATAAAATATTGGTTGTGAAAACCTTTTGGTTCACTAGTCATATATTACAAAAATTAAAAAGTATTTTATACAAGAATAATATTTAAAAAATATAAAAATAATATACATATAATGTTTAGTTAAAAACAAATAAATTGCATAATTATTAAAATAGATAAATTGGGCAATTAGTAAAACAAATACTGTAATTTGACATTACATTATAATTGAATTAAGATGGAGAAAAGACTGAAAATGAAGGAGACGTATTATGGAAAGAAAGAACGCTTGGAAAACATATAATGATAGTGAAAAAGAACAATTACAGAGTTTAAATGCAGACTATATAGATTTTTTGTCTGAATGCAAAACAGAAAGAGAATGTATTAGCGAAACAGTAAAAAGAGCTAAGAAAAAAGGCTATATTAGTTTAGAAGAAGCTATTGCAAATAACAAGAAATTAAAACAGGGCGATAAAGTTTATGCAGTTTGTATGAACAAGACAATTGCCTTATTTAATATAGGTAAGGAACCATTAGAAAAAGGTATGAATATTCTTGGGGCACATGTGGATTCACCTCGAATGGACGTAAAACAGAATCCGTTATATGAGAACGAAGGTATGGCTTACCTTGACACACATTATTACGGTGGTATTAAGAAGTATCAATGGGTAACATTACCACTTGCAATCCATGGCGTAATTGTTAAGAAGGACGGCACAACAGTTAATGTAAATATTGGTGAGAAACCGGAGGATCCTGTATTTTGTGTTACAGATTTACTTATTCATCTTGCAGCTAATCAAATGGAAAAGAAAGCAGCCAAAGTTGTTGAAGGAGAAAATCTTGATATTTTAGTTGGCACTATTCCTCTTAATGATGAAGAAAAAGAAGCAACTAAAAAAGGTGTTCTTGAAATTCTTAAAGAAATGTATGGCATGGAAGAAGAAGATTTCATGTCTGCAGAGCTTGAAGTTGTACCGGCAGGAAGAGCAAGAGAAATGGGATTTGACAGGAGCATGATTATTTCATATGGTCAGGATGACAGAGTGTGTGCTTACACTTCATTAGTAGCAATGCTTGAAATGGAGAAGGTTGATAAGACTTCATGTTGCCTTTTAGTAGACAAAGAAGAAATCGGTAGTGTTGGTGCTACAGGAATGCAGTCACGCTTCTTTGAAAATACAGTGGCAGAATTATTAAATTTATTTGATGATTACAGTGAAATCAAATTAAAGAGATGTCTTGCTAACAGCAGAATGTTATCATCAGATGTAAATGCAGCATTCGATGCATTATATGCAGAAGCTTTCCAGAAGAACAGTTCATCATTTATGGGAAAAGGTGTTGTATTTAACAAGTTTACAGGACGTGGAGGCAAGTCTGGTTCAAATGATGCTAACGCAGAATATCTTGCAGCCTTAAGAAAGATCATGGATGACAATAATGTAAACTACCAGATGGCTGAACTTGGAAAAGTAGATATTGGTGGTGGCGGTACAATCGCTTACATTATGGCATTATACGGTATGGAAGTTATTGATAGTGGTGTTGCAGTGTTAAGTATGCATGCTCCTTGGGAGGTGACAAACAAGGCAGATGTTTATGAAGCATATAAGTGCTATAAGGCATTTTTAAAGGATGCATAAAGTAATGGCATAATTTTTATATAAATGTTATAGAAATAATAATGTAAAAATAATATAATATTTGCAGATAGACATATTTAGTAAGCATGAGATAGTTAGGTGAATCTGTTTCATGCTTATTTAGAGTAAAAAACTTATATTAAAATTAATAAACTTATTTTAAACTAAAAAACATTTTAAAGAATGGAGAAGTTATGTATAAGAATATTGAAAAAAAACAGGTAATTGATTTGAAAGATTTAGTTGAATATCAGGATGGACAGGTTGTAAGTAAAACGTTAGTTCAGAATGACTATGTAAGTGTAACAATTTTTTCTTTTGACAAAGGCGAGGAAATTTCTACACATGCATCAGGTGGAGATGCAATGGTTACTGTATTAGATGGTACAGGCAAATTCACAATTGGTGGAGATGTCTTTATTTTAAAAACAGGAGATTCTATTGTAATGCCAAAGGATGTACCACATGCAGTGTTTGGAGAAGAAAGATTCAAAATGGAATTAGTTGTTTCATTTTAAATAAATAATACAAAAAGTAACTACAATATGATAGAATGAAAAACGGACTTCAAGGAGAAATAATGGAAAAAAACAAAAGAGAAAATATGTCTAATGTATTTTATTTTCTAGGAAGAATTTTAACAAACAAATTAGTAATTGCGTTAATTATTATTGCAGTTTTAGGGGGCATATCTTTGGGTGTAAAACAGGTTGCTTTTACTGACAATAAAACTACCAAATTAGGATTTGAAGATATAGGAGAATTAGCAACTCAGGAAGCACGATGTACAGAAGTTAATGTAACAGACCAGTCGAAAAAACTTTTTGGAATAAAGATTCCATTTACACAGAGTAAGTACATATATAGTTATGATGTGGTTGTAAAAGCAGGGATTGACTTTAATAAAATTACATGGAGCGTTAAGAATAAAACAATTACTGTAAAAATGCCTGAAAGTAAAATTTTAAGTTGTGAATTAGATATGGACTCATTTAAGGTTTATCATGAAGAAGAAAGTATTTTTACAAAAATAACACTAAAAGATAACAATAAATCTTTTGAAAAATTAAAAGCCACAGCGAAGAAAGATGCTAATGCAAATGGACTTTTGAGCAATGCTGAAAAAAATGCAAAAACTATTATAAATTCTTTTTTCTGGAAAGAATATAACAAGGACGAGTACAAAATAAAATATGTAAGATAAAACAAAAAAATATATAAGATAAATGAGGTTAAGGTTTTGGTTAAAGGATTCGATAATGAGAAATATTTAAAGATGCAATCAGAACACATTAAGGAAAGAATTGCACAGTTTGGGAACAAGTTGTATTTGGAATTTGGTGGTAAGCTTTTTGATGACTATCATGCATCAAGAGTGTTGCCGGGATTTGAGCCAGACTCAAAGTTACAAATGTTATTACAGTTAAAAGACCATGCAGAAGTTGTAATTGTAATTAGCGCAGAAGACATTGAAGAAAACAAGATTCGTGGAGATTACGGAATTACATACGACATGGACGTGTTAAGATTAATTGACGAATTCCAGTCAGTAGGTTTGTATGTGGGAAGTGTATGTTTAACAAAATTTACAGGACAGCCTGCAGCAGAATCATTCCAGAACAGATTGCAGGAATTAGGAATTAAGTCTTACAGACATTACAAGATTCCGGGCTATCCAAATGATGTTGATTACATAGTTAGTGATAATGGATATGGTAAAAATGATTACATTGAAACAGAAAGACCATTAGTTGTTATAACAGCTCCGGGACCCGGAAGCGGAAAGATGGCAACCTGCCTTTCACAGTTGTACCATGAACACAAAAGAGGAATTAACGCAGGATATGCCAAGTTCGAAACTTTTCCAATTTGGAATATTCCATTAAAACATCCGGTAAATTTAGCATACGAAGCTGCAACAGCAGACTTAAATGATGTTAATATGATTGACCCATATCATCTTGAAGCTTACGGTGAAACAACAGTCAACTACAATAGAGATATTGAAATTTTCCCTGTTGTAAATGCAATTTTCCAATTAATATCAGGAGAAAGTCCATACAAGTCACCTACAGACATGGGGGTTAACATGGCAGGTAACTGTATTATAGATGACGAAGTTTGTTGCAAGGCTTCAAAGCAGGAAATAATCAGAAGATACTATCAGGCACTTTGTGAAAAAAGAAGAGCCGGTGAAACAAAGAAGAATATTTCAAAGTTAGAGAATTTAATGCAGCAGGCGCAGATTACCGTAGAAGACAGAAAAGTAATTGTTGAAGCATTAAAGAAGGAAAAAGAAACAGATGGAAAACCTGCTGTGGCATTAGAACTTCCAAATGGAAAAATAGTAACAGGAAGTACATCTGATTTGTTAGGAGCAGCGGCAGCAGCTCTTCTTAACGGAATAAAAGCTTTAGGGGAAATAGAAGACGATGTGAAATTAATTGCAAAAGAAGCAATTGAACCAATACAGATTTTGAAAACAAATTATCTTGGTAGCAAGAACCCACGTCTTCATACAGATGAAATCCTAATTGCATTATCATCAACAGCAGCTCATAACGAAAACGCAAAGAAAGCAATGAGCCAGCTACATAAATTAAAAGGATGTGATGCACACTCAACAGTATTATTGTCATCAGTAGATGAGAATATATTTAAAAAATTAGGAATCCAACTTACATGCGAACCAAAGTATGAGCATGACGGAAGAAAATATCATAAACTGTAAATTATGATGGAAAACTTGATTTAGTACAAATATTTGAAAATATAATTAAAAGAATAAATATAGAAAGTTCCCAATTAAGTTGATTGTAGAAATGGCTTGGTTTGGAACTTTTTTCTTGGGAAATATTCTTTAGTAGATGAGGAATGTAAGATGATAAAATTGTTAGGCTTTAATATTGAAGACTGAAGTTGGTACTAATGGAGGACTCAAAAAAATCAATGTATTGAAATCGCAAATGAAATAGAAATCAATGTGAAAGAAATGTTGAGGGAATATATAATGGTGTAAATTACAAAGTAAAAAATAAAATTAGGACACCTTTATAACAAATGGTATCTAGAAAAGTTTTTTTTGTATGTTAGAATTAAGAATATAAACCAAAATGAGGAGGAGTTAAAAAATGAAAAAGTTACAAAGTAGAATACTGGCAATTGTACTTGTAATTGCCGTGGCAGGAGCTTACATGCCAATTTCAGAAGTACCAACTTATGCAGCTACTAAAAAAGTAAAGCTGAGTAAAAAGAAAGTACGTCTAAAAGTTGGAAAAAAGAAAACTATTAAATTAAAAAATGTAAGGAAAAAGGTTAAATGGAAAGTAGTAAAAGGGAAAAAAGTAGTTTCCATTAAGAAAAAAGGAAAATTAAAAAACAAAATTGTAATTAAAGCTAAAAAAGCCGGAAAGGCAGTAATAAAAGCTACATATAAGAAGAAGAAATACAAAGTAAAAGTAACGGTAAAAAATAATAAACAAACATCAGGAAATGCACAGACATCTACAACAGTTGCTCCTACAACTGCAAATGGTGTAGTAGTTACAACTAAAGTTGTAGAATCAAAAACAGAGATTACGACGGAAACTCTGACAGCAGCGCCAACAGAGGCGCCAACAGAGGCACCAACAAAGGCACCGACAGTAGCGCCAACAGAGGCACCGACAGTAGCCCCAACAGAGGCACCAACGGTAGCACCAACAACAGCGGATCCTAATAAACCTGCAGCACCGATAGGATTAACATCTGCAGGAAGCAAGGATTTACCATTCTATTTTGCATGGGCAATGACTGAAGGAGTTACATATAATTTTTACATAAATGATACAAAAATTGAATCAGGAATTGTTGCAGGATTCTATAATTGTGATTCAAAATATTTTACAACAGTGGGAGATTATAAAATTTCCGTAACAGCAGAAAAAAATGGATATGAGTCAGATAAAGCTACAATCGATTTTAAAGTAACAAAAGATAATGTAGCTACAACAGTAGCACCAACAGAGGCGTCTACGGAAGCACCAACAGTAGCACCAACAGAGGCGTCTACGGAAGCACCAACGGTAACCCCAACAGATGCACCTACAGAAGCACCAACGGAAGCTACAACTAAGGCACCGGAAGATGCATCTCATGTAGTAAAGAATCCGGGGGTTCAGGAGGAAGCAGCTGATTCTCAGGTAGCAAGTGACATTTCACTTACACCATATTTGGATGGTATTGATGATAAATTGTCATCAACCAAAGGAAATACAAGTAACAACGAAGGAATAGAAAATTTATTTGACAATAATGTTAATACAAAGTTCTTTACAAATGATGCTCCGGCAATCAATATTGCATGGAAAATGAAGAGAGCAGTTACACTTAAGAGTTACACATTTGTATTAGCAGGGGATGCATCCACATATAAGCATAGAGATCCTCACAGCTGGGCAGTATATGCATCAATGGATGGTGAAAACTGGACAACTGTTTCAGATATCGATAATGGTGGAATTACCCACACAAATAATGGTGAATACACATTTAATTGTACAACAAAGATGTCAGCACAATATTTTATGATTATTATTAAAAATAGTGGTGATGATGGAAAGTTGTATTATGGTTCACAGATGTCTGAAATTTATCTGAAAGGTGATGTCGACAGAATTACAGAAAGTAGAGGAAGTGATATTACGGATCAGGTAAGTGGAATAGATACCGGGGCTACTACAATAAACGGATTTAATTCAAATGAAGGTGTGGAAAATATATTTGATGGTAATAGAGCAACTAAATTATATTCTACATCTAAGATACCGGGGAATATAGTATGGAAAATGAAACAGAATACAACACTTTACAGTTACACAATTACAACTGCTAACGATAATTCAAAATATCCAAACAGAACAATTAAGGCATGGAAGTTATACGGCTTGGCTGACGGAAAAAACTGGGAATTAATTGATACGGTAAATGAAAGCGGAATGGCAGATCAGGATTATGCTGATTATACATATCTTGTTGATAAGATAGGAACATATACTCAGTATAAAATGGAAATTACAGAATTGTACGGAAATAGTTTCCAGATTTCAGACATTACATTAAGGGGTAATTCAGTAACTGATAGTGAGTTCAAAGCTTTGTTTGTAGGTGACTGGGATAAGGTTACAGCAAAGGGATATAAAGAAGCATTGTATAATGCATTCTACGAGGTTTACCCAAGACAGTATAAACGTTGGGGAACAGGTTCGGAACCTAAAAAAATATTTGTAAGAGCTGACAAGGGAGAGAAAGGAGTGGCATACACATCCGGTTCTTCAATAGTAATTTCAGTTGACTGGATGAATAATAATCCAAGAGAAATTGGATATTTTACACATGAGTTAACACATGCTGTACAGCAGTACGGAAATGTATCTTCATCATCAAAAGCATGGTGGGTAGAAAATATGGCAAATTACGGTGGATTCCGTTACTATCATTGGGCACATGAAGATACTGCACAGATATATTATGCCAACGATACATCCCTTCAGGACTGGGGCTATGAGGCATATGGAAATAATAAATGGTTCTTCTCATATATGGATTCAAAATATCCAACAACAAAAGATAGTAATGGAAACGTAAAATATGGTCTTATTGATAGTCTTAACCATTTATTAAAGGACAATAAGGGTACAAGATATGATGACAATCCATATGATACATCAACACCATGGAATCAGTTAGTAAAGAAGATTACAGGATATGATTGTATAGAATCTCTTAGATTACATTATGTAGAGGAACTAAAAAATGGTACATGGAAATTTACAGGATTTGGAAATTATTCAGATAATTGGATTACTACAGATTTACCTGGAGTACCTAATATTGATTATCCTGCGTTCGTAGGAAAAAAACATGGAAATACAACCGGTACAAAACTGTCTTCAGCAGTAACAAGCGGAACAAATTTATTGTCAGGTGCAACAATTATCAGTGAATCAGGTTACACAAAGGATGGTGAGTCTTCATCTAAACTTATTGATGGCGATTTGTCAACAAAATGGTGTGCAACATCAGGAAACGTCGTAAACCAGGCATATGCTTTATCAGGTGCTCAGCACTTTGTAAAGATAGACCTTGGAAGTACAAAGACATTTAATACCTATACTCTTTACAATACACAAAGTAAGGAAGGTTTCGGTAATACTACTGAATGGGAAGTTCTTGTATCAAACGATGGAAAAGAATGGAAGTCAGTAGATTATCAAGTAAATCAGAATGATGCAATTTCATCCTTTGACATAGGAAAACAGACAGCAAGATACATTGTATTTAAGATATTTAATTCAGATAATGGTGGAGTTGGTACTGTAAGACTTTACGAACTTCAGTTATATAACAGATAGAAAAATATTTAATGACCCTTTATGCTATTAACAGTGGCATAAAGGGTTTTTTTAGGTTAAAATAAAACTGAAAGGATATTAATTCAATGGCCTTTGGAAATCCGGCAAAAATAATTAGAAAACTTACATCAAAAGAGATAATGGCTAATAAAGAAAATGCTATGGAGTATGTGAAACTTATGAAGGAATATAATTAAAAAGACTGAAATACGATTTTCTAATGATAGGAAAAGAGACATAAGTAATTCGATATTTAAAAATAAAAAATTTGTATCGGTTTTGGCATTTTTGTGTGCGGCAGGACGGTCATTGGCGTATCCTCTTATAAAACTTGGATATTCAAATCTAAATGTGGCATCAGATGATCTTGGAAGCAAAATCAATATTAATAATAAGTTCTCTAGTGTTAATATTAGCAGTATGTTTTGGTATATACAATCAGCTGATTGCCTGTAACCCAATAAGCAAAATAGCAATTTTTAATGCATTTATTCCTATATTGGGAGTTATATTCTCGGCAATAATATTAGGAGAGCCAATGAAGCTTAAGTACTTTGTAGCAGGAATGCTTGTGGCACTTGGAGTGTATGTAATTAATAAATTTGATGGTAAGTAGAAGGAGGAAAGAATCATGAAGAAGATGTTAACTTTTGTAATTGCAGTAATCTCGTTATGTGGTTTATTTACCATACTAAAGAGTGACAATGCCTATGCGGCAACCAACAGACTGTTGGAGAAGGACAAGGTATACTATTATGATTTGGATGGAGATGGCACTAAGGAAAAGATATATTACCAGACCCATGTAAGCGCTAAAGACAATGAGTTTTTTGACAGTGTAAGTCTGTTTATAAATGACAAAAATGTATATACAAAAAAATTAACAGACGTATGGGCAAGCTATAAGGTAATTGACTTTGACACTTCTGACAAGACAATAGAGTTAAATTTTCAGGTAGGCAGTTATTCGTATACATTGGATTACAGTTCTTTTCAAAGATGGAACGGAAAAGAAATTACAGAATTTGAAACAAGCAGTAACAAGGCACTGATGTATGGGAGAGGATATCGGTTCAAGAATGTGAAAGGTAATGGAAGGTTCCATATTATTGTGGATACACCTTACGCATTGCCAATAGGATGTTTTTACGCGGATATTCCATTACAGTTAAAAGGTGATAAAATTGTACCGGCTACGGGAACTTACAAACTTGTGGAAAGCTCAAAAAAATATATGTATACTGTAAAGAAAAATATGAAATTGTACAAAACTGCATCTAAAAAATCAAAGAATAAATTTACTTTGAAAAAGGGAGATAAGCTTAGAATTATAAAAATCAAGCCGGCAAAGAATGTAGCAAAACGCCCTAAGGGAAAATATGGTCTTGATAAGAGGGATAACGGTTTTGCATATGTAAAAACTAAAACCGGAAAGAAGGGATGGATTTTCTTAAGTAAGAAAATGTCAAGCTGGGGAAAGAAAACTTTGTTTAAAAAGGTTCCAGGATGGGGCTGATATAATAGTGATAACTCCCTATCTTTTTTTTATAACTCACTTATTTTAAGTCAGCAGGAAAAACAATATCCTGCTGATTTCTTATTTTATCCATAACCTTCAATGCCATAAGAGACCCGTTTGAAAAATCTTTGTTAAAGGCGAAGATAATTGTAAGGATGACGGGATATATAAGTATGTAGTTAGACGAAAAGGGAAAGCAACAAATTCTCAAGTGGAAGAAGATGGTTACTTTTTTGTAAATGATAAAGATATTACATATGACCAGATTATGACAAGTCATTATACAAGCAATCTAGATGAAAAACTTGATTTTGTGCAGGCATTTGAATTCTAATTGTATACAACAATAACAAATCCACTATTGCATTATATTGAATTGAGAGATACAATACTATAGGAAATTAAATACAGGGGAGCTTGTAGGCAGGCTGAGAGGAAGTAATCAACTTCGACCCTTAAACCTGATTTGGATAATGCCAACGTAGGAATTAAGTATAGGATTTATTGCGGACAAACCAGATTAGGTTTGTCCGTTTTTCATTTTAACGTAATAATTATGATGAGATTCTGCTGTAAAAAGTATTCAGCAGAACGATAAGGAGGAAATATGTTTAAGGAATGTGTAGAAAACGTAAGAAATAATGTGCCTTTAGTTCACAACATTACTAATTATGTAACAGTAAATGATGTGGCTAATGTTTTACTGGCTTGTGGCGGCAGTCCAATTATGTCAGATGATATTGATGATGTGGAAGATATTACATCTATTTGTGGTGGTTTGAACATTAATATTGGAACATTAAATAAAAACACCATACCATCTATGTTTGCAGCAGGAAAGAAAGCAAATGAATTAGGACATGTTGTTTTACTTGATCCTGTTGGGGCAGGGGCAAGCAAGTTAAGAACTAATACAGCAAATGAATTAATGGAAAAAGTGAAATTTGATGTTGTAAGAGGAAATATTTCAGAAGTTAAGACTTTAATGCTGGGTACAGGAAGTACAAAAGGTGTAGATGCAGATGTTTCTGACAAAGTAACAGATGAAAACTTAGACGACACTATTAGCAAGCTCAAGAGTTTTTCAAAGGCAACAGGAAGCATTATCGCAGTAACAGGCGCAATTGATTTAGTTTGTGACAGCGAAAAATGCTATGTTATAAGAAATGGTAGAGCCGAAATGAGTTCAATTACAGGAACAGGATGCCAGTTATCAGGTTTGATGACAGCGTTTTTAGTTGCAAATCCAGAAAACAAATTGGAAGCAGCAGCGGCAGCAGTTTGTACAATGGGACTTGCCGGAGAAATTGCATGGTCAAGAATGAGTGAAGGCGATGGAAACTCAACATACAGAAACAGAATTATTGATGCCATCTACAATATGGATGGTGAAACATTAGAAAAAGGAGCTAAATATGAAGTTAAGTAATACAACAAAGGAAGAATTACTTTTATACGGCGTAACTGACAGAGCTTGGTTAAATGGCGAAACTTTGTACAGTCAGGTTGAAAAAGCTTTAAAAGGTGGAGCTACTTTTATGCAACTTCGAGAAAAGAAACTTGATGAAGAAAGTTTTTTGAAGGAAGCCATTGAGATAAAAGAATTATGTAGAAGGTACAATGTACCATTTGTAATTAATGATAATGTTGATATTGCTTTGGAAATGGATGCTGACGGCGTTCATGTTGGACAAAGTGACATGGAAGCTTTAGATGTAAGGGCAAAGCTTGGTCCTGATAAGATTATTGGTGTGTCAGCGCAAACTGTTGAGCAGGCAATTTTAGCGGAAAAACACGGAGCAGATTATTTAGGAGTAGGCGCAGTTTTTCCAACCGGCTCAAAAGATGATGCAGAAGAAGTTACTTTTGAAACATTGAAAGCAATATGTCAGGCAGTAAAAATTCCTGTTATAGCCATTGGTGGAATTTCAAAAGGCAATGTTTTAGAACTTGCAGGCAGTGGCATTTGCGGTATAGCAGTTATTAGCGCTATTTTTGCAGCAAAGGATATTGAAGAAGCAACTAAGGAATTAAAAGAAAAAACAATCAAAATGTTATAAAAAGGTGAATAATGGCAAAAGGATTTATTTTTGATGTTGATGGGACAATACTTGATTCTATGGAAATATGGATGGATGCAGCTAAGTTGTATTTAAAGGATTTAGGTATTGAGGCTGAGGAAAACTTAGGAGACATTATGTTTAGCCTGACTATGGCAGAAGGAGCAGAGTATATCAGAAAAACATATAAGGTTAATCTTTCTGACAAGGAAATTTGCGATGGTATAAACCAAAAGGTTTTTGGTTTTTATAAAGAAGAAGCTCCACTTAAAGGGAAGTCAATTGAAATTTTAGAGTATGCTCAAAAGAATAACATACCTATGGTGGTTGCAACATCAACAGACCGTCCTATGATTGAGGCGGCTTTTGAAAGGTTGAATCTTGGAAAATATTTTAAGAAAATATATACAACTACAGAGATTGGTTCAGGAAAAGACAAACCGGAAATTTTTATGAGAGCAATGGAAACATTAGGTACAAAACCTGATGAAACATGGCTGCTCGAAGACGGAGCTTATTCCATGGACACAGCAAAGAAAATGGGTATTCACACAGTTGGTATATATGATAAGTACAGTGATAAGGATCAGGATATGGTTAAGAGCCTTGCAGATGTTTATATAACAAGCTGGGATGAATATGAAAAAGTAATTAAGGCTGTTAAGTAAAACATAAACATATGATGAACCGTTGTTGACACAGGGTAAAAGAATGTTTACCAGCAAAAAGAGTGTTTAATAACAAAAATTAACAGTTGATAAGTTACTAAAAGGATAAGTTAGTAAAGCGGTAAATCGGGGGCACCACTTTTTATCGCTATAAAAAACAGTAGAAATACTGTACCACAATAGAAGACATAAGGAGGAAGCAAAATGAACACAGCATTAACCATTGCGGGAAGTGATTCATGTGGAGGCGCCGGAATACAAGCAGATTTAAAGACAATGACAACTAATGGAGTGTATGGCATGAGTGCCATTACAGCTTTAACTGCTCAAAATACAACCGGCGTATCAGACATTTACGAAGTAACAGCAGATTTTTTAAAGGCACAGCTAAAGGCAATATTTGAGGATATTACACCTGATGCAATTAAGATTGGGATGGTATCTTCAAAAGATTTGATTATAGCAATTGCCGAGAGCCTAAAGAAATACAATGGCAAGAATATTGTGTTAGATCCGGTCATGGTAGCAACAAGTGGAGCAAAATTAATTAGCGATGATGCAATAGAAACACTGAAGGAATATTTAATTCCAATGGCTACTGTAATCACACCGAACATTCCGGAAGCAGAAGTTTTATCAGAAATGAAAATAACTAATGAAGAGGAAATGATTAAGGCAGCAGAAAAAATCAGCAAAAAGTATAATGTTGCAGTTTTGTGCAAAGGTGGTCACAGCATTAATGATGCCAATGATCTATTGTACAGAGATGGTGAATACAAATGGTTTAAGGGGAAACGAATTAACAATCCAAATACACATGGAACAGGATGTACACTTTCAAGTGCTATTGCTTCAAATCTTGCCAAGGGAAGAAATCTTGATGAGGCAGTTGAGAAAGCAAAAGCATATATTTCAGGTGCTTTAGGAGCAATGCTTGATTTAGGAAAGGGTAGTGGACCAATGAATCATGCATTTGCAGTAGAAGGCGAATACTAGAATTAATGGGAGGTACAAAATGGATAAAAAAGGAACATCAGTATTTAGCAACAGTTTAATTTGGTTTGGAGCAGGAGTATCAATTGCAGAAATAGTTACAGGTACATATCTTGCATCGCTAGGAATGGCAAAGGGAATCGCAGCAATTATTATAGGACATCTTATAGGGTGTGGCTTGCTTTTTCTTGCAGGATTAATTGGTGCAAAAACAAAGAAAAGTGCCATGGAAACTGTAAAAATCAGTTTCGGTGAAAAAGGCAGTATTATTTTTGCAGTTTTAAATGTAATTCAGTTGGCAGGTTGGACAGCAATTATGATATATGACGGCGCAGTTTCAGCTAATGGAATTTTTGGCACAGGTCGTCTTATTTGGTGTATTGTAATTGGCTGTTTAATTATTGTTTGGATTTTTATTGGAATTAAAAATATTGAAAAAATAAATGTTGTGGCAATGACAGCATTGTTTGTTTTAACAATTATTTTATGTAGAGTTGTATTTTTCACAGGGAAAGGTGCTACAGCAGTGGCAGCAGATGGACTTACATTTGGGGCAGCAGTAGAGCTTGCAGTAGCGATGCCACTTTCATGGTTACCTTTAATCAGTGATTATACAAGAGAAGCAGAGAAGCCTGTTAAGGCAACAGCGGCAAGTGCCATTGTTTACGGTTTGGTAAGTTGCTGGATGTACATAATCGGTATGGGAGCAGCTATTTTTGCAGAAAATGCCGGTATAGACCAGATTATGTTAAAAGCAGGTTTAGGTATTGCCGGACTACTTATTATAGTATTTTCAACAGTTACAACTACATACCTTGATGCCTATTCAGCAGGTATTTCAAGCGAGTCAATTTGGAAAAAAATTAATGGAAAATATATGGCAATAATAATTACAGTTATTGGAACTGTTGGCGCAATAGTCTATCCAATGGACGATATTACAGATTTCTTATATTTAATAGGTTCAGTATTTGCCCCAATGATAGCAATTCAGATTGCAGACTATTTTGTAATTAAAGAATCTAGTGAAGATAAAAGCTTCAATACCGTAAATATTGTTATTTGGGTAATCGGATTTGCGCTATATAGATATTTAATGACAGTAGACATAATTGTAGGAAACACATTACCAGATATGGTAATAACACTTATATTATGTGTTATTGTAAATTTTGTTATGAAAAAATCAAAAGCTTAAATTGATTAAAAAAACACAGGGAGAAGGATAGCAAATATCTAAATTTCCTGTGTTTTTTATCGTCATAAATTAGTTCTTGATTTCTTTAGTAAACATTCTATTTAACAGATAAGCATGTACAAAGCCTGATATTTCAGGTAGAAATACAATAAAAACTGTAAAGCCTTTAATAACTATTACCCACATAACAATATCTACAACTGTCATTATTAAGAATGACCATATATATTTAACTACAAACTGCCAGGATAATTTCAGAACTCTTCTCACACCGTCATAGAACTGGGCAATGTATGCAAAGGCAGCACTTAAAACCATGTAATAGAATAGAAAAATAATCACGTACAAAGGTAGTGCATATTGAAATACACCGCCAATGGTTTTGGTATTTAAAACTATGTAAATGCTTGTAAGTAAAACAGCTCCGATTACTCCAAGTATTAACCAGACAATAGTGGCAATTTTGAAGTTTTCTTTAAAAGCCTTAAAGAAACTTTTTGTAATGTAGGATTCCTCATCTTTTACAAGTTTAAGCATTACAGAGTAATAGGCTGTAGTAGAAGCACCGATGGTTATAATAGGTATTGAGCATACAAGGCAAAGTAAAGTAGCAATTAGAGTGTCTGTAGCTTTGTTTGAAAAGTTAATAAATTTTCCGTCGTAATCTAAAATATGTCCCATTATTTTCACCTCAATCAATGTAATTGAAAGTCCTTTCTTTTAGTTATTGTTAATTGGTTTGATGTATAAACTGATTTCTATATTCTTTTGGACTAAGTCCTGTATTCTTCTTAAAAAGAGAAGAAAAATAAGCCGCATCATGTATACCGATACTATCAGCAATTTCAAAAGTTCTAAGAGTAGAGCCTGCTAACAAATCTTTTGCTAAGGCAATTCTCAAAGTAGTAATGTAATTGATTATTGAAATGCCACATTCTTTCTTAAAAGTTCTGCTAAGGTAAGATTCATTTGAATTTACAATTTTTGCTAAAACTTCCAAAGATAAATCTTCAGCTATATGGTCCTGAATGTAAGAAATAGTTTCCTGTACAAAATCACTGTATTTCTTAGTGGATTGAGTAAGGAGTTGTTTAACGGTATTAAGTAAATCTCCTATGAAAGTTTTTAACTGAAAAATATCTGAACAGTTATTTATCATGCCACTGTAATCTTTTTCAGGCAAAATCAAATGTGACTTCAAAACTACTCTGTAGCAAATATAATAAATTTGGAAACATATATTTACAGCAGTATCTTCATCAGCAAAAGAGCTTTGCAGTTTAATGAAAATGTCAGAGGCAATATCGTTAGATTTCTTAAAGTCAAGTTGTATTATGGCTGTTTCAAAATCATGTAAAAGTAATGTAGTTTCTGCTGAAAGATTGTTATTACCATCAGCGGCTTTGGCAGTGTAAGTTACAATGTGCGAAGAAGAATAAAAGCATAGCGACAAAGCCGAAATAGCCTGTGAAACACCTGCTGCAAATTCTTCAATGCAGTTATGATGTTCGCTTATGCCAACAAACACCGGCTCGTTGTATTCTTTATAAAACTCGTTAATAACAAGGTTACAGTTGTCTACTATCTGCCCTATGTAATTTTCGTTTGTTTCATAATAAATAGTTATAATCAGATTATTATATCTGTAGCAATAGCCGTTGGATTTAAAATCAATAATTGTGTCTTTAAGCAGATTAATTGAATCTGTTGAATCAACTAATTGAAAGGCAGCAACATAGAAGCCATTCAAATTAATATCGTGTTCAGCAGCACGTTTTTTTATATCCTCAGTTACAACAGAAGAGTCTGTCAATTCCTGAAAAACAGTATCTTTTAAATAAGCAAATTCCTTTTCATCAATTGTTTTGTTGCTTCTTGAGGTAATCAGTTTCTGGGCTACATTTTGAACAGATTCAATAATTTTTTCTTTTGCCGCAGGCTTTAATATATATTCGTTTACCTGATATTTAATTGCAGACTGTGCATATTCAAATTCGGAATAACCTGACAAAATAATAACTGCAATATCAGGGTGGTTTTCATAAACATATTCTGCCAGCCCTATACCATCAAGAACAGGCATTTTTATATCAGTTAAAACAATGTCAATATTGTTGTTTTCTATAATTTCGATTGCCTCTTTGCCGTTACTGGCAGCGGCAGTAACCTGACAATCATAAGCATCCCAATTAATATAATCAGATAAGCCTTTTCTAATGACAACTTCGTCATCAACAATTAACAAGTGAAATTTCATAGTGTGTTCCTCCTTACAAAGTTGTATCTTCAAAGTTAAATGGTACCATAAAGGAAATTGTAGTTTTTTCCATTGGTATACTTTCTATATGTAAGCTGGAATTTCCTCCATACATAAGAAATAAACGTCTGTTTAGGTTTTTTAATCCAACATGAGTGTGACCACCAACCTGTACATCCTGTGTTTCGTTGGTATCAAAAGTTGGAATTTTGGTAAAACCAACACCATCATCAACTACAGATATACAAACATTGTCACTAATTTTCTTTATGGAAATAGTTAAAGTACCTGATGTTTCTTTTGGCTCCAAGCCATGTACATAAGCATTTTCAACTAATGTTTGAATTGAGAAAATTGGTATATGACATTTATCAAGATTTGGTTCAATATCAAAAAATACCTGTATTTTATCTTCAAATCTCATTTTCTGTAAATAGTTATAAAATCTAACATAAGACAATTCATCTTCAACAGTAGCTTCAAAATTATCTCTTGAAATAACTGTGGCTTTTAACAGTTCCCCGAGAGCAATTGCCATGGAATAAATTTCATTATTATCTGACATCTGAGCTTTCCAAGCCATTGTATTAAGCACATTAAATAGAAAATGTGGATTAATCTGTGACTGTAAGGCTCTGATTTCTGCATCTTTTAAAAGCATGTTTTGTTCTAAAATATCATCATGATATGAATGGATTTCGCTTAACATATTATTAACTGATAATTGAAGAGAATAGAACTCTTCGTAATCATCAAGGGAAGAAATGTGTTCTGAATAATTTCCATCAGCTATTCTGTCAACATATCCCTTCATAACTGTTATAGGGCGGGTAATAACCCTACTAAATAAGAAAGCAATAATTGTTACGGCAACAATTATTAAAATAATTACAACTATATATGGAAGTAATACATTAAATAATTGTTTTGATATTTGAGCTTTAGGTGCCATAACTACAGTGTTAAGTTCCATTTTTTCTATATTGTTTGATAGGGCAAGATAACTATTATCTTTAAAAGTTGTATCAAAAAATACCCAGTCACTGTTTTTTATAATAGAATTTTTTAATGCATTCATTTCGTGTTTAGTAGTATTTCCATCGGTCCCGGAAATAAGTTCAACATCTTTATTATATAGAAAAATATGCCAACCGTTAGAAATACTTTGAGTTAAGTCAGCAAGCCATTCCTTTTTGTCAATGGAAATAATTACTGTGCCTAGAATTTCACCACTATCTGAACTGTAAATGGATCTGATGAAATACAGGCAATTGGAATTATCCAAAGAACGTATTGTTAAAGTTGGAGTTTCCTCATTATAAGTTCTATATATTGTTGTTGTCTCTGTTGTGGATAAAACAGATTCATCTTTTGAGACGTGAATTTGGCTACCCTGATTATTATAAACGTATATTGAATTAATGTAGGATTTCTCCCATATATTGTTCATAATAAGAACAGAAGTCATTTGTTTTAAAACTACTGATGAATTAGCATCATATTCATAGTTTTTTCCCAGCCATTTATAAACTGAATCATTTAAAGTAAGTATTCTGTATACAGAATCTATTGTATCTATATTATTGGAAATGGCATCAATTGTGGAACGGCCTTCCTGTAACATCTGCTCCTGATAGCTTTTGGTAAATTCCTTTGCAGTTTTGTAAGAAAGAAGAATACCACTTACAAGTAGGGCGACTACGATTGTAATGGTAATAAGAGTAGTAACCTGTGTTTTGATTTTTTTTCTGTGTGTGTGAGCTTTGCCGGCTTTTGTTATTTCGGTAATGTTCACATTATTAGTTTTTTCTTTATTAATAGTCATGTAAACCTCTTCTGTGTAAATGTATAAAATAGAATCCTATTTGTATTGCTTTTTGTTTATGTTAATTATAACATAAGAAAATAATAAAAGTTGCGTTTATGGAAAATAGACAAAAAATTACAAAAAAATGTAAAAATATGTAAAAAAATCACAAGTTTAAGTAAAAATATTCTATTCAGAAACACACAAAAAACAAATATAATGTAATCATCAAACAGAGCGAAGGAGGAATATTTTATGAGAAAGAAGAAATTGTTAAGCTTGTTACTTGTTGGAACAATGGTAGCAGGACTTATAACAGGATGTGGTTCTTCAAGCAAGGACACATCAAAGAGTGATTCAGGAAAATCAAAGGGCGGAAAGGTAGTACTTAACGTAATTAACTATCATGTAGGTACAGATTACGCAGCAGATTACTACAAATACTTATTTGATGCATTTAAGAAAACAGATGAAGGAAAGAACGTTGAATTTAATTTTGAAGAAATTCCTACAACAGATGCATTTAACCAGAAGATTAAATTATTAATTTCAAGTGGTGATTTACCGGACATCGTTTTAAATGGTGGAAACAACATTACAGCATTAGCTGCTAAGTCAGGTAAGGTTCAGGACTTAACACAGTATCTTGAAGATGACAAAAAATGGAAAGCAATGTTTAGTGATACAGACCTTGAGTTTAACTCATACAAAGGTAAGGTTTATGGAATTCCAGTATCAAAAGAAATTTCATACATTTACTATAACAAAGACTTATTTAAGAAAGCAGGAATTGAAGCTCCTGAAACAGGATATGCAACATGGGATGAATTCTTTGCAGCATGTGATAAGTTGAAAGCAAAAGGAATTACACCTGTAAGTATGGACAGCGCAGACCTTGGCTGGTTATCAAATCTTTGGTACAGTGGTTTAATTGGTACAGCAGGAAAAGAAGGAAACGACTTTATGAACAAGCAGTACCCAACAGACTACAATACATCAGTTGTTGAAGATGCAACAGCAACACTTCAGAAAATGCTTCAGAAGTATACAACATCAGATGCACTTGGCGGAAAATATGACACAATGGCTACACACTTCTTTAACGGAGAAGTTGCAATGCTTCCAAATGGACCTTGGATGATTCCTGATTTCAAGAGCACAGACAAAGCTCCTGAAGGTTTCTATGACAAAGTTGGTATTATGCTTCTTCCAGGTTCAGGTATGGAAAGTGTTCCAACACCTGGTGACATGGTAGGTGCAAAGGATCCTGATAAGATTAAAGCAGCAGTAGCATTCTTAAAATTCGAAACATCTGCTGAAAATCAGATTAAAGCATTAGAAATGGCAGGATTGCAGCCAGTATCAAGCAACATTGAAGTACCACAGTCTCTTAAAGATTCAGATCCATTAATGGCAGACGTATTAGAGATTCAGTCAAAAGCTAAGTACACATACGGTCAGAACCAAGCTTACTGGTATCAGAATGTTATTGATGTATTCTCAAATCAGTTGCCTGAATTAGCTTATGGAAACATTACACCAAAAGAATTCTGTAAGAAATTATCAGACGCAGCTAAGAAAAATTAAAGTAAATTAAGGTTGATGACTGTCTCATATAAATAATCACAAAGAAAATTATATGGGACAGTCTTTTTTTGTGAAAGGATAGTGAGAAAATGTCTACAAAAAATAAAAAAGGATGGATATTGGCATTTGCATTACCCTGTGTGATTCTATTTTGCATAGTGTATGCAATACCTTTGATAATGGTTATAGTTACATCATTTTGTAATTATTCAGTGGCACAGTCACCAGTATTTCAGGGATTGGATAATTTTAAAACAATTTTTGCAGATCCGGATTTCAAAGTCGCAATTATTAACACATTAAAATGGGTGTTAATACAGTCAACATTACATGTTTCTATTGGTTTTATTATGGCTCTTATTTTAAGAAGAAAACCAAGAGGCTGGAAATTTACAAGAGTAGCCTATGTAATACCTAACATTATACCTACAGCTGCAACAGCAGTAATGTATTCATTATTATTAAATCCTACATTCGGTGTAGTAAAAATGATATACGAGAAATTAGGAATTGACACAACAATGGTAATTAACCTTTTTGGTAATTCAAAATATGCATTCTGGACAGTAACAGCAACATGGGTATTTTATTCAGGATTTAACATGTTAATTTTCTTAGGTGAAATGCAGGCAATAAGCCCTGACATTTACGAAGCAGCACAGGTAGACGGAGCAACACCGGGACAGGCTGACAGATACATAACAATTCCATTAATGAAGAATGCATTTGGAACATGTGTAATTTTAGCTTCAGTTGCAATGGTATCACAGTTTGACATTATTTATATGACAACCAAGGGCGGACCTGGTAACAGTACGTTGAATCTGCCAATGTATTTGTACAAGATAATTACTTTAGAGAACAATTATGGTAAGGCAAATGCAGTTGGTGTTGTACAGATTATATTAGGTTTAGTTTTAGTAATTTTAATTCAGAAACTATTTAACCAGAAAAAAGATTTAGAGGAGGTATAAAGATGGCAGAAAAAGTAAGCGGACCGAAATCATTAAAAAAACAGCCGGCTGCCTTAAGGGTTGTTCTAGGCATATTTAAATATTTATTCCTTCTTCTAATTGTATTTATATCAATTGGACCAATTATATGGGCAGCATTAAGTTCATTTAAAACTTATGCGGAAATCAATGCCTCAGCATTATCATTACCTAAGGCATTCCATTTCTCAAACTATGTAGATGCATTTAAATATGCACCTATTCAGAAATACTTTTTAAACAGTGTAATTGTAGTAGGTGTCAGCGTTCTTGTAACACTTATTGTAGTAGGAATGTGTGCCTATGTTACTGCAAGATACAACTTTAAATTAAAACCTTTGCTTGTACTTATGATTTCAGCATCATTAATGTTACCTGCACAGGCTATATCACAGCCATTATTCTCAATGTTCAAAACATTGGGTATATATGATACAAAACTTGGACTAATTATAGTCTACGCGGCCATGGGAATTCCAATGTCATTCTTCGTAATGACAAGTTATTATAAAACAATTCCTTTAGCACTTGAAGAATCAGCATATATTGACGGAGCATCATTTATACAGTCTTTTACAAAGGTAATTCTTCCTTTAGCAAAACCTGGATTTGCAACAATAGCAATGCTTCAGTTTATTAATACATGGAACGAGTTCTACTTTGCATTAATGCTCACAAGTGGAGACACAGCAAGAACAGTTCCAATTGCATTAAATTATTATTTAGGAACATTTGCAAACAATTATTCAGCACTGTTTGCGGCGGTAGTTATAACAGTATTACCAACAATTATTTTCTTTATTATATTACAGAAACAGGTTATGGAAAGTTTAACAGCAGGAGCTGTTAAGGGCTAAATTTTAGAGAAAATTATGGAGGCTTATAATGGAAAAAAATACATATCCGGTAGAAAGCTGGAAAGTTACAGAGAAAAAATTTTTAAAAGAATGGAATTATAGAAATGAGACAACATTTGCTCTTTCTAATGGATATATCGGTACAAGAGGAACTTTTGATGAAGGTTATCCTTTTACAGTAGATGAAGGTTTAGAGGGAAACTTTATTAATGGTTTCTATGAAAGTGAGAATATAAGATATGGCGAGTGGAATTTTGGATTCCCTAAAAAAAGCCAATCATTACTTAACCTTCCTAATCTAAAAAAGACAACTCTCATATTTGATGATGAACCATTTGATTTATTTACAGGAGAAATCAAAGAATATGAGAGAAGCCTTTTGATGGAGGACGGTGAAGTTATAAGAAATGTTTACTGGAAATCACCTAAAGGCAAAGAAGTAAAAGTAACTTTTAAAAGATTAGTGTCTTTTAGTGATAAGAATTTAATGGGTATACAGATTAAATTTACACCATTAAATTTCAGTGGAAAAGTTAAGATAAATTCATTCTTTGATGGAGCAGTGGAAAATCACACAAGCACTACAAACCCATTAATTGATTATGGCCCTTATGGAAAACATTTAATTCCAAGAGGACTTGATGTTAAGGGTGACACACTTATATATGAAGCAGAAGTGAAAAATAACAAATTTACAATGGCATGTGGAAGTGTTTGTAAGTGTGGTGGAAAAATTACAGATAAAGATATTCAGGAAGAAACTGCTGTTGTTACATATCAATTAGATGTAACAGAGAATGAAGAATATACTTTTGAAAAAATCATAGCTTATTCATCTGACTTAGATATGGATAAAGACAAGTTATATGGCTTTATTCAGGAAAAATTAGAAAAAGGAAATGAATTAGGTTTTGACGGCTTAGAAAAATTACAAAAAGAATACATGCAGGAGTTCTGGAAGAAGGCTGACATTAAGATTGAAGGCGATGATCAGTTACAGCAGGGTATCAGATTTAATTTGTTCCACATTATGCAGTCAGCAGGTCGTGATGGTAGAACAGGTATGGGCGCCAAAGGTTTAAGTGGTGAAGGTTATGAAGGTCACTACTTTTGGGATACAGAAATGTATGTACTACCTGTTTTCATTTACACTGACGCAGAACTTGCAAAACAGTTATTAACTTACAGATATGATACTTTAGATGCGGCAAGAGATAGAGCTAGAATTCTCGGTCACACAAAGGGAGCATTATATCCATGGAGAACAATTAATGGAGAGGAAGCGTCAACATATTTTCCACTTGGTACAGCACAGTATCATATAAACGGTGATATTGCCTATGCTTACAAATTGTATTTTGATATTACAGGAGACTATGACTTCTTAATTGAAAAAGGAGCAGAAGTTTTAATTGAAACAGCAAGAGTATGGGCAGATGTTGGCTGTTTTGCAGAGTGCAAGGATAATAAATATTGCATTTGTGCAGTAACAGGACCTGACGAATATAACGCAATTGTAGATAACAATTTCTACACTAACTTAATTGCCAGAGAAAATTTAAGAAGTGCAGTTTGGGCTTTAAATAAAGTAAAAGAATTAGATAAGGAAGCTTACAACAAGTTAGTTAAGAAGTTAGATTTCAGTGAAGATGAAGTTGAGTATTGGGAAAGAATTATTGAGAATATGTATTTCCCATACGATGAAAAATTGCAGATTTATCCACAGGATGACGGCTTCCTTATGAGAAAGCCATGGGATGAAAGTAAGATACCTGAAGAAAAGAGACATTTGCTTTATGAAAATTATCATCCACTGTTTGTTTACAGACAGAAGATGGCTAAGCAGGCAGATGCAATTCTTGGTATGTTACTTTACAGCAATTACTTTACTAACGAAGAGTTAAAGAGAAATTATGATTTTTATCAGACAGTTACATTGCATCATTCATCTTTATCAACATGTATTTTTGGAATTTTGGCAAGTCAGATTGGATATGATGATGAAGCATATAAATATTTCTCACAGTCTGCAACAATGGACTTAGAGGATATGCATAACAACTTTTATGCAGGTATCCATGCTGCAAACATGGCAGGTACATGGCAGGGTATTGTATTTGGTTTTGCAGGCGTAAGATCAAACAGAGGTTATTTAGAAATTAATCCAAAGATTCCAAATCAGTGGAACTCTTATGAATTTAATATTCAATATAAGGGAAGTGATTTAAGCATAAAGATTACAAAAGAGGATGTAACTTATCAGTTACTTAATGATGTGGAAATCAGTTTTGAAAGTTTAGGTGAAAGCCTGACATTGAAGAAAGGAGAAAAATATGTACAAAAAATATAAAGCCATATTTTTCGATTGGGACGGAACAGCAGTTATGTCAAGACAGGCACCTGTGGAAGAAACAGTTCAGGCAATGAAACCGCTTCTACAGAAAGGCATAAAATTAATCATTGTTAGTGGAACTACATACGATAAGATTGCCGGTGGAGAAATTCATAAGTATTTTACAAAAGAAGAAAATGAAAATCTTTATTTAGGTTTAGGCAGAGGTGCTTTTAATTACCAAATGGTTGATGGTAAGCCGGAAGTTTTTGCAGACTGTATTCCAAAGGATGAAGATTTGCTAAAAATACATGATATATGTTATCAGGTTCACAGATATCTGTTAAAAGAATATGGCTTGAAAACTGATATAGTTTTTTCAAGACCCAATTACTGCAAAATTGATTTAATGGTAGAAGATTTACGTGGTGATCAGTTATTTATGCAGGCAGATGAAATGTCAAAATTAAAAACACTTCTTAGTGACCATGGTTTAAAAAATGGTTTAAGAGATTTAATTGACATTTCAGAAAAAATCGGAAAAGAAAATGGCATGGAAGTGTCAGCTACATGTGATGCAAAATATTTGGAAGTTGGTATTTCATGTAAAAGCGACAATGTTGATACTATTTTTGAAGAAATTTCTAAGGAAGGCATTTTGCCTGAGGATTGTTCATTTTGGGGTGATGAATATGTTGGCATAGAAGAAGGCTTGTATGGAAGTGACAGTTTTATGCTAACAGAAAAAACAAAGAATGGTGATTTCTTTGACGTATCATTACTTGAAGGAACAAGACCTGAAAAGATTCAGGTAGTAGGCGGTAGCGTTGATACATTTATCAATTTCCTAAAAGAGCAGAATCAGTAGTAATCAAGAGTAAAATTGATAAGAACAAAAGATAAAAAGAACTGATAAAAGTCAGAATACATAAGAAAAATAAACAGGAATAAATGAATTGTAACAATGGTTTAATTGTTAGTTATAAAAGGAGCGAAACGATGAAAATTATCATAGCAGATGATTACAAGGACATGAGTAGAAAAGCAGCTAATTATTTGTCAGCACAGGTGATTTTAAAGCCGGGCTCAGTAATTGGTTTGGCAACAGGTGAGACTCCTATTGGAACATATAATCAGCTTGTAAACTGGTACAAAAAAGGTGATATAGATTTTTCTCAGACAAAAACTGTTAATCTGGATGAATACAAGGGCTTAGAGGGAACTCACGAACAAAGCTACAGATTCTTTATGAATGAAAATCTTTTTGACAGAATTAATATTGATAAGAAAAATACATATTTACCAAACGGTATGGCAGAAGACGAAGAAGCTGAATGTGAACGCTACAACGGCATCATTGAAAAGTTAGGTGGCATTGACATGCAATTATTAGGAATTGGCTTAAATGGTCACATAGGTTTTAATGAACCGGGCGAATCATTTGAGAAGATGACACATTGTGTTGAACTTACTCAAAGTACAAAAGATGCAAATCAGAGACTTTTCAAACCGGGAGAAAAAGTGCCTGAAAAGGCATTTACAATGGGAATCAAGTCAATTATGCAGTCAAAGCATATTTTACTTATTGCCAGCGGAGCCAACAAGGCTGAGATTGTTAAGGAAGCTTTCTTTGGACCTGTAACTCCAAAGGTACCGGCATCAATTTTACAGTTACATAATCATGTAACAGTTATTGTAGATAAAGATGCTGCTAAGTATATTCAATAATTTACTTATAGAGAAAATTTGTTTAATCAAACAAATAATAATTACATAAGATAAAATAGCATAAAGTGAAATCTACAAGGAAAGTGTATTTCATAAAGTGAAATTCGCAAAAGAATATTTCAAAAAAGTGTATTTCATAAAAAGGGATTAGCCACTGTTAGTTTGTTTAACAATGGCTAATCCCTTTTAATATGTAATGGAAATTCTTCGAGAATTTCCGTTATTCCAATAAAGACACACTTAGGTGTGAAAATAAATTAGTTGCGATTAAGTACGCATCCAGTGTGAAGAACATCGCAAGGGATGTTTTGTGTTGTAAAAATTAACTTTTAGTAATGATATACTTTTCGTTTGTTAATAAAGAAGAAGGCTGTAAAGCACAATGTTAAAAGTTCTGCAACAGCAACGGCAATCCAAATACCGTTAATTCCAAATAGGATTGGAAGTGTCATTACAACAATAATCTGAAATACCAGTGTTCTTAAGAAAGAAATAGTAGCTGATATTAGACCGTTGTTTAGTGCTGTAAAGAATGAAGAACCATATATATTAAAGCCGTTAACAAGGAATGTAAGGCAATAAATTCTGAAACCATGAACTGTTAGGGCAAACAAATCCTTGTCATAACCTACAAAAAGTTTAGACAATGGTGATGCTATTGAAAAAGAAAGAATCGTTAAACATACACCACATATGCTAATAAATGACAGACTTTTTTTAAATAGATTTTTTAGCTCAATATGGTTCTTGGCACCGTAATGATAACTTACAATTGGAGCACTACCAATTGAGTAGCCGATAAATATAGCAGCGAATATAAAGTTTACATACATAATAGTTCCGTATGCTGCAATCCCGTCTTCACCTGCAAATTTCATAAGCTGCAAATTGTATAAGGAATTAACAACGGAGCTTGATAAATTAGTCATTAATTCTGATGAACCATTTGTGCACGCTTTAAGCAAAATTCTTCCTGAAAAAACAGGTTTGCCAAGTCTTAGCAAACTTGAGTTTTTTCTTGAAAAATAAATAATAGGAACAAGCCCACCAATAAATTCACCACAAACTGTTGCACAAGCAGCACCGGCAACGCCCATTTGCAAAATGTAAATAAACACAAAATCAAGAATCATGTTAGTAACTCCCGCAGACACGATTACGCACAAGCCAAGCTTTGGCTTAGCAGCAGTTACAAAGAAACTTTGAAATACATTTTGAAGCATAAATGCAGTTAATGAAATAAAAGAAATTCTTCCGTAAATCAAACAGTTGTTAAGCAGGTCACCTGTGGCACCAAGAGCAATGGCGATTGGCTTAACTAAGAAAAATCCTAATATTGAAACAACAATGCCGCCAATTAAAGCTGTATAAACAAGCATTGAAAAGTATTCATTAGCTTTTTTCTTCTGACCTTTACCAAGGGTTGCTGCCACAATGGCACTACCACCTGTACCAATCATAAAGCCCAGCGCAGAAAGTCCCATCATAAGTGGCATAATAAGATTGACAGATGCAAAGGCGGTTTTCCCAACAAAGTTAGATACGAAAAGCCCGTCTACAACACTGTAAATAGATGTAAAAATCATCATAACAATTGATGGTAGTACGAATCTAAATAATTTTTTATAAGTAAAATGATCTGATAATTGTATATTCATGTTTTCTCCTAAATAATAATTTGGTTAAAGCTTAGAGATACTGTCTTTTAAAGCCTGACAGTAGTCGTTAAAAAGTTTCAACATTAAGTTGCATTCATCTTTCTTCATACAGGAAAAAGCTTTATTTTCCATAGCTATGAGAGGAAAGATTTTTTTTCACAAAACTGTCTGCCCTTTGGGGTAAGGTAAATGTGCATTTGTCGTCCCTTACCACTGGTTAAGGTTAAAAAATCATCTTTTTCCAATCTACGGATAGATGAATTGATTGTCTGTTTTGACATTGAAAGCATAGTGCTTAGGTCTTTTTGCAGGCAACCGTCACCTGTTTCGCAAATAGTATATAAGATTACAAATCCGCTATCAGATAATCCAAGCTCCAAAGCTATGTCATGATAGATGCCATCAAAAGTCTGATAAATTCTGTTAAATGCCATTAAGTTAGGGCTGATATATGCTTTATTAAATTGTTCCATAACAATACTCCTTTGCAATTGTAACTAAATCTTATTAATAAATAAGTTAGGTAAAATAATTTAAAATATTTGCATTTATAAAAATAAATAGGCTTAATAAGTCCGAAATCATACTTTACACATTCTAGTACGATTTCGGACTTGTGTCAACTATTATGTTTTAGTAAATCACTAATTTTTTCTTGACCAAATATATAAAATAGTATATATTATTTAAATAAATAGTTCACAAAGTGAACTATTTTAAAAAGAAAGAAATAGGAAGTAACAGAAAATGAAAGATAAAAATTGGAAAGACATGATAGAAAAACATGGAGAGCTTAGATTCTTCAGTAGTATGGCAATAAAGAAAGCCCACAAAGGTCAGAGTACATCAGCACAGGAATTGGATGTGCTGTTTAGAGTTGCCTTGTCCAAAGAAAAGGTAACACCCGGTTACTTAAAAGATGCAATGGGCATAAGTAAAACAATCATAAGCAGATTAATAGAGCAACTAGAGAGCAAGCAGCTTATAGAAAAAATCCACACAAATGAGGATAAAAGAAGTTATACATTGATAATAACTGAAAAAGGAAAAAAAGAAATTGATGATATGTATTACTATTATTTAAATCCACTATATGCATTAAAGGAAAATATGGCGGAGGAAGAATTTGAACAATTATTCAAACTAATAAAACAGGCAAATAGTATATTGGCAAAATAAACCGCCAACAATATAAAATCGAAAATATAAACAAAATCTGCGGTTAATAAAAATTAAAGAAAGTGCTTGGAACCCGTCGGTTCATCAAGGTAGCGTAGTCGGCTTGATAGAACCACTACGAGGTGGAAGCAGCGGGAGCGTGGTTTCGTAATTTTATTAGACGCAGATTTGGAAATAGTTTAATTTTAGCAAATACAAATTGGCAATAGCTAAATTTTATTAGCCGTGGATTAGTTAAAAGTTGTTAAACATAAATGAAAGGAACAGAAGATGACATTTTATCAGGAATTACAGTTAAGCTCAACAGGCTCAAAACAATTAATAAAAAACACAACAGACAAAAAAGAAAAAACACGACACATTTTAATTTATAATTTCAAAGTATATTTGGTTGTAGCATTTTGCTTTTTGGTAGTAACAGCATTTAGCATGATTTTTGGAAATGACAACAGTGTGCCGGGAGTTGTGGTACTTCTTGCAATACTTGTGTTGCGACAGGCAGATTTTGGAATAAAAACAACCCATGGACTAATCTCAATAGCCGGGATATTTGCAATATTAATAGTCGGTCCAAGGTTAAGCAACATGGTTGATCCGTTTACAGCCTTTCTTATTAATATTGTTTGCATATTTTTACTAATGATGTTTGGATGCCATAATGTAATAATGTACAATCATTCAACTTTTGTACTGGGATATTTATTACTTCAAGGTTACGATGTCGCAGGAAAAAGTTATCAGTTACGTGTAGTCAGCCTTGTTGTAGGTATGCTAATTTGTATGGGGGTTTTTTATAAAAATCAGAAAAACAGACCTCATAAAAGAGGTTTTATGGATATTTTTAGAGAATTCAATATACACTCTGCTAGAAATAACTGGTATTTAAAATTAACACTTACAGTTTCAACAGCAATGTTAATTATTAATCTTTTAAATATACCAAGGGCAATGTGGGTAGGAATTGCCTGCATGTCAGTATGTGTTCCGTTTTCCAGTGACATTGCACCAAAGGCAAAGAAAAGAGCACCATTTAACATTGTGGGCAGCCTAATATTTGTTGCCCTTTACTATGCACTTCCTAAATGGGTACATCCATACATTGGAATTATAGGTGGAATTGGTGTTGGTTATTCAGCCGGCTATTCATGGCAGACAGTTTACAATACATTTGGAGCGTTGTATATTGCCTCTGGAATTTTCGGTGTAAAGACAGCAGTATTGTTAAGAATTTGTGCAAATATTTTTGCTTCATTATATACAGTTTTGTTTGACCATGTATTTAATAATGTATTTTCATATATAAAAAATAGAAAAGAAAATTTAATAACGGAATAACAATGCTTAAAACAAAAAATATAGATGTATAATTAAGAAATTTAAGAGAAGAAAAATTCGAATTAGAATAATAACAAAGTATAGTTTAATATAAAATAGTTGAAAGTGATAATTACAAAAGTTTCCAAATCGAATATATTTTAGCAGGTATAAACTGACTCCTTTTATTAAGAATAATAATTAGATAAATAAAAGTTATTCTTAGTAAAAGGAGTTTTTTATGAAAGATAAAATTTTTGGTGTGTTGCAACGTATAGGAAGATCATTTATGTTGCCTATTGCAATACTACCTGTGGCTGGGTTATTGCTTGGAATTGGCAGTTCCTTCACAAATGAAACAATGCTTAAAGCCTATGGTTTGTGGAAGTTAATGGGACCGGGAACAATTGCAAATGGGATTTTCAGAGTTCTTAGTGATGCAGGGAATATTGTATTTACCAACCTACCTATTATTTTTGCAATGGGCGTGGCAATTGGTATGGCAAAAAAAGAAAAAGAAGTTGCAGCACTTTCAGCAGCAATTGCTTTTTTTATAATGCATGCATCAATTGGAGCCATGATTACAATTAACGGTGGAGCGGAAAATATGCTTAGGGGTGCAACAGCCGATGTAGTAGGTATTACCTCTCTTCAAATGGGTGTATTTGGTGGAATTATTGTAGGTTTAGGTGTGGCGGCACTTCACAACAGATTTTACAAAATTCAATTACATCAGGTGTTGTCCTTTTTTGGAGGTACTAGGTTTGTACCCATTATTAGTGCGTTGGTTTACACATTGGTAGGAATTTTAATGTTTTTTGTTTGGCCGGTAATACAAAGCGGTATATATTCTGTGGGGGAATTTGTTCTTAATTCAGGCTATGTTGGCACATGGGTGTACGGATTTATGGAAAGACTTCTTATACCATTTGGTTTGCATCATGTATTTTATTTACCGTTCTGGCAAACAGGAGTGGGTGGAACCATGGAAGTTGGCGGTCAGTTAATTGAAGGGGCTCAGAATATTTTCTTTGCCCAGTTAGCAGATCCAACTGTTTCAAAATTTGCAGTTTCTGCAACCAGATTCATGTCAGGTAAATTCCCTTTAATGATTTTTGGACTGCCGGGGGCAGCACTTGCAATATACAAAACTGCAAAGCCTGAAAAAAGAAAAGCAGTATCAGGTTTGTTATTGTCAGCAGCCTTAACATCTATGATTACAGGGATAACAGAGCCCATCGAATTTACATTTCTTTTTGTAGCACCTGTTCTTTACGGAATACATTGTGTGTTGGCAGGACTTGCATATATGCTTATGCATTTATTTAACGTTGGCGTAGGAATGACTTTTTCAGGTGGACTTATTGATATGTTTCTATTTGGAATAATGCAGGGAAACAGGAAGACAAACTGGATATGGATTGTGGTAGTTGGTGTAGTGTATTTTATCGTGTATTATTTTCTTTTTACACTTCTTATTAAAAAAATGGATTTGAAAACTCCAGGTAGAGATGATAGCGATGAAGTAAAGCTTTATAACAGAAGTGATGTGGAAGCAAAAAAAGGTAAGAACGATTGGCAGAATGATAAATCTGCAAATGAAGAAGCAGTAGACAAAATTTCGCAAATGATTTGCAATGGACTAGGTGGCAAGAAAAATATTTCGGATGTAGATTGCTGTGCAACAAGACTTAGATGTACGGTTTTTAAATCTGAATTTGTAAATGATGATATTTTAAAAGCATCTGGAGCTTCGGGAGTAATTCACAAAGGCAACGGCGTGCAGATTATTTATGGACCGAAAGTTACTGTAATAAAATCTAATTTGGAAGATTATTTAGAAACTGCGGAAAATATAGAATACGTTGGTGAGAATTTTGAAAACAGCAACGGAAATAACAAGCATGACAGAATTAATGCTAGTGAAAATAATAGTGGCAGTTTGGAGAATCAAAATAATGAAGATAAGATTGGAAAGTTTGCATTAGACACTAAAATTATCTATAGTCCCGTTACAGGCGTGGCAAAAGATTTAGGTGATGTAAATGATGAGGCTTTTGCAAGCAGAATGATGGGAGACGGAGTAGCAGTTACACCAACAGATAGTGTTATTAAGGCTCCAGCAGATGGTGAGATTTCTTTTGTCTTCGATACAAAACATGCAATAGGTTTTACAACAGATGATGGGGTGAGCCTGATTATCCATGTGGGAATTGATACTGTAAAGCTACAGGGGAAAGGTTTTGAAATCCTAAAACAACAGGGTGAGAAGGTGAAAAAAGGCGAGCCAATAATGAAAATTGATATTGACTATTTGAAGAAAAATGCACCATCTCTTGATACACCGGTTATGTGTACAGAATTAAAAGACAATGAGAAAATCCGAGTAATAAAAGTAGGAGAAGTCAAAGCTGGGGAAGAACTTTTCGCGATTGATATTTATAAGTAGAGAGTAAGGTTTGGAAATTTAAAAAGTTAAAAATAAAATAGCCGTAGATACAAAATAAAAGCAATTGATTCCAAAGTTTCTATTAAGGCACTTAGAGGTTTAGGATGCAGATTGGAGTATATGGATGAATAAATTAAGAAACAAAGTTTTCCATGTTTGCTTTTTAATATTGTCAGTTTGCCTTTTGGGTTTTATTGGGATTTTTAATGGGGAGAATTATTTTGAGCAAAAGAAATTAAAGGGATGCAGAAAAACATCTTAAGTTCAAATACAAAAACATAATTGCCGATGCCGGATATGAAAGCGAGGAAAATTACATTTTTCCGGAAGAAAACAATTAGACGGCTTTCATAAAACCTGTCAATTACGAGATTTCAAAAACCAGAAAGTATAAGAATGACAATGGTCAAAAAAGGTACTGTGCTCTAACGATTATAAATCGTTAGAGCGACAGCCCCTTTTTATTTTTTGATTAGCTCAATAAAAGCTTTATGTATCTGTAAATCGTCGTCTAGTTCCGGATGAAAAGCAAAAGCCATTTGATTTTTGTATTTTACACCAATGGTTTTGCCATCAACAACAGCCAATGTTTCAACGGCATTTGTAGTGTCTGAAACGTAAGGGGCGCGAATAAAAGTCATTGGAACTTCACCGATATTTTTTACAGTTCCTGTAGTATGAAAGCTTCCAAGCTGTCTGCCGTAGGCGTTACGCTTAACGGTCATTGGAATTGTGCCAAAATGACTTGTAGTGTCATTGTCAATTTGAGAAGCCAAAAGAATCATGCCGGCACAGGTTGCCAAAACAGGCAGCCCATTTTCGATTTTTTCTTTTAAAATATCATACATTCCAAGTTCCCGGAGAAGTTTTCCCTGAACTGTACTTTCTCCACCCGGTAAAATAAGTCCATCAATATGGTTTTCAAGGTCAGAGGCTTTTCGTAATTCAATAGATGAAACGCCAAGTTTTTCTAAAACCTTTGCGTGTTCTATGAAAGCTCCCTGAACTGCCAAAATACCAATAGTCATAAAAGCCTCCTACTTACCACGTTCTGCCATTAAAAGAGCAATTTCCTGTTCATTGATTCCAACCATTGCTTCACCTAAATCTTCAGAAAGTTCTGCGATAAGTTTGGCATCAGTGTAGTTTGTAACTGCCTTAACAATAGCGTTAGCACGTTTTTCAGGATTTCCTGATTTGAAAATACCTGAGCCAACGAATACACCCTCAGCACCAAGTTGCATCATTAACGCAGCATCAGCAGGAGTAGCAACACCACCGGCTGCAAAGTTTACTACAGGTAATTTTCCGTTATCATGTACATACTCAACCAATTCGTAAGGAACCTGAAGCTGTTTAGCTGCTTCAAAAAGTTCATCTTTACGCATGCTTGTAAGTTTTGCAATTTCGCTGTTCATCATTCTCATGTGACGTACTGCCTGAACAATGTCACCTGTTCCGGGCTCGCCCTTAGTTCTAATCATAGAAGCACCTTCGTTAATTCTTCTTAACGCTTCACCTAAATCTTTAGCACCGCAAACAAAAGGTACTTTAAAATCTCTTTTGTTAATGTGATAAACATCATCAGCAGGTGATAATACTTCACTTTCATCTATGTAATCAATTTCAATTGCTTCTAAAACCTGTGCTTCTGCAAAATGACCAATTCTACATTTTGCCATAACAGGAATAGAAACAGCTTCCTGAATACCTTTAATCATTTGGGGATCACTCATTCTTGAAACACCGCCGGCAGCTCTAATGTCTGCTGGGATTCTTTCAAGTGCCATAACTGCACAGGCTCCTGCAGCTTCTGCAATTTTTGCCTGCTCAGGTGTTGTAACGTCCATAATAACGCCACCCTTTAACATTTGTGCCAATTCTTTGTTTAACTGATATCTTTCGCTCATTTTGAACCTCCTATGTCTAATTCCTTTTGTTGTAGAAATCTTATGGCAAAAATCATAATACAGAAAGTGAGTATAGCAAAATAACCAAAAAATGCATAAACAATAAGACCAGATTAAGATGCAGAACAAAAATATAAAAGATGTAAGAAAAGTAAAAGAACGAAAAAAAACAGGATAAAGTGAAAAATATAGATTGAAATGAACAAAAACGAGAGAAAAAAGAAAATTATCCCAAGGATAAAAAAGGAAGATTAAATATTCCATAAGATAAAATAAAGATTGAATATTTAACATTGATTAAAATATGGTTTAAAGTTATAATCTATTAGGTTGTAAGAAAGATTTTTTTGAAAAAACAAAAAGACCTGTAAACACTTTCATAAGATAAAATAAAGAACGAGAGATTAAGTAAAAATGATAGAGAATCACAAGAGTAATTTTTGTAAAGGATTAAAAGGTGGAATCCCTATTGCATTAGGGTATTTTGCTGTATCTTTTACATTAGGAATTCAGGCAAAAAATGTTGGAATTACAGCATTTCAGGCGGCAGTAACAAGTTTCGGTCTTCATGCATCAGCAGGAGAATACATAGCTTTTACATTAATAGGTGCAAATGCTAACATTTTGGTAATGGTATTGATGGAAATGATAGCAAATGCAAGGTACCTGCTTATGTCATGTTCATTAAGTCAGAAAATTCCCGCAGATACACCAATGTGGAAAAGACTTGTAATGGGATATTTTATAACTGATGAAATATTTGGTGCCTCAATATCTGTTTCAGGAAAGCTGGATCCATATTATATGTTTGGATTAATAGCTGTTGCTTCTCCAGGCTGGGTAGTTGGCACAGCACTGGGAGTGATTATGGGAAATGCCCTACCACTAAGAGCTGTCAGTGCATTAAGTGTAGGCTTGTATGGCATGTTTATTGCCTGTATCATACCGGAAGGCAGGAAAAATAAAATAGTGGCAGGAGTAATTATTGTAAGTTTTGTGTTAAGTTATATTTTTAGTACATTGTCAGTTCTCAAGGGAATATCCTCCGGAATCAAAATAATGATACTAACTGTAATTATTGCAACAGTTGCGGCAATATTATTTCCGGTAAAGGAGGAAAATCATGAATAACATATATGTATATATTTTGGCTATGTCATTAGCAACATATTTAATCAGAGTGCTTCCTTTAACCTTGATTAGAAAAGAAATTAATAACAAATTCATTAAATCTTTTTTATATTATGTGCCTTATGTTACATTGGCTGTAATGACTTTCCCGGCAATACTAACATCCACACAGACTATGTGGTCAGGTTTAATTGCTTTAATAGGAGCAGTGATTTTAGCTTGGAAAGGCGGTAATTTGTTTCAGGTTGCAGTTATAAGCTGTGTACTTGTATTTGTTGTAGAACTAATAATTTATTAAATTATAATAGATTAAGTTATGAAAATTAATTTATAAAGCGTTAAGCCATAAGAAAGTAAATTAGAAAACATTAAACTATAAAACATTAAAAAGCTATGGATTAGCAATAAGTTTGTAGAAGTTAAACTTAACAGTTAATCTATAGCTTTTTATGTAATGAAAAAATCCATTATATATTATAAGTTCTTAAACCATGTTTTTGAAAAATCTAGAAATTCCTTTTCCCAAGGAGTTAAAATCTTATCTTTAGGCCAGGCAAGAAGTAATTTGCTGGCATCTTTTTCTTTAATGGATAGCATCTTAACGTTATTATCAGGATGCATCATATAATATTTTTTTGTCAAAATAGCAACGCCATCGTTTTGTGAAACTCTGTGTATAGTGGCAAAGTCTTCATGGAATTTGAATACATAGTTAGGAGTAAAGCCTGCTGTATTCATACAGTAGTTGTCTACCATTACACGAATCGGAATTGTGTCATATAACCCCACAAAGTTTTCGTTTTTTAGCTCAGAAAGTGAAATTTCATCTTTTTTGCTTAATGGGTGATTTGCCGGCACAATGGCAACAAATTCATCTTCTAATAAAACTTCATAATTAAAGTCATCCAAATCACATATTGGTTGCATAAATGTAAAATCATAAGGCACTTTTTCAGAATGCATTACTTCTTCAACTGTTGCATACTTAAAATGTGTGTGGGTATATTTAAAGCAAAAATCTGCTGTAAGGGGAGAAATGAAAAAATCTCCGTCTTGAATATATATGGTTATTTCGTTTTGTGTAACATTAGAAAAATGAATTTTACATTCATCAATTGTATTTAAAATAGTAGATACCTGTTTATAAAAATATGTACCGTTTTCATTTAAAATAATATTTCTACCGGTTCTGTCAAAAAGTCGTACACTAAGTTCTTCTTCAAGTTTTTTGATTGCATAGCTGATTGAAGGCTGTGGCACCATATTTTTCTTTGCAGCATTAGAAAAATTCTCTAATTCTGCGGCATCTTTAAAGTATTTAAGCTGAAGTAATTCCATATCGAACCTCCTGTAAAACGATTCTAATATATAGGTTAATAAAATGCAAATATAATTCATAAAGTATTCTTTATAATTATATATAGAAAAAAGTATTTTTTATATTTGCAAAAGTAATATACAATAATAACGTGCGATTGTTGATTCCTATAGCAACAAAGAAAGGCAGGCCTCCGGGTCTGCCAATTTTCTTTTGTAGGATGAAAACGTTTTAACTACATCTAATATCAACAATATTTGATGCAAAAGTCAAAAAATTTAAAAAATAAAAAGGCGGGGAATAAAAGTGGAAATTATATTGAACATCATTTGTGTGCTACAATTTGTATTATTTGCGATGCTAAGTTGTGCAGAGATTTATTTGCTAAAAACAAAGTTAAAAAAAAGAAAAAAGAATAAAACAAGGTGAAAAACAGGAAAGAAAAATAATAAACAATAAAACAATAGGAAAAATAGCATATTTTAGTAAAAAAAATGTAAAATCAGTTGAAATTAAATATATTTATAAAGTATAATAATCTCCAAATAAAAAAATATCAGGAGGTAATTATGAAAAAGATTACAAAACTATTAACAGTTGCTTCAGCTATGCTTGTTATGATGTTAGCAATGACATTTACAACCATGGCAGCAACTACAGTAACACCAACACGATCAATGACAGGTAGTGAGAAGGCAGTAACACAGTCTTATACTTTTACTCAGAATACAGTTTTAGATACTGAATTTACTTTATATAAGACAGCAGGAGTTGTAATTCCTGTTAAGGTCAGCGAAAGTGGTGCATTAGAAATAAATGTAAAGGCAAACAAAGTAGAAAAGATTTTTTACATGACACTTTACACAGATGCAGCTTGTACAAACAAGGTATCAGGCTTGTATGATAGTTTTAATGTGGGAGATTCAAACATCACAAAATATGTAGCTTTAGGTTCAAAGAATACATATTATTTACGTTTGGAAACAAACTCATTCTATACACCTAATAATGAGCAGTTTACTGACTCAATTACAGTATCATATAGATTTTTCCCAAGAGCAGAAAGAACTATTAAGTCTGGTCAGACAATTAAGTATTACAGAAATCAGGGCTCAGATATTTATACATTTAAGTATAAGGCAGAAGCAACAGGAAAAGTTACAGTATCATTACCATATAAGTGGGGAAGTTATTTAACATTTAAGAATCAGAAGAAGAGTGATATTCTTACTGAACAGTGGGTATCATCAATTTATAGTTACAAATATAATGTTTATGTAAAGAAGGGGGCAGTTTACTATTTTGTAACAAAATCAAATGGTATTAATGCCAATACTTTACAGTCTATTAGTATTAAGAATACAGCCGTAAAAGTAAAAATGGCTACAAATAGAAAAAAAGCAATTACTATTAAGAATAAAAAGTCAGCAAAATGTTTAATTACACCGGGAGATAAGTCGGCAAAATGGTATAAGATTTCCTTAAAGAAGAATCGCCATCCTTATTTTGACTTGAGTGGTGATGTAACAGGAGTTTGGAAACTTCAGATTTGCAATAAAAAAGGAAAAGCAATAAAGAACATGACATTTAGATGGTATGGTAGCAAGAGCAAGATAACAACATGGGGTGGCTGGAAGAAAGGTACATACTATTTCAAGGTTACACCAGCTGATTCAAAATCATATGGTCTTGCAACATTTAAATATAAACAGGCAAAATAATTTCATAAACAGACAAAATAACTTTGAGGGGCATACAGCCCCTCATTTTTTGTAATAAGAAATTCCTTCAGAATGTCGCAAGTAACATTCTTTGTTTAAATTTCAGATTTTCGTTGCATAAAAATATTTTTAAAATTATACTGATTGTAAATTACGAAAGAAAAGTGGGGCAGATATGAAAAACATAAAGAAGAAGATACTTATTGTTGAGGACAGTGAGTATTATATGAATCTGGTAACAGATAGTTTGATTAACATAGAAAATACTATTCTTTATAAGGCAGTAAATATTTCTGAAGCTTATAGAATCGCAATGGAAAAGAACATTGATGTGTTCATTGTTGATGTGGTTTTAGACACGAAAGTTTTAGGAGATGTATCAGGGATTGTTTTTGTAGATCGTATTCGAACAGTTCCAAGATATAGATTTTCGCCTATTATCATTACTTCATCTTTGGAAGATCCCAAGTATCACGCATATAATTATCTGCATTGTTTTAGATATTTTGAAAAAACGTATGACGTTTCAGAATTGGTGGAAACTGTAAAAGAAGCTCTAGAATTTAAGCAAAGTGAAGACATAGAAAAAATAATATATTATAAAAGACAGGGAATTCTTTTCTCTTTAAGAACAAAGGATATTGTGTATGTTGAAAATCATAATAAATATATTGTTTATTGTTGTAGGGATGGTAAATATAAAGCACCATACAAGTCCTGTAAGAAAATAGTGGAAGATATAGCATCAAAGGATTTTATACAGTGTAACAAAAATACAGTTGTAAACCGGCAGTATATTCATAATATCGATGGAACAAACCGTTATATTACACTTGTTGAAAATCGGGGAAAACTGGAAATTGGACCACGTTTGAAAAAAGAGTTTTTAAGGAGATTAGAGAATGATTGAGTTCTTATTTTTACTGGTAGAAATACTGGCTATTGTTTATTTAATACATAATATAGTAGGTGTTTCAGTTAAAGTTGATGTGTATTTAATTATGTTGTTAGCAATTGGCTTAGGAATAACAATAGCTATTATTAATGATTTAATATGGGATAAAGGGGTTTGCATAGTGTATGGACTTCTTGGACTATACGTGGTTGTAGAACTGAAGAAAAGAATGGTGGATGCAATATGTATTTGTGGTGTGGCATTGTGTCTGGTTACAGTTTTGCAGACAGTTTTGTTCTTGCCAATGGGGTTGCTTTACTATTTGGTGCCTTATGAAGATTTGCTGGTTCTAATAACTAATGGCGGAGTTTTTATTATTTTAAAATTACTAAAGAAAACTAACATATACAGTAAGACTAAGGAATTTCTTGAAAATAGCGGGATAAAAATAATTATATCTATGTTTGTTCTAATATACATTTATTTTTATTTTGCCCATATTTTCAAAATTACAGGTAAAATTCCTATTGAAATATATGCCATGATGTTGGCGTTCATGTTGGTTACTGCGTATATAATTTACAGTTTGCAAAAGTCCAATTACATGCTGAAACTTAAGGAAGATGAAATAAATATTTCAAGAATGTGCAGTGAATCTTTTGAACAGCTGATTAATCATGCAAGGAAAAATCAACATGATTTTCATAATCATCTTTTAGCAATCAAAGGGATGCAACATTCAATAAAAGATTTTGATGAATTAGTAAAAAAACAAGAAAAATATATTCAGAAAATAAAAGAAAATAACAGATACGACAGTATATTGTATACAATACAGGAACCTATTTTGGCAGGCTACGTTTTTAACAAAGTTTCAGAAATAGAAAATGAAAAAATCAGAGTTCATTATAATTTTGCTGTTACCACAAAAAGAATCGAATATATATCAATATTTCATTTAAATGAAATAATTGGAATACTTTTAGATAATGCTAAAGAAGCAGTTGAACAAATGGAAGAAGCTAGGCGAAATATTAATTTTCATATAATGGAAACAGTGGATAAGCTGACCATTAAGGTTACAAACATTAGTGAAAAAATAGAACAGAATAAAATTATAGAACTGTTTAAGGAAGGGTACAGTTCAAAAGAAAATCATGGTGGACTTGGTCTTAGAAAAATTAAAGAACTAGCAGACAAGTACAGCTATGATATTATGCCTTATAATCAAATGATTAATAATGAAAATCATATTGTATTTGAAATTGTAATTTACAAGTAGAACATATTAAGTTGGAATTATAAACCAAATACAAACAATATTGTATATAAAATTTCAAGATATAACTAGAATGAAAATAAAAGATGAAGTGCTTTTGTTAAACAGAAACACTTCATCTTTTTCTTTTAATTATTCTTCAAAATCAGGATATTCTGGCTCGCCTAAAAGACATAAACTGAATTTTGAAAATCTAATCCAAATAGTTAATGCAAGACAAAAATTGCAAATTGTATGCATTGTAGATAATTTGATTTTTCTCATTAATACAGACCTCTCTTTCGTAAAATTTTGGCAACTACAAGTTGAAAAACATGAAGCAGAATAGTTTGGTAAATAACCTGTATATATAAATTCCCAATTTCCATCAAATTGAAAATGCCAGCTAAAATAATAAAAAATATAATTACACTAACAGAAATAATCTTGCATTGGATAATTGTTTTCTCGTTTGCCTTAGGTCTGAGAGGTGAGGCTATAGGACCGACTTTTAACAATGCATGTATAAAAATAAAAGAGGAAACAACCATAGAACCATACGAAACCGTAACTAAGTCAGGCAAAATCATAGTAGTCATCAGGAACAGAAAAAGTGTTGAAATAAAGCACATAAAGTAATTATTAAAATGTAGACCACCGCCATTAGTTCTAAGAATAAATAGAAAAATAAATGAAATTGCAAATACATCTAGTCTATGTAAAAAATAAAATATTATTGCAAGTAAAAAAATTTTACTGGCTTCATAAACAATACATGTAAGAACATACTTTGCCATTAGCAGTTCATTATGAGTGTAGTTGTATTCAGTTTCAAGTTCACTAAATATATTCATTTAAAACTCCCATACTTTTATTAGCCCAAAAGCCATTTAAGTATAGAAGCAATTACAGGAAGTAAACGAAAATTATGAAAAAGTATGTTAAATGGCAAAAAAACGCACAATAAAAATAATAGAACAAGGGAACAGAGCCGCTAGGCAGGAAAAATATAATCACCTTAATTTTAAAATTATGGTATAATACAATGGTTACATATTTATTAATTATAAGATGGAGAATATATGAACTTAGATAACGAAAAAAGTAGTAAAGGAAAGTTCTTTGGATATTTAATATGTACAGACTGTGATGGAACACTTACCTATGATATTGGAAAGGTTTCAGAAAAGAACGTTGGGGCAATTAAATATTTCCAAAGTGAAGGTGGACTGTTTACACTTGCAACAGGTCGTTTTCCTAATCATTTGGAAATGTTTAAAGGACAATTTGAAATCAATGCCCCTATGGCTTCTTTAAATGGAACATTATTATATGATACAAAAAATAATAAGCCCATAAAAACATGGACGGTTTCATCGAAAAAGTGTCTTAATATGATTAAGTACATATTAGAAAAATATGATATATGGGAACTTTGGATTAATGGTGTTACAAGTGAAGGCAAATTCACCGGTGTGGGTTATAAGCCTTCTGAACATAAAAAAGGTGATGGCAGTATAGATGAAACATTTAATGAGATGCCTTTTGAAATATTTAAGATAGTAGTAATGCAACCGGAGAATTTAACATATATTATTCAAAAGGATTTAAAAGAAAAGTTCGGTCAGGAATTTAGATTTGATACAAGCTGGGCTAACGGGCTTGAAATACAAAGTATTGACAGCGGAAAAGGTGTTGCTGTTAAGTACATGAAGGAAAATGTATGCAAAAATGTTCATACTACTATTGGCATAGGTGATTATGAAAATGATTTGTCATTACTTGAAAGCTCTGACATTGGCTATGCTGTAGATAATGCTATAGACAGTGTGAAAGAAGCAGCAGACAGAATAACAGTTGCAAATACAAATGATGCAATAGCTGCCATAATTGAGGAACTGGAAAATAACATAGATGCAAAACAATAGGAGAAAAGAATGAATAAGAAAGTTAAAATAACAGCTATAGCGTTAGTGGTTATAGTGCTTTTAGTAATACTTGTAACTTGCTTTAGTAATAAAGAAGATACGAATAATATAAATGAAACAACTGTTGAAACAACATCAGCTAAAGAAAAAATAAAAACAAATTTTACCACAGAGAGAGAAGAAGAAGAAGAAGAAGAAGAAGAAGAAACAGACACAAAAGAGTATGCAACTTTACCTGAAGTAACTGAAACAGAGAATAATGAAACAACTGATTATTTTCAGAATGTAAGTGTGTATGAGGAAACAACAAAGAAAAGTAAAAAATCAAAAAAGAAGAAGAACACAGATAAAAAAGAGTCAGAAGCATATCCTGGTGAAAATGATGGTTGGTCACCAATTGTATCTCCTGATGATTTAGATTAAAAACAGGAATAGAGGTATAAAATGGATGACAAATTAGTTGTAAAAACCGCTGTAAAAGTATCAACAGTGAGTATTGTACTTAATATTGTTTTAAGTATGTTAAAATTATTGGCAGGAATATTTGGAAAATCAATGGCAATGCTTTCTGATGCCATACATTCCCTTTCAGATGTGTTTGGCTCCATAATTGTAATAATTGGGGTGAAAGTTTCAAAAAAGAAGGAAGATGCAGACCATCCTTTCGGTCATGACAGATTAGAATGTCTTGCAAGCCTTGCCCTTGGTGCAATATTGTTTTTTACCGGTGCAATGCTAGCCTACGAAGGAATTAATAAAATATACACTAAGGCACCAATAAGCACACCTGGAAAAATAGCATTATTTGCAGCCATTGTATCAATTATTGCAAAGGAAGGAATGTTTTGGTATACAAAGATTAATGCTAACAGAATTAATTCCGATGCATTAAGGGCAGAAGCATGGCACCACAGATCCGATGCACTTTCATCTGTAGGAAGTTTGATTGGTGTAGCAGGTGCAATGTTAGGACTAAAGATTTTAGATCCTATTATGGGTTGCGTTATTGGCTTGGTAATCATAAAAGTTGCCTTTGATATTGCAAAAGAAGCCATTGATAAAATGGTTGATAAAGCCTGTGATGATGAAACAATAGAAAAAATGAAAAAAGAAGTGCATAATGTTGACGGAGTAAAAGGGCTTGACTTAATAAAGACAAGAATGTTTGGAACAAAAATTTACGTTGAAATCGAAATAAGTGTCGACGGAAATTTAATTTTAAAGGATGCACATGCTATTGCAGAGCAGGTTCATGACAACATTGAAAAGAATTTTGAATATGTAAAACATTGTGTTGTACATGTGAATCCGTATGGTTATAAGCATAAAAAGAAGCAATAGTTATCAATAAGGTACTTTATTCAACAAAAAAGCAGTTTTTTTGAAATAGTCGGTTTACACCGGCTATTTTTTGTGTATAATATATGTTGGACCGACAGATACTTAAAAAAGAAACAAAGTTTCGATTTTAGAAAGGACATTGCATTGAAACAACAAGATTTTAATCAGAAAATTGAGGAATTAGTTGCAATTGGTCAGAACAAAGCTGGCAAATTAACAACAGAAGAAATCAGAGAATTTTTTAGTAAGGACAAGCTTACTGCTAAGCAGGAAAGTACAGTTCTTACAAAAATTAAAGAACATAATGTTGCTGTTGTTATAGCCAAGAAGGATACAAGTTCTGATAATACAGCTCCTCAGAAAGAAGAAACGGAAGTAAAGGATATGTCAGACAGTGATGAAATGGTAGAAATTAATGTTGATTTAATTACTGATGTTACAGAACCAACTGACGAAGATATTGCTTCGGTAGCTGAGGACGAAGAGGATTTATTGGATTCTACAGACGAGAATTTTGAAGACGATAAGGAAAGTTCAGCAGAGTTAGATGCTATTGATTTGCTCGAGGGTGTAGGAACAGAAGATCCTGTTAGAATGTATTTAAAGGAAATTGGTACTGTTGCTTTGTTAACAGCAGAGGAAGAGTTAGAACTTGCAAAACGCAAGACTGAGGGAGATCCTATTGCAAAAGAAAAATTAATAGAGGCAAACCTACGTCTGGTTGTAAGTATCGCAAAGAGATACACAGGACGTGGAATGAGTTTTCTTGACTTAGTTCAGGAAGGTAATTTAGGTCTTATAAAGGGCGTTGAAAAATTTGATTACACTAAAGGTTATAAGTTAAGTACATATGCTACATGGTGGATTAGACAGTCGGTTACAAGAGCATTGGCGGATCATGCCAGAACAATCCGTGTACCTGTTCATATGGTAGAAACTATTAACAGAATGTCAAAGATGCAAAGAAAGCTTACTTTAGAGTTAGGTTATGAACCATCAACTAAGGAATTAGCAGATGCACTTGAAATGACAGAAGAAAAAGTATTAGAAATTATGCAGATTGCAAGAGAACCTGCATCACTTGAAACTCCTATAGGAGAGGAAGATGATTCAAACCTTGGCGATTTCGTAGCAGATAATAATACTGTTACTCCTGAGGCAAACATTGAATCAGTAATGCTTCGTGATCATATAGATGTTTTATTACAGGATTTAAAAGATAGAGAGCGTGAGGTTATTATTCTTCGATTTGGTTTAAGAGACGGTCATCCTAGAACACTTGAAGAAGTTGGTAAGATTTTTAGTGTTACAAGAGAACGTATCAGACAGATTGAAGCAAAAGCCTTAAGAAAGTTAAGAAATCCCGTTAGAAGTAAGAAAATTAAAGACTTTTTAGGCGAGTAAACTTAACTAAAAAAGAAAAAATGCATATTAAACTTAATTTTGTTTGACAAACGTGTCGAAATAGTTTATAAAATTAAGTAGAGATTAATGAGGGTACAAGGAAGTACATAGGTAAAATAGCTTATGGTTCTTTGTGCCCTTTTTCGTTTATTATAAAGAATATTTGTTGAAGATGATAAACAAAGAAAACAAACCATAAGAGCTATTGGTAATGTCTTTATAATAAACTCATTGATAGATAAATTAAGGAGGAAAAATCATGGATCAGAATGTACTATTCAAAGAAGCTGAAGAAAATGGACTATATGATTCTCGTTTTGAACACGATAACTGCGGTATTGGAGCTGTAGTAAACATTAAGGGAAAAAAGAGTCATGAGACAGTTGAAAATGCACTTAAAATTGTTGAAAACCTAGAGCATCGTGCTGGTAAAGATGCTGAAGGTAAAACAGGTGATGGTGTTGGTATTATGCTTCAGATTTCCCACAAGTTTTTTAAGAAGGTAACAAAGCCATTAGGTTTTGATATTGGAGAAGAAAGAGAATATGGTGTGGGAATGTTTTTCATGCCACAGGATGACTTAAAGCGTCATAGAGAAATGAAGATGCTTGAAATCATTACTGAAAAAGAAGGCCTTGAATTTTTAGGTTGGAGAGAAGTTCCTGTTCATCCTGAAGTATTAGGTTCAAAAGCTTTAGAATGTATGCCTTATATTATGCAGTGTTTTATTAAGAAACCTGAAGATGTTGAAAAAGGATTAGCATTTGACAGAAAACTTTACATTGTAAGAAGAGTTTTCTCACATAGTAATGCCGGAACTTATACAGTGTCAATGTCAAGCAGAACAATTGTATATAAGGGGATGTTTTTAGTTGACCAGTTAGGACCTTTCTTTGCAGACTTAATGGACAAAAATTATGAGTCAGCAATTGCTTTGGTACATTCAAGATTCTCAACAAATACACAGCCAAGCTGGAGAAGAGCTCATCCTAACAGATTTATTGTTCACAACGGTGAAATCAATACAATTAGAGGAAATGCTGATAATATGTTAGCCAGAGAAGAATCAATGACTAGCGAATACATGGAAAGTTCATTACAGAAGGTCATGCCTGTAGTTGATGTAAACGGTTCAGACTCAGCAATGCTTGATAATACATTAGAATTTTTAGTAATGAATGGTGTTGATCTTCCTTTAGCAGTAATGATGTGTATACCTGAACCATGGGAAAAGAATGATACAATCAGCCAGTCAAAGAGAGATTTTTATCAGTATTATGCAACAATGATGGAACCATGGGATGGACCTGCATCAATACTTTTCTCTGATGGTGATTACATGGGAGCAATCCTTGATAGAAACGGACTTCGTCCTTCAAGATATTACATTACAAGTGATGACCAGTTAATTCTTTCATCAGAAGTAGGGGTACTTGATATACCTGCTGAAAAAATAGTTGTAAAAGAACGTCTCCGTCCGGGCCGTATGTTACTGGTAGATACAGTTAAAGGAAAATTAATAGATGATGATGAATTAAAAGAAAGCTATGCAGCAAGAAAACCATATGGTGAATGGTTAAACAACAACTTAGTTTATTTAAAAGACATTAATATACCAAATGTAAAAGTAGAAACTTATGACAAAGAGGAACGTCAGAGATTACAGAAAAACTTTGGATATACATTTGAAGATTTAAAGAGAATTATTCCAATGGCAAATAATGGAATTGAAGCTACAAAGGCAATGGGTAAGGATACACCACTTGCAGTTTTAAGCGAGAGAATTCATCCATTATTTAACTACTTTAAACAGTTATTTGCACAGGTTACAAACCCTCCTATTGATGCAATTAGAGAAGAGATTGTAACATCAACATCTGTTTACATTGGAAAGGACGGAAATATATTAGAAGAGCAGCCTGAAAACTGTAAGGTTCTCAAGATTAAACATCCAATCCTTACAAATACGGATATTTTAAAGTTAAAGAACATTAACAAGCCGGGATTTAAGGCAGCAGTTGTACCAATTGTTTATTACAAAGGTATAGACATTGAAAAAGCTATTGAACAGGTATTTGTGGAAGTTGATAAGGCTCATAAGGATGGAGCTAATATTATTATTCTTTCAGATAGAGGAGTAGATGAATATCATGTACAGATTCCATCACTTCTTGCAGTTTCAGCCGTTCATCAGCATTTAGTAAAAACAAAGAAGAGAACAACATTATCATTAGTTCTTGAAAGTGGTGAACCAAGAGAGGTACATCATTTTGCAACATTGTTAGGATATGGTGCCAGTGCAATTAATCCATATCTTGCACATGAAACAATCAAGCAGATGGTTGATGAAGATATGATTCAAAAAGATCCATATGCAGCAATTGATGATTACAACAAAGCTATTTTAGGTGGTATTGTAAAAATCGCATCTAAGATGGGTATTTCAACAATTCAGTCATATCAGGGTTCACAGATTTTTGAAGCTATTGGTATTAGCAAAGAAGTAATTGATAAATACTTTACAGGTACAGTTAGTAGAGTTGAAGGAATTACAATGAAAGATATTGAAGATGGAGTTGAGGAACTTCATTCAAAGGCATTTGATCCATTAGGATTAGATGTAGATTTAACATTGGAAAGTAATGGCGAGCATAAGCTTAGAAGTGGTAAGGAAGAACATAAGTATAATCCGGCTACAATCCATACTTTACAGCAGGCTACATGGACAGACAATTATCAGTTATTTAAACAGTATACACACATGATTGATGAAGAAATGGCACCATTCCATTTACGTGGATTAATGGATTTCAATTATCCTGAAAATGGTGGCATTCCACTTGATGAAGTAGAAAGTGTTGAATCAATTATGAAGAGATTCAAAACAGGTGCAATGTCATACGGTTCTATTTCGCAGGAAGCACATGAAACAATGGCAATTGCAATGAATATGATTGGCGGCCGTTCAAACTCAGGTGAAGGTGGAGAATCAATTGAACGTTTAACAATTGGAGAAGACGGTCTTAACAAATGTTCAAAAATTAAGCAGGTTGCTTCAGGACGTTTTGGTGTAACATCAAGATATCTTGTAAGTGCCGAAGAAATACAGATTAAGATGGCTCAGGGTGCAAAGCCTGGTGAAGGTGGACATTTACCAGGTAAGAAAGTTTATCCATGGGTTGCTAAAACAAGATATTCAACACCGGGTGTAAGTTTAATTTCACCACCACCACATCATGATATTTACTCAATTGAAGATTTAGCACAGCTTATTTATGATTTAAAGAACTCAAACAGAGATGCAAGAATTTCAGTTAAGTTAGTATCAGAGGCAGGTGTTGGTACAGTTGCAGCAGGTGTTGCAAAAGCAGGTGCTCAGGTAATTTTAGTTTCAGGTTTTGATGGTGGTACAGGTGCCGCTCCTGAAAACTCAATTTACAATGCAGGACTTCCTTGGGAATTAGGTTTGGCAGAAGCACATCAGACATTAATTGCAAATGGTCTTAGAAATAAGGTAGTTGTGGAAACTGATGGTAAATTAATGAGTGGTAGAGACGTAGCAATTGCAGCTATGCTTGGTGCAGAAGAATATGGTTTTGCAACAGCTCCACTTGTAACTATGGGTTGTGTAATGATGAGAGTTTGTAACTTAGATACATGTCCTGTGGGTGTTGCCACACAGAACCCTGAACTTCGTAAGAGATTTAAAGGAAAACCAGAATATGTTGTAAACTTTATGAAGTTTATTGCAGAAGAACTTCGTGAATATATGGCAAAACTTGGTGTTAGAACATTAGATGAGTTAATTGGCAGATCAGACTTACTGAAGGTTAAAGACGGAGTAGACCAGAAGAAAGCAGCAGAAGTTGATTTAAGCAAGATTTTAAGCACTGACTTTGCACATGAAAGGGTTAACTACAGTAAGAAGAATGTATATGACTTTAAGCTTGAAAGCACAAAGGATATGACAGTGCTTCTTCCAAAAATGAAGAAAGCTCTTGATGAAAAGAAAGCAGCTTCAGTTGAAGTTAATGTAACAAATATTGACAGAGCATTAGGAACAATTTTTGGCTCTGAAATTACAAAGAGATACAATGACACATTACCTGATGACATGTACACAGTTAAGTGTTACGGTGCCGGAGGTCAGAGTTTTGGTGCATTTATTCCAAACGGTATGACAATGGAACTTACAGGTGATAGCAATGACTACTTAGGTAAAGGTTTATCAGGTGGTAAGATTATTGTTAAACCACCAAAGGAATCTACATTTAAGCAGGATGAAAATATCATTATCGGTAACGTTGCATTCTATGGGGCAACAAGTGGTAAGGCTTATATTAATGGTGTTGCAGGTGAAAGATTCTGTGTAAGAAACTCAGGTGCAACAACAGTTGTTGAAGGTGTAGGAGATCATGGATGCGAATACATGACAGGTGGTCGTGTAGTCGTAATCGGTAAAGTTGGAAAGAACTTTGCAGCAGGTATGAGTGGCGGTGTTGCTTATGTACTTGATGAAAATAATGATCTTTACAGAAAGACAAATAAGTCACTTGTTTCAACAGAAGAATTATCAAACAAGTATGATGTATTAGAACTTAAGGGAATGATTGAAGATCATGTTAAGTATACTAATTCAGTAAAAGGTAAAGAAATTCTTGATAACTTTGAAGAATACTTACCTAAGTTTAAAAAGATAATTCCATATGACTATAAGAAGATGCTAGAAACAATTGCAAAAATGGAACAAAAGGGATTAAACCCTGAACAGGCACAGATAGAGGCGTTTTACGCAGCAACAAGATAGGAGGATAAAATAATGGGAAAGCCAACAGGATTTTTAGATTATGAAAGAGAAGAAGCTAAAGCAATTTCTCCGAAAGAAAGAATAAAAAACTTTAATGAATTCCATGAACCTCTATCTGTTGAAAAACAGAAATGTCAGGCTGCAAGATGTATGGATTGTGGCGTGCCATTTTGTCAGAACGGACAGGTTATTGCAGGTATGGTATCAGGTTGTCCTCTAAACAACCTGGTTCCTGAATGGAATGATTTATTATATATGGGAAATATGGAGCAGGCATATAACAGACTTCATAAAACAAATAATTTTCCAGAATTTACATCACGTGTTTGTCCTGCACTTTGCGAAAAAGCATGTACATGTGGACTAAACGGTGATCCGGTTTCAGTAAGGGCAAATGAACATTTAATTATTGAAAATGCTTATGAAAAAGGATATGCAAAAGCAAAGGCACCGGCAGTCAGAACAGGAAAAACAGTAGCTGTTGTTGGTTCCGGACCATCAGGACTTGCAGTTGCAGATCAGTTAAATAAAAGAGGTCATAGTGTTACTGTTTTTGAAAGAGATGACAGAATCGGCGGTCTTTTAATGTATGGTATTCCAAACATGAAATTAGAAAAGCATGTTATTGATAGAAAAATTGCCATTATGAAAGAATCAGGCGTTGAGTTTAAAACAGGTGTAAACGTAGGAAAAGATGTTAAAGCAAATGAGTTATTAAAGAAATACGACAAGGTTGTATTAGCTTGTGGTTCAAGACATGCAAGAGACATTAAGGCACCGGGAAGAGATGCTAACGGAATTTATTTCGCAGTAGATTTCTTAACATCTACAACAAAGAGTCTTTTAAATAACAACGGCAAGTTGGTTGATGGAACTTATGTATCAGCAAAAGGAAAAGACGTTGTTGTTATCGGCGGTGGTGATACAGGTAATGACTGTGTAGGTACAAGTATTCGTCATGGAGCAAAGAGTGTACTTCAGTTAGAAATGATGCCAAAAGCACCAGATGAAAGATTAGAAAGTAATCCATGGCCTGAATGGCCACGTATCTGCAAAACAGATTACGGTCAGGAAGAAGCTATTGCAATGTTTGGACATGATCCTAGAGTTTATCAGACAACTGTAAAAGAGTTTGTTAAGGATAAAGCAGGCAATCTTAAGAAGCTTGTATTAGTCAAGTTAGAAGCTAAGAAGGACGCAAAAACAGGTCGTTTGAACATGGTTGAAATAAAAGGCTCAGAATATGAGGTTGATTGCCAGTTAGTTCTTATTGCGGCAGGATTTCTTGGCAGCGAAGACTATGTTACTAAAGCATTTAAGGTTGAAACTGATGGAAGAACAAATGTAAAAACAGAACCTGGTAAATATGCTACAAGTGCAGAAAATGTATTTACAGCAGGAGATGTTCATAGAGGACAGTCATTAGTAGTTTGGGCAATTAGAGAAGGAAGAGATTGTGCAAAAGAAGTTGACCAGGCACTGATGGGTTATAGTAATTTATAATTAAAAGGATTGGAAACTTACAGTAAATGACATAATATTATAGCTCCAAGGTATTTTAGTGTTTTAATGCCTTGGAGCTTTTTATACTTGAAAATGGAACTAGAAATCCATCATTGAAACTCTTGAAACGTCTTGCACATGGTATGGGAATACAATTAAAAATTGAATTTGTGCCGATACAAAAACAGTTAAGAAAATAGTCTGTATAGTTGTTTTATGTCAGGCTTAGATAATATGATAAGATTATTAAAACACAAAATGGGTTGTCAGCGACAACCCATTTTGTGTTTATTATATCTATCTGTCTACTTCCATATTTTTTGGAAGAATTAAGTTAAGTACAATTGCCATTATAAATACAACAGCTACACAGTTTTCTGCAAATACTGTTTTAACAATTTGTGGGAAAATATTGAAAATCTCAGGAACCTGTGTAAATCCAAGTCCAACACTGAGAGACAAAGCTACAATAGTGATGTTTCTTTGAGAATATCCACATTTACCAAGCATCTGCATACCACTGATTACAATATTACCAAACATCATAATAGTACAGCCACCTAGAACTGCATCAGGAAGTGTGGCAAGTATTGCACCGATAACAGGGAAAAATCCTGCTAAAATCATAATAATTGCACCTGCGGCAATAGCAAAACGGTTTACAACTTTTGTCATTGCTACAAGACCAACGTTCTGACTAAATGATGTAATTGGAAGACATCCGAATAAAGATGAAATGGCACTGACAAAGCCGTCACAGCCAATAGAACCTGAAGTTTCTTTTGTAGTTGCATTTCTATCTAATGCTGATGATGCAAGAGCACTTGTATCACCAATAGTTTCAGTTGCCGAAACCAAGAAAATAAGTGTTACTGAAATAATGGCATTCCAGTTAAATTCCATTTTAAAAGGCATAAAATGTGGTAGGGCAATAAATGAGCTTTCAGTAATAGCTGTAAAATCAATCATCCCCATACATGTTGCAACAATGTAACCAACAATTAATCCAAATAAAACAGATAACTGTTTCCAAAAGCCTTTTGCAAATATGTTAAATAAGATACAAGCAAGTAAAGTAATGCATCCTAGAATCCAATGTTGTGCAGAACCAAAAGTTTCACTTCCACTTCCTCCACCAAATGATGAAGCACCAACAGATAAAAGTGAAAAACCAATGGCAGTAACTACGCTGGCAGCAACAACCGGAGTAATAAGCTTAATCCAATATTTTGCAAAAAGTCCAAGAGTACCTTCAATGATACCACCAACTAAAACCGCACCCATTATGGCACCGTAGCCATACTTAGGTCCGATAAAACAAAAAACAGATACGAATGTAAAACTAATTCCCATTACAATAGGAAGTCCTGAACCGATTTTCCAAACAGGGAAAAGCTGTATTAAAGTTCCAATACCTGCAATAATCATGGCACATTGAATAAGCATTGCTGTTTGTGAAGCTTTAAGTCCACAGGCACCTGCTACAATTGAGATAGGTGCAATATTAGCTACAAACATTGCAAGAATGTGCTGAAGTCCAAAAGGAATCGCTGTTTTTACAGGAATCTTTCCATCAAGCTGGTAAAGATTTTCTGTGTTTCCAGATTGTTTTGTTTTGTTCATAATAAATATCTCTCCTGTATTTTATAGAAATTCCATAGTTTGTAACACTAATTTATACTAAAAATCAATGGAGTTTTTCATATGATTATTTGCGTTATTATTTGCAAATAAATTATTGTTCGCGAAATTCAATAGTTCCATTTTCTGCATCCATGTTGTCTACAATGGCAAGAGATTCCAGACGATAACCAAGATTTCTAATCATACGGCCACCTGCCTGGAAGCCTTTTTCGATGGCAATGCCAATACCTTCAACAGTTCCACCAGCTTCACTGACAATAGAAATTAATCCCTGAAGAGCACAACCATTAGCAAGGAAGTCATCAATAATAAGAATATGGTCATCTTCATTTAAAAATTTCTTTGAAACAATAACCTGATTCTTGCACTTATGTGTAAATGATTCGACTTCGGCTACATACATATCACCGTCAATATTAATGCTCTTTGATTTTTTTGCAAAAACAACAGGCACATTAAAATATCTTGCAACAATACATGCAATACCAATACCAGATGATTCAATAGTTACGATTTTTGTAATGTTTGCATCAGCAAAACGATGTTTAAATTCAGCACCCATTTCTTCAAATAAATTAATGTCCATCTGATGATTTAGGAAGCTGTCAACTTTTAATACATTGCCTTCTTTAACAATGCCGTCTTTTACAATTCTTTCTTCTAAAAAGTTCATTGTGAAATCCTCCAATTGTATATTTTTAATTCTTAAAAAGTTTTCATAAAGAATAGGGTATCAAATTTATGAATATATTACAATAGAAGAAAACATATAAATATAAAGAAAATTGTGTTATAATACCAAAGGTTAAAAGATTAAGATTTAAAATTGGTATGTTTATTTTTTGGAGGAAATATATGAAGGTATTAATGTTTAACGGTAGTCCGAAAGCAAAAGGATGTACATATACAGCTTTGGAAGAAATGGCAAAGGTTTTAAATGAAGAAGGGGTAGAAACAGAAATCATGCATGTGGGTGCTCATCCACAGGGAAGCTGCATGGGCTGTGGTGGATGTAGTAAGACCGGTGAGTGCGTGTACGGCGGCGAAGTTGTAGAGGCAGCAAAGAAATTAAAGGATGTTGACGCAGTAGTGTTTGGAAGCCCTGTGCATTATGCTTCAATTAGTGGAAACATGATGGGATTTATGCATAGACTTTCATGGAGTGCAGGAAAGGATTTGAAGTATAAACCGGCTGCAATGGTTGTAAGTGCAAGAAGAGCAGGTACAACAACAGCACTTGATGAGATGGTAAAGATACCTGAATTTTTCCATATGCCTTTAATCAATGGAAATTACTGGCCAATGGTTCATGGAAGTAATCCTGATGAAGTAAAACAGGATTTAGAAGGTCTTCAGATAGTTAGAAATATAGGCAGAAACATGGCTTGGATACTTAAATGTATTGAACTTGGAAAAGAAAACGGAATTGTTCATCCTGAACCTGAAGCACCGGTAAAAACTAACTTTATCAGATAAAACACAGAATATTCACATTATTCTTACAAATCATTTATTGCATAACGGAGTTGCTTCTATTATACTAGAACGAGTGGTGAAAACCAAAAGAAAGGTATGAACATGAATAAAGACAATATTAACAATAATGAAATTACAGAAGAAAACAATTCTGTATACGATTCAAAAAACAATACAACTGAAAACAGTTCAGAAAATAATTTTGAAGAAGGTGAAGCTTTAGACAATACAGAAACATCTGGTGAAGAAACAGCCAAGTCCGAAGATTCAAGTAATCAAAATAAAGAGACCAAAAAGAAGGGTAAAAAAAATAAAAAGGATCAGCAGGAGTTTAGTCTTGTAAGAGAAATTTTAAGCTGGGTTAAAATTTTTGTAATTGCAGTGGTAATTGCTTTTGTTGTAAACAACGTAATTATTATGAATGCAAATGTTCCATCAGGTTCCATGCTTAACACTATCCAGATTGGAGATAGAATGATAGGACTTAGAACTGCATATTGGTTCTCAGATCCACAGCGTGGTGACATTGTTATTTTTGAAAATCCTGATTTTAACGAAAACAGCCCAAGCGATGAAAAATACTATGTTAAACGAGTTATTGGTTTACCTGGTGATAAAGTGGTTATAAAGAATGCAAAGATTTATATAAACGACAGTAAAACACCTTTAGAGGAACCTTACTTACCTGAAGAGTGGACAGAAGTTAATGGATCAGACGAGCCATTAACATATAATGTTCCTGAAGACAGTTATTTTATGTTAGGTGATAACCGAAACAGATCAAGTGATGCAAGATATTGGACTAATACTTTTGTAAAGCGAGATGGCATAATTGCAAAAGCAGAGTTTAAATATTGGTCACAGGGAAAAGTTGATGTTGAAAAGTTTGAGCATGAAACATACTCAATTGATAATAAAAGCAGCAAATAAGAATTAAAAAGTTAATAACTGACAGTAAAAAAAAATGACAGTGAAATAAAGATTATAGTAAAAATTCAGAACAGAAATTATAAAATAAAAAGCCTATAAAGTATGTGGCATGAACTGATATCCGAAAGGTTGGATTATAAAATCTAACTTATAGGGGGGTCACAAGCCGGTTACTTTATAGGCTTTTACTATAGGTTACAGATGTTTCCTTTTCTACAAATCCCATTTTTGTATAAAGTTTGTAAGCGGGTATGTTTCCTTTTTCCACATGTAAAACTACAAAGTGATAGTCTTTTGAAATTTTCCTGAAAACAAATGCGAGAAACTTGTAGCCATAGCCTTTGTTTTGAAAATTGTCATCAATGGCAACTTCCGATATGCAGGCACAATCAGGAAGAATTGAAGTAACAAGACAGCTTCCAATAGGAATATTATCATTATATAAATAAAAATATCCATCCTCATATTCGTAATCTATATTTTCAATAGTGTTGTGATTTACAAAATCTTTTAAATCCAATTCCATTAATACATTAGAATTATTATATTGAAAAGCTAAAGTATTAATGTAATTTTTTCCAAAAATATTGTTTGGATGAATGCTTGTTTCCACATAGAAGTTTATGTAATCTTCCTGAAATTCCATAAAAAGATTTCTACCAAGATGCCCACCACGATATTTAGGCATAACAAACATACAGATTTCACAATGGGAATCATCTATTACAAAAACAGAAAGAAAGCCAACAATTTTTTCGTTAAAAGTTCCATAGTATAATCGTGGAAGATTTTTACATATTGAAAAGTCGTCTTCCAAAAAAAATTCATATTGAAGATTATCCACAGTGGAACAGATTTTGTGAATATTTTTGCAGTTTTTTATTAATCCTAATGTAAAAGCACTGGTTCTGTTTATAACATAATCAGGGTTCATTGTTTCACCTCATTTCTAACAGAAAAAGTTATTTAAAATAATTTAATCACTGTTGCCATAAAGAAAATGTTCGTTTTTTATTATAACAAACCTAATAGAAAAAATACACTATCTGTGCTATATTAAAAAAGCGTCTGTATGTAAAAAATGTACGGCGGGAAAGGATAGAAATATGTTAAAAATAGGTTCTCATGTAAAAATGAGTGGAAAAGACATGCTTTTAGGTTCAGCAAAAGAAGCTAAGACTTACGGTGCGAATGTATTTATGGCATACACAGGAGCACCACAGAACACAAGAAGAAAAGACATAAGCGAATTAAATATAGATAAGGCATGGGAGTACATGAAGGAAAATGATATAGAAGAAATCATAATTCATGCACCATATATTATTAATTTAGGAAATACGATAAAACCTGAAACTTTTGAGATAGCAGAAACTTTTCTTGGCACAGAATTAGAAAGAAGCAGTGCAATGGGAAGTAAAGTTATGGTTTTACATCCGGGATCTCACGTTGGTGCAGGCGTGGATGTAGGCATCAACCAGATTATAAAAGGATTAAATAATGTGTTAACAAAGGACACAGATGTATATGTGGCACTTGAAACAATGGCTGGAAAAGGCAGTGAGATTGGAAGAAATTTTGAGGAACTTGCAAGAATTTACGATGGAGTAAAATACAATGACAAGTTAAGAGTTTGTTTTGACACATGCCATGTAAATGACAGCGGGTATGACTTAGTTAATGATTTAAGCGGTACTTTTACACAGTTTGACAAAATAATAGGTGCTGACCAAATTGCTGTTTTCCACATTAATGACAGTAAAAATCCATGTGGTGCCGGAAAAGACAGACACGAAAATATTGGTTTTGGAAACATTGGCTATGATACTTTAAGAGAAATTATATATATGAAGGATTTTGAAAATGTGCCTAAAATATTAGAGACACCTTACGTCAAAGATCCTGAAAACTCAAAGAAATCATACGCCCCTTACGGTTATGAGATTGCCATGATTAAAGAAGGAAAATTCAATCCCAACTTACAAAATATTATTTTGGAAAACAGCAAGTAGAAAAGAGATGACATAAATGGATAATTTAATTTATAGTTTAAACGCAACAGTTCCTGTTTTTGTAGTTATTGTTGCAGGTTACATATTTAAGAAAATAGGTTGGATAAATGATGGCTTCATTAAAGCATCAAACAAATTAACATTTACGGTAACATTACCACTTTTGTTGATTCAGGACATGATGAATAATGATTTCCTAAAAAAGTTTGATTTAACATACGTTTTGTTTTGCTTTTTTGTTACGTTGCTATGTTGTATAGGAACAACTATTGTTACCAAGATAGTAATGAAGGACAAAAGCATAATTGCAGAATTTGTACAGGCATCTTATAGAAGTAGTGCAGCAGTTTTAGGAGCAGCTTTTATTTTAAATATTTATGGAGACGCAGGAATGTTACCGTTAATGATAATCGGAGCAGTGCCTCTTTATAATGTGTATGCGGTTATAATTCTTACTGTTGAGTGTCCTGAAAAGGGAGCAAAACAGGAGAAAACATTAGCAAAAACATTAAAGGGAATAGCTACAAATCCAATTATTTTAGGTATTGTAATAGGTGTTATTTTTTCAGCGTTAAAAATAAAATTTCCACCAATGCTTGATAACACAGTAAACAACTTTGCAAAAATCACAACACCTTTGGCGCTTTTAGCCATCGGTGGTAGTTTCGAATTTGGAAAAGCAATAGAGAGAATGAAACCGGCAGTAATTGCCACAGCTTTAAAATTAGTTGGCTGGCCATTAATATTCCTTCCAATTGCCATAAAAATGGGCTTTAGAAACGATGAATTAATGGCACTTGTAATTATGCTAGGCTCACCAACAACACCAAGTTGCTATGTAATGGCTAAGAGCATGAGGTCAGAAGGAACATTAACAAGTAGCGTAATTGTTCTTACAACTTTATTCTCAGCATTTTCAATAACAGGCATAATTTTTGTTTTAAGAAGTTTGGGATATTTGTAGAAATTAGTGATATTAATGAAAGCTTAGAATGTTTGTAGAAGTTTGTACATTAATGGAAGTTTGGGATATTTGTAGAAGTTTATGACATTAATGAAAAATTGGGATATTTATAAAGGAAAGAGTGTAATATGAAAAGATCAGAACAAAAAATTAACGACACATGGAACATGGAAGATATGTTCCCAAGTGATAAAGTTTGGGAAGAAGATTTTGAAAAGGCTACAAAAGAAGTAGCTAAGTACAAAGAGTTTTCAGGAAAAATAAAAGACAGCAAAGATAAACTAATAGAGTTTTTGAAATTTAATGATGAAATAAGTTTGCTTGCTGAAAGACTTTATGTTTATGCAAATCAAAAATATCATGAAGACATGGGTAATGGAAAGTATCAGGCATATTCAGGAAAAGCACAGAAACTTGTTGTAGATATTGGCAGTGCAAGTGCATTTTTTGAACCAGAGGTTCTTGAAATAGATGAAGCCACAATTAACCAGTGGTTAGAAGATGAAAAATTAAACAACTATAAAAGATATATTGAAGAAATATTAAGAAGTAAAAAGCACACTTTAGATAAGAAAACAGAAGAAATATTGGCAAAAAGTAAAAAGATGGCAAATGCCGCTGATAATATTTATGCCATGTATAATGGAGCGGACATTGATTTTCCTACAGTTAAGGATAGTGAAGGAAAAGAAATAAAAATTACTCATGGAAATTTTGTCCCGATTTTATCAGGAGAAGATAGAGAATTAAGAAAGAATGCTTTTACAGGACTTTACAATACTTATGGTGCAATGAAAAATACAATTGCGGCTACTTATAATGCAAACGTGGAACAGGCAAATTTTTATGCTGACGTAAGAAAGTATCCATCTTCAAGAGCAATGTATCTGGATGGCAGCAATATTCCTGAAAGCGTGTACGATAATCTTATAAAAGTTGTTCACGAAAACATGGATTTAATGTATAGATATGTAAGGCTTCGCCAGAAAGCTTTAGGTGTAGAAGAGCTTCATATGTATGATATTTACGCACCAATTGCAAAGGCTCCAAGTAAAAAATATTCCTTTGAGGAAGCTAAGACAATAGTAAAAGAAGGTCTTGCACCTATGGGAGAAGAATATTTAAGTAAACTTCAGGAAGGTTTTGATAACCGTTGGATTGATGTGTACGAGAATGAAGGAAAAAGAAGCGGTGCATATTCATGGGGCGCATACGGAACACATCCTTATGTACTTTTAAATTTTCAGGGAACTTTGGACCATGTATTTACTTTGGCACACGAAATGGGACATGCTCTGCACTCATATTATTCAGATGCAAACCAGACCTACATTAATGCAGGTTATAAAATCTTTGTGGCAGAAGTGGCATCTACATGCAATGAATCCCTTTTAATTCACGATTTATTAAAGAAAACAAAAGACAAAGAAACAAGAGCGTATTTAATTAATCACTTTTTGGAACAGTTTAAAGGAACATTGTATCGTCAGACAATGTTTGCTGAATTTGAAAAAATAACACACGAAATGGTTCAAAAAGGAGAAACACTAACAGCAGATGTATTGTGTGAAACATATTATGATTTGAACAAATTGTATTTTGGTGAGGATATTGTACTTGATAAGGAAATCGCTTTAGAGTGGGCAAGAATACCACACTTTTACAATCCTTTTTATGTATATCAGTATGCAACGGGAATTTCAGCTGCAATAACTCTTTCAAGAAAAATAATGAAAGAAGGAGAAGCAGGAGTAAAAGATTATATGAAATTCTTAACAGGTGGTGGTTCAAAAGCTCCAATTGATTTGCTTAAATTAGCAGGTGTGGACATGACAAAAAAAGAACCTGTAAGAGAGGCATTGCAATTGTTCAGGGAACTTCTTGATGAAATGGAAGCATTGATTTAGAATTTACAGATTATTTCCAATCTCACTACAGAAACAAATGAATATTACGAAAGCACGCTCCCGCTGCTCTTCGCTCGTAGCGGTTCTACAAAGCCGACTACGCTGCCTTTGTGAACCGACGGCTCCGCAGCACTTTCTTAAATATTCATTTGTTCCATTAGTAGGTTTGACATTACTGTATATGGTTTATAAGAAATATTACGAAAGGAAAAGGGATGATTGAGAAAGCACAGGGATTGATTTTTGATTTAGATGGGACTATAATTGACAGTTCCTGGGTATGGGATATGGTTGATATAAAGTTTTTGGGAGACAGAGGTTTTCAGGTTCCTGAAGATTATGTTGAGACAATCTCTCCAATGGGAGCAGAAAATGCAGCAGTTTATACAATTGAAAGATTTGGACTTTATAAGGAAAGACCGGAAGATTTAGTTCGCGAATGGTTTGATATGGCAAAAAAAGAATACAAGGACAAGGTTCAATGTAAGCCCTATGCAAAAACTTTTATTAAGAAAATGAAAGAGCAGGGTAAGAAGCTCTCAATTGCCACATCTTCCGACAAGGAACTATTTATTCCAACACTTGAACGAGAAGGAATAATTGACTCCTTTGATGAAATTATTACTGTTAATCAGGTGCCAAGAGGAAAGAATCATCCTGACATATACATAGAAGCAGCTAAAAGAATGGAAATAGAAAAAAATAGCTGCGTGGTATTTGAAGATATCATAACAGCAATAGAATCGGCAAAAAGAGGCGGTTTTGGAGTTGTAGCTGTAGAAGATGAAAAGTCATTAATTAATAAAAGGGCAATTATGGAAATTGCTGATAAATATATAACAACGTTTAAACAATTATTGTAATTAAAGTTGCTTCTACCATTGTTACAATGGGAAAAGCAGTAGGCTTAATTGGAGAATGGATGGATAAAAGATATTCATTTGTATCTAAATACTTTTGCCGGTTTTTGTAGGTAATTGGGCTAAAACAATTGCTATAAAAATAAGTCCGCAGCCGCAGAGTTGTTTAAGTCCCATGGTCTCACCGAGAATAATCCAACCTGCCAGAACTGAAAAAACTGATTCTAAACTTAAAAGTAACGAGGCGACAGTAGGATTCATACCTTTTTGTCCGATAATCTGACCTGTATAGCCTACACCACAAGACATAATTCCGGCATATAGAATAGGAATCCAGGCACTAGGGGATGTAAAAACTTTTGCCCATGTGCCGATGTTTGCAAAAGAGTGTCCCATTTCAGAAAAAAACATTGGCACCAAACCTAAAATTCCGCAAACAAAGAATTGTATGCATGATAATTTTATTCCATCTACCAACGGCGAAAAATAATTAATAACTAAAATATGTATGGCAAAAAATAAAGCACAAAGTAACAAAAGTAAATCCGCTACTTTAAAAGAAAAAGAACCGTCAAAACACAACATATATAATCCAATTAAAGTAAGTACAACACCTATCCAAATATTTATGCCGCATTTATTTTTGAAAAACAAACCGATAATTGGCACTAACAGAATATAGCAGGCTGTTAAAAATCCGGCTTTTCCGGCAGAAGCCCCCAGATATAAGCCAAGCTGTTGAAGTGTACTTCCTAAGAAAAGGCATGCACCGCAACATAAGCCACCTAAAATTAAAAACTTTCGTTGTTTATTTTTTGAAGTGAAAGGTGATTGACTGTTTTTTGAAAAAATAAAAATAACAGGTATTAAAACTAATGCACCTATAAAAGAACGGATGCAGTTAAAAGTATAAGGCCCCAGGCTGTCGCCACCAACACTTTGAGCTACAAATGCCACACCCCATATTAATGCCGTTAAAATTAAAATAAGTGAATTTCTGATTTTTAATGAATTCATTGCGTGTCTCCTTTGTAATAATCGCAGTTATCAGTATAAATGGAAGAGAGAAAATTTGCAAATTTTGGAAAGTAGCCGGGAACTGTTTGGAGTACAATACCTGTTAGAATTGGAGTTGGTACGGTTACTGCGGTGCTTGGTGTGGGAAGAGTTATTGCATTATTTAACTACATATTTATGAGAAAATTTGTTAAACTGGAAATTAAGTAAATTGATTAACGCTAGTAGAAAAATGAGGAGAAGAAAAATGAAATTAATATCATGGAATGTAAATGGAATAAGAGCTTGTGTAACAAAAGGGTTTATGGATTTTTTTAACGAAATTGATGCAGATATTTTTTGTATACAGGAATCAAAAATGCAGGCTGGGCAGTTAGAAATTGATATGCCCGGATATTATCAGTATTGGAATTATGCAGAAAAGAAAGGCTATTCAGGAACTGCTATTTTTACAAAAAAAGAACCTATGTCAGTAAGTTATGGTATTGGGATAGAGAAACATGACAAGGAAGGGCGAGTAATAACTTTAGAGTTTGAAAAGTTTTATATGGTTACCTGTTACACACCAAACTCACAAAATGAACTAAAACGTTTGGATTACAGAATGGAATGGGAAGATGATTTCAGAGCCTATCTCAAGAAATTGGAAGAAACAAAGCCGGTTATTATATGTGGAGACTTGAATGTTGCTCATAAAGAAATCGATTTAAAAAATCCAAAAACTAACAGAAAAAATGCCGGTTTTACAGATGAAGAGCGAGAAAAAATGACAACGCTTTTGGAAGCCGGTTTCATTGACACATTCAGATATTTTTACCCGGAAGATGAAGGCCGCTACAGTTGGTGGTCATACAGGTTCAAGGCAAGAGAAAAGAACGCAGGCTGGCGCATAGACTATTTTCTTGTTTCAAAAGCACTGGAGAAGAATATAAAGGGCGCAGATATTCACAAAGATGTAATGGGTTCGGATCATTGTCCTATAGAGTTGGAAGTGGAGATGTAAAAAGGCTATATTAAGAAAATGGAAAAATAATTAGTCCATCAGAAATATATGATATAGATGTTTCAAAGGTGTTACAAGAAGCATTAATGGCAAGATTGGGAGTTACAATATAAATTATTGTTATATAGAAGTATAAAGGAGAACAGAAAAATGCCGAAGGGAAAACCAAATAGTCAGACACTTGCATCGCAGAAGTGGAATGCAAAAGCAGGATACGTTGCAAAAACATACAAATTGAAAAAAGATGTGGCATATGCGTTTGCAGAAACATGTGATAAGTTAGGAGTAAGTAAAGCAAGTCAGCTTACAAGAATGATGACAGAATTTATTGAAGAGAATAAGTAATTTAATGCTATCAGACCATCAACCTATATAGACTGATGGTCTGATAGTATTATTTAGAACAAAAGATGAGTAAAAAAATATTGGTAAGATAATCGGAGGTTTAGTGATGAAAAAAATTATTTTAATGGGTGTAATCTGTGGTTTGATGTTATCTGTTTCAGGTTGCAATACAAGTGATAATAAAGAAAAAGCTGTAAGGTATATAACTGAAAAGAAATCTGTAGAAAAAACAGAAACAACTACTGAAACTAAAGACTACAAAAAGCTTATAAATACTGTGTACGCACAGTTAGGTAATAATGATAAAAAAAGTGTAGTGAACATTAATGAGGCGAAAGTTAAAAAAATTAACATTAAGTCTGAAAAGAACATTGCGTTAGTTGATAAAAATAAAAAATTGCCAGAGGAAAGTTTTAAAATTATATATCAAACAGATGATGCAATATTAGGAGATTTAGTTGTATATGTTGATGCTTCAAATAATAAAATAATTGCTTATGGGTTAAGGGATTAAATATTGATAGGAAAATTGTAATAGTTTACGTTAGCGAGTTACTTGATATGGAAAGTAATTTAATAAAAGAACTTAATATGTAGTACATACTAATATTTAATAAAGGAGGAATACTAATTATGAACAAATTAAAAAAAATAACATCAATAGCTCTTGCGGTTTTGCTAGTATTTGCTAGTATACCTACAATAAATGTAAGTGCGGCAAAAATTAAACTTAACAAAACCAAAATAACTATTTATGTTGGAAAAACAGTTACTTTAAAGGTGCAAAATAATAAAAAGAAAGTAAAATGGACAACATCAAATAAGAAGATTGCAACAGTCACAAAAAAAGGAAAAGTAAAGGGTAAAAAAAGTGGAAAGGCTACAATTACTGCCACTGTAGGAAAAAAGAAATATAAGTGTAAAATTACAGTAAAAAAAGCAAAAAATGTTAGCAAACCAACAAAGAAACCTATAAAAGAAAATATTCCTACAACTACAAAGCAGGAGGAACAAACCTCAAAGAATAACCAACAGGAATCTACAATTGTACCAGAGACAACAACAAGGGCAACAGAAGAGACAACAACGAAGGCTCCTGAAACGGAAAATACAAAATTAAATGAAAATGATGTAAACGCATTACAAGAAATAATTAAAAATCAAAGGAATAGTGGTGCAACAGTAAACACAGATGTTTCAAACAAAGAAGAATATACATGGTCAGATGGTAGACTTATTAGTATTAATTGGACATACAAAAAACTAGCAGGCACATTGGATATTACAGGATTAAGTGAACTTAGAACATTAAATGTAAGTGGCAACAGTTTGACTGGCCTAAATGTGGAGAACAGTAGTGAACTTGAAGTACTAGAATGTTTCGAAAATCAATTAACAAGTCTTGATATAACAAATAATCAGAAGTTAAAAGCTCTTAGTTGTGCGAATAATAAACTGAAATCATTGAATGTAACAAACAATAAAAAATTATCTTCATTGAATTGTTGTTATTGTAATATTGAAAACATTGATGTAGCTGGCAATGAACAGTTAGTTTCACTTTATTGCAATAATAATGAATTAGTTCAAATAAATGTTTCAAACAATGAACATTTGGAAATTTTATATTGTGGAAATAATAAATTAAAAGATTTAGATACTATACATAATCCACGCTTGAAAAAATTAGATTGTGGATATAATGAAATATCCAATTTGGATACATCAAAAAATTTAGCTTTAGAAGAACTTAATTGTGCTAATAATAAAATTACAAAGCTGGATTTATCCAATAATGTTCTGTTAGAAACTTTACATTGTGATGATAATGTAAATGTTGTGAGAATGGAAAAATAATACTGTAAAAAATGTTGTAATTTATCATTGAAAAAATAATATAAAAGACATTTTAATTTAATAGAGTAATTTAAAATAGATGAGGCAAAAATGTCGCATCTATTTTTTTATACTTTATAAAGACAACAGAAATATTAAAGAACGAATATAACACTACTGTTGAACGAAAAACTATCAAAAGAAACATTATGAATCTTATTGATTTTGGATATGAAATTGAATACACAAAGACAGTTCGTTATGTAAAAAACAGAGAGGGAGTTAAGGAAGAGAGCTCGATACTATCTGACTTTTATTTAAAAAGAGAATTTACGGACAGTGAGCTACGACTTCTAATTGACAGTTTATTGTTTAACAGATATTTACCGGCTAGACAATGCAAAGACATGATTGCAAAGATTGAGGGATTGTCTAATGAATTTTTTAAATCACGTGTTAAACATATTCAGAATTTGCCGGACAATATGCCACGCAATAATCAGCTATTTTTTACACTGGACATATTGGATGAAGCAATAACAAAACACAGGAAAGTTGCTTTTACATACAATGAATACGGAATGGACAAGAAACTTCATCCAAGAAAAAGTGAACCTTATATAATTAATCCGTATCAAATGGTGGCTGTCAATGACAAATACTATTTAATTTGTAATGTGGATAAATATGATAACGTGGCTCATTTTAGAGTTGACCGAATGACAGATATAAAGATGCTTCAAGAAAAGGTTAAACCGCAAAAACAGGTTAAAGGCTTGGAAAACGGAATTGATCTTCCAAAACATGTTATGGAACACATATATATGTTTAGCGGCGAAAGCATACGTGTGAAGTTTAAAGCTAAAAAATACATATTGAGCGAAATCTTTGACTGGTTTGGGAAAGAGGTTCAGTTCATGGACGAAACAGACGATGAAGTAACATGTTCGGTGTACGTGAATGAAATGTCAATGAGAAAATGGGCGTTACAGTATGCATTGCATATAAAGGTATTAAGTCCACAAAATCTGGTAGATAACATTAAGGCAGATTTAAAAGCAGCAATGGATAAGTACGAGGAAAATTAAGAGAAATAAAAAAGACTGACTGAAATAATAGATAGTTTTTATGGACAAAAAAATAAAGCTTACGTGGGACTATTAGGCATGGTTAAGCAGGCAGGAAAAATTAGAGACAAAGGAGAATGATTATGAGCAAAACAGAACAATTAGATAATTTATTTGATGAATGGAGAAGGAAGCAGGCAGATGAATGGCAACAATGGAATGAAGGGAAGAAGGACAAGAGTAGCTATTTAAAAAGGTATATGGAACATGAGAATCTGAAAAAAATCAATCCGGCTAAATCATTTACTCCAGATGGAATAATAGATAAAGAGGCTTGGAATAATGGAAAGAAAATACTGTTCATATTGAAAGAGGCAAATGGTCAATGGATGCTTGACGAAAACTTAGAAGATAATACTGTAGAAATAGATAATGGTGAGTTTTGGTTTAGAAAAATTGTTATAGATAATATAAATCATAATATTAAAAGAAAGTTAACCAAATTATCATTTGAAAAATTTGGTGAGAGTGAATTGAAAGCGGTTGCATACATGAATATAAATAAAAGAGGAGGTGCAAAATCAGAGTTAAAGAGTGTTTTAAATGAGTACATTAATGAGTATAAGGAGTATATAAAAAGGGAAATAGAAATAATTGCACCCGAAAAAATATGTATTTGTTGTGGAAAAAATAAAGCTTATGTAAGTACTCTTGAGGAAATAATTCAGGAGTTGGAGTGTAAGCCGAAAGTAGAAAAATATTATCATCCTGCAGCTAGGATAAAATGGGAAAAATATAAAGAAGGTATTGATAATATATAATCACAAATCATAAAAGCACAAACAAAAACAAAGAACAAAGGAGATTATTTAAATGATGAAAGATGAAAAAGAAAATATTTTTGAATTAGAATGTCATTGGGATACTTTATTGGAAGATTTATATGAATGTGAAGAGTTTGATTACGAATTTTTTTAAAAGTTAGCGGTTAAAACTTTTGCTATATTATTTCCTTATCATTAGAAAGAGAAAATCTCGGAGGACATTATACAGATAATATTGAAAATTAATCAATTTGCAAACTTTCCGGTTGGTGGAATATCGACAGAGTATGAGGCAACTCAAATGGTTGCTATGGAATTTTGCAATCAAATATCAAATGCGTGGGTTATGATTGATGATAAGTATGATGAAAACTACTTTGCAGTATTGTGTGAAAATGGAGATGCTAATCCTGACAAATCTATAATAGAAGAAATGTATTTGCCAAACAGAATGAAACTTTTAGGATTTTCGGATGCAGCTATTAGAAAAATAGAAAATTTTATGTTTTCAAAAAATGGGAAAGGTGAAGATATTGAGTCGGGGGCTATAGTGAATGTTATCATAGAAGAATTCTACGATAATGAAACACCTGTATTGGAAAGATATTATAAGTTGTTAATGATTTTAGATGACGATTTTCTTTGTGCTGAAGATATAGCAGGAATTGAAGAAAAAGTGCTTGCATTGTTAAGACAGGATGGAAAATTATCAGCCAATCAATTATCGATGTCAATTAAAACCAATGCCTATAGGTGAAAAAAATATAGACATTGGAATTGTGTGTGGTCGTTTATTTAGTTTTAAACCAAAATGTAGTAAGCTCTTTATTGCTGTTACATCCATATTCAAAATGGTGTAGCATTAATATATTTTTGGCAATTGACAGACCAATACCGGAGCTACCAAGGCGGTTATGTTTTTTGAGTTCTGTTTTGTAGAAAACATCCCATATTTTTTCGATTTGAGTTTTATTAATCATTTCACCATCATTAGAGACGGAAAGGCTAACACCTTTGCTTGATTTTTCAACGTTAATAATGATTTGATTTGTTGCGTGTTTAATAGCATTCGTAACAAAGTTTTGAATCACTGTTTTTATCATTTCAAGATCAGCATCAATTAATATTTCTGATTCATTATGTTTAAAATTAATATCTAAATTTGACTCAGCTATAATTAGACGTAACGAATTGATAACAGCATTAGTAAGACTGACTAAATCGATAGTCTCAAAATTAAGTGGGCGTTTGTTGGCTTCCAGTCTTGATAATTCAAGAAAATCGGTTACCAAATCACTTAGTTTATCTACTTCATTATTGATTTTTGTGCTGTATAGTGGTTTGTCTTCATCTTCTATATAGTCCCAGTTTTCTGTGTATGATTTAATTAATGCAAGTGGTGTCTTAAATTCGTGTGCAACACCGCTGGTAAAATTATTACGCATTTGGTCATATTTTTCCTGTTGTTTAATAGTCTTGTTAATTAGTATGTTGATTATAATAATTAGTACAATAGCTGCGAAAACAATCAGAACAATTCCTAACAATAATTCTTTTACAGCCATTTCAAACGGGTGGATAACCGTAGCACTGTACACATTGTAGTACCCCATGCCATTGTTGTGCTTGTCTTTTAAAATTATTGTTGTTTTAAAGATGTTTTTGTTTTCATATTCTACATTATCATCACTGGTAGGATTTTTTATAACGTCGTAAACAAGAGTTTTGGCTTCGTTATTAACTACATTTTTATTAGAAAATCTGTCATTGGCTAAGAGATAGTACCCATTTATTTTATAATCAATCTTTTTTGCATCAGATGGCACATTGTTATTTGATAAAGTTAGAGTATGTTTTTTTTCATGACTCAAACATTCAAATGTGATTTTTTCCGGATAAATAAAAGATTCATCTTCATATCCTTTGATGTGAACTTTTTCGGTAGAGTTGATGTAGTGTAATAAATCGTATTTGATAGAATGTTCATCAACTTGTCCACCTAAAAGAATATATTTTTGAGTATCGTTAGTTTCGTTATCAACAATAAGCATATTCTGTGTGTTAGCTAAAACGTTCCCATTTAAATTCGTAAGGACTGCATAAAAGCCAATATGATAATTAAGTCTTGCATTAGATAATTCTCTGTAAAAATAAGAACTTGCTGTTCTATCATCTTTCTTTTGGTCTAGTGCAAGAGTAGCTCTATAGGCTTTGTCTGCTCTGGTGCAATATTCATTATACATATCGGTAAGATAATCATCTTGAATTTCTATTGCCTTATATAGTGTCAAACTAAGACTGCCTAATATTGCTGCAACAAATATCATAACTGTTAATTTTACTTTTAAACGTTTGTAGTGATTTTTCATTATTATTGCCTCCAAATATATCCACCTTTTATAATTGTATGAATATAATGGTTTTCCTCTCCAAGTATTGCTCTAAGTTTTTTTACATGAGTGTCAACGGCTCTGTCATAACCTTCATAATCATAACCCCATACAGCATCAAGAATCTGGGTTCGACTAAGTACCTGATTTTTATTGTCAATAAAGTACATTAGAAGCTCATATTCTTTTGGAGCAATGGAAATGACTTTTTTATTTACTGTCACAATACGTCTGGCAGGCTCGATTTGAATATTGCCAATTGTTATTAAACCTTTTTTGATTGTAAGACCATGGTATCTTTTTACCAATGAATTAATTTTCGCCATAAGTATTGGCATGGAAAATGGCTTGGTAACATATTCATCTGCTCCAATTTCATAGCCTTGAATAACATCCTGTTCTTTACCTAGTGCGGTAAGAAAGATAACAGGCACATCATATTTTGTTCTAATGTATTGACAAACCTGCCTGCCATCAATTTCAGGCATCATAATGTCTAATACAATAATATCAAATACATTTTTATCAACTGCGGCTATTGCCTCGGCACCATTTTTGGCAGTGATTACATCAAATCCGTTTCGTTCTAAATATTTTTTTGTAATGTCCCGTAAACCTTGCTCGTCATCTGCTAACAATACTTTGTAAACCATATATATTCTCCTTACAGTTGAAACAATAATTAATTCATGTGTATTCTTTATGTACATAATAACATAAATAAAAAAATTTTGATGAATAGGATAAATGATTTGCGATAAGTTTTACATAAAAACTTGGTTGAACAATTTGTTACAATATAGTTGAAGAGAAAACGAAAGCTAGATGTAATCTAGCCTCTGGCAGTATGCAAAATTTACAAAGTAGTGCTACATTTACCAGGTATGGGCATTACTTTTCAGCATTAGTAGTAGCTGATAAAGGGCATGACAAAAGGAGGAATGAAAGAATATGAGTGAAATGTTTGAATATGATGGAGTACAGTATACAAAAGAACAATGTAATCAAATAACTTCTGAATTTTTTAATCCAATTCTTTTAAATCAGTATCCTTTTGTTCATGCGGGGATGACTGTTAGAGATTATCTGGAAGAAAAACAATACTATTTAAATCATTGTAAAGAAGTTCGCAATTGAACATATAAGCCGTTGTGGAAACAAAAATAGATGGAGAGTGAATGTATATGATGAAAAAACAAAGTGATTGGGCTTCATATGTAATGATGGAAGAACCTTTTTGGCGAAATGATATGACCCCGGAAGAATTCGAATTAGAGCGTGCATATCTTGTAAATATATATAGTAGGGGAATAAAGGCTAAAATTAATTATAAACCACTTTGGTATCAAGGGAAAAAGGTTAATTATGATTCATCACAGGATTTTATGGAAATTGTAGAGCTTGCAGGTAAAATAGCACATATGACAGATGACGAATTAGAAAAGATTATTATTGATGTATAAACATAATATTATTAAATGCTAAAAAGAAAGGTATAATATGGAAGTAGATACTTTAAAAAAAGATGTTTTGGGGATTCACATGGGCTCTCGCCAGAAGCGTTGGAGGAGAGTGTGAAAAAAGCAGATGAGGAAAGTAAGAATTTAAAAGAATGGCCAGAGGATTGATATAATCTAGTTATCGAAAAAAGATTAGGTGCTCCTAAATTTTTTATTTAAATTTATGCAACGCAAAATGCAACGCAAACGGTTTCAAATACAAGAAAAGCCCTTTAAATAAGGGCAAAAAAACGCGAGGCGGGTTGCGGGTGTCCAGTGGACACCTCTGACGAAGTCAGAAGCAACGACCGAGGCGGAAGCCGAGAAATTGAACCGTCGATTCTAAGGTCAGCCTCGATATTACAATAAAAAAGGCACCTGTTAAGGTACCCATTTTATTGCAAAAAAAAGAAGCGTGAGACGGGGATCGAACCCTAAAGTGAATCAATCAGAGTAGAGCATACAGTTTTTCTTATCTTATGAACAGACCGATATTTAATGTTTGTATTATCACATAAAGTTATCAAACGTTTTTCAAAAATTCAAGGTCGAACAAATTTATCATTAACTAAGAACATAAATGAATCCATTGAAATATCATTTTGTGTGTAGTAGAACTGCAATTCTTGAGGTAACGTTTTGTCATATGGCTGTTTGTCTATTTCAAAGCATTAAAAAAGAAGAGAAAACCGGATTTTGGCTTTCCCTCCTTTTTAACTGTTTATAATTTTATTTTTTTATCTTAACCTGCTTTGGCTTTGACCATTTGCCCTGATAAGTTTTCTTTCCTTTGACAACAATGGCTTTTGCTCTTGCATACAATTTTTTAGCCTTTTTAAACTTGCTATTTGATACACTATATGTCAATTTCTTAGTTGTTTTTGTCACTATTGTCTTTTTAAACTTCTTATCTTTTGCAATCTGTACTTTGTACTTGGTTGCACCATTAACTCTCTTCAATGTAAGACTTATTTTCTTAGCATTTTTCTTTTTAATTGCTTTTTTAACAACTGCCTTTCCAACCTTTACAGATGATTTTTTTGTAGTCTGACTTGGTTGTTTTTTAGTTGTTGTTTGTGCATTTGTATTTGAATCCTGTGGCCTTGTAGTTGTTGGTTCTGCAGTAGTTGTTGGTTCTGCAGTAGTTGTTGGTTCTGCAGTAGTTATTGGTTCTGCAGTAGTTGTTGGTTCTGCAGTAGTTGTTGGATTTGCAGTAGTTGTTGGATTTGTAGTTGGTTCCTCGTATTCTGAATATGCAGGATCTGCAAGTTCTGCAGGTGTTTTTCCTGAGAGTCCAGGGTCTGCCTTAATTGACACAGTTTTCTTTAATCCAAATGATTCTACATTGTTACTTGTATACTGTGATCTTACTTCTACTTCATATGTACCTGTCGCAAGTCTGTTTTCATAGTAACTTGCCACATTCCCATTGATTCCTACCTTAATACAAACACCATCTACAAAAAGATTCAATCTCTGACCTGTTAAATCTGCCACATCAGACCATGCAATAGTAAATCCATAGTCTATACCTTCTGTTAAAATTGAAAGTCCAAGTGGTAATGTTGGCTGATTTGGTTTGTCAAATGACTGTGCATTATCTATAACCTCACCTTTAACAGTAACCTTTGATGACTGACCAAATGATGGTGCCGCCAAAGCTGACTCTCTGCCTTCTGCATCCACTGCTGATAAATATGCCAGATATTCACCTGATGATACACTTTCCAATATAACATTTGATTTGGTAATTCCATCTACATATACACGTCTGTAAGGTGTACCTGTCTTTGCATCAAATAAATATAAATTGTAACCTACAACTGATGAATCTGCTGATGGAATACTTGCTTCTGATGATGGTGCCCATGCAACACCTAATTTATTGTCTGCCTGCGCCGGATTGTCAGCAGGAACTTCCGGATTTCCTGTAATATAACTTAATCCTGCCGGTGTTTTTGGACCTATGCAATCAACAGGATATGTGTAATTAAGAGTTGCTCCTGTTACTGTAAAGCTAACTTTTTCTGATAATGTTCCCTCACCCATGCTGTTTACATTTGCAGCCTGCGCTGTATATGAACCTGCTGGAAGTCCACCTACTACACCGCCTTTTGTAGCATTGCCAATCTTTGTAACTAACTCTCCATCCTTGTAAATGTAAATGACTGTTGCTGTAACTGTTGGATCATATCCAGCTACATTTGCTGGGTCATCGGCTCCTGCCCATGCAAACATAATTGCATTTTCAATTGTATCCGAACCACTTTTGCTAACAGCAACAAGTCCTATTACTTCCTTAGGTAGTGATGTTGCTGCTGCACTTACATTGCTTGTTGGATAGTATGTAATCGAAGATACTAACATTGCAATGGCACAAATAATCGCACCAAATTTCTTTAATCTTTTCATTTCATAAACCTCTCTTTCATTTGATTAAATATACATTGTAATTATACACTTATAAAAAGTTATGTGTTAGTATCTTATTTTTATATAAGGGATTAATTTTTTAGAAAAGTGTTTTAATTTTAAGATTTTTCATATATATGTACAAACACAAAAAAGTCCTAAAAATGGCAAAAAAAGTACGAGACGTGTTGCGGGTGTCCTGTGGACACCTCTGACGGAGTCAGAAGCAACGACCTAGGCGTCAGCCGAGAAATCGAACCTTCGAGCCTGAACTCAGGCTAGATTTTGCAATAAAAAAGGGCACCTGTTAAGGTACCCATTTTATTGCAAAAAAAGAAGCGCGAGACGGGGATCGAACCCGCGGCCCCCTCCTTGGCAAGGAGGTGCTCCACCACTGAGCCACTCGCGCATTGCTTACTGTGTGATGTCTTGTGTGTCACACGCAAGATATATGATACAGTATGAATTAACTTTTGTCAACAAAAAAATCAAAAAAAATTAAAAAAATTTACAACCACTATTTTACTAATAAATCATACCAAAAAACAAATACAAAACATACACAGAAATTAACATAATGATATACATTAAATATAATTGCAAATATTAAACATTTTGATTTGAATTTAAACAAAAACTAAAATCCTATAAAAATAATAGAAAAAATATAAATGAAAATAGACAAAAGCAGGGGATTGTGTTTTAATAGTAGTGTTGTAAAAAAAGAGAAGTGAGGTCGGCTTATGGCAATTGATTGGACCATATTAGACGGTATACAAAAGATATTTGGTGGAAGTTTTATGGACTGGCTGATGCCAAAGATAACGGTACTTGGAAATGGTGGCATTGTCTGGATTATAATTGCAGTATGCCTAATATTGACTAAAAAACATCGTAAAGCAGGCTTTTTAGTTTTAATAGGAATGTTACTGGGGCTTATAATAGGAAATGGCATCCTAAAGAATGTAATAGCCAGATCAAGACCATGTTGGATTAATAAGGATTGGCAGATGCTTATTAGCATACCAAAGGATTATTCGTTCCCATCAGGTCACACACAGGCTTCAGTGATTGCGGCAACAATTCTTACTTTATATAAGAAAAAATGGGGTATAGTTGTTATACCACTTACAGTTATCATAGCATTTTCAAGACTATATTTATATGTGCATTTTCCAACCGATGTGTTAGGTGGAGCATTGCTTGGTTTAATAATAGGCTTGTTTACATACTATGTAGGAAATAAGATTATTGAAGCAAGAATATATAGTAAGAAGTAATTAAATGATTCAAAAAATGAGATAATTCTGAAACTGTAAAGAGAAGTGTAGATTCGAAAACTAAGGACGCTGGTATAAGTATTATGCAGAAAAATAGGCATTATATTTAACAAAATAAATATAAAAAGAAAACATTAAAATATATAACACATAAAGAGGGCAGAAAAATGAAGATTTCAACAAAAGGAAGATATGCATTGAGAGTTATGATTGATTTAGCACAAAATGCAGATGGAAAATATATTTCCTTAAAGGATGTGGCAGAAAGACAGCAGATTTCCATGAAATATTTGGAAATGATAGTTTCGCTACTTCATAAAGGAGGTATGGTTAATAGTTTAAGAGGAAAGTCAGGTGGATACAAATTAGCAAAAACACCGGCTGAATATAAAGTTGGTGATATTATCAAATTAGCTGAAGGTTCACTGGCACCGGTTACCTGTTTAGAAGAAGGTGAAATATGCGAAAGAGCAGAGCAGTGTGTAACACTTCCCCTTTGGCAGAAATTAGATTCAGTTATAAATGATTATCTTGATAGTGTAACTTTAGAAGATGTAATTGAAAAGAAAATTTCTTAAAAGAAGAATCAGATACATTAAGAATAAAAAATTAAGAATAAAAAATTAAAAATAAGCAACAAAAAAACATCCATTGGATGTTTTTTTTGTTGCTTATTTAAATTGATGACTTTGAATTGATAATCTCGCACCACTTACATATCCACTAAAGAATAAGTAGCTTGACATATTAATAGTCTGTTTCTTATATCTTACATTCTTATCACCGTTAAGAGTTCTCTTTGCTGCTGTGATACAACTTTTATTTAAAGATTTGTTATCGTACAATGCTAATGATCTTTTTAATGAACCATTTCTAACAGGACCGAACTGATAAGGCTGATAAATAACACCATTTAATGAGTTTGGATAACTTTTAGATTTTACACGGTTCATAATAACAATACCAACAGCCTTTTTTCCGGCGAAACATTCAGCACCGGCTTCGCTATAAATAATAGCAGACATTAATCTTAACTGTTTCTTTGTGTAATTATTTTTTACTTTAATATTAATAGTAGCGTATGTTTTCTGATTTGCATTTGAAATCAATGTAACTACAGAAGAACCTTTTTTAACACCTCTTATAACACCTGTTGCTGAAACAGTGGCAACTCTTGGGTTGCTTGATGTTATTGTGTAATTCTTCATTTTTTTTCTCTTTATCTTAAGTAATTTGTATGCTTTTACATTTTTGTTTACTTTTACTGTTTGTGTGGCTGTTACTTGAGTAGTGGATGCTGTCTGCTGAACTATTGTCTGCTGTGTAGGTTCAGCCGCTTTAACAGTCATAGTGCTTACTGCACATGATGTAAAAAGTAAAAGTGCTAAACTTAAAAATCTCTTTTTCAAAATAACCTCCAAATTTGTTACAAATTTATTACATTTGTCTCACGGATGTCAATTATGCCGTAAAATTTGTAATTTGTCAAGGTTATTCATGTAATAATAATGCCATATTCCAGTAATTTCCTAATAATTATTTACTTATTTTAGGAGGATATTTGGGTATGCTCAAAGTAAACTTACCTTATACAAACCTATAATAAATATATAAACAAGGGTAGATTAGGTCATTTTTCACTATAATTTGTCACTAAGAATATTTTACAGAAAAATGTCAAAAATAAAGATTAAAAAAATCCTATTAACCTTATATATTACATTGGGAAAAGAATTGTAAAAAAATAAAAAATGTGTAGAATATATAGAGAAAAGGTTATTCCTATAAGAAACAAAGGAAAAAGTTTTGAAAAGGTATTTACAAATTTTGAATAAGGCTATATAATTCCTAGTGAATTAATAGGAATTAATAAGGAGGAAAGTATTATGTATATATACGCAGATAATGCAGCAACAACTAAAATTAGTAAATCAGCACTTGATGCGATGATTAAAACAAATGAAGAAGCTTACGGAAATCCATCCAGCTTACATAGCGTTGGACAGAAGGCTAAGGAAGTTTTGGAACAGGCGAGAGTTGATATAGCTAAGTGCATTGGTGCGGACTTTAAAGAAATATATTTCACATCAGGCGGAAGCGAAGCTGACAATCAGGCAATTATTTCAGCTGCTAAACTTGGTGCATTAAGAAATAAGAAACATATTATTTCTACAAAAATTGAACATCATGGAGTTCTTCATACTTTAAATAAATTAGAAAAAGAAGGATTTGAAATTACGTTATTAGATGTGCCTGAAAACGGTGTTGTTAATGTAGAAGATGTTGAAAATGCAATTAGAGAAGATACAGCATTGGTTACAATTATGTTTGCCAACAATGAAATCGGAACATTACAGCCAATTAAGGAAATCGGTGCAGTTTGTAAGAAACATAGTGTTGTTTTCCATACAGATGCAGTTCAGGCAGCAGGTCATGTTAAGATTGATGTAAATGAATTAAACATAGACATGCTCTCAATTTCAGGTCACAAATTCCATGGACCAAAGGGTGTAGGTGTTTTATTTGCGAGAAAAACTGTTCCACTTACTAATGTAATAGAAGGTGGCGCTCAGGAAAGAGGTAAGCGAGCTGGTACAGAAAATCTTCCGGGAATCGTAGGAATGGCAGTAGCTTTACAGGAAGCTTGTGCTAATATGGAAGAAAATGCAAAGAAGGAAACAGCTTTAAGAGACAGATTGATCAAAGGTTTATCAGAAATTGAATATTCAATGTTAAATGGTGATCATGAGAAGAGACTTCCAGGTAATGTAAATTACATTTTTGAAGGTATTGAAGGTGAATCTCTTCTATTATTATTAGATGCAAGAGGTATTGCAGCTTCATCAGGTTCTGCATGTACATCAGGCTCACTTGATCCAAGCCATGTATTACTTGCAATTGGAAGACCTCATGAGATTGCTCATGGTTCACTTAGACTTACAATTACTGCTGAAAATACAGAAGAAGAAATCGACTACATTGTTGAAAAAACAAAAGAAGTAGTTGCTTACTTAAGAAGTATTTCACCGGTATGGTCAAGAATGATGGAAGAAAAGAACAACAAATAAAGTACATTAATATATATTGTGATTAGATGCAAAAGCAATTTTGTATTGAAAGGAGATTTAATATGTTATATAGTGAGAAAGTAATGGATCATTTCATGAATCCTAGAAATGTAGGAACAATCGACGACGCAGACGGTGTTGGAGAAGTAGGAAACGCTAAATGTGGCGATATAATGAAAATATTTATAAAAGTAGATAATGATATTATTTCAGATGTAAAATTTCAGACATTTGGATGTGGTTCAGCTATTGCAAGTAGCTCAATGGCAACAGAATTAATTAAGGGAAAACCATTAAGTCAGGCACTTGAGCTTACAAACAAGGCTGTGGCTGAAGCATTAGATGGTTTGCCAGCACACAAACTTCACTGTTCAGTATTAGCTGAAGAAGCTATTAAGGCAGCTATTGAAGATTATCAGAAGAAAAAAGAAGCTGGAGAAGTAAAATAATTTTATTAATTCTCTTGCATTCTAGGTTGTTGTGTGATTAAATAAAGAGTCGATTGTCAAGACAGAGGCTGGCATAATTTATACGGTTGATACGCATTTATGCCTGACACCCATTGGGTGTGATGTGCAGGATGCCACTGGCTATGTTTTGGCGTATGAAGATTGACTGATTTTACAAGCTTATAATTCATAAGATTAAAAACAAAAAAGGATTGGAAGAGAAAAGTGAGTATTAAAGAAATTCAAGATGAAATTATTAAGTTAAAAAAAGAAAAAGATATTTGTATATTAGCCCATTGTTATCAGAATCCTGAAATTTTGGAAGTGGCAGATTTTACAGGTGACAGTTTTGGACTTTCTGTTGAAGCGGCAAAAACTGATGCAAAAACAGTTATTATGTGTGGCGTTAGATTCATGGCTGAAACAGTTAAGATTTTATCACCTGATAAGAAAGTTATTTTGTCAAATGCTGATGCAGGTTGCCCAATGGCAGAAATGATGGACAAGGACTTAATCGAACAGGTTAAGAAAAGTTATCCGGATTACACAGTTGTAGCTTACATTAATACAACAAGTGAGTTGAAGACAATATGCGATGTTTGCGTAACATCATCTTCAGCAGTTACAATTTGTAATAAGATTGAAAATGACAAGATTTTATTTATACCGGATTGTAATTTAGGTGATTGGGTTTCACAGCAGATTCCTGATAAAGAATTCAAGTTACTTTCAGGTGGTTGTCCAACTCATGCAAGAATGAGTAAGGAAGATGTGAAGAAGGCAAAAGAAAAATGGCCTAACGCACAGTTGTTAGTTCATCCTGAGTGTAAACCTGAAATTGTTGAACTTGCTGATTATGTTGGCTCAACAACAGGAATTATGAATTATGCAAGAAAAAGTGATCATAAGGAATTTATTATTGGTACAGAGAATTCTATCGTAACTCATTTACAGATGGAATGTACAGATAAGATTTTCCATCCATTGTCAAAAGATTGTGTATGCCACAATATGAAGGCAACAACTTTAACAGATGTTTTAAACTGTTGTAAGGGTATTAGTGGTGATGTAATTGAAATGGATGAAGATACAAGAATTAAAGCGAAGAAATGTATCGACAAAATGATTGAAATGGGATAAATTAAAATTAAATTAAAATAATGAGTATAAGGCTGAAATGTATTTTCAGCCTTATGTTATTATCAAAATCCTATAGAAAATTTAGGAGGAAAATATGAAAGCATTAATAGCTATGAGTGGCGGTGTTGACAGCAGCGTTGCAGCAGTTTTTATGAAAGAAAAAGGATATGATCCAATAGGCGTTACAATGAAGCTTTACGACAACGAGGATATTAATATTTCTAATGAAAAAACATGTTGTTCATTAAGTGATATTGAAGATGCAAGAAGTATTGCTTTTCAAGAAGGATTTCCATATTATGTTTTCAATTTCAAGGCACAGTTTAGAGAAAAGGTAATGGACAAGTTTGTTAATTGTTATAAATGCGGTATGACACCTAATCCATGTATTGACTGTAACAGATATTTGAAATTTGACGAGTTAGACAGAAGAGCCAAAGAGTTAGGCTGTGATGTTATCGTAACAGGTCATTATGCAAGGATCAGATTTAACGAAGAGACAGGCAAGTACGAACTTCTTAAAGGTATAGATGACTCAAAAGACCAAAGTTATGTTCTTTATTATATGACTCAGGAAGAATTAAGCAGAACAATGTTTCCTTTAGGGGAATATACAAAAGACGAAATCAGAAAGATTGCAGAAGAGCATAAACTAATTAACGCCAACAAACACGATAGTCAGGATATTTGTTTTATTCCTGACGGTAATCACATGAAGTTTATAGAAGAATATACTCATGAAAAAGTTGGCAGAGGTAATTTCCTTGATATTAATGGAAAAGTAATTGGCCATCACAATGGTTATTACAGATATACAGTAGGTCAGAGAAAAGGAATTAATGTTAATCGTGATGGAAAACATTATGTATTAGAAATCAGACCGGAAACAAATGAAGTTGTAGTTGGTAGAAATAAAGACTTGTTTGCTAATCAGTTAATCGCATCTGATTTTAACTGGATTTCAGGTGAAACTCCAACAGAGCCTATAAGAATCAGTGGTCGAACAAGATACCATCAGCCATTAACAGAAGGAACAGCAGAAGTTTTAGAAAATGGTGACGTAAAAGTTACATTTGATGAACCAATCAGAGCCATTACAAAAGGCCAGTCAGTTGTTTTATATAACGGCGATGTTGTTTTAGGTGGCGGTGCCATAGTGAAATCAATGAACAGCCAGGTATAAATTTATCAATTAAGATTAGGGCTAACACCAAAAATATAATATGTGAACAAAAAAGCAATTTCTATTTAAACTATTTTTTACAAAAACATAAAGTTTAGTAAGAAGAACAGTTTTAAGTAGAAGTTGCTTTTTTACAAAATAATTGGTGTTTTAACATAGGATTCAATATAGTAAAATAGAAAATATAAAAAACATCTTAAAACATACTAAATATATATACAATAAATATTTTTTTAAAAAAGTTAATATTTCCTATTGACATTGTAGGAAATAAGTTGTATCATTCCTATTGTAAACAAAACCTACTAAACATATAGGAAATAAAACATTTCTTATAACAAGGAATTAAAAAGGAGTAAGGTAATGAACAAGACAAAGACAGCGTATAATTACAAAATGAGAAAAACATACTGTTGTGTCAGAAGTTACATAGGAAATGCAAAGGCACGAATGTGCAGTTAATATATAATAAGAAGTAATGATTTGAGATTACCGATGAGCCAATTAAATGTAAGCCAAAAGAAAGCTAAAGGAGATATCAAATTATTGAATTAAAGTTTTATAAAAAAATGGAGGAAACAAAAATGGCAAAAGTTTACGAAAGTGCATCAGAGTTAGTTGGTAAGACACCACTACTTAAATTAAATAAATATCAGAAAAGCGTAGGAGTTAAGGACGCAAGCATTTTAGCAAAGCTTGAATATTTAAATCCTGCAGGAAGTGTTAAGGACAGAGTTGCTCTTCAGATGATTGAAGATTTAGAAGAGAGCGGACAGATTAAACCAGGAGCAACTTTAATTGAGCCAACATCAGGAAACACAGGTATTGGTATTGCAGCAGTTGCCGCATCAAAGGGATACAAAGTAGTAATTACAATTCCTGAAACAATGAGTATTGAAAGAAGAAACATTATTAAAGCATACGGTGCTGAAATTGTTTTAACAGACGGAACAAAGGGAATGAAGGGCGCAATTGCTAAGGCTGAAGAGTTAAAGGAAGCAACTCCTGGTTCAGTAATTCTTGGACAGTTTGTAAATCCTTCAAATTCTAAGGTTCATAGATTAACAACAGGACCTGAAATTTGGGAAGACACAGATGGGAAGGTTGACATTTTTGTTGCAGGCGTTGGTACAGGTGGTACTGTTACAGGTGTAGGTGAATATTTGAAATCAAAGAACCCTAACGTAAAAATTGTTGCAGTAGAACCAAAAGACAGTCCTGTTCTTTCAGAAGGCAAAGCTGGAGCACACAAGATTCAGGGTATTGGTGCAGGATTTGTTCCTGATGTACTTAATACAGAAATCTATGATGAAATTATTCCTGTATCAAATGAAGATTCTTTTGAAACAGGTAAGGCAATTGCGAAAACAGAAGGTGTTTTAGTTGGTATTTCATCAGGTGCAGCATTATTTGCAGCAAAGGAACTTGCAAAGAGACCTGAAAACAAAGGAAAAACTATTGTAGCATTATTTCCTGACTCAGGAGACAGATACTACAGCACAGCTTTATTCCAGTAGAAATTAAATAGAAATATAAAAAAATAAACCAAAGATAGAATAACAAAAGAAAACATGGCTTTATAATGACAGTAAATGTAAAGCTAGATAAAAGCACTGATTTTAGCAAAAATATATTGCAAAATAAAGAACAAAATACAATTGAATAAGAAATTATATTAAGTATAGTAAACAAGAAAAACAGATAGGAGATTTTAAATGAGCGAAAGAAATTATAGATTTGAAACATTACAGTTACACGTAGGACAGGAACAGCCGGATCCGGCAACAGATTCAAGAGCAGTACCAATTTACCAGACAACATCTTATGTATTTAAGAACTCAGCACATGCAGCAGCAAGATTTGGATTAGCTGATGCAGGTAACATTTATGGTAGATTAACAAATTCAACACAGGGTGTATTCGAAGACAGAATCGCAAAACTTGAAGGTGGTGTAGCGGGTCTTGCAGTTGCATCAGGTGCAGCAGCAATTTCATACACAATTCAGGCTTTAGCAGGAGCAGGCGAACATATTGTTGCCCAGAAGACAATTTATGGTGGTACATCAAACCTTTTAGCACATACATTACCAAACTACGGTATCACAGCTACATTTGTAGATGCTCATAACTTAGAAGAAGTTGAAGGAGCAATTCAGGGAAATACAAAGGCTATCTACCTTGAAACATTAGGAAACCCTAACAGTGATATTCCTGATCTTGATGCAATCGCTGAAATTGCACATAAGCATGGACTTCCTGTAGTAGTTGATAACACATTTGGTACACCATACCTTATTCGACCAATCGAACATGGAGTAGACATTGTTGTTCATTCAGCAACTAAGTTCATCGGTGGCCATGGAACATCACTTGGTGGTGTAATCGTTGACGGTGGTACATTTGATTGGGCTGCAAGCGGAAGATATCCTGGAATTTCAGAACCAAACCCAAGTTACCATGGCGTAAGATTTACAGAAGCAGCAGGTCCTGCAGCTTTTGCAACATACATTAGAGCAATTTTACTTAGAGATACAGGTGCAACAATTTCACCATTTAATGCTTTCTTATTACTTCAGGGTACAGAAACATTATCTCTTAGAATTGAAAGACATAACGAAAATACTAAAAAGGTTGTTGAATATTTATCAAATCATCCATTAGTTGAAAAAGTAAATCATCCATCATTACCAGATCACCCAGATCATGGGTTATATGAAAAATATTTCCCAAATGGTGGGGCAAGTATCTTTACTTTCGATATCAAGGGTGGTCAGGAAGAAGCTCATAAGTTTATTGATAATCTTCAGTTATTCTCATTACTTGCTAACGTTGCAGATGTTAAGTCATTAGTAATTCATCCTGCAACAACAACACATAGCCAGTGCACAGCTGAAGAATTAGCAGAACAGAACATTAATCCAAACACAATCAGATTATCAATTGGTACAGAAAACATTGATGATATTATTGAAGACTTAGATGAAGCATTTAGGGCACTTCAGTAATTAACATAACAATTGATTGAAAAATATATAGGCAGGCATAGACGGGAAACTGTTTATGTCTGCCTTGATTTTTTTAAAAATATTATAAGTACCATATAAATGAATGTGTACTTGATTTTTAAAATAAATAATATAAAATCGTTATAGGTATTAATATTTGTTTCGCGAAAATTATTTCGTGTGTGTTAAGGTTAAGTTCATTCATATTAGAGGACAGTTAGAATAAGAACTTTAGACACGATGATTTTATAAATAAATTAATGAAAATTGAACAAATTAAGTAGTAAAAATTAAATAAATATATTGCGAGGTTGTATATGGATTATTATAAAAGAGCAGTAGAATTAAACGATGACACAGTAGCTAACAGACGTTATATACACGAAAATGCAGAAGTAGGTTTGGAACTTCCAAACACAGTTGAATATATAATGAAGAAGTTAGAAGAGTATGGCTTAAAACCTGAAAAGTGTGGCCATGGTGTAACCGCAACAGTAGGTAGAGGTGGAAAAGTTATTTTACTAAGAGCAGATATGGACGCCCTTCCAATGACTGAGGAAAGTGGCGAAAGTTTTGCCAGCAAAAATAAAAATGCGGCACATTGTTGCGGCCATGATTTTCATGCAGCCATGTTATTAACAGCAGCAAGAATGTTAAAAGAAAACGAAAAAGAACTAAAGGGAACTGTTAAGTTTATGTTCCAGCCGGCAGAAGAAATTTTTGAAGGTAGCAAGGACATGGTAGAAAATGGCTTGCTTAAAAATCCAAAACCGGATGTAGCACTTGCAACTCATGTGGTAGTTGGTAGAATCCCAATTGGAACTTATATGTATAACAGCAAAGATACAATGATGTATTCAGTTGACGGCTTTAAAATCACTGCTAAGGGAAAAGGTTCTCATGGGGCATATCCTCATGTGGGAATAGATCCAATCAACATTGGGGCACACATTCATTTGGCATTACAGGAGTTAGTTGCAAGAGAAAGTGATCCTTCAAAAGCAGTTGCTTTGACAGTTGGAAAATTTCAGGCAGGTACAGCAGCAAACATTATACCTGAAACAGCAGTTTTAGAAGGCACTCTTCGAACAAACGATAGCAAAATGAGAGAAAAAATTGTTAACAGAATAAAAGAAGTAGCAGAAAAAACTGCAGAAGTTTATGGTGGCAGTGCAAGTATTGAAATGATATATGAAGTGCCTACAATAACATGCGATAGCAAACTTACGGAAGAGTTTGTTAAGTATATTAAAGAAATTAACGGCCCTGAAATGATACCGTATCCTGATGTTACAGCTAGTGCTTCAGACGATTTTGCAGTAATAGCTGAACAGATACCAAGCACGTATTTATATATTTCGGCAGGTTTTATGGATGAGAGAGGTGATTATCCTGTTCATCATCCAAAAGTAAAGTTTAATGAAGAAGTTTGCCCTATAGGAGCCTCGGTTATGGCTCACTTGGCAACAAGATGGCTGGGAGAAAATTAATGAATAACAAAAAAGAAGTAATTAGAATGATAAAATTTATGCTGTTTTCAATATCAGCAGTAGTTATTGAGGGTATAGTTTTTGGAAAAGCAACAGACACAAAGGAGACGATATCATGTTATCAAATAGAAGAATAGTTATTATAGGAGCAGGTCACGTGGGAACTCATTGTGCAGCAGCACTGAGTTTTCAAAATATATGCGACGAGATAGTTTTTATTGACAGAGATAAGGAAAAAGAAAAAAGTCAGGCAATGGATTTAGCTGACAGTGTGGCATTTTTACAGTCGGCACCGGTTATAAGAGTTGGAGATTACAAAGATTGTGAAGATGCAGATATTATTGTAATTGCAGCAGGAGTACCAAGGCTACCGGGCCAGACAAGACTTGATACATTAGGGGCATCAGTTGAATGTATTAAGGATGTTGTGGAAAACTTAAAGCCAGTGAAAATAAATGGTATTGTAATTACAATTACTAATCCTGCCGACATAATAGCTGATTATGTAAGGAAAGGGCTTGATTTGCCTAAAAATCAGGTATTTAGCACAGGTACATCATTAGACACAGCCAGAACAAGAAGAACCGTTGCAGATTTATGTAATGTAGATCCAAGAAGCGTTCTAGCTTTTGCAATGGGAGAACATGGCGATTCATCAATGGTTCCTTTTTCTCACATGACAATATTTGGAAAGCCTTATAAAGAATTTGTATCAGAAAATAAGGGAAGAGTAAAAGAATTTTCTGAAGAAAAAGTAGTTGAAGGCACACATATGCGTGGAATGGATATTATTAACGGAAAAGGTTCAACTGAATTTGGCATAGGTGCGGCACTTGCTGATATGGCAAAGGCTGTTTTAACAAATGAACACAGAATACTTCCTGCATCAACTTTACTTGAAGGGGAATACGGTCAGAAAAATGTTCACGCAGGAGTGCCATGTATCATTGGTAGAAATGGCATTGAAAGTGTAGTGGAACTTCATTTGACAGAAGAGGAAAATAAGCAGTTTGCAAAATCCTGTGATATTATAAGAGAGCACATAAAAATGGCAGAGACTATTTAAAGTTAAAAACAGAAAGAAGGAAAAATGGAAAATTACAGCATACATCTTCCAAGTTATTCTATTGGAGACAAGGTATATAACAAGATTCCCGAAATATGTGGAACTTATGGAAAAAAGATTATTGCAATTGGTGGTCATAAGGCAATTAATGCAGCAAGAGAAAAAATAGAAAAAGCAATTGAAGGTTCAGATTTAGAAATACTGGATTTTTTATGGTACGGTGGAGAGGCAACTTATGAAAATGTCGAAGCCTTAATGGAAAATCAGCTTGTAAAAGAAGCCGACATAATTTTTGCAATTGGTGGTGGAAAATCAACAGATACAGGAAAATGCTTGGGGGTAAAAATAGACAAACCGGTATTTTCTTTTCCAACAATAGCATCAAACTGTTCAGCTTGTACAAGTGTGTCCATAATGTATTATCCTGATGGAAGATTTAAGGAGCCTTTCTTTTATCCGGCACCACCGGTTCATGCTTTTATTGATACAGAAATTACAGTAAATTCACCATCAAGATATTTATGGGCTGGTATGGGCGACACTTATGCAAAATATTTTGAAGCTGAAATGTCTTCAAAAGGAGAGGAATTACAGCATTATTTCCAAATGGGTGTAAATGCAAGCCGAATGTGTTACGAGCCTATAATGAAATATGGAAAAGCTGCCATGGATTCAAATGACAGAAAACAAAATTCTTATGAATACGAGCAGGTTGTATTGGCAATTATAGTATCAACTGCTGTTGCTTCAATTTATCTTACGGCAGAGCACACAGTTCATTACAATTCAGGATTGGCACATGCTATATTTTATTCTTTGACAGCGCATCCTCATATTGAAAAAAATCATCTTCATGGGGAAGTTGTAAGTTATGGTGTTTTAAATCTTTTACTTGTAGACAACAATATGGAAGATTTTGAAACAGTATATAAATTTAACAAGTCAGTAGGACTTCCAACATGTCTTAAAGATTTGGAATTTACAAAAGACAACATAGAACAATTAGCAGAAAATGCGGTAATAATGAAAGATATCGAGCATAACCCATACGTTATTACAAAGGAAATGTTAATAACATCAATGGAAAAATTAGAAGAATTAAATAAATAAAATTGCAAAGGATAAGATTAATGGACAAGAAAATAATATTTTTGGATTTAGATGGAACATTAACAAATGATGAAAAGAAAATTACACCTAAAACAAAAGAAGCCCTTATGGACATTCAAAGAAGAGGTCATATTGTGGCTCTTGCGTCTGGCAGACCAACGCCTGGCATGGGATTTATTGCAAAAGAGCTGGAACTTGAAAAATATGGTGGATATGTTATGTCATTTAATGGTGGAAAAATTATCGACTGGAAAACAAAGGAGACAGTTTTTGAGAATACTCTGGATAGAAAATATCTTCCTGATTTAATAAGATATGCAAGACAAAACAATCTGGGGCTGATTACTTATGACAACAAGCAGGGACTTGTGGCTACACGAGTAGATCCGTATGTAATGCTTGAAACTGTAAAAATCAACAGAATACCGGCATTTTTAACAGATGTAGTAAAGTATGTGGACTACAATCCAAACAAATGCCTTTACACTGTAGATCCTGAAATTTCAGAGTATCACGAAAAAAGGCTTGCCGAAAAATTCGGAGATGTTCTTTCAGTGTATCGTTCTACAGATTACTTTATTGAAATTGTACCAAAGGGAATTGACAAAGCTGCATCAATTAAAGTTTTAATTGACAAATTAAACATACCTCATGAAAATACAATTGCCTGTGGTGATGGATTTAATGATTTGTCAATGATTAAATATGCAGCAGTTGGTGTTGCAATGGAAAATGCTGTAGATGCAGTGAAAGAAAATGCTGATTATATTACAGCATCAAACAACGATGATGGTATAGCAAAGGTAGTAGAAAAGTTTATAACGGATTAATGATGGGATGAATGTATTACTTCTAAACCTGATGAAGCAATTGATGATTTAGAAAATGGTCGTGTACTTACAGAGGAAGAGTTATGGGAAGAAATTGACAGCATATAGAGGATTAGGTATGGAAACAAAAGACTGCAAAATAGAAATTTAGGGTTGACTGACAGAAATGGTTGACGTATAATTCTTACTAACAGTTGAAGATGACCATTGAAACCGTTGATGCGGAGATAAAAGTGAATCGTGCACTTACAGAGAGTAGGGAGTAGCTGAGAACCCACAGAACGCAGCTCACATAAATGGACCGCAGAGGGCATGGAACAAAACTTTTTTAGAAGCCAGTATTTCATGACGTGAAGGCATACGTTAGTTGCACAGAGTATGTTTGTACTCGTTGAGAGCATATCGTTTGATATGAATCAAGGTGGCACCGCGGAAGATTTTTAGATTATCCGTCCTTGATAGTAGATTAATACTATCAAGGACTTTTTTTCGTATAAAGAAAAATAGATTATAGAAGTTATAAAAGTAATTTAATTTCTATATACTCTGAAGGGTTATCTAAACTGAAATAACTTTTAAAAGGAGAAAGATTATGAGAGGATTTAAGAAAGTTTTAGGTTTAGTTTTAACAGTAGCATTAGCTACATCAGTATTCACAGCATGTGGAAACAGCAAAAAGGGTGGAGATAATGACAATGACAAGAAAAAAATTGGAATTATCACAATGGTAGAAAATGGCGCTTTTATGGATATGAAAGAAGGAATTCTTGAAGAATTAAAAGCAAAAGGCTACACAGAAGACAACACAACTTTTGATTACCAGTGTGCATCAGGTGATGCAACAACTTTATCAACTATAGCAAGTAACATGGCTGACGGTTCATACACGGCGGTGTTTACAATTGCAACACCTCCAACACAGACATTTGTAAGTACAGAATCAGACACACCTGCATTTTTCTGTGCAGTATCAGCACCACTTGCAGCAAAGGTTTTAACAGACATGGATAAGCCTGACATGAATGCTACAGGAACATCAAATGCAATTCCTGTTTCAGAAATAATTGATTTTGCACAGGCAACAACACCTGCAAAGAAATACGGTCTTATTTATAGTGGAAACGAAGACAACGCTACAAACACAATTAAACAGGTTGAAGAATACTTAAAGAAAATCGGTGTTGAATATGTTGAAAAAACAGCTCCTACAGCAGCAGATGTAGAAAACGCAACAAACGCTTTAATAGCTGAAAAAGTAGATGCAGTATTTGTTCCAAATGATTCAATTATTCAGGACGGTGTTTCAAAACTTACAGAAATCTGCAAGGACAAAAAAGTTCCAACATATTGTGCATCAGCAACAACAGTTCAGTCAGGTTGTTTTGCAACACTTGCAATTGACGACAAGGGAATCGGTAAGAAAACAGCAGATATGGCAGTTGAATATTTAAAGAATGGTAAGAAGGTAGAAGATATACCGGCACAGGTTGTAGGTATTGACTACTGTTCAGTAAATAAAGACACAATGAAAGCTTTAGGACTTACAAAGAAAGATATAAAAACAAAGTATGAAGTAAAAGAACTTGATACAGCTAAGTAAGTTTAAAAGTATAAATTAGATAACATGAAAAAACATTTGAAAAGTATAAAGCAAAAAGTTTGCTACAAAAATGAAAATAATAGAGTAATGAAAAACTGAGAATTAAAATATTACAATAATAATTGAAAGTGAAAAAGAAATGGTAGAATTACAATATTATTTATCAAATGTGCCAGAGGCATTAATTTACGGTTTATTGGCAATGGGTATATATATTTCTTTAAGAATATTAGATATACCTGATTTAACAACAGAAGGAAGTTTTGGATTTGGAGCTGTAATTTCTGTTTTAGTTTCTCTTAACGGTCATCCGATTCTTGCAGTTTTTGCTGGAATGGCAGCGGGAATGATAGCAGGATTAATTACAGGAGCTTTGCAGACTAAACTTAATGTGCATCCTGTTTTGGCAGGTATTATTACAATGAGTGGTTTGTATTCCATTAATTTGGTTTGCTATTCTTTGACAGATAAAGGTCAGACTACAAACTTAAGTTATGGTAAAGTAACAATTTTTGAAAAAGTAAAAGAAACCTTAGGTATTAGAGGTATGTTTGAAACTTCTATGGTAAAGGCTGGTGTTAGTTTTATTATTGCTTTAGTTGTAATTCTATTAGTGATTTGGTTTTTTAAAACTCATTTAGGACTTTGCATTAGAGCAACAGGCGACAATCCTGATATGGTAAGAGCATCATCAATTAACGTAGACAGAACAAAGATTGTTGGTTTGATGATGGCAAACGGTCTTATTGGTTTATCAGGTGCACTGCAGTCACAAAGCATTAGCTATGCTGATATTAGTTTACAAAACGGAACTTTGATTTATGGTCTTGCTGCAGTAATTATTGGTGAAGTTATTTTTGGAAAAAGAAGTGTGGCAACAGGAATTGTTTCAGCAGTAATCGGTTCTGTTCTATATAAAATAATAGTTGCATTCGTTATCAGACAGCAGTTGTTTGGCGACATGAGTTCAAACCTTATGAAATTCACATGTGCATTAATAGTAGCTATTACATTGGCAGTACCTGCAATTAAGGAAAGAATGGCTGCAAGAAAAATCAGAAAGGGGGCAATGTAATGTTAGAAATAAATAACATATCAAAAACCTTTGCCAAAAGTACAGTTAATGAACATACAGCAATTAACCATATGTCATTAAACCTAAAAGATGGTGATTTTGTAACAGTAGTTGGCTCCAATGGTGCAGGTAAATCAACCTTATTTAATGCAATATGTGGTACCTTTATGGTGGATAAAGGGAATATTTTATTAGATGGAGAAGATATTACTTTTAAGAGTGAACATACAAGAGCTAAATTAATCGGCAGAGTTTTTCAGGATCCAATGAAAGGAACAGCTCCTAATATGACAATCGAAGAAAATCTTGCGTTGGCATATACAAGAGCAGGAAAGAAAAATTCACCTTTTAAGAGAGCCATAACTAAGAAGCAGACAGCTTTCTTTAGGGAGAATCTTGCAAGATACAATATGGGAATTGAAGACCGAATGAAAACCAAAATCGGCTTACTTTCAGGAGGCCAGCGACAGGTAGTTACATTGTTAATGTGTACTTTATCAATTCCAAAGTTGTTATTGCTTGATGAGCATACAGCAGCTCTTGATCCTGCAACAGCAGAAAGAGTAATGGAAATAACAAAAGAAATTGTAGCAGAGAATAACATTACCACAATGATGATTACACATAATTTGAATCAGTCATTAACCACAGGTAACAGAACAATTATGTTAGACAGCGGTGAGATTATATTGGATCTTTCAGGAGAAGAAAGAGACAATATGACAATGGATGATTTGATTAAGATGTATTCAGCAAAGAAACAGAAAGCATTTGATAATGATAGAATATTGTTAAGTTAAGAAAAAAGAAGTTGTAGCATTGCTACAGCTTCTTTTTTTGTGTAATAAGAACTTCCTTCAGAACTTCTTATTACGCAAAAAAACAATACGCAATTATACAATTTGAGACAAACGTATAAAAAACAGAAAGAATGGTTGCATTTAGCAAAAAGTAGAGTTATATTACAAATATAAGAAAATCATACACAAGTATAAAAAAGATGCTAATGTAATATTTAGATACATTAGTATAAGGAGGATGTTATGGCAAATTCAAACATTACAAAGAAAGCTTTGGCGCAAAGCTTAAAAGAGTTGGGGGCCACAAAGATTTTGGATAAAATAACTGTTGCAGACATTACAGACCATTGCGGTGTTAACAGACAGACATTTTATTATCATTTTAATGACAAGTATGAATTGCTTAGTTGGATATATAATCAGGATTTATTTATTCCATTAACACAGGATTTGACTTTTGAAAACTGGGTTGAAAAGTTAATTGGATTGTTCAAATATATGAAGCAGCAGAAAGCGTTTTTTATGAACACTATTAAATCATCCAACAATTTCTTCGCTGAATATAGTAATAAAATTTTCGCAGAGTTGTTTGTGAAGGCAATAGCAGAACTTGACTTATATCAGCATTTAGATGATAAAGAACAGGATATATATGCGAGATTTTTCGCTTATGGCTTAACAGGAGTAATTGTTGACTGGGCATTAAAAGGTATGAAGGAAAATGAAGATGATTTAGCTGTTTTGCTACAGAAAATGACATTACAAACTGAAGAGTTAGGTCATGAGATTTACATGTATAAAAGAAATACAAAGAATTAAAAAAATGATTTAACAGGAAATTGATTTTAGTCTATTTGAAAATATACAGAGTTATATTTTTACAATAAAGAGGTACAAATGAAATCTAATATCTGTTTATTATACAGAAAGTAAATGACTTATACAATTTCATACAGGTGTCATAAAAATACATTGGTGTATAAGAATGTATAATGATTTTTTTACATATAAATGTATACTGTACAATAGAAAAGAAAAGGAGTGTATGTTGAAATGAGAAAGTATGTTCAAAAAGGAATAAGTTTGGCGTTGGTTATGACAATGTCAACCTGGTGTTTGTCAGGATGTGGAACTACAAACACACAGTCAAAGAAAACAGAAAAAAAACAAACAGAAGCTTCTGACACAATTAAACAGTCAGATTTGCAAACATTATTAAGCAGTAAGATTGGTGACACAGCCAATACTGAAAAGAAAGAAACAGTTTTCGTGGAAATGGATCCATCTGGTGAAGTTACTAAGACAACAGTAAGTGATACTTTGAAAGTTTCTGATAAGGATAGCATTAGTGATGTATCAAATCTCGATAATATTACAAATTTAAGTGGTGATGAAAAATATACTACAGATGAGAATGGCAATATTGTTTGGGAGAATAAAGGAAAAGACATTACATATCAGGGTACAACAACAGAGTCTACACCTATTAAAGTAAATGTTAAATATTATTTAGATGATGAAGAAATATCACCAGATGATTTGGCAGGAAAAAGCGGAAAAGTAAAAATTGTTTATGACTATGTTAATGAAACATCATCTGAGGGAAAATTCATTCCATTTATTACTTTAACAGGTATGGTTTTAGATGATAATTTCACAAATGTAAAAGTTGATAACGGTAAAGTAGTTGAATATGATGGCTCAAACATTGTAATCGGTTATGGAGCACCGGGCTTTAAGGACAATCTTATATCAACAGTTAGCAAGGCTGAAGATTATTTAAAGGATATTGATATTCCTGAATCATTTACAGTTGAAGCTGATGTAAAAGACTTTAGCTTAAACATGTCACTTACAATGGCAACATCTGAAATTGCTGATTTAGATTTAGACAAGAGCTTAGATTTCTCAGATATTGAAGATAAGATGGATGAGTTAAAGGACGGTACAAATCAGTTAGTAAAAGGTGCTGGAGATTTAGTATCAGGTGCCAGCAAATTAAATTCAGGTGCAGATAAGATTGATAAGGGTGCAAAGGATATTGCTAAATATACATCTGATTTATATTTAGGAACAACTACATTATTAACAAGCTATAAGAAGTTTGACTGTGCTCTTGTTTCAGGTGTTAAGAGTGCAAACAAAGGTGCTAAGAAATTATACAAAGGAACAAAGAGTGTTAAGTCAGCATCTAACAAGTTGAATTCAGGTGCCCAGACATTAAACAGCGGCGCTAAGAAGGTTAACTCAGGTGCACAGGAACTTGCAAAAGGTTTAAGCAGTGCAAAAGCAGGTTTTGAAGATGTTAAGGACAGCAAGGGTAATGTTAAGAGCCAGGGCTTAAAGAATGGCTCAAAGGCTTTAGCAACAGGAACAAAAACAGCAGAAGCAGGCGTAAAACAGCTAGTTGGTACATTACAGTCAACACCAAGTTCTATCCAGACTCAAATTGATGGTGTTGTTAAAAAAGTAAGCGCAGCTACAGGCGGTGCAATTGCTTCTGAAAAAGCATTAAACGCAACTATTGAAAAGATTAACGGTGCCATTGCTCAGGGCGCAGACATGACTACTGTTTTAACAGGTGCAGGTTTAAATGCAACAGCTTATTATCAGTTATTAGAAGCATATTATGGAATTAAAACATTAGAGCAGGTTAAATCAACATTTGAAACTCAGATTACTTCACAGGCATCAAGCATTAAGGCTCTTGTTGATGGCATGGGAGATTTAACAGATGGTGCATCAGCGTTAAATACAGGAATTAATACATTATACACAGGTATTAGCAAGTTAAATACGGGTGCCGGTACTTTAGCAGCAGGCACAAAAAGTTTATATGATGGAACAAGTACATTAGCATCAGGAACAAACCAGTTAAAGAGTGGTGCAAAAACTCTTAACTCAGGTATGAAGTCACTTAACCAGGGAACAGATAAGATGAACAGTAAGTTAGGCGATGCAAGCTCACAGGTTAAAGATGGTATTGCAACTGTTAATTCAGGTGCAGGACAGATTAGTGATGGTGCTAAAACATTAGCAAATGGTACAGGTTCATTAAGCAGTGGTGTTGTAACATTATTTAATGGAACAAAAACATTAAAAGATGGTGTTGTCAAATTAAATGACGAAGGTATAAGCAAGATTACTGAAATCTTTGGCTATGATACAAAGGATGCAGTTAATAGTATTGAAGATATATTAAATAACGGAAAAGAATACAAGTCATTCTCAGGAATTAAGAGTGATATGTCAGGTAACGTTAAATTCATATTTAAGACAGCCGAAATCAAGTCGGATAAGTAAAGGAGCTAATAAGTTATGAAGAAGTTTGGACAGTTTGTTGTAAAAGCCAGATATGTCATATTACTAATTAGTATTTTACTACTAATTCCAGCAGGCATTGGCTATATGAATACAAAAGTAAATTACGACTTATTATACTATTTGCCGGACGGAATTGACACAATGACAGGTCAGGACATAATGATGGACGAATTCGATTCAGGTGCATTTAGTATTGTTATGGTTGATAAGATGGACGATAAAGATGTCACAAAGCTTATTGACAAAATGAAAAAAGTTGACCATGTAAGTAAAGTTTTATGGTATGACTCTTTTGAAAAAGCAGGTGTACCAAAATCAATGCTACCGGATGATGTGTACAAAGCCTTTAACAAAGGTACATCAACAATTATGATGGTTATTTTTGATGACACAAGTTCCGGTGAGGGAACAATGGATGCAATAACACAACTTAGAAATCTTACACAAAAACAGTGTTATATTAGCGGTATTTCAGCCATTGTTACAGATACAAAAGTGTTAGTTGAACAGGAAATGTTCATATACGTTTGTATAGCAGCATTAGTTTCAATTGTTGTTTTGTCGTTGTTAATGGATTCATACTTAATTTCAATTTTCTTTATGTTAAGTATTGGAATGGCTATTATATATAACTTAGGCAGCAACTTTGTGGTGGGAGAAATATCCTATCTGACAAAGGCGTTAGCGGCGGTGCTTCAGCTTGGTGTTACAATGGACTACTCAATATTCCTGTGGCACAGTTTTGAGGAAGAACTGGAGAAACATGACGGTGACAGTAAATCGGCTATGGCGGATGCTATTGCAGCTACAATATCTTCTGTTGTAAGTAGTTCAATAACAACAGTGGCAGGTTTCATTGCTTTATGCTTTATGAGTTTTACATTGGGACTTGACCTTGGTATTGTAATGGCAAAAGGTGTAATTTTAGGTGTTATCTCATGTGTAACTGTTTTACCGGCTTTCATTTTGGTATTTAACAAAGCCATTCAGAAAACAAAGCACAAACAGTTATTACCTGATTTTAAAAAGATTCCTGCGTGGATTACAAAGCATTATAGAATATTTATTGTATTGTTCTTATTATTAATTGGTCCTGCAGCTTACGGTCAGGCAAATACAAATGTATATTATGATTTAACATTAAGTTTGCCGGAAAGCTTAAAGAGTGTTACAGCTCAGAATAAAGTGGCAGATACTTATGATTTAGGCTCGGCTAACATGATTTTAATAAGTTCAGATACAAAGACGAAAGATGTTAAAGATTTATTGTCAGATGTTAATGATGTAAAAGGTGTAAAAGTTGCAATGGGACTTGAAAGTTTCTTAGACGGCTCAGTTCCTGATTCATTTATACCGGAAGATTTAACAAGTGCATTAAAGAGTGAAAAACATGAAATGTTAATCTTTATGTCTGAGTATAAGACAGGTTCAGATGAAGCCAATGCACAGTGTAATCAAATCGAAAAGATTATTAAGAAATACGACAAGTCAGGAATGCTTGTAGGCGAAGCTGCATGTACAAGAGACTTAATTAAGATAACAAACAAAGACTTTGCAACAGTAAGTTTTGTTTCAATATTTGTAATTTTTGCAATTATCGCAATTGTATTTAAGTCAATTACACTTCCTATAATTTTGGTAGCAGTAATTGAACTTGCAATCTTTATCAACATGGGTATTCCATTCTATACAGGAGCAACATTACCATTTATTGCTTCAGTTGTAATTGGAACAATCCAGTTAGGTGCGACAGTTGACTACGCAATCTTAATGACTAACAGATATAAGTTAGAGCGTAGCAGTGGCAAGGAAAAAAATCTTGCTGCAAAAGACGCATTAACAGCAACAATGAAGTCAATTATTGTTAGTGCTTGTACATTCTTTGGGGCAACATTTGGTGTAGGTGCTTACTCAAGTATTGACATGATTAGTTCACTTTGCTTACTTATGGCAAGAGGTGCCGTAATTAGTATGCTTTGTGTAATTTGTATTTTACCGGCAATGTTTGTTGTTTTTGACAAGGCTATTGTAAAGGGAAGTTACAAATTCTTAGACAAATAATTAAAACAGCAAATTAATGTTTGTTTTAAAAAGTAAATTAATGTTTGTTTGAAAAGTAAATCAATGTTAGTTTTAAATAGTAAATTAATACTAGTTTGAAAAAGCAAAAAATGAAGTTTTAGAGGTTCAAATATAAGTTAAACATTATAAAGTTTAATGGAATTAGAACCTCTTTTTAGTTTAAAAAAAATGAAAAATGTGGTATAATTAGCATAAAATTAAGTACGGATTATTTTTAATCTTAAAGACTGGAGGGATGTACTATGAAGCAGATAGTAATTGCTATAGGAAGAGAGTTTGGTAGCGGAGGTTTAAAGGTAGCAGAAATGGTAGCAGAACATTACAATATACCTTTATATCACAAGCAATTATTAGATGAAGTGGCAAAGGAAGGAAAGTACAGTAGAGAAGTAGTTGAGAAGTACGACGAAAAACCTATTAACCTTACTTTTATGCCAATTCCATTAGGTGGTGTAACAACGTCAATAGAACAGGATGTTGCCATTAAGGAATTCAATATGCTTAGAAAGAGAGCAAATGAGGAAAATGAATCATTTGTTGTTGTAGGCAGATGTGCAGATGAAATTCTCGCAGATAATCCAAATCTTACAAAAGTATTTATTTTAGGAGATACAGAAAGTAAGGCTAAGAGAGTTATGGAAAGAGACGGCATTGATAAGAAAGCTGCTTTATCCAAGATGAAGAAAAGAGACAAAGTAAGAAAAACATATCATAACTTCTACTGTGAGAATAAATGGGGTGATTCAAGAGCTTATGATTTGTGCATAAGCACAGCAAATATCTCATTAGAGAATGCAGCAAGGCTAATTATTGACTATGTTGAAATGAAATAAAAATAATTCAATAAGAAAAAGCCTTTATTTATAGGCTTTTTCTTATTTTTTTGGCTGAAAATAAAAATGGTTTCTTGAATCGGATATATGGTTGTCAAACATTAAATATGATAAAATAATACCATGGTTAAACTTAACAAAGAAAATATAAAAAGGAGGATTTTATGAGAAAAAACGTACAAAAAGCTTTGAGCTTAGCACTTAGCATGTCAATGGTATGCAGTTTAATAGCGATTGATGGAAACTCTTACAAAAATATCGTAAGAGCTGATGAAATTATTGCTGCAGATGAAGGAAGTGGTAGCGGTGAAGTAGAACCGGAGATTGATTATTCTGATTTGATTAAGTCGGATTATAATTTGTTGAAAGGAGCAGGATATACTTACAGCAGCAAGGGGCAGGAAAATACAGACACTGCACTTACTAATGGAAGTCTTGATGGAGGCTTTTATAATTCAAAATGGGGAAAAGATGCAAATCAGAGAGTTACAATAACAACAGATGGAATTCAGGAAGTAAGTAATTTGAAGTCGTTTTTGATTTTCTTCAATAATGCGAATACATACTGTAAGAAATTCAACATTCAGTTATCATTAGATGGTGAAAATTTTGAAACGGCATATGAATCAACAGATGATTTTACTGAAAAGGTAAATGAATTAACAGTTGACAAATCTAATTTGACAATAACACAGTTTAAGTATGTAAGAATTAATCTTTTAGACGGAAAGAAAGATTATGGTTATCAGATAAAGGAATTTGCTGCAATTGGTGAAGGAGAAAATAAAACTCCAAATACAGCAAATAGTTCTAGTGAGCTTGAAGAGGGATTACCTGTAGATGAATCTGAATTTTTAGCAACAGACTATAATCTGACATATGGGGCTGAGTACACACAGACATCAGTTGGAAGTCAGAACTTTAAGGTTTTAACAGATGGTAATGTATCAGGTACAGAATTTGTTAATACTGAAAGAAACGATGATGCGAAGGATCAGACTTTTGTAATTGATATTGGAAGAGAAATGAGTCAGAAAGTAAGCAACATTGATTACTTGCAGCTATATAACGTTAATGATACTACAAATGTAACAGATTTTGAAGTATCAATATCATTAGACGGAGAAAATTACCAGACAATAGGAAAATATTCAGGTGTAGAATGGGAACAGACACATTATAACGTGGATTTATCAGAGGTTACACTTGAAGATTTCAGATATGTTAAATTACATTTAATAAATGGTAATACAGGATATGGATACCAGATTAGAGAATTTGCTGTAATGGGCAAAGATAAAGCATATTATCCGGAAGTAAAGGATCAGACATCATTAGTTTCATCAAGTGATAAAAATCTTGCATTAAATAAGACAGTATATGTGTCATCCACAGGTGAAAATGAAGGAACAGATCCTACAGTTCTTACAAATGGCAATGCAGATGCATTTTGGTCATCACTATGGGATGCAACAAGAACATTCGAATATGTTGTAATTGATTTGGGAAAAGAAGTTGAACCATCATTACTTAGCAAAGTACTTGTTAATTTCCAAAATAAAGTTACATACTGTAAGGATTATACAGTATCAGTATCAAAAGAATTTGATGAAGAAAATCCGGATGAAGGATTCGTTAAAATAGGAGAAACAAAGTCTATAGCTTGGGAAGTTTTACAGCATTTTGCAGATCCGAACGGATATGTTGTAACAAACTTATATGATTTACCAACAGAACCAATTAGATATGTAAAAGTTTATATGAATGGACATGCTGCTTATGGCTTCCAGATTAAGGAAATTGCCGTAATTCAGAAGACGGATATTACAGATGCAACAGTTGATGTAACATTAGATGATGAATTGAAGGCAACAGTTAGTGCAAAATATAGTGGAACAGAATTAGTTGAAGGAACAGATTATACAGTTGAACAGACAACAACAGCTGAAGGTATAGAAGTTAAGTTGAATGGTATAGGAGACTTTGGTGGTTCTGTTACAAAAACTATTAAAGCAGAGGATATTGCTGTTAGTGAAGCTAAGAACTTAACAGTAGAAGCAATAGAAGCAAATACTTTAAAGGTTTCATTTGAAGGAAGCAATTTACCAAAAGAATTTGCTCAGGTATATGACATTTATGTGGGAGACAAGTTAGTAGCAGAAAATAAAGAACCGGGTGAATACACATTTGATAAAATTAATGCTGGTAATGTTACAGTTAAGGTTGTAGCAAAACGTGGTGAAGTTTCATCTGAAGGTGTATCACAGGAAACTAAAATTTCAGGGATAGATATTTCAAAATTTGAATTATTTATTGGAGAGATTGGACATATATACAATGGAAAAGAACAGACAGTTCCAGTTACAGTAAAAAACGGTGATGAACAGCTTGAAGAAGGAACAGCATATGAAGTAAAATACGAAGATAATGTAAATGCGGGAACTGCAAAAGTTATCGTTAATGGTATAGGATTATATGAAGGTAAGCTTGAAGGAGAGTTTACTATTGCACAGGCAAATATTGAAGATGATATTATAAAGAAAGATTTTTCAAATTTAGCAGAAAGTTACGAATATAAGGTGGCAGACATCCAGCCTCAGATTAAGATGAGTCAGGGTGATGTTTACTTATCAGCAATGAAGGATTACGAAATTGTTTATTCAGATAATATGAATCCTGGTACAGTAACAATGACAATAAAGGGTATTGGAAACTACGCAGGAACAATTGAAAAGACATTCGTTATTACTAAGAGAAAACTTGCTAACACAACTATTAAGACATCATTTGATGCTAACAAGCAGTTAAATGTATTAGTTCAGGTACCTGATAATGGACGTGCATTAACAAAAGATAAGGATTATAAATATACAGTAGCTACAGATGCAACAGGTAATATCACAATTACAATTACAGGAATTGGTGAAAATTGTGAAGGTACAGTTGTTAAAACAATTGCAGCTAAGGATAACCCTAACAGACCAACTCAGAAGCCAACAACAACAAAGATTAAAGTGGCAAAGGTTTCACCTAAGGCTAAGAATGTTAAGGGTAAGAAGATTAAGTTGTCATGGAAGAAGATTAAAGGTGTAAAGGGCTACCAGGTTCGTTACGCTTTAAGCAAAGGCAAACTTAAAAAGGCAAAGATTAAAGCTTGTAAGAAGAATTCTTATGTAATTAAGAAACTTAAAAATAAAAAATATTTTGTTCAGGTTAGAGCTTACAAAATAGTTGGAAAGAAAAAATACTATGGAGCATGGAGCAAAGTTAAAAGTGTTAAAGTAAAAAAATAATGTCCTATTGTAGGATATAGTTAATAAAAGTGGAATGTAGATTAAAACGGTCTACATTTCACTTTTATTAATGATTAAGTAATGATATAATTACAGGAAAAGAATAAGGAGGCATTAAATGGGAGATTTAGTTTTTAATGGAATTAAAGTAGAAGAACTTGATTTAACAAATAAGATAGAAGGAGCTGTCTCTTTGGATATCAGCCAGAGAGCATCTTTTAATGTTAAATATACAAGGGATGATAAGAAGTGTGCAGCTACATTAACTATTGATATGATGGATAAGAATCAACCAATGGATTTCAATTTCAAAATAAGTGCAGTGGCATTTTTTGACTGTGACCAGTTATCAGACAAAAAGGAAATTCATAAGAAAGCATACGATGAAATATTCCCACATGTAAGATCAATGGTAATTACATTTTTTGTAAATTCAGGTTTGCCACCAATTGCAATTCCTAAGGTAAAAATGGACGATGCAAACATTAAAGTATCAGGAGAAGATAATTCAGAGGACGATAAAATTTATAGTTAAAAATGTTTTTTTTAGTTTTTTGGAAAATTAAAAAAACGTAAAAAATACAAAAAACATAAAAATTGTAACAAATGCTTATAAAAAAGCCCTTTTATTTCAAAAAATAAAAGGATAAATGTACATAATTAACAAAAAAATACATTAGATTTATAGGTTGTTGCAAAAAATGTTTTTAATTTTTAAACTATAAGTGTATTAGATTTTTAGGTAACATAATAATCTAAACCCTTTCAATTTTGTGGCGTTTCGGAGAATTCTGAAACGCCATTCCTGATTTGAGAAGCAATTTTTCTAAATGCTTATCTAATAGACAAAACATACAAAATAAAATCATATCTGAACAATTAGAAATAATAATTCCATAATATAAAAAGAACTAATCCTTTGGTTAATAATCAAAATTCTACAATCATTAATTATGCATTAAAAAGTATGTGCAGGAAAACAGCTGTTAATTAATAATGAAAAGTGTTAATATTAGTTTCGGCAGATAATAAATTATAGACAGCAGAAACGAATTAAGATAAGAGATTGAATTACAAAGAACAGAAAAGAAAGATAAAGGATTGAATTATAGAGAAGAAAGTATTATGGAATATAAAAAGATTGTAAAAGGAATTTTTAGGGAAAGACCCAACAGGTTTATAGCGTATGTTGATGTAGAAGGAATGGATAATAATCCCCAGGTTGTTCATGTGAAAAATACAGGACGTTGCAAAGAACTTTTAGTTAATGGTGTAACTGTATATTTGGAGGAATCAGATAATCCCAATCGAAAAACAAAATATGATTTGGTTGTAGTTAGGAAAAATGAAAGAATAATAAATATGGATTCCCAAGCACCAAACAAAGTAGTACAGGAATGGCTAAATAAAAATGGCTTATATAAAAATACAAAACTTGTTGCTCCTGAGAAAAAATATGGAGAATCAAGGTTTGATTTTTATATTGAGGGAGATAATAAAAAAGCGTGGATGGAAGTAAAAGGTGTTACCCTTGAAAAAGATGGTGTAGTTTTATTTCCTGATGCACCAAGCAAAAGAGCGGTAAAGCATATAGAACATTTAATCAAAGCCAAGGAAGAGGGCTTTGACGCTTATATTATGTTTGTTGTGCAAATGGAAAACGTAAAATATTTTACACCTAACAAAGAGACTCATAAGGCTTTTGCAGAAGTACTGGTAAAGGCAGAAAGTAAAGGAGTTAAAATAATGGCGTATAACTGTGTGGTAACAGAAAAAGAACTTAAAATAAATAAACCTGTAGAGATAAAACTCAACAAATAATTACATGGATTGCTCCGTGCCGAGCACTCCCGCAATCCATACAAATATTCGCATATGGGAAAGCTGACGCTTCCCTTTTATGCTCATATTTGGGCGTGTTCCAAAGTCCAGCTCACCTTTGTGCAAGCACAGGTGTGGACCTTGAGAAATGTATTTTTAATTACATGGATTGCTCCGTGCAGAGCACTCTCGCAATTCATACAAATATTCGCATATGGGAAAGCTGACGCTTCTCTTTTATGCTCATATTTGGGCGTGTTCCAAAGTCCAGCTCACCTTTGTGCAAGCACAGGTGAGCTGGACCTTGGAACACTGTAATTAAAAAAGTAGTCGAAAAAACAAAAAAATACGGTCAATCTTATTGACTAAAGGAATTAAAAAGTGATATAATCACGAGAAATTCGGGTTTATTTGAAACGATTTAATATTTTTATATAGAAGAGGTAGATATATTATGAAGAAAATGATTTTAGTAACATCACCACCAGCATGTGGAAAAACATTTGTAACAAAGAAGTTAGCAAAGGCTATGCCTAACTGTGTTTACCTTGATAAAGATTCACTTATTGTTTTATCAAAGCAGATTTTTGTTGTGGCAAATGAAGAATACAATAGAAGTTCAGATTTCTTTGAAGCAAACATCAGAAATTATGAATATGATGCAATCATGGAAATCGCAAGAGAAGCTTTAGAATACAATGATACGGTATTCATTAATTCTCCATTCACAAGAGAAGTTAGAACACCCGGTTATATGGAAAATCTTAGAAACGAACTTTTAAAGATTGGAGCTGAATTAGTTGTTGTTTGGGTTCATTGCGACAAGGAAGTTTGTAAGGAAAGAATGATTAAACGTAACTCTGACAGAGATACATGGAAGATTGAACATTGGGATGAATATATTAGCAGACAGAACTTTACAGTTCCTGAAGGAATTAAGAATTTATTCTTATTCGATAATTCATCAGATGATTCATTCAAGAAGTCATTAGATGAAGCTGTTGAATATTTCAAAAATTTAAAATAAAGCATAAAAAAATATTAAGTATATTTAGAAAAAGACTTTCACGGAACTTGAATTATTCCTAAAAAGTTAGGTTTTAAAACCTGACAATAAATAGGTGATTCGGTTAAGGGAAGTCTTTTTTCGTAACAGGAAAATCTTTTAGGATTTTCTATTACATAAAAAATATTGCGTTATGGATTATTATAAAATCCATAAGTTGATGTACTTGCTTATAGGCAAAAAAAGCATTATAATAAATTAGATTTATGTCAATAATTGTTAAAGAGGAGAAATAAAATGTCAAAAGTAAGAACAAGATTTGCACCTAGTCCAACAGGTAGAATGCATGTAGGAAATTTAAGAACAGCTTTATACGAATTTTTAATTGCAAAACATGCAGGTGGCGATTTTATTTTAAGAATAGAAGATACAGATAGAGAACGTTATGTGGAAGGTGCTGTGGATATTATATACAGAACACTTGAAGCAACAGGACTTGTACATGATGAAGGTCCTGACAAGGACAAGGGATATGGACCTTATATTCAGAGTGAACGTCAGGCGTCAGGTTTATATCTTGAATATGCAAAGAAATTAATTGAGTCAGGAGATGCATATTACTGTTTCTGTGATAAGGAAAGATTGGCTACACTTAAAACTTCTGTAGGGGAAGACGGAAAAGAAATTACAATGTACGACAAGCATTGTTTACATCTTTCACAAGAAGAAATACAGGCTAATTTAGATGCTGGAAAACCTTATGTTATCAGAATGAACATGCCAACAGAAGGAACAACAACTTTTGTTGATGAATTGTATGGAGAAATTACAGTAGAAAACAAAGAGTTGGATGACATGATTTTAATTAAGTCAGATGGCTATCCAACATACAATTTTGCAAATGTTATAGATGATCATTTACAGGAAATCACTCATGTAGTAAGAGGTAATGAATATATTTCATCTTCACCAAAGTACCAGAGACTTTATGAAGCATTTGGCTGGGAAGCACCTAAATATGTACATTTGCCACTTATTACAGATGAAAATCATAAGAAATTAAGCAAACGTTCAGGTCATTCATCATACGAAGATTTAGTTGAACAGGGATTTTTACCTGAAGCAATTGTAAACTATATTGCACTTTTAGGTTGGAGTCCGGAAGACAATCAGGAAATATTTTCACTTGATGAATTAATTAAGAATTTTGATTATCACAAGGTTAATAAGAGCCCTTCAGTTTTCGATATTACAAAGTTAAAATGGATGAATGGAGAATACATTAAGGCTATGGACAATGAGAAGTTCTATGAAATGGCAAGACCATACGTTAAGGAAGTTATCAAGAAAGATTTGAACCTTGAAACAATAATGGATATGGTCAAAACAAGAATTGAAACATTCCCTGAAATTGGAGACATGATTGACTTCTTCCAGGAACTTCCTGAATATAGTCCTGAAATGTATACACACAAGAAAATGAAGACTAATTCTGAAAATTCTTTAGAAATTTTAAAGGAATTACTTCCAATATTAGAGGAAACAGATGATTATTCAGTACAGGGATTACACGATACTGTATTTGAATATATTAAGAAAAAAGAAATTAAAAATGGTCAGGCTTTATGGCCACTTCGTACTGCAGTATCAGGTAAGCAGATGACACCGGCAGGAGCTTTCGAAATTATGGAAGTAATTGGAAAAGAAGAGTCATTAGAAAGAATTAAAAAAGGTATTGAATTATTATCAGAATAATTATCAAAATAATTCAAGGAAGATTATAAAAAGTCCGGCTGTTTGTCAGTCGGACTTTTTGTGTAATAAGAAATCCTTTTGAAAGGTTCAGGTTAAAATATGGAAAATACAGTTACTAAGAAAAATATAAATAAAAATTGGCTTGAAATGATAATATTAATATCGCTTTTTAATTTTTTGTTTTTAGGAAGTGAATACCTTTTTGATAACATGATTGCTAAAGTGGCAAATCCAAGTAAAGTTGTAATAGCACAAAGTTATGTTTTAGGTGCAAGCGTAGTGGGATTTGTTTTGTATCCAATAATAAAGAAAATATTAGATAATAAAACAGGTATTAAAAACACTAAAAATATAGCGGTTAGTTTAGCGATTGTATTAGGTTGTTTTTGTGTTTGGAAATTTTCACACAGTGATTCTTATAATGTTATATTAATGTGCGGCTGCCTTCTTTTTATTATACTTGGAGCTTTTGGAAGCACGGTTTTTTATTTTACGGCAATTAATTACGGTAACAGCAAATATTTAGGAAAAACAATAGGCTTTGCTTACGGTTTTGGACTTTTGATACAGTTTGTAAGCAATAATTTAATAAAATCAAATAATCTGGAAAGTGTTTCGATAGTTGTATTATGGGTTGCAGCAATCATAATAGTGCAAAAAATTTCAGGGAAAAGTAATAGTGATGACAGATGTGATAATGCAGTCAAAGAAAAGGGTGGTTTAAAAAACAATTATGTAATGGTAATTCTTTTAATTGCAATTGTTGTATTAATGGCAAATGTTTTTACAACCCTTGATAATGTTGTGACTTTATTCCATGCAGATGGTACTTTTGATGTAGGTCAATATCCGCGATTATTTTTAGCCGTAAGTGGAATTGCAGCTGGTATACTTTTCGACATAAAAAAAGGCAGATTCATGTACATAATAATGTATTGCATAACTCTTTTGTCAACAATATGTATTTTGACAATTGTATCCGGCGGGGCGTTTTTAACAGGCCTGGTTGTTTTCTATTTGTCAGCTGGGTTCTTTGCTGTGTTTTTTACAACAGCATTTGTGAAAATATCTCTTAAAATGGAAAATACACGCCTTTGGGCAGGTATGGGAAGAGCAGTAAATAATTTGATGGCTGTGCTAATGGGGAGTTGGTCTTTGAAACTATATTCAACAGAAAATGTTTTACTGATTACCGTATTATCGTTAGTTTTGTTTGTGGCAATTAGTGTATTAATATTTTTGTACACAATGAAAAATATACAAATCAACAGAGCTGAAATAATAGAAAATAACTGGGACAATCTAACAAACAGTGAAAAAGAAACTAACAGCACAAACGAAACTGACAAATTACAAATGTTTTCGGAGAATTTTTCTTTAACCAAAAGAGAAAAGGAAGTGTTAGAAGCTTTACTTAATTCTGACGATAGTGTTCAGAATATTGCAGCCGGGTTATATATTTCAAGAGCTGCTTTATACAGACATATTTCAAATATAAATAAAAAAACAGATACCAATTCAAGAGTAGGTTTAATTAAATTTTACTATACGTGGACTGAAAACACTATTTAAAACACATCCAATATGTGATAATATATAAAGGGACATATTGGAAAGGTGTTTATGGAATTTAATAACGCACAAAGAGAAGCTGTTAATCATTTTAAAGGAGCAGCCATGGTTCTTGCAGGACCTGGCTCAGGTAAAACTACAGTTATAACACACAGAATAAAAGAGTTAATTAGAAAAGACGTTTCACCTGAAAAAATATTAGTAGTAACTTTTACAAAAGCTGCTGCAGTTCACATGCAGAGAAAATTTTTTCAGATAATGGAAGGAGAACATTGGGTAAAAAGCAGTTATCCTGTGTCCTTTGGAACTTTTCATGGAATCTATTTTAGAATTTTAAAATTATCCAAGAATTACAGTGGGCGTAATATTTTAACGGAAAATCAGAAAAGTCAGATTTTACGTGAAATTATTATTAGAAACAGAATAAATACAACTTCCCTTAATGAATTTATTCAAAACATTATTGGCGAAATAAGCAATGTTAAGGGGAATATGATTCCATTGAGTGATTATGCACCAAAAAGCTGTAAAAATAGGGAATTTAAGCTTATATTCGATGAATATGCAAAAGAATTGAAGAGTCAGAACAAAATTGATTTTGATGATATGCTGTTGGACTGTTATACGTTGTTTAAAGAGGAACCGGTGCTTTTACAAAAATGGCAGCAGGTTTTTGAATATGTTTTAATAGATGAATTTCAGGATATTAACAAGATACAGTATGAAATCATAAAAATGCTTGTGGCTCCTGAAAACAATTTGTTTATAGTAGGTGATGATGACCAGAGCATTTATGGATTTCGTGGGGCGTGTCCTGAGTTAATGTTTAGATTTGAAAAGGACTATCAGGCATGTAGAAAAATTATATTAAATATAAACTATAGGTCTACAGATGAAATTATCCAAATGTCTAAGAACCTAATTAAAAACAACAGTTCACGTTTTGAAAAAAATATCATGTCACCGAAAGGTAACAATAATAAAAATGATGAAAATAGTAATGAAAATGAGAACATAAAAGATGGTTGTTCAATCCCAAGGAAAAGGAACAATAACAATACCAAGAACAAGAATAATAACAAATGTAAAGATACTGATGTTAGAATTTTCAGAAATCAAATGGAGCAATTGCAGTATACAGCAGTTAAGATTACAGAGTTGCAAAGTAGAGGGATAGATGACATTGCAATACTTGTGAGAAACAACAGCCAGATTGATATTATCCAAAGATTTTTAGAAGAACAGGAAATTATATCTGAAAGCAAAGTCGCTAAGAAATCTGTTTTCAAAACTCAGGTGGGAGTGGACATTTATAATTACATAAAGGCAGCCATTAATTTGAATAAAGTTGAAATACGAAATAATGAAAGCCTAATTTATATATTAAATAAACCAGCCAGACTTATTAGTAACGGAATGATAAGTGATTATGGAATTGATTTTAATAGTTTGAAAAATGTTTACAGTCATAGCAGTGAAATTGTGAAAAAAATAGAAAAGCTGGAATTTGATTTGCAGATGTTGTTAAGATTAAAGCCCATGGCAGCTTTAATGTATATTCTAAAAGGTATAGGATATGAGAATTACCTGAAAGAGCTATCAAGAGAGAGAAAGATAAACTATTCTGTTTTTGAAAAAGAAATTGAAGAAATAAAAACAAACAGTTTAAAATATGACACTTTGGAAAGCTGGATTTTACAGGAAAGTGAAGAAAACAGTGCTAATACAAAGTCAAAAGAAAAGCAGGTAAGAAAGCCGATTCATATTATTACAATGCATGGCTCAAAGGGACTTGAGTTTGACAGCGTTTTTATTTTAGATGCAAATCAGGGCATAATACCAACATCTAAAGCAGTAAGAGAAAGAGATTTCGCAGAGGAAAGAAGACTTTTTTATGTGGCAATAACAAGGGCAAAAAAATATTTAAATATATATTGTGTAAGCGAAAATCTTGGCTGTTATGTGGAACCATCAATTTTTATGAAGGAAGTAATGGCATAGAATATGTATATTTTTTGAAAATTATGTAGATAATACATTAAATTAAGGTGCATAATATTGCAATTTTAATACACTTTTGATAAAGTTAAATAACAAAAAATGCGTTTATTACAAATGCATAGTAAGATTGTGAAAATAAATAAGAAAGGAAAATGCAGGCATAGTAAAAATATTATGTTTGTGTCTTTCAAATTCATACGGGAAATGTATGAGGATTGTTGAAAGACTTGGTAAATGATATGGGAAATAATCAATTAGAAGAAGATGAAGATTTATTTGTAACTTTAACATTAGAAGATGACAGTGAGGTTGATTGCCTTGTTGTAAGTATATTTGAAGCAGAAGGAAGAGATTACATTGCATTACTTCCAACTGAAGGACCTGAAAACGAAGAAGGAGAAGTGTTCTTATACAGATACTTTGAAGACGAGGACGGAGAACCCGGACTTGACAATATTGAAACAGAAGCTGAATTCATGTTAGCATCACAGGCTTTTGATCAGTTAGTTGAAGACGGTGAATATGATGAAATTATTGAGGAAGAAGAAAACTTACATTGATTTGTCGTTTTTTGAATTTGTAAGATAATGCATTTTTAAGATAATAATGTTAGAAATACATTGTTATTTGAAAATCATAACAAAAAGAAAATACATTAAGAAGGTGGAAAAATGTCATACGAAGATGAAACTAGACAGAGAATAGAAGCAAGAAAAAGAAATGCTGAGTTAAAGAAAGAACAGCAGATTAAGAAAAGAAAAATAACATTAGGAATTTTAGCAGCAGCAATTGTTGTTATTGTAGTATTAATTATTGTTGTAGCTTCAGTTTCAGCCAAGAAAGATAGTGAAGTGAAGACAACAGCTCCTAAGGAAACATCAATATTAGGAGCAACAACAGCAGAGACAACAGAAGCTGTAACAACAACACAGAAGGTTGCTCAGCAGACAACATCAGAAACTACTGTAGTTGCAACAACTGAGAAAACTGTTCCAGAGACAACAGAAGAAGAAACACAGGCACCTACAGAGGAACAGACTGAAGAGGAAACAACACGACCTTCAGGCGAAATCAAACATGCAAGGGACGATGTCAACATAAGAAGAAAACCAAAAGAAAGCTCAAAGGTTTTAGACATTGTTAATAAAGGAGACGAATTAGAAGTCTTAAGCACTGACAAAGGTTGGTGCCATGTAATCTGGAATGGTATCGAAGGTTATGTATCAGCAAGATTCATAAAATAATAATTACAAATAAACAAAAAACGTATTTTATGGTAGACTAATACTTCCCATAAAGTACGTTTTTTATTACAGTGTACCAAAACATAAGCGTACTTGTGCTTGCACAAAAGTACGCTTATGTTTTGAGGACACGCCCGCATAATGAGCATAAAAGCGCAACGAAGTTGTGCGATATGCGAATTATGTGGTGAAATTGCGGGAGTGCAAAGCACGTAGCAATTTCGTAATAAAAAACATGAAGGGCAATATAGCATAAAAGCGCAACGAAGTTGTGCGATATGCGAATTATGTGGTGAAATTGCGGGAGTGCAAAGCACGTAGCAATTTCGTAATAAAAAACATGAAGGGCAATATAGCATAAAAGCGCAACGAAGTTGTGCGATATGCGAATTATGTGGTGAAATTGCGGGAGTGCAAAGCACGTAGCAATTTCGTAATAAAAAACATGAAGGGCAATATAGCAGAAAAGCACAACGAGGAAAACACAATGAACTATAACGAAGCAAAACAATATTTAAAAGAAGTAAATAAATACGGCAGTGTCTTAGGTCTGAAAAGCATCACAACACTTTTAAAAGAAATGGGTAATCCTGAAAAAAGTCTGAAAGTTGTTCACATAGCAGGTACAAATGGAAAAGGTTCCACAATGGCTTTTTTAAACAGTATTCTCATGGAGGCAGGCTACAAAGTAGGTAGGTACAGTTCTCCGGCAGTTTTTGAAGAAGATGAGATTATTCAGATTAATAACCAAAACATAGAGCCAAACAGTTTAGGAGAAATAATCACTCATATTAAGGAGAAATGCGATTACATTGCTAAAACTTATGGATTTCATCCAACACCTTTTGAAATTGAAACGGCTTTGGCTTTTGAATATTTCAAAAGAAAGAATTGTGATATTGTGTTAGTTGAATGTGGTATGGGTGGTGCAACAGATGCCACAAATGTTTTCCATAAGGTTCTTTGTAGTATTATTGCCAATATTTCCTTGGACCACACAGCTTTTTTAGGTGACACAATTGAAGAAATAGCAATGGTAAAATCGGGCATAATAAAAGCAAACTGTCCCGTTGTAGTAGCAAAACAGCAAAAAGAAATATGCGATGTAATAAGGGAGGAAGCTGAAAAAAAGAATTCCCATATAGTTATGGCTAAAGAAGCACAACTGGATTTGGGTAATGGAGAAAATATTGTAACTTACAGAGCCTCTAATGGAAAAGAATATAAAGCTAATCTAAAAATGCTTGGAACTTATCAGGGAAAAAATGTGGCAACAGCAATTGAGGTTGCATTAATTCTTGAAAAAAAGGGTTACAATACAGAAAAATATATAAAAAGTGGAATTGAAAATGCAGTCTGGAAGGGAAGATTTGAAATAATTTCAAAGCAACCATTATTTGTAATTGATGGCGCACATAATCCCGGAGCTATAGAGGAATTGGTAAAATGTATTGATTTGTATTTTACAAATAAACGAATTACCTTTATAATGGGAGTGTTGGCCGATAAAGACTTTGAGAAGGAAGCAGGTCTTATTGCAAACAAAGGAGAAAATATTTTAACTGTTACACCAAATAATGCCAGAGCATTAGATGGAAAGAAGTTGGCTAATACAATTTCTAAATACAACCAAAATGTTCAGTATGTAGAAAGTATAGATCAGGCTGTAGAGAAGGCAATTGATTTAGTAAACAGTAAAAAATCAGATATGATATTAGCTTTTGGCTCTTTATCACATCTAAATGATATTAATCAAGCAGTTAAAGCCGGAAGGAGAGATTGACTGATGTTTGATAAAAACAAAATAGAACAGGGAATCAAATTATTATTAGAAGGTATCGGTGAAGATCCAAGTAGAGAGGGTTTAGTGGATACTCCAAACAGAGTTGCACGTATGTATGAAGAGTTATGTGCAGGTATGGACAAAGATCCAATGGAGCATCTGTCAAAGACTTTTACATGTGATAATGAAAATGTAGTTATTGAAAAAGATATTACATTTTACTCAACTTGCGAGCATCATTTGATGCCTTTTTATGGTAAAGCAAACATTGCTTATATTCCAAATGGAAAAGTTGTTGGAATAAGCAAGCTTGCAAGAACAGTGGAAGTTTTTGCAAGACGATTGCAGATTCAGGAACAAATGACAAATCAGATAGCCGATGCTATTGAAGAATGCTTAAATGCAAAGGGGGTATTGGTTATGGTTGAGGCTGAGCATATGTGTATGTCAGCAAGAGGAATTAAGAAACCGGGTAGCAAAACAATTACTTTTTCAGCAAAAGGCGCTTTTGAAGAAGACAGCAGTTTAAGAAGAGACATTCTTCGTTTAATGGAAAAGTAATTAGACTTCTTATTATGGAGCATATGGCAGAAGGTAAAAATAGTTGCTTAATAGGCACGTATTTTTTGTGTAATGTATCGTAAGTGATATTCTTTTTTTACAAAAATAATTAATAGAGAGTAGAGAAAAAATAAATGCAAATTGGAAAATATAATTTTGACTTAGATAACGATCCTATTATTATGGGAATTTTAAATGTAACACCTGACTCATTTTCTGACGGTGGTAAGTGGAACAACATGGACGCAGCTTTAAAGCACACTGAAGAAATGATCAAGGACGGTGCAAGAATTATTGATGTTGGCGGTGAGTCAACAAGACCGGGCTATACTTTAATTAGTGATGAAGAAGAAATAGAAAGGGTTGTGCCGGTTATTAATGCGATAAAAGAAAGATTTGATGTATGCGTATCCCTTGATACATACAAAACTAATGTGGCAAAAGCCGGAGTTGAAGCCGGAATCGACATGGTTAATGATGTGTGGGGATTTAAGTGGGACAAGCAGGATATGGCTGATTTAGTAGCAAAATCAGGAGTTGCTGCATGTGTTATGCATAATAAGGATAATACTAACTATGAAAGTTACGTGGAAGATGTTTTAAAGGAAATGAAGGAATCAATTGACATTGCCCACAAAGCAGGAGTAAAGGATTCACAGATTGTATTAGATCCGGGCGTTGGTTTTGGAAAAGATTATGCACAGAATTTATCGATTATTAAACATGTGGACAGGCTAAAAGAATTTGGTTATCCTGTGCTTCTTGGAACATCCAGAAAGTCAGTTATCGGACTTACACTGGACGTAGATAAGAATGACAGAATGGCTGGAACTGTTGCAACAACTGTTATGGGATATGAGAGAGGCTGTAGTATTTTCAGAGTCCATGATGTAAAAGAAAACTATCAGGCATTAATGATGGCAAAGGCGATAAGAAATGAAAAATTGTATTAAAATTAAGCAGTTAGAAGTATTTGCATACCATGGCTGTGAGGAACAGGAAAAAATAAATGGTCAGAAATTTTATATTGATGCTAACTTATATACAGACATAAGTGTTGCAGGCAATACTGATGATTTAAATGAAACTGTTAATTATGCTGAGGTTTGCGACTTTATAAATAAATTTTTAACAAAAAACAGATTTGATTTAATAGAAGCTGCAGCATGGCAGTGTACAACAGAATTGTTAAAAACATTTCCGAAAATCAGAGAAGTGGATTTTACAATATACAAACCACAGGCACCTATACCGTTGCCTTTTGGAAATGTTGCAATTTCCATTAACAGAAAATGGAGTAAGGCAATTTTATCAATCGGCTCTAATATGGGCGACAAGGAAGAACATCTAAATTGTGCAGTGGACAGTTTGTATGACGATGATAACTGCAGAGTTAATGTAGTATCAAATTATATAGAAACTGAGCCTTATGGGCCTGTTGAACAGGACAATTTCCTAAATGGCTGTATTGAAATAGAAACATTGTATTCACCTGAAGAATTATTGAAAAAAGTCAACCAAATAGAAGCTTTTGAAGGTAGGACCAGGGAAATACACTGGGGTCCAAGAACATTGGATATAGACATTGTTTTTTACGAAAACCAGATAGTGGATTTACCAGAATTAAAGATACCACATGTGGAAATGCACAAGAGAATTTTTGTGTTAGAACCATTAAAACAAATTGCACCATATTGGACACATCCTATTTTAAATAAAACAGTAACTCAGTTGTTAGAGGACCTAAGTCCTAATAGTGGCTGTGGCGGTTGCAGTGGTTGTGGTGGTTGCCCGAAAATTTCAGAGGAGACAGATAATTAAACAACGAAAGAAAGGTCTTTAATGTATATATGAAAGATTTGCAGGAAAGTAGAAAAGAAATTGATTCAATTGATAGCGAGATTGTAAGCTTATTTGAAAGACGAATGGAAGTCTGTAAAGACGTTGCTGAATACAAATTAAGAACAGGTAAGGCTGTTCTTGACAGACAAAGAGAATTAGACAAAATTAAAACATTAAAAAACAAAGCCTCAAGTGATTTTTATGCTCATGGTGTGGAAGAATTGTTTGAACAGATAATGGCAATGAGCAGAAAGATGCAGTATAAGCTTCTAACAGAAGAAGGGGTAAATAACGACATTGGATTTGATATTGTTGATAAAATCCCAATGGATGGTGCAAAAGTCGTATATCAGGGAATTCCAGGCGCCTACAGCCAGCAGGCAGCTACAGAATACTTTGGAGATAAGGCTGAATACTTAAATGTAACAACTTTTAGAGAGGCAATGAAGTATGTAAGAGACGGCAAGGCTGATTACGCAGTTTTACCAATGGAAAATTCATCTGCAGGAATTGTAACAGATGTGTATGACTTGCTGGTTGAATTCTCTAATTATATTGTTGATACATTCGATGTAAAAATAGAGCATTGTCTTTGTGGTTTAAAAGGTTCAAGAATAGAGGATATTCATGAGGTATATTCTCATCCACAGGCTTTTATGCAAAGTAATAAATTTATTGAGGAACATGGTTTTGGAAAAGTAAATCTTGCTAATACAGCAATTAGTGCAAGATATATTTCAGAACAGAATGACAAGACAAGAGCATGTATAGCAAGTGCTAATGCAGCAGAAATTTATGGACTTGAAATATTACATAGAGGAATTAATTTCAATGATACAAATACAACAAAGTTCATTATCATAAGTAGAGAGAGAATGGCAAGAGTTAATGCTGATTTAATATGTATCAGTTTTGAGATGCCACATGAAAGCGGTACTTTATATCAGATGTTGTCTCATATTATTTACAATGACTTAAATATGACACGTATAGAATCAAGACCTGTACCTGATAAGAAGTGGGAATACAGATTCTACGTTGAATTTGAGGGAAAAGCAAATCAGGCAGGAGCAATTAATGCTTTAAGCGGTATTAATGCAGAAGCCCTTAATATGAAAATATTAGGAAATTACTAGAAAAATTAATATCCTATTGCGTGGCTATATGAAAAAGGGTTGCATTTTTGCAACCCTTTTTCATATATGATTTTATTCTATTGTAACTACTTTCTGCAGTGATAAACATAAAGCAGTTAATGTTAGTCCTAATATCTAATATCTTCAATGCCAGCCTTGATTTCCAAAAATTTAAGTATGTCTTCATAAACTTCCGAAGCGTTCTTTTCATTAAATACTTCATGTCGCATACCTTTGTATACTTTAGAAAAAGTATTAGGAAAGCCACAATGCTTAAAGTGTAAAACAGCCTTCTTGAAAGCTTTGTCCCCTTGTCTGCAAGGATCATTCTCACCTGAAACAAACATTACAGGAAGATCACGATTTTTCTTGGACCAACCAAGTTTGCTGTATACTGTTTGAATCAAACTAAACAGTGCATAGTAACCATTTAAAGTAAAAGTCACGCCACATAACGGATCCTTGTTGTATTCTTCAACAACATCTCTATCTGAACAAATCCATGCATTTACGATGCCCTCTTTCATAAAAGGTTTTTCAAAAGGTCCATTAACCATTTTCTCAATCATTGGACTTCTGTAATTCCAGCCTCTAAAAAGAGCCATAAATCGAATTAGTCGTTTGCCAAAGGCGGCAAGCTGATTATCAGAAGGAGAACCACTTAAAACGACGGCATTCACTTCGTTAGAAAACTTTTTCAAATAAGCTCTTACAATAAGAGAACCCATGCTGTGTCCTACAATAATAAGTGGAAGATTAGGATATTCTCTTTTTAGAAACATTGTAAACTGATGAACGTCTTCGACAAGTCCTTTGTAGCCCTCGTGACCAAAGTAGCCCAAGTCATCAGTGGTTAAAATGTTTTCACCATGCCCTTTTATGTCGGAAATGGCACAAATAAAGCCACAATTACTAAAATACTGTAAAGTTTTTTCGTAACGTTTTCGCGTTTCACACATACCATGTACAAATTCAATTATACCAAGAGGTTCAATACCCTCCGGTGGAAAAGTAATAGTAGTTGGTCGCATATTACTCACCTCGCAATTAGTCGTTTATATCCATTCCCTCAGTTGTGTAAACAGTTCTCTTTCTAGCCATTTCGTCATTTTCAAGATATTCGTCATAAGTTGTAATCTTGTCAATAAGCTTGCCGTTTACAATTTCCATAATACGGTTTGCAGTTGTCTGAACAACCTGATGATCTCTTGATGAGAATAAAAGTACACCAGGGAACTTAATAAGGCCTGTGTTAAGGGCTGTAATACTTTCCATGTCTAAATGGTCAGTAGGTTCGTCAATAACTAAAACGTTAGCACCGCTAATCATAAGTTTTGAAAGCATAACCCTAACTTTTTCACCACCTGAAAGAACCTTAACTTTTTTAACACCATCATCACCTGCAAAAAGCATTCTACCAAGGAAACCACGAACGTATGTGGCATCTTTGATTTCTGAATACTGTGTAAGCCAGTCAACGATTACATCGTCACAGTCAAAATCTTTTGTGTTGTCTTTAGGGAAATATGACTGACTTGTTGTGATACCCCATTTGTAATCACCTTCATCAGGTTCCATCTGTCCCATAATAATCTGAAATAATGTTGTTTTTGCAAGTCCGTTTGAACCAACGAAAGCAACTTTGTCTTCTCTACCGATTGTAAATGAAACATCATCTAAAACCTTAACACCGTCTATAGTTTTTGATAAATGTTCAACAGTTAAAACTTCGTTACCGATTTCTCTTGCAGGTCTGAAATCAATGTAAGGGTACTTTCTGCTTGAAGGCTTAATGTCATCAAGTTCGATTTTTTCTAAAGCACGCTTTCTTGAAGTAGCCTGTTTTGATTTAGAAGCATTGGCGCTAAATCTCTGGATAAAGTCCTGTAATTCCTTGATTTTTTCTTCTTTCTTTCTGTTAGCTTCTTTCATCTGTTTAACAATTAACTGACTTGATTCGTACCAGAAATCGTAGTTACCGGCATAAAGCTGAATCTTTGCATAGTCAATATCAGCAATCTGTGTACAAACTTTATTTAAGAAATATCTGTCATGAGATACAACGATTACTGTGTTTTCAAAATTGATTAGGAATTCTTCAAGCCAGGCAATTGCATCTAAATCCAAGTGGTTAGTAGGTTCGTCTAAAAGAAGAATGTCAGGGTTACCAAATAATGCCTGAGCTAAAAGAACCTTAACCTTTAATGTGCCGTTTAAATCTTTCATCTGGCTGTAGTGATATTCCGTATCTACTCCTAAACCATTTAAAAGAGTAGCAGCATCAGCTTCAGCGTTCCAGCCGTCCATATCGGCAAATTCAGCTTCAAGTTCTGATGCCTTAATGCCGTCTTCATCAGAAAAATCTTCCTTCATGTAGATTGCATCTTTTTCTTTCATAATTTCGTAAAGACGGGCATTACCCATAATTACTGTATCAAGAACAGTGTATTCATCATACTGGAAGTGGTCCTGTTTTAAGAAAGAAAGACGTTCACCAGGTGTGATAATAACTTCACCGCTTGTAGGTTCAATCTCCCCTGTTAATATTTTTAAAAATGTTGATTTTCCGGCACCGTTAGCACCAATAAGTCCGTAGCAGTGACCTGGAACAAATTTAATATTTACATCTTCAAATAATGCTTTTTTGCCAAAACGTAAAGAAATATTACTTGTACTTATCATTTATAAATCTCCTTATTTTTATACATGTTTTAGGTAAATGCAAAAGAATAACGGATTTTTGACCGCAAAAATCCCGTAAACTTTTGCTGATTGCTCATCAAAGTATATCAGTTTTTAGGAATTAAAGCAATCTAGGAAAGGGAAAAATTACCTTATAATATGGGAAAAATAATTAAAAACAGTTTTATGTTTTTATAAACGGGCAAATATGTTATTATATGTCAGTAGGAGGCGAGGACATGAATAAGAAGAGACTGATTAGTTTGTTGTTGGTTTCAGCGCTTACAATTACAAGTGTATGGGGCTGTTCTTCAACAAAAGAAAAGACTACTCAAAAAGATAATACATCAAAAACCAAGGCTGAAACTACTGTAGGACTTGATCCTGCAAAAGATTCAAGCTGGCCAAGAAGTTTTAGTATAAATGAAGGTTCAAAGAAATCGGATAATGGAACATATATTGAACAATTAAAAATAGATGGAAGAAGACTTTACATTAAAGGAAAGTTTGGTGTAATTGATGCTATGGATGGTCAGACGTCAACAAGAGAGGAAGCAGATATTGAAATATCAAAATCCTGTTCTTTTTATGATCAGAGATTAGATGGTGATGGCTCAATGACATTTAAAGAATTTAAAGAACATATTGCAGATAGCGGTTACACAGCCCCTGATAATTACATGATAACAATAGATCGGGGAAAAGTTTATTTGATACAGTTATTTGATTAGAATGATTCCGTTACAATGGCGGAAGTTAGAAACAGGGAGAGGGACCTGTAATAGAGATTGGTTTTTTGAAACCAGATTAATTTAAGCATAAAATAAGACAAGTTACAGACATGAAAGGACGACAACATGGACAAGTTAGGCAACATAAAAGTATATAGGGGAAATCCGTTAATAATGGGTGCTACGGTAATGGGTGACAATGTTAATTTTGCAATTACTGCAAAGTATGGTAGCAAGTGCGAAGTAATATTGTACAGGAAAGGTGAAGACAGGGAAGCTTTTCGAATCCCATTTGAAAATGCACAGGTTATTGGGAGTGTTTATGCCATGTGTGTAACAGGACTTGATTATAAGAAATATGATTATAACTTTTGTGTTAATGATGAGATAATTGTAGACAAATACGCAAAGGCTTTATCAGGAAAAAAGCAATGGGGAGAAAAGAGCAAAAATCTTAGGGCAGGAATTGTTTCAAATGAATATGATTGGCAGGATGATGCCCCTTTGAATATTCCTTTTGATGAGACAATTTTGTATCGTCTACATGTTAGAGGCTTTACAAAGCATGTTAGTTCAAAGGTAAAACATAAAGGAACTTATTTAGGTATTGTAGATAAGATTCCTTATTTCAAAGAACTTGGAATTACAATGATTGAGCTTATGCCGGCATATGACTTTAATGAAATAAAATCAAGACCTGCAACTTCAATGAAAGGCCAGTTCTCAATTGAGGAGCCAAAGCTAAACTATTGGGGATATACTGATGGTTTTATTTTTGCACCAAAAGTGGCTTACGCTTATTCTAATGCCATTGGTGGAGAAGTAGAAGAATTTAAGTATATGGTTAGGGAATTACACAAAAATGGAATTGAGATTTCCATGGAATTTTTCTTTCCTGAGCAGACTAACCCTAAGGAAATTTTAGACTGTCTTCATTATTGGGTAATGGAATACCACATTGACGGAATTCATGTGAACCTTGAAAGTGCAGTGATGCGAATGGTTCAAACAGATAATTTGCTATGCACAACGAAAATATTTACTTATAGCTTTGCGACAGATACAGATTTTTACAATAGTGCAACGGAAGTAAGAAATCTGGCTAATTTTAATGATGATTTTATGATTGCCACACGAAGATTTATAAAAGGTGATGAAGACATGCTTTCAACCATTGCCTATAAGGTGAAGGCAAATCCACCAGCAGTGGCAATAGTAAATTATGTGGCAAATCACAACACATTTACATTGTATGATTCTGTATCTTATGACAGAAAATATAATCAGCCAAATGGTGAAAACAATAGAGACGGTGCTGTCTATAATTACAGTTGGAACTGTGGGGCTGAGGGAGATACAAGAAAACGTAAAATAATGGACTTAAGAAAAAAGCAGATTAAGAATGCTTTAAGTTTGGTATTTTTAAGTCAGGGTGTGCCTATGCTTTATGCAGGTGATGAGATGTGCAATTCTCAAAAGGGAAACAATAATCCATATTGTCTGGATAATGAAATTTCGTGGACTAATTGGAATAAAACAGCAATGGCAAAGGAAATATTTGAATTTACAAAGAATATAATTAAATTTAGAAAAGAACATAAAGTATTGCACATGAAAAATGAAACAAGGCAGATGGATTATAAATCCTACGGTTTACCGGATATGTCTTATCATGGAACAAAGGCGTGGTACGGAGATTTTAGTCATTTTAACAGACATTTTTCAACCATGTATTGCGGAAAATATGCAATGGATGAAACGGGAAGTGATGAAGCTGACATGTATATTGCATACAACATGTATTGGGAAGAGCAAAGTTTTGGCATTCCTTCAGCAAGAAATAAAAGGAAATGGAAGGTTGCTTTTTCAACCAGCCCTAATCAGAAAAGTGAAGAGGTGGGCAGAACATTTAATGTACCGGGAAGGAGCATAACGGTTTTGATTGCAAAACCTGAATAATATGTTAAAAGAATTAAACGAAAAAGGAATTGGTAAATATATTAATCTTGAAAAATGGGGATTAAGCACATTTGAATTAAAGATTTTAGCAATCCTTGCAATGTTTATTGACCATTTTTCAATTATTTTTTTAGAAAACAATAACAATACATTGTATTTAACAGGCCGTGCCATTGGAAGAATTTGTTTTCCCATAATATGTTTTGTTTTGGTTGAGGGATTTTTCCATACAAAAGACAGAATGAAACATGGAATTATTTTAGGCATATTCGCGTTATTATCAGAGGTTCCTTATGATTTAATGTATGGTTCATTATGGGACCTTGCAAGACAAAACGTGTTAATAACTTTGTTTATCGGTTATATGATGATATGGATGCTTGATTCAATTTCAAAGTTCAGAATTTCATATCCTGACAAAGTGTTACAAAAAATCGGAGCGGCAAGACTAAATACTTTGATTGAATTAGTAGTTATGTTGGTAGGATTTGCCATGGCATATTTTATTAATTGCTCATATTCCTATGCAGGGATAATGATAATTCTTTGCTTTTATGTTTTTAGAAAACATCACATAAGTCAGGGGATTGTAAATATTGTTTTTAATATGGGCATGTATCCATTGTCAATTCAGTGGTTTGGGGCATTAAGTATTATTCCTATTGAATTATACAATGACACACCGGGAAAACATAAATGGAAATATTTCTTTTATTTATTTTATCCATTACATATAGTGATTTTGGTAGGCATAAAAATATTTTTAATAAAATGATTACCTTTTATATAATTTTTTATCTTTCTATAGTTTTTAGTTTTTGTATACTTAAATTAGCTTTGAACGGAAAATTTTTAGGAGGGTAAATTATGATATCAAAGTTAATTAAGAAAACAACAACATTTGTAGTTTCAGCGGCTATGGTTTTTTCGACAATTACATTTACAATGCCTGAAAAAACAGTTAGTGCTTCTCCAACTACAGGCTCTAAATTAGTATGGAGCGATGAATTCAATGGCAATTCCATTGATACTTCAAAATGGGGATTTGAAATAGGAACAGGTTCAAATGGATGGGGAAACAACGAACAGCAATATTATACTAACAGATCGGACAATGCTTATGTTGCTGACGGTGCCTTACACATTAGAGCGAAGAAAGAGTCTTATGGTGGAAGGAATTATACATCCGCAAGACTTAATACAAATGGAAAATTTACATTTACATATGGCTATGTAGAGGCAAGGCTTGCATTACCATCTAATCAGGGAATATGGCCTGCTTTTTGGATGCTTGGCGCAAATATTGGTAGCGTAGGCTGGCCATCATGTGGTGAAATTGACATTATGGAAGCAATTAATGCTGAAAATAAAACATACGGTACATGTCATTGGAACGTAAATGGACATGCAGAGTATGGTAAGCCAACAGGCAATTTTGATATAACACAATATCATACATATGGCCTACAGTGGGATAATGAATATATCAGATTCTTTGTTGATGGAAATAAATTCTACGAAATGTCAATTGCAAACAATGTAGGAGATACAGATGAATTCCACAGACCATTTTATTTATTATTAAATGTGGCAGTTGGAGGAAATTGGCCTGGCTTCTCAATTAATGACAGTGCATTTCCACAGGAAATGAAGGTTGACTATGTTCGTGTATATCAGGATAATCCTTCATACAACAGTTCTTCGTCAAACAATGTGGATAAGAGCAATGGTAGCAATGCAGGAAGCAGTGGAAATACAGGAAATACAGGAAACAGCGGCAATAATGGTTCATCTTCAAATACGCCGGCTAGTGGTATGGGAATGAATTATGCAGGAGACAGTTCGGCAACAGCTTATGTAAATAATTCAAAGTGGACAGACATTCATTATTCAGTAAATGGTGGTGGACAGCAGAACGTAAGAATGACTCAGTCAGGAGATAAAGCAACTTACACAGTTAATGGCTTGAAGTCAGGGGACACAGTTAAATACTGGTTTACATACTGCAATACTTCAGGCTATGTAAAAGACACAGCAAGTTATTCATATACACATAAAGGTAACAGTTCTTCAGGTGGTTCATCAAGTGGTAGTTCTTCATCAGGAAGTACATCAGGAACAGTAAACACTGCATCAGGTGATGTAACAATTTATCAGGATGCAAATTATGGTGGTAGAAACACATCATTAGGCGTTGGAAGTTACAATCTTGCATCACTTATTGCAAAAGGCTTTAAGAATGATGATATGTCATCATTAAAGGTCCCATTTGGTTATAAGGTAACAATTTATCAGGATGACAATTTTAGTGGAAAGTCAAAGGTAATTACAAGCGATGCAAGTTACATTGGAAATGACTGGAATGACCAGATGTCTTCTATTAAGGTTGAAAAAGCAAGATATAAAATTATCAACAGACACAGTGGCCTTTGTCTTGATGTTGCAGGAGCAAACAAAGCAAGTGGTACAAATGTACAACAGTGTCAGGCAAACGGAAACGTAGCCCAGGAATGGGAAATTGATTTTAATAAAGATGATTCAACATACATTCTTAAGAGTGCATTAACAGGAAAAGCACTTGATATGGATGACTGGTCACAGAATAACGGTGGAAATGCCATAATCTGGGACAACAACAAAACTAATAACCAAAGATGGTACATTACAATGGTTGATGGAGAATATTCATTCCTTATTAACAAACACAGTAACAAATCATTAGAAGTTGCTGGTTGGTCAACATCAAATGGCGGTAATGTACAGCAGTGGGATTATTCTGCTCAGGCAAATCAGCAGTGGAAGTTTGTTTTAGCTAATTAAATACATCTAAAAAGCTTAAAGGCTTAAAAAGTAAAAACAAAAATACCTCTAAAGTAGACAGATAGAATTGGAAAGTCTGTTACTTTAGAGGTATTTTTATGTAAATGAGTGTGGTATATTATTAGCTAAAGATTTATTTTTTTGGGGGAAGAACATATTAATTTAAAAGTATTCAGTAAAAATTAAGAATAGATTAATTAAAGGTTTACCAGGGAGAAAATTAAGAAATTTATTAGCTAAAAGTAATTTGAGAGAAAATTATAAACTAAAATTTATTCGGGAGAAAATGAAAATGAAGATAAAACCAGCGTATACGTTAAAAGGATATAAGAAAGAAAATTTAATAAAAGATATATTTACAGGAATCATTATAATGGCTGTGTCTATTCCAATATCCATGGGATATGCACAGATAGCGGGCTTGCCGGCAGTATATGGTTTATATGGCTCGGTTTTCCCAATTATAATTTTTGCACTTTTTTCAACATCACCACAGTTTATTTTCGGAGTTGATGCAGCTCCGGCGGCGTTGGTAGGTGCAGCTCTTCTTAGTATGAATATTCAGGGCGGTACAAAAGAAGCAATGGAAGTAGTTCCTATAGTTACTTTTTTAGTAGCAGTTTGGCTGTTGGCTTTTTATTTTATGAAAGCAGGAAAACTTGTAAATTATATTTCTGCACCTGTTATGGGTGGCTTTATTACAGGAATATGTACAACGATTATTTTAATGCAGGTTCCTAAAATTATGGGAGGCACATCAGGTACAGGAGAGTTGCTTGAATTGGTGGAACATATTATTGACACGGTAAAAGATATTAATATTCCTTCAGTTTATATTGGAATTGTGGCACTTGTTATTTTAGTTATTTCTAAGAAGGTTATGCCCAAATTCCCTATGGCGGTTGTACTAATGGTTGCAGGTGTTATGATGACAAAATTTATGCCGTTACAACAATGGGGTGTAAAGACTCTTGATAGTGTTGCACCGGGACTTCCAAGTTGGAAAATTCCTAATTTTGGAGCTTATCCTATGACTGATTTGTTTATGATAAGTCTTTCTGTAGCGGTTGTTATTATGGCTGAAACACTTTTGGCTGAAAATAGTTTTGCGCAAAAGAACGGTTATAGAATAAATGATAATCAGGAAATACTTGCTTTTTCTCTTGGAAATTTGGTAGCGGCATTTACAGGTTGCTGTCCTATAAATGGATCGGTTTCAAGAACTGCAATGGGAGAGCAGTATCAGGGAAAAACACAATTAACAGGAATTATAGCAGGCTTATCCATGATGCTTCTTCTTTTTGGTGGTACAGGCTTTATTGGATTTTTACCGGTACCAATTCTTACGGCAATAGTAATTTCAGCATTAATTGGTGCAACAGAGTTTGATTTGGCTGTCAGACTTTGGCAGGTAAGTCGTAAGGAATGCTTTATTTTCATAGGTGCATTTATGGGTGTGCTTATGCTTGGAACAATTAATGGTGTTTTAATTGGAATAATTCTTTCATTTACTGAGATGATTATCAGAACAGCAAAGCCGGCTACATGTTTTCTTGGCATACAGCCGGGACATAAGCATTTTAGAGATTTGAATGAGGGACGCCACATATATGCCATACAGGGTGTGATTATTTACAGATTTAGCAGTAATTTGTTTTTTGCTAATATACAAACATTGCAAAGAGACATTGAGGATGCCATTAAGGAAGATACAAAGGCGGTAATTATTGATGCAAGTGCAGTGGGCAGTATTGACATAACAGCAGCAGACAGATTGGAAATCTTATATAAATCTCTTCAGGAGAAGGAAATTCGCTTTTATATAACCGAACATATTTCAGGTGTTAATGAACAGTTAAGAAAATTAGGTCTTGGTTATTTGATTGAAAATGGAAATGTTAGAAGAACAATTCATGTAGCGTTAAAAGACATGGGAATTAACAGACCTTATCCATTAGAAGGTAATGTAGAAAATGAGCAACTTACACCTTCAAGAAAACGTGTAGACAATAGGGTTCAGGAATTTGTTTGGGCATTTGGTAAGGAAAGTGAAAAAGAAATCGAAAATCAAATAATGCTACAGATAGATCAATTAAAGAAATCAGGAGATGTGGAAAATCTTTTCCATGGACGCTGGTCTCACATGGATGCTTTTGACGAGGACGAATGGTTGGAGCATCTTGAAGAACACTTAAAAGAAATTGTTAATATTTCAGGCAAAGACGAAAAAGATATTGCTAAGCGACTTGAAGAACATAGAAGAGAAATTCACAATCGTATACATAAGGAGCATCCTGAACTTGCAGAACGCTTTGTAGAACGCAGACATATACTGGATGAGCATTTGCAGAAACGCCATCCGGAAGTGTATGATTTGATTGTAAGCATTAGAGAAAAATAAGAAGTGTATGATTTGATTGTAAACATTAGAGAAAAATAAGAAGTGTAGTTGTTTTTTTCAATAGATTTGATGATTTGACTCTTATGCTTGCAAAAGATTCCAGCGATTTCCACCCCTTTAGTCATGTTATAGAGCATAGGGGTGTAAAAAGTGAGCTTGATGAACTTATGCTTGCAAAAGATTCTGGCAGTTTCCACCCCTTTAGTTATGTTATAGAGCATAGGGGTGTAAAAAGTGAGCTTGATGAACTTATTCTTGCAAAAGATTCCAGCGATTTCCACCCCTTTAGTCATGTTATAGAGCATAGGGGTGTAAAAACAGCATTTGATGGACTTATGCTTATAAATGATTGCAGAAAA
>NZ_QTVG01000002.1:148173-339073 GCF_003460505.1 Eubacterium sp. AF36-5BH
CAGCATTTGATGGACTTATGCTTATAAATGATTGCAGAAAATTCCACCCCTTTAGTTCTGTGAGAACATAAAGGGGTGGAAAAAGTGTATTTGATTAGTTTCATTTACAAAATTTGTCGAAAATAGATTAACTTTGTGGATAAATCAAATGTTCATCTGTAATATTTTCAAGAATTTCTGTGTAGTATTTGTTGCAAAGATATTTTGCCATATTAAGATTCATGTCTAAGTAGTTACCACAATCCTTAGCACATGCACCTGGCACTTCACCTTCAAAGTTTCTCATAAAGTCGAACATTTCTTTCATTAAATCAACAATATCTTTTGATTCGTAATCTCCGGCTAAAACTAAATAGAAACCTGTTCTGCATCCCATTGGTCCAAAGTAAATTGTTTTGTTAGAAAATTCCTTATGGTTTCTTAAAAATGTAGCGCCTAAATGCTCTATAGTGTGAACTTCCGCAGTATTCATAACCGGCTCAAAGTTAGGTTGTGTCATTCTAATATCAAAAGTTGTAATAGTATTCTCACCAACTTTGTCTTTTCTTGAAACATATACTCCGGGTAATAGTTTCAAATGGTCTATTGTAAAACTCGCAATTTTTTCCATAGTATGCCTCCTGATAAATAATAAATTTCTAGAAATATATTAAATAATTGTATGAGAAAAATCAACCAAAATCAATTATATGTTAAGTTAAGTATTAAGCAAAATCAAAGCTGTGTTAAGTTAAGTATCAAGCAAAATCAAAGCTGGGTTAAGTTAAGTATCAAGCAAAATCAAAAATGTGTTAAGCAAAGTATAAGCTAAAGTCAAAGATGTATTAAACAAGCAGTGGCTAAAATAAATTTGTTTACATTGTAAAGGTTGTATAATAAGATATATTGCATAAGAAAAAGTCTATAAATTATTTTTAGGAGAAAGTTATGAAAAAGAAAAAAAGAATATACTTAACTATTGTGATAGTTGTTATATTGGCAATAATGTCCGGAGTTACTTACTTACTGATTCAGAGAAAAAACACTGTAAATCAAATTGAAAAAATCGTTGAAAACTGCGCAAAAAATAAAATTGATAACAAGTTTATAAGTAATATTGATGGAGAGAAAATTTATTACTCAATACAAAACAATTGGACTGAAGAAGGTGGGATAAATCTGAAAAAGCTAGAGTTCTATATAGAGAGAAAGAATTGGTGTAAAAACTATATTTGTATAGAGATAGATTATAAAGGAACATTGAAGAATGGACAAAACAACGAAGGATGTGAGTATTACAAAATCTATTTCAGAAAGAGGAATAATGGTATATATATTACAAAGGTTGGTGTTTCTGTGGGTGAAGCAGGTGTTTATAGTTACGAACCGGTAAGTAGTATAGATGAATAGTAAACCGATTGTTTAAATCAAATAATTAGACAAGATAATTAAACAAAATAATAAGGTAGATAGTAAGCCAAATGGCAACCAAAGTAGTAAATTAATTAAATAAAATCAGTAGTAAGTTAAATAGTTACTGATAAACAAGAATACATTGCAAAAAAAAGGAGACCAAAATGGAAAATATAAAAGAAATCAATTCTAATAACATAGATAACCAGGTTGCAAATAATCAGGACAAGCCCCACAAGCGTCGTGTAAGGTATAAGGGAACTCATCCTAGAACTTTTGCGGAAAAGTACAAGGAGCACAATCCTGAAAAATACAAGGATACAATTGAAAAAGTAATTAGCAAGGGTAGCACACCTGCGGGAATGCATATTTCTATTATGGTTCAGGAAATTCTTGATTTTCTTGAAATAAAACCGGGACAAAAAGGCCTTGATGCAACTTTAGGCTATGGTGGTCATACGTCAAAAATGTTGGACAAGCTAGAAGGAAAAGGGCATGTGTACGGACTTGACATTGATCCTATTGAAATAGAAAAAACTAAAAAAAGGCTAAAAGACAAAGGCTTTGGGAAAGATATTTTTACAGGTGTAAATATTAACTTTAAGGATATTGATAAGGTAGCAGAAAAGTATGGAAAATTTGATTTTGTTTTAGCTGACTTAGGAGTATCGTCAATGCAAATTGATAATCCGGAAAGAGGCTTTACTTACAAATATGAAGGACCGCTTGATTTAAGGCTGAATCCAAATCAGGGAATTTCTGCAGCAGAACGTATTAATACAATTTCAATGGATGAATTGGAAGGTATGCTTATTGAAAATTCAGACGAACCTTATGCTTACGAAATTGCAAAAACAGTTGTTGAAGAAAGAAGAAAAAAGAAAATCGAAACAACAACTCAGTTAAAAGATATTATTGAGAAGGCTTTGATTTACCTACCTAAAAAAGAAAGGGAGGAAGCTGTCAAGAAAAGTTGCGCAAGAACATTTCAGGCACTTAGAATTGATGTTAATAATGAATTTGAAGTTTTATATGATTTTCTGGAAAAATTGCCGGAGGTTTTGGCACCAAATGGTAGAGTAGCAATACTCACATTCCATTCAGGAGAAGACAGATTGGTGAAAAAGTCATTTAAGGCTCTAAAAAAACAAGGTGTTTACAGTGATGTGGCAAGAGATGTAATAAGACCGGGAAAGGCTGAATGCAACAGAAACCCAAGAGCAAAGTCGACAAAAATGCGCTGGGCAATTAAGAAGTAAAGGTTATAAAAGTATTAATGTATTCTATATTTGACGTTCAAATATTTAAAACTTAATTTGCGAACATTTTAATATCATAATATCGAAAAATAATTTGCAGGTAAAAAGCTTTGTAATTGTAGTAATTAAAGAACTGGTTCTGTACTTTTTTCTATACAATTTATTACAAAAGTGATACAATACAATGGTATGTTAAATAATGAACAAACAATATATTCAAGGAGAAAAAATATGCTAGGAGATAAGAAAGTTTCATATAGTGCCATGCAGTCAACAGGCACACTTACATTAGGAAATTATTTAGGAGCTCTTGACAACTGGTTAAAGATGCAGGAAGAATATGAGTGCTTTTATGCAATTGCAGATTTACATTCATTAACTGTAAGACAGAATCCTGCAGAACTTAGAAAGAGAGCAAGAGATTTATATACATTATATATTGCAGCAGGATTAGATCCTGAGAAGAACTGTATTTACTTCCAATCACATGTATCTGCACATGCAGAGCTTGCATGGATTTTAGATTGCTTCACATACATGGGTGAACTTAACCGTATGACACAGTTTAAGGACAAGGCTGCAAAGCATGCTGACAATATTAATGCAGGATTATTTACATATCCGTCACTTATGGCAGCAGATATTTTATTGTATCAGGCAGATGTTGTTCCTGTAGGTGTTGACCAGAAGCAGCATTTAGAGTTGACAAGAGATATTGCTACAAGATTTAATGGAATTTACGGTGATGTATTTACAATTCCTGAACCATATATTGGAAAGTCAACAGCAAAAATTATGAGTCTTCAGGATCCATCAAGAAAAATGTCAAAATCAGACGAGAATCCAAATGCAAGTATTTTGCTTATGGATGATCCTGACACAATTATCAGAAAGTTCAAGAGAGCTGTTACAGATTCAGATATGGAAATCAGATATTCTGATGACAAGCCTGGAATTCAGAACTTAATTAACATTTATTCATGTATTACAGGAAAGACTATTGAAGAAGTTGAAAAAGAATTTGACGGAAAAGGTTATGGCGAGTTTAAGTTAGCAGTAGGTGAATCAGTTGCAGACAGACTTAAACCATTACAGGACAGATTCTATGAAATTCAGAAAGACAAAGCATATCTTAATGGTGTTATAAAAGAAAATGACGAAAAGGCTGCATATTTTGCAAACAAAACATTAAGAAAAGTTCAGAAGAAAGTCGGACTTACAGAAAAAATCAGATAATGATAAAAAATATATTATTAGATTTAGATGATACAATTTTAGATTTTAAAAAGTGCGAGCATGTAGCATTGGATAAGGCTTTAACAGTTCTTGGAGTGCCACATGATGAAAGTACGATTAAGCTTTATAGCAAGATAAATGATCTTCATTGGAAAAAGTTGGAAACAGGAGAACTGACAAGAAATCAGGTACTTCTAGGCAGATTTGAGATGCTGTTTGAGAAGATAGGTGTTCAGTGTTCAGGGCAAAAAGCTTGGGAAACATACGAAGAAATGTTAAGTAATCAGTATTTCTTTGTGGCTGGAGCAGTAGAGCTGTTGGAGAATTTAAAAGACAAATATAATTTATACATAGTTTCCAACGGAACCGCTTCAGTTCAGGATAGAAGAATAGCCGGAGCCCACTTAGACAAATATTTTAAGAAAATATTTATTTCGCAAAGAGTTGGAATAAACAAGCCGGACATTAGATTTTTTGAAAGATGTTTTGCTGAGATTCCTAATCTAAATAAAGATGAAACAATTATCGTGGGCGACAGCTTAAGTTCAGACATACAGGGTGGAATAAATGCAGGTATTAAAACATGCTGGTACAATCCACATAATCTAACCACACCTGACAATATGAAAATCAATTATGTTATAGGCAACTTAGAAGAATTGTATGATGTTCTAAAAAAAGAAAAATAAAGAATTATTTCCTAGTGGAATATTTTATAGGTAATAGGAATTTCAGAGAAATTTTATATTACTTACATAAAAAACATTAAGTATTTATTGAATGACCAAAAGTTAAATTGGTAATAAAAGTTAAACTTGTAATATAAGTTTAACTTGAAACATAACAGTTTAAAGGTTGATTCAAAGAAATACTTAATGTTTTTTTGCTTTTAAATTGCTTAAAAATTTATCTGCAAAAACAATAATAGTATTAACCGCCAGAAATATAACGGTAATTACCACAATGTAGAGTAAACACTTTCTCATACCCAAACAGTCATAATTTAGAAAGAAGTATGGGTATTTAGGTACATTTCTAAATTCTTCCGGTGTGTTACAGGCACATCTTGTAAAAAATGCGAAAATATATACTAATGGGAAAGCAAGCCAACTGAAAATATAACTCCATTTAAATAATCCCTTGGGCTGGAATATAAGCCAGTCAAAAACAAACATAAACGGCACAATATAGTGGGCGATGATGCTTTCCACAGGTAAGCCAAGAGGTGTCATAGTGTCTTGTTGCAATATTATTTTATGTTCTGAAAAATGATAAATTAAAAATGTACATGTAATGCAGGACAGTGCCATGCCCTTAAAATAAATTAAAAGAGTAGAGCGGGTATTCTTTTTTGTAAAATGTTTAATTAAAAGAACACTCATAAATACGGCACAGAAAATATTGCTCCACAATGTAAAAAAACTAAATTCGTGAACATTAACATCCCTGTCATTAATGTCAAAATGAATGGCGATTCCTGTAATTGATATGATTATAAATAAAATTCTGTAAATTAACTCAAATCTTTTTTTCATAAAACAAACACTCCTGATAATAATATTATTACCAGGAGTATGAAAAAAACATTTGTAAAATATTTCATTGTTAATTGCGTGTTTTAAAATCTCAAACACTTTTATAGATTAAAAAACATGTTTGAGTAATATGTTAAAAAATCTAATATATTTAAACTATTATATTAAAATTATTATATTTAATCTAATATATTTAAATTATTATATTGTTGTAGTTTTTACGATTACAGATTTTACATAACTATAGTTTGCGTATGAACATTTGTGTATGAACAAATTAAGTTCCCAAATAAGAGAAATGCATGTAGTCTTTTCTGTTGCCCCAAAAGCCTCTTTCAAAGCCATACTTATTTAAAATTTTTACAAGCGGGCATTTTAGTGGAATTGAATATTTGCTTTTTTTAGGTTTCCAAAAAGAACCTGCTAAAATCTGACCGTTGTCAATCATATAGTTTTCATTTGAATTAATATCAAAGGCTGTGCCGATACAGTGTTCAGAGGCTGAGCCGTTTCCACGCCAGTTGTAGCAACCAATGTCGTGAATAGGAAAACGTTCCTTTGTTTTGTAAATTTCTTTAAACATTTTTTTTACAGAAGGTGCCAGTCCCTTGTTCACCGTAACATAAAAATGTCTTGTATATTTTTTGCCACCGGTTGTTCTGTCCCAAACCTTAATTCTAACTGTTTTCATATTTTTATTTGCAATTTTTGAAGTTTTGTACCAGGCAGTTTTACTGTTGCCAAACAGTCTTTGTATACGACTGTCATAAGGTTCATTTTCAAAAGAGTAGTAGTTACAGTATTTTTCATAATAGCCGGGTTCAACGCTTAGAAGCATTTTTCCGGAAACTGTTTTATAGCTGTAAACCTTGTAATAATAGGCTTTGCCGTTTTTTACTTTTTTATGAGTGTAGTGTAATTTGTTGTTACCCTTTAAGGTGGCAAGCTTTTTGTATTTGCCATTGTATTTTGTTGAATAATAAATTACATAACCGTTACCATCTGAAATTTTCTTCCAGTAAAGAGTGTTGGTCTTTGGTTTTTTTGAATATGTAGTAGTAATTTTTGCACTGTCAGTTCGAACCTGGGCATATTTTACTGTAGAAAAATTACTGTAATATTTTACATTGTCATAAGTTACATAAGCACGTATTTTATAGTAATAGGTTTTACCAACTGTAAGTTTTTTATTTGTGTAACTGTAAGGTGCCATATAGTAATCAAAAGAGGTAGTCTTTACGGTTTTTATTAATGAATAACTTCCATTTGAAGTGGTGCTTCTGTAAACTTCGTAGCCTTGTGAGTCCTTTGTCCCGTTCCAGCTAAGTGTTATGCCATGAGACTTAACGGCAGTTGCTGTTTTTAATGTTGGTACAGCAAGAGGTGTAAAAACATCTTCTACGAAAATTGCCTCGCTTGTTTGCAAATCATCATTTTCATCGAAATATACTGTCTCGATTTTATAAAAATAATGCACGCCGGCACTGAAATTATAATCAGTATAATAAGGGAAATAGCTTTGTGACAATAACTGATAGTCGCCGTCCTTAGAAGTGGCTCTGTAAATATTAAAGTAGTAGTAATCATCATCACTAACATGCCATTGTAGTTCAACTGAGTCTGCAGTCTTATTTACATTGTCAATAACTGGCTGATAGTTTGTGGATAATGTGTCAGCAAAAACATTAACATTAAAAATAAAAGCAATATTAAATAGTAATGTGACAATGAAAAGCCCGACTAAACTATATTGTTTCTTTTTCATTTTCATATCTCCTTGTAAAATATTTTAGGCATAAACATACCCTGTCTACAAGTTTACCATAAAAGATGATTTTATAATAGAAAATAATATTTTATAACAGAAAATCATTTGAAGAAAGAAAATAAATATTGTATAATATATTGGTTAAAGTGGCTTTTTGCGTTCTGACGTTGGAAAGCTTAGACTTACTTAATGGAAAAGAGATATTATGATTTTAAAAACTAATCAATTGGACATAGATACATATTTAAAGTTAAGAGAAAAAGTAAACTGGAAGAAATTGACCAAAACTCAGGCAGAAGCAGCAATAAAGGGGAGTCTTTATACAGTAGTGGCTTATGAAGATAATGAGCCTGTAGGCATGGGAAGAATTGTAGGTGACGGGGCAGTAATCTGCTATATACAGGACCTTATAGTTGTTCCTGAATATCAGAAAAAAGGCATGGGACATGCAATTATTACTAAGCTTATTGATTATGTAAAGGAAATAAAGTTAAGTGACACAGAGATAATGCTTGATTTAATGTGTGCAAGAGGCAGAGAAAACTTTTATAAGAAGGAAGGCTTTATTTCAAGACCTAATGATAAGTTAGGTCCGGGAATGATTATGTACATAAAATAGAATTTTGGAAGGAGTAAGATTATGAATATTTACTTAATAAGACATGGTAGACAAAACAGTACATTATGTAATGTAGATGTGGAACTTTCAAAAGAAGGTAGAGAGCAGGCTGATTTATTAGGAAAAAGACTTGCAGAAAATGATTATGGCATAGAAGCTGTTTATTCAAGTCAGCTTATTAGAGCAAAAGAGACAGCAGATATAATTAATTCTCATTTGAATAAAAAGAGAGTAATAGATGAAAGATGGCAGGAAGCAAACTTTGGCGGTATGACAGGACTTGAGAATTCTGTTATTAAAGAAAAATATCAGGATTTTCTTTCTAAGAGAGTCTTAATGGAAGAAGATTTGCCATATCCTGACGGTGGTGAAAACTGTGAAATGGTGTTTAACAGAGTAATGGAAGCACTAAAGGATTTAACAAAGGAACCATACGAAAATGTATGCGTTGTAACTCATGGTGGAGTTTTAAGAGCTTTGCTTACAGGAATTATGGGAGCTGATTATTGTAAATGGCTTACATACGGAAGACAAATTGAAAATAGCAGTATCACTCACATTATGTATGATGAAAAAATGAAAACTTTCCATATTGAAAGATTTAATGATTTTGCACATTTGGAAGGAAAAGATTATTTAATGAGAAAGCATTTTGGAACAGGTTTTTTCAGAATGCAGAAAGATAAATAAATTTAAGACAGGGAGTTTTTTATGGCTAATAATTATGATGGAAATAGTATAGCGGTACTTGAAGGACTTGAACCGGTAAGAAAAAGACCGGGAATGTATATTGGTAGCGTAGGTACTAAAGGACTTAATCATCTTATATATGAAATAGTAGACAATTCGGTGGATGAACATTTGGCAGGGTACTGTTCTGAAATTACAGTAACTTTGGAAAAAGACGGTTCGGCTACAATTAAAGATAATGGACGAGGCATACCGGTAGATTTAAATGAACAAACAGGTAGGCCGGCAGTGGAAGTTGTTTTTACAACACTTCATGCAGGTGGTAAGTTTGGTGACAGCAACTACAAGATTTCAGGTGGTCTACATGGTGTAGGTTCATCTGTAGTTAATGCTTTATCACTTTGGCTGGAAGTTAATGTAAAAAGAGACGGAAAAGTTTATAATCAAAGATATGAACAGGGTAAGATTTGCTACGACTTAAAAGAAGTTGGAAAATGCAGAAAAAATGATACAGGTACAACTGTTAGCTTTTTCCCTGATGGAGAAATTTTTGAAAAAACATATTTTAAGGCAGATGCAATTAAAAGCCGTCTCCATGAAACAGCATACCTTAATCCTAATCTGACAATTATTTTTGAAAATAAAAGAGTAGGGGAAGAGGAGACAGTAACATTTTCTGAACCTGACGGAATTAAGGCTTTTATAGCTGATATGACTAAGGACAAGGAAAAAGTAACAGACATTATTTATTTTAAAGATGATATTGAGGGCATTGAACTTGAGATTGCTTTTCAGTATATAAATGAATTTACAGAAAATATTTCAGGCTTCTGTAATAACATTTACACACAGGAAGGCGGTACACACATAACAGGTTTCAAGTCAGTTTTAACACAGACAATTAATCAGTACGCAAGAGAACTTGGTGTGTTAAAAGAGAAGGATTCAAACTTTACAGGGGCAGATGTTAGAAATGGTTTAGTGGCTGTTGTGGCATGTAAGCATCCTGATCCAAGATTTGAAGGGCAAACAAAAACAAAATTGGACAATCCTGACGCTGAAAAAGCAACAAAGAGCATCGCAGGAGAACAGCTTGTTTTATTTTTTGATAAAAATATTGAGACTTTGAAAAATGTAATTAGCTGCGCTGAAAAATCTGCAAAAATCAGAAAGTCAGAAGAAAAAGCAAAAACAAACATGCTTTCAAAAAGTAAATTTTCCATTGACAGTAATGGTAAACTTGCAAACTGCGAAAGCAGAAAACCTGAAAAATGTGAGATATTCATAGTGGAGGGAGATTCTGCGGGTGGCTCAGCCAAGACAGCAAGAGACAGAAAGACACAGGCAATTATGCCAATTCGAGGAAAAATATTAAATGTTGAAAAAGCATCAATGGATAAGGTACTGGCAAATGCAGAAATTAAAACAATGATAAATGCTTTCGGATGTGGTTTTTCAGAAGGCTATGGAAATGATTTTGACATTGAAAAATTAAAATTCCACAAAATTATTATTATGACTGATGCGGACGTTGACGGTTCTCATATTGATACATTATTACTTACATTTTTCTATAGATTTATGCCTGAATTAATTAATCACGGTCACGTATATATTGCAACACCACCTCTTTACAAGGTTGTTCCAAAAAGAGGAGAAGGTGAATATTTGTATGATGACAAGGCATTGGAAAAATACAGAAAGACCCACAAAGGTTTTACACTTCAACGTTACAAAGGTTTAGGTGAAATGGATCCTGACCAGTTATGGGAGACTACGCTTAATCCTGAAACAAGAATTTTGAAACAGGTAGAAATAGAGGATGCAAGACTTGCTTCTGATGTAACAAGTATGTTAATGGGAAGTGAAGTAGGTCCAAGAAGAGAATTTATTTATAATCATGCAAAAGACGCTGATTTAGATATTTAGGGAGATATTAATGGCAGAACAAATTATAAAAACAGAATATTCTGAGGTAATGCAGAAAAGTTATATTGATTATGCAATGAGCGTTATTTGTGCCAGAGCACTTCCGGATGCAAGAGACGGATTAAAGCCGGTACAAAGACGTGTACTTTATGCAATGGATCAGTTAGGCTTATCTCATGATAAACCACATAGAAAATCAGCCCGTATCGTAGGTGATACAATGGGTAAATATCATCCACATGGTGATAGTTCAATTTATGAAACTTTAGTAGTTTTGGCACAGCAGTTCAAAAAAGGAATGGCGTTAGTTGACGGTCATGGAAATTTTGGCTCAATTGAAGGTGACGGAGCCGCTGCAATGCGTTATACTGAAGCTAAACTACAGAAATTTACAGAAGATGTTTATTTGGCAGACTTAAATAAAGATGTTGTAGATTTCGTACCAAACTTTGATGAAACAGAAAAAGAACCACAGGTACTTCCTGTACGTGTACCAAATCTTTTGGTAAATGGTGCAGAAGGTATTGCCGTAGGTATGACAACAAATATTCCTACTCATAATTTAGGGGAAGTTGTGGATGCGGTTATTGCTTACATGGACAAGAACAGCATTACAACAGAAGAATTAATGAAGATAATTCCCGGTCCGGATTTTCCCACAGGAGGAATTGTTGCCAACAAGTCTGATTTGCCTAAGATTTATGAAACAGGTACAGGTAAAATTAAGCTTCGTGGAAAATTAGAATTTGAAAAAGGCAAAGGCAGAGAAAAAGACAAATTAGTTATTACTGAAATTCCATACACAATGATTGGTACAGGAATAAGCAAGTTTATTTCAGACGTAATTGACCTTGTTGAAACAAAGAAAACAAATGATATTGTTGATATTTCCAACGCATCAAATAAAGATGGTATTAGGATTGTTTTAGAGTTGAAAAAGGGAGCAGATGTTGAAAAATTAACAAACATGCTCTATAAGAAAACTAAACTTGAAGATACATTTGGAGTTAATATGTTAGCCATTGCAGAGGGTAGACCGGAAGTAATGGGCCTTAAACAGATTGTTAAACACAGTGTTGATTTTCAGTATGAACTTGCCACAAGAAAATATACAACTCTTTTAAATAAGGCTTTAGAACAGAAAGAAGTTAAGGAAGGTCTTATTAAGGCAACTAACATTATTGATTTAATAATTGAAATAATCAGAGGTTGTCAAAGCCAGAAACAGGTTAAGGACTGTCTTGTAAACGGTAATACTGAAGGCATTAAATTTAAGAATCCTGAGTCAGCTTTATTAGCAGGCAATTTATGTTTTACAGAACGTCAGGCCCAGGCAATTTTGGACTTAAGACTTGCCAAGTTAATCGGTCTTGAAATTATGGCTCTTCAAAAAGAATACGAAGAACTTGTAAACCAGATTGCTGACTACGAAGAAATTCTTAACAGTAAAAGAGCCATGACAAATGCCATCAAGAAGGATTTAAGAGCCATTAAAAAGGAATACAACAGACCACGTAGAACTCTTATTGAAGATGGAAAAGAAGCTGTGTTTGATGAAAACGCATTTGTTGAACAGGAAGTTGTATTTGTTCAGGACAAGTTCGGTTATGCCAAACTTTTAGAGCCGGCAGCATTTGATAGAAATATTGAAAGTGTTACAGCCAATAACAAATATTACTTTAACTGTATGAACACAGATACAATTTGTATTTTTACAGATAACGGCAATGTTCATCAGATTAAGGTACAGAATATTCCAACAAAGAAAGTAAGAGAAAAAGGTGTCCCAATTGACAATTTAGGCAATTACAGTAGTCAGGGGGAAAACATAATTGCATTAATGTCTTTTGATATGATTAAAGATAAGAAACTTTTATTTACAACTAAAAAAGGAATGATAAAGCTTGTTGATGGTAGCGAGTTTGAGACTAACAGAAAAACAGTAGCAGCCACAAAGCTTGGAAAAGATGATGAGTTAGTATCAGTAGTTATTACAAGAGTTTCAGAGAAGGAAGTTGTGGAAGACACTGAAATGCCTATTGCATTATCAGGTGGTTCAGATGACTTTGAAATGCTTGATTATGAGCAAATGGAATTTACCAATATGGATACTGACAATCATCAGGAGAAAGAATTACAGTATACAAGAGAAATCTTAGTTTTACAGACAAACGACGGTATATTCTTAAGATTCCCAATTAAGGAAGTACCTGAATTGAAGAAGGCAACACTTGGTGTTAAGGGTATTAAACTTAATGCAGAAGACTTTGTTACACACGTATATCTTTTGGATATTGGTGATAATGAAGTTGTTGAATATAAAGGAAAACAGGTAGAACTTAGAAAACTCAAAATTGGAAAGCGCGGTACTAAAGGTGTAAAAGTTCGCAGATAATGAGACTTTGAAGAACTTGTAACTTGTTGTTATGCAAAAAAGGATGAAATATATGAGAGCACGCAAAAAAACAGTAAAAAACACAATTATAATAATTGTTATAGTAACCATGATTGTAAACTTGTTTTTTGGAATATCTTTTGACAGCAGAGAAGTAATGGCAGCAGATTCGTTTGAGACAAGTATTAAAGGTTTTCCTGGCAGTTATAAACCATATTTAAGGAAGCTTCACAAAAAATATCCTAAGTGGAAATTTGTTCCTTATAATACAGGTATTAATTTTAATACTGCAGTGGAAAATGAATTAAAAGATGACAGAAGCTTAATTGAAAAAAGTTACAGCAAGTATTTAAAGTCTACAGAACCCGGAGATTATAATGCTTCTACAGGAGCTTATATAGCAAAAGACGGTAGTAGTTGGGTAACAGCCTCAAAGGTAGCCGTCCAGTATTTTATGGATCCGAGAAACTTTTTAAATGATACGCATATTTATCAGTTTGAAAAATTAGCATACGATTCAACACAGACTGCAAGTGGAGTGGAGGCAGTTTTAGAAGGCTCTTTTATGTACAAAACAAACATTGGTTATTTAACAACTGCTGGCAAATACAAGTCAACAGATGTTAAATATTCATCAAAAATTATAGAAGCTGCAAAAGAAAGTAAGGTAAGTGCTTATTATATTGCCTCAAAAATACTTCAGGAAGTTGGTTCAAAGAAGAATTCAAAATATGCAGGTATGGGAGCAAGTGGTAGTGTTAATGGAGAGTATTCTTCTAAGTACAAGGGAATTTATAATTTCTATAACATTGGGGCTTACACAAGTTCTAATCCAATAGCTAACGGACTGGCATGGGCAAGCTCTGGTAATACATATAATAGAAAGTGGAATGCACCGGGAAAATCTATTATAGGTGGAGCAGAATATATAGGAGAAAAATACATTAATGCTGGTCAGTACACTACATACTTCCAAAGATTTAATGTAAATAAAAACTCTACATACGGTTTATACCAGCACCAGTACATGACTAATATTTACGGAGCAGCTTCAGAAGCAGCACTTGGAAGTGATGCTTATAATGAGATGGGTGTCACAAAACTTGCTTTAACTTTTGTAATTCCTGTTTACAAAAATATGCCATCTACAAGTGCCAAGGTAACAATAGGTAGCAGTTCAAAACAGGGGACGGTTATCTCAACAGTTAATTTAAGACAGGGTGCAGGCACTAATACAAATACATTAACAACTTTAAGTAAGAATACAAATGTTACAATATTAGAAGGTGTAAGAACAAGTAATCTGTTTGGCTCATCTTGGTTAAGTAACCCATACTGGTATAAAGTAAAATGTGTGAAAAACCACAAGACTTACACAGGCTATATTGCAGCATCTTATTTGAATGTTCACAGTGAAAAGTCAATTTCAAAAGGTGCTAAATACAAGTTACCGGTGTCAGTTACAAAAGGTCAGAGTGTTTATTATATGAGTGACAATCCGGCAGTTGTAAAGGTTGACCAATCAGGTTATGCTACAGCATTAAAGAAAGGCACAACAACAGTTAGAGCTTATACGGCAGCAGGCAATATGAGTGCTATGACAATAACTGTTGGACAATCCTATAAACCTTCAAAGCCTGTAGTTTCAGGTAGCTCAAAGAATTACAATTCTGTTACTGTTAAATGGAATGCTCAGAATAATATCAATGGATATTATTTATATAGAAAAAACGCAGCAGGAAAGTATGTTATAATAGCAAAGCCTAAGGGAAATGTTAACAGTTATGTGGACACAAATCTTGTATCAGGTACAGTATATAGCTACAAGGTAAAAGCCTATAGAACTGTATCAGGCAAGAAACACAAAAGTGCAAAATCAAAAGCAGTAACCATAAAACCAATACCTTCAAAGGTAAAAAAGCCAACTGTTACTAAGCAGGGCAAAACTTTGAAAGTTACATGGAAAAAGGTAGCTGGTGCAAGTGGTTATGTTATTTACAGGTCGACAGCAGCAAAGGGACCATTTACAAGAATAGCAGTTACATCCGCTAACAATGTAAATTGCGTTGATAAAAATGTTCAGGGCAAAAAGACATATTTTTATAAGGTTGCTGCATATAGAACAGTTGGAAATAAGAATATTTATGGAAAAAAATCAACAAAAAGGAAAATTATAAATTAAAAATAACTAGGAGGCAAAATGATTAATTTTATTGTGTGTGGTTTAGAAGGCACATTAATAGATGAAAATAATAAAACAATTTCAGAAGAAACAATTGACTTAATCGCTACACTGTTAGAAAATGATTTTAAATTTGCTGTAGCAACAGGATTAAATTACAATCTTGTTAAACCATTATTTGGAAAAATACAGGATGATATTATTTACATTTGTAATGATGGTGGCGTGATTTTTCAGGGAGAAAAAGTAATAAGCAAGACAACAATTGACCGCCTTGTTTGTTTAGATGTACTTATTGAAATGGAAAAAGATGAATATAATAATGATATTCGTTTGGTTTTTTCAAATGAGAAAGATACAGCTATAAAAACTCATGATTACGAGTTTCTCAAATACTTAAATAATAAAGGAATTGAGCCTGAACATATTGATGACTTAAAAGAATTAAATGGGGATGTTACAAAGATTACATTATGTTCCAAAGATGGATTTGATGAGAAGAGCTTTGAGAAGATTTACAAAAGATGGTCTGCAAAAGCCAATGTATCAATTTCATCTCCTAATGAAATGTTTATAACAGGACAATATGTAACTAAAGGTATGGCAATAGCCTTAATTCAGCATTTTTATGAAATATCAGAAGAAGACACAGTTGTGTTTGGAACAGGTTTTACTGATATAGATATGTTTGAACATTGTTTTTACAGCTATGCAATGCAATGGGCAGATTCTCAGGTAAGACATGCGGCAAAACATATTACGGAAAGTGTTGATACTATTTTGGAAGATATTATGAGAATGTAAAACATAAATAGAGACTGGCAGGAAGGAAGAAAAAATGAATTTTTCAAAATTGAAAAGAATTGCAGCTACAGGAATTGCAGTTACATTAACCGCATCATTTTTAACAGGTTGCGGCATAAAAAGTGACACATTCATATTAGGAAAAATCTTTGGATTAAGCAGTGATGAAATTTTTAAAATAGATGACTTAACATGTTCTAAAAGTGAATACAAATTGATTTTTATGAACTATGTGAATAAATATAAAAAGGACTTTGGCGGAAAAGTTGACTGGAATGCAAAAGTGGACAAGGACACAACGTTAAAAGATTTCGTTATGGAAAAAGTTAAAGAAGACATGACTGTTAAGTATACAATTGCAGCCATGGCAGACACAGAGGGTATCAAAATAGATAAAGATGACATGCGTTCAATTAATGATGTGGCAGACAAGTTTTATAATTCATTAAGTCAAAGTGAACTGGAATACACAGACGCGGATTTGGATACAGCAACAGTATTGTACAGAAATTATTATTTGGCGGACAAGGTTTACAACAGAGTTACCGAGAAGGTAGATGAGACTGTAAGTGAAGAAGATGCAAGAGTAATAAAAATACAGTACATTCGTATGTCATCAGATAATACAGCCCCTGATACAATCCAAAAGAAGTTACGTTCCATTGCTAAAAAGGTAAAAAAAGGAACTACGAATTTCGAAAAGGAAGCAAAGCAGATAAGCGAAGATGACTCAGCTACAAAAGTTATAAAGAAAAATGAAGCTACAACAACATTGGAAAAAGAAGCCTTTAACGTTAATAAAAATCAGACCAGTGAAATTATTAATGACGGAAATGATTATTACCTGATTTACTGCGTTGATAATTATATGAAAGATGAGACAGCTAAGAACAAGGAAAATATCATCAAGAAGCAAAAAAAGGCACTATTCCAGAAAGAATATAACAGTTTCCTAAAGGACAGCAGTTATGATTTTAATACGTCAGAATGGGAAGATATTGTCCCTGAAGATATAAAAGATTTAAAATCATCAAACTTCTTTAGTTTGTATGGAGATATTTAGTCGTATAATATTAAGCTATAAAAGAACAAAATACAAGAAAGATTTGGTTTGCAGTATTTGTTAGCAATTGGTACCGTAGGTCTTATAATGATAAAAATAGCAAATAAAATGGAACCGTAAAATGAGGGCAGTTGATATACCATTGATTAATAAATTTAAGATGGAATTTATTGCAAGTTTGATTTATTAAAATTTATAAAAAAGAAGTTTTGTTTAACAATTAAATTTGTTAAGCAAAACTTCTTTTTGGTTTTCTATAGATATTATTGATAACGATAATTATTCATCATCACTTTCATCTATTTATTATCACTTTCATCGCTAATTTCAACAGGTTTAGCTACCTGAACTTTCTTTACAGTACCCTTTGAAAACTTAGCTAAAATCTTATCTTTGAAAGTTAAGCCAAGGAATACAAGAAGTGAAAGCATACTGATTAAAATACCACTTCCAAGACCCTGTGGTTTATACTTAAATGTTACCTCATGTGTACCTGAATCAACTAAAACACCGATTTGAGCACCATCACAAATAGGGGTAATGGCACTTTCAATGCCATCTACATATACGCTCCAACCTTTGTCGTAAGGAATAGAAGTATACATAATACCCTGTTCTTCTGAAGTTACTGTACCTGTAATTTTTGTATCACTGTATTCTGATACAGTGTATGGATTTGCATTTAATAATTGGTAATCATATGACCAGGCATCGTTATCAAATGCGTATGCATAACAACTACTAATTGCCTGATTATCGCTGGCTGTAATTGTGATTTTTGAGCCAGGTGTTACATTTCCTAAATGACAGATATAATTCTGGTTTGTAGAAGAAAATGTCTTTGTTGTAGTAGATGTCTGTGTACCGTTCTGGTTTTCCATAATGCTACCGTCTGTAACTGTAGCAGTTAATGTTTCTGATGAAGTTACACAGAAGAAGTAAACATCCATTGTTTTCTCGTCTATTGAAGGAGTAAATTTGTCGCCTTTTTCTAAACTGTATTCAGCACTAAATTTACCGACTTCAGATGATGTAAGCTGGTGGAAAATATTCTTACCATCATTTACAGCAGACTTAATGAAATTATTCTGTGTAGCAAATGGATTGCCTGTATTCTTTTTCCAACTAGCTTCTGTATTTAGATTCATCATAAATCCAAGTGGAAGAGTCTGATTATATTTGTATAATTTAAGTGAACTCTGTCCGTTAACAGTTTTATATGACTGCTGACTTAGTAAAGTCATATAATTTGGCAAAGTAGGATTTCCTGTTGTATATTCATATTTCACTGCAGATAAAGCAGCAGTAAGAGGAGTATGACCATAATATGAATATGCGTTAAATGATGTCTGTAATCCAATCTCATCATAATAATCCTGCATAGCTGCTGATGCTACAGAAGAGAATGTTGAAATACTGTTGTACCCAAATCTTGCACCATCATTTCTTGTTGCATGGTATTCGCCTTCTGTTCTAAAGAAGTTGTAATTATCTTTCTTTGCATCGCTTTTGGCTACTTCGTTAAGTTTATCATAAGCTTCTGTTGCTTCATAGTAGCCGCTTCTAGAAGAAGTACTTGGAATACTTGTAACAGTCATGTTAAGAGTCAATTCACAGAATACAAGTAGAATAAGTAAATATGTGAAAAACGCTTTCATGTCACGATATTTTCTGAAACAGAAGAAGATTACAAGGTATGCACCAATAAACAAAATGCTTAAGTAAGCAATTTGTGTCATGTTTGTACTAATATCTAAATCTGTAAATAATTCTGAACTTTTGAAAATTTCTTCAAAAAGTAAAATTAAACCAACAGATACTCCTGCCGAACCGATAATGTGTGCCGGCTTAAATTCCCTAATATGAGTAAATGCTTCATATCCCATAGTTACAATTAAGAAAATATATAAGAATGATTCTCTACAAGGTAAACTATTTGGAAAATGTAAACCATGCCAAATATAGTTTGGAATATTGAAACTAAAACTTAATAACATAATAACAGCAATAACTGTTTTTCCGATACGTTCTTTTTTACTAATTTTTTTGCATAACCAAAATAGTGGTATTAAAATAAACATTGCAACACCACAATAGATGTTAGGATCATGTGGGTATTTCAAATCAGCTATTGGAACACAAATAAGTGATCTAAATAGCATATACATCATTGAAAAATATTCTTCCAAAGCTTCAGGGAATGATGTGTCTGCTGACTTAGTAATAAGCATGTTAAAATACTCAGGAAGAATAATGCAAGCAGCAAGCCCACCACCTAAAACTGAATATATTGCAAAATCCTTAAAAGCTAAAAGTCTTGCTTTTAAAGCACCGATTTCACTGTCAAAATCAGATACACAAAGAAGATATACAAAATATATTACACTGTAAAGACAAAGCATAATACCAATGTAGTAGTTAGAAAAAATACCAAAGGCGAGAGCTAAACAGTACATCTTGTATCTTTTTTGTGTTACTAATCTTTCAAGACCTAATATAATAAATGGAAGAATCCACATACAGTCAAGCCACATAATATTCCAGCTAAATGCTGCAAAATATGCTGACAATGCGTAAAACATACCAAAGATTACAGTGTTAATGTTTTTTGACTTAAATCTTTTTGAAAGATAATAAGTTGTAGCAAAGCCTGCAAGTCCCATTTTCAAAATAATTGAAAAGTTTACAAAATCAGCCATGTTTGTAGGCCAGAGAATTGTAAGTAAGTTAAATGGGCTGGATAAATAGTAGGCTGCAATTGCCACAAAGTTCATACCGGCACCAATTTCCCATGTGTAGAATAGGCTGCCACCACTTTGAAGTTTCTTTTGAAGTATTTCCAAATAAGGTGTGTACTGATGATAGCAGTCGCTTCGTAAGTACATTTCATCACCAAATGGGAAAACTCCCTTCACTGCGTAAACGACAAGCATTGATACTACCGGAATAAGAAATGCCAGTAAGTATAATCGGTTGTTGTCAAACCATGTTTTTAATGAAAAATTATGCTGTTTTTTGGATTTCATTATGAGTCCCCTTTCTGTTGTTAAAAATAAATAATATACTAAACACATAATTTAATATTATCGTAATAATCATTGCGATTAGTTTTGCTAAATATTTGTTACCGTTAATTAGCTTTTCGTTAATCAGCAGAATAATTTCAGTCATAATTAAAGTAGCAAATCTAACATAAGCAAATCGCATAAATTCTGCAAATACTTCAGTAAATCCGTGAGTTTTACTTTTAAAAACCCAGAGTTTGTTAGTAGTATAAGCAAAAACAATGGCACAAATGGTAGAGATTATATTTGAAATCAGTGCAGTACATCCATAGGAAGTTATTAATGAAAAAATACCTATATCAATAATGAAAGTACCAGCACCAAAAAAAATATAGTATACCATTTCGTAGCTTAACAAGCCTATAATTAAAGACTGTAATTTTTTGTTACTAACATGTGCCAACAAAAATTCCCTTAACCTAATTATAGTTTCTTTCATTTGTCTGTTGTCCTTTTAAATTATAAATGGTTTTCAATAGTTTAATTTGTTTATATTTTTAGACTTTTATGGGCTAGGGTAAATTAGTCCATAATCCTATATATTTTACTATAAATTGCCATTAGTGTAAATAAAAACAAAGATAATAGACAAAAATGCAAAATGTATGGATATAAAAATAATATAATTGACCCAGTTTTAAAAATATTTTATAATATATAGTAATTATGGAAACGTTTCCAAGGAAGAAATAATATTACTATACAAATTAAAATTATAAATGTACGGAGGTTAATATAATGGAAAGAAAGTGGTGGCACAACAAAGTTGCATATCAGATTTATCCTAAGAGTTTTAATGACACAAATGGTGATGGAATTGGTGATATTAAAGGCATAATTGACAAGCTGGATTATTTAAAGGAATTAGGCATTGATATTATATGGATTTCTCCAATATATCAGTCTCCTTTTGTAGATCAGGGCTATGATATTTCGGATTATTACAGAATAGATGAAAAGTTTGGCACAATGGAAGATTTTGACACATTGCTTGAAGAAGCAAAAAGCAGGGATATGCACATTGTTATGGACTTGGTTATTAATCATTGTTCAGATAAACATGAATGGTTTAAGAAGGCATTAGAGAATCCAGCAGGAAAATATGGAGATTATTTTTATTTTAGAAAAGGAAAAGACGGTAATCCGCCAAGCAACTATCGCTCATACTTTGGTGGAAGTGCCTGGGAAAAGGTTGAAGGTACGGATTTATATTATTTACATATGTTTGCAAAAGAACAGCCGGACTTAAACTGGTACAACAAAGAAGTTTTAGATGAACTTTATAAAATGATAAACTGGTGGCTTGATAAGGGTGTTTCAGGCTTTAGAATTGATGCCATTATTAACATTGCAAAAGATTTGAATTTTGAAAATCTTGAGCCTGACGGTGAAGACGGACTGGTACATGCCGGCAAGGTGGCAGAGCACGCAACAGGCATTGGTAGCATGCTTGAAAATTTAAAGAAAAATACTTTTGAAAAACATGATGCGTTTACAGTAGGTGAAGTGTTTAACATGAAAAAAGATGAACTGGGAGAATTTATCGGAGAAAACGGTCACTTCTCATCTATGTTTGATTTTTCAGCTCAGTGTTTGTCTTTTGGTGAACATGGCTGGTATGATGCACCTGATTTTACATTTAAACAATATAGAAATGCTATTTTTAATGCTCAAAAAGAAAGTGAAAATGTTGGCTTTTTGTCAAACATAATTGAAAACCATGACGAGCCAAGAGGGGCAAGCAGATATCTTCCTGAACATGCAAGAAATGCCCAAGGCACCAAAATGCTTGGGACAATTATTGTTTTGTTACGTGGAATTCCTTTCATATATCAGGGACAGGAAATAGGCATGACTAATACAAGATTTGAAGACATATCTGAATATGATGATATTAACACAATAAATGAATATAATTTGGCAATTGAAGCAGGCAAAACAAAAGAAGAGGCAATGGATATTTGTTACAAACACAGTAGGGATAATGGAAGAACTCCTATGCAGTGGTCAGATGAAAAAAATGCAGGATTTACAACAGGTACACCATGGCTTAAAGTTAATCCGCTGTATAAACATTGCAATGTAGCTGCTCAGTTAGAAGATGAAAATTCTGTTCTGAGTTATTATAAAAAATTGATTGCTCTAAGAAAACATTCTGAATATTCAGATTTGTTTGTGTATGGTAAAACAGTACCTGTTTTTACAGACAAAGATTATGTGTTTGCCTACAAACGAATTCTTAAAGATAAGGTAATATTAGTAATTGCTAATTTTGGCAAAGAGGAAATAACACTAAATATGGAAAAGGAAAAATGGAAAGTATTACTTAATAATATGAAAGAATATGAGATACTAGGAAAACAGCTTGTAATAAAAAGCTGTCAGGCATTGGTGATGGAATAGAAATGTTTACAAAAAATATTGTGCTAAATGTTGTTTTGCTAAAATGGAACATTTATGAAATATAATAGTTATAGCTATATAGTATAAGGCTGTCAGAAAATGTTTTTGATAGAAATTTTTTTAGAAAAAATTAAAACATTATTTTGACAGCCTTATTTTGCATATAAAAAGAAGTTTCTGTATTTTATTACAAAAATGTATGTGATATAATTTTAATTTGTTGAGACATATTCATAGAATAATTAAAAAGTTGAAAAGCTAATTATAGTCTATATTTGTTCCAACTCATAAAAGAAATACTTATAAAATATTACTTTTGTTTGACAACAGTAAAACAATAAAAGACATGTGTTGTTTACAAACAAAGGTTTTAAATAAATAAACTAACTAATTTTTATTAAAAGAAAGAGAGGAAAAATATTATGAAGAGAATTTTAAGTTTTGTATTGGCAATGATAATTGCTATTTGTGGTATTAGTTTTGGTGACTATAAAGAAGTAAAAGCAACAGAGTTAAAAAATATTTATGAAATAGGGACTTATGATAATAGTAACATTTATCTAGGTGGAAATCTAGAAGTTAAAATGATATTTTTAGATGAAAATATGGAATTAATCAAAAATCCTGATTTATCTAATTATACAATATTATGGGAAAAATATAATAAAAATAAAAAAAGTTGGGAATATTATTCAAATAATAAAAATTTAATAATTAAAAATGCTAAAAAAGATGATTTTACAAATTATAAAATAACATTAACAAATAAAAATACAGATGGATATAGTCCTTCATTAACATTAGAAATAAAAGAAATATCAAAAAATCAGTATGAAAAAGAAAATCCAACTGAAGAACCAACTACAGAACACAAATCAGAATTAAAAGATTTTAATTATAATTGTAGAATTTCTGGATTAAAAAATAACTATAATTATATAGGAAAAGAAATTAAGCCTTCAATACAGGTTTATTCAGAAAATTTAAATGGAACAAAAGCAGAAACTAAACTTGATCCTAAATATTATACAGTAACTTATAAAAATAACATTAAACCTGGTAAAGCAAGTATAACAATTAAAGGAAAAACTCCATATTATGGATCAAAAACTATTACATTTAAAATTAAGGCTATAAGTCCTAAATTATCAAAAGTTAAAGTTAAAAATAAGAAAATTAAAGTTACTTGCAAAAAAGTTAAATGTGATGGATATGAATTTAGATACAAAAAATCAACTCTTAAATGGGGTAAATCAGCATCTAAAAAAGGATGGAAAACAAAAACTCAAAAAAGTAATAAATTTACATCAAAGAAACTTAAAAGTGGTAATTATTTTGTTCAAGTAAGAAGTTATGTAAAGAATGGTAATAGTAAAAAATATTCTTCTTGGACATCAAGAGATCAGATGACAGTTGTTGGTAAATCAACAAAAATTGAAAAAGGCAGATTTAAAGAAAAATTTGAATGGGATGGTCAGAAATGTAAATTTTATGCTCCAAAATATGTATCAAAACGTTGGGGAAAATCAAGAGATTGGAGTTGCACTTGGGGTGATAGATCATTATATGGAGTTAAAGAATATAATTATGTTCCTGTAGTAAAATGGATTATATCATATAAAAGAAATACTGGATACATTTGTATGGCTGACAAAAATGGGGTTATAGTTGAAGAAGGTCGTATTGAAAAGATTTATAAATAAGGAGAACTATATGAAATTTTATACTGATGGATCAAGGATCAATGGTAAAGAAGATTTCATTATAGGATGGAGTGCTGTTTGTGAATTAGGAGTTCTTGCTTCTAGTTCACAAATTGGTGGTTCCAATATTAATGCTGAAATTTTTGCCATTAGAGATCTATTAAAATATTTAACAAATAAAAGAGTTAAAATATTTAACAAATAAAAGAGTTAAAATTTTAGATAACGAAATAGAAGTTGAAATAGTAACTGATAGTTTAACATCTATTCAGATTATTAATGGTTATTTAAAAGATCCTCTAAGTTTTAATCTATCTGAAAGTATCAATTATGTAACAGCTGATAAAATTTCTGATTATATAAAAGAATTAAATGAAAGAAATATAGAAGTTAAATTTAAACATGTTAGAGGTCATGGAAAAGATAGTTCTATGGAAAAAGAAGATGTTTGGGGAAATTTATTCGCTGATTATGTAGCTACTTATGAATCTCAGAAATTAAGAGATTCTTTATCTTAAATTTTGTTTAATATTATGGATATAATATTAATAAGGAGGAGTGCAAATGAACACTAAAGAAAACAGTTATATGGAGGTATTAGATAAGCAAATAGATTTATTAAACGAAGCCCGAAAAAAAATAGTTGATAAACTAAAAGGTTACAATTCAAGGTACATGAGTGTAGAAAAGAAAGGGGGGAGAGGATGTGGCTTGAACTCAAGGAGCGATAATGACAGAAGAATGTATATGTGGATACAGACCAATTACAATGGAAAAGAGTACATAATTAATTTGTTCAAGAGTGAAATTGATTATAAAAGTGGTAATTGTCATTCACAAATTGGAAGAATATCGTTTACAAAAGGATATGTTACAAATAATAGCAAAACAACATCTCCAAATGTTATACTTAAAGATATTAAGGGAAGATGTCAAACAAATGCTGATAGAACTGCGTTGATTTTTAATTCACGTAATTGGTTTGATCCTATTGAGTATTTTGAAAATAAAGATAAAAATAAAATTAAAGAACAATTGGCAAATAAGCATTGGATATCAATAGATGATATTTTAAATAATGAAGAAATATCAGAAAAATTAGTAGTGGCTTTCGAGAAATTTATAAAGGAAGATCAAACTGCTGAAGAAAATGAATAAATATAATAAATGGTCTCTTATGAAATTTCATAGGAGACCATTTATTATGTTAAATATTTTAATCAAATAAAATTCAATTATTTCTGAAGTCCGTTTTCTTTCTTCATCATAGCTCTAACCTTTAGTGGTAAGCCAAATAATGTGATGAATCCTTCAGCATCATGGTGGTCATATAAATCACCTGTTGTAAATGATGCAAGGCTTTCACTGTATAATGAATATGGAGAAGTAGTTCCGGCTTTGATGATGTTTCCTTTGTAAAGTTTGAATTTAACTTCACCTGTAACGTATTCCTGTGTTGATTCAACAAATGCCTGTATAGCTTCACGAAGTGGTGTAAACCATTTACCCTCGTAAACAATCTGAGCTAATTTGTTGCCCATATCTTTCTTTGTTTCCATTGTGGCACGATCAAGAACTAATTCTTCAAGCTGTCTGTGAGCTTCCATAAGAATTGTTCCACCTGGAGTTTCATAAACACCACGAGACTTCATACCAACAACACGGTTTTCAACAATATCAATAATACCAATACCATGTTTTCCACCAAGTCTGTTTAATTCACGAACAATGTCAGATACTTTCATTTTTTTACCATTAACAGATGTTGGAACACCCTTTTCAAATGTCATTGTTACATATTCACCTTCGTCAGGAGCCTTTTCTGGAGAAACACCTAACATTAAAAGATGTTCATAGTTTGGTTCGTTTGCAGGATTTTCTAATTCTAATCCTTCATGACTAATGTGCCATAAGTTTCTGTCACGGCTGTAGCTCTGGTCTGTACCAAATGGAAGATCAATTCCATGAGCCTTACAATATTCAATTTCAGCTTCTCTTGAATCCATGTTCCATTTGTCATCTCTCCAAGGAGCGATAATCTTAATGTCAGGAGCAAGAGCCTTAATTCCAAGTTCGAAACGAATCTGGTCATTACCTTTTCCTGTAGCACCATGACAAATTGCAACAGCATCTTCTTTTCTTGCAATTTCAACTAATTTCTTAGCAATACCAGGTCTAGCCATAGCAGTACCAAGTAAATATTTATTTTCATAAACTGCATCTGCCTGTACACAAGGTACAATGTAGTCATCACAAAACTCATCTGTAATGTCTTCAATGTATAATTTTGCAGCACCTGAATATTTAGCTCTTTCTTCAAGACCATCTAATTCTTCGCCCTGTCCACAGTTGATGCAACAGCAAACAACATCATAATTATAATTTTCTTTTAGCCAAGGGATGATAGCAGTTGTATCAAGACCACCTGAATAAGCTAAAATAACTTTTTCCTTTGCCATAATATTAATCCTCCATATAATATATATTCTTTCCACGAGTTACTATACATCAATAATGCATAAAATGCAAGAAAAAATATAAATTTATGTATAATTATGCATAAAACTTAAAGAAAACTTGCATATTATACATAATAGGTGTATAATTTCTACATTGCAGTAAAATCCCTTGTATTTTATGTAATATGATTATAAAATTAAACAGGTCCATAAATACCATATTTTATGGCTGAAAAACACTATTAACACATAATGAAATGAAGAGCTTCATTATTATAAAATGAATAGGTTCAATATTATATTTCATTATTATAATAGGTTAGATTAATAGATTTGACTGCTTATATATAGGAGGAAATTATGATCAAGGTTGGAATTATTGGCGCTACAGGATATGCAGGAGTAGAAATTGTAAGATTAATTATGCAGCATAAAGAAGCTGAAGTTGTATGGTTTGGCTCAAGAAGTTATGTTGATCAGGATTACGCATCAGTATTTAGAAATATGTTTCAGATTGTTGATGCAAAATGTTTAGAAGATAATATGGAAGAATTAGCAGAAGCTGTAGATGTTATTTTTACAGCAACACCACAGGGCTTATGTGGTTCATTAGTTAATGAAGAAATATTAAATAAGGTAAAAATTATAGATTTAAGTGCAGACTTTAGAATTAAAGATGTTGCAACTTACGAAAAATGGTATGGCATCAAACACCAAAGCCCACAGTTTATAGAAGAAGCTGTATATGGACTTTGCGAAATTAATAGAGACAAAGTAAAAGGTGCAAGAATTATTGCAAATCCGGGTTGCTATACAACATGCAGTATCCTTTCAATTTACCCAATGGTAAAAGAAGGCTTAATTGATCCTAAGTCAATTATTGTTGATGCAAAGTCAGGAACTTCAGGAGCAGGCCGTGGAGCAAAAGTTCCAAACTTATTCTGCGAAGTAAATGAAAACATCAAAGCATACGGTGTAACAACACACAGACACACACCTGAAATTGAAGAACAGTTAAGCTATGCAGCAGGTGAGGAAGTAATGATTAACTTTACTCCACATTTAGTACCAATGCAAAGAGGAATATTAGTAACTGCATATGCTAATTTAAAGAAGCCTGTTTCTTATGAAGAAGTAAAGGCAGCCTACGACAAATACTACGGAGACGAATTCTTCATCAGAGTATTAAATAAAGACGAAACACCTGAAACACGTTGGGTTGAAGGCAGTAACTTCGTTGATGTAGGCTTCAAGATTGATGAAAGAACAAACAGAATTGTAATGATGGGAGCTCTTGATAACTTAATCAAAGGAGCAGCCGGTCAGGCAGTTCAAAACATGAACATACTATTTGGATTACCGGAAAGCGAAGGCTTACAACAAGTACCAATGTTCCCATAGAACATAATTCTACCAGGCATAAGAAAAAAGGTGTTGCAAGCTCGCTTGCAAACAACTGAAAGGAAACTTAATAACATTAAAAAGAAAGCGCTGGTAGCCCGTCGGTTCATCAAGGCAGCAAAGTCGGCTTGATAGAACCGCTACGAGGCGGACGCAGCGGGAGCGGGCTTTCGATAATGTTATTAAGTTCCCTTTCAGATGGATAACATCTTGTTGTAGAAGGAATTGAAGTTGAAAATTTTTAGGAGGAAAACAATGAAAGTAATAGATGGCGGCGTTACAGCTGCAAAAGGCTTTAGTGCATATGGTCTTAGAGTCGGCATTAAAGAAGGTAATACAGAAAAGAAAGACATGGCTATGATTTATAGTAAAGAACCATGCGTTGCAGCAGGTACTTTTACAACAAATCAGGTTAAAGCTGCCCCTGTAAAATGGGACAATAATATAGTAGAAAACAGTGATTTTGTACATGCCGTAGTTTGCAACAGCGGAGTGGCAAATGCATGCACAGGGGCTGAGGGAATGAAATATTGCGAAGACATGGCAGAAGCTACAGCTACAGCTTTAAATGTAGGTAAAGATGAAGTATTAGTTGCGTCAACAGGTGTAATTGGTGCCCAGCTTCCTATGGAGAAAATCACAAAAGGCATTGAAATGCTTGTGCCTGAATTAAATGACACAGTTGACGGAGGTCATAATGCAGCATTAGCCATTATGACAACAGATACAGTTCCAAAGGAAATTGCCTACGAAGTAGAAATCGGTGGTAAGAAATGTACTATTGGTGGCATGTGCAAAGGTTCAGGAATGATTCATCCTAATATGTGTACAATGTTAGGTTTTATTACTACAGATATTAATATTTCAAAGGAACTTTTAACAGAGGCTTTGAAAGAAGACATTAAGGATACATTTAACATGATTTCTGTTGATGGAGATACTTCAACAAACGACACTGTTTTATTGTTAGCAAACGGTTTATCAGGTAATGACAAAATTACAGAAAAAAATGACGATTACTATAAATTTGTAGAAGCATTACATAATGTTAATGTATTTTTGTCAAAGAAAATTGCTGGTGATGGCGAAGGGGCAACAGCTTTATTTGAAGTGAAAATCGTTAACGGAAGTTCTAAAGAACAGGCAGTTACACTTGCAAAATCAGTTATTACATCAAGTTTAACAAAGGCTGCTATTTACGGACATGATGCTAACTGGGGAAGAATTTTATGTGCTCTTGGTTATTCAAGTGCAAAAATTAATCCTGACACAGTAGATATTTATTTTGAAAGTAAAGCAGGTAAGTTAAAGATAGTTGAAAATGGAATGGCAACAGATTACAGCGAAGAAAAAGCTACAGAAATTTTGTCAGAAAACTATGTTACAGCTATATGTGACATGAAAATGGGAGAGGCAGAAGCTACAGCCTGGGGCTGTGATTTAACACATGAATATGTAAGCATTAACGCTGACTACAGAAGTTAAAAATAATAAATATAATTATAGTGTCAAAATGTTTTATCAACTTGTGCTTATACAATATTGAAAAAAGACATTGAGCCACAACAGGACTGATAATAAATATGCAGATTAGGTAAAGAAAAGGAGAGAGAAGCTATGATAATGAAGGGACAGCAGCAACTTGATATGGATAAATGGATTGAAAAAGGAGATGTTCTTATTGAAGCATTACCTTATATTCAAAGATTTAACAGAAAAATTATTGTTGTAAAATATGGCGGTAGTGCAATGTTTGATGAAAACTTTATGAAGAGTGTTATTCAGGATATTACACTTCTTAAATTAGTAGGTTTTAAACCTATTATTGTTCATGGAGGCGGTAAGGCAATCAGCCGTCATATTGACAGACTTGGAATGGACACTAAGTTTATTAACGGACTTAGAGTAACAGATGAGGACACATTAGAAGCTGCTGAAATGGTTCTTAACAGTGTAAATAAGAAATTAGTTCAGATAGTAGAACAGTTAGGCGTTCGTGCCATTGGTATTAGTGGTAAAGACGGTAGACTTCTCACTGTAAAGAAAAAATTATCAGAGGGCGAAGATATTGGATATGTAGGTGAAGTTACACACGTTAATGAAGATATACTTCTTGAATTACTTGAAGATGATTTCTTACCAATTGTATGTCCTATTGGTTTAGATGAAGATTTCCATGGCTATAACATTAACGCTGATGATGCTGCAAGTGCTATTGCAGAGGCAGTAAAGGCTGAAAAACTTGCGTTTTTAACAGACACTGAAGGTGTTTATATGGATAAAGATGACAGCAGTACGGTAATTTCTGAAATGACAGTTTCAGAAGCAGAAAAGTTAATTGAAGACGGTATAATCGTAGGTGGTATGTTACCAAAGATTAGAAACTGTATGGATGCAATAAAAAATGGTGTCTCAAGAGTTCATATCCTTGACGGAAGAATCCCTCATAGTATTCTTTTGGAAATCTTTACAAACAAGGGTGTTGGAACAGCAATTTTAGGCGATGAACAGACAAAATTCTTTAATAAATAATTTAGATTAAAAGAAAGGTTTTGGGTGAAAATATGAAAGATACAGAGTATATGGACAAGGCAGAACAATATTTTGTACATACTTATAATAGATTTAAAGTAGTTATTGATAAAGCAGAAGGGGCTTATATTTATAATGTAAATGGAAAGAAATATTTAGATTTTGCATCAGGAATTGGCGTATGTAGTTTAGGCTATGGCAATGAAGTTTACAAAGAAGCCTTAAAGAATCAGATTGACAAAATAACTCATACATCTAATTTATTTTACAATATACCATCTATAGAAGCTGCTGAAAAAATTGTTAAGGCAGCAGGGCTTGAAAAAGTGTTCTTTACAAACAGTGGTGCAGAAGCTATTGAAGGTGCTTTAAAAATGGCAAAACGATATGCTTATGACAGAGACGGTCATGCAAATCATGAAGTGATTGCAATGAATCATTCTTTCCATGGTAGAACAATGGGTTCATTGGCACTTACAGGAAATGAACATTATCAGAAACCTTTTGGGCCTATGATTGGTGGCATTAAATTTGCAGAATATAATAATTTAGACAGTGTAAAAGAATTAGTAAATGATAAAACCTGTGCAATTATTTTGGAACCACTACAGGGTGAAGGTGGAATTTATCCTGCAACAAAAGAATTTATTGAAGGCATAAGAGAGTTATGTACAGAAAAAGACATAATTATGATTTGTGACGAAGTGCAGTGTGGTATGGGTAGAACCGGAAAAATGTTTGCTTTCCAAAATTATGATGTAGTACCGGATATTATTGCTTCAGCAAAAGGACTTGGCTGTGGTGTACCTGTAGGTGCATTTATTGCCGGCAAGAAATGCTGTAACTCTTTAGTTCCGGGCGACCATGGAACAACGTATGGTGGCAATCCATTAGCAACACAGGCTGTATCAACAGTCCTTGATATTTATGAAAAAGAAAATGTTTTAGATAACGTAAAAGTTGTTGGTGCATATTTAGAAGAGCAGTTAGACAAAATTGTAGAAGATTTCGACAACGTAAAAGGAAGACGTGGAAAAGGCATGATGCAGGGACTTGTTCTTGAGACACCTGTAGGCGATACAATTGCAAAAGCAATTGAAAACGGACTTTTTGTTATATCAGCAGGGGGAAATGTTCTTAGAATGTTGCCACCGCTTATTATAACAAAAGAGCAGGTTGACGAAATGATTACTATTTTACGTAAATGTTTATAAAATTATAATTTGACTGATTTAGCAATTTGGTGGCAGGTTTGTGTCATCGGATTGCTTTTTCTTTGTTAAATTGAATTGTTTTTACAAAAATTGCAATATTGTAAAAAAAGTTTTGTTTTTTGTAAAAACTGTGATAAAATTTTACATAGACTTTACATTAGATTGTTAAGGTGGTTTACGGAAAACTTATAAATTTATATGATTAAAATGAACTATGTTCAGATAATAAAATTTATGGGAGAAAGAAAATGTATGTATTAATTACACAATTGCTTAGTGGATTGGCACTATTCCTTTTTGGAATGAAGTATATGAGCGACAGCTTACAGCAGGCGGCAGGTGGTAGGTTAAGAACCATTTTGGACCGTTGTACAAGAAATAAATATATAGCTGTTGTATGTGGTGCTTTATTCACAGCGTTTATCCAGTCATCCGGTGCAACAACCGTTATGGAAGTTGGTTTTGTTAATGCCGGTATCATGACTTTGGAACAATCTGTAGGAATTACATTTGGTGCGAATATTGGTACAACAATTACATCACAGCTTGTTTCATTGAAACTTACAGCAGTGGCACCATTTATTATTTTCATTGGTGCGGCAATATTATCATTTTGTAAGAAACCAATGTTAAAGAAAATCGCAGCCGTTATTTTTGGTTTCGGTTCATTATTTTTAGGAATTAATTTTATGACAGAAGCACTTCATGGAATTAAGGAAATACCTGAATTAATGAATGTGTTTGGATATTTAACTAACCCAATAATATCAGTGCTTGTAGGATTGATTTTTACATCAATTCTTCAGAGTTCATCAGTAACAGTCAGTGTGCTTGTATTGTTGGCAGGTTCAAATATTATTATTGATCCGGTAACAGGTGGAACAGATTATCTTGCATGTTTATATTTTATTTTAGGTGCAAATATTGGTTCATGTATGCCAGCGGTTATGGCAGCAATGAATGCAAACCGAAAAGCAAAAAGAACAGCTTTTATCCATGTAATGTTTAATGTTGTAGGATTAGTTGTAATTGGTGCTATTTTAATCTTTGCTTCAGAACCAATTGTTAATTTGATTAATTCAATTAGTGGAACAGATAAGCGTTTTGTAGCAAATGCAGATACAATATTTAAGGTATTCCAGTGTATTATTTTATTACCATGTTCTAACTTACTTGTTAAGTTATCCAAGAAGGTTATTCATTCTAGATCTGGTGAAGAGCAGGATGAAGACGAGATGGTATTAAAGTATATTGGAAAATCAGGTCTTACAAACCCAACTACTGTTGTGGTTGAAGTTGTTCAGGAAATTCAGCGTATGGCTGACATGGTTAAGATTAACTTAGAAGAATCATCAAAAGCCTTAATTGACAAGGAATTTTCAACATATAAGGAAGTATATGCCAGAGAAAAATATATAGACTTTTTAAGTCATGGTATTACTGAATACATGGTTGATGCTAACAGATACGGTTTACCACTTAAGGATAAAGAAAGATTAGGTGGACTTTTCCATGTAGTAATTGACGTTGAAAGAATCGGCGACCATGCAGTTAATATTATGGATGATGCCTTGAAAGAGAAGAATCAGAAAATCGAGTTCTCTAAAGAAGGCAGAGACGAAATGCTTACTATGTATGAGAAAGTTATGGAAATATACGAGAAGGCAGTTGAAATCTTTGTAAATGAAGATAAATCAAAATTTGATGAAGTTGACCGTTTAGAAGATGTTATAGATCAGATGAAAATTGATTGTCAGGAAGGTCATGTTAAGAGAATGGCAGGCGGAAAATGCTCAATTGAATCAGGACTTGTGTTTACTGATTTAGTAATTGGTTACGAAAGAATTGCAGATCATGCTGTAAATATTGCATTTTCTATTTTATCTGAAAAGAAAATAAACTAGAAAAGATACTAACGAAAATGGGCATGGAAACGTGCCCATTTTTTTCGATAAGGAGAAAATACATGCAGAAAATATATATAGTTGAAGATGACAAGAATATAGCTGAAATCGAAGAGTTTGCATTGAAAAATTCAGGCTTTGAAGTTTATACATTTTCAAATGCCAAGGATTTCGATAAAAAAATGGAAAATAAATATCCGGATTTAATTATTATGGATATTATGCTTCCTGACAGAGATGGCTTATCCCTTGTAAAAGATTTAAGGGAACATCCTGAAACAGCTTCCATACCGGTTATTATGGTTACTGCCAAATCATCTGAAATGGACAAAGTAAAAGGTCTTGACCAGGGAGCGGATGACTACATGACAAAGCCTTTTGGTGTAATGGAGCTTATTTCAAGAGTAAAGGCAATGCTTAGAAGAGCTAATCTTTCTGTTGAAACATCACTGGAATTTGAGGGGATTGTTCTTAATGATGCAAAACATAAGGTAACTGTAGATGGTAAGCAGTGTGATTTAACATATAAGGAGTTTGAATTATTAAAATACCTTATGCAAAATTGGGGTATTGTCCTTCAAAGAGGCAGAATCCTTGACAGAGTATGGGGAATTGATTACGAAGGAGAATCAAGAACTTTAGACATGCACATTAAGACTTTAAGAAAGAAATTAGGTGACAAGGGTGCATTAGTTCAAACTGTTAGAAATGTTGGTTACACTTTAAATTATAAAAAGGAAAAGTAGATATACCTGTAATAATTAAAGTGGTAGAATGTGAACAGGTGAAAAATTAGTTCTATCCGGAATCATAAACAATATTTAATTACAACAGTGTATAGAAAAAGAGGATAAGATGAAAAGAAAAATCTATATTAGAATGACGTTAGTATCAGTAATAATGATGCTTTTTACAATGAGTGTTACAGTGTTTACCTTTTATAATTTGTTTAGTGAACAGGTTATGGAAGATTTGAAAACACACGTCCATATTCTTAATACAACAGAAGCTGTTTTGCAGTATGTTGAAAAAGATTTTGATCCCAGGATTGATAATTTAAGAATAACGGTTATTGATACAAAGGGCGACGTTTTATACGACAGTAATGCAGATATTGGAACTATGGATAACCATGTAAACCGACCTGAAATTAAAGAGGCATTAGAGCATGGACATGGTGAGGCAACAAGAAAGTCTGATACCTTAGACAAGACAACCTACTACTATGCCGAGAAGCTGGAGAATGGTCAGATTCTTCGTGTGGCAAAAGAAGTAGTAAGTGTCTGGCAGTTTATTTTTAAGATTTTACCAATATTAATAATGGAACTTTTATTGGTAGCAATAATCTGTTTTATCGTATCAAAGCTTCTTGCAAAGAGATTGGTAGAACCCATAGAACAGCTTGCTCAAAATATGGATGAGGAAGAAGTAACAGAAACTTACGAGGAAATTAAGCCGTTTTTAAATAAGATACACAGTCAGCATAAAGCCTTGAAAAAGAGTGCTAATATGAGACAGGATTTTACGGCAAACGTTTCTCATGAATTAAAAACACCTTTGGCATCAATTTCGGGCTACGCAGAGTTGATTGAAACAGGTATGGCAAAGGAAGAGGATATATGTAGATTTGCCGGTGAAATTCATAAGAGCTCATTAAGACTGTTGTCTTTGATTAATGATATTATTGAACTTTCAGAACTTGATGTTATGAATGGTCAAATGTCAAAAACTAAAGTAAGTCTTACAGATGAAGTGGTTAATTGTGTGGAAATACTTCAAATGAATGCAGAAAAGCATAATGTTAATATTTCATTGGATAAGTGTGAAGATGGCTGTGTAATTGATGCAAATCAGGATATGATACAGGAAATTATTTATAATCTTTGTGATAATGCTATTAGATACAACAAGCCGGAAGGAAATGTTTGGGTATCAGTATTTAGAGAGAAAGACAACATTATTCTTCAGGTTAGGGATAACGGTATTGGTATACCTGAAAAAGAGCAACAGCACATATTTGAAAGATTTTATCGTGTTGACAAGGCAAGGTCAAAGAAAACAGGTGGTACAGGTCTTGGACTTGCAATAGTAAAACATATAGCAGAACAACACAACGCAGAAATAAAAATAGAAAGTTATATAAATGAAGGAACTACAATTTCTGTGATTTTTTAACTGAAAAGAAAAAGTGATGTCGCCCCATTCCTGCATTGCGTTAAGAATAGGTCCCATGGTCTTTGAAGAAGATTTTTTAAATTGCATAAAAGTTACATATTTGGAAATCCTAAAGAAAAAGTTTTTTAGGAGGAAGTTATGTGGGGATTTATTATTGCATTAATATCAGGTGCGTTAATGAGTATACAAGGGGTTTTTAATACGGGAATAACAAAAAGCAGTAGTATGTGGGCAGCAAATTCGTGGGTTCAGCTAACTGCTTTTTTAGTTTGCGTAATTGCATGGTTTGTTACAGGAAAACAAAATGTAATGGGGATGTTTCATGTTGAAAATAAGTACATGCTTTTAGGAGGCGTTATAGGTGCTTTTATAACAATGACAGTTATAAAAGGTATGAACAGTTTAGGTCCGGCAAAAGCTGTGCTTATTATTGTTATATCTCAGATAATTGTTGCATATTTAATTGAGCTGTTCGGTCTGTTTGGCGTAGACAAAGTACCTTTCCAGTGGAGCAAATTGGTTGGTGCCTTAGTTGCAATTGTGGGAATTTTTATTTTTCACAGGTAATTCAATTTTAAAATTGTTAAAAAAGTCAGTTGATAAGTATTGTTTATTTTTGTACAATTAGAGTAGCGTTCGTAGGGAAGCTCCGAAAGGAGAATGAATGGCAAATAAAATAATTATTATGATAACAGTTGTACTTGCAACATGTTCTTTTTTTGTTGGCTGTGGAAAGGATAATTCGGTGCAATTATCCGGTGAAAGTTCTAACGAAAGTGTGTTAGAATCAGGTAGCAAAAAACAGGAAACAAAAAATGATAATATATACGTATATGTTAACGGACAGGTTAAGTATCCGGGTGTGTATAAATTGAAGAATGGTGACAGAGCTTATAAGGCAATTAAGAAAGCCGGCGGTTTAACGAAGAATGCTAAGAAAAACAACATTAATTTAGCAGAAACAGTTGTAGATGCTCAAAATATTTATGTAATGTCTAAGAAAGAATACAAAAAGAGTCTTTCAAAGAAAAGCATATCTGGTGAAACTAATGATAGTTTAAGCGAAAATCAGGATATAAATAGCAGTCTGATTAACATAAATACGGCAAGGGAAAGTGAATTAACCAAGTTGCCTGGAATTGGAAACTCAAAGGCGGCAGCAATTATAAAATATAGAGAAGAGAATGGTAGTTTTTCTTCAAAAGAAGACATTAAAAATGTATCAGGTATAGGCGACTCAACCTATTCCAATATTGAAGATTTAATTACCGTATAGGATATAGATAGTAGGAGAGAAATAAAATGAAGGCTTTAGTGGTAGATGATGAAAAGTTAATTGTTAAAGGACTGAAATTTAGTCTTGAGCAGGACGGATATGAAGTGGATTGTGCCTATGACGGACAGGAAGCCATAGATAAGGCAAGAGATAAAGAATATGACATTATGCTTTTAGATCTAATGTTACCTGTATTTGACGGATATCAGGTTTGTCAGCAGGTTAGGGAATTTTCAGATGTTCCAATAATTATGCTTACAGCAAAAGGCGAGGATATGGATAAGATTTTAGGACTTGAATATGGAGCAGATGATTATATCACTAAGCCTTTTAACATTCTTGAAGTGAAAGCAAGAATTAAAGCGATTATAAGACGTAATCGCAGAAAAACTCCTACAGTACAGGAAGAACCAAAAGTAATTGTGTCAGGTAGCATGAAATTAGATATAGATGCAAAACGTCTGTACATAGATGAAAAGGAAATAAGACTTACTGTAAAAGAGTTTGATATTTTAAAACTTTTAGCTGAAAATCCCGGCAAGATTTATTCAAGAGAACAGTTGCTTACTTTAATTTGGGGTACAAAGTATCCGGGAGATGCGAGAACTGTAGATGTTAATGTAAGAAGATTAAGAGAAAAAATAGAAGAAAACCCTGCAAAACCAGAGTATGTTCATACAAAGTGGGGCATGGGTTATTACTTCCAGGGATAGAACAATGGAAAAAAAGTGGTTAAAAAAAATAATTAATTTATTAAGAAGCTTAAGATTTAAGATATTTATATCGGTGTCTTTACTAATAATGATACCAACAATAATTGTTAGTATTGTATTGGTAAATTTATCGGTAGACTCTTATAGTGATAAGAAGATAGAACGATTTAAAATAAACAACTCCATGCTAAAAAATAGCATAGTAAGTGAGGGTTATTTAGAAAAAAATAACCAGTCTAAGGTTATAGAAACTCAAATAGCACAGCTTGCAGGGGAACATAACTGTAGAGTACAGATTATTAACAGCCAGTATGTTATTGTTGAAGATACAGACAACAGTGCAGTTGGAAAAACAAGTGTTGCTGAGAATGTAATCAAGGCAATGGAGGGAAAAAGCATATTTATTAACAGCAAAAAAGGTAAATATGTTGAATTTGCCCAGCCTTTGATTATAAGCGTTAATGTTTCAAATAATATAGTTAATAACAAGTCAAGCATTATAGGTGTTTTGTATATCAGATATTCTATGGAGGATGTACAAAGCTATAGAAAAACAGTTGACAGATTTGCAGCAATTGCAGATTCGTTAGTTGCTGTTTTTGCACTTATTATGGCATGGATTTGTTCGGTAGCGTTTAACAGACCGATTAAGGAAATGTACGGTTCAATTAAGAGAATTACACATGGTCATACACATGATGAAAATAAGAGTAAATATCCTGAAATAACGAAAATAACAGAAGATTTCTCTCATTATGTAGATAGAATGAAAGCACAAAATAAAACAAGACAGGAATTTGTTTCAAATGTTTCCCATGAGTTAAAGACACCGATTACATCAATGAAGGTGTTGGCAGAATCCTTAATTGGAAATCAGGGGATGCCTGAAGAATTATATCAGGAATTTTTAGGTGATATTTGTAAGGAAATTGACAGGGAAAATGACATTATAACCGATTTGTTAAGTTTGGTTAAAATGGAAAAGCCGGATGTAGAACTTAATATTTCAACTGTAAATATCAATGAAATATTAGAGACTGTATTAAAACGACTAAAACCTATTGCTGAAAATAAAAACATCGAGCTTGTATTTGAAAGTTTCAGACCAGTTATTGCCGATGTAGATGAGATAAAATTTGCAAGCGTTGCAACTAACTTAGTTGAAAATGCAATAAAATATAACAATACGGATGGGACGGTTACAGTTTCACTTAATTCAGACCATCAGTATTTTTACCTAAAGGTAATTGATACAGGTATTGGTATTGCAGAGGAAGATCAGGAAAGAGTTTTTGAAAGATTCTTTAGAGTGGATAAGGCAAGAGCCAGAGAGACCGGTGGAACAGGTTTAGGTTTGGCTATTACAAAAGATATTGTTCTCAAGCATCATGGATCAATTAAGATTCATAGTAAAGAAGGAGAGGGAACAACATTTATTGTAAGAATTCCGCTTAAATATATTGTATAAGGGTGTAAAAATGAAAACTACAAGAATTTTAATTATTACCGTAATGTTAAGTATGGTTGCATCTTTGTTTGTTGCCTGTGGCAATAATGAAGAAAAGAAAAAATCAGGTTTGTCGGTTTACTACGTTTCAAAAAGTGAAAATACAGTTGCAACTGAACAACATAACCTGAAAAATAAAAGTACAATTCAAAGTATTGGTGAAATACTTGATTGCTTAACTACTCAGGGAAAAGAGCAGAATTATAAAAGTGCAATACCAAAAAGTGTAAAGGTAAACGGCTATGACTTTTTAGACGGAGTAGTGAAAATAGATTTTAGTAAGAAATATTATGACTTAAGTTCTAAAAGAGAACTGCTGCTTAGGTCTTCAGTTGTTTTAAGTCTTATACAGTTAAAGTCAGTTGAGTACGTTGCATTTACTGTAGAAGGAAAACCATGTACAGGAAAAGACGGAAAGTATTTAAATGCAATGAATGCTTCTGATTTTGTATCAGATTTAGGAAACAATAAGCAGGATAAACAGGATTTTATTTTATATTTTTCTAATGAAAAAGGGACAGCATTAAAAGAATATAAATTAAAAAATGTTAAATATGGAAATAAAACAAAGGAAAGATACATTGTTGAACAGCTGATTAAAGGTCCTTCCAGAAAAGGATTTGTAGGAACTTTGTCTTCCCAAATTAAGATATTAAGCGTTGTTACAGCGAACAGTATCTGTTATGTAGACTTTGACAGTAATTTCTTAACAGAACGAAATCAGGTGGCACCTAAAGTTGTTATTTATTCTATTGTTAATTCACTATCGGAACTTGATAAAGTTCATAAGGTTCAGATAAGTGTTAGAGGTGAAACTTCAATTAAGTACAATGAGGAAATTTCTTTAGAGCAGCCATTTATAAGAAATTTAGATTTAATTAAATAGAAGGTGAAAAGCATTAAACGACCAATTTTTATATCATTTTTGGCTTTTGTATTTGGAGAGTTTATTGCTGAAACTAATTTATATAGTGGAATAAGGATTGGGATTATAATTACTTCCATTGTATTTATAGTAGGTTATACAATCATCACTAAACAACAGGTAAGTTTTTTAGTGGTGATTTTTTTGTTTTTGGTTATGGGTTTAGTTATTACGAAATCAGAACAGGCTACCAGAGATGAGATATATTCCATTGAAGACGGTAATGTTAAAGTAAGTGGGATAGTTGCAAAAATAACAGAAACGAAAATGGGGTACGGAATTTATTTAAGGAAATCCAAATTTGACGCTGGAAAAAATGAAAATATAATTGTATATGCAGAGGATGTTTCTAAAATAAAAATAGGCAATGTAATAGAAGTGCGGGGAGATTTTGAACAATTTGAAAATACACGTAATCAGGGCAATTTTGACAGCAGGAAATATTACGAAAGTCTTGGTATATACGGGACGCTTAGTGCTAATAAGATTGTTGTAATCGATAAAAGAGTCAACATTTTTAAAGAAAATATACGCCAGTTAAAAAGCTTTATTGAAAAAAGACTTGATGATATATGCAATAAAAATAAATGGAATTTGGAAATATTAAAAAATAAAGATTCCATGTATGAGGCAATACTGTTAGGTGATAAAAATAATCTGGATACTGAAATAAAAGACTTGTACGCTTTTTCGGGAATTGCTCATGTGCTTGCTATTAGTGGGTTGCATATAAGCATCATTGGCATATTTATTTACAATAGCCTTAGAAGGAAATTTAAGTTTTTTGTATCAGCATTTTTTTCAATAATAGTGGTGTTTTTATTTGGCTTTCTGTCAGGCATGGCTGTGGCAACAATTAGGGCAATGGTTATGTTTGCATTAAGATTAATAGGTGATGCCATAGGAAGAAATTATGATGGTCTTACGTCTATGTCCCTTGCAGGAATACTGTTACTTATCAACAATCCTTTTATTATTTACAATTCGGGCTTTCAGATGTCCTTTGCAGCAATTTTTTCCATAATAATAGTATGGAAAAAAATAGAGTATGTTTTTCAGTTTAAAGAAAAAATTAGAAATTTAGACAAAAACAAAGAGAACGATAACGTTATATCTAAAAAAGATAGAAGAATAAATAAATTAAAAAAAGCAAAGTACAAATGTGAAAGCTCCTTAATGTTTAGTGCAGTAGTGTCAATATTTATGAGCCCTATAGTAGCATATAATTATTATTCATTGCCAACCTACGGGTTCTTACTTAATCTTATAATTATTCCGCTAATGAATATTGTTGTTATATCAGGAATTGTTGGAATTATGTTGTCTTTAATAACAACAACGTTAGGAGTAGTAGGCATAATGCCGGGAGCGTTGGTTTTAGAATTTTATGAGAAATTATGTGATTTAATGGCTGATGTACCCTTATCAAATATAACTGTGGGAAAGCCTGAAGTATGGCTGATAGTGTGTATTTATATATTATTTCTAATAGGAGTGTGTTGGTTAGAAAAAAGAAGAAAACAATTTGAAAGGGAAGAAAAAGTATTACGGAAAACTGTTCCTTTAGGCGGGATAACAATGATTGAAAAATTAAATATAGAAAGAAATAGAAGAGTAAAGGAGTTACAATTATACAGCGTTTTCCTTTTGCAAATTGTTTTATTCCAAGTTGTGATTTATGGTTATTATCCTGTAAAAAATAACATTGTGAATAGTAGAAAACTAAATATATCAATGCTTGATGTGGGACAGGGTGATGGGATATTTTTAAGAATGCCTAACAACACAACAATGCTAATAGACGGTGGAAGCACCACAGTAAAAAATGTGGCAAAGAACAGAATTGTACCAACTATTCAGTCAAGGGGACATGGAACAATAGATTATGTGGTAGTTACACATTGTGATGAAGACCATGTTAACGGTATAAACGAGCTTTTAAACAGTAGTATCAAAAAACTAAAGATTAAAAATATCATATTGCCTGACATATATTTAAAGGATGAAAAATACATGTCAGTTGTAAACAGTGCAGAAAACAATAAAATAAATGTACTTTACATTACAAAAGGGAATAGCCTGAAAATAGGTAATGTGAAATTTACCTGTTTAAGTCCCGGAACGGAATACATAAATGATGACCGAAATGATTATTCAACGGTTTTGAGATTGGAGTACCATCAGTTTTCAATGGTTTTCACAGGGGACATATCCGGTGAAATCGAAGAAAAAATACTGGAGGACAAGTTAGTTGTTAATAATATAAGGGCATGTGTTGCCTTAAAGGTAGCTCACCATGGTTCAAAATATTCTACAACAGACAGGTGGCTTGAGAAAATAAAGCCAACTTATTCATTTATTTCCGTAGGAAAAAACAATATGTACGGGCATCCCACACAGGAAACTTTAGATAGATTGGAGCAGGTGACTTCCAAAATATTTAGAACAGACTATTCAGGAGAAGTGGATATAATAAGTGATGGCAAGGAGATTAATATAATAGAAAACATAAAAAATACAGATAAGTAATAGTGGTTACTTGTTCATAAATTTAATGTATGTTAAAATTATGAACAATGTAAGAAAAAAGATACAATTATGGAAAGGCAGAAAAGTGAAAACATTATCAGAAGATATAAAATCAGGAAATTTTAAAAATGCATATTTAATTTGTGGTGAAGAGGAATACCTAAAGCTTAATTATAAGAATCAGATGATTAAGGCAATTGCAGGTGACGATACCATGAATCTGGCTTTATATGAAGGAAAAAACTTCGATGTTAATGAAGTAATAGATAATGCTGAAACATTTCCTTTTTTTGCAGAACACAGATTAATAGTTATGGAGTCAACAGGGCTTTTTAAAAGCGGTGGTGAACAATTAGCGGAGTATATGTCAAAAATACCTGAAAGTACGGTTTTTTTGTTTGTAGAACAGGATGTGGACAAAAGAAGCAAGATGTACAAGGCTGTTAAGGCTAATGGTTATATTTGCGAGATTAACAGACAGACGGAAAAAGACTTAAGTATGTGGGCTGCAAGAATATTTGCACATGACGGTAAGAAAATAACTAATGCTAACATGTCGTATTTAATAGGTAATGTTGGAACGGACATGGAAGTCCTTTCCAGAGAAATCGAGAAGCTTATTAGTTATGATCTAGACAAGGACGTTATATCCAAAGAAGATATAGATGCGGTGTGTATTAAACAGTTGAACGTTAGAATATTTGACATGGTGGATGCAATTTCCGTAAAGAATCAAAAGAAAACTTTGGACTGTTATTATGAGTTAGTAGCAGAAAAAGAACCACCAATGAGAATATTGTTTATGGTTTCAAGACAGTTTAACTTAATCCTTCAGGCAAAAGATTTATCAGCAAGAGGCATGGATAGAAATGCAATAGCATCTGTAATGGGTGTGCAGGGATTTATTGCAAACAAAAGCATTAATCAAAGCAGAAACTTTTCTGTAAATGAATTAAAGCTGGCATTAGCAGATTGCGTTGCAACAGAAGAGAATATAAAAAAAGGCATAATGGATGAAAACATAGGAGTAGAAATGCTCTTAGTTAAATACAGTAGAAAGAATTAAAATAAGAAAAAATAAATAAAAAAATAGAAAGAATAAAACAAAAAGAATAAAATAGAAGAACTAAAAACAAAAGAGATAAACAAAAGATAAAAATAAGCAAAATAAAACGCCGGTTAAAAACCGACGTTTTATTTTGTTTGCTTAAAATTAAGCAATTGTGTTTACTAATTTTGTTAATCTAGAAACTTTTCTAGCTACGTTGTTCTTGTGGTAGATACCCTTTGAACCAGCCATTGTAATAGCCTTTGTAGCTGCCTTTAAAGCTGCTTCAGCTGCTACCTTGTCGTTAGCTGCTACTGCTGCTTCAACCTTCTTGATTGAAGTCTTAACTGCTGACTTAACGCCTTTGTTTCTTTCGTATTTTGTCTGATTAACTAAAATTCTTTTCTTTGCTGACTTAATGTTAGCCATTTTTCTTACCTCCGCGATAAATAAAAATTATAAAATTTGATTTCCGTTGAGAGAGATTGGAAATCAGTTTCATAGTCTGTATCCTTTGGAATATGCGGACTAGATACAGACATCAAGATTTATTCTAGTAAAAAAGCACAATGTTGTCAATACTATTTGTAGATAAAAACAGAATAAAAATAAAATAACAAATGACAGAACAAAAAAGGTAAAGCAAAAAGGAGATTAACCATGAAAAATATTTATACAGATTTAGCGCTGGAAGAAAGAGAAAAGTTTAACAGGGATATTCAAATAGAAGGAGTTGAAAGTTATCAGAAAAAAGAAAATAGCGTAAACATGCTGACCACAGTTGTAAAAATTGTTAATGAAAAAGGAAAAGAAACCATGGGCAAACCAATTGGAAGCTATATTACAATGGAATCTCCCAAAATCAGATATTCTAAAGAAGCCCATAGAAGAGAGCTGGGAAAGTTTTTATGCAATTATTTAAAAGAGATTACATCAAAAGAAAATATCAAATCAATCCTTATAGTAGGTCTTGGAAATTCAATGGCGACCCCTGATGCATTAGGTCCCAAAACTGTAAGGGATATAATATGCACTAAGAACATATATTGTATGGCACCGGGGGTTTTATCACAAACAGGCATGGAAACTTACGACATTATAAAAGGTGTGGTGTCCCAAATTGATCCAGATTTAATTATTGCAATAGATTCTTTAGCAGCAAGAAACGTTAGAAGAATTACAACAACAATTCAAATAACAAACACAGGCATTACCCCAGGCTCAGGAATCGGAAATCACAGAAAAGGTCTAAACGAAGAAAGTCTTGGAAAAAAAGTAATAGCCATAGGCGTGCCAATGGTTGTAAGTGGTGCAACAATTGTAAATGACACAATGGAAAATTTAATAAGAATACTTTCAAAAATAGAAAACAATCCGATTGGAAATGCTTTTAAAGACTACACACCACAGGAAAAATATCAATTGTTTGAGGAACTATTGTCAGAAGAAACAGAGGACTTGTTTGTGACACCAAAAGATGTAGATGAAATTGTTGACAACTTAAGTAAAATAATTGCACATGGCATTAATGATTTTTGCAGGGAAGTGTTGTCATAAACTAAAGCTTTTCCACATATATTATATAAGTGGGACAAAGGTGGGGGAAATATGTGTAAAGGTACTTTTTTTCAAAATCTCATGAAAATAATAATCGTAATATTATGTGTATATATTGGAGTAAGGTGCGTAAGCATAATGACTAAAGAGGAGATAAAAGACCAGACAGGCAATGTTATAAACGATGCATCGGACATAATTGTCAAGGAACTTGTGGAAAATGGTGATGTAATGAAACAATATATGTTATATATTGAAAATCACAAATCTTTATCGACAGCAGCAAAGAAAAAAGTCCTTAACGAAATAGTTTCTGAGTATATTGCAAAAAGTGAATACACTTATAATATTGATGATCCGGGTTACAAACAAGTAATTAATCTGGTGTATGAAAATGCGAAAAGCACGGAAACAAAAGAAAATCCCACAACAAAGAAAAATATAGATAAGACAAACAAAACAACAAAGAAAATCAAAAAAGATAAAGCTGTTAAAACAGCCACAAAAACAATTGTACCAAAGCCAAAAATTAATGGAAAAGTTTATACGGAAAGCAATATTGGAAGTTTCAACAACATTCTTAGCAAGTATTATATTGTAACGTCTGCCACAACATTTAAAGAAGCGGATATGCCTTTAAAATCAGCCATTAATGAAAAATTCAAAATAAAGGGAAATAATAAAAAGCCCCAGATTCTAATATATCATACTCATTCAAGGGAGGAGTTTGTAAATAGCAACGGAAATGATGACACCACAATAATCGGAGTAGGTGACAGACTTTGCAAAATCCTAAAGGAGCAGTTTGGTTATAATGTAATCCACGACAAAACTTATTATGACATTGTAAATGGAAGACTGGACAGAAATGAAGCTTATGACCAGTCAAGAGTAGGCGTAAGAAAAATTATAAAAAAATATCCGTCTATAAGTTTGATTTTAGATGTTCATAGAGATGGTGTAAATACAGGGACAAAACTTGTAACTGAAATAAATGGTAAGTCTACAGCACAGGTTATGTTTTTTAATGGGATGTCAAGATTTAAGACAACTGGAGATATAGGATATTTATACAATCCTTATTTATATGAAAATCTAGCTTTGGCATTTCAAATGAAACTTAACGCGGAATGTTATTATCCGGGTTTTGCAAGGCATAATTATGTAAATGCATATAAATACAATTTAGATTTGTGTAAACAATCTATGCTTATAGAAGTGGGTGCACAAACTAATACATATCAGGAGGCAAAGAACGCAGCAGAACCGTTAGCCTGGTTAATAAATATCGTAATGGGAAAAAATAAGGATAATAACTAAAAAAGTTACTATCCTTAAAAACATTATAAAATCCATATTATATATTGATTTATAAGTTATTTATTATTATTAATTAATAAATAGTTGATTTGATTATAAATAGTTAATAATCAAATAATCATTAATCAACTGTTATTTGTTTCCTGTAGAACCAAATCCGCCAACTCCACGAACTGTTTTTGAGAGTTTCCCAACTTCTGTAAAGTCAACTTTTAAAAATGGAGCAATTACCATCTGGGCAATTCTGTCACCAGGTTCAACAGTTTTAGCCTCGTTAGAGTGATTGTATAGTGCAACAGTGATTTCACCTCTGTAGTCAGCATCAACAACTCCGACTTTATTTGCAGGGGCAAGTCCTTCTTTACATGAAAGACCGCTTCTGGCATATACGAAACCTGCATAGCCCATAGGAATTTCCATTGCGAGTCCTGTGCCGATAAATTCAGTTGCTCCGGGAGCAATTGTAACAGGATTATCAATTGCAGCATATAAATCTGCACCTGCTGCGTATTCAGAACCGTATGTTGGTATTACAGCATTTTCCTTTAATTTTTTTATGTTCATAAAATACCTCGTCTATTAAATGTAAAATAATTTTTTTGACAATATTGCAAAACTACAGTTGCTTTTCCCACAAGACAATTTTCTTCTCTTTTAGAGTTTCAGGAATTTTAATTAATCTCTGATTCTCTGAGCCTCTAAATGTAAGAGAAATGTTTCGTAAGGCTTCAATGTAAGGCCCGTCAACTAAAACATCTATATAAGATAACAACTCTCTTGTCTCAGGATACTTAACATACATGTTTTCCATAATATCCTTTTCAAAAACATAACCTGTAAAACACCAGATGGTTTTGTCGGGATAGACTTCTTTTATTTTGCGTGCCAATGGTAAAAGACCACGTTGGTTTTCAATTTCCAATGGTTCGCCACCAAGAAAAGTAACGCCGGCATAAGCACCAAAACTTAAAGTGTCAATAATATAATCAATAGTTTCCTGTGTAAACTCTTTCCCGTAATTAAAATCCCAAGCCTGTTCATTAAAGCAACCGGGACATCTATGATTGCATCCGCTGACAAAAAGGGAAAGTCTGATTCCCGGTCCATTTGCAATATCATATGTTTTTAATTCAGCGTAATTCAAAAAATCACTCCTTAAATATTGTTTCTGACAGCTTTACTTACAACATCTGCAACATCAGGATTAAATGCTTCAGGTAAAATATTTTCATCATTTAATTCATCATCAGGAACAAGTGATGCAATTGCAAGAGCAGCAGCTAATTTCATTTCTTCTGTAATCTGCTTTGCACGACCTTCTAAAGCACCCTTGAAAATTCCAGGGAATGCTACAACATTGTTTACCTGGTTAGGGAAGTCAGAACGACCAGTTCCAACAACTCTTGCACCTGCAGCCTTTGCTACATCAGGCATAATTTCAGGAACAGGGTTAGCCATTGCAAAAATAATAGCGTCCTTATTCATTGTTTTAACCATTTCTGCTGAAACCATGTTTGGAGCAGAAACACCAATGAAAATATCTGCACCAACTAAAGCGTTTGCAAGTTTTCCCTTTTGACCTGAAAGGTTAGTAACTTCTGCCATTTCTTTCTGAGCCCAGTTTAAATCTTCAATATCTTTTGAAAGAATGCCGTATAATCCACAGATAGTAACATCCTTAAAACCGTAAGTTAAAAGAAGTTTGCAAATTGCAATTCCTGCAGAACCGTCGCCATTAATTACAACCTTGCAGTTTTCCTTTTCTTTTCCAACAACCTTAAGAGCATTAATAATTCCTGCTAAAACAACGATAGCAGTACCATGCTGATCATCGTGGAAAACAGGTATATCAAGTTTTTCCTTAAGTTTGCTTTCTATTTCAAAACATCTTGGAGCTGAAATGTCTTCTAAGTTAATGCCACCAAAGCCGGGAGCAATTCTTGCGACGGTGTCGACAATTTCATCAGGATCCTGTGTGTCAAGGCAAATAGGAACGGCATTTACACCACCAAATTCCTTAAATAAAACAGCTTTTCCTTCCATAACAGGCATTGCTGCTTCAGGACCAATATTTCCAAGACCAAGAACTGCGCTGCCGTCAGATACAACAGCTACAGTGTTTGCTTTCCATGTATATTTGTAAACATCATCAGGGTTTGCAGCGATTTTTCTGCAAGGTTCTGCAACACCCGGTGTATAAGCTAAAGATAAATCTTCGCGGGTTTTTACGTGACATTTAGCTTCTGTGCTTAATTTCCCATTTAATTCTTCATGCAATTTTAATGCTTTTTCATTAGTTGTCATGATAAACCTCCATATATATTTAATTTTACGTGTTATGAAACTACACAACTCAGATAAGTATACCATAATTTAAAAATTAACACTATGATTTTTTGGTGGTGTGTGTTAGAATATGTATCTAATGAATTTAAAAAGTCTTTAGGGAAGTCCCCTAGTGAATCCCATGTGAATTATAAATCAATATTACTTTTTATATTTACAATATGAAAATCAATTTATTTACTACGGACAGAAAATTTGGCTCTGTTTGTGAAAGGAGATTATTAGTAAAATGAGAGAAAAATTGCAATCATTACCAGTGGGAGAGTTAAGAAAAATTGCAAAAGAAAATGGCATAAAATCTGTTACAACATTAAGAAAACAACAGTTAGTTGACATGATTTTAGAAGTTACACAGAGAAAAGAAAAAGAAGCTTCAAGCAGTGAACCGGAAACAGTTGAAAAAAGTGAAGCAGAAACAGCCACAAACAGTGAAGCAATACAGAGTGACGATAATAATGAAAAGAATATAGAAAAAGAAAGTGGAAAATCTCATCCTACAGCAGAATATGGTACGGGAGAACATAGAGTTAGAAGAAGAGTTGTTCATAAGTCAAAGGAGGAACAGATAGAACATAAAGATGAAATTCCAAATGAACAAGGCAAAATGAGAACAGGTATTTTGGAAGTTATGCCTGATGGATTCGGCTTTATAAGATGTGATAACTTTCTACCGGGAGATAATGACGTTTACGTTGCACCATCTCAGATTAAAAGATTCAGACTTAAAACAGGAGATTATGTAACAGGTAGAGTTAGAGAAAAAAGAGAAAATGAAAAATTCGGTGCTTTATATTATTTAGAAAAGGTTAATGACGAACCACTAGATAAAGTAATGAACCGCCCTAATTTTGAAGATCTTACACCGATTTTTCCAAATGAAAGATTACACTTAGAAACAGATGGTCACAGTACAGCAATGAGAGTTGTGGATTTGGTAAGCCCTATTGGAAAAGGACAAAGAGGAATGATAGTTGCCCCACCAAAGGCAGGTAAAACAACATTACTTAAAGAAACAGCAAAAGCTGTATTAAAAAATAATCCCGAAATGGAAATCATAATTCTTTTAATAGATGAACGTCCGGAAGAAGTGACAGATATTAAGGAAGCAATCAGAGGTGACAATGTTGATGTTATTTATTCAACATTCGATGAATTACCGGAACACCACAAGAGAGTTTCAGAAATGGTAATAGAGAGAGCTAAAAGATTAGTAGAACATGGGAAAGATGTAATTATCCTTTTAGACAGTATTACAAGACTTGCAAGAGCCTATAACATGACTGTTCCACCAAGTGGAAGAACTTTATCAGGTGGTTTGGATCCGGCAGCACTTCACATGCCAAAAAGATTTTTCGGTGCAGCCAGAAATATGAGAGAAGGTGGCAGTCTTACAATTCTTGCAACTGCGTTAGTTAATACAGGAAGTAAAATGGATGACGTAGTATATGAAGAATTTAAGGGAACAGGTAACATGGAACTTGTACTTGACAGAAAATTATCAGAGAAGAGAATATTCCCTGCAATTGATATTGCACAGTCAGGAACAAGACGTGAAGATTTATTGTTAAGCAATGACGAATTAGGTGCTTCATATATAATAAGAAAAGAAATGAACGGCATGAGAAAAGAAGATGCAGTAGAGCAGATTCTAAATTTATTTGCCAGAACCAAAAATAATGATGACTTTATTAAGCAAATCGCCAAAATTCGAGTAAGCCATAGCAGAAGATAAGTTTTTTTATAAAAAAATGAAATCTTTTTGATAAAAGGGTTGTAAACTATGAAATGCTATGTTATAATGGCTAGGCTATTGAGTAAAAACGGATTGGCGTTGCCAATATGCATAAAAAATAATTCAAAGAGGTGAATGTAATGAGAGAAGGAATCCATCCAGATTACCAGGAAGCAACCGTTACATGTAACTGTGGTAACACATTCGTAACAGGTTCAACAAAACCAGAGCTTCATGTTGAAATTTGTTCAGCATGTCATCCATTCTACACAGGACAGCAGAAAGCTATTTCAGCTCGTGGTAGAATTGATAAGTTCAACAAGAAATATGGTATCAAATAATTTTTAAGGATAACAGGTTGAGAAGCAATTCTCAACCTATTTTCGTAATTAGATAAATTTTTGTTACAAAAGGTGAATTATATATGAGAAATAACAAACTAGGCTCTTCCGGCATTGGCGGTCAGGCTGTCATGGAAGGGATTATGATGAGAAATAAGGAACACTATGCTGTGGCAGTAAGACAGTCAGACGGTTCCATAATTGTAGATACACAGGAATATAAAGGCGTAACAGGAAAGAGTAAGAAATTTCAATTACCATTCATCAGAGGAATTTTTAGTTTTGTGGATTCTTTAGTATTGGGAATCAAGACACTAACATATTCCGCACAGTTTTTTGATGATGATGAAAACTTTGACGAGGAACCGGGACAAATTGAAAAATGGCTTTTAGGAAAAGTTGGTGATAAAGCTGAAAAAGTTATAATGGGACTTACAGTGGCGTTTTCCGTTATAATTGCAGTAGCTTTATTTATGGTTTTGCCATTATTTATTGCTGACTTAATGGAGAAATGTATTCCATGGGTTAAAACTTCTTACGTGCCGGCTATTGAAGGCGTGGTAAAGATTCTTATTTTCATAGGATATTTATTATTAATTTCTTTAATGAAGGATATTAAGAGAACGTTTATGTATCATGGAGCAGAGCATAAATGTATTAACTGTATTGAGAACGGTCATATACTAACAGTCAATAATGTAAGAAAAAGTTCACGTTTTCACAAAAGATGTGGTACAAGTTTTCTTTTAATTGTTTTGGTTATTAGTATTATGTTTTTTATGATTATAAGAACAGATGTTGTTTGGTTAAGATATTTTCTTAGAATTCTGATGGTGCCTGTAATAGCAGGCGTGTCTTATGAGTTCATTAGAAAAGCAGGTACATCTGATAACAAAATCATCAATGCTTTAAGCATGCCGGGCCTTTGGATGCAGAAAATAACAACAAAAGAGCCTACTGACGACATGATAGAAGTTGCCATTGAGGCTGTTGAAGCTGTATTTGATTGGGAACAGTATTTAATTGATAATGGAATTGCTGCAAGAAGACCAAGAAAAGTTAGAAAGCAGGTTTCAAAAGAAAATATAGCGGATATTAATCCGGATGTTGATAGAGTGTTAAATATGTCAATAGATAATGCATTAAAGAGAACATATGTTGATAATTCTGTGAATCCTGAAAGGGATAACATTGGAGATAATGACTTTGAAACATACAATCAGGGAGTTAATAATCAGCAGGAAGAAAAGAAAGTTAAAACAGGTTCAGGATATAATTGGAAGTTTTAGTTATTGAACTGATAAAAGATGCCATACAACAGTTAGAGAAAGCAAACATAGCAGATGCAACGGTTGACAGTTGGCTTTTATCAGAGGACATATTAAATGTAAAAAAACAAAATTATTATATGAATATGGGTATTACTGTTAATGAAGAATTAGCAGCAAAATACAAAGAAGCTGTTAATAAAAGAGCAGAGCATATACCTTTACAGCATATTATTGGGTATCAGCAGTTTTTGGATTATAAGATTTTGGTTAATGAGAATGTTTTAATCCCAAGACCTGAAACAGAACTTTTGGTTGAAAAAATTACTGGTTTTATAGGTAATAATGAAATGAAAGTTCTTGATATGTGTACAGGCTCAGGTTGTATAGCAATAGCTGTTGATAAAATGTGTGACAAGGCATCAGTTGTTGGAGCAGATATTTCAAAAGATGCCTTAGAGGTTGCTGTAAAAAACAACGCCTTAAATCATGCAAATGTTGAATTCACAAAGAGTGATATGTTTTCAAACATAGAAGGAAAATATGACGTAATTGTTTCCAATCCACCGTACATTCCAACTAAAGATGTTGTGGAATTAGAACAGGAAGTAAAGGAGCATGATCCACTTCTTGCGTTAGATGGAAGTGATGACGGATTAAAATTTTATAGAATTATTAGCGAAAATGCTGTAGAATACTTAAGGGAAAAAGGAATGCTTTTTCTGGAGATTGGATATGACCAGGGAAAAACAGTTCCTGATTTGCTAAAAAACAATGGATTTACAAATATAAAAGTTTTTAAAGATTTATCGGGGCTTGACCGTATGGTTGTTGCCGGAAAGGAATAAAAATGTTTGATAAATTAGATGGTATACTTGAAAGATATGACGAAATATTAGAACAGTTAAATGATCCTAACGTTGTTAGTGATCAGTCAAATTTTAGAAAACTTATGAAAGAACAAAGCGACTTGGCTCCTATTGTTGAATTGTACAAGAAATATAAAGAAGCTAAGCAAACTATTGAAGACAGCCTTGCAATTCTTGATGAAGAATCAGATGAAGATATGAGAGAACTTGCAAAGGAAGAATTAAACGGAGCAAAGGCATCTATTCCGGAAATGGAAGACCAGTTGAAAATTCTTCTTTTACCTAAAGATGAAAATGATGACAAAAACGTTATTGTTGAAATCAGAGGTGGTGCAGGTGGTGATGAAGCTGCTTTATTTGCCGCTGAATTATACAGAATGTATTGCATGTACGCTGAAAGCCAGAAGTGGAAAACAGAAATGATTTCTGTAAATGAAAATGGTCTTGGAGGTTTCAAGGAAGTTGTATTTATGATTAACGGTCAGGGAGCTTACTCAAGATTAAAATATGAAAGTGGTGTACATCGTGTACAGCGTATACCTGTTACTGAGTCAGGTGGTCGTATTCATACATCAACTGCAACAGTTGCAATTATGCCTGAAGCAGAAGAAGTTGACGTAGAAATAGATATGAACGATTGCCGTTTTGATGTATTTAGAGCATCAGGTAACGGTGGACAGTGTGTAAATACAACAGACTCTGCTGTAAGACTTACACATATACCAACAGGAATTGTAATTTCATGTCAGGATGAAAAATCACAGTTAAAGAACAAGGATAAAGCTTTAAAGGTACTTCGTGCCAGACTTTACGAATTAGAATGTCAGAAGAAACAGGACGCAGAGTCTGAAGCAAGAAGAAGCCAAATTGGTACAGGAGACCGTTCTGAAAAAATCAGAACATACAATTTCCCACAGGGACGTGTAACAGATCACAGAATTAAATTTACTACACATAGACTTGAAAACATTATGAATGGTGACTTAGATGAAATCATCGATAATTGCGTAGCAGCAGATCAGGCTGCAAAATTAGCACAAGTAGAAGATGAATAAAGTGGATCGAATAATTTATCTTTCCCAGTAAAAATAGCTACAGTTAGAAATACACCTTGTTCTAACTGTAGCTATTTTTTATTGTGAAAAGCAAATAACATAATTTTCTATACTGAATAGCATGGTGTGCCTAATATTGTTTCGTAGGATGAACAAATCTTGTCTGCCAGACTTACAATGTAGCTTTCTCTGTATTTTGGTGGCTTAATGTTTAATGGAAACATATGCTTGGCAATAATGTCCATTTCAATGTTTGTTAATTCAAAATCTTTACTTGCATTATTTAAGGCTGTTTGCGCGTGACTAAAACCATGCCATTTGTGGGAATCGTCTGCCACGTGCCAATCATAAAGAAAATAATCGTGTAGCAGTGCACCACGAATTAAACTGTTATAGTCGCATCTTAAATGCATTTTCTTTGCAATGTAAAAACTAACGTAGGCAACAGCTACACAATGTTCTAAAGTTGAAGTGTCGCCATGTTGAATGTATTTATCCATTCTTTTTACTTTTTCATTTTCAATTATAGGTTTTGCAATTCCTGCAAACTCAATTCTAATAATTTCCTTATTCATAGTAACCTCATTGTAAAAAACTCTAACTATTTAATTATATGGTAAAAAAACTGGATTTGCAATTGTTTACTTATTATTCTTAGGTTATAATTTAAATATGTAAAATTTGTGAAAATACTAAAGTGAATTATTTTTAAACGAAAGAGATTAGAAGGTTATTTGCCTGCTTATATGCAGACAAAGGTAAAATAAAAATTTTTGACTCTGTAGTTTAAAAAGCTTTTTTAGTATTTCAGAAAAGGAAGAATATGCCAAATATTATTGAAATACAGGATTTAAACAGTGAAGAATTAGATATATACGGAAGATTTTCAGAGAGCAGATTATTAAATTTATATGCACCTAATGGCGGGATTTTTATTGCTGAAAGCCCAAAAGTTATTGAGAGAGCATTGGATAGTGGTTACAAGCCTGTGTCTGCTTTAATTGAAAAGAAACATATTGAAACACAAAGTCAGGAAATCATAAAGAGATTAGGGGATGTACCAATTTATACAGGAGAGTTTGATTTGCTTACTAACCTAACAGGCTTCAAGCTGACCAGAGGAATGCTTTGTGCAATGAAGAGAAAAGAACTTCCTACGGTAAGTGAGGTTTGCTATAATGCAAAAAGAATAGCTGTGCTTGAAGACGTGGTAAATCCAACAAATGTGGGGGCAATTTTTCGGTCGGCGGCAGCTTTAAATATTGATGGAGTAATACTTACATCAACTTGTAGCAATCCTCTGTACAGAAGAGCAATAAGAGTAAGCATGGGGACGGTTTTTCAGATAAAATGGACAATTGCCCACACTAAGAAGAAAAACATTAACGAAATTTTACACGAATTAGGCTTTAAGACGGCAGCAATGGCTTTAAAGGAAGAAAGTGTAAATATTGATAATGATGCTTTAATGAATGAAGATAGGCTTGCAATAATTCTTGGCACTGAAGGGGAAGGTCTTACAGAAGAAACAATAAATGGAAGTGACTATACAGTGTGCATACCAATGTCTAACGGCGTGGATTCGTTAAATGTTGCGGCGGCAAGTGCAGTTGCGTTTTGGCAGTTGGGAAATAAATAAAAGGTATTGATTTTATAATGAAAGAACAAAACAACAGAATAGTTCGAAAAGAAAAATATAATATAGCCGGGTTGAAAGTTTTAATGACAACTTATTACGAAGAAACATACAAAAGAGCAGAAAAATATATTGCTAAAGATGAAAACTGGGATGAAAAGGAGGCTGACATTGTCATAGACTTGGGTAATGAGACCTATGAAAAAATCTATGACGAATATATGCCTTATTTAAACTGTGAAGCCATAGAGTATATATATACAGGAAGTTATTTTCATCATCTATTGTTAAAATACAATGGGTGTATGCTTCATTCATCAGGTGTGGTTGTGGATGGATATGCATATTTGTTTTCGGCAAATAGCGGCACCGGGAAATCAACTCATACAGGGCTGTGGTTGGAACATTTTAAAGATAAAGCTTATATAATTAATGATGACAAACCGGTGTTGAAAAAAGAAAATGACAGTTGGTACGTTTATGGAACACCATGGAGTGGTAAATATGACATTAATGCAAATAAAAAAGAACTTCTTGGTGGGATAGTTTTTTTGGAGAGGTCCAAGACAAATTATATAGAACCATTGCAGGTAAAAGATGCAATTCCGTTATTCTATAATCAGACAGTAAAAAGTTTCAAAAAAGTTGAAAACATCGAGTTAGTGTTAAAAACTTTAGAACAGGTATTAACGGAAAATCCCATATACAAAATGGGCTGTGACATATCAGATAGTGCAGTGGAAATGGCTTATAATACAATCAAAATTACGGAGGCTAGGATGAAAATAAAACAGGGATTTATTTTAAGAAATGTTGCCGGGAACAATGTTGTTGTGCCTGTAGGTGAGGCAACAATAGATTTTAATGGCATGATGAGTTTAAATGAAACAGGCGCGTTTTTGTTTGAGAAAATGATAGAGGGAACAACGAAGGAGCAGTTAATTGAGCAATTAATGAGCCAGTACGAAATTGATGCAGATACTGCAAAAAATGACGTTGAAGAATTTATTGAGAAGGTAAAGAAGGAGAATTTGTTTGAATAAAATAGTTCAAATAGAAGATATAGTTCCCATTATTGAAGAACAGCTTAAATCAGGCGGCAAGGTTAGTTTTACGCCAAGAGGAACAAGTATGTTACCTTTGTTTCGGGACAATGTGGATACGGTTATTTTGGCAACACCGGAATTTACATTGAAAAAGTACAATATTGTATTTTATAGAAGAAATAACGGTCAGTATATTTTACATAGAATTGTTAAAGTACAAAAAGACAGCTATAAAATACGGGGAGATAATCAGGTAGTTAATGAGTATGGTATATCAAAAGATAACATAATTGCTGTGGTTGTGGGATTTAAAAGAAATGGAAAAGAATATACAACAGCTAATATTTTATACAAAATTTACAGCATTATATGGGTTAAAACGGTTCTGCTTAGAAAATGTTATAGGAAGGGTAGAAGAATTCTGTCCGGAATAAAAAGAAAAACATTAAGAAAAGACGATTAAAACGATAAATGAAATGAGTAACAGAGACAATATGAATAAAAATTCAGGGTTAAAATGGACAATAAAAAATAGTAAAAAGCAAATGCCATGGATTATTGCACTAAGTGTTTCTAATATAGTGTTGGCTTTGATTGGCACTATATTAGCATTGGCAAGTAAGTTTGCAATAGATGCCGCTCAAAAAGCAGCTACGTCAAAGACGAATGTAGAATTTGTGCATTACAGAAATTTAATTATTATTTATGGCATTATAATTTTCGGTATAATAGCCGGAAGAATGATATTAAGAATTTTTGCACAAAGTCTGTCTGTGAAAATTCAGGCAAAATTGGAAATGAGTATGAGAGAAAGCCTATTCGCAAACATTATCAGCAAGGAATATGACAAAATAAATGTTTATCATAGTGGTGAACTAATGAACAGATTAACAGGTGATGTGGCAATTGTGGCTGGGGGAATAGCAAATATTGTCCCACAGTTTTTATATTTTGCAGCACAGTTTATGGGCGCTTTTGTTATTTTAATTATTTTTGATTGGAAATTTACACTGGTATTTTTAATAGCAGGCATAATAATCTTTGTGGTTACTTTATTTTTTAGAGGAAAATTAAAAAATCTTCACAAGAGAGTTCAGGAAACAGATGGCACTGTAAGGTCTTTTTTTCAGGAGACAATTGAGAGTATATTAGTTGTTAAAACTTTTGGCGTAGAAGAACAGTTTGAAGCAAATGGTAGAATTTTACAGCAGGAAAATTACAATACAAAAATGAAAAGACGTACCATAAGCATACTGGCAAACACAGGCTTTTCCTTTGTATTTAACGGTGGTTATTTATTAGGCTTAATATGGTGTGCCATGAAAGTTAGCATGGGGTTGATGACCTATGGAACTCTTGCGGCGGTGCTACAGTTGATTTCACAGGTGCAGACACCTTTTGTAAATATTACGAAAGTCGTACCACAGTATTACTCAATGATAGCCTCAGCTGAAAGAATACAGGAAATTGAAAAAATTCCAAGTGAAGATGTGGAAGAAACAAAGATAGACACGCAGGAAATTTATAAAAAATTAAAAGAAATAAACATTAATAATATTTCATTTAGTTACGGTAGGTCTGCTATTATAGAAAGTGGTAATGGTAGGATTGCAAAAGGAGATTTCGTTGCCATCAGGGGCATATCAGGAATTGGAAAAAGTACATTAATGCAAATACTTCTAGGTGTTTTTAAGCCAACAGAAGGTTTCGTTGTTTTAGAATTTGATGATAATAGTGTAATGGAAATAAGTCCTAAAACAAGACCGTTGTTCTCTTATGTACCACAGGGAAACTACCTGTTTAGTGGAACTTTGCGTGAGAATATAATGTTAGCAAACAACAAGGCTACACAAGATGAAGTGGAAGACGCTTTAAAAATTAGCTATGTAAAGGATTTTGTGGACAAACTTCCTAAGGGCTTGGATACAGTTATCGGTGAAAAGGGATTAGGCATTTCAGAAGGGCAGGCACAAAGATTTGCAATAGCAAGAGCGTTAATCAGCGACGCACCGATACTTTTGTTAGATGAAGCAACATCAGCATTAGACATTGAAACAGAAAAAGAAGTTCTAAAAGAAATAAAGAAATTAACTGAGAAAACAGTTATAATAATAACACATAAAGAGGCTGCACTGGAAGTGTGCAATAAAGAGATAATAATAAAAGATAAGATATTACATGTGAAAAATATTTAGACAAAAAAAGTCCGACATAAAAAGTGTCGGACTTTTTTGGAGCTGTCTATGTATATTTCGTTGTTACTTTAGCTGTAGTTGTAAGTTGCTCCCATAGGGCATCGTGGAATAACATTGCAAGCTCCTCCCAATGTTTGTGTTGTTGCTTTTCGAAAAAAAGTTCTTTTTTCAAATTATCAACTTCCTGTTGCAACTTCATTGTTTCTTGTAATAAAGACGTATCTTCGGCAAAATTCACACTATCACCTTCCCCCAAAAGTTATATGTAATTACCCTCTACAAGATTATAGCATTTAAAGTGAAATTTGTGGAAAATTTTCTTCGACTTTTAGCGACATAAAAATACAAAATAATATATATGGTCATAAAAACTATTCAAAACATTGTAAATAAATAGTTAATATTATATAATTGAAAGGATAAAATTCTGATGGAGGAATTACAAATGGGAAAATATTTTGGAACAGATGGATTTAGAGGGGAAGCAAATGTGAACCTCACAGCAATGCATGCATTTAAAGTAGGAAGATTTATTGGATGGTACTATGGAAGATTTCATAAATGTTCTGTAGCCATTGGAAAAGATACAAGAAGAAGCAGTTACATGTTTGAAGATGCTTTATCAGCAGGTTTAACATCAACAGGAGCCGACGTATACCTTTTACACGTAACAACAACACCTAGTGTTTCATACGTTGTTAAGACAGAAAACTTCGACTGTGGAATTATGATTTCTGCAAGTCACAATCCTTTCTATGATAACGGAATCAAACTTATTAATGGTAAGGGCGAAAAAATGGAACAGGAAGTTATTGATGAGGTAGAAAAATATCTTGATGATGATTTCGATTCTATACCATATGCAACAGGTGATAAGATTGGTAGAACAGTTGACTACTTTGCGGGAAGAAACAGATATATGGGTTATTTAATGACTCTTGCAAAACATTCATACAGAAACATAAAGGTTGGACTTGACTGTTCTAACGGTAGTGCATCATCAATTGCCAAAGGTGTTTTTGATGCATTAGGCGCAGAAACTCATGTAATTAACAATGAGCCAAATGGAACAAACATTAATATGGATTGTGGTTCAACACATATTGAAGTTTTACAGAAATATGTAAAGGAAAATCATTTAGACGTAGGTTTTGCATATGATGGTGATGCAGACAGATGTTTGTGTGTAGATGAGAATGGTAATTTAGTTGACGGGGACTTGATTTTATATGTTGCCGGAGTTTATTTAAAACAAAACGGAGAACTTGATAATAACACAGTTGTTACAACAATTATGTCTAACATTGGTTTATATAAGGCATTTGATGCAGTGGGAATTAATTATGAAAAGACAGATGTTGGTGACAAGTATGTATATGAATGTATGAGAAATAATGACTACAGACTTGGCGGAGAACAGTCAGGCCACATTATTTTTAGTAAACATGCTACAACAGGTGATGGTATTTTAACTTCAATTAAGTTAATGGAAGTTATGATTTCATCTAAGAAGAAAATGTCAGAACTTACAAGTCCTGTTACAATTTACCCACAGTGCTTAAAGAATATTAAGGTTATTAGCAAACCTGAAGCAAGAGCAGATGAGGATGTACAGGCAGAAGTAAACAAGGTTGCAGAGGCACTTGGTAACGATGGAAGAATTCTTTTAAGAGAAAGTGGTACAGAACCTGTTATCAGAGTAATGGTTGAAGCAAAATCAGACTTACTTGCAGAAAAGTATGTAGACCAGATTATTGATGTGATTAAGAAAAAAGGTCATGCAGTATAAATGAATAAGAAAAGAACACTATGGGCAGTAAGAATTATTCTTATTGCTCTTATAGTTTGCTGGATGATGATTATATTTGATTTTTCAGCTGCAAATGGTCAACAGTCCCAGTCTTATAGTGATGGGATTACAATTAAGATAATAAGACTTATAAAAAAAGACTGCAATATGTTATCTAAGGACAGGCAGCAGGAGTATTTTAATAAGGTTAGTTTTTTTGTGAGAAAGACAGGGCATTTTGGTGAATATGGAATATTATCACTTTTATGGTCAGGTTTTTTACTTACATTTAAATCCATAAGAAAAATAAAAAAGAAAATATTTATATTAATACCAACAGCAATTTCATTGGTATATGCGGCTACTGATGAGTTTCATCAGGGATTTGTTGATGGAAGAAGTCCTGGAGTAAGGGATGTATTTATTGACACTTTAGGAGGATTTACAGCTACAGTTTTTATAACGGTAATTGCATGGCTGGTATTTAGGAGGAAAGATGAACGCTTGGGAAAAAAATGTTAGAAAGGTAACACCGTACACACCGGGAGAACAGCCAAAGGTTGATGACGTAATTAAGTTGAACACAAATGAGTGTCCTTATCCACCATCACCTAAAGTTGTGGAAGCATTGGAAAACATGAACAAGGATAAATTAAGATTATATCCTGATCCTGATGCTACAGAGTTAGCAGATGCAATTGCAGAATACTACAATGTAAACAGCAATCAGGTTTTCGTTGGAGTAGGTTCAGATGATGTAATAGGAATGGCTTTCCTTACATTTTTTAATTCTGATAAACCCATATTATTTCCAGATATTACATATTCTTTTTATGATGTGTGGGCTGATTTGTTTAAGATTAAATATGAAACAAAGAAGTTGGATGATAACTTTAATATAAAAGTTGAGGATTATTTCGAACCAAATGGTGGAGTGATTTTCCCAAATCCAAATGCACCAACATCAATTGAAATCTCTTTAGATTCCATAGAAGAAATAATAAAAAATAATCAGGATGTTGTTGTAATTGTTGATGAAGCTTATGCTGATTTCGGCAAAGTTACAGCCCTTGATTTAGTAAACAAATATAATAATCTTCTTGTAGTTAGAACATATTCAAAATCAAGAGCAATGGCAGGAATGAGAATAGGCTATGCAATTGGAAATGAAGCTTTAATAAGTGCAATGAAAGCTGTTAAATTCTCTTACAATTCATATACAATGAACATGCCAAGCATTGTTGCCGGTGTGGCTGCAATTAAGGATGATAAATATTTTAAGGAAATTGTAGGTAAGATTATAAAAACAAGAGAAAATGCCAAGGAAAAATTAGCAGATTTGGGCTTTGAATTTGCTGACTCTCAGGCGAATTTTATATTTGCAAAGCATAAAAATGTTAGTGCAAAAACAATTTTTGAAAAATTAAAAGAAAAGAAAATATATGTGAGATATTTTAATAAACCACGTATAGATAATTATCTTAGAATAACTATTGGAACTGATGACGAGATGGACAGGCTTTTTAAGGCGTTAGAAGAAATAGTTAAATAAAAAATATATTCAGGAGAAGTTATGGGAGTTATTGATATCTTATTTATTGGAATAGGACTTTCCATGGATGCCTTTGCAGTGTCTATATGTAAAGGACTTAAAATGAAAGTTGTAGACCTAAAACAGTGCCTGATGATTGCTTGGTTTTTTGGAATATTTCAGGCTATTATGCCCACCATTGGTTATGTGTTAAGTTCAAAGTTTGTTGAATACATTAATGCGTATAGTCATTGGGTAACATTTGTACTTTTAACAATTATCGGTGCAAACATGATAAGAGAATCAGTGGGAAATGAAGAAGAGGAAACTGATGGAAAACAGGTTGTAGGAATTAAGGAACTTTTTGGACTGGCTATTGCAACAAGCATTGATGCGTTGGCAGTTGGAATAACATTTGGTACAATGGGAAGTCAACTTCACTTATCCATTTGGCTGTCAGTTACATTAATAGGAATTACAACTTTTATTATTTCAATAATAGGAGTTTTTATTGGAAACATATTTGGTTCCAAATACAAAACCAAAGCTGAAATAGTAGGTGGTATAATTTTGATTCTTATAGGAGTTAAGGTTGTATTAGAACATTATTTATAAAACACAATTAAGGAGGAAATATGCCGTACACAGAAGCAAGTAAAAGAGCAACTCTTAAATACATGAAGAAATTAAAGAGAATACCTCTTGATATGCAAATACCCCAGTATAGTCGACTTAAGGCATATTGCGACCATAAAGGTAAGCCGGTAAATACTGTAATTAAGGAAATTATTTTTGAAAAAATAGATTCTGAAATGGGTGAAGACTGGAAAAATTAAATAAATAGCATAAGTTAAGAATGTCTGAATACTAAGTGTGTTCAGACATTTTTGCATAACAAAAAAGTAACAAAATATTAAATTTATGAATAATGATTTATAAAAAATAAGTTGTATATTAATAAATAGTTCAAGAAATGGACTATAATAAGTATGGAATGCCACTGACCAAAGGGAGGAGACATTTTATAATTATATGAGGAGGTAGGTTGTATGAACATAAGTAAGTTTACACAAAAATCAATTGAGGCCATACAGAATACTGAAAAGATAGCAAACCAGTATGGCAATCAGGAAATTGATCAGGAACATTTAATATATGCGTTGATTAATTTAGAAGACAGTTTAATACTTAAACTTATTGAAAAAATGGAAATTCAGCCTGAACACTTTAAAAATAGAATTGAGCAGGCGATTGAAAAACGTACAAAAGTTCAAGGTGGAAACATGTACATGAGTCAGGCTTTAAATGATGTATTGATTAATGCAGAAGATGAAGCAAAAAGAATGGGTGATGAATATGTTTCAGTTGAACATTTATTCTTAATGCTTATTAAGAAACCAAACAAAGAAGTTAAGGAAATTTTTAGAGAATATGGAATTACAAGAGAGAGATTCTTAGGTGTTTTGGAACAGATAAGAGGTAATGTAAGAGTTACATCGGATAATCCTGAAGGCACATACGATGCTTTATCAAAGTATGGCGAGGATTTAGTTGAAAAAGCAAGAAATCAGAAACTTGATCCTGTAATTGGACGTGATTCTGAAATAAGAAATGTAATCAGAATTCTTTCAAGAAAAACAAAGAACAATCCTGTACTTATTGGTGAACCCGGTGTTGGTAAAACAGCAGCAGTTGAAGGTTTGGCACAGCGAATTGTTAAAGGTGATGTTCCTGACGGCTTAAAGGACAAAAAGATTTTTGCTCTTGATTTGGGTGCCTTAGTTGCAGGTGCAAAGTATAGAGGTGAGTTTGAGGAAAGATTAAAAGCTGTACTTGAAGATGTAAAAAATAGTGAAGGAGAAATCATTTTATTTATTGATGAACTTCACACAATAGTAGGAGCAGGAAAAACTGATGGTGCAATGGACGCAGGCAATATGTTAAAACCTATGCTTGCAAGAGGTGAGTTGCATTGTATTGGAGCAACAACGTTAGATGAATATCGTCAGTATATTGAAAAAGATAAAGCTTTGGAAAGACGTTTCCAACCTGTTATGGTTAATGAACCAACAGTTGAAGACACAATTTCAATTCTTCGTGGATTAAAAGAAAGATATGAAGTTTTCCATGGTGTAAAAATTACTGATGGTGCCTTAGTTAGTGCAGCAACTTTATCTGACAGATACATTACGGATAGATTTTTACCTGATAAGGCAATTGACTTAGTAGACGAGGCGTGTGCCCTTATTAAAACTGAGATGGATTCAATGCCAACAGAAGTTGATGAATTGCGACGCAAAGTAATGCAGTTAGAAATTGAGGAAGCTGCTCTTAAAAAAGAAACTGATAATCTAAGCAAAGAAAGATTAGAAGAACTTCAAAAAGAACTTGCAGAGTTAAGAGATGACTTTAATAACAAAAAGGCAAAATGGGAAAATGAGAAAAACTCTGTAAACAGATTGCAGGAGTTAAGAGAAAAAGTCGAATCAGTTAAAAAAGAGATTGAGATGGCTCAAAACGAATATAATTTGGATAAGGCAGCTCAGTTACAATACGGTACTTTACCTGAACTTCAGAAGCAGTTAGAAGAAGAGGAAGCAAATGTTAAAAATAAAGATTTGTCACTTGTAAGGGAAAGTGTAACTGATGAAGAGATTTCAAGAATTATTTCCCGTTGGACAGGCATACCTGTTGCAAAATTAACAGAGACAGAACGAAATAAAACATTACATCTTGACGAACAGCTTCACAAGAGAGTTATAGGTCAGGACGAGGCTGTAACAAAAATTACAGAGGCAATTATACGTTCTAAGGCAGGAATTAAAGATCCAACAAAACCAATTGGTTCATTTTTATTCCTTGGACCTACTGGTGTTGGTAAAACAGAGCTTGCAAAAGCATTGGCTGAGAACATGTTTGATGATGAAAGTAATATTGTCAGAATAGATATGAGTGAATATATGGAGAAATACAGTGTGTCAAGATTAATAGGAGCGCCTCCGGGATATGTTGGATACGATGAAGGTGGTCAGTTGACAGAAGCTGTTAGAAGAAAACCATATTCAGTTGTATTGTTTGATGAGGTTGAAAAAGCACATCCTGATGTATTTAATGTACTTTTGCAGGTTTTAGACGATGGTCGTATTACAGACTCACAGGGTAGAACTGTAGATTTCAAAAATACAATTTTAATAATGACTTCTAACATTGGTTCGCCATATTTGCTTGATGGTATTGATGATCAGGGGAATATCAAAGAAGAAAATCAGGAACTTGTAATGAATGATTTGAGAGGTCATTTCAGACCTGAATTCTTAAATAGACTAGATGAAATAGTGATGTTTAAACCGCTTACAAGGGAGAATATTGGTGGAATTGTTGATTTGATTATTAATAATTTAAATGAACGTTTAGCTGATAAAGAATTAAAGATTAGCCTGACACCGGAAGCTAAAAAGTACGTTGCTGATAACGGATATGATCCGGTATACGGAGCAAGACCTTTAAAGAGATATTTACAGAAGAATGTTGAAACATTAGCAGCAAAAGTAATCCTTGAAGGAAAAGTAAGCCTTGGAGATACAATTGTATTTGACGTGGAAGGTGATAAATTAGTAGTTAAATAAAACAATTGAGAATCAGATTAAAGAGAAACATTTCTAATATTGCTGAAATAATGCAATAGGAGTGTTTCTCTTTTTTTATATAATAAGAAATTACTTTGGAATTTCTTATTATATAAAAAATGTTCCACTAGGGAGGCACCCTGATGCAAAAAGAAAATAGTTGTATGACAACAAGCACTCGGTTCGTAGAATTTCGTAAGCGATATTCTTTCTTGCGTAATAAGAAAATATGTATTGACAGATAGAATACAAATATGTATTATAAACATATGAACAATCATTCATATGTTTATAGAAGGAAGGAGGATATATGAAAAAAGAAGACAAATTAGATGCCGAAGTAAAAGATGAAATAGAACATTGTTGTAATAAGAAACATGCAGAAGATATAGAACATTTAGATCACAATATGCCTGACGAAGGAACTTTATGTGACTTGGCGGAATTTTTCAAGGTGTTTGCAGATTCAACAAGAATTAAAATCCTATACGCATTATCTAACAAGGAATTATGTGTGTGTGATTTGTGGCAGGGATTGGGACTTACTCAATCGGCTGTATCTCATCAGCTAAGAATTTTAAAGCAGATGAGATTGGTTAAGTACAGAAAAGAAGGAAAGACTATATATTACTCATTAGATGACGACCATATCCAATCAATTTTAAATGGTGGATTAGAGCATGTAATGGAATAGTTATTCTTAAAAAATACCACTGCCCAAATGGAGGGCAATATGTATTATTTTAGGAGGAAACAAAATGAACGAAGTTTATTTTTAGAATGTTTTCGAGGAAATGCCTATAATCAAAGGAAAGGAACAATACATATAATAGTAGGAGGAAAAGAGATGAGATTGCAGGAAAATATAAAAAACAGAAAAATGATGCATCATGACGATACTGCAGGACATGGACATAATCATGAACATCATCACGACCACGATGACTGCTGTTGCGGACATGAACATGGACACAGTCATGGACATGGATGTGATTGCTGTGAAGATGGTGTAGAAATTGAAAAAAATAAAACAATAGCGGGAGTTGCAGTATTCCTTGTGGCTTTTGTGGTTTTCCATATACCGGGACTATTTAAGTCATTTAGTGATACAACAATGGAAAATATTGAATTAATAGTATTTTTACTTATTTATTTGGTTACAGCAAAGGACATTGTTCTAAACGCCATTAAGAACTTATTTAAGGGCAAGGCATTAGATGAACAGTTCCTTATGTCAGTTGCAAGTTTAGGTGCATTTATTGTTGGCGAATATCCTGAAGCCTGTGCCGTTATGTTATTTTACATGGTTGGTGAATTGTTCCAGGATTATGCAGTAGATAAGTCAAGAGATTCTATTACAGAATTAATGGATATCAGACCTGATTATGCAAACATCTTAAAGAAAGATGGAACTATTGAAAAGGTTGATCCTAACAAGGTAAAAGTAGGAGATACAATTATTGTAAAACCTGGTGAAAAGGTTCCTCTTGATGGTGTAATTATTGAAGGTCAGGGAACACTTGATACATCAAGTCTTACAGGAGAAAGCCTACCAAGAGAAGTAGGATTACAGGAAGATGTTATTAGTGGTTCAATAAGCGTAAGCGGTGTTCTTACAATCAAGGTTACTAAGGCATTTGGAGAATCAACAGTTTCAAAGATTCTTGAATTAGTAGAAAATGCAAGTAGCAAAAAGGCAAAAACAGAAAGATTTATAACAAGATTTGCAAAGATTTATACACCAATCGTTGTTGGTTTAGCAGTTGTGTTGGCAATTGCACCACCACTTATAATGGCAACAACAGGTTCAAACATTACTGATTTCTACGGTGTATGGAGCCCATGGATTTACAGAGCACTTACATTCTTAGTAGTTTCATGTCCTTGTGCGTTGGTTATTTCAGTTCCACTTAGTTTCTTTGCAGGAATTGGAGCCGCTTCAACAAAAGGTGTTTTAGTTAAGGGAAGCAACTATTTAGAGTTAATCTCAAAATGTGACACTGTAGTATTTGATAAGACAGGTACATTAACAAAGGGTGTTTTCAAAGTAAGTAAGATTAATGCCAATGTAGATGAAAAGAAATTTCTTGAAATGGCAGTTGTTGCTGAAATGTATTCTAATCATCCAATTGCAAAATCATTAAAGGATGAATTAATTAAGAAAGACAAGAGTGTATTTGACGGCATTCAGGCAAGACAGAAAGACATTAAGATTGAAGAAATTCATGGTAGAGGAATTAAGGCAGAATTAGACGGTAGTGAAATTTTAGCCGGCAATGGCAAATTGTTGGATATGTTCAAGATTCCTTATGAAAAAACCGGAGAAATAGGAACTATTGTTTATGTTGCTGTTGATAACCAGTATTTAGGATATGCCGTAATAGAAGATATAGTAAAAGAAACATCATTAGAAACAATTAAGCAGTTAAAGTCATTAGGTGTGAAAAACACTGTTATGCTTACAGGTGACAGAAAAGAAATTGCTGAAAAAATAGCAAAGGAATTAAATCTCGACAGTGTTTATTCAGAATTACTTCCTGAAGATAAGGTAAGACATGTTGAGGAACTTCTTAAAACAAGTGGAGTTTTAGCGTTTGTTGGTGATGGTGTAAATGATGCTCCTGTACTTGCAAGAGCTGATATCGGTATTGCCATGGGCGCAATGGGAAGTGACGCGGCAATTGAAGCAGCAGACATTGTTTTGATGGATGATAATCCTAAAAATATTGGCAAAGCAATTAAGATTGGTCGTAAGACAATGGGCATTGCTAAACAGAACATTATATTTGCTTTAGCTGTTAAAGTTTTAGTATTAATACTTGCAGCAGTTGGTATTGCATCAATGTGGGCAGCTGTTTTCGCAGATGTTGGTGTATGCGTAGTTGCTATTTTAAATGCAATGAGAGCAGGAAAATTAAAATAGAAAAACATATTCTGTAAGAAATGTTCATAAGATAAATAATAATATGTACAGAAGGTTTTTTATGAAAAAAGTATATGTATTAGTAATTTTTGCATTAGTTGTGCTAAATGTTTTTCTTTGGGGCGTTTTGGTCATTAATAATCTAAATGAAAAAAACAACAGGCTTAATGAAACTACAACTTATAAAAAACAACCAAAAGTTAAAAACAATGGTATCAAAAAAACAGATTCAAAAATATCGAAACCAAAAGTAGCAATTACTTTTGATGATGGACCAAGCACAGTTTACACAAAAATACTTTTAGATGGTTTAAAAGAACGTGGCGTTAAAGCTACGTTCTTTTTGACTGGTCAGGAAATACAATACAGCAAAGCAGTTGTTAAAAGAATGGCAAAAGAAGGGCATATAATTGGTAATCACACCTATTCCCATATTGATTTGAAAAAGGTAAACTATGCTCAGGGAAAAGATGAAATAGAAAAAACAAATGACATTATTAAGGATTTAACAGGAAAAAAGCCGGAATATATAAGACCACCTTACGGAGACTGGGACAAAAGGCTAATGAATGAAACAGATATGTCAATTGTGTTATGGAGTGTGGATCCTGAAGACTGGAAAGACCAAAATGCCAATATAGTTGCCAACAGAGTGATTAAAAACACCTCCGATGGTGACGTGATTTTGCTACATGATATTTTTAAAACTTCAGTGGATGCAGCGTTTATTATAATTGATGATCTACGGGAAAAGGGCTATGAATTTGTTACAATAGATAAAATAGACAGTGTAAAAGTAATAAAAAATAAGAACATTAACAAATAAAATATTGTTAAAAACATACACGGATGTTATACTGTCATAGATGTAAAAAAAATAAGAAAAGAGGATAGTATGATCAAGTATTTAACAATTTTTTTAATATCAATGGTACCTATTGTTGAGTTGAGAGGGGCACTACCATACGCAGCAGTATTCGGTTTGCCAATGCTTCCATCTTACATAATCTGTGTAATAGGGAACATGCTTCCGGTACCATTTATTTTCTTTTTTGCAAGAAAGGTATTAATATGGGGGGCTGATAAGAAGTTTATAGGAAAGTTTTTCACATGGTGTCTTGATAAAGGAGAACGTGGTGGAGAGAAATTAAAGTCAAAAGCAGGAAAAGGTTTATATGTGGCATTACTTCTTTTTGTAGGAATTCCACTTCCGGGAACAGGCGCCTGGACAGGAACATTAGCCGCAAGCTTTTTAGACATGGACTTTAAGAAAAGTGTTGTTGCATGCATGGGAGGCGTATTACTTGCAGGTGTAATAATGGGAACATTAAGTGCATTGGGAGTAACAGCTTTTTCAGTAGCATTTTAACGTAAGAATAGAGATTACAACAATGTTTGAAGTTTTCAAACGTGGAAATTGGAGTAAATAATGAGCAAAAAACAAATGAATTATGATTATATGTATAAGGGCAAAAAGAACGGTTCCCCAATGAGAACAGGTTATGAAAAATATACACCTGGAATTGTTGGGAAAATCGCTCTTGGAATTACAGTTCCTTCAGCATTAATTGCCTTAATATCTGTTTTAATAGCAGCTTTTGGAATGATACAGGCAATAGTAGTTACATTCTTTACTTTTATTATTGCTTTCGTAGGAAGTGTTGTTATTGCCATAGATATTGTCAGATTTAACAGACAGCAGAAGAAAGTAACAGACAAAAGGGAAGGCCCAAAGGAAATGGATATTATGAGAATAGTTCATTTGCTTATTGGTGTTGCCGCTGGTGTTATTATAGGTTATTTAATCTGGGGTGTTAAACATTAATTATATGGAGGAAATATAATGAGTCAGTTACCAAAGGATCCTGTAATGCTGCTTAGCGTAGTTAATACAAATCTTAGAGATTTTTATTTAAGTCTTGATGAATTTTGTAACGCAAAAGATGCAGATAAGAATGAAATAGTTAATGCATTATCAGCAATAGGATATGAATATAATGAGGAAAGTAATCAGTTTAAATAAAGATTACATAAAAAGTGGGTATTTATTACGAATGACTGTAATAAATACCCACTTTTTTATATCTTATAATATTAAGAAAAATTAGCTTTTTCTACGTTTGCTTAATGGAACATATTTTGTTGGTTCAGCAACATTCTTATATGCAGGACGAATAATTTTACCTGCATTAATGATTTCTTCAATTCTATGAGCACTCCAACCTGACATTCTTGCAGCTGCAAAAAGAGGTGTATATAATTCATCAGGCAGGCCTAACATTGAATATACAAATCCGCTGTAGAAGTCTACATTGGCACTTACAACTTTTTTACGTTTATGTGCTTTTGAAATTACATCAGGTGCAAGACGTTCAACATTCTTGTATAATGCTAATTCATCAGTACGACCTTTTTCAACAGCAAGCTTTTCTGTAAACTGTTTAAGAAGAATTGCTCTAGGATCAGATATGGCGTAAACTGCATGTCCAATACCGTAAATAAGACCTGACTTATCGTACAGTCTCTTATCAAGTATACCACGAAGATATTTCTTGATTTCTTCATCGTCATTCCAATCATTAACAGCTTCCTTCATGTTGTCAAACATACGCTTAACCTTTACGTTAGCACCACCATGTCTAGGACCTTTTAAAGAACCAAGAGAAGCAGCAATGGCTGAATATGTATCAGTACCTGATGAAGATACAACGTGAGTAGTGAAAGTAGAATTGTTACCACCACCATGCTCAGCGTGTAATACTAAAGCTAAATCTAATATTTTGGCTTCCAGTTTTGTGTATGTACTGTTTGGTCTAAGCAGTCTTAAAATATTTTCAGCTGTCGAAAGATTTGGATCTGGATTAATAATATGCAAGTCATCACCATAATGATAATGTCTCATTGCGTGATAACTGTAAACAGATATTAATGGAACTCTTGAAATAAGACTGATACACTGTCTTACAACATTTGGTATGGATGTGTCATCGGGATTGTCATCCCATGAATAAAGAGATAAAACACATCTTGCCAATTGGTTCATCATATCTGAACTTGGTGCTTTCATTATAATATCTCTAACAAAAGTAGCAGGCAATGTTCTGTATTCTGCAATTACTTTATTAAAATTTTCTAATCTGCGGGCTGTTGGTAATTCGCCAAATAAAAGAAGATATGTAACTTCCTCAAATCCAAAACGGTCTTCTTTAATAAAACCATTAACAATATCATTTATATCAATTCCACGATAAAACAATCTACCTTCACAAGGAACAGATTTACCATCGACAATATCAAATGAGTGAACATCACCGATTTCTGTTAGCCCTGTAAGAACACCCTGACCACCTTTTTCACGAAGACCACTTTTTACGTTGTATTTGTCATATAAAGCAGGGTCAATACATGAATTAGTTATGCATCGGTCAGCATATTTGTTTATTTGTGGCATTAATTTTTCTTCGTCTACATGTTTACGAATATTTGGCATAAAATGTGCCTCCTCTCTGTAACAATAAAATATGTAATTATGTAAAAATTAATAAAAGTAATTAATCTGCTAAATAAAATTAAATGGCAGGTTAATTAAATAAATAAACTGTAATGAGATTTGTACTTTCACAGTTTAACACTTTAATTAAGTATTTTACCATAAAATAGCATTTTTCTCAATGAGTGTTAAAAATATAGATTATTTCTTCATATTCTTATTTTTATGTGGTAGAATATGTAGGAATATGGGGTTATATACCCTAATATAAATGATTATGCAGAATCAAGAGACGAAATCTTTTGAAAATGTAATTATTTTAGTTAAAAAAATTAGAACAAAAGAGGCAAAATATGGATATTTTTGACTATGCAAGAAATATAAATAGCGAAAAAGAATCACCTTTGGCAAGTAGATTAAGACCGACTACTTTAGAAGAGGTTGTAGGTCAGGAACATATAATTGGCAAAGGCAAATTGTTATATAGAGCAATTAAAGCTGACAAGATAAGTTCAGTAATCTTTTACGGCCCTCCGGGAACGGGAAAAACTACATTGGCGAAAGTAATTGCAAATACTACAAGTGCAGAATTTACACAGCTTAATGCAACTGTAGCAGGGAAAAAAGATATGGAAGAAGTTGTTGAAAAAGCCAAAAACAACATGGCAATGAGTGGTAAGAAAACAATTCTTTTTGTAGATGAGATTCACAGATTTAATAAGGGACAGCAGGATTATCTGTTACCTTTTGTAGAAGATGGAACGGTAATCTTAATAGGTGCAACAACTGAAAATCCATATTTTGAAGTAAACACAGCTTTAATATCAAGATCAATTATTTTTGAACTACAACCACTTACGGCAGATAATATTAAAACGCTTATATATAGAGCTGTTAATGATGCAGAAAAAGGTATGGGTGTGTACAATGCGATTATTGACGATGAGGCAGTAGGCTTCTTAGCAGAACTTTCAAATGGTGATGCAAGAACTGCCCTTAATGCAGTGGAACTGGGAGTTTTAACAACTGATCCAAGTGAAGATGGAAAGATTCACATAACCCTGCAGGTAGCAGAACAGTGTATTCAAAAAAGAGCCCTTAGATATGACAAAGGTGGAGATAATCATTACGATACTATTTCTGCATTTATAAAAAGTATGCGAGGTTCTGATCCTGACGCAGCAGTGTATTATCTGGCAAAAATGCTTTATGCAGGAGAAAGTGTTGATTTTATAGCAAGAAGAATTATGATTTGTGCTGCAGAGGATGTGGGACTTGCCAATCCACAGGCGTTAGTTGTTGCAACATCTGCGGCTGATGCAGTTCACAGAGTGGGTATGCCTGAAGCGCAGATTATTTTATCAGAAGCTGTTATTTACGTGGCAACTTCTCCAAAAAGCAATGCGGCATGCAATGCAATTTTTAGTGCCATGTCTACTGTTAAGAATACAACAACAGAGAAGGTGCCAACTCATTTAATGGATGCACATTATAAGGGTTCAGCGAAACTTGGACATGGAATAGGTTATAAATATGCTCACGATTATCCAAATCATTATGTGGACCAGCAGTATTTACCTGATGGTTTGGTGGGAACCAGATTTTATGAACCCGGTGATTTAGGATATGAGCAGGAAGTAAAAGAGTATTTTAAGCTAATAGGAAAATAATTTTTGAGGTAATTTAATTGAAAGTATTAATGGAAAGACTTGCATCAGGTAATGTTTCATACGAAATTGCCGATGCTTTAATATCTGAAAATAAAATAACTGTTGAACTGGATGCTGATGAAACTATTGAAGGTGACATTGCAATTGTTGGAAAAAACTCAATGGACATAAAAGGGATTGCGTATTCTTCAGACAGCCATTTTGTGTTTAGATACAATCAGTTTAACGGTATAAAAAATAGATTACATTATATTATAAATGGGAAAAATCTTGTACCAAACAAAGTGTGTATAGGAAAAATAAATATAATAACAACAGCAGGTGAATTTGAGATACCTTTTGAAATAAAAGTAAAAGAAAGGGAAATTGTTACAGAAATAGGAGTGCTAAAAACACTTGAGGACTTTGTGGAATACGTTAGAACTAATTATGACGAAGCCTTGATTTTGTTTATTTCAAAGGAATTTTCTGAATATTTCTTAAAGGGTGATAATCATGGTATAGCTCTCTATAAGCAGTTAATGAGAAACGCAAATAGAGATGTTGCCTTAGAAGAATTCATGGTTGCAATGGGCTTAAAAGAACCTGTAAAAATATCATTAAAAAGTGAAACAAAAGAATATGAGAATTTAACAGACAATTATGGTGACACATTAATTATTACAAGAAACACATGGGGCTATGCCGAAATTGATGTGGAATTAGAGGGAGAGTTTTTCTATAACTGTAAGGAAAGAATTACAAGTGAACAGTTTAACGGAAAGACAATGGAATATTCTTATTATTTAAACACTGCAAAGCTTCATTGTGGCATGAATGAAGGAAAGATTATTTTTAAAACAGCAGGTGGAAAAGAAGAATACAAGGTTGTTGTAAAGAATCCCAAAAATGACAACAGTGATTATATAAAGCTAAGAACAACAGACGGTTTCTTAATAAAGAATTATTTGAAATTCAGAACAGGTAACATAACAGGCAGAAAGTGGATTGATGATGCGGCAGATATTGCTGAACAGAGATTAACTGTAGATAACAGTGATATTACAGGTAATCTGTTAAAGGCGCAGGTGGCTATTCTTAATAACAACAAAGAACTTGCCAAGTTAGCATTAGATGAGTCAGCTAAATATATTCAAGACAGCAATCCTAAAAATGTAATTGCCTACTGTTATTATTTATATCTGGCAGCTTTGTACAAGAACGAATATGACTTTACAAATGAAGCTAAGAAAAAAATAGAACAGTATTATGAGGGTGGTCACGATAACTGGCAGATACTTTGGATTTTATTTAATATGGACAGCAGATATGACGAAAATCCAAGTCTTAAATACACATTAATTAAAAGAATGTTTAATAAAGGCTGTACAAGTCCTGTTATGTATTATGAAGCTGCTAAAATCATTAATAAGCAGCCTGAACTTCTTCGTGTAATGAACAGATTTGAAATTCAGGTTTTAAACTTTGCAGGAAAATATTCAATGGTAAAAGTAGAGCTTGCAAAGCAGGCAGCTGACCTTATGAATAGCGAGAGAAGTTTTAAGCCGTTATATATTGATATTTTAAGCAGAATTTATAAAGAAACTAAGGACAATGAAGTTTTAACTTCAATATGCAGTGAAATAATTAACAGCGGAAAAATCAATAATGAATATTTTAAGTGGTTAAGAGAAGGTGTAAGAAAAGAATTAAAAATTACTAACCTTTATGAATACTACATATATTCAATAGACATTAACAGTTATGAACCACTGGAGAAAACAGCCTACAAATATTTTTCTTATGGTACAGATACATTGGTTTATAACAAAGATTATTTTTATGCCAATATGCTTGAAAACTTAGGAAAAAATGATGAACTATATCCTAAGTACAAAGCCGGCTTGGAGAAATATGTAACAGAACAGTTGCTTAAAGGAAACAACAATATACATTTAAAGAGAATATATTCGTATATATTAGATGATGAATTTTTAGATGGTAACTTAGATGAATATATGCCTGGAATTATGAACACTTATAGAATGAAGGTTAATAATCAGGACATAACAAATGTTATTGTTTCCCACAAAGAAGTGGAAAGTATACAGAGCATGCCATTAACAGATGGTGAAGCGTATATTACATTGTATACAAAAGAGCCGGTAATTGTTTTCATTAATCATAGTGGAAAAGTATTAGCAGATGTAGATTATACCATGGAAAAAATGGAGGTTACGGCACCACTTACAAAGACAGGCAATAATCTAATGACAATGCTATGTCAGTTAGAAGATGTTATGGATTCTCCTGAAAAATATGTAGGGCAGGTTGTACAGCTTAAAGAAATAGAAGAATCTGACACATTAACAGTTGAGTTTAAAAATTACTTAAAAGAGTTTATTGTTGACTATTATTACAAGGAATTTGATAAGGGACAGTTTGATGACTATATACTTGAGTTTGACATGGAAGAGTTGTCAATGGCATCAAGAAACAAGTTACTTGAAATTCTAATTAAAAAAGAACTTTGGGAAAAGGTTATGCCATATTTAGATAAGTATGGTTATTTGTCAATTAACGAAGGTCTTTTAGAAAAAGTCTGCAGGCATTATGTTGCAGAACAACACTACAGTGAAAATGAATTATTAACAGAAATCTGTGGTTATGTATTTGAGAAAGGCTGTACGGATGAAGCTGTTCTTAAATACATGGCAAAATACTATAATTCAGGAACAGAGAATTTGTACAAACTTTATACTCAAATGAAAGTAATGAATATAACAGACAATGAATTTGTAGAAAAATTACTTGTACATGTTATTTTTGAAGGACAGGTTAATGACAGATTATATGAATTGTATAAAGAGTATATAAAAGGCGTAACAAGAACAGTAATAAGAAAAGCATTTTACAGTTATGTAACATACAATTATTTTGTTAAAAAAATCCAATGTCCGGATAGTGTTTGGGAGATTTTGGAACAGGAATATTTTAACGGGTTGGCAACACCTGTTATTGTTAAAATAGCTTTTGTGGAAAAAATGTCCTCAAAAACTAATATTACTGAAAGACAAATTAAAATTTGTGAAGGATTAATAAAGAGTCTTGTTAAGGATAAGATTATTTTTCAGTTTTATAAAAAGTTTAACAGATGGTTTAAAATACCATTTGACTTAATAGACAAAACAATAATTGATTATAGAACTAATCCAAAACACAGAGTTAATATTGTTTATACAATTAACAAAAACGGTGGTGAACAGGTAGAAAATACTGAAGAAATGAATAGCATTTATCCGGGGATTTTTACAAAGAATATCATTATGTTCTATGGGGAAAAAATTACTTACAAGATTTTGGAATATTCTGATGAGTATCCTTATGGAAAAGAAGTTGCAACTGACTCAATATGTATTAGTGAGAAAAATACATACAATGATGAAAGTAGATTTGGAATGATTAACAGTATGATGATATGCCGAAAAATTGGAAGAGAAGACGCAGCGAGAGAAATGATGCAGTCTTATCAATTGTGTAAGGAAGCAGGTAGAGAAATATTCAAATTACTATAAATTATTGTAGAAAACACAGAAATATATTTGAGATACAAAAACAAGGGAGGAATGAAAGTTGGCAAAAGAAATAATTTTAGGAATTGATTTTTCAAGAGATTATTCACAACTATCATATTTAGATGATACAGGAAAACCAAAGTCGGTTAGTATAGGAACAGAAAATAACTATCTTATACCAACTGCTGTTTGCTTTAACAGTGAACTAAAAGAGTGGTCTGCAGGAGATGAGGCAATAAACAAAAGCCACAGTGAAAACAGCAGACTGATTAGGGAACTACCTTTATTATTTAATGAGGATACAGAAGAAGATGTAGGGAAAATAATGACGGTTTTCTTTGCATATTTATTGAAACTTGCAGTTAATCAATGTAATGGAAGACTTATAAAAAATATTTTAGTAACTGTTGAGGAAGTTAATCAAAATGTACTAAAAGGCATAAAAGAAGTTTTGACTGACCTAGGTTACCAGAAAGATGATATCAGAGTAATAAGTCATTCAGAAAGTTTTGTTTATTATACACTTAATCAGAATAAAGATATTTGGATTAACAAAGTTCTGTTTTTGGAGTTAAACGAATATGAATTTGCCTGCAGACGTTTAGAGGTTGTAAGAGGTCGTGAACCACATGTTGCCGATGTAAAAGTAGAAGATTTAAGTAATCTTTTTGACTTGGAAATGGCAAAAAAAGACATTCATTCATGTGATAGAATTTTGGCAGATTACATGGATGAGTTATTAAAGAAACATGTAGTTTCAGGAATTTATTTGTCAGGTGCAGGTTTTTATCTTGATGGCTGGCAGAAGACTCTTCAGACAATCTGCAGAAACAGAAGAGTATTCAAAGGTAATAATTTAATTGTAAAAGGTGCGGCATACGGAGCAAAAGAATGTTTCCTGCCACCTACTCTTGATAAATATCTTATTTCATGTAAAGGAAGAACAAGAGTAAAGATAACAATGGCTGTAGAATACAAAGGTAAGGACAGTAACATAACCTTATCAAACATTGGAGATTACTGGTATGATGCAACATCGAAAATGGAATGCATTATGGAAAAGCCAACAAAAGCAGTTTTTGAAATTCAGGATTTAATTAATCATTCTAACGATACATTCAAAATTGACTTAAGGGATTTTCCTGAAAGAGAGCCCAACACCACAAGAATAGAAGTTGATTTCAGATATGTGGAAGAAAACAAATTTGAAATAACAATAAAAGATTTAGGCTTCGGTGACTTTTTTGAAAGTTCAGGTATGACTGTCACAAGAGAAGTGACTTTACAGTAAATCATGGAAAGGCAAGGTACAAAACGTGAACTATATTAGATTATGTACAACTCATTGTGATAAACCTTTTTACATAAAAGAAGTAAATAAAAATATTTATTCAATTGAGGAATTAAGTTATTATCTGTACAATTATCTGTATTTAATTGATGACAAATTTTTTAGTGATGAGTTAATAGATTACATCGACAAGGATTTAAAGCAGCATAATATTGCAGCAGGCATAAAACAGATAATTGCTAATGAAGGTGAAATTGGTGAGAAGATTGCTTATGTTATAAAGAACTCAGAGTATTTTACAGATAAAATGGCTGAAAAGCTGGGTAATCATTTAGAGGCTCTTTGCTCAAAAACAGCAGCAGAAAGATGGAAGGCAAAAGCTGACATTCTAATGGATACTGAAAAATATAACATGGCAATAACTTATTATAACAACATATTAAGTAAGGCAATTAACAATGATTTGCCAGAGAGATTTTATGGTGATGTGTACAACAACTTAGGTGTTGCCTATGCAAGACTTTTTGAGTATGAACAGGCAGCAGCAGCTTTTAGAAGTGCTTACAGATTAAACAAAACCAACGAATCTTTAGAATCAATTATTATGTGTGATCTTATTACAGATAACGACAAAAGATTGAAAATAGACCAAAACAAATATTCAGTAACTGACACTGTTGTAAACAGACTTCGTTCCGAACTTATAAAAATGAAAGTGGAAATTCAGTCAGATTGGGATAAGGAAAAAGAAGAGGATTTTATAAGAAAATGTCAGAAAGAATATATTGTAGAAATTAATAGTTAAAATTTCGAAGATTATATTGAATGAAAAAGCACCCTCAAATGAGGGTGCTGAATTTGTTATGAGTATTGTTATTTGTATATAATGATTTTATTCTAAGTTACTTATTTTTAAACGTAGAATTCGGTCAACTTTATATTTGCATGAAACATATGAGATTGACTCAAAAGTTTTTTATGACTACCCCTTGCGTATAATCGGGAACATACATCGCAAGCTTTTTTGATAATGTAGGGCTACTACTTGTTTTACTACCAATTGAATAGCCGTACATTTTTGGCTTGTTGGCGTTGCATTGTCCTGCCCACAATTTTCCTTTAGCGTATGTAAGATAATTTTAGATAAATTTTTCATAACATACCTCCTCCTGCGTAAATATATCACAAAATAAATATAAAAGTTAAATTAATTGATGTGTTAAGTGGAAATTAGTTTAAATGTTATAGAAAATGTGATATTATATGCTGATAGGACAAATATGAGAGATATAGGGAAATATGAAAGAGAATTTCTCAAAAAAAGATACAAACATAATAAAAGGTATAGCAATTTTATTTTTAATGTTTCATCATTGCTTTTTATCAGGAGACAGATATAGAAATTTGCAAGTAGTCTTTAGTCCTTTTTCGGAGAGTATTGTGAATTATATAGCTGCTTTTCTAAAAATCTGTGTACCGATTTTTGTTTTTTTAACAGCTTATGGCATTACAATATCATTAAAAAAACAATATCAGTTGTCAAAATTGAAATATGACAATATTTCCGAATATGTTAAACATCGATTTTTTAATTTGTATATAGGCTGGATATTTGTGTTTTTATTCTGTGAAATATTTGGACTTATTTACAACAGACTTCCAATCGAGATATATGGGAAAAATATTCAAGGAGTAATATATTTCTGTTTAGATGGACTGGGGATAGCCAATTTGTTTGGTACACCTACGTTAGTAGGAACATGGTGGTATATGAGTTTGGCTGTTACACTTATTTTGATTATTCCACTTGCAATTAAGATATACGAAAAAATTGGTTTTGTGTATATGTTTGTTTTGTTTTCAATTTTATCAAGACAATTAGCAGTGACAGATTCGTCTATAATACATTGGTTACCTGTTGTGTTTTTAGGAATTGTAAGTGCTGATAAAAAGTGGCTTGTGAAAATTGCAAATTATGAAGTGATAAAAAAATCAAATATTCTTAATAAAACAGTTAAATTATTAGTAGGAATTATTTTAATACTTGCATCCATTAAATTTAGACAGAGTGGAGTATCAGCAATTTTGTTTGAAATAAAAGATGGGGTAATTCCTTTTATAGTTATTTGTTTTTGCTATGAATTTATAAATCCTATAAAATATTTAAACACAGCACTTGGTTTTATAGGAAAGCATTCAATGAATATTTTCCTGATACATACATTTATCAGAGCAACGTATTTTAGAAAGTTTATTTATAGTTTTAAATATCCACCGGTTATAATTATTGTTCTACTTGCAATAAGCCTAATGGTATCAATGATTGTCGAATTGATGAAAAAGTATTTGGGATATAATAAAATGACTGATAAAATCAGAGAAAAAGTTGACAAACATAAATAAAATTTATATTATATTTCTATATGTCAAATGCGATGATGAAAAGGAGTAGCAAATAACCTTTGACAGAGAGAAGGGAATGGTGGAAGCCCTTTAGAGAAGTGTTTGTGAAGGTAGTTTTTAAGCAGTTGTGGTGAGAAAGAGTCCATTAGCCACAATCGGTTCGTCTCCGTTATAGGATAAGAGAAGAGATAAATGAAGGTGGTACCGCGAATTTATTCGCCCTTTAGTGCTACCATTGGAATACAGAAGAAAAAGAGTAGCGTTGCTGCTCTTTTTTCTTGTATGTGTACTAATTGACAAAAATAGACACACATTGCCACCAGCCGAAGGCAGGGCAATGTTACAGGAGGAAAAAATGAAGGAAATTGAGAAGAATTACAATCCCGCAGAGATTGAAGACAGACTTTATGAGAAGTGGCAGGAGAAGAAATACTTCCATGCAGAAGTAGACAGAAGTAAGAAACCATTTACTATTGTTATGCCACCTCCAAATATTACAGGACAGCTCCACATGGGACATGCCCTTGATAATACAATGCAGGATATTTTAATTAGATTTAAAAGAATGCAGGGCTATGAAGCTTTATGGCTTCCTGGAACTGACCATGCATCAATTGCTACAGAAGCAAAGATTGTAGAAAAGATGCGTGAAGAAGGCGTAAAAAAAGAAGATATTGGAAGAGAAGCTTTTCTTGACAGAGCATGGGAATGGAAGAAACAGTATGGTGGACGTATTGTTTCACAGCTTAAGAAGATTGGTTCTTCATGTGACTGGGACAGAGAAAGATTCACAATGGATGAAGGCTGCTCAAAGGCTGTAAAAGAAGTATTTGTTAATTTATATAATAAGAAACAGATTTATCGTGGTGAAAGAATCATCAACTGGTGTCCACACTGCTTAACATCAATTTCTGATGCAGAAGTAGAATATGAAGATCAGGCTGGTAAGTTCTGGCATTTAAGATATCCTTTAACAGATGGTTCAGGCTATATTCAGCTTGCTACAACAAGACCTGAAACATTACTTGGTGATACAGCAGTAGCAGTAAACCCAAATGATGACAGATATAAAGATTTAGTAGGAAAGACTCTTACACTTCCTTTAGTTGGAAGAGAAATTCCTATTATTGCTGATGACTATGTAGGTATTGATTTTGGTACAGGTGTAGTTAAGATTACACCAGCTCATGACCCTAACGATTTTGAAGTTGGACTTCGTCATAACTTACCTGTTATTAATGTATTAACAGATGATGCTAAGATTGTTGATGATTATCCAAAGTACGCAGGTATGGACAGATATGAAGCAAGAAAAGCAATTGTTGAAGACTTAGACAAAGAAGGCTTCCTTGTTAAGATTGAAGATCATGAACACAACGTTGGTACATGCTACAGATGTCATACAACTATTGAACCTAGAGTATCAAAACAGTGGTTTGTAAAAATGGATGAAATTGCAAAACCTGCAATTGACGCTGTTAAGAATGGCGATACAAAATTTGTACCACCACACTTTGATAAAACATATTTCCACTGGCTTGAAAATATTCGTGACTGGTGTATTTCACGTCAGTTATGGTGGGGACACAGAATTCCTGCGTTCTACTGTGATGACTGTGGAGAAATGGTTGTAACAAAAGAAGACCATGCTACATGTCCATGCTGTGGTAAAGAAATGAGACAGGACCCTGATACACTTGATACATGGTTCTCATCAGCTTTGTGGCCATTTAGTACACTTGGTTGGCCTGACAAGACAGAAGAGTTAGATTATTTCTATCCTACAAATGTTTTAGTAACAGGATATGATATTATTTTCTTCTGGGTAATCAGAATGATGTTCTCAGGACTTGAACATATGGGAGAAGTTCCTTTTAATACAGTATTAATACATGGTTTGGTTCGTGATTCTCAGGGACGTAAAATGAGTAAGTCTCTTGGAAACGGTATTGATCCACTTGAAGTAATTGATAAATACGGTGCAGATGCATTAAGATTTACACTTATTACAGGTAATGCACCAGGTAACGACATGAGATTCTACTGGGAAAGAGTAGAAGCATCAAGAAACTTTGCTAACAAAGTATGGAATGCTTCAAGATTTATTCAGATGAATCTTCCTGAAGAAAATATTGATTTAAGTAAGAAACCTGAAAATCTTACAGATGCGGATAAGTGGATTTTATCAAAAGTTAACACTTTAGCCAAAGATGTGACAGAAAATCTTGATAAATTTGAACTTGGTATAGCAGCCGACAAAATTTACAACTTTATTTGGGAAGAATTTTGTGACTGGTATATTGAAATGGTTAAGCCAAGATTGTACAATGATAGCGATGATACAAAACAGGCTGCATTATGGACACTTAAGAAAGTATTAATTGATTCATTAAAACTTTTACATCCATATATGCCATTTGTTACAGAAGAAATATTCTGTACAATTCAGGACGAAGAAGAATCAATCATGATTTCAGCATGGCCTGAATATACAGAAGAAAATACTTTTGCAAAAGAAGAAGCTGCAGTTGAAACAATCAAGGAAGCTGTACGTTCAATTAGAAATATCAGATCAGAAATGAATGTTGCACCTAGCAAGAAAGCAAAAGTATTTGTTGTATCAGATGATGCTAGCATAAGAGAAATTTTTGAGAATGGTAATGTTTTCTTTGCAACACTTGGATATGCAAGTCAGGTAATTATACAGGAAGACAAGACAGGTATTGAAGATGATGCAGTATCAGTTGTTATTCCTAAGGCAACAATTTACATGCCATTTGCTGAACTTGTAGATATTGAAAAAGAAAAAGAACGTCTTGAAAAAGAAGTAACAAGACTTGAAAAGGAACTAGCACGTGTTAATGGAATGCTTTCAAATCCTAACTTTGTAAGTAAGGCTCCTGAAAAGAAGATTAACGAAGAAAAGGAAAAGAAAGTTAAATACCAGCAGATGATGGAACAGGTTAAAGAGCAGTTGTTAAGATTGTCTTAATGACTATAACCTAAGGAGGTTATTATGATTAATTTTGATGAGGAAATAAAGAAATTTCATCCTAGTCTTGAAATAGAAGAGGCAGAAGATGCCATATATAACAATAATATTTCAGACATAACAGATGTTATGATACAGATGATTAACGAGTTAAAATCAGAAGAATAACAGTGAAGGATGGAAAAATAAATGATTTGCTACAATTGTGGAAATGTACTTACCAACAGTGACTACTGCAGTCACTGTGGTATGGATGTTAGTGTATACAAAAGAATAGTAAGATTGTCTAACACATATTACAATGCCGGTCTGACAAAAGCAAGAAACAGAGACTTATCCGGTGCTGCTGATACACTTAGACGATGCGTAAAATTAAATAAGCGAAACATTGATGCCAGGAACCTGCTTGGACTTGTTTATTTTGAAATGGGTGAAACTGTACAGGCATTCTCAGAATGGGTTATGAGTACAAACATACAGCCAAATAACAATCCGGCAGATAAATATCTTCTTGCAATCCAGCAGGAAAAAGGCAAGGTAGATGAGTTAAACCATACAATTAAGAAGTTTAACGTGGCTTTAGACTATGCCAGAAACGGCACAGATGATATGGCTATAATACAGCTTAAAAAGGTTCTTAATCAGAATCCTAACTTTATTAAGGCATATCAGTTACTGACTCTTTTATATACAAAGAATGGTCAATATGAAAGAGCCAAAAGAACAATAAAGAAATCTATGAAAATAGATAAATGTAATCCCTTAAGTATCAGATATTTACGTGAAATAAATGAATACATTGAGGATGAAAAGAAAAATGATCCTGATAAGAGAATGGAGAGAAGAAGAAGTTTAAGAGGTGTTATGGTGGACAGACCATATCTAAGTGGTAATGACACAATAATGCCAAAGGAAAACTTCAAAGATGCATTAACAGGTGCACAGAGCATTATGTATGTAATTGTTGGTATCTTATTAGGAGCAGCCCTAGTTTACTTTATAGTTACACCTGCAAGAATATCCAGCGTAACAAGTAAGGTAAATGACACAAAGGTCGAATATAATCAGAAGATTGCAATAAAGAATTCAACAATATCTGAGTTACAGAATCAGGTTGAAACTCTTAAGTCAGACAAGAAGAAGTTGAAAACAAGTCTTGCACAGTATACAGGTACAGGAAATACAATTAGTTCAAACTATAGTAACCTGTTAGAAGCTGTTCAGTATTTCATTGCAAAGGATTATACAAAGAGTGCCACAGCTTTAGAAAATGTAGACGGCAAGATGAAGATGGATTCAGAATCATTTACATCTGTTTATAATACTTTAAACAGCAATTTGTCATCTAAGGTGGAACAGTTAGCATTTAATGCAGGTATGGACGCTTATGAAAGTGCAGATTATAACGAGGCAATAAAGCAGTTTACAAAAGCTCTTGATGCCAACGCTGAAAATGATGAGGCTATGTACTACTTAGGATATTCTTATAGAAGAAAAGGTGATTCTACCAATGCTAAAAAGTGGTTCAAGGAAATTGTTGACAAACATCAGGATTCAGATTTTTACTCAAGAGCACAGAATCTGTTAAATGACAGTGGAACAGAATAAATTAATATTAATTTACTAAAGAGAAGAACAAAAAAAGTTCTTCTCTTTTTCTTTTGCAAAACAGTATTCTAAAGAATACTTTATTAATAAAAAATAAGGAGGACAGTATGGAAGTTTTATATGAAGTGAGAGGAGACAATTTGTTTATTTATTTACCGGAGGAGTTGGACCATCATAATGCCAAAATGATAACAGAACAGTCAGACTGGTACATAATATCAAACCAGATAAAAAATATTGTATTTAATTTTTCGAATACGAATTTTATGGACAGTTCAGGTGTTGGCGTAATTATGGGCAGATACAAGCTTATAAAGCCAAGAGGGGGCAACGTTACGGTAACTAACATAAACAAGACAATTGACAGAATTTTAACGATTTCAGGGCTATATAAAATCGTAAGTAAGACTGAGACATCAAGTTTAGCACAATTATAGGAGGTTAAGATGGAAAATAATATGAGTATGGTGTTTGATGCAAAATCAGAAAATGAAGGATTGGCAAGAATGGTAATATCAGCTTTTATTACGGAACTTGATCCTACAATTGAAGAGTTAAATGACGTCAAAACAGCGGTTTCCGAAGCTGTGACAAACTCAATAATTCATGGGTATAACGGCACAGAGGGAAAAGTGTACATGGATTGCAGTTTGGATATGGAAGAAAATGAAAATCATGGCACATTAAAAATAACTGTAAAAGATCAGGGCGTTGGCATCGAAAATGTAGAGAAGGCTAAAGAACCGCTTTTTACAACTAAACCGGAACTTGAGCGTTCTGGTATGGGATTTATGTTTATGGAAATGTTTATGGATGATTTATATGTGGAATCAAAATTACATAATGGAACAACTGTGTGCATGACTAAGAAAATAAAAAATAATAGAAAATAAGATAGAGGGAGTATGGATACAATAAATCTAATAAAACAAGCTCACATGGGAGACAAAAATTCCAGAGATCAGATTCTCATTGAAAATACTCCGCTAATATGGAGTATTGTGAAAAGATTTCTTGGGAGAGGCTACGAAGGAGAGGATTTATTTCAGATAGGGTGTATTGGTATGTTAAAGGCAATTGACAGATTTGACTTAAGTCTTAATTTGTCTTTTTCAACTTATGCAGTACCTTTAATTACAGGAGAAATCAGAAGATTTTTAAGGGATGACGGAATTATAAAAATAAGTCGGACAATAAAAGAAAATCAAAACAAAATCATGCTGGAAAAAGGACAAATTGAAGAAAAAGAAAACAGAGAGCCTACAATAGAGGAACTCTCTGTTAAATGCGATATATCAAAAGAAGACGTAGTTATTGCTTTAAATGCAATGGGCGCTGTTCAATCCATAGACAAAGAAATTGCTTATGGAAACAGTGAGAAAAAAATAACCTTAGGGGAAAAAATAGAAGATAAGACACAGAGCCAGGAAAAAGTAATTAATAAACTGTTTGTAAAACAAATATTAGAAACGTTAGAGGAAAAAGAGAAAACAATAATTGTTTTAAGATATTTTAAAAATAAAACACAGTCGGAAATTGCTAGCAAGCTGGGATTGACTCAGGTTCAGATTTCCAGATTAGAAAAGAAAATTCTAAAAAAATTAAGAGCACAAGTAAATTTTTAAAAAAATGGAATATTCCACAACTTACTGGAGATAATGTTATAAAACAATTAACTAACAATTTCTATAAGTTTTGGTTAATGAAAGAAATTGAGGAACATTGATTTATTTTTAGTAAGAGGTGGAATATGAAATTTGTAAAAATTATTTTAATAGTAGCAGTTGCTTTGACCATGGCATTGGGAGGCATTTATTTAATGTCGGAAAAAAAGGAAACAACAGAAATTAAGGCGGCAGTTTTAATTTAAAAATGAGTGATACATTATATATCAAAATGGATCAATGTGTGGAAGTAACTAAAAGTTACGTGACAATAGGTGACCTTGGAAAATTAGAGTGCAAAAATAAAACAGTTGTAAACAGACTAAAACCAATCAAACTTCTAAATGACAATTCTAATGGTAAAAAACGATATATTGTTTCGATTATGAAGATATTTGAAATAGTAGATAAAGAATTTGAAAATGTAGATGTACAAAGCATAGGAGAAACAGACTGTATAATTGAATTTAAAAAAGCAAACAGTGATAATAAAGCCTTTGAAATCTTAAAAGTCATAGGTATATGTATAATATTATTTTTTGGTGCAGGCTTTTCCATTATGTCTTTTAACAACGATATTACCATCGGAGCAATGTTTGAAAAAATATGCAAGCTGGTTGCCGGCAGCAAAAATACAGGTAAGACTGTTATGGAAGTATCTTATTCCATTGGGTTAGCAGTTGGAATACTTGTATTTTATAATCATTTCGGACCTAAAAAACTCTCAAAAGATCCTACACCTATTGAGGTAGAAATGAGAAAATATGAAACTGAAATCAATCAGGCATTAATTGACGGTCATAACAGACAGGACGGAAAACTGGATGCTAAATAATAGCTATAAAATTAACATTTAAACAACTATTAAAAGGAAAGATTATGATATTAAAATATATAATTTTAGCACTAATTGCTTTTGGCGGTGGAGCAGTCATTTCCGGAGCTGTCTTTGCATTAATTACATCAACAGGTGTAGTTACAAGGATGGCTGACACTTCAAGAACTGCAAAGCATGTTAGAGCGTATGAAAGTGCAATTGTTTTTGGCGGTGCATGGTGGAATTTATTTTGGATATTCTCAATAAGTCTACCTTTTGCTCCTAATATAGTACAGGGATTCCAACTGATAATGGGGCTGACACAGGGAATCTTTGTTGGTTGCCTCGCAGTTTCATTGGCAGAAGCACTTAACGGAACAGCAATTTTTTCAAGAAGAGTAAAACTAAAATACGGTTTAAACTTTATAATTTTGTCAGTGGCTTTGGGAAAAATGATGGCATCGTTAATACAGTTCGCAAACGACATGGCAAAAAAATAACAGCAAGATAAATAATATAAGCTAAGAAAGACTAACATAAGCAGGATAATTTTGGATAGAAGAGGATAATATAAGAAAGGCAATCTAAGATTGGAAAGGATAATTTATGGCTAGTGAAGAAAAGAAAAAAGCCTACAATGAATATGTAGAAAGAATAACTCCTAATAATAATTTGTTTAAGGATATGTGGAATGCATTCTGGATTGGAGGTTTAATATGTTTAATGGGACAGGTTATAAATGAAATTTTTATGAATTTCGGGATGGAAAAAGAAAATGCAGCAGCTTTTACAACTTTGGTTTTAATATTAGAAAGTGTTATTTTAACTGGAATTGGACTATATCCTAAAATAGCAAAAGTAGGCGGGGCTGGCTGTCTTGTACCTATTACTGGATTTGCCAATGGTGTAGCTTCACCGGCAATTGAATTTCAGGCAGAAGGGCAGATTTTCGGTGTAGGTGCCAAAATTTTTACCATTGCAGGACCTGTAATACTATATGGAATTTTTAGCAGTTGGCTTGCAGGAATTGTATATTGGATATTAAAATTACTGAATGTAATATAGTGGAATAATTAGAATATAAAATTATTAAATTATATGTCAGACAAGTTTTTAGTTTTAAATTATTGAGCATTTTTTAGATAGTGACAAATATCAAGCGAAAAAATAGTGGAAAAAGAGATAGTGAAAAAAACGAAATAATTTGAAACATTTTTATATTTGTCAATTGTAGAACCTTTATGTATTATAAAAAAAGCAGTAATAAATTAACGAAAGTAATACAGGAAAAGGGGAACAATGGAATTATCAAAAGAAAAGAAAAAGTATCTTACATTGTTGGCTGAAAAATATCCAACAAAAGAACATGTATCAAGAGAGATTATTAACTTAAAGGCAATCCTAAATTTGCCAAAAGGAACAGAGCATTTTATGAGCGATATACATGGTGAGTATGAAGCTTTTTATCATATTTTAAATAATTGTTCAGGGGTAATTAGAGAAAAAGTTCAAATGGTTTTTAAGGATACATTAAGTACAAAAGAACAACAGGATTTATGTACTTTGATTTATTATCCGAAAGAGAAATTAAAACTTTTGAAAAAGCAGGACGTCATTAATGATGACTGGTATACAATGACGCTTAGAAATCTTATAAAACTGGCAGGTTTTCTTTCATCAAAATATACCCGTTCCAAAGTTAGAAAAGCAATGCCTGAAGAGTACGCTTATATTATAGACGAGTTACTTCATGCACAGCCTGATGAAGACAATAATCAATTAGTTTATCATCAGAAAATCATTGAAACAATTATAGGAATTGACAGTGCAGAAGACTTTATTATTGAGCTTACTTCTTTAATTAAAAGACTGGCTGTGGACAGACTACATATTGTTGGCGACATTTTTGACAGAGGTGAGAGGGCAGACGAAATAATTGATATGTTAATGAAATATCATACACTGGATATTGAATGGGGCAATCACGATATTTTGTGGATGGGGGCTGCAGCAGGTTCGGAAGCCTGTATTGCAAATGTTGTAAGAAATAACATTAAATACCAAAATATGTCTGTTTTAGAAAACGGATATGGAATTAGTTTAAGAAGACTTCTTTTATTTGCCCAGGAAACATATCCGCATATGGAATTGTCAGATGCAGTTTACTATTCAATTACGGTGATTTTGCTTAAATTAGAAGGGCAGATTATAAAAAGACATCCTGAATATAACATGGATGACAGACTGCTTTTACATAAAATTAATAAAGAAAAGAATATAGTTGAAATAAATGGAAATGAATATGAAATAAAAGGCGAACTTTTTCCAACAGTTACAAAAGAGAATCCATACGAACTTTCTATTGGAGAAGAAGATGTTGTGAACGAATTGAAATTCTCATTTTTAAATAGTAACAGATTAAAAGAGCATGTGGAATTTTTGTATTCAAAAGGGGCAATATATGTTTGTTGTAATAACAATCTTTTATTCCATGGCTGTATTCCTTTAGATAAAGATGGAAACTTCCAGATAGTTGAGTTTGATGGCAAACTGTATAAGGGTAAAAAACTTCTAGACTATGCAGATGCCGTTGCAAGAAAGGCATATTTTGGCAAGCATAATCAAAATAATTTGGATTTTATGTGGTATCTTTGGAGTGGAAAAAAATCACCTTTATGTGGTCGAAACATAAAAACTTTTGAGCGAACATTTCTAGATAATGAAGAGTTGGCTTTTGAGGAGAAGGATCCTTACTATAGTTATTATGAAGAAGAAAAAACAGCAGGTATGATTCTAATTGAGTTTGGTCTGTTTTCTCCATTATCACATATAATTAACGGTCATACACCAATTAAGGTGGGACAGGGTGAGACACCGCTAAAAGCAAATGGCAAGGTTATAGTTATTGATGGAGGTTTCTGTAAGGCTTATCAGAAAACCACAGGAATAGCAGGGTACACATTGATTTATAATTCCCATGGTATGAGAATTAAGGCACACCAGCCTTTTGAGTCAATAGAGAAAGTGCTAAATGAAAACAAGGACATAGAGTCAAGCTCTGATTCCTTTGAAACGGAACCTTATAGAGTGATGGTTGAAAACACAGATGATGGAAAAGAAATCACTGAAAATATTAAGGATTTAGAAATGCTCCTAATGGCATATAGAGAAGGAATAATTATATAAACAGAAATAAATAACGGTTTATAACCAATTTGAGTTAACAGACTTAATTACAGATTTTAAAAAGAACAGTAACATAAAAGAGTAGTAACAAAACAATAATAATAAATAATAATAAAAAAGAGATGTTATCATATCATTATCAATGTGTTGACAGCATCTCTTTTTTATGTGAAAAATTATATTATTTTCTATATTTCCATCACTTTGCTTAAAGCAAATGATGAAGTAGTTTTATATTTATTAAATAGTTAAATAATTACATTTAAGCATTTTTTACTGAATCAAATTCATCAATAATTTCCTGTTCAGGTGCCTTTGTAAGTAAACTTATAACAATAATGAATACGCAGGCAACAATAAATGCAGGAAGTAATTCATAAATATCCCAGGCACCGCCTAATGGTCGAACGACAAATTTCCAAATAAATACCATTGCACCGCCGGCTACCATACCTGAAATAGCACCGTATTTGTTTGAACGTTTCCAGAATAAGGCAAATAACATTACAGGTCCAAAGGTTGAACCAAAACCTGCCCAGGCAAAAGAAACAATCTGGAATACTGAGCTGTCAGGATTTGATGCTAAGAATATGGCAACAATTGCAATACCAATAACTGTACATCTTGCCACGATTACTTTTGCTTTTTCTGATAATTTAATTCCTAAAACTCCGTCCATTAAGTTTTCAGTTACACTTGATGAAGCAGCAAGGAGCTGTGAATCTGAAGTTGACATTGTTGATGCCAAAATACCTGCAAGGATTACACCGGCAATTATTGCAAATAAAATACCATGTGAACTTAAAACATTTGCAATCTGAACAATAATTGTTTCTGAATCTTTTAAGTTATCAATAACGCCAACCTGTGACATTGTGTGACCGATAACACCAATGAAGATTGCTACAGCCATTGCAATAACAACCCAAACGCTGGCGATTCTTCTTGATAATTTGATTTTATTTTTATCTTCAATAGCCATAAATCTTAAAAGAATATGTGGCATACCGAAATATCCAAGTCCCCAAGCCAATGTTGAGAAAATAGTTATTATTCCATAAGGTGAAGATGAGTTAGTTGTTGCATCAAAGGTTGCGTTAAGATTAATGTAACCTGGTAAATCTTTTACATTAGAAGCAACAACATCAATACCACCTACTGAATATACTCCGTATCCAATAACAATTATTAATGCGACAGACATTACAATACTTTGGATAAAATCACTTGTACTTGCAGCCCAGAAACCACCAAGAGTAGTATAAGCAACAATTACGATTGCACTAATAACCATGGCAGCCATATAGTCAACTCCAAATAATGAATGGAATAACTTACCACAGGCAGCAAAACCTGAAGCTGTATATGGTACAAAGAATATAATAATCATAAGAGCTGATACGCATTTAAGAACTTTTTTGTCTCTGTATCTGTTAGCAAAAAAGTCAGGAACTGTAATTGCATCTCCACAGATAACAGAATATTTTCTAAGTCTCTTTGCAACGATTAACCAGTTTACGTATGTACCAATGCCAAGACCTACAGCAGTCCAGAAAGCATTACAAACACCTGTAAGGTAGGCAACGCCCGGTAGTCCCATAAGAAGCCAGCTACTCATGTCTGAAGCTTCGGCACTCATTGCAGTAACGAAAGGTCCCAATTTTCTTCCGCCTAAATAAAAATCTTCGGTACTATTATTTACTTTTGAATAATAAACACCAATTCCAATAATTGCTACCATATAAACAATGATAGAAATTAAAATACCAATTTCTGATGTTGTCATAAAATTCTCCCCTCATAACAAAATTCTTCTATATTCTATAAAAAAAAAGAAATTTAATCAAGTAAAACACTAAAATAGTGGGTAAAAACCAAAATAGTGACAAATAAAATATTAAAAAGCAACTAATAAAATATTAAAATAGTAACTAAAAAAGTAATTAATAAAAATAGTAAATAGGAATAAATTGAAAAATTAAGTGCAAAATAATAGTAAAAATTAAAGTGAGGATGGAAATATGGGTAGAATAATGGGAAAACAAAGCATAGCTTTTGATAATCCACCATATATTTTGGAAGGTGCTTCCATTGTTGGACAAAAAGAAGGTGAAGGACCCATGGGAAAGTTATTTGACGTGGTAGAACAGGATCCAATGCTTGGTCAGGATACATGGGAAGATGCAGAGAGTCTTTTACAAAAAGAAGTAATACAGAAACTTCTTTTTAAGTCTAATTTAAGTAAGGAAGACATCAGATACATTTTTGCAGGGGATTTGTTAGGACAACTTATAGCTACTACATTTGGCATACTGGATTTTGAAATACCTTTCTTTGGTCTGTATGGTGCCTGTTCCACAATTGGTGAAGCGTTAAGTATTGCGGCAATAACGGTAGACGGTGAAAATGCAGAAAACGTAATTGCCATAGCTTCAAGTCATTTTGCAAGTGCAGAAAGACAGTTTAGATTTCCTCTTGCCTATGGAAATCAAAGACCTTATGCTGCAACCTGGACGGTAACCGGAGCTGGCGCAGTGGTGGTAAGTAAAAACAAAGGTTTTGCAAAAATCACAGGAATAACTACCGGCATAATTGTGGATTATGGTGTAAAAGATGCACAAAATATGGGGGCCTGTATGGCACCGGCAGCAGCAGATACCTTGTACAGACATTTTAAGGATTTCAACACCACACCTGAAGATTACGACAAAATAATAACCGGTGATTTAGGCATAGTTGGAAAGACAATTCTAATGGATTTATTAAGAGAAAAAGGATATGACATATCCAAAAAGCATATGGACTGTGGCGTGGAAATGTTTGATGGTAGTAGTCAGGACACACATGCAGGAGGAAGTGGCTGTGGTTGTGCTGCCACAATTCTAACATCATACATTTTTAAACAGTTAAAAAAGAAGGTCTGGAAAAAGATATTGTTTGTGCCTACAGGTGCTTTAATGTCTCCGGTAAGTTTTAATGAAGGAAACAGCGTTCCGGGAATTGCACATTTAGTACAAATAGAGGCAGATTAAAATGGCAATTAATATATACGTTTTAACTATAATCTCATCAGTAAATGAAATTGGTTAATAAGATGAATAAAATTAGATTAAATAAGATAAAAATAGAAGATCAAATAAGTACAGGTTAGTGACAATAAAAAGTATATAATAAATAAAATTTAATTAAATATAAGAAGGATTAGAAATGATATTTATAAAAAGTTTTTTGGTAGGTGGAATTATTTGTGCCATTGTGCAAATATTTATTGATAAAACAAAACTAACTCCTGGAAGAATTATGGTAGGTTTAGTTTCCTTGGGAGTAATTTTAGGGGCAATAGGAATTTATGAACCTTTTTCAAAGTGGGCAGGCTGTGGCGCAACAGTGCCATTACTGGGCTTTGGAAATAATCTGTGGAAGGGAATGAAAGAAGCCATAGAAGAATCTGGTTTTTTAGGATTGTTTAAAGGCGGTTTTACTTCCAGTGCAGTTGGAATTTCAGGGGCGTTAATTTTCGGATATTTAGCATCTTTGATTTTTAAACCCAAAATAAAATAAAAGGTGACAAAATAGTAAAAAATCATTAAAAAAATAGCAGATGAAATAGTGAAAAAATTAACAAAATAAAAGAAAAAGTTTGCGCATAAAAGTGAAAAATAAAGTACGCTTAAAAGTATTAAGTAATCGCTATAAAAATTCAGTCCACACTTAATAAAATAAAGCTCTAAAACAAAACACTTTACAATATTAAGTTTAATGTTTGAAATACTTGATAAAGTAAAGAAATTAATATATAATCCTCTTTAGTGTGTTAAAGTGTAAAAAAAAGTAATACACGAGATTAAGAAAAATATATTAAGGAGGGCTACAAATATGTCATATGTAGACGAGGTATTAGCTAAGGTTCATGAAAAGAACGCTAGCGAACCAGAATTTTTACAGGCAGTTGATGAAGTATTAGAATCACTTAGACCTGTAATCGAAAAGAACGAGGAAAAATTTAAGAAGGAAGCATTACTTGAAAGAATTTGCGAACCTGAAAGACAGATTAAGTTTAGAGTTCCTTGGGTTGATGATAATGGACAGGTACAGGTAAATACAGGATACAGAGTACAGTTTAACTCAGCTATTGGACCATATAAGGGTGGTTTAAGACTTCACCCATCAGTAAATCTTGGTATTATTAAATTCTTAGGATTTGAGCAGATTTTTAAGAACTCACTTACAGGACTTCCAATCGGTGGTGGTAAAGGTGGTTCTGACTTTGATCCTAAGGGAAAATCAGATAGAGAAGTTATGGCATTCTGCCAGAGCTTTATGACAGAACTTTGCAAATATATCGGAGCAGATACAGACGTACCAGCCGGTGATATTGGAACAGGTGCAAGAGAAATCGGATATATGTTCGGACAGTATAAGAGAATTCGTGGATTATATGAAGGTGTTCTAACAGGTAAGGGACTTACATACGGTGGTTCTTTAGCTAGAACAGAAGCTACAGGATACGGATTACTTTACTTAACACAGGAATTAATGAAAGATCATGGCGAAACAATGGAAGGCAAGACAGTAGTTGTATCAGGTGCTGGTAACGTTGCTATCTATGCTATTCAGAAAGCTCATCAGATGGGAGCTAAGGTTGTTACATGTTCTGATTCAACAGGATGGATTTATGATCCAGAAGGAATCGATGTAGATCTTCTTAAAGAAGTTAAGGAAGTTAAGAGAGCAAGACTTACAGAATATGCTGCAGCAAGACCTTCAGCTGAATATCATGAAGGACGTGGAGTATGGCAGATTAAGTGTGATATCGCTCTTCCATGTGCTACACAGAATGAATTACTTATTGATGATGCTAAGCAGTTAGTTGCAAACGGATGTAAAGCTGTTTGTGAAGGTGCTAATATGCCTACAACAATTGATGCAACAGAATACTTACAGGAAAACGGAGTTTGGTTCGTTGGTGGTAAGGCTGCTAATGCAGGTGGTGTTGCTACATCAGCTCTTGAAATGTCACAGAACTCGGAAAGACTTTCATGGACATTTGAAGAAGTTGATGCTAAATTACAGACAATCATGGTAAATATTTATCGTAACATCAGTGATGCTGCTAAGAGATACGGATTTGAAGGCAACTATGTAGTAGGTGCTAACATCGCCGGATTCGAAAAGGTTGCAGAAGCTATGGAAGCACAGGGTGTTTGCTAATTATTGTAATCAAATATGATAACATAAATAAAGGCGTGTTACTGTATGGTAGCACGTCTTTTGTTTTCAATTACAAGAAATGAAATACTTAAAAAGGAGAAAAGTGAATATGAAAAGAATAATAACATTGGCAACAATAGGAGTATTGTCTATTAATTTAATGGCATGTGGTAATGTAAAAGACAAAGCAAAAGGAACAGAAAACACAACGACGACAACAATAACGAAAAGCACAAAGGAAAATATAACTTTTAATCTTACAGAAAAAAGTGAACAAATATTAAAGGTGCTTAAAAATGAGAAAAAGTATTACAATGCTGAATTAAAGAGAGAATGTTACATTAAGGATTATAATTCAGATAATTATATGACTGTAAATTCAAAGGGCAAATATGAATACCAGAAAGAAAGTAATGCTGAAAAAATAAACATTCAATCCTGGTGTCAGGTGGATATGGATGCTGACGGAGAACAAGAGGTCATCTTACAAACAGGTACAGGAAACGAAATTGTATTAACTTATAAAGATGGAAAAGTGTACTCTTATGCATTCCCATTTAGAGGCATGAAGAATATAAAGACAGATGGGACTTTTGAAAGTTCAGGAAGTGCTTCAGATACATATATTGGCAGATTGAAATTTAATAATGGTGAGTGCTATTATAGTGAAATTTGTACAGCTGATAGCTCAAATGAAAAATCAGCTATTTATAGAATAAATAATAAGAAAACTACAAAAGAAAAAGTTGATAATTTCCTGAAAAAACAGAATAAAAAAGAGAATGTAATGTGGAATACGGAAAATCCAATTGCTAAACAATGAAACTAAACAATAAAACTGGAAAAAATCTTAAATATAGTTTAATAACAAGAGAGAAAGAGGGGAATATGGAACAAATAATAAGCATATACAATGAATTTCATGGCGATATTTTTATATTTGTAATTAGAGTTCTGATTGGAATCTTGCTTATATAATAAAAGGCTCTAGCCGTTTGGCTAGAGCCTTTTGTAGTGGGAATCTATTCTTCAGAAGTATTTTTCTTTGATGAATTACCTGAAGTTTTTGACTTTGTATCAGCTTTGGCTTTTACAGTTGGTTTGTTATTGTTTTCTTTTGTAGAACCTTTAGAATCTGGATTGCTTTTAGCCTTAGCTGTTGTTTTACTTCCTGATTTAGCAGTTGTCTGATTCTCACTGGCGTTTGTAGTAGTAGAACTGTAATATTTTTTCTTTGTGTAGTAATTATTGCTGTTACTGTATGATTTTGTGTAACTGTTTGAATGATAATTACATTTTGCCGGTTCACTACCTTTTTTGTAATATTCAACATGAGTTTCAGGACAAACACCGTCAATGGCAACTTTTCCTGAAGAATCGCATATATCGTATGCTTTTACATTTTTTCCCTGTTTAAAGTTTGTCTTTTTGTATTTTTTTACTTTATCAATTTTGCTAACAATCTTTGACCACATTCTTTCATGGAATGCCTGATCACCTGATAATGACTTATTTTCATCATATCCTGTCCATATTGAGGCTGTAAGATATGGTGTGTAACCACAGAACCATAAGTCATATTCACTTGAAGTAGTACCTGTTTTTCCAGCTACAGGCATGTCGTCGTCAAGCTGGCAGGCTGTACCTGTACCGGAAGTAACAACGCTTTCCATTGCTTCTGTTAAAAGAACCGCTGTAGATTCTTTTAAAACTGTGTGAGTAGTAGGAGTAGTTCTGTCAAGAAGAACACGTCCGTTTTCGTCAATTACCTGTGAATAAAAAGCAGGTTGTGTATATGTTCCTAAGTTAGCAATGGTTGCGTAAGCGGCAGTCATTTCTAAGTTAGTAACACCATCTGTAATACCGCCTAAAGCTAAAGGCTGATGTATATCAGATGTAACTGAACCATCTTTTTCAACACGATTATCAACAAGAGTTGTTATTCCAAAATTACATAAGTAATCGTAACCAAGTTGTGGTGTAATTGCTGTAATTGTTTTTACTGCACATACATTCATTGAGTCGGCGATGGCTTTCTTAACAGTTACTGTTCCACGATAACCACTGTACCAGTTATTAACTGAACGACCATTTGAATATCTATATGGCTCATCAACAATAGTAGTTGAAAGAGTATAGCCCATTGTGTCAATTGCAGGTGCATAAGCAGCTAATACCTTAAAAGTAGAACCCGGCTGACGGGTTGAATCCGTTGCTCTGTTAAGAGAAAGGTTTACATTTTTCTTTCCACGTCCACCAACAATGGCTTTAACATAGCCTGTATTCTGATCCATTACTGTAAATGAAACCTGAGGTTGTGGATTATAGTACAATGTTTCAGCCTGAATGTAGCCTAATTTTTTCTTTACACCTTTTTTGTAATACTTTTGTTTTAAATGTTTCTTGTAAGCGTCAACTTCAGCCTTGGCTGATTCTTTTGATGAAAAGATTAACTGATAATTGCTTTCGCCTAAAACTTTTCTGTGGTAGGTACTAATATCACTTTCATCATAATTATCAACTGTTCCGTCAGGATTTTGAACTGTCCATGCCCAGTTAATTGAGTAATAAATTGAGTATGGATAATTTGCATCATTAGATGTTTCTTCGTCACAAATCTTCTGAATGTCACTATCCTGTGTTGAGTAAATTTTTAATCCGCCACTGTACACTGCGTTGTAAGCCTGAGTGTATGAGTAGCCTTTGATGGACTGTAAATCAGCCATAACCTGATTAATAACTTCATCTACAAAATATGAATTAATTGAATTACTGTTTTTTTCAATTTTGTTATTAACCTTCTGAATTCTTGAGTAAACATCATCTTTTAAAGCTTGTTTATATTCCTTCTTTGTAATATGACCTGCGGCTTTCATGTTCTTAAGAATCTTTTTACGTCTTTTAGCATTATGCTTAGGATTCAAAATCGGATCATAGTAAGAAGGATTCTGTGTAATAGAAGCAATTACTGCTGATTCAGAAATTGTTAATTTCTTTGCCTTCTTATTAAAATATCTTCTTGAGGCTGCCTCAACTCCTAAAGTATTAGAACCTAAGTTAATAGTATTTAGGTATGTTTCTAATATTTTGTCTTTTGATGTGACTTTTTCTAATTGAACTGCAAGATACTGTTCCTGAATCTTTCGTTTAAAAGAAGCAAGGAAAGAACTTTCATTTGTCCAGTTAGTAAAGACATTATTCTTCAAAACCTGCTGAGTTAAGGTACTGGCACCTTCTGACGGATTCATTGTTGTAAGTGCAATGAAAGCAGCTCGACCGATACCCTGTACATCAATACCGTTGTGTTCGTAGAAACGAGAGTCCTCAGTATCAATAAAAGCCCATTTCAAATGATCAGGAACCTGATCCAGACTTATCTTGATTCTGTTCGAACCAGATGTTACAAGGGTACTGATTTTTTTATTATTAGAATCATAAACAGTAGTAGCTGATGCCGAAGGCGTGATGGAAATATCATCTACCGATGGGGCACTTTTGATAATTCCATGTAAAAGTCCTAAGCCCAGAAATCCTACTGTAATAATAAGGAGAACTAAAAGATAAAGAAATACTTTTAATACTCCAACTAATGATTTTGAAACCACTTTTCTTTGTACAGAAACTAAATCTTTTTGTTTGTCAATGGTCTCTCTGTATCCAAAATTCATAGAAAACCTCCTATTCCGTTCAATTATATCAAAAGACATACATTAAATAAAGGGGAAGTTTGTCGCCAAAAATCGAATGCAAATATTAGTTTTTATGATAAAAAAGATTTGCAATATTTGTCAGTGTGGATATGGAGAAAAAAGTATGTTAAAATGGCAGAGATAAATTTTAGTTAAAGTAAAAGGAAAAGGTACATTAATGGAAGAATTTTACATGGTCGACGGTCCGGCTCAGGGAGAAATCGTAGAGAAAAAATCAAGGTTTATTGCCAATGTTTTTCCCGTTGATTCTGAGGAACAGGCATTAGAAATAGTAGAGAAAACTAAGAAACAGTATTGGGATGCAAGGCATAACTGTTTCGCTTTTGTAATAGGAAAGAACAATGAAGTGCAGAGATTCAGTGATGATGGAGAGCCCCAGGGAACAGCAGGTAAACCGATTTTGGAAGTGCTGACAAAAGGTAATATCCATAACACCCTTATAATTGTTACAAGATATTTTGGTGGTACATTGCTTGGCACAGGTGGGCTTGTAAGAGCGTACGGTCAAAGCTCTAAGGCAGCAATAGAAAACAGCCGGCTTTTGAGAGTTTGCGAAGGTGTTAGTTTCTCAGTTGAGTGTGATTACAATAGCATTGGAAAAATAAAATATATAATTGCACAAATGAATATAGAAGCAAAAGAAGAGTACGGCGCAAATGTTAAATTAGATATTGAAATGCCAAAAGAAAATTTTGAAAAATTTAAAAGTCAGGTGGTAGAGGCTACTAACGGACAGGCGGTATTTAGCAGAGTTGATGATATTGAATATAAGCAAAAATGTACTGATTAACTTCACTATATAAATACAAAATAGAAATAATGGAAAAAACGCTAGTTGTAAACGTAATAAAATACAAATAAATCCGTTATGATAGGAAAAGATTGAAAAAAATTAAGTTTGTGATAAGATAGATAAGGTTATGCCTATGTGCAGATTAGTGAAAGTGAGTTTTTAAATTACTTTTGAAAAAGTATATAACGTAGGTTTATTATAGAAACTAACAATTAACGCATATTATAAAAAGCAGATTAATAAATACAAATAAGGAGATAAAAGATGATTAGAGAAGATGTTAGAAACATTGCCATTATTGCCCATGTAGACCATGGTAAAACAACTTTAGTAGATGAACTTTTAAAGCAAAGTGGTGTTTTTAGAGAAAATCAGGAAGTTGCTGAAAGAGTAATGGATTCAAATGATATTGAAAGAGAAAGAGGTATTACAATTCTTTCTAAGAATACAGCAGTAACTTATAAGAATACAAAGATTAACATTATTGATACACCGGGCCATGCTGATTTTGGTGGAGAAGTAGAACGTGTTCTTAAAATGGTAAATGGTGTTGTTTTAGTTGTTGATGCTTTTGAAGGTGCAATGCCTCAGACAAGATTCGTTTTAAAGAAAGCATTAGAATTAAGCTTACCTGTTATTGTATGTATCAACAAGATTGACAGACCGGAAGCAAGACCTAACGAAGTAATTGATGAAGTATTAGAGTTATTTATCGACTTAGATGCTAACGAAGATCAGCTTGAATGTCCTTTTGTATTTGCATCAGCAAAGCAGGGATTTGCCAAATTAAAAATGGAAGATCCTGATGTAGACATGAAGCCTTTATTTGAAACAATTATTGATTATATACCTGCTCCAGAAGGTGATCCTGAAGCAGATACACAGGTTCTTATTAGTACAATTGACTACAACGATTATGTAGGTAGAATCGGTGTTGGTAAGGTTGATAATGGTACAATCAAAGTAAATCAGGATGTAGTTTTAGCAAACTATCATGATCCTGAAAACACAAAGAGAGTAAAAATCAGCAAACTTTATGAATTTGAAGGATTAAATAAAGTAGAAGTTAATGAAGCAACAGTTGGTTCAATTGTAGCTATTTCAGGTATTGCGGATATTAGTATTGGGGATACAATCTGCTCAATCGAAAATCCAAAGCCAATACCATTCCAGAAGATTTCTGACCCAACAATTTCTATGCAGTTTATGGTAAATGACAGTCCACTAGCAGGTCAGGAAGGTAAGTTTGTTACATCTCGTCATTTAAGAGACAGACTTATGAGAGAATTAAACACTGATGTTTCTTTAAGAGTTGAAGAAACAGATGAGAAGAATTCATTTAAAGTATCAGGTCGTGGAGAACTTCATTTATCTGTACTCATTGAAAACATGAGACGTGAAGGTTACGAATTTGCAGTAAGTAAAGCAGAAGTAATTTACAAGGAAGATGAACGAGGCAAGAAGTTAGAGCCAATGGAAATTTGTTACATTGATGTACCTGAAGAATTCTCAGGAGCAATTATTGAAAAATTAAGTAACAGAAAAGGTGAATTACAGGGAATGGCACCAACAGGTGACGGATTTACAAGACTTGAATTCTCAATTCCATCAAGAGGTCTTATTGGATACAGAGGTCAGTTTATGACTGACACAAAGGGTAACGGTATCATGAACGCAATGTTCGATGAATACGGTCCTTATAAGGGAGAAATCCAGTACAGAAAACAGGGTTCACTTATTGCTTTTGAAGCAGGTGAAGCGATTACTTACGGCTTATTTAATGCTCAGGAGCGTGGTACATTATTTATAGGACCTGGCGAAAAAGTATATTCAGGTATGATTGTAGGTCAGACAGGTAGAGCTGAAGACATCGAAGTAAATGTTTGTAAGACAAAGCATTTATCAAACACAAGAACATCAAGTTCTGATGAAGCTTTAAGATTAGTGCCTAAGAAGGAATTAAGTCTTGAGCAGGCATTAGAGTATATTGATACAGATGAATTACTTGAAATTACACCTGAAAGCCTAAGAATTAGAAAGAAAATATTAGATCCAACATTAAGAAAGAGAGCTAATATTAGAAAACAGAATCAGTAATATTTGATTTTTATCAGGTATGTGGAAAGCATAAAATCGTGTGTGAGTTTTAATCGCACACGATTTTTGCGTTATTATTGAAAATTAATTGCACAAAAAAGTTATTTTTGACACATTCTTAAAAATAAAATCAATTACTAAATTCCTAAAGTAAAATGTAAGAGTAGCATTTAGCTGACAATATTTTAATATTTACCGGAGGAAGAATAGTAATGAATTATGAGAAGTTTGTAAAGGAAGTTAAAAGAGGGGTTGAAGACATTGTTGAAAAGGAATTAGGTGAGGGAGTAGTTGTAGTACGAAATGTTTTAAAGAACAACAATGTTAGAAGAAAAGCCATTAGTATTGTAAGGAAAGAAGAGGTGGCTACACCTACGATATATTTAAGAAATTATTTTGTAGATTTTAAGCATGGAAGAGACATGACAAATATATGTACTGAGATTTTTAATATGTATTTATATAGTATGGATAGCTTTAATGCAGATATAGATTTAAGAGACATAGCAGATTTTGAGAAAGTAAAGACCATGATACATTATAAGTTGATTAATTATGAAATGAACAAAGAATTATTAAACAAAGTACCTTATTTAAAATTTTTAGATTTGGCAATTGTATTTTATATAATGGTTTCGGAAGATGGGGAAGGTCAGGCAACTGCATTAATTCATAAGGAACATTTGGAAGGATGGGGAATTTCCAGAAAAGAACTTAGGGATATTGCGTTCAAAAATACATGGGACAAATTCCCTGTTGTAGTTACACCAATGGAAGATATTATTTCAGATATGATATTAAAAGATATATTAGGAGATGAAGACTGGGTGGAAGATGAGTTTGGAAGTAATTATGGAAATGGATATGGAGACGAATTTGGAGAAAGTTTTGAAGGTGATGATGGCGAAATAATAAGTGAAGATACGATGTACGGCGATTACACTTACGGAGAACTTAAGACTTTAGTAAGAGAAGAAGTTAATAATATGAAAATAGAAGATGTTAATATGTATGTTATGACCAATACTATGAAATTAAATGGTGCAACCTGCATTACATATCCACATGCAATAGAGAAATTTGCCAGTGAACATGATAGTGATGTATACATTATTCCAAGTTCGATACATGAAGTGATTTTGATTCCAGATATTAGTTGCTCAAGAGAGTATATTGATGAAATGATAAGGGACGTTAATCGAAGACAGTTAGATCCGGTAGATGTATTATCAGACCATGTTTATATGTATAGAAGAGATATTGGTGAGATAGAATAAAATGCATCTGGCCAGAATCGAACTGGCATTATCGCCTCCGGAGGGCGACGTTCTATCCATTAGACTACAGATGCATAGCCTTTATTTTACATTAGAATTAAGAAGGGTTCAATACCTGCTAAGTTGAATTTTAGTTTTATTTTTGATATTATGAGAGAAATTGTTGAATAAAGGAGATGTGAAACGTGGATAATCCAAAGGATTTCGAAGAAGATGAAAATAAATTATCCAAGGAAGAGCTTGATGCACTTCTAGAGGAAGTAGAAAACGATAGCAGACAGGTAGTAAGAAGAGAACAACCTGTAAAAAAGAAAAATATTAGATTTGATATGATAATTGCAGCAGTTATAGCATTTGTTATTGTAGTTGGAGGTGTTTTATTAGTAAGACATTTTGTTGTTAATACTCCATCAAAGGCAGAGAAAGCTGTAGCTGAGAATCCACTACAGGACGATAAGTATCCTGAAATAACTGACGTTGTAAAAAATTATCTCAATGCTTTTTTAATTGAAGATGACGCAAAGAGAGCTGAGATAATCGCACAGTATGTTGGAAACTTATATGACATTAACAGCGTGAAGCAAAGAACTTATGTATCGGAATATAGTGATGTTGAATGTTACACAAAGAAAGGTCCTTATGATGACACGTATGTAGTTTATGCATATTATCAGATGGGACTTAAGAATATTGACACAACAGTTCCTGCAATTAGCAGATTATATGTTGTTAGGGATAAGAAAACAGGAAATGTTTATATTCAAAATGATAGTGGTGATGATATTCAAAAATACATGAATAAAGTTACAAAAGATTCTGATGTTCAGGATTTATTAAAAGATGTTCAGGAAGAATTTGAAAGTGTTAAGGCATCAGATCCTAAGGTTAAGGCTTATTATGATGCTATTAATGCTAAAGCAAATGAAAAGAAAAATGAGACTACTACAGGAACTTCAAACAATAAGAATGAAACAACTGCATCTCATACATCTAACAATGCAACAACAAAAGCATCTGTGACAACACAGGCACCTACTACAAAGGTGAATAGTACAACAAAGCCACAGACAACAGCTTCAAAAAATAACAAAAACAAATAGAAATTAGTAGGTCAAATAAATGGAAAACGTATGTTATATAGTTGGTGCCGGAGATAACTCCGGTACCAATTTTACTAAAAAAGAAAATGATTTTGTAATAGCGGCAGATGGCGGTTTTGAGAAAATACACCAACTTGGAATAGAACCTGATTTGGTAATAGGTGATTTTGACTCTTTAGGATATGTTCCTGTTGGTGGCAATGTGGAAAAGCACAAAGTAATGAAAAACGAAACAGATATGATGATTTGTGTTAAGACAGCATTGCACAAAGGCTTTAATAACATTGTGATTTTCGGAGGAACCGGTGGAAGGATAGACCATACTTTTGCCAATATACAAACACTTTTATATGCATCACAATTAGGAGCCAACATTAAGATGGTTGATGGTAATAACACATATACAGTTGTTTCAGATGGTTCGATTTCAATAACAGGAAAAGAAAAAAATATATTTTCGGTTTTTGCGATAAACGGAGTTGCTCATAATGTTACAATAAAAAATGCATTATATAATATAGAAAACTATAAACTTGAGGAAAACAGACCTTTAGGGGTAAGCAATCAGTTTGTAAATGCAAATCCTGTTATATCAGTTGGAAAAGGAAGTCTTCTAATTGTATATTAAACTAATCAGATATGTATACAATACTTTGCCAACTTGACAAAAAATGTTAAAGAATATAGAATAAATAATGAAAAATATGTCGCTAGGGGTGCCGGATGGCTGAGAGATGTATGTCGACCCTCACTACTTGATATGGTTAGTACCATCGTAAGGAAGCATTTAGTTATGTATAGGTTCTCTGGTGATATTATATTCTAAGGAGGACTTTTTTTATGGAAAAAACAAAGAAAACAGGAACATTGGTAGAATGTTCAGTTTTGATTGCTATGGCTTTTGTGTTAAGCTTTATTAAGATTATCGACATGCCATACGGTGGAGCAGTAACAGCGGCAAGTATGTTGCCTATTATAATTGCAGGTTACAGGAATGGATTAAAATGGGGACTTATTACAAGTTTTACATATAGTATTTTGCAATTATTAACAGGTCTATCAAATGTTTCTTATGCTACATCAACAACAGCTATGATTGCCATAATTCTTTTAGATTACATTGTGGCTTTTACAGTGCTTGGTTTACTTGGTGTTGTTAAGAAAAATAAACATCAGACAGGTGCCTTAGTTTTAGGAACATTGATTGTTTGTTTATTAAGATATTTATGTCATTTTATTACAGGTTGTACAGTATGGGCAGGTGTATCAATTCCAACAGCTGATGGAGCATTATATTCTTTAGTATACAATGGAGCATACATGATTCCTGAAACTGTAGTTACAGTATATGTTATGGCGCTTGTTTCAAATTCAATTGATTTAAGAGCAGCAAAACCTGTAACAAGAGAAAAGTCAAAGAACATTATGGCTGTTTTAAATGGCGTATTAGTATGTGGTATAGCAATAATTGTTGACTTCCTAATTATATTTAGACAAATCCAGACAGAAGACGGATTTAAGATAACACTTATCGCAAATACAAACTGGATGTTAGTAGGTGTGATTTTATTAGTAGGTGTTATTGTTGGTGGCTTAACTTATGTAATTACTAAATTAGTAGTTTCAAAAAAGAAAACTGTTTTGCCTAGAAGAGAAAATTAATAAATCAGAAACAAACCTTGAAAGAAAATAAAGCTGATTAATAAGCAAATTAATTACTAAAGCGAATTAATTACCAAAACTAATTAATTGCAAAAACGAATAATTAATCATGCTGAAAAATAAATAATAATATTTATAGATATGTATTTGTGTGAATGTAAAATATAAATAAGGGTATTAGAAATAAATTAAACTATAAACTATTAGAGGGAGAGTACATGTTCTATAAATTTGTTAGCTGAAGCTGTAACAAAATTGTTGCAGCTTCTTTTTAGCATTTTGTAGCTGAAGTTTCATTTGTTTTAGTTTGAGTTAAAGTTTTATTGCTTTATATATTAGTTAAGGTTTTTGATAATATACAGCTTCTCTTATCTTATTTTTGTTGACGTTGTTTCTAGTATCATTTATCATTATTAAGATGTATAATTTAGAAGGATTTATTTAGAATAATTTAAGTTAAAAATACTAAAATAAGGTATGTATATGGATAATAAAAGATTAAAAGAACAGAAAAGTAATACAGAAGAAATAAGATTAAATAAATTTTTAAGTGATGCAGGTTTTTGCTCAAGAAGACAGGCTGACAGATTAATAGAAGAAGGGCATGTTAAGGTAAACAACGAAACTGCTTTGATGGGGCAGAAAGTAAATTTGTTAGACAAAGTTACTGTTGATGGAAAAGAAGTTTCAAGAGAAGAAGAACAGATTGTTATAGCTTTTAATAAGCCTGTTGGAGTAGAATGTACAACTGACAAAAATAATCCCGATAATATTGTTGATTATATTAACTATAGGAAGAGAATTTATCCTATTGGAAGATTGGACAAGAATTCTCAAGGGTTAATATTGTTAACGAATGACGGGGCGTTGGTTAATAACATTTTAAAAGCTTCCAATTATCATGAAAAGGAATATGTTGTAACTGTTGATAAACCCATTACAGAGGAGTTTATCAAACAAATGTCCAAAGGAGTAAAAATATTAGATCAGGTTACAAGACCTTGCGTTGTTAAAAAAGTTAATAAACATACATTTAATATTATTTTAACTCAGGGCTTAAATAGACAAATTAGAAGAATGTGCGAAACTCTTGGCTTTAAAGTTCAGAAATTAAAAAGAGTCAGAATTATGGGAGTGCATTTGGATAATTTACCAATTGGAAATTATAGAAACTTAACAAATAGTGAATTAGATTCATTAAAGAAAAATTAAAGCGGTTTATCAAAATATGTAAGTGAGGGGTAGATTTAAAGTGGATAAAAAAGAAAGAATCAAAGAGTTAGTAGATATATTAAATAAGGCGAGTAAAGCATACTATCAGGATGCAAAGGAAATAATGAGCAACTTTGAATATGATGCTTTATATGATGAATTAGTACAGTTAGAAAAAGATACAGGAATTGTTTTGGCGAACAGCCCCACTGTTAATGTAGGCTATGAGGTTGTAAGTGAACTTCCTAAAGAACAGCATGAAAGTCCAATGTTATCTTTGGACAAAACTAAGGAAGTAAGTGTGCTGGCTGATTTCGCGGGAGACAAAAAATCATTATTGTCTTGGAAACTTGATGGCCTTACAGTGGTTTTAACATACCAGCAGGGAAAACTTTTTAAGGCTGTTACAAGAGGTAATGGTGAAATTGGTGAAGTTATAACAAATAATGCAAAAACATTCAAAAACATTCCTTTAAGCATTCCTTATGAGGGAAGACTGGTGTTACGTGGAGAAGCCATTATAAAATATTCTGATTTTGAAAAAATCAACAGGGAAATTGAGGATGCTCAGGCAAAATATAAGAACCCAAGAAATTTATGCTCAGGTTCCGTAAGACAATTAAACAGTGAAATTACTGCTAAAAGAAATGTAAACTTTATAGCTTTTGCCTTGATTAGTGCAGAAAATGTTGATTTTAAAAATTCAATTGAGCAGCAATACTTATGGCTTGAACAACAGGGATTTGAAGTTGTTGAAAGAAAAGAAGTAACATCTTCAAATATGGAAGAAACTGTAAAATATTTTGCAGAAAAAATCAAAGAATACGATTATCCTTCAGATGGTTTGGTTTTAATGTATGATGATATTGAATATGGTTTATCTTTAGGTAGAACTGCGAAGTTCCCAAGAAACGGAATTGCTTTTAAATGGGAAGATGAACAGGCTGAGACAACTTTAGAATATATCGAATGGAGTCCAAGCAGAACAGGTTTGATTAATCCTGTTGCAGTTTTTAAACCGGTAGAACTTGAAGGGACTACAGTTACAAGAGCAAGTGTTCACAATATCAGCATAATGGAGGAACTTAAATTAGGAGATGGGGATACAATTAAAGTGTACAAGGCTAATATGATTATCCCTCAAATTTCCGAAAACGTAACTAAATCAGGCAAGTGCGTTATACCTGAAATTTGCCCGGCATGTGGAGAAAGAACAGAAATAAAAAATGACAACGGAGTAAAAACTTTATATTGTCCGAACAAACAATGCCCCGCAAAGCATGTTAAATTATATTCATTATTTGTTTCAAGAAATGCAATGAACATAGATGGATTATCAGAGGAAACTTTAGAGAAATTTATCGATGCAGGATACATTCACGAATTTGCGGATATATTTAATTTAAGCAGATATCAGAAAGAAATTGTGGAAACACCTGGATTTGGCCAAAAGTCTTACGACAATTTAATTGATTCCTTAAACAAGGCAAGAGAGGTAGAATTACATGCTCTTTTATATAGCCTGGGAATTCCGAATATCGGTGTGGCAAATGCCAAGCTTATTTGCAAATACTTTAATAATGATATTGAAAAAATCACACATGCTACAGCAGAAGAGTTAGTTAAAATAGATGGCATTGGTGACAAGATGGCTGTTAAATTTGTGGAGTATTTTTCTGATAAAGAAAATATTAAAAAGTTTAACAACTTATTAAATGAATTAACAATTATAAAAGAAGAAAACAACGAAGAACAAAACATGGCAGGTCTTAACTTTGTGGTTACAGGAAGTGTGGAAAGGTTTGCCAATCGTAATGAAGTAAAAGATTATATCGAAAAAAGAGGTGGCAAGGTTACAGGCTCAGTAACTTCAAAAACTAATTATTTAATTAATAATGATTTACTATCAAATTCTTCTAAAAACAAAAAAGCCAAAGAACTGGGTATAGAAATCATTAATGAAGAACAGTTTTTAGAGCGTTGGAAATAAAAAAATAATATCTTAAGTATACACAGAAAAGCAGTTGACAATACAACTGCTTTTTATTTATAATTGGATTGTATTACACCAAGTAGTACAAATGAAAAAGAAAGGGGTAAGGAATGCTTACTGTAAATTTCAGTTCCAGAACACCGGTATATCAGCAGCTATACGATGATGTAATAAGACTGGTATCTTTAGGTGTTTTGAAAAGTGATACAAAATTACCACCGGTTAGAATTTTGGCTACAGAATTGGGAATTAATCCAAATACTGTTCAGAAGGCTTACAAAATGCTTGAAAAAGATGGATATATATATTCTACAGTAGGAAGAGGAAGTTTTGTTTCTAACAAGTTAGATCAAAACCAGGCAGAAAAAATCCAGGCGAAAAATGATTTGAAAGAATCAATAGATAAAGCATATAAAAAGGGGATTACCAAGGATGAAATGATTGAGTTGGTAGATGAAATTACAAGCGGAGGAAGAGTGAATGATTGAAATAAAAAATCTCACAAAAAGATTTGAAAAAACAGTCGCAATAAATAATTTAAACTGCGAAATATCAGAGGGAATGATATTCGGTTTGGCAGGTAGCAATGGCAGTGGAAAAAGTACATTACTTAGAACATTGTCTGGAGTTTATGAACCTAATCAGGGACAGGTTATAATTGACGGTCAGAATGCCTTTGATAACCATGTTATAAAAGAAAGATGTGCATACATTGCTGACTATCCGTATTTCTTTAATGATAGTACAGTTGATAAAATGGCAGACTTGTACAGAAGAATGTATTCAAACTGGAGCGAGGAACGTTATTTGAAATTATGTTCAATGTTTCCAATTGCAACAAACAAAAAAATTGTAAACATGAGTAAAGGTATGCAACGTCAGGCGTCTGTTATTTTGGCGTTTGCAACAAATCCTAAATATTTATTTTTAGATGAAATTTTTGACGGCCTTGATCCTGTAATAAGAAATACATTGAAAACATTGATAATTGAGGATGTAACAGACAGAGAGATGACATGTATTATAGCATCTCATAATCTTAGAGAAATAGATGATATTTGTGACAAAATCGTACTTTTACATAAAGGTACATTGGTAACTAATGAAGAGACCGATGAACTAAAAAGCCAGATGCATAAAATACAGCTTGCTTTTAATAAGTCAATTGACAGAAAAGTGTTTAGACAAATTGGGGCTGACATAATGAGGCAGGTTGGAAATTATTATGTACTTATGGTAAAGGGAGATATTGAGGAAATCATGAAAGAATTAAATGAATTGGAACCTGCATTTATTGAGGTTATGCCTTCTACATTAGAAGAAGTATTTATAAGCAAAATGGAGGGGGTAGGATATGGCAAGTAATATACCGACAGCTTTCAGTCAAAGGAAGAAAGCTTTAAACTTATTTAGATGGACTAACAAAAGATACAGAGGCATATTAATTGCATATATTCTTTTATTATCAGTATCATCTCCTTTAATGGAACTTATTATTAAATTAAAAAACAGAAACATAGAAGAAGTTGCAAATGCGGCACCGGTGCTTATTGGAACAACATTTACATTAGTGGCAATGATTTTTTCTACAGTCTTTGCCTTTGTGTCATTTTCATACATACATAATAAAAGATGTGTGGATATGTTTGGTAGCTTTCCTGTAGATAGGGCGACAATGTTATTTACAAGATTGTTTTCTGTAATATTCCAGACAGTTATACCAATATTTATAGTTGGCTTAATTAGTGCAATGATGACTTTTGACTTGGATGGATTTTTGCACGTGTCAAGAAATGTATTGTTTGTTGCAATTGCTGTTGTAGGCAACGTGGCATTTATTTCAGTAGTTTCACTTTGCTGTGGAACAGTTGTGGATACAGTTGTAAGTTATATAGCCATAAACGGAATTTATCCGGTATGCATTTTGATTTGCTACCTGTTCCCAAATTCAATACTTCCGGGATACAGCGTAAAGTCAATGAATAACTACGAAATTTACACATTTTTAAGTCCTTTCCTTGCACCGTTTGCAGGGGCTTTCGGAAAACACAATCTGCTCTATGTATTATGGTGGGTAGGTTTTAGTGTAGCATTACTTATTGCAAGTTACTATCTCGTTAAGAAAAGAAAAGTTGAAGTTGCACAGAACTCATCAATTTATATAGGACTTGAGCAGACTATAAAAGTATTTGCCGGTTTTGCAGTTGGTTTCTGTTTCGGCTGGATACTTGTTGCTATTTCTGGAAAAGAATCAACAGGGTTACAGTTTATATGGTTTACTGTTGGAATTTTAATTGGCACAATTGCAACAGTTATAATACTCCATTTAATTTATAACAGAAGTCTGGCTGACATTAGAAAAAGTGTTTTAGTAATAGGAATCGATATAGTTTTTGTATTAATTTTTTTGATTTCAATTGCCAGAGGCGGTTTAGGATTTGACAAGAGAATACCTAATGAAAAAGATGTAGAGGCAGTTGCAGTTTCAATGGACAGCAGTTCAAGCTTCATTGTAAACGGCGTTAATATTAGTGAGTATTATATTAAGGATAAGAACGCAATTGAGGCAACTTTAAATGCACATAGAGCTGTTGTTAAACAGGTACTTGAAGATAAGAGTATAATATATCCTATTTACGGAAGTAAAGATGTAACATTCGCAGAAGAAGGCGTGGATGAAATAACAAAGGATTATTATAGATTAAACATTTCATATAAGCTGAAAAATGGTTCTTATATAAACAGAACTTATGATGGATGTTTTTATGGGGATGAGTTTGACAGATTGTCAAAAATCGTTAAGAAACAAAATAATATAGTTGGTAATCTTATGAAAATACCTGCTTCCTATCTGTCGTATGTTGAGATAACTGACACTGTTAATGACAGAAGTACAGGCTTAGATGAATTTACTGAAAAAGGAAAGAAGGAAATTTACGAAGAGCTGAGAAATGCAGCAAAGAAAGATTACGACCAAATGGGTGAAAAATTCTTTAGCACAAAGAATATGAAATGGCAGTTGGCATTATCATTTATAGAAGACACTTATAATGGTGACGATAATCAAATATACGTAACACTCAACATTAGTAAGAAACATAAAAACTTATATAAATTCTTAATAGATAATGGATATGAAAATATTGAATTAATTAACTTAAAACAGGAAATGCATAGTGGTCAGGACAATAATTATGGCACAATGACCGGAAAAGAACAACGCACTGTTTATTTTAAAGTTCCAAAGTATTGGAACAATACTAAAGAGATAAGAGCCTTTTTATACGACAGTGATAAATTTGATTTTTACACAACATCTTTTAGTGTTAAAGAATCAAAATGTGAGAGAGTTAAGGGAAATCTTTGGAAATATACATATTCTTTAGGTAGTAACATGGAAACAGGCACTTTAGATAAGGTGTTTGATAAAATTATGTTCTGTCAGGTAGAAGAGAATGGCGTACAGACTACAGGATGTGTAACATTACCTAAAAATAGGGAAAAGAAATGCCTGAAATTAAAAAACGGTAAGTTTGGTCTTAATGGTGATGGCATTAGAGATTCTTTATATAACTATAAGTGGGAAAAATTAAAGTAGTCTTATTGACCGAGAAAAAAATAGTGATATAATTGAATAAGGTTTTGATTTAAATACACATATGTCAAAATATTAGACAAATTGATAATACGGAGGAATAAAAGATGGACAAGAAAAATATTGACTGGGCAAATCTTGGTTTTGGTTATGTAGATACAGACAAGAGATTTGTGGCAAATTTCAAAGATGGCAAGTGGGATGATGGAGTATTAACAGAGGACTCAAACGTAGTCATTAACGAATGTGCCGGAGTATTACAGTATGCTCAGACTATTTTCGAAGGAATGAAGGCGTACACAACAGAGGATGGCCGCATAGTCACATTCCGTCCTGACTTAAACGCATCTCGTTTCGCTGATTCAGCAAGAAGATTAGAGATGCCTGTATTCCCAGAGGATAAATTCGTAGAAGCTATTAAAGAAACAGTAAAGGCTAACGCAGCATACGTTCCACCATATGGTTCAGGAGCTACATTATATGTAAGACCTTATATGTTCGCAAGCTCATCAGTAATTGGTGTTAAGCCTGCAGAAGAATATCAGTTTAGAGTTCTTACAACACCTGTAGGACCTTACTTTAAAGGCGGTGCAAAGCCAATTACAATTAAGGTTAGTGATTTTGATAGAGCAGCTCCTCATGGAACAGGACATATCAAAGCAGGTCTTAACTATGCAATGAGCTTACATGCAATTGTTACTGCACATGCAGAAGGTTTTGATGAGAACATGTACCTTGATGCAGCAACAAGAACAAAGGTAGAAGAAACAGGTGGTGCAAACTTCATTTTCGTAACAAAAGATAATAAAGTTGTTACTCCAAAGTCAAATAGTATTTTACCTTCAATTACACGTCGTTCAATTATGTATGTTGCAAAAGAATATCTTGGACTTGAAGTTGAAGAAAGAGAAGTATTCATCGATGAAGTTAAAGATTTTGCAGAATGTGGTTTATGTGGAACAGCAGCAGTTATTTCACCTGTTGGTAAGATCGTAAATCATGGCGAAGAAATCTGCTTCCCAAGTGGAATGGATGAAATGGGACCTATTACAAAGAAATTATATGAAACATTAACAGGTATCCAGATGGGCAGAATTGAAGCTCCAGAAGGCTGGTTAGTAGAAATTAAGTAATGACAATAAAAAGTCCGCTTATGTAACAGTAGGCGGGCTTATTTATTAATTGGGATTTCAAAGAAATCACAATTAATAAATAACGTTCCACTAGGGATGCACACTGGCGCAAAGGGAAAAATGTTGCTGAAGCAACATGCGCTCGATGCGTAGAATGTCACAAGGGACATTCTTAGTTATATAATTGGGATTTTTTAAAAACCCCAATTAATTTGTTGTAGCTATTACTATTATGAAGGAGAAAAATATATATGTGGACAAGAGCAGAATTAAAAAGTACAGCCAGACAGATACTACAGAAGAATTACTGGAGTGCGGTACTTGTAACTTTGATATTATCCATTGTTATTGGCAATTTTAGTTTTGGAACATCAGTTAATTTTAATGACGTAACAGATTACATAACTAACACGGGAAATTCTATATTAACAGACAACTCTTATATGGAATATACAGATCAAAGTGCGAATTTACAGTTTAATATTTTAAGAACAAGATTACTGGGAATTATAAAAAATATTTCATACACACAGATTTCCATGGTGTTAATACTTGGAATAATCATTTTCCTCGCAGGTCTCGCTTTAGCTTTCTTAGTTTTTGCGCAGTTAGAGGTTGGCTGTAAGAGATGGTTAATTAAAAACAGAACAGTGAATCCTCAATTTAGTGAAATGACAGAAGGGTTCAGAAATGGGTATTTAAACATTGCAAAAACAATGTTTTTAAAATCATTATATACATCATTATGGTCACTGTTATTTATTATACCCGGTATAGTTAAAATGTACGAATACAGAATGATACCATATTTGCTCGCTGAAAATCCTAATATGAGTTCCAGCGAAGCTTTTAGAAGAAGCAGACAAATGATGATGGGAAATAAAATGAATGCGTTTGTCCTTGACTTATCATTTATTGGTTGGAATATTTTGGCATCATTTACATGTGGTATACTTAACATATTCTATGTTGTACCATATAAATATTTAACAGATGTAGAATTGTACGTGACTCTATGTGGTTATCCTAAGCACAATAATCAGCAACAGCATGATAATTTTAATACAAATTATGACAGTTACGAAGAAGTTTAGAAAAAAGTCACTTTTTGGAAACAAAATTCGATTATTATACTAGACAAAGGAATTATAATTTGTTAAAATTATAACAAAGTTGAAAATCTTTTTAAAAATTATATATATGGAGGATTAATATTATGTCAAAAAAAGTAGTTATTGCAGGCGCATGTCGTACAGCAATCGGTAAGATGGGTGGAGCTTTAAGCACAACTCCAGCACCAGTTTTAGGATCTATTGTTATTGAAGAAGCTCTTAAGAGAGCAGGCGTACCAAAGGACGCTGTTGATCACGTATACATGGGATGCGTTATCCAGGCTGGTCTTGGACAGAACGTAGCTCGTCAGGCTTCAATCAAGGCAGGTCTTCCAATTGAAACACCAGCAGTTACAGTAAACGTTGTTTGTGGTTCAGGTCTTAACTGTGTAAACATGGCTGCACAGATGATTAAAGCAGGAGATGCTGATATTGTTGTTGCAGGTGGTATGGAAAATATGTCAATGGCACCATACGCACTTCCAAAGGCAAGATTTGGTTACAGAATGAACAATGGTACAATCATTGATACAATGGTAAATGATGCTTTAACAGATGCATTCAACAACTACCACATGATGATTACTGCTGAAAACGTAGCTGAACAGTGGGGAATCTCAAGAGAAGAATTAGATGAATTCTCAGCAAACTCACAGCAGAAATGCGAAAAGGCTATGGCTGACGGTAAGTTCAAAGATGAAATCGTACCTGTTGTTGTTAAGAATAGAAAGGGCGATATCGTTGTAGATACAGATGAAGGACCAAGAGCTGGTACAACAGCTGAATCACTTGGTAAATTGAGATGCTGTTCAGGAAAGCCTGATGGTGTTATTACAGCAGGAAATGCTTCAGGTATTAACGATGGAGCTGCAGCAGTTGTAGTTATGAGTGAAGAAAAAGCTAAAGAATTAGGTGTTACACCTATGGCTACATTTGTTGGCGGAGCACTTGGTGGTGTTGCACCTGAAATCATGGGTGTTGGACCAGTTGCTTCAACAAAGAAAGTTATGGAAAAAACTGGCTTAACAGTTGATGATATGGACTTAATCGAAGCTAACGAAGCTTTCGCAGCACAGTCAGTAGCAGTTGCTAGAGACTTAAAGTTCGATATGAGCAAAGTAAACGTAAACGGTGGTGCTATCGCACTTGGACATCCGGTAGGAGCTTCAGGTTGCCGTATCCTTGTTACATTACTTCATGAAATGCAGAAGAGAGATGCTAAGAAGGGTCTCGCTACTTTATGTATCGGTGGCGGAATGGGTTGCTCAACAATCGTTGAAAGAGACTAATTGAATACATAAAAAGCTGGTGGCAATTTTTTACTACCAGCTTTTAGTGTGTTTTTCTACCATAAGAGTTTATCCAAACTCTTAATACAATTATAATTTTTTAAGGAGAAGTGATATGGAATTTATTACTTATGAACAGGATGGATTTGTTGGAGTAATTACAATCAACCGTCCAAAGGCATTAAATGCATTAAACAGCCAGGTTCTTGATGAATTAAATGCAACTTTAGATGCAGTTAATTTAGATGAAACAAGAGCATTAGTTTTAACAGGTGCAGGAGAAAAATCATTTGTAGCCGGTGCTGATATTGGAGAAATGTCAACATTAACAAAGGCTGAAGGTGAAGCATTTGGTAAAAAAGGAAACGATGTATTTAGAAAGTTAGAAACATTTGACATTCCTGTAATCGCTGCCGTAAACGGATTTGCTTTAGGTGGTGGATGCGAAATCTCAATGAGTTGTGATATTAGACTTTGTTCTGAAAATGCAATTTTCGGACAGCCTGAAGTAGGTCTTGGAATCACACCTGGATTTGGTGGAACACAGAGACTTGCAAGATTAGTTGGTCCTGGAATGGCTAAGCAGATGATTTACACAGCTAGAAACATTAAGGCTGATGAAGCTTACAGAATCGGTCTTGTAAATGCTGTATATCCACAGGAAGAATTATTAGATGCTGCAAAGAAGTTAGCTGCAACAATTGCTAAGCAGGCTCCTATCGCAGTTAGAGCTTGTAAGAAAGCTATCAATGATGGTCTTGATGCAAGCATGGATGATGCTATCGTTATTGAAGAAAAATTATTTGGAAGCTGCTTCGAAACAGAAGATCAGAAGGCAGGAATGGGTAACTTCCTTGAAAAAGATAAAGAAAAGAAGTTAAAGGTTGTTCCTTTCCAGAACAAATAATTAAATAAGGAAAACACCACATGGATTTAATTTCATTGTGGATACAATTTAAATTTTATAAAAATATTTTTGGAGGAAAATAAGATGAAAGTTGGAGTAATTGGTGCTGGTACAATGGGCCAGGGAATCGCAAAGGCTTTTGCTATGGTTGATGGTTACACAGTAGCTTTATGTGACATCAAGCAGGAATGGGCAGAAGGCGGAAAAGACAAGATTGCTAAAGGATATGCAAGACTTGTTGAAAAAGGAAAAATGACACAGGAACAGGTTGATGGTATTCTTGATAGCATCACACCAGGTCTTAAGGAAGACTTATGTGCAGATTGTGACTTAATCGTTGAAGCTGCATTTGAAAACATGGAAGTTAAGAAAACTACATTTGGTGAATTAGATAAGATTTGCAAGCCTGAATGTATCTTTGCTTCAAATACATCATCACTTTCTATCACAGAAATCGGAAATGGTCTTACACGTCCTATGATTGGTATGCATTTCTTCAACCCTGCTGATAGAATGAAGTTAGTAGAAGTTATCGCAGGCGTTAATACACCTGACGAAACAGTAGAAGAAATCATTAAGATTTCAAAAGAAATTGGAAAGACACCTGTACAGGTAAATGAAGCTGCAGGATTTGTAGTAAACAGAATTTTAATTCCAATGATTAACGAAGCTGCTTTCATTAAGATGGAAGGTGTTTCAGATATCGCTGGTATTGATGCAGCTATGAAGCTTGGTGCTAACCACCCAATGGGACCACTTGAATTAGGTGATTTCGTTGGTTTAGATATCTGCCTTGCAATTATGGATGTACTTTATAATGAGACAGGAGATAGCAAATATCGTGCATGTCCATTAATCCGTAAGATGGTTAGAGGTGGAAATCTTGGTGTTAAGTCAGGTAAGGGATTCTACGTTTATAACGCAGACCGTACAAAGACACCAGTAGATGCTCAGTAATTTAGAGCAAACTATAAATATGGAGGAAAGATAAATGGATTTTACTTTAAGCAAAAAACATGAAATGGCTAGAACTCTTTTCAAAGAATTCGCTGAAAATGAAGTTAAACCTCTTGCTCAGGAAACAGATGAAAATGAACAGTTTCCAGTAGAGACAGTTGAAAAGATGGCAAAATATGGTTTCCTTGGTATACCGGTTCCTAAGGAATACGGCGGACAGGGATGTGACGTTTTAACATATGTAATGTGTGTTGAAGAATTATCAAAAGTATGTGGTACAACAGGTGTTATCGTATCTGCACATACATCACTTTGTATCGATCCTATTATGACATTCGGTACAGAAGAACAGAAGAAGAAATATGTTCCAGATCTTGCAAGTGGTAAGAAGCTTGGAGCTTTCGGTCTTACAGAACCTGGTGCCGGTACAGATGCACAGGGACAGCAGACAAAGGCTGTATTTGATGAAGCTACAAATGAATGGGTATTAAACGGTTCTAAATGCTTCATTACAAATGGTAAGTACGCAGATGTTTACATCGTAATCGCTGTAACAGGTAAAGTTGAAAAACGTGGTAGAATGATGAAAGAAATTTCAGCATTTATCGTTGAAAAAGGAACACCTGGATTTACATTTGGTACAAAAGAAAAGAAGATGGGTATCCGTGGTTCAGCTACATACGAATTAATATTTGAAGATTGCCGTATCCCAGCTGAAAACTTACTTGGTAAGAAGGGTAAAGGTTTCGGTATCGCTATGCATACACTTGATGGTGGACGTATTGGTATCGCTTCACAGGCTCTTGGTCTTGCTGAAGGTGCTCTTGAAACAACAATCGAATATGTTAAGGAAAGAAAACAGTTCGGTAGAGCAATTGGTCAGTTCCAGAATACTCAGTTCCAGTTAGCAGATATGGCTACTAAGGTAGAAGCTGCTAAGATGTTAGTATACAAGGCTGCAAGAGCTAAAGATACTCAGAAGGAATATGGTTTCGAAGCTGCTCAGGCTAAATTATATGCAGCAGAAGTTGCAATGGAAGTTACAACTAAGGCTGTTCAGTTACACGGTGGTTATGGTTATATCAGAGAATATGACGTTGAAAGAATGATGAGAGATGCTAAGATTACAGAAATCTACGAAGGTACTTCAGAAGTTCAGCGTATGGTAATCTCTGCAAACTTATTAAAGTAATAGGAGGTACTAATCGTGAAAATTATCGTTTGTGTAAAACAGGTACCTGATACAAAGGGCGGAGTTAAATTCAACCCAGATGGTACATTAGATAGAGGTGCAATGCTTACAATTATGAACCCTGATGATAAGGCAGGCCTTGAAGCTGCACTTAGATTAAAAGATCAGTACGGTGCTGAAGTAACAGTTCTTACAATGGGTCTTCCAAAGGCTGAAGATGTTCTTCGTGAAGCTATGGCTATGGGTGCTGATAACGGAATTTTAGTAACAGATAGAGTTTTAGGTGGTGCTGATACTTGGGCTACATCTACAACAATCGCTGGTGCTATCAGAAATATTAAAGATTATGATATCATTATTACAGGACGTCAGGCTATTGATGGTGATACAGCTCAGGTTGGACCACAGATTGCTGAACATCTTGGAATCCCTGTTATTTCATACGCTGAAGGTATTGAAGTTGACGGAGATAGCGTAATTGTTAAGAGACAGTATGAAGATAGACATCATATGCTTAAAGCTAAAATGCCTGTATTAATTACAGCTCTTTCAGAATTAAATGATCCTCGTTACATGACTCCAGGTGGAATTTTTGATGCTGTTGATGCTGAAATCACAACTTGGGGAAGAGCAGACTTAGTAGATGTAAACGATGGAGACCTTGGCCTTAAGGGCTCACCTACAAAGATTGCTAAGGCATCAGATAAGGTTCGTAAGGGTGCTGGAGAAAAGGTTGCTCCTGATTCACCTGATGAAGCAGTTGAGTACATCATGGACAAATTATTAACAAAGCACGTTATTTAGTAGAGAGGAGATTATAATTATGCAGAACATTAATTTAGAAGATTATAAAGGCGTATATGTCTTCGCTCAGCAGGTAGATAACGAATTAAGCGGTATCGCATTCGAGTTACTTGGAGAAGCAGGAAGACTTGCAAAACCATTAAATACAGAAGTAACAGCCGTACTTCTTGGATCAAACGTTGGAAATTTAGTTGATCAGTTAGCTGAATATGGCGCTGATAAGGTTATCGTTGTTGATAATCCTGAACTTGAAACATACAGAACAGAACCATATGCTCAGGCTTTAACAGCAGTTATTAATGAATTCAAGCCTGAAATTATGTTAGTTGGTGCTACAGCAATCGGTAGAGATTTAGGTCCTACAGTTTCAGCTAGAGTAGCAACAGGTCTTACAGCTGACTGTACAGTTCTTGAAATTGGTGATTTCCCAATCAATCCAATTCCAGGTAGAGAACAGAAACATAATCAGCTTCTTATGACTCGTCCTGCATTCGGTGGTAATACAATTGCTACTATTGCATGTCCGGATCATAGACCACAGATGGCTACAGTTCGTGCCGGTGTTATGCAGAAAGCAGAACCAAAGCCAGGTGCAAAGGCAGAAGTTATTAACTTTGACGCTAAGTTAGAAAAGAACAGCAAATATGTTGAAATTCAGGAAGTAATTAAGTCTGTAACAGAAACAGTTGACATTATGGACGCTAAGATTTTAGTATCAGGTGGACGTGGTGTTGGTTCAGCAGAAAACTTCAAACTTCTTGAAGATTTAGCAGAAGCTCTTGGTGGTGAAGTAGCATGCTCAAGAGCAGTAACAGATAACGGTTGGTTACCAGTTGACAGACAGGTAGGACAGACAGGTAAGACAGTTCGTCCACAGGTTTACTTTGCAATTGGTATTTCAGGTGCTATCCAGCACGTTGCCGGTATGGAAGAATCAGACCTTATTATCGCAATCAATAAAGACGAAGATGCTCCAATCTTTGACGTAGCTGATTACGGTATCGTAGGTGATTTAAACAAAATCGTACCACAGCTTACAGCAGCAATTAAGGCAGCAACAAGTGAAAAATAATCGCGAAGCTTTGAGTAAAGCGACGTAAACATAAAAAGCGAGAAGGTGGAATCGTGCTTGCACGAATGAAACCTTCTCGCTTTTTATGTAACACGCGGCATTTTACGAATGCCGCGTGCTTCTAGATTTGTTTTACAAATCAAGAAGAAACGTCGCTTCAAAGAAATGAAAATGAAAATAATGTCAAAAAAATTTCTTATGGAAAAATATAATATTGATATTAGTGAATATGATTTGATAATAGGGTATAGAGCTGATGATTCTTATTTCAGATTTGCAGAAGACTTTTTAAATAATTCAATAAGTGTTGAAAAATTAGAAAGAGCAAAGGATATTAACAAAGCCAGTGTGGGAACAGAAAAAAATATTGCTGAAACTTTAGGATGTAATATTGAAGAAATAATTTAATAAAGTTAAAAAATGATTTGCATGATTAAATAATTTTAGAAAAATGGCAGAAAATAATAGTAAATGTTAAAAAAATGAAAAAACACTGTAAAAACGTTTAAAAATCTGTTAATATTATAAGGCAATAGCAAATAATAAGAAAGGAAAGTATAGCTAGGCTATACAAAAGAGGAGAATGTTAGAGAAAATATTTAAACTCAAACAGAACAATACTTCTGTTAAGACAGAAGTAATTGCGGGTCTTACAACATTTATGACTATGGCATATATTCTTGCTGTAAACCCAAGTATTTTAAGTGCTTCCGGAATGGATAAGGAAGCGATTCTTATTGCTACATGTTTAGCTTCATTTATTGGTACAATGTGTATGGCGTTTTTTGCAAATCTTCCATTTGCTTTATCAGCAGGTCTTGGACTTAATGCTTATTTTGCATACACAGTTTGTGGAGAAATGAAATATTCATGGCAGATAGCATTATTTGCAGTATTTGTTGAAGGTATTATTTTTATAATTCTTTCTTTAACAAATGTACGTGAAGCTATTTTTGATGCAATTCCATTTAATCTTAAGAAGGCAGTATCAGTTGGTATTGGTTTATTTATTGCTTTTATTGGTTTACAGAATGCAGGACTTGTTCAGAATTCTGATTCAACACTTGTTACTATTACAGACTTTACACAGAATTTCCATACAGCAGGCATTACAGCATTATTAGCTGTTATTGGTGTATTCATTACAGCTATACTCTATATTAAGAGAGTAAAAGGATCAATTCTTATTGGTATCGTATCAACATGGATTCTTGGAATTATCAGTGAATTAGTAGGATTGTATGTTCCTAATGTAGAAAAGGGAGTATATTCAGTTATTCCAACTAATTTTGTAAGTTTTGATTTTTCAGCATTAGGAAAAACATTTGGTCAGTGCTTCAACCTTGACTTCAAGGCTGTTGGTCTTGTTAACTTCATCATTGTTGTATTTGCATTCCTTTTTGTAGACTTATTCGATACGTTAGGAACAATCATTGGTGTAAGTACAAAAGCAGGTATGCTTGATGAAGATGGTAAGTTGCCAAAGATTAAACCGGCACTTTTATCTGATGCTATTGCTACATCAGCAGGTGCTATTCTTGGTACATCAACAACAACAACATTCGTTGAATCATCAGCAGGTGTTGCAGAAGGTGGACGTACAGGTCTTACAGCAGTTGTTACAGGATTATTATTCTTAGTAGCTGTTATTTTCTCACCTTTATTTGTTACAATTCCATCATTTGCTACAGCTCCGGCACTTATTATGGTTGGATTCCTTATGTTTGGAGCTATTGCAGATATTAAGTTTACAGATGATAATTTAACAGAAGCTATTCCAGCTTACCTTTGCGTAATTGCAATGCCATTATTTTACAGCATTTCAGAAGGTATTTCAGTAGGAATTATCTCATATGTATTAATTAACTTAGTATGTGGAAAAGGTAAGAAGGTTAAGCCTTTATTGTATGTTTTAGCTGTATTATTTATTTTAAAATATATATTCTTATAAAATAATATAACTATAGATTTGAAAATTGAATATTAACTGCATATATATAATGTTATATGCAGACAAAATAAAGGTTATGGTACTAACTTGGTAGTTGGTATCATAACCTTTTATGTTATATATATGTTTACCATTTTAGTCAAAGCAGTTATAATGTAAAAGAAGAAAAATGTATATATGAAAATATGTAAATAAGAAAATATATAGTGCTAATTAAAAATAGATAATGGGAAAAGCTAGGTGGAAGCATTGTATATAATGTAACATTCTTCCAAGGTATATTTACATAGACAATATATAAAATAGTTATATAGGAGAAATTTATGAATATAAAAATTGAGTGGAAACAGTGTTTGAAAATTGGAATAAGTATATTCGCACTTTTTTTGTGTATTAACTACTGGAATGCGGTAGCTAATACGATAAGTGTGTTTATTAGTGGTGTTACTCCGATTTTAATAGGGTGCGTGGTTGCGTATATGGTTAATATTTTTATGTCAGGACTTGAAAAAAGATATTTTCCTAACAGCACCAAAGAAGGTGTTATAAAAAGCAGAAGACCTGTATGCATGGCACTGGCAATCGTTATTGTTTTAGGTGTGATAGCACTTTTGATTTATATGATTATACCAGAATTAATCAGATGTATTGAGACTTTTATTAATGGCATGCCGGATTTAATAAAAGAAATTTCTCAAAATAAATATGTTAAAAGAATGGTTTCTCAGGAAACATTAGACCAACTAAAAAACATGAAATGGGATAGCTATTTGGAAAAAATAGGTGGCTTTCTGTTTTCAGGAATTGGTGGTGCGGTAAATGCAGTGGCTGCTGTTGCAAGTTCTGTTATATCTGTTGTGGCAACTATTTTAATTGGAATTATTTTTTCTATATATTTTCTAACAGGAAAAGAAAGATTAATTAATCAAACAAAAAGAGTAATAAAAGTTGTTTTTAAGGAAAAATGGTATAACAAAATAATGCATTATATTTATATTTTTGATGATTGTTTTCATGGTTATATTGTGGGCAAATTAATTGATGCAGTTGTCCTTGGTGGGATGTGTATGCTTACCATGTTTATTTTAAGATTGCCATATGCGGTTATGATTGGAACACTAATAGGTTTTACTGCATTAATACCAGTTGTTGGTGCATATGTAGGAACTGCTGTTGGGGCAATTATGGTATTAACTGAGTCACCAATGCAGGCTATTATATTTATAATTATTATTATGGCAATTCAGTTAGTAGAGGGAAATGTAATTTATCCAAAAATCATGGGCAATTCAATAGGTCTTCCCGGAATTTGGGTTTTGGCAGCTGTAACTGTAGGTGGTAGTTTGTTTGGAATAATTGGTATGTTAATTGGTGTTCCAATTATTGCGGGATTCTATAAGATAGCATCTGAAAGTATTCATAAAAGGGAAGAAAAACTAAAATAAATCCTTTTAAAAAGTGCAAAAACAACGCTAGAAATATTATTGAAAAAATACTACAAAAGAAGTATTATATATTTTGTAGAACTAACAAAAGTTAGTAAGGACAAACAACTAAGGAGGAAAAGAAAATGGATGTATTAAAGAAAGTAGGAATGTTCGCAGCTGGAACATTATTTGGAACAGCAGGAATTAAAGTTTTAACAAGCAAGGATGCAAAGAAAGTATATGCTAACTGTACAGCAGCAGTTTTAAGAGCTAAGGACTGTGTAATGGATACAGTTACAGCAGTACAGGAAAACGCAGAAGATATTTATTCAGAAGCACAGCAGATTAATGAAGAAAGAGCTGCTGAAGAAGATTTTTTTGAAGATGAAGATGTAGTGGAAGACGAAGAAGGCGAAGAAGAATAATGAAATTTGTTATTAAACACGATATAAAAGGAAGAATTCGTGTACATTTCATTAATGGAAAAATGTCTTACAGAGACGCTGATATTGTTCAGTATTATTTTGAAAATCTGGCTTGTATAGAAGCGTGTAAAGTGTTTAATAGAACAAGTGACGTTGTACTTAATTATACATGTACACGAAATAACGTACTGAAACTTTTACAGACTTTTTCTTATAAAAAAGTTAATGTGCCTGATACATATTTAGAGAATACAGGTAGAGAACTAAATGAATATTATAAGGAAAAGCTTATTGACAGGGTAATGGTACGCTATGGATGTAAGTTTTTACTTCCAACAAGTGTAAAGATAGCATTGACACTTTATAATGCTACAAAATATATCGTCAAAGGCATAAAGGTTTTGGCAAAAGGCAAACTGGAAGTGCCTGTTTTAGATGCTACAGCCATAGGTGTATCTGTATTCAGGGGAGATACATCTACAGCAGGCTCTATTATGTTTTTACTTAGTATAGGCGAGTTACTTGAAGAGTGGACTCATAAGAAATCTGTTAGTGACTTAGCAAAGAGCATGTCGCTTAACATTGAAAAAGTCTGGGTTAAGCATGGTGAAATTGAAGAGCAGATTGAATATAACAAAGTTAAACCTGATGATATTGTAATTGCAAGAATCGGCGAGATGGTTCCTTTTGACGGAGTTGTAGTTTCCGGTGAAGCAATGATTAACCAGTCATCAATGACAGGAGAATCAATACCTGTAAGAAAGGTTACTGATAATTATGTATATGCAGGAACTGTTATTGAAGAAGGTCAGATAGAAGTTAGAGTTAAACAGACAGGTGGAACAGGTAAGTTTGATCAGATTGTTACAATGATAGAAGAATCTGAAAAATTAAAATCTTCAATAGAAGGAAAAGCTGAACACTTAGCTGACAAACTTGTTCCATTTTCATTAGGTGGAACACTTTTAACATATCTGTTTACAAGAAATGCTATCAAGGCAATTTCTATACTTATGGTTGATTATTCCTGTGCATTGAAATTGGCTATGCCTGTTTCTGTGCTGGCAGCCATAAGACAGGCGAGAGAACATAATATTACAGTAAAAGGTGGTAAGTTCCTTGAAAAAGTTGCAGTAGCAGATACTATTGTGTTTGACAAAACCGGTACATTAACAAAAGCTGAACCGGTTGTTGTGGATGTGGTGCCTTTTAACGGTTATTCAAAAGATGAACTTTTAAGAATAGCAGCCTGTTTAGAAGAACATTTTCCACATTCTATTGCAAACGCAGTGGTGAATAAAGCAATAGAAAGAAATTTAGTTCACGAAGAACTTCATAGCAAAGTTGAATACATAGTTGCCCATGGAATAGCTACAACTATTTCCGGAAAACGTGCAGTTATTGGAAGTTATCATTTTGTTATGGAAGATGAAGGCTGTGTTATACCTGAAGGCAAGCAGGAATTATTTGATAGTTTACCTAATGAATATTCACATTTGTATCTTGCAATTGAAGGCAAACTTGAAGCAGTAATATTAATTGAAGATCCTTTACGTGAAAATGCAAAGGACACAATTAAAAAGTTAAAGAAGAATGGCATTAAGAAAGTTGTTATGATGACTGGTGACAGTGACAGAACAGCAAAAGCCATTGCAAAAAAAGTCGGTATAGATGAATACTATTCAGAAGTTTTGCCGGAAGATAAGGCAAAGTTCGTAGACAAAGAAATTGCAATGGGACATTCTGTGATTATGATTGGAGATGGCATTAATGACTCACCTGCATTATCTAAAGCAGATGTTGGAATAGCCATGAACCATGGAGCACAGGTTGCAAAGGAAATTGCAGACATAACTATTGATGGCGAGGATTTAAGCCAGATAGTAACATTACTTAAAATAAGCAAATCATTAATGAAAAGAATTAATAGAAATTATCGGACAATTGTTTCCTTTAATAGCGGTTTGATTGTAATGGGAGTTGCAGGAATCATTGCACCTACAACATCAGCGCTGTTACATAATGCATCTACTTTGGCAATTGGTTTAAGTAGCATGAAGGATTTAGATTTGGAAAGATAATAGTTGTGGTATAACACAAATAGTTGAGTGGAATATCATAGACAACAACTTGAAAATAAAGAATCAAAAGAGGACTATAGTTTGGATGTAGAAACATTCAGGCTATGGTCTTTTTTTGCGCAATACGAAAAAAAGTTACTGAGGGGAAAATCCCTTTATTCCTACTAATTTTCTATGAAAAAATAAAAAAATAAAAAAACACTTGATTTTTTACCATAGTTAGAATATTATAACTATAGTTAGATATAACTAACTTCTTTTGAATAGACATTTGGACTCCGAAGAAAGCCCGGAGGGAGTAGCTACCCTCCGTTCGGAATCCTCCAAAAACAACCAGAAAGGTAAGAGAGGAGACACAATGAATTTTTTAGAAATTGAAAAAGTTATTGGAAGAGAGATTATTGATTCCAGAGGTAATCCTACTGTTGAAGCAGAGGTATATTTAGCTGATGGAACAGTTGGAAGAGGAACAGCACCTAGCGGAGCTTCCACAGGAGAATTTGAAGCCTTAGAGCTTAGGGATGGTGACAAAGACAGATATTTAGGAAAAGGTGTTGCCAAGGCTGTTGATAATATCAATACAGAGATAAATGATTTACTTGCAGGAATGGATGCAAGTGATATTTATGCAATAGATAAGGCTATGATTAAAGCCGATGGAACAAAGGACAAATCAAAGTTTGGTGCTAATGCAATTCTTGCTGTATCAATTGCAGCGGCAAAAGCAGCAGCACAGTCTTTAGAAATTCCCCTTTACAGATTTTTAGGAGGAATTTCAGGAAACAAACTACCGGTTCCTATGATGAATATTTTAAATGGTGGTGCTCATGCGGCAAACACAGTAGATGTTCAGGAATTTATGATCATGCCTGTAGGGGCTGATTCATTTAAAGAAGCATTAAGATGGTGTTCAGAAGTGTTCCACAATTTAAGTGCTTTATTAAAAGAAAACGGACTCGCAACATCAGTTGGTGACGAAGGAGGGTTTGCTCCTGACTTAAGCAGCGATGAAGAAGCAATTGAATACATATTAAAGGCTGTTGAAAGAGCAGGTTATGAACCTGGAGGGGACTTTATGATTGCAATGGATGCAGCATCAAGCGAATGGAAAGGTGAAAAGAAAGGTGAGTATATTTTGCCAAAGGCTGGTACAAAATATACATCAGAACAGTTAATTGAACATTGGAAGAATTTAGTAGAAAAATACCCAATCATTTCAATTGAGGATGCCCTTGATGAAGAAGATTGGGAAGGATGGAAAAAACTTACAAAAGAACTTGGTGATAAAGTTCAGTTAGTAGGTGATGACTTGTTTGTTACAAATACAAAGAGATTAAGTAAGGGGATTGAACTAAACTGTGGTAATTCGATTTTAATAAAGTTAAATCAAATTGGTTCAGTTTCTGAAACATTAGAAGCCATTAAGATGGCGCATAAAGCAGGATATACAGCAATATCTTCACACCGTTCTGGAGAAACAGAAGATACAACAATTGCAGATCTAGCCGTAGCACTTAATACTTGCCAGATTAAAACAGGAGCACCAAGTAGAAGTGAAAGGGTTGCAAAATACAACCAGCTTTTAAGAATAGAAGAACAGTTAAAAGATGCGGCTGTTTATCCTGGCATTAAAGCTTTTAATATTAAAAAATAGTATAATAAAGGCATTTTTAGAGGAAAAAATATGGTTGAAAAATATTTAATTGAATGGTGTTCATCCACTTTGGCGTCGTTAAAGACTGCAAGCCTTTTTAATTGGCACTACGTTCACGACAATATTACTTTAGAACAAGTGAAAAGCAGTATTGATGAAATGAATGAAAAATTCAAAGAAAAAGGAATTCAGATTGAAATACTTCGTGAAGAAGAAACCTGGGCGCTTATTTATGTGTACAGAGTAAAAAAACTTGAAGAAGACTTAAAGAAAAATGAGGTTAGTAAATTTTTAAGAGAAAATGGGTACAAAGAGACTTGTGTAAATTATGCGATAAGCTTACTTAAAAAAAGACTAATGGATTTAAAAGCTTTTCCGCATGAAATAGGAGTGTTTTTAGGATATCCAATAGAAGATGTTATAGGGTTTATTAATAATAAAGGGTGCAACTTTAAATGTTGCGGGTATTGGAAAGTTTACGGGGATAAAGAGAAAGCAATCAAAGAATTTGCAAGGTATGATAAGTGCAGAATGATTTATACAAAGTTATGGAATCAGGGGAGAAGCATATTGAAATTAACGGTGGCAGCATAACTGTTTAAAATATATTTTTCAACAATATTTATTTCATGTTTTGAAATAATAAGGGGTTAGATGGAAAATAAAACTATGAAATGGGAAAGAGTAAAAATAACGAAAACAAAAATATGTACTTTAATGAAGAATGTGAAGTATAAGAACTATGGAAACTACAGAATTAAACACAAAAAAGACTAAATAAATAATGTAATTATTATAGTAGAAAGAAGGAAAGAAATGAGTAAAATAGCAGTAGTATTTTGGAGTGGAACAGGAAATACAGGAGTAATGGCTACTAATGTTGCAGAAGGTGCAAAAGAAGCCGGAGCAGAAGTTGATGTAATATATGTATCAGACTTTAGTGCTGATAAGATGGATGATTATGACGCAATTGCGTTTGGTTGCCCGTCAATGGGGGCTGAACAGTTAGAAGAAAGTGAATTCGAGCCTGTATTTTTAGCTTGTGAACCAAAATTAAGTGGAAAGAAGATTGCCTTATTTGGCTCATATGGCTGGGGCGATGGCGAATGGATGAGAAATTGGGAAGAAACATGCAAAAACGACGGTGCAGTTTTAGCAACAGATTTTGTAATCTGTAATGAAGCACCTGACGATGATGCAATTGAACAGTGTAAAGCTTTAGGAAAAGCATTAGTTTAGGTTACTATTTTAAATATCTATATAAGGGCAATTAAAAATATAGGTATTTAATTTAATAATACATACACGATACTTACATATATTTTGTAATTTTAATCTTAATCCAAAAAAGGCCGAAGCATTAGTGCTTCGGTTCTTTTTTTCTTGACCGAATTATGTGTAAGTGCTATTATTTAAAATAGTTTATAACGGATTACTATGTTATATATATTAAATAAAAAAATGTGAGGTATACGAAGATGACAAAGAGTTTTGACGATTTACTAGCAAAGGTTTCACAGTGCTCAAAGAAAACTGTAGCAGTTGCATGCGCACAGGATGATGCAGTACTTGAGGCTGTAAAAGCAGCAAAGGAAAGAGGAATTGCAGATGCAATTTTAGTAGGCAATGAAGCTGAAATTAAAACTATTGCAAGAACATTAAAAATGCATATAAATGAATATAAGATTATTAACGTAGAGGATCCTGTTGAGGCAGCAAGAACAGCAGTAAAGTTAGTTCATGATGGCGAAGCAGACATGTACATGAAGGGACTTATTGATACTAAGACATTCTTAAAGAGTGTACTTGATAAGGAAGTTGGTCTTAGAACAGATAAAACATTATCACACGTTTGTGTATTTGAAATCAAAGGTGTTGATCGCTTATTATTCTTATCAGATGTTGCTTTTGTACCATATCCTGATTTAGCTACAAAAGCAAATATTATTAAGAATACAGTAGAAATTGCTCACGCATGTGGAGTTGAATGCCCTAAGGTTGCACCAATTGCAGCAGTTGAAGTTGTTAATCCAAAGATGCCATGTACAGTAGAGGCTGATGAGTTAACAAAGATGAATGAAAATGGTGAAATCACAGGTTGCATCGTTGATGGACCACTTTCACTTGACTTAGCAATTGAACCACAGGCAGCTTTCCATAAGGGAACAACAGACAGAAAGATTGTTGGTGATGCTGATGTATTATTATTCCCTGATATTCATGCAGGAAACATTACATACAAGTGCTTAGTTCATACAGCTGAATGTAAGAACGGTAACATCTTAACAGGTACAAGCGCACCTGTTATCTTAACATCACGTTCAGATGAATTTGAAGTAAAGGTAAATTCTATTGCTTTAGCAGCGATTGTAGCTGAAGCAATGAACAAATAAATATGACTTTTTAATCGCTCGTTAATTGCGGGTGATAATCTATACATTAAAAATAAGGAGATTTTAAAATGGCTTATAAGATTTTAATTATCAATCCTGGTTCAACATCAACAAAGATTGGTGTATACGAAGATGAAACACAGGTAATGGAAGAAACACTTAGACATTCAACAGAAGAGATTGCAAAATATGAAACAATTTATGCACAGAAAGATTTCCGTAAGGAAGTTATTTTAAATGTACTTAAAGAAAAGAATGTTGACTTAAACGATATAGATGTAGTAGTTGGACGTGGTGGTTTATTAAAACCAATTCCAGGTGGTACATACGCAACAACACCTGAATTATTAGAAGACCTTAAGATTGGAAAACAGGGACAGCACGCATCAAACCTTGGTGGTATTTTAGCACATGAAATCGCTGCTGAAATTAATGTAACATCATATATCGTTGATCCTGTAGTAGTTGACGAACTTCAGGATGTAGCAAGATTATCAGGACATCCTTTATTCCCACGTATTTCAATTTTCCATGCATTAAATCAGAAGGCTGTTGCTAAGAGATATGCAAAGGAAGTTGGAAAGGCTTATGAAGACCTTAACTTAATTGTTGTTCATATGGGTGGTGGTGTTTCAGTTGGAGCACATAAGAATGGTAAAGTTATTGATGTTGCAAATGCATTAGACGGAGACGGTCCATTCTCACCTGAAAGATCAGGCGGACTTCCATCAGGTTCATTAATGAAGCTTTGCTTTAGTGGTGAATACACAAAAGAAGAAGTTGGAAAGATGATTAACGGTAACGGTGGTTTTAACGCATACGTTGGAACAAATGATATGAGAGATCTTTTAAAGATGGCTGAAAATAATGATGAAAAGGCTCAGTTAGTAATGGACGCTTTCCATTATCAGCTAGAAAAAGAAATCGGTGCAATGGCAGTTGTTCTTGGCGGAAAAGTTGACCAGATTATCTTAACAGGTGGTATTGCATATAGTGCAAATACTCAGAATCACATGAAGAATGCCGTAGAATGGATTGCTCCAGTTACAATTTATCCTGGAGAAGATGAACTTCTTGCATTAGCTCAGGGTGCTCTTAGAGTTATGAATGGTGAAGAAGAAGCTAAAGTATACTAGGAGAAATTAATGAAGAAAAAACTTATAAGATCATCAAGTGACAGAATGTTATGTGGTGTATGTGGCGGTCTTGGAATTTATTTTAATATAGACTCAACAATTGTAAGGCTTATTTGGGCAGTAGTTACTTTATGTTCCTGTGGTACAGGAATTTTAGCCTATATAATTGCCACATTAATAATTCCTAATGATGATATAATACAGTAGTGAATATATTTTAGAGTTTAAGGAAGAATATATAATATAAATAAAGGCTATGGAGATTTAGAGAATTTGTCTCTAATATTCATAGTCTTTATTTTTAAGAGGAAAATTATGTTTAAGTTATTAAAACATTTAAAAGATTACAAAAAAGAATCATTATTAGCTCCATTATTTAAAATGTTGGAAGCGTGTTTTGATTTGCTTGTTCCATTAGTTGTGGCAGCAATAATTGATAATGGTATAGCAGAAAATGACACAGCCTACATTTTGAAAATGGGTGGTGTATTGCTTTTATTAGCTGCAATAGGTCTGACATTTTCAATAACAGCACAATATTTTGCGGCAAAAGCAGCAGCAGGTTTTGGTAGAGGGTTAAGACACGATTTGTTTAAACACATTGGCGGTTTATCTTATACACAAATTGATCAGTACGGACCATCTACTTTTATTACCAGAATGACTGCTGACGTAAACCAAATACAGAATCAGGTGAACATGATGCTAAGACTTTTATTACGTTCACCTTTTATAGTAATTGGTGCTATGATTATGGCATTTACAGTAGATGTAAAAACAGCAGTGGTTTTTGCAGTGGCAATTCCAGGACTTTCAGTGATTGTATTTGGAATAATGTTAATCACAATACCTATGTACAAAGTTGTGCAGAATTCTCTTGATGTTGTAATGGGGCATACAAGAGAAAATTTAAGTGGTACAAGAGTTATAAGGGCTTTTAACAGGGAAGCTCAGGAAGTAAAAGAATACAATGAAGAAACTCAGGTTTTAAACAGATTTCAAATTATTGCAGGAAGAATTTCAACACTTATGAATCCGGCTACTTTTATTATTATAAATGTTGCTATCATAGCAATTTTGTGGTACGGCGGAATTAGAGTAAATGTTGGTGGACTTTCTCAGGGACAGGTTGTTGCGTTAGTCAACTATATGTCACAGATTTTAGTTGAGCTAATAAAACTTGCCAGTCTTATTATTAATCTGACAAAAGCCTTTGCCTGCGCAAATCGTGTAAATGAAATATTTGATATTCCTTGTGAGGAAGATATGGGTACATTAGATAATGGACCTGATTTAGATACAAAAGTTGAATTTGATAATGTTTCCTTAATCTATGAAGGAGCAGGGGAAAGCTCCATTGAAGGTGTTAATCTGAAAGTAAAATCAGGAGAAACAATAGGTGTTATTGGTGGTACAGGTTCAGGAAAAACAACTTTAGTAAATATGATACCGGGATTTTATTATCCAACAGAAGGAACCTTGAGCATTGAGGGCGCAGATATTAAAGAATTCAAAAAATCAGCATTACAGAAGAAAATATCAATAGTTCCCCAGAAGGCTTTATTATTTAAAGGAACAATTAGAAGTAACTTATTGTGGGGGAATGAAGATGCAACTGAAGAAGAATTAACAGATGCATTAAAGAAATCACAAAGTTATGATTTTGTAATGGAAAAAGAGAATGGAATTGACTCCTATGTTACTCAAACCGGAAAGAATTTTTCAGGGGGACAGAAACAAAGATTAACCATCGCAAGAGCGTTAGTTAAGAAACCTGAAATATTAATTTTAGATGACAGCTCATCGGCACTTGATTTTGCAACAGAGGCAAATTTAAGAAAAGCCATAAGAAGCTTAGAGAATGTTACAACATTTATAGTTTCTCAGCGAACATCATCTATTATGGATGCAGACCAGATAGTTGTATTAGACGACGGAAAAGTAGTAGGTGTTGGAAAACACGAACAATTATTGGAAAATTGTGAAGTTTACAAAGAGATATACCAATCACAGTTTAAAAATTCAGAGAAGGAGGGCAGATAAATGAATAATATGACACAAAAAGATGCCCTAAAAGAACTTCTTAAGAGAATAAAAAAATACTGGTACATGTTGTTACTGTCAGTGGTTTTTGCTACAGCTTATGTAATATTGTCTTTGTATATTCCAAAACTAATCGGACTTGGAACAGACAGAATTATTGGTCAGGGAAAAGTTGATTTTGTAGGATTAAAGGGCGTTATTCTTCAAATTGTTGTATGTACAATGATTGCCGCAGTAGGTTGGTGGATAATGGGATTATGTAACAACAAAATAACTTACAACGTTATACGTGATATTAGAAAAGAATCTTTTGATAAAATTCAAAAATTACCTGTAAGTTATATTGACTCAAAATCAAGTGGTGACATTGTAAATAACGTTATTACAGATGTAGACCAGCTTGCAGATGGTCTTTTAATGGGCTTTTCAAATTTATTTACAGGTGTAATAACAATACTGTTTACATTGATTTTTATGATACAGATTGATTTGAAAATTGCTTTAGTAGTAATTTGCGTGACACCTTTATCATTTTTTGTGGCAAGCTTTATTGCCAAGAGAACATATTCCATGTTTAGAGTTCAGTCAGAAATAAGAGGTGAACAGACAGGAATTGTAGATGAAACATTAAGCGGTTTGAAGGTCGTGAAGGCGTTTGGTCAGGAAGACAGCATATTAGAGGATTTTGATGACACAAATGACAGATTGTGGAAGGTAAATGTTAAGGCAACATTCTTTTCTTCAATTACTAACCCAAGTACAAGATTTGTAAATAACATTGTATATGCGTTAGTAGCAATATTCGGTGGTTTGGAGGCTGTGATAGCAAAAGGAATAACTGTTGGTGGTTTAATGACTATTTTAAGTTATGCAAATCAGTATACTAAGCCTTTTAACGAAATTTCAGGAGTTATTACAGAATTACAAAATGCAATTGCATGTAGTGCAAGAGTTTTTTCTTTAATAAATGAAGAAGAAATTGTAGATGTAAAAGAATCAGAAGAAACAGTCTTAAAAAATGTTGATGGAAGCATTGGTATAGACAATGTGAACTTTTCATACAACAAAGATAAAGAATTAATAAAAGACCTTAATTTGCATGTAAAACCGGGACAAAGAGTTGCCATTGTTGGACCAACCGGTTGTGGAAAGACAACAATTATTAATTTGTTAATGAGATTCTACGATGTTGATTCAGGTAAAATAACTGTTGATAACAGAAATATAACTGATATCACACGAAAAAGTTTGCGTGAAAATTACGGTATGGTTCTTCAGGAAACATGGCTGCAAAAAGAAACAATTGCAGATAATATTGCTTTTGGAAAAACTGATGCAACAAGGGAAGAAATAATTGAAGCAGCAAAACAAAGTCATGCCCACAGTTTTATTAAACGTTTACCGAAGGGATATGATACGGTAATTGGTGAAGATGGTGGTATCTTATCACAGGGACAAAAACAGTTGCTATGTATTGCAAGAGTAATGCTTGCCTTACCACCAATGCTCATTTTGGACGAAGCAACATCTTCAATTGACACAAGAACAGAAATAAGAATCCAAAAAGCGTTTAATAAAATGATGAAAGGCAGAACTACATTCATAGTAGCCCATCGTCTTTCAACAATAAAAGAAGCAGACATAATTCTTGTAATGAATAACGGAAAAATAATTGAACAGGGAAATCATCAGCAATTGCTTGAACAAAAAGGATTTTACTATAATTTATATAATAGTCAGTACCAATAAAGTAATGTTGCATAATATTTATATAAATGGTAGAATAAACAGTAAGAAAAACAGAATGAAAAACTAACAAAACAAAAGATTGTATTGAAAAACATTAACAAAAACACATAAACTCTCACATAACCATAATGTAAGTATAATCAAATGTATTTGTGGTTATGTGGGAGTTTTTTTATAGTGGTTATAAAAAATCTGTTGTTCGAAAACAACTTTGTGTTTAATGTTAGGGGAGGAAAAGTAATGAAGATAGCAGTGATAGATAATGATGAGAAATTTGCTAATGAAATGGCGAAATACATAAAGAGGATGTATGAAAATGAAGAGAAAATAGTTGTTGATTATTATTCGTCAGGGAAAAAATATATACATAGCAAAAAGAGTTATGAAATAGCTTTTTTGAACTTGATTTAAAAGGAGAAGAACCGTTTAGAATAATTAACATTTCAAGAAATATAAGAAAAGAAACATTGAATGTAATTATAACAACAAAGATTGAATTGTGTAGGAAAGGATATTTGGTAAACGCTTTTAGATTTATATACAAAAATGAATTTAAAAACTTTTGCAATATTTTTTGTATGTAATACGTTTAAAAAGTATAAATAAAAGGAGGTACTTTGATATGAAAAATAAAAAAGCAGTAAAACTATTAGCAACTATTAATATTTTGGCAATGTTGACTATGTTAGGACAGCCGGTTGTAAAGGCGCAACAACCAAAAGATATTTATCCTGTAGAAATTAATGAAACTAATTTCCCGGATGAACTTATTAGAAAAGACATAATTAACATAGTAGATGATAACAAGGACGGAAAGATAGAAAAAAGTGAAGCTGACAAAGTTCATTATTATTCAATTAATTTCTATGAAGGACTTGGAAAACTAGAAAAATATAATACAGGATTGGGAGAATTTGTAGATGAACCGGCTACTATTAATTTAAAAGGATTAGAGGTACTGGAAAATTTGGAGGAACTCTCTGTTGGTATTGAGCATAAAATCAAATTGGAAAATCTCAGTACAGTAGAGAAATTTAAAAAATTAAAGAAATTAATTTTGCTTAATGGAACAAATACAGCATTAGACAAGATTAATCTTGAAAACAATAAGAATCTTAATACCTTAGTGATTTGTGGCAAGCTTAAAAATAAAAATCTTAATTTCATAAAGAAAAACAAAGAACTAAAGAATGTTAATTTTACATATTTGCGAGGCATTAAAACTTTGGATTTCTCTAAGAATAAGAAATTAAAAAATGTTGTTATAGCAGAAGGAGACTTTAAGAAAATTAATTTTGGAAAAAATAGTAATTTAACTAAACTTCAGATTGATATGAGCAACAAGTTTACGGGATTAAACATAAAAGGTTTGAAAAAACTAAAAAAATTAAGAATTACTCAATGTAATAAAATAAAAAGAATTTATTCAGGAAAAAAGCAAAAGGTGAAAAGTGTAAAAGTAAAAGACTGTAAGAGAATATCAAAGAAGGATGTTAAAAGAATAAAAAAATAAATACTTGAAAAGCGTTCTCAACCATTTTTTTATAATGGGAATATTTTTAGGATGTAATACGTTTAAAAAGTATAAATAAAAGGAGGTGCTGTGATATGAAAAATAAGAAAGCAGTAAAACTATTAGCAACTATTAATGTTTTAGCAATGTTGACTATGTTAGGGCAGCCAGTTGTAAAGGCACAACAACCAAAAGAGGAGTATTTAGTAGAAATTAATGAATCTAATTTTCCAGATAATTTACTTAGAAGATACATGAATTTGGTTGTTGACTCAAATCAAAATGGAAAGATTGAACAAGATGAAGTTCAAAAAATAAAATATCTGAAATTAGGTGAATATGAAGGTGAAGGCGAGCTGGAAAAATTTACTAATTTAGGTGATGAAGGTGTAGTAAGAAATTTTAAAGGCATAGAATATCTGACTAATCTTGAGAAAATGAAGATAGCAATTCCAACTAAAATGACAAATAAAGAATCTCTTTATAAACTTACTAATTTAAAAAGTGTAACAATGCTTGGTGGATTTGGAAAAACAGATTTAAAGACTTTTGATTTTTCAAATTACAGAAAATTAAATAAAATTCAAATTGTTCAATTGAACAACCTGAAGAAAATCAACATATCAAAGAATAGTAATTTAAAAAGCTTCGAGTGTTGGGCAGGTGGTAAATTAAATGAAGTAGATTTTTCAAAATGTAAAAAAGTATCAAATATAAAAATCGTAGATACTAATATTAAAAAAATTAACATTGGAAAAAATAAAAAGTTAAAAAGCATTACCATAAAAAATGACAACAGTTTAAAAAAGATTGATATTTCCAAAGCCGGAAAAATTAAGTCTTTAAAAATTGTAAATGCTCCAAAGCTGAAGAAAATTATTACATCTAAAAAACAAAAGATTAAAAGTGTAATAGTAAAAGGATGTAAAAACATCAAAAAAAAGGACATAAGGAAAATAAAGAAAAAATAGAAAATAAACAAAAAGTAAATAGAAATACTATAGTAAAACAGGATGGAAGTTGAAAAGCTTTCATCCTGTTTTTTGTAATGGAAAAATTTTTAACTAGAGGCATACTTAGCGCGTAGAATATCATAAGTCATATTTACTGATTAAAACACATTTAAAACTGCTTAATATTTTTCCAGTAAGTATAAAAGAAAAATGAAAAGACACCGGCTAAAACTACTGCGCATACTCCGTTAGAAAAGTAACTATACAAACGTGTTTCTGAATTACAAAAAGAAAAAATATATCTGATAAGATAACAGCAAAGCATACTTATACTTAGCCAAATTACAGGCTTAATTATAAAGTCCATGCAATTAAGTTTGTGTCCAATATTCTTTTTTATACAATAATTATGCAGTAAAGTAGTTATAAGATTGCTACCAAGAAGTCCCCATAAATATCCTTTAATACCGATTGCAGGAACCAAAAACCATAGACAGAAAAGACGAATAACAGTTCCAACAACATTATGTATAAAAGCCTGATTAGTTTTGCCAAGTCCATGTAATATGGCACCCATGGTAATGGACAAATACATAAAAGGGCATATCCAGGCAAGAATTTTTATATAATCACCAGCCTGTCTGTGACCGAAGATTTCGCCACCAATAAAATCTCCAAAATACAGGAAAAATCCAATAAAGAAAATCCCCATAATTATAGAAAAACAAATAGAAGTTTCCGTAGCTTTTTTTACCTGATTATTTTTACCGCTGGTGTTAGCGTCTGCAATGGCAGGCAAAATCATGGTTGAGACAGAGGTATTAATTGCCAAGGGAAAAGTTATAACAGGAACTGCCATGCCCGTTAAAATTCCATAGACACTAAGAGCATTGTCCTTTGACAAACCACTTTTAACCAAAACAATAGGCACTAAAATTGCTTCAAAACATTGGAGAAAAGTTATCATGATTTTGTTAATTGTAAGCACATAGGAAACAGAAAAAAGTTTCTTCATGGATACAAACAAATCTTTAATTTTAAAAGAGTATTTTGGTTCTCCTGTCAAAGCAATAACACAGAAAATCACACCAATAAATTCTGAAATAATCATGGAATAAACTGCAACCATAGGTGTAATTTCGATTTTGTTTGTTATGACAACCATACCAATAATATAGACAGATGCTACTTTTGCAAGTTGTTCAAGCACTGTAGAAAAAGCAGGAACAAAAGTCTTTTTCATACCAAGATAATAACCGGTTATACAGGAGTGAAAAGCTGCAAGGGGGACAGTAAGAGACGCATATTTTATCATTTCATAACACTGGCTGTTTTTTATAATATTAACAGAAATAGGCAGAGCAAATTTATACAAAATAAAAGCCGTAAAAGCAGACAGAACAGCAGACATTACAAGGCTGCTTATTAAAATCATAAATTTGCTGTTTTTGTTTTTGCTTTCTGCAACAAATCTTGAAACAGCTATTTGGATACCACCGCAACTTACAGAGGTGGCAAATCCCAGAACCGGAAAAATTAATTGAAAAAGGCCCATTCCTTTTGCACCCATTAAGTTTGAAAGGAATATTCTATATAAAAAACCAAGAATTCTACTTAATAAAGTGGCAGATGTAAGGACAATGGTTCCTTGAATAATTTGCTTTTTTACAGACATAGTACCACCGAAAAACACTTTATTATAATTTATTCTTAACATTAAAAAAAAATGCTATTAATATTATTAAGGAGAAACCATGATTTATTTGGACAATGGGGCAACAACAAAAATATGCAAAGAAGCAGCAGAAGCCATGGAACCATATTTAAATGACATGTATGGAAATCCGTCAGGCATATATACATTATCAAAAAAATCAAGAAAGATTATAGAGGAAACAAGGGAGAAAATAGCCGGAGTTTTAAACTGCAAAGGGGAAAATATTATTTTTACGTCAGGAGGAACTGAGTCGGATAATTGGGTTTTGGAAAACGCAAAACAGTGGGGAAATCATATTGTTACTTCAAAAATAGAACACCACGCTGTTTTAAATAAATGCAGTGAGCTAGAACAAAAAGGTATGCATGTTTCCTACATTGGAACAGACAGAGAAGGGCTGATAAATCCCTACGAAATTGAAAGTTACATTAGGAATGATAAAACAATAAAAACAGGGCTAATTTCCATAATGTATGCAAATAACGAAATTGGCACAATACAGGAAATAGGAAAAATTGCGCAGATTGCTAAAAAACATAATATACTGTTTCATACAGATGCTGTGCAGGCTTTTTGCCATGTACCAATTGATGTGGAAAAATTGCAGGTGGATATGTTAAGTGCCAGCGCCCACAAGTTTTACGGCCCTAAAGGAATAGGCTTTTTGTATATAAAAGAGCCGAAAAAAATGAATCCACTGGTGTATGGTGGAAGTCAGGAATTTGGCAAAAGAGCAGGCACTGAAAATGTAGCAGCTATTGTGGGCATGGGGGTGGCGGTAGAAACTGCCAAAAATATAATAACCAAAAGATTGGAAAAAGAGAGCAGACTTAGAGATTATCTAATTAACAGAATGTTAAGAGAAATTCCATACGTGAGATTAAACGGCCATCAGATAAAACGACTACCGGGAAATGCTAATTTTACAATAGCAGGAATTGATGGAACATCACTTGTAATACTAATGGATAATGAAGGTGTGTGTATTTCTGCCGGTTCAGCATGTTCTTCTTCATCAGATAAGCCGTCTCATGTTATAACCGCAATTGGCGTATCGGATAAATTTGCATACGGAACCATTAGAATTACATTATCCTACGAAAACACAAAAGAAGAGATTGATTACACAGTAAATAAACTGAAAGAAAATATTTTGAAAATGAGAAAAGCGGGAAATTAGAAAAGGAGCTGTGCGCCGGTGATTAGATATCTTTAAGGCGACAGCTCTATGTTTAAATTAAAGCGTAAATATTTTTAAATCAAAAGAATTAGCAATTTCGTATGCTTTATCAAAACCGTAACCAATGTATTCAGCTTTATGAGCGTCAGAACCAAGGGTAACATATTTTCCACCTAATTCCTTATATCTTTTAATAATATCAGTATGTGGATTAAAAAAGTCAAAACCTTTAGATAAGTTAGAAGTGTTAATTTCCAACTTAATGTCTTTTTCTATAATGAATTTTAAAATCTCATCAATAACATCCTGGTAATCACGTGGTGAATAGTTTGAGTCTCTGTTTGGACTGTATCTTACAACATAGTCTAAATGACCTAAAGTATCAATTTGGCTGAATTCTAATAAGCCTTCCAAAAGAGTTTTAAAATAAAGTTCAAAAGCATCCCTGTCCTGTCTGTTTTTCCAAAAATCTGTATAATATGGGTCCATGTTGTCCACAATATGACAGGAGCCAATTATAAAATCCAACGCTGATGCATTTATAAGCTCCAGGCATTGAGTACCTGTACCTTTCATAAGCCCCAACTCAATGCCTTTAAAAAGTTTAATTTTATTTTTGTATTGTTCTTTTTTTTGAGATAAAACCAAATTATATTTAGGAAGGTCAATAAGAGGAGTTTCGCCTTCAACAGGCCAGTTAAAATCCTCATGGTCGGTTATGACAATTTGGTTCATTTTTAACTCAATTGCTTTTGAAATAATATTGTCGATTTTTTCTTCTGAGTCAAAAGAAAATTTGCTATGAACATGATAATCTGAAAACATAATATTAGTCCTTTTTATTTTTTTGCAAAATTCACGTTAAAATTTAACTTAGAATTTTAAATAAAATATAGCAAAAACAACAATAAAAATCTACAATAACGTTTCATTATCAAAAAATTGACAAAAATTTAACAAAAAACCAAGAAAAACCATAAAAACACCTTGATATTTACAGAGTAATTATGTAAAATAATCAATAGGTTAATGAAAATTAACAATAAAAATTTTAAATTTTTCAGGAGGAAAAATCAAATGGCAGTTAAAGTTGCAATTAACGGATTTGGACGTATTGGACGTCTTGCTTTCAGACAGATGTTTGGTGCTGAAGGTTATGAAGTAGTAGCTATCAACGACTTAACAAGTCCTAAAATGTTAGCTCACTTATTAAAGTATGATTCATCACAGGGTAAATATGAAAAGGCTGATACAGTTTCAGCTACAGAAGATTCTATCATCGTTGATGGTAAGGAAATCAAGATTTATGCAGAAGCTGATGCTTCAAATTGCCCTTGGGGAGAATTAAACGTAGACGTAGTATTAGAATGTACAGGATTCTATACATCAAAGGACAAAGCACAGGCTCATATCAAAGCTGGTGCTCGTAAGGTTGTTATTTCAGCTCCAGCTGGAAATGATCTTCCTACAATCGTTTACAATACAAACCACAATACATTAAAGCCAGAAGATACAATTATCTCAGCTGCTTCATGTACAACAAACTGTTTAGCACCTATGGCTGATGCTCTTAACAAGTACGCTCCAATCCAGAGTGGTATCATGTTAACAATTCATGCTTACACAGGTGATCAGATGACTCTTGATGGCCCTCAGAGAAAGGGTGACTTAAGAAGATCAAGAGCTGCTGCAGTTAACATCGTTCCTAACTCAACAGGTGCTGCAAAAGCTATCGGATTAGTAATTCCAGAATTAAACGGAAAATTAATCGGATCTGCACAGAGAGTTCCAGTTCCAACAGGATCAACAACAGTTCTTACTGCTGTAGTTAAAGGAAAAGATATCACAGTTGAAGGTATCAACGCAGCTATGAAGGCAGCTTCAAACGAATCATACGGATACAATGAAGACGAAATCGTTTCTTCAGATATCGTAGGTATGAGATATGGTTCATTATTTGATGCTACACAGACAATGGTATCAAAGGTTGACGAAGACACATATGAAGTACAGGTTGTTTCATGGTATGACAATGAAAATTCATACACAAGCCAGATGGTTAGAACAATCAAATACTTCTCAGAACTTGCATAAGTTTAAGAATATTAAGATCCAAAAGGGTCCGGCTTTAATGGGCCGGGCCCTTTGTCTATGTATGGGCTTTTAGTTTATACAGTATGGATTTTTAAATATGAAAATTAGAAAGGAAAGTTAATATGCTTAACAAAAAATCAGTTGATGATATCAATGTAAAAGGATTAAAGGTATTAGTTCGTTGTGATTTCAACGTACCTTTAAAGGAAGGCGTTATTACTGATGAAAACCGTCTTGTAGCAGCTCTTCCAACAATCAAAAAATTAATTAATGATGGTGGTAAGGTTATCCTTTGCTCACATCTTGGAAAGCCAAAGGGAGAACCAAAGCCTGAATTATCACTTGCACCAGTTGCAGTAAGACTTTCAGAATTATTAGGACAGGAAGTTAAGTTTGCAGCAGATGATAATGTTGTAGGTGAAAATGCAAAAGCAGCAGTAGCAGCTATGCAGGATGGTGACGTAGTATTACTTCAGAATACACGTTATAGAGCAGAAGAAACAAAGAACGGAGAAGCTTTCTCAAAAGAACTTGCTTCACTTTGTGATGTATTTGTAAATGATGCATTTGGTACAGCTCATAGAGCACATTGTTCAAACGTTGGTGTAACAGAATATGTTGACACAGCAGTAGTTGGTTACTTAATGCAGAAGGAAATTGATTTCTTAGGAAATGCAGTAAACAATCCTGTAAGACCTTTCGTAGCTATTCTTGGTGGTGCTAAGGTTGCTGACAAATTAAATGTTATCAATAACTTACTTGAAAAGTGCGATACTTTAATTATCGGTGGTGGTATGGCATACACATTCGTTAAGGCTCAGGGCGGAAATGTTGGTATCTCTTTAGTAGATGACAGCAAGCTTGATTACTGTAATGATATGCTTAAGAAAGCAGAAGAATTAGGAAAGAAGATTTTACTTCCAATCGATACAGTTGCAGCTGATGGATTCCCAGATCCAATTGATGCAGAAATCGAAACAATGATAGTTCCAACAAATGCAATTCCTGATGACAAAGAAGGACTTGACATTGGACCTAAAACAAGAGAATTATTTGCTGATGCAGTAAAGAATGCTAAGACAGTAGTATGGAACGGACCTATGGGTGTTTCAGAAAATCCATGTCTTGCAGCAGGTACTATTGCAGTAGCTCAGGCTTTAGCTGATACAGATGCTACAACAATTATCGGTGGTGGTGATTCAGCAGCAGCAGTAAACAACCTTGGATTTGGTGATAAGATGACTCACATCTCAACAGGTGGTGGGGCAAGCTTAGAATTCTTAGAAGGAAAAGACTTACCAGGCGTTGTGGCAGCAAACGACAAATAACGCTAAGGCAAATGAGTCCATTTACACAAAAACAAATTAAGAACAATGAATGCTTGCATTCATTTGTTCAATGATTTGTTTTTGTGAAGCTGGCGAATGCCAGCGTGCTTATTGATGCTTTGCATCAATAAGAAAACGGCGAAAGAATGGTAGGTCATAACGTTGCCAGCGTGCTTATTGATGCTTTGCATCAATAAGAAAACGACGAAAGAATGGTAGGTCATAACGTTGCCAGCGTGCTTATTGACGTAGAACGTCAATAAGAAATGGCGAAAGAATAAAGGAGATTTCATAATGAGAAAGAAGATTATTGCAGGCAACTGGAAAATGAACAAGACTCCAAGTGAGGCAGTTGCATTAATTAATGAATTAAAACCATTAGTAGCTAATGATGAAGTTGACGTAGTATTCTGCGTACCAGCAATCGATTTAGTTCCAGCTATGGAAGCTACTAAGGGGACAAATATTAATATTGGTGCTGAAAACATGTATTTTGAAGAAAGCGGTGCTTACACAGGTGAAATCGCTCCTAACATGCTTACAGACATTGGTGTAAAATATGTTATCATCGGACATTCAGAAAGAAGAGAATACTTTGCTGAAACTGATGAAACAGTAAACAAAAAAGTTCTTAAGGCTTTCGAACATGGTATTACACCAATTATCTGCTGTGGTGAAACTCTTGAACAGAGAGAACAGGGAATCACAATTGATTTCATTCGTCAGCAGATTAAGGTTGCATTTAACAATGTAACAGCAGATCAGGCTAAGGAAGCAGTTATTGCTTACGAACCAATTTGGGCAATCGGAACAGGTAAGACAGCTACATCTGATCAGGCTGAAGAAGTATGTGCAGCTATTAGAGCTTGCATCGCTGAAGTATATGATGATGCTACAGCAGCAGCTATCAGAATCCAGTATGGTGGATCAATGAATGCAGGAAATGCTGCAGAATTACTTGCTAAACCTGACATTGATGGTGGTTTAGTTGGTGGAGCCAGCCTTAAGGTTGACTTTGGACAGATCGTTAATTACAACAAATAATATATAACCCACAGGACACTGTTCCGCAGTGTCCTGTTTTAGTAAAAAAAGGGGATAAGATAATTATGAGAACAGGTAGAATAAAAGTATTATTATCAATAGCTGCCGTATTGTTTATGTGTACAATGTTTAATTGTAATGCACAGGCAAAAATGAATGTGACAGTGTCACCGGCCAAATTAGTTCAAAATGCAAAAAAACACCCAACAGTATATGATAGCTCAGTTGCTCATTGTATGGCTTTAAATGAATATACAGAGAGCATGAGAAAAGCAGGAGGAGGAAAACTTACATTTAAAAAAGGAACATATAGATTCCAGTATTCTGTATGTATACCATCTAATGTAACAGTTGTTTTTGAAGATGGTGTTGTTATTGAGAATATATTTGATACAAAAGCACATATTAAACCTGCAACAGCTATGTGGCAGTTGGTTCCAAAGAACATGACTTACAAGAATAAGGCAATTGGTAAATATAATGGAACATCGAATGCAAAAATGATAGCTAAAGGCAAGGTTGTATTCGATATGAAGTATATTAAAGGTTTATCCATTGTAGCAGTTCATTGTAAGAATATTGAAATTTCAGGTATTACTTTCAAAGGTATGAATGGTAATCACTACATTGAAGTAAATGGTGCTAAAAATGTAAAAATTAACAAGTGCAAATTCAACAAAGCAAAGAAAGGTTCACCACAAAAAGCTTATGTTAAAGAAGCAATTAACATTGATATGGCTGATGAAATAACAGGTGGTGTTGGTTGTACTTGGGCAAAACAGGACAAAACACCATGTGTAAACATTAAAGTTACTAATAGTGTATTTCAGGGAATGAGCAGAGGTGTAGGAACACATAACTATTCTCAAACAAAGAAAAAGAAAAATATTTATCATTCAAAGATTTTAATTAAAGGAAATACTTTTAAAAATCTTTATGATGCAGGTGTTTATCTGATGAATTGGAAAAACACAAAGATATTAAATAACAGATTTATTAAAAATGGAAAAGGAAACAATCTAACAAGCACTAACACAGGTCATGCAATTTCAGGAAGTGGCGTTAAGAATATTACAATAACAGGAAATCATTTTAAACAAATTAAAAAGAATCCTATTAATTTTAACGGTCAGGAAAATGTAGGAAATGGTGCAGGTGCATATACTAGAATTTATGTATATATAACTAAAAAAGAAGCTGAAAAAATGCTTGATAATACTTCCGAAAAATGTGGTAACGATCCAAAGTTCCCAGGCTACGATGTAGTTTATTTTAGAAATGACGGAAGAAGAACAAAAGAAAACGCAGTGGGCATTAATTTTGCTAAACAAAAAGTAAATTTTAACATAGAATAAGGAGAAAAGAAAATGGCAAAGAAACCAGTAGTATTAATGGTCTTAGATGGCTATGGATTAAATGAAAAGACAGAAGGAAATGCTATTGCAATGGCAAACACACCTGTTATGGACAAATTAATGGCAGAATATCCTTTTGTAAAAGGAAATGCATCAGGTTTGGCAGTAGGACTTCCTGATGGTCAGATGGGCAACTCAGAAGTAGGTCATATGAATATTGGTGCAGGAAGAATTATATATCAGGATCTTACAAGAATTACAAAAGATATTGAAGATGGTACATTCTTCGAAAACAAAGTATTATTACAGGCAATTGAAAACTGTAAGAAAAACAATTCAGACTTACATTTGTGGGGCTTGTTATCAGATGGTGGTGTACACAGCCATAACTCACATTTATATGGTTTATTGGAAATGGCAAAAAAGAATGGCCTTGAAAACGTGTATGTACACGCATTCTTAGATGGTAGAGATACACCTCCTGCATCAGGAAAAGATTATGTACAGCAGTTAGAAGACAAAATGAAGGAAATAGGAGTAGGAAAGATTGCTTCATTATCAGGCCGTTACTATGCAATGGATAGAGATAACAACTGGGATCGTGTAAAATTAGCTTACGATTCATTAGTTACAGGAGAAGGTGTTAAGGCTACAGATGCTGTTAAGGCTGTAGAAGATTCATACGCAAATGACAAGACAGACGAATTTGTATTACCAACAGTTATTACAGATGAAAATGGTCAGCCATTATCATTAGTAAAAGATGGTGATTCAGTTATCTTCTTTAACTTCAGACCTGATAGAGCAAGAGAAATCACAAGAGCATTTTGTGATGACAAATTTACAGGCTTTGAAAGAGATTTCTTAAAATTAACATATGTATGCTTCAAGGATTACGATGAAACAATTCCTAACAAGCTTGTTGCATTTGAAAAAGAAGAAATTAAAAATACATTTGGTGAATTTTTAGCAGCACATGGAAAGAAACAGCTACGTTTGGCAGAGACAGAAAAGTATGCTCATGTTACATTCTTCTTTAACGGTGGTGTTGAAGATCCTAACGTGGATGAATTCAGATTATTAGTAAATTCTCCAAAGGATGTTGCTACTTATGACTTAAAACCAGAAATGAGTGCACCTGAAGTAGGTATGGACTTAGTTGAAGCTATTAAATCAGATAAGTATGACGTAATCGTTATTAACTTTGCAAATCCTGACATGGTAGGTCATACAGGTGTAATTCCTGCAGCAGTAAAGGCTGTTGAAAGAGTTGACAGTCTTGTTGGAGATGCTGTTCAGGCAGTAAAAGACGTAGATGGTGTATTGTTTATTTGCGCTGACCATGGAAATGCTGAAAAGATGATTGATTACGAAACAGGTGCTCCGCATACAGCACATACAACAAATCCGGTTCCATTTATTTTAGTAAATGCAGATCCTTCATGGAAATTAAGAGAAGGTGGATGTTTAGCAGACATTGCCCCAACACTTATTGAAGTAATGGGAATGGAACAGCCAAAAGAAATGACAGGAAAGTCATTGATAATTAAATAATAGCAATTAAAATAGTCATCAGACAAACTAATGTAAGTTAGAATTGTTTGATGACTATATTTGAAAAAAGGGAAATTATGACAAACAGAAGAAGAAAAGTACGCAAAAATTATAATAAGTATCATTCAATATACCACAGACATAGAAGATTAAACGTTAAACGTATAGTAATAAGTGTGGGTACATTAATTGTTTTAGGTGTATTAATGGTTATAGGAATAACGACCTTAGTATCAAACAACAAATCAGTTAAGGTTGTTCAAAATAATATAGAATTGCCAACAAAAGTAGCAGATAAAAAAGTAAAAAATACAGTTAAAAATGCAGCCCAGAATATTAAACCTACAGAAGTTTCTATAGTTGCAGTAGGGGATAATCTGGTTAGTGACTCGGTTCTTTATACTGCCAAACGTTATGGTGGTGGCAAATATGATTTTTCAGAAGTATTTGAAAAAATGAAATCTGATTTTAAGGCAGCAGATATTGCCATAATTAACCAGGAAACAATGTTAGGCGGAAAGCAGTTTGAATATCAGGGTTTTCCGTTATTTAACACACCTGATTCTATGGGAAGGGCTGTAATAGATGCCGGATTTGATATAGTTCAGTGTGCTTCAAATCATTCTTTGGATACCAAAGTTGAAGGTATGCAACATGCAATTAAGTTTTGGAAGAAACATAAGAATGAAATAATGATGGTTGGCTTAAATGAAAATGAGGAAGAATATAATAGTATACCAATTTACGAATGTAAGGGTATAAAATTCGCAGTTCTAAATTATACGTATGGACTTAATGGTTTAAAACTTCCACAGGAGTATTCATATATAGTTAATTTAATGGACAAACAACATAAAGAAAAAGTAAAATCCGATATTGAAAGAGCAGAAAAAGAAGCTGATTTTACAATTGTCCTACCACACTGGGGGCAGGAATATGTACAGCCTGAACCAATTAAGGAACAGGTGCAGTGGGCGAAGCTTATGGTAGAAGCCGGAGCTGATTTGATTATTGGAACTCATCCCCATGTATGTGAAAAGATTAAGTGGCTTAAAACAGACAATGGAAATAAGGCGTTGTGCTATTATTCATTAGGTAACTACACATCAGGTCAACAGCAGTGGGAAACACTTATGGGTGCCATGGCAACTCTTACAGTTAGAAAAGACAATAAAGGAACAAGAATTATAAAGAAAACAGCTGGAGTTGTGCCTACAATCAATCATTATGTTTGGGGCAAATCTGAAAATGTTATAAGAAAACAATATACCTACAGACTAACTGATTATAATGACTCAATGTTAAGAGAACATAGTATTCAATGGTATGATCCTGTAAAATATCAGGACTACGTTGATTTGTCCAAAAAAGTGTTTGGCAAATTTATAAAAAAATAAAAGGATAAAAATCTCCTAGATGTGCAAAATAAGAAAAAGCATGTTAGGAGGTTTTTTATGTATAAATTTTTAAAAATTGTTAATGTAAAAGGCAGAGAAGTAATGGATTCAAGAGGAAATCCAACAGTTGAAGCAGAAGTTACTGTTAAGGTTGACGGTAAGGCAGGAGAGTTATATACAGGTTGTGCCATTGTGCCGTCAGGGGCTTCAACAGGAAAGTTTGAGGCAGTGGAACTACGTGATAGGGGTGAAAGATATAATGGAAATGGCGTGAAAAAAGCCGTAAAAAATGTAAATGAAATTATTTATCCTGCATTAGAAGGCATCAATGGCTTAAATCAGAATAAAGTAGACAGCATAATGTTAAAGCTTGATGGAACATCTAACAAGGAAAATATTGGAGCTAATAGTATTCTTGCAGTATCAATGGCAAATATGAAAGCCTGTGCAAAAGCATTAAAGCTTCCTGATTATAAATATATTGGTGGTATTTGTGGAAGAAAAATGCCTATACCAATGATGAATATTTTAAATGGTGGTGCTCATGCGTCAAATAATGTGGATATACAGGAGTTTATGATATTACCTGTAGGGGCAAAATCTTTTAAGGAAGGGCTTAGATGGTGCAGTGAGGTCTATCATTGCCTTAAAGGGCTGTTAAAAGAACGTAATTTGTCAGTAGCTGTTGGAGATGAAGGTGGCTTTGCACCGGATTTAGAAAGCGAAGAACAGGTTCTGGATATTATAGTTGAAGCAGTAGAAAAGAGTGGCTTTCAAAAAGGAAAGGACTTTAAAATTTCTTTGGATGTGGCAGCATCTGAATGGAAAGGAAGTTCAGTTGGAAAATATACTATGCCAAAGAAAAATAAAAATGTAACATCAGATGAATTAATTGAGATGTGGGAAAATATAGTTAATAAATATCCTATTTTTTCAATTGAAGACCCATTGGATGAAGAAGACTGGGATGGTTGGAAGAAACTAACGCAGAGAATAGGAAGTAAAGTAAGATTAGTAGGTGATGATTTATTTGTCACAAATGTAAACAGACTGCAAAAAGGCATTAAAGAGAAAAGCGCCAATGCAATATTGATTAAACCAAATCAGATAGGCTCAATTACTGAAACTATAAAGGCAGTACAATTGGCACAGAAAAAAGGCATGATAGCCATAATGTCTCATCGCTCAGGAGAAAGCGAGGATACAACAATAGCAGATTTGGCAGTGGCACTTAATACAGGCTATATAAAAACCGGTGCCCCATGCAGAGGAGAGAGAACTGCCAAATATAATCAATTACTACGAATTGAGGAAATGTTGTAAAAATCCTTAACACAAACTGCTGTAAAAATACTCTTGATTTAGAGAGCATAATATGATAATATTGTCTTTGTGTGATACGAAATATTAAGGATTGGTATCCTTGTAATAGATAGAGGAGGAAAAAACTAATGACATTACTTAGAGTATTAACAGTAGTATTTATGATCGTATGTTTAATTATTACAGTAGTAATCTTACTTCAAGAAGGAAAACAGGCAGGACTTACTGGTGCAATCAGTGGTGCAGCTGACACATATTGGGGAAAGAACAAGGGCCGTTCAATGGAAGGTAAACTTGAGAAGGCTACAAAGATTTGCGTTGTATTATTCTTTGTACTTTCAGTAATTCTCAATATGGGATTTATCGGATTTTAAGATAAAATAAAATGTTGACTGATTAAGGTGTAGGTTTCTACACCTTTTTTCTTTGTAAAAAAATACCAAATAAGTATAAACAGTTTGGACAGATTAAGGTATAATGTTTTTGGATATTATTTAAGAAGAAAACGGAATTTATGATAGACAAATAGATAAAGGGAGATTTGAATGGATTTAATAGAAGAAAAGAAAAAAATAATACTTCAGTTAATGAATGACAAACATTATGTACCAATGAAATTTAAAGAGTTGGTTGTTATTTTAAATGTTAGAAAAGAAGACAGAGGGTTGCTTGACATTGTTTTAACTGAATTACTAAACGAAGGGAAAATAACAATATCAAAAAAAGGAAAATATAGTATTCCACAGGAAGAGTACAGACAGGGACTTTTTATTGGAAATGAAAAAGGTTTTGGCTTTGTAGAAGTTGAAGGCGAGGAAGAGGATTATTTTATACCAAAAGGAAATGTTAATGGTGCCTTTCATCATGATATGGTATTGATTGCGGTAGATCCTATCCAAACAGGAAAGAGAAAAGAAGGCAAAGTTATCAAGATTATTTCTCACGAAATCAGAGAAGTAGTAGGTTATTTTCAGAAAAATAAAAGTTTTGGTTATGTTATTCCTGACAATAAGAAAATTTTCAGTGATATTTATATTGCAGGGAAAGATACAAAAGGGGCAGTAGATGGTCACAAAGTTGTTGCAAAAATTAAAACTTATGGCACAAAGGATAGAAAACCTGAAGGTGTTGTAACGGAAATTCTAGGTCACGTAAATGATCCAGGTGTAGATATTTTATCGATTGTGAAAAATTACGACATACCTTGTGAGTTTCCTGAAGAAGTAATGGAACAGATTGAAAATATTCCATCTGAAGTGGCAGAAGAAGATAAGGTAGGCAGATTTGATATTCGAGGCCTTCACACAGTAACTATTGACGGTGAGGATGCTAAGGATTTAGATGATGCTATTACTTTGACAAAAGAAGATGGGATTTACACTTTAGGTGTTCATATTGCAGATGTATCCCACTATGTTACTGAAAATTCACCATTAGATAAAGAGGCTGTGAAAAGAGGAACAAGCGTATACTTAGTAGACAGAGTTATTCCTATGTTACCTCATAAATTATCCAATGGAATTTGTTCACTTAATCAGGGTGAGGACAGGCTTGCCCTTAGCTGTATAATGAAAATTAATGAAAAAGGTGAAATCGTAGACCATCAGGTCAAAGAAACTTTAATAAATGTTGATAGACGAATGACATATACAGCAGTAAATGATATTATAACAAATAAGGATGAAGCCACAATTAAGCAGTATGAGGATTTTGTGCCAATGTTTAATTTAATGGCTGAGTTATCAAAAATACTTAGAGATAAAAGATACAAAAGAGGTGCCATTGATTTTGATTTTCCAGAGTGTAAAATCAAACTTGACGAAAAAGGTTATCCTATATTAATTGAACCTTATGATAGAAATGCAGCCACAAAAATTATTGAAGATTTTATGTTGGCAGCTAATGAGACAATAGCCGAATATTTTTATTGGCAGCAGGTGCCTTTTGTATACAGAAATCACGAAAAGCCGGATAGTGACAGAATGAAAGCTTTGGCAACATTTATTACCAACTTTGGTTATTCTGTAAAATTATCAGGAGAGGAAGTACATCCAAAAGAAATACAAAAATTGTTAAATAACATTGAAGGAACACCGGAAGAGGCTATGATAAGCAGGGTAACTCTTCGCTCAATGAAAAGAGCAGAGTACACACCTGAATGTTTGGGACATTTTGGCTTGGCTGCAAAATATTATACGCATTTTACATCGCCTATTAGAAGATATCCTGATTTGCAGATACATCGTATTATAAAAGAATGTATTAACGGGAAGATGACGGATAAGCATGCTGAACATTACAAGAGCATACTACCTGAAGTGACAAAGAATTGTAGCACAAATGAAAGACGTGCAGATGATGCAGAAAGAGACACAGAAAAGCTAAAGCAGGCAGAATATATGCGTGGACAAATTGGCGAAGAATTTGTAGGTGTGATTTCAGGTGTTACAAACTTTGGTTTGTATGTAGAATTGCCTAATACAATAGAAGGTTTGGTGCATGTTTCAAATATGTGTGACGACCATTATATATATGATGAGGATTCTTTCTCAATGACAGGTGAAGCCACTAAGAAGACATATAAGTTGGGCCAGCCTGTAAGAATACGTGTTGAGGCGGCAGACAAATTAACAAGAACGATTGATTTTAGTCTGGTGTAAATTATTTGAAACAGATTATATTTTGTATGAATTATTTGAAATGAATTAAAGCCGGTATAAAAAATTCGAAACAAATTAGTTCTGATTTAAACAATTTGAAATAGATTATATCCGGTATGGTAATATAAAATATTATTAGTGATTAACTTTAAAGAAAGGAAAGAGTATGGCTTCAGGAAAATTAATTGCAAGCAATAAGAAAGCAAGACATGATTATTTTATAGAAGATACTTATGAGGCAGGAATTGTTTTACATGGAACAGAAGTTAAGTCTTTACGTGCAGGCCATTGCAGTATAAAAGAGTCATTTGTAAGAATTGAAAATGGCGAAGTTATAATATACGGAATGCATATTAATCCTTATGAAAAGGGAAACATTTTCAACAAAGATCCTTTAAGACCAAAGAAATTAATGCTTCATAAATATGAAATTAATAAATTAGTTGGAAAACTAAATGAAAAAGGGTTGACCTTAGTACCTTTAAGAGTTTATTTTAAAGGAAGTCTGGTAAAGGTTGAAATAGGACTTGCCAGAGGTAAAAAACTATATGACAAGAGAGCAGACATTAAAAAGCGTGATTTGAAGAGAGAGCACGAAAAAGAGTTTAAGATTCATATGCGCTAGTTATAAATAAGGAGGATAAAATGTATACAGAATCATTAGTAAAGTTAGGAAAAGTACGTTCAGAAATCAGAGAAATTTTTGAATATGGTAATAAGAGAAAGGCTGAAATCGGAGCAGAGAATGTTTTTGATTTTAGTATTGGTAATCCAAGTGTACCTGCACCAAAAAGTGTAGATGATGCCATTATTGATTTAGTTAATAATTTTGATTCAGTAGCCCTTCATGGATATACATCAGCTCAGGGTGATGCACATGTTAGGGAAACAATTGCAAATTATATTAATGACAAATTTGGGACGAATGTTACAGCAAACAATATTTACATGACATGTGGAGCAGCAGCATCACTTACAATTGTAATGAATGCAATTTTACAAAAAGATGACGAGTGTATTGTATTTACTCCTTATTTTCCTGAATACGGGGTGTTTATTGAAAGAACAGGCGCTAAATTAGTAGAAGTTAAGTCACAGGAAAAGACTTTCCAGATTGACATGGATAATTTCGAAAAAGCCATTAATGAAAAAACAAAGGCAGTAATAATTAATTCACCTAACAATCCATCAGGTGTTGTTTATACTGTAGAAACAATTGAAAAAATGTGTCAGTTATTAAAAAAGAAAGAAGAGGAATATGGACATCCTATTTTCCTTATTACTGATGAACCATATAGAGAGTTAGTTTATGATGATACAGAAGTACCATATGTTATTAATTATTATGACAATACTTTTGTATGCTATTCATATAGTAAGGCATTATCTCTTCCGGGAGAAAGAATTGGATACATAGTAGTATCACCAAAGATGATTGATGAAGAAGATGCTTACGCAGCAGTTTGTGGAGCCGGAAGAGCTTTAGGCTATGTATGTGCCCCAAGTATGCTTCAAAGAGTAATTGAAAGGTGCATAAGTGATACATCTGATATTTCAATTTATAAAGAAAACAGAGATTTATTATATAATGCTTTAACAAAAATGGGCTTTGAATGTGTTTACCCTGATGGTGCATTTTACTTATTTGTAAAAGCCATGGGAGAGGACGCTTACGAATTTTGTGAAAAGGCAAAAGAATACGAATTATTACTTGTACCTGCTGACAGTTTTGGAACACCGGGATATGTAAGAGTTTCTTATTGTGTTCAGACAAAGCAGATTGAAGATGCGCTTCCTGCATTTGAAAAGTTAGCAGAAAGTTATAAGTAAACAGGAGTTTAACAATGAGTGATCAATATAGTTGTGAATTTTGTAGCAATTACGTATATGACGAAGAATATGAAGAATACGGCTGTGTTGTAAATATGGATGAAGATGATTTAGCCATGTTAATGCAGTTTAAGAGAGCAACATGTCCGTATTTCTCCTATGGTGATGAATACAGAATTGCAAGAAAACAGTAGAATTATTTCGGAGAAAAAATGAAACAGGAAAGCTATATAAAAATAACAGAAGCTGTTAGAAAAAAGAAAAACGGAGTTAAAATAGTTACAGGAATAAACAGGATAGTTACAATAATGATTTATGTTTTATTTGCTGTAATTATTTTAATGTCTGCGTTTATGCAGTATCAAAACAATAGTGGTACCTGTGTAAGAGTTGTGCTTGTATGTAGCATATCTTTTGTGGCAGTTACAATATTCAGATATATTATTGACGAAAAAAGACCTTATGTTGTATATGATTTTTCACCGTTGATTGTAAAAGAAAAAAAAGGTCAGTCAATGCCAAGTCGTCATGTTTTTTCTGCCTTTGTAATTGCTATGTCAGCTTTGTATATTTGTATCCCTTTGGGGATTTTTATGATGCTTCTTGCTGTTATTATGGCATTTGAGAGAGTAATTTGTGGAGTTCATTTTCCAAAGGATGTAATAGCAGGGGCAGTTATAGGAATTGCATCAGGAATAATTGGATTTTATTTAATTTAACAATTACATTGTCAAAAGGTTTTATACCATCTGTACAGCATGAGTGGATAACCTTAGGACAAGCTAAAGGATGAGGAAAATTATGTCAAAAGAAAATAAGTTTTTAAAGGACATGACAAAGGGCACACCTTGGAAATTGCTTTTGCAGTTTGCAGTACCTTTGTTTATTGGAAACATATTTCAGCAATTGTATAACATGGTGGATTCCATAATTGTTGGAAATTTTGTTGGCCCTAATGCGTTAGGCGCAATCGGAACAACAAACTCACTTAATTTTTTATTCTTTTCCTTAGTAGCAGGTTTATCTGTTGGAATAGGAATAATTGTCGCACAGTTTTTTGGCTCAAATAATGAAGAGAAGGTAAAAGACACAATAGGAAATGCAATATGGATTGTGCTTATAAGTTCAGTAATAATGGCTTGTATAGGCTTTTTTATAGCAAAACCGGTATTAGTGTTACTTAGAACAGATAAGGTTATTTTAGGTGACGCAACAGCTTATTTAAAAGTTACATCCATAGGTATTTGCTGTACAGGTTTATACAACGGAGTATCAAGTATACTTAGAGCCTTAGGAGACAGTAAAACACCTTTAATATTTTTAATATTTGCAAGTCTTGTTAATGTTGTGCTTGATTTGTGGTTTGTATTAGGACTTGGCTGGGGAGTTGTAGGCGCAGGTGTTGCCACAGCATTTTCACAGTTTTTATCAGCAGTTACATGTATTTTTTATGCATATAAGAGCAATACTTATTTTAGGCTAAAAAAGAAGAATTTAAAACTTAACAGTTATATTGTAGAGAAGAGTTTAAGACTGGGTATACCTGTAGCATTACAGAATTCATTAATAGCCTTTTCATTAATAGTATTACAGGCTATTGTTAATGGTTATGGAGCAACATTTACTACAGCTTTTACAGTTATTTCAAGAATAGAAACATTAGTTCAGCAGCCATTCATGTCACTAGGAGCAGCAGTTTCTACATATACAGGTCAGAATCTTGGTGCAGGAAAGACAGACAGAGTTGTGAAAGGATTTAATTCTTCAAATGTTATGAATGTAATATTTTCAGCAGTAGTCCTTGTTCTGTTTTGGACTTTCACATCACCAATTGTGTCAATATTCGGAAAAGATGCTGAAGTTTTACGGATAGCTTCAGATGGTCTTAGAATAACAAGTTGTTTCTATGTATTTTTAGGTCTCATTTATACAACACGAAATGTATTAAATGGTGCCGGGGATGCAATGTTTTCTCTTTTTACGGGCATAGTGGAATGTATAGGAAGAGTTGGATTTGCATATCCATTAACATTAATTCCATTTTTAGGTAGTTATGGTGTATTTGTTGCAACAGGAATTACATGGATGCTAAACGGGTTATTTAGTTTAATAAGATACAAACGTGGAAAGTGGAAAACTATTAATTTAGTTGTACATAATGAATAGAGTGTGAAGTTGGTTAAGGAGGCAGAATGTACGAAAATAAAGAAGAATTGGAAAAAGTAATTCTGGTGGCTGTTTCCACAGGTCATGAGGAAGATGCACAGGAATCATTAGATGAATTAGAAGAATTAGTAAGTACAGCCGGGGCTGTTGTAGTTGGAAGAGTTGTACAGAATCTTGAACATATAAATAATACAACCTATGTTGGAACAGGTAAAGTAAAGGAAATTAAAGATTTAATTTGGGAAACAGATGCAGATGCCATTGTATGTGACGATGAACTATCACCTGCCCAGTATAAGAACCTTGAAGATGAATTGGAAGTTAAGGTTATGGACAGAACCCTTATTATATTAGATATTTTCGCAGGTAGGGCAAAAACTGCTGAAGGTAAGATTCAGGTAGAATTGGCACAGCTTAGATACCGTTCAACAAGACTTATAGGTATGAGAAATCTATCAAGACAGGGTGGTGGAATCGGTACAAGAGGACCTGGTGAAAAGAAACTTGAAGTTGACAGACGTTTAATTAGAAACAGAATTTCACAGTTAAAAGAACAGGTTTCAGAAATGGAGAACCACAGACAGGTAACAAGGGCGAAACGTCAGGACAATCCTGTTCCGGTAGTTGCGATTGTAGGCTATACAAACGCAGGAAAATCAACACTTCTTAACACAGTAACAAACGCTGAAGTTTTAGAAGAGGATAAGCTTTTTGCAACCCTTGATCCAACAACAAGAAACTACAAATTACCGGATGGGCAGGAAGTGCTTTTGACAGATACAGTAGGTTTCATAAGAAAATTACCACACCACTTAATAGATGCTTTTAGAAGTACGTTAGAGGAAGCAAAATATTCTGACATTATTATTCATGTAGTGGATGCCTCTAATCCGTCAATGGATAAAAATGTTCACGCAGTGTACGAAACTCTCGATAACTTAGGTGTAAAAGACAAAACGATTATTACCGTTTTCAACAAAGAAGATAAGTTGGAAACAAAACCTATATTAAGAGATTTCAAGGCAGATTACGTTGTACATGGTGCCATTAAAAAGGGCATAGGAATTGATGACATAAACGAGGCAATTGAGAATGCAGTTAAGTCAATGCGTGTATTGTACGAAAACGTATTTACTTATGCCGAAGCAGGCAAGACAGGCCTTATTAGAAAATATGGTCAGTTACTTGAAGAAGAGTATAAAGAAGACGGTATACACGTAAAAGCATACGTGCCAACATCTTTAATTGGAAGATTAAATTGACAATGATATTTTTATATGGTATATTCTCAATAGTTTAGCATAGTAAAGCACTAACACACGAAAATGAAAGAAGAGGATAAATTATGAAAAAGAAAATAGCATTATTATTATCAGTGGTAATGGTAGCATCTTTATGCTTAGTTGGATGTGGTAGCAGTAAGAAGAGCGGAACAGACAGCAAGGTATATGCTGTAGAAGCAGGTTCAGCAGGTGAGCAGGCTGCAAAGGACAAAAAGTGGAAAACAAATGCAGTTTCATCACAGGCAGATGCTTTAATGGAAGTTAAGTCAGGTACATCTGATGCAGCTATTATTGATTTACTTATGGCTGGTGCAATGATTGGTGAAGGAACAAGCTATCCTGACCTTAAGTACACAGGTAAGCTTACAACAGAAGAATATGGTGTTGGCTGTAGAAAAGATTCTGATTTAACAGATTACATTAACAACTTCTTCAAAGATACATATGCATCAGGCGAAATGGAAAAAACAGCAAAGAACTATGGTGTTCATGAAGCTATTTTAAAACAGGATAAGCCTGGTAAGTATGTTGAAGGTGATGATGTTAAATACATTAAGAAAAAAGGAACATTAATCGTTGGTATTACAGAATTTGAACCAATGGATTACAAAGATAAAGACGGTAATTGGATTGGATTTGATGCTGACATGGCATCACTTCTTGCAAAGAAATTAGGTGTTAAAGTTAAATTTGTTGTAATTGACTGGGATACAAAAGCAATGGAACTTAAGTCAAAGAACATTGATGTTGTATGGAACGGTATGACATTAACAGATGAAGTTAAGAACGCAATGAACTGTACAACTGCTTACTGCAACAATGCACAGGTAGTTGTTGTTCCATCAAAATAATATAAACAAATACTTTAAATATGTAGACTAATAAGGCAGGGAGAAAACTCTCTGCCTTATATATGCGTAAAAAGCTAAGGAGAAAATTTTATGTTTTGGGATGTAACAGAAACATTATTAAATGGACTTGGAACAACTTTTGAAATTTTTATTTTTACATTGTTGTTTTCTCTTCCATTGGGACTTATAGTTTCATTTGGAGCTATGAGTAAATTTAAACCACTTAGATATTTAGTACAGATATTTACTTGGATTATAAGAGGAACACCACTTATGCTTCAGTTAATTATTATTTTCTATGGTCCTGGTTTATGGCTAGGACATAATATTTGGAGCGGTGATGAATGGGGAAGAATTTCAGCTACAGTTGTTGCATTTACAATTAACTATGCATGTTATTTTTCAGTAATATTCAGAGGTGGTATCGAAGGTGTACCTGCAGGTCAAAGAGAAGCAGGACAGGTTTTAGGTATGACAAAATCACAGATTTTCTTTAAGATAACATTATTACAGATGATAAAGAGAATTGTGCCACCAATGTCAAATGAAATAATAACCTTAGTTAAGGATACATCATTGGCAAGAATTATTGCTGCATACGAATTAACATTTACAGGTTTTGCTTTTATGAAATCAGACGGTATTACATGGCCATTGTTCTACACAGGCGTGTTCTATTTGATTTTTGTTGGTATATTAACTTTATTATTTAACTACATAGAAAAGAAATTAGATTATTTTAAATAGGAGGTGCTATAAATGGCAATTTTGGAAGTAAAAAATATAGAAAAACATTTTGGTAGCACCAAAGTCTTAAAAGATATAAGTTTTGATTTAGAAGAGGGACAGACATTAGCAATAATTGGTTCTTCAGGTTCTGGAAAAACAACATTGCTTAGATGTTTGAATTTCCTTGAAACACCAAATCATGGAACTATTTCCGTAAAAGGTGAAAAGTTGTTTGATGCCTCATTACCTAGAGTTAAGAAGGATAAGGCATTAAGAGATAAAAGACTTCATTTTGGTATGGTTTTTCAATCATTTAATCTTTTTCCACAGTACACAGCATTAGAGAATGTTATGTTGGCAGAAAAGCTTCTTGCAGAGGAAAGAGAAGATTACAATAAAAATAAAAAAGAAATTTTGGCAGAAATTGAAAATCATGGAAAAGAACTTTTAAAGAAAATGGGTCTTGAAGACAGAATGGATCATTATCCACATCAGTTATCAGGTGGTCAGCAACAGAGAGTTGCCATAGCAAGAGCTTTGGCTTTGCAACCTGATATTTTATGCTTTGATGAGCCCACATCAGCTCTTGATCCTGAACTTACAGGAGAAGTTTTAAAAGTAATTAAGGGACTAGCAGAAGAAAAAACAACCATGGTCATTGTTACTCATGAAATGGCTTTCGCAAGAGATGTGGCAGACACGGTTGTATTTATGGACAAAGGTGTTATTGTTGAGCAGGGCGATGCAAAAGAAGTAATTAACAATCCTAAAGAAGAGAGAACTAAACAGTTCTTATTAAGATACAGTCAGGGATAAAAGGCTAAAAATTTTATATTTATTCATACGCAGGGAAAAGCTATTTTGAATTTGTATAGCTTTTCCTTTTTTACTTTTCTATTTATTAATTAAATTAAAAATGCTATACTTGTTTAAGATTTTTAAAAACAGGAGGATTCAATGAGTTACGCAGATAAAATATTTGTAAATATGTGTAGAGACATTTTAGATAACGGAACAGATACAAAAGGTGAGAAAGTACGTGCAAAGTGGGATGATGGTTCATTTGCATATACAATAAAGAAATTTGGTGTTGTAAACAGATATGATTTAAAGAAGGAATTCCCGGCTTTGACTCTTAGAAAAACAGGTTTTAAAAACTGTGTTGACGAGTTACTTTGGATTTGGCAGAAAAAGTCCAATAATGTTAATGACTTAAACAGCCATATTTGGGATGCATGGGCTGACGAAACAGGCTCAATTGGAAAAGCTTACGGCTACCAGATGTCGGTTAAACATCATTATCCTGAAGGAGACATGGATCAGGTTGACAGAGTGTTATACGACTTAAAAAACAATCCTTACAGTAGAAGAATCATGACAAACATTTATGTACATCAGGATTTATCAGAAATGAATTTATACCCATGTGCATATAGTATGACGTTTAATGTAACAAAGAATAAGGAAACTGGAAAACTTATTTTAAACGGAATACTTAATCAGCGTTCACAGGATGTTTTAACAGCAAACAACTGGAATGTGTGTCAGTATGCAGCTTTGTTACATATGTTTGCTCAGGTCAATGACATGGAGGTTGGAGAGTTTGTACATGTTATTGCTGATGCGCATATTTATGATAAACATGTAGATTTAGTTGAGGAATTAATTACAAGAAAACAGTATCCGGCACCAAAACTTTGGATTAATCCTGAAATCAAAAACTTTTATGATTTTACAGTAGATGATATAAAACTATTGGATTATGAACATGGTGAGCAGATTAAAATTCCTGTAGCAGTTTAGAATAATGCTACGGGTGAGGGTTAAGAAGTTTTAACGTAATGTAGTAGCGTGGATTATGGATTTGTGAAAATAATAGTTAGTTATTTAACCGATTTATTATTTTCGGATTGACGAGAAAGGAATCTTTGCAAAGATTAAGGTGAAACATGAATTTAATAGTAGCAGTAGATAAGAACTGGGCAATTGGAAACAACAATGAATTATTAGTTAGCATACCCGATGACATGAAGTTCTTTAGAGAACATACAACAGGAAATGTTATAATTATGGGTAAGAAAACATTAGAAAGCTTTCCAGGAAAAAGACCACTTAAGAATAGAGTAAACATTGTAATAACAAAGAATCAGAACTATAAGGTTGATGGTGCAATTGTTGTACATTCTATTGAAGAGGCAGTTGAAAAAGCAAAAGGATATAATGAAGATGTGTATGTTATAGGTGGTGGCTCAATTTATAAGCAAATGCTACCATACTGTGATACAGCCTATGTAACATACATTGATCATCAGTATGCGGCAGATACATTTATTCCAAATTTAGATGAAATGACTGACCAGTGGGAGTTGGCAGAAGAAAGTGATGAGAACACTTATTTTGATTTGGAATATTATTTTAGAACATATAAAAGAAAATAAGAATATTTGAATATTGAATAGAAATATTTGAATGTAATATAAAAGAAGTTGTGGCTTATGTACCGACCCCCAAAAGTTAGACCTAAAAGTCTAACTTTTTGGGGTCACATCATTATTATTTTTTAGACACAGCTTCTTTTTTGACTTCGTTAGTGGAGATAGTGAAAAAAAGTGATTACGCTCAAATAGGAGAGGTATGTTCATGGCAAGGAGAAAAAAATCCGTTTGCATTAACATAGTAATGATATTGTCTATATTGTTTAGTACAAACAATCAGGCGTATGCAAATAATACAGAAAATGAAATTACAAACATTGCACAGATTTATAGTTCAACTGACACAGAGGAAAAGCGGATATATGAAAATGTTGTCATAAAACATTAAGTAATCCATATAATGTATAGATTAAAAAAGTATGGAAAAAGTATATGCTTATAAAAATGCAGGTAAATTCAGGAGATATAGGTGAATTACAAATAAATGTAGTTGACAGTAATAATGTGCCAATAAAAGATGCAAGGGTAATAATTAGCAGAAAAACAAATGAGAATGAACCGCTAGATAATGAGACAACACAATTAGAGCAATTATCAACGGATTCTTCAGGTCAGACAGAAGTAGTAGACTTAGATGCCCCACCTTTAGAGTACAGTTTGGATGAAAATAATGATAATATGCCTTATGCCAATTATAATGTTGAGGTAGATGCACCGGGATATGAGTCGGAAAATATTGATAACGTTGAAATATTGCCAAGGTCTTTGGCAATACAAAATGTAAAACTTGAAAAGGTTCAAGGCGAAGAAACTGAAAATATAATTATTCCACCGCACACTCTTTATTATGAGTATCCGGCAAAAATTCCTGAAGATGACATAAAGGATGTAAATGAGCCGGGAGAAATCGTATTAAGCAGAGTGGTTGTGCCTGAATATATTGTTGTACATGATGGTACACCAAGTAGTAATGCAAGAGACTATTATGTAACTTATAAGGATTACATTAAGAATGTGGCTTCGTCAGAAATATATGCTACATGGCCAAGAGCAACCTTAGAGGCTAATATTTTGGCAATTATGTCATTTACATTAAATAGAGTGTATACGGAATGGTACAGAAACAAAGGTTACGATTTTACAATTACATCTTCCACAGCCTATGATCAAAAATGGATTAATGGCAGAAATATTTTCGAATCAATTAGTGTTGTAGTTGATAGTATATTTGATCAATATTTATCGTTTCCTGATGTGAGACAGCCAATACTTACACAGTATTGTGATGGTAGAAGAGTAACCTGTCCTAACTGGCTAAGTCAATGGGGCTCATGCAATTTAGGAGAACAGGGGTATTCAGCATTGGAAATAATCCGTAATTATTATGGTAGTGAAATGTATATTAATACAGCAGAACAAATATCAGGTATACCTGCTTCATGGCCTGGATATGATTTAACAATAGGTAGTAGAGGACAGAAAGTTCAGCAGATACAGGAGCAGTTAAATACAATCGGAAAAGTGTATACAGCCATTGGAAATGTAAATGTAGATGGTATTTACGGTGAAGACACCCAAAGAGCCGTAAGAAACTTCCAAAAAATATTTGACTTGCCACAAACAGGCATAATTGATTTTGCAACCTGGTATAAAATATCACAAATATATGTGGGCATAACAAGGATTGCAGAAGGAATTCCACGTTAAAATGTAAATTTATAAAATTTTTTGAGAAAATATGCATTCTAAGGAGTGCATATTTTTTCATTTCTGCTATAATAAAAAATTAAGAGAAAAATCAGAGATTGACTAATAGAATTAAAAAATGTTGGCAAACATATTGAAAGAAATGTCGATATTTGATATAATCTTGTAAGTTTAGGCAAAAATACTAAAACAAACGAAAGGAAAAACATTTATGAACGCATTTCTTATCTTAGAAGACGGTACAGTTTTCGAAGGAAAATCAATTGGTAGCAAAAAAGAAATTATTAGTGAAATCGTGTTTAACACGTCCATGTGGGGTTATTTAGAAGTATTGACTGATCCATCATACGCAGGACAGGCAGTATGTATGACTTACCCACTTCAGGGAAATTATGGTATATGTCATGAGGATATGGAATCATTACATCCTTGGCCGGATGCTTACATAGTACATGAATTAAGCAGAATGCCAAGCAACTTCAGAAGTGATGATACAATTCAGAATTTCTTAGTTGAAAATGACATACCGGGAATTTCAGGTATTGATACAAGAGCACTTACAAAGATTCTTAGAGAAAAAGGTACCATGAATGGTATGATTACAACAAACGAAAATTATAACTTAGACGAAGTATTACCTAAGATTAAGGAATACAAAGTAACAGGAGTTGTAAAGAAAGTTTCATGTAAGGAAAAGAAAATGCTTAAAGGTGATAAGTACAATGTGGCTTTACTTGATATTGGAGCAAAAAATAACATTGCAGAATCATTAAATAAGAGAGGCTGTAATGTAACAGTTTTACCATGTGATACATCAGCAGAAGAAATTATTGCAATGAATCCTGACGGTATTATGTTATCCAACGGACCGGGAGATCCAAAAGAATGCGTTTATCAAATTGAACAGATAAAGAAATTATATAATTCAGACATTCCAATTTTTGCAATTTGTTTAGGTCATCAGCTTATGGCACTTGCAACAGGAGCTGATACAAAGAAAATGAAATATGGCCATAGAGGTGGAAATCATCCTGTAAAGGATTTAGATTCAGGTCATGTTTATATTTCATCACAGAACCATGGATATATGGTTGACGGAGATACAGTTAATCCTGAAATTGCAAAAGTTGCATTTGTAAATGTAAATGACAAGACAGTTGAAGGTTTAAGATACAAAAACAAAAACATATTTACAGTTCAGTTCCATCCGGAAGCTTGCCCGGGACCACAGGACTCAGACAGACTATTTGATGAATTTATTGAAATGATGGAGGTGAAGAAGAATGCCTAGAGATTTAAGCATAAAGAAAGTTTTAGTAATAGGTTCAGGTCCTATTGTAATAGGACAGGCAGCAGAGTTTGACTATGCCGGAACACAGGCATGTCGTTCTCTTAAAGAAGAAGGTATTGAGGTAGTATTATTAAACTCAAACCCTGCTACAATTATGACAGATAAGGATATTGCAGATGAAGTTTATATTGAACCATTAACAGTACCTGTTTTAAAGAAGATTATTCAGAAAGAAAAACCGGACAGCATTCTTCCAACTCTTGGTGGTCAGGCAGGACTTAACCTTGCAATGGAAATTGCTGAAACAGGATTTTTAGAAGAAAATAACTGTAGATTAATTGGTACAACTTCAGAAACAATTAAGAAGGCAGAAGACCGTTTGGAATTTAAGGAAACTATGGAGAAGATTAATGAGCCATGTGCCCCATCTCTTGTAGTTGAAACAGTTGAAGACGGTATTGAATTTGCTAATAAGATTGGTTACCCTGTTGTACTTCGTCCCGCATATACACTTGGTGGTAGTGGCGGTGGTATCGCTAACAACCAGCATGAATTAGTGGAAATCCTTGAGAATGGTTTAAGACTTAGCCGTGTAGGACAGGTTTTAGTAGAAAGATGTATTGCAGGTTGGAAAGAAGTTGAATACGAAGTGATGAGAGACTCAGCCGGCAACTGTATTACAGTATGTAATATGGAAAATATTGATCCTGTTGGCGTTCATACAGGTGACAGTATAGTAGTTGCTCCATCACAGACATTAGGTGATAAGGAACATCAGATGCTTCGTACATCAGCACTTAACATTATTAACGAATTAAACATTACAGGTGGATGTAACGTACAGTATGCACTTCATCCTGAAAGTTTTGAATATTGTGTAATTGAGGTAAACCCTCGTGTTAGCCGTTCATCAGCATTAGCTTCAAAGGCTACAGGTTATCCAATTGCAAAGGTTGCAGCAAAGATTGCGTTAGGTTATACATTAGATGAAATCAAGAATGCAATTACAAAGAAAACATATGCAAGTTTTGAACCTACACTTGATTACTGTGTAGTTAAGATCCCAAGACTTCCATTTGATAAATTTATTACAGCGAGTAGAAAATTAACAACTCAGATGAAAGCTACCGGTGAAGTTATGAGTATTTGCAATAACTTTGAAGGTGCATTAATGAAAGCTATCAGATCACTTGAACAGCATGTTGAATGTTTAATGGATTATGATTTTACAGAATTAAACGATGACGAATTAGAAGATATGCTTCACAAAGTAGATGATAGAAGAATCTGGGTTATTGCAGAAGCTTTAAGACGTGGTGTAAGTTACGACCATATACATGACATTACAAAGATTGACAAGTGGTTTATTGACAAACTTGCAATTATCGTAGAAATGGAAAATGCGTTAAAGACTCAGCCACTTACAGCAGAATTATTAAAAGAAGCTAAGAGAATTGAATTCCCTGATACAGTTATCAGCAGACTTACAGGAAAGAGCGCAGATGAAATTAAACAGATGCGTTATGATAACAATATTGTTGCAGCATATAAGATGGTTGATACATGTGCGGCAGAATTTGAAGCTGAAACACCATACTATTATTCAGTATACGGTGGAGAAGATGAAGCAATTGAAACAAAACCACAGAAGAAGGTTCTTGTTTTGGGTTCAGGTCCAATCCGTATTGGACAGGGTATTGAATTTGACTTCTGTTCAGTTCATTGTACATGGTCATTTAAAGAAGAGGGTTATGAAACAATTATTGTAAATAACAATCCTGAAACAGTATCAACAGACTTTGATATTGCTGATAAACTTTACTTTGAACCATTAACACCTGAAGATGTTGAAAATATTGTAAACATTGAAAAGCCTGATGGGGCAGTTGTACAGTTCGGTGGTCAGACAGCTATTAAGTTAACAGAAGCTCTTATGAAGATGGGAGTTCCAATTTTAGGTACAGATGCAAAAGATGTAGACGCTGCAGAAGATAGAGAATTATTTGATGAAATTCTTGAACAGTGTGGAATCCCAAGACCTACAGGTGGTACTGTATTTACAGCAGAAGAAGCAAAAGAAGTTGCAAACAAATTAGGTTATCCTGTATTAGTAAGACCTTCTTATGTACTTGGTGGTCAGGGTATGCAGATTGCAACATGTGATGAAGAAGTTGAAGAATTCATGGAAATCATCAACAGAATCGCACAGGATCATCCTATTTTAGTAGATAAATATTTACAGGGAACAGAAGTAGAAGTTGATGCTATCTGTGACGGAGAAGATATTTTAATTCCTGGTGTAATGGAACATATTGAAAGAGCCGGAGTTCACTCAGGTGACAGTATTTCAGTATATCCTGCATACACATTATCACAGGATATTATTGATACAATTGAAGATTATACAAAGAAACTTGCAATGTCACTTCATGTAAAAGGTATGATTAACATTCAGTTTATTGTATGTGACGGACAGGTTTATGTAATAGAAGTTAATCCACGTTCATCAAGAACAGTTCCATACATTAGTAAGGTTACGGGTATACCAATTGTAAAACTTGCTACAAAATGTATTATTGGACACAAGATTAAAGAACTTGGATATACACCTGGCTTACAGCCAAAGGCTGATTACTATGCAATTAAGATGCCTGTATTCTCATTTGAAAAGATTAGAGGAGCAGAAACAAGCTTAGGACCTGAAATGAAATCAACAGGTGAATGTTTAGGAATAGCCAAGACATTTAACGAAGCTTTATACAAAGCATTCTTAGGTGCAGGTGTAGTTCTTCCAAAACATAAGAAGATTATTATGTCAGTAAAAGATGCTGACAAGCAGGAAATTATTCCATTGGCTAAGCGTTTTGAAAAATTGGGATACGAGATTTACGCTACAAGAAGCACAGCAGATGTTTTAAGAAAAAATGGAGTAGATGCAATTAAGGTTAATAAGATTCACCAGGAAGCTCCTACAGTAATGGACTTATTACTTGAGCATAAGATTGACATTGTTGTTGATACACCAACTCAGGGACGTGATAAGAGTAGAGATGGATTCTTAATCAGACGTACATCAATCGAAACAGGTGTAAACTGCTTTACAAGTTTGGATACAGTAGATGCTTTACTTACAAGCTTAGAAAGCGATGCAAAAGAAAATCTTACATTAGTAGATATTGCTACTTTATAAGAGGCTTAAGATTGGAGAGAAGCACATCCGGAAAGGTGTGCTATATGGACAAAATAATAAATACGGTAGTTGGAGGACGATATTATGTATTGGAGAACATAGGAACCGGAGGTAGTTCCTGTGTGTATAAGGTTAAAGATGTTTATACTTCAAAAATGTTTGCCTTGAAACAGTACATAACATCAGATCCTGCCAACAGAGAAAAATTATTGGAAGGAATGGAAAAAGAACTTAATGCGCTTAAGCATTGTAGTCATCCGGTCCTTCCAAAAATTTTTAATTTAATAAAAGAAGATGGAAGATTCTATCTGATTATGGAGTATGTAGAAGGTATAAACTTAGATGACTATGTGAAAATCAATGGTTGCATGAACAGAAAACAACTTGCCAATGTGGCAGAACAGTTGTGTAGTGGGCTATATTATTTGCATTCCTTAGAGAAACCTATTATTTACAGAGATTTGAAACCGTCTAATATTATTATGAAAAAAGATGGCAGAATCAAGTTAATAGATTTTGGAATTTCTAAACGATATAGTGTTGATGCTGTTGATTATGTAGCTTTAGGAAGTGTGGGATTTGCCGCACCTGAACAATATGGAGACTGTAAAGGTATTAGTTTGTATAATACAGACATTCGAACAGATATATACGGTATAGGAACAACGTTATATTTTTTGCGCACAAAGAAAAAATATAATAACAAAATAAAATCTTTTAGAGTTAATGGTAAGTTAAGAAAGATAATAAAGAAATGTACAAAAATTAACCCAAAAGACAGATATCAAAACTGTATTGACCTTCTATGCGACATTAAAAAACTTGCATAATATACAAAAATATTTTATCCTTAATAATATGTAAGAGAGTCGTTATAATTGATAATCACAAAATTAATTTCATGGCAGTTATGTTATGGAAATTTTAATGATGGAATTGAAAGGAAAGCGAGGAAATATGAGTTACGATGATATTAAAAAGTTATTAGAGGAAAATAATCAGGAGCAGTTATTAAAGTATTATAATGAACTAAGCGATACTCAAAAAGCAAATTTATTAGATCAGATTAGTAAGCTTGATTTTAGTTTAATTGATTTAATTAAAAATAAAGATCATTGTGGAGATAAAGGTGTTATCACACCATTAGATGATGCTGTTTCCATTAAGGACATAGAGGAAAACAGAGAAAAGTTTACTGCTGTAGGTGCAGATGCAATTAAAAAAGGAAAAGTTGCAGCACTTCTTTTAGCAGGTGGTATGGGAACAAGACTTGGTTCAGATAAGCCAAAGGGCATGTACAACATTGGTGAAACAAAAGATGTTTATATTTTTGAAATGCTTATTAGGAATTTAATGGATGTTGTAAATGAAACAGGTGCTTGGGTTCCTTTATATGTTATGACAAGTGAAAAGAACAATGATGATACAATTAATTTCTTTAAAGAGATGAATTATTTTGGGTATAATCCTGATTTTGTTGATTTCTTTATTCAGGAAATGGCACCGGCAGCGTCTTTTGATGGGAAGATTTATCTTGAAGGAAAAGACAGAGTATCAACTTCACCCAATGGCAATGGTGGTTGGTTTATTTCTTTTGTTAAATCAGGTTTATGTAAAAAGGCAAAAGAAATAGGTGTAGAATATATTAATATTTTTGCTGTTGATAATGTTTGTCAGAGAATGGCTGATCCTTGTTTTGTAGGTGCTATGATTGACGGCGGCTACCGCTCAGCAGCTAAGGTTGTATCAAAGGCAAACCCTGAGGAAAAAGTAGGCGTGCTTTGTTTAGAAGATGGAAAACCATCAATAGTTGAATATTATGAACTTACAGAAGATATGCGCTATGAAACATTGGATAATGGTGAGTTGGCATATAAGTATGGTGTAATATTAAACTATTTATTTAATATAGAAGATTTAGAAACGAATCTTGAAAACAATTTATCAGTTCATATTGTAAAGAAGAAAATTCCATACATAAATGAGAACGGTGAATTAGTTAAACCTGAAACAGAAAATGGTTACAAGTTTGAAACTCTTGTTTTAGATATGATTCACATGATGGATAACTGTCTTGCCTATGAAGTGGTAAGAGAAAAAGAATTTGCCCCTATTAAAAACAAAACAGGTGTGGATTCAGTAGACACTGCAAAAGAGTTATTAAAATTAAATGGTGTTGAATTATAAAATATAATTAAATACATAAAGAATGGAGAGCATAATGAAAAAGTTACTGGAACTAATAACAGAGGAATTTGAAAAAGCATTTGAAAAATGTGATTATGATAAAAAATTAGGAAAAGTTAGTGTTTCTAACAGACCTGATCTTTGCGAATATCAGTGCAATGGTGCCATGGCCGGTGCAAAATTATACCATAAAGCGCCTATTATGATTGCAAATGATGTTGTTGAAGCAATTGGAAATAATGGCATGTTCAAATCAGTGGAAGCTGTAAATCCCGGATTTATTAATATTAATTTGAATAGCGACTTTTTAGCAAAATATTTAAATGAAATGAATTTGGCAGATAAGCTTGGAATAGAAAATGACAATATTGAAACAGTTGTAGTTGATTACGGTGGAGCAAATGTTGCAAAACCACTTCACATTGGTCATTTACGTTCAGCAGTTATTGGTGAAAGTGTAAAAAGAATTTCAAAGTACATGGGAAATAAAGTTATTGGAGATGTTCACTTAGGGGACTGGGGACTTCAGATGGGACTTATTATTACTGAGTTACAGGAACGTAAGCCGGACTTACCATATTTTGATGAAAGCTTTACAGGAGAATATCCAAGTGAAGCACCATTTACAATTTCTGAATTAGAAGAAATTTATCCATGTGCAAGTAAGAAATCAAAAGAAGATGCTGCTTTTAAGGAAAAAGCCCATGAAGCAACATTAAAACTTCAAAGTGGATATGCTCCATACACAGCACTTTGGAAACATATTATGAATGTTTCAAAAATTGATTTAAAGAAGAACTATGATAACTTAAATGTTGAATTTGATTTATGGAAAGGTGAAAGCGATGCTCAGCCTTATATACCTGGATTAATTCAGGATTTAATTGATAAGGGATTAGCATATGAAAGTCAGGGAGCTTTAGTTGTTGACATTGCAGAAGAAGGAGACAGCAAAGAACTTCCTCCATGTATAGTTAGAAAGTCAGATGGAGCAGCTTTATATGCAACATCAGATATCGCAACTTTAGTTCAAAGAGAACAGGACTTCCAGCCAAATAAGTATGTTTATTTAGCAGACAAGAGACAGGATTTGCACTATACACAGTTCTTTAGAGTTGCTAAGAAGGCAGGCATTGTTAAACCTGAAACAGAATTGAAATTTATTGGTTTTGGTACAATGAATGGCTCAGACGGTAAGCCTTTTAAGACTCGTGAAGGTGGCGTAATGCGCCTTGAAAATCTTATTTCACAGATTAACGAAGCTGTTTATAATAAGATTATGGAAAACCGTTCAGTAAGCGAAGAAGAAGCCAGAGAAACTGCAAAAATTGTAGGTTTGGCAGCTTTAAAATATGGTGATTTGTCAAATCAGGCATCAAAAGATTATGTTTTTGATATTGATAGATTTGCTTCTTTTGAAGGAAACACAGGTCCATATATTTTATATACAATTGTTCGTATTAAATCAATTATCGAAAAATACAAAGAAGAAGGAAAGACAGTAGATAATCTTTCTATTATTGATACAGATAATGATGAACAGTTACAGTTAATGCTTGAAATTGCCAAGGCAAATGAAGTAATTGAAAATGCAGCTAAGGAATTAGCCCCACACAAGATTTGTTCATATATTTATGATTTATCAAATGCATTTAACAGATTTTATCATGGAACAAAGATTCTTTCTGAAGCAGATGAAAAGAAGAAAGAAGGTTATATTGCATTAATTAATATGGCAAAGAAAGTATTAGAGACAGGTATTGATTTACTTGGTTTCTCAGCACCAGAGAAAATGTAATGTTTATACATTACTTTTTCATAAATTTTATATTTTTAATATTTTTTATGGTTATATTTATAACCTTATTATCCAACAGGATTTATTTCTAAGAAACGGTGTTTCTTAAAAAAGGCATCACTTAGTTGTTTTAGCTAAGTGGTGCCTTTGTTGTTGTGTTTATAGACGACTTTCTAATATATATAATTTCTTGACTTTTTTATCCCGGAAAATAAATAATTCGCTGCTATCTTCCTGAGATTTGTAATATGTTAAACAATTATTGTAATCAGGTCGCATATTTCAACTTTTATTTCATCAAGAAAAGAATTAGAAGCTTCTTTCATAGAAGAACTTAAAGACCGGATAGCTTATTAACTATCCGGTCTTTATAAACTGTTTAATAGTTATCTACTAGCTGTTTATTTAGTAGTAGTCTGTTCTGTAGTTGCTACAGTAGTAGTCTGTGTAGCACTGTTGTTAGTTGTTCCCTTTACATTTGAATCACCGTTCTGAACAAGAGCGTTTCTAATGCTTTCAAGCTGGCTCTTAGATAATTCAGTGTGTGATGTAGTTGTTGCAGGTGTATAAAGACCTGTTGTAACTGCAATTGAATAACCCATGTATCCTATAAAAATAATTGCCACTAATGTAGTTACAACATAAGCTGCGATTTTCTTCACGTTTCTTTTCTTTGTGGCATGTTTTCTGTTGTACTTTTCCTGTTTGTACTTGTCTACTTTTTCTTGACTCATTTTTATGTACCTCTCAAAAATTTAATATTAGATAATTCAGAAAAATCACTGGATGTAAGCGATAGTCAATTCTGTCTTATCATTGGTTTAAATATAATGAATACAATCAAAATCGTTTTCATTTTCCGAAACCAAAACACTATTAAATTATAAAGCAAAAACGGATGTAAAACAAGTGGGTTTGTGTTATAATAGTTTGAAAATTGCGTGAAAGAGGAAATCTATGAAAGAGTACAAGGTTATAATTTTTGATTTAGATGGAACCATTAGCGATTCCGGTGTTGGAATAACAAAGTGTGTTCAGTATGCTTTGAAGAAACTAAATATTATAGAAGAGGATTTGGAAAAATTAAAACATTTTGTGGGACCACCTCTTAAAGATGAATTAATAAAAACTTATGGTTGTTCAGAAGAACAGGCAAAGCAGGGTGTTGAATTTTATAGAGAAAGATATACACCTATAGGAATATATGAAACAAGCCTGTATGAAAAGGTGGAGCAGTTACTTATATCTTTGAAAGAAAAAGGTAAAATCATTGCTTTGGCAACATCAAAACCGTTAGGCATGGCGAAGGAAGTTATTAAATATTTACATATTGAGCAATATTTTGATTATGTAATGGGAGCAGATTTAAATGGTCCTATACATAATAAGAACGATGTTTTGCTAGCTTTACTTAATGAAATTAATTCTGTAGATAAACATGAAACGGTTATGATTGGAGATACTATTTTTGACATTGAAGGTGCAAATTCAGTTGGAATAGATTCAATAGGTGTTTCATATGGATATGGAGTTGTAGAAGAAATGAAAGAAAAAGGCGCAAAGGCAATAGCAAATACGCCTATTGAATTGTTGGATTTAGTTTAAAGGAGTATGCTTTGAAAGAAAGAACTTTAGGAAGAAAACTTTGGGGTATAGTGACTCCAATGTTAATTTATTTATGTATACAAATAGCGGTAATAGTTATTATTCAGGGTGGAATTACAGCGTATGGTATTTTCCATGGCATGTCATTATCAAAACTTCAACAATATTTAACAGAAATTACAAATAGCTATGCTATGTTACTTACAGGTATTTCTGCACTTGGAACAATTCCGATTATGGGACTGATGATGAAACTTGATATAGACGCAGATAAGAGAACAGGTGATTTTAAAAGATATGAATCAGTAAAAAAATGGAAATATTTATTGATACTGCCGTTTGGAGCTTTTTGTATGTGGTGGGCAAGTATGCTTGTGTCAATATTACAAATGTTTATGCCACAGTTTATGATTGACAGTTATTCAAGTACACAGACTGCCATTAATTCAAGCTCATTTATATCTCAGCTTGTTACAGCAGGCTTCATTGCACCTATTGTAGAGGAAATGATTTTTAGAGGGCTGATTTATAAAAGATTAAAAGTCTTATCTAATGTTACAATAGCTGCAATTTTATCGGCAGTATTATTTGGGGTATTTCATGGAAACTGGATACAGGCACCATATACTATTATTATAGGCTTGCTTGCTGTTTGGTTATATGAAAAGTATAAGTCAATTGTTGCTCCAATATTATTTCATATGGGAGCAAATATTACATCAGTGTTAGTTTCGGCAATGTCTGAGGCAGCGGCCACAGGAAGTGAAACAACAGAAACAATATCTAATAGCGAACTTATTTATGGCTTATTTACAGTGATGATTGTTTTTGCTTTGGCATCATTGGTTATTGGTGTTATAATAAACAAATTAGTCAAACCTAAGGAGGTATAAAATGAAATTATTAACAGTAGCTATTCCATGCTACAATTCAAGTGAATATATGGACAAGAGTATAAGAAGTGCAATTAGCGGCGGTGACAGAGTGGAAGTTGTAGTGGTTGATGATGGTTCATCTGATAATACATTAGAGATTGCGAACAAATATCAGAAGAAATTTCCTGATATTGTAAAAGTTGTTCATCAGGAGAATGGTGGTCATGGTGAAGCTGTAAATACAGGTATCAAAAATGCTACAGGTCTTTACTTTAAAGTTCTTGATAGTGATGACTGTCTTGGAAAAAATGCTTTACAGAGAGTCCTTGATTTATTAGAGGATATGGTTTCAAAAGATGCAGGACTTGACATGCTGATTTCTAACTTTATGTATGATAAGCAGGGAGCAAAGCATAAGAAAATTATGAAATACAAAAGTGCAATGCCTGTAGGAAGAATGTTTGGTTGGGATGAGTTACACTTTGGCACATCACAGTATTTATTAATGCACTCTGTTATATATAGAACAAAAGTATTAAGAGAATGCAAGATGCAGCTTCCAAAACACACATTTTATGTGGATAATATTTATGTGTTCCAGCCATTACCATATGTAAAGAACATTTATTACTTAGATGTATGTTTATACAAATACTTTATAGGAAGAGATGACCAGTCTGTAAATGAATCAATTATGATTAAGAGATTGGATCAACAGTATAGAGTCACACGTATAATGTTAGATGTATACAACAATACTGTTATAGAAAATAAACACACAGATGATGCCATGGTTCATTACTTTGATATGATGATGTGTGTCTCATCAATTCTTTCTATATTGGAAGGTTCAGAACAAAGATTAAAAGATAAAGAAAAATTATGGCAGGACGTTTTAGAAAGTAATCCTGTGTTATATCAAAAGGTTAGAAAGTCACTTCTTGGTAGAACAATGAATCTACCTGGTAAAGTTGGAAGAAAATGTTCTGTAATAGGCTATGCATTAGCTCAAAAAATATTTGGATTTAACTAAAATGAAAAAAGCTAAGTCTCATTAATGAAAAGGAATGTAAACCAAACATTAATGAGATTTAGCTTTTTATATTAGAAACTAAATTATTTTTTTATAAAAATAAAACAATTATAAGTATTATAATCTAAGAATTGTAATTATTTTCTTTTGTTTAAGAAATAAAGAACCTGATGTTGTTTAGGATCTTTAATTTTTGGAGCAGGAAATTCTGTATTTCTAAACCACCATTTAAATACTATAAAGTACATTATAAAAGCTAAGGCGGTTCCTGCTAAAACATCTAAAACAGAATGTTGTTTTAAAAACAATGTTGACATACATATCAAAATAGCTAATATAAGCGATATTACTTTAATATGTTTTCTTGAATTTAAGCCCTGCATGTGTGGACTTTTTACTAAACAAATGTGTGCGCTAATAGTCACGTATACGTGAAGACTAGGAAAAACATTTGTTGGTGTATCGTTATTGTATAGGAAATGGACTAAGTCAATAAGTATGTTTTCCCTACCGATATTAGAAAGTCGAAGTTCTAAACCGTTAGGATAGAATGTACATACCAGTAAAGCAATAGTCATTCCTGTAAACTCATAGGCACAAATACGATAAAATTCATTTTTTGAATGATAAAAAAGAAAAACAAATATAGCAGGTATATATAAAAACCATAATAAATATGGTATTACAAACCATTCGCAAAATGGAATAATATCATCCAAAGGACAATGCATAATATGAAGTCCCGGAAAATCTGCCGGTATATATTTTTCTAAAAGAATGAACCATGGCATATATATGAAAACATATAGTAAGGGCCATGCGTGTTTGTACTTACGAAGCTCATTGGTTATTTTGCTCATAAGTCACCTTCATCTAATTGTTTATTTATTTTGAACTAATGATTTTACGAGAAATAAATTTCGTAGACACCAAAAGTATAATAGACACATTATATTAAAAAACTATTACAAAATGCACACAAATTTATAAAAATTTGATAGAATAGTTATGGTCTTAAAAAGTATAACATTGTGAAAAAAAAAAATAAAGAGTTAGTATGTAGAAAAATATTATATTTAATATAAGAATATTAGAGAACAATTAAAGAAGGTAGGAAAAATGAACATTAATGAAATTATTGCAGAAGAATTAAAAGTAAAGGTTTGGCAGGTAGAGGCGGCAGTAAAGTTAATAGATGAGGGAAATACAATTCCTTTTATTGCCAGATACAGAAAATCTGTAACGGGAGAGTTAAATGACGAACAATTAAGAGACTTAGACGAAAGACTAAAATATTTACGCAATTTAGAAGAGAAAAAAGAGACAGTTATAGCTTCCATTGAGGAACAGGGAAAAATGACTGACGAATTAATGAAGCAGATAAAAGAGGCGAAGACTATTGTTGCAGTGGATGATATTTACAGACCATATAGGCCAAAAAGAAAAACAAGGGCAACAGAAGCTAAAGCAAAAGGTTTAGAACCGCTTGCAAATATATTTCTTCTTCAAAAGAGTACAAAAACACCGGAAGAAGAAGCAAAGAATTACATTAATGAAGAATTAGGTGTGGAAACAGTAGTAGATGCCATAAATGGTGCAAAAGACATTATTGCAGAAGCCGTGTCAGATAACGCAGAATATAGAAATGCTATAAGACATACAGTAATTAAGCACGGAAACATAACTTCTAAGGCGAAGAATGAAGAAGAACAGACACCTTATGAAAATTACTATGATTACAGTGAAGCCATTGATAAAATTCCAGGTCATAGAATATTAGCAATTAATCGTGGTGAAAAAGAAAAGGTACTTAATGTAAAAATAGAAATGCCTGATGAAAATATTATTAGAGTTTTGGAAAAATCCATAATTGTAGGCCAAAATCCTTTTTCAGACGTTTTAAAAGAAGCAATTGAAGATGGTTTTACAAGATTAATAAAGCCAGCCATTGAAAGGGAGATAAGAAACTCTTTAACGGAAAAGGCTGAGGACGGAGCAATTTCAGTTTTTGGACAGAACTTAAAACAGCTTCTTATGCAACCACCAATCGCAGGAAAAACAGTATTAGGATGGGATCCTGCTTTTAGAACAGGCTGTAAGCTGGCAATCGTAGATGAAACAGGAAAAGTATTATACACAAAAGTGATTTTTCCAACAGCACCACAAAATAAGGTTGAAGAGTCAATTAAGATTGTTTTAGATCTTGTAAATAAATACAATGTTAGACTTATATCGTTAGGAAATGGTACAGCTTCAAGAGAATCAGAAGCAGTTGTATGCGAAATAATTAAGAGATGCCCTACAAAATTAGAGTATGTAATAGTAAATGAAGCTGGAGCTTCTGTTTATTCTGCAAGTAAACTTGCAACAGAAGAATTTCCTAATTTTGATGTGGGACAAAGAAGTGCAACTTCAATGGCAAGAAGATTACAAGACCCTTTAGCAGAGCTTGTAAAAATCGAACCAAAGGCAATTGGAGTAGGACAATATCAGCATGACATGAATCAAAAGAAGCTTGAAAATGTACTTGGAAATGTTGTAGAAGATTGTGTAAATAATGTAGGTGTTGATTTAAATACAGCTTCAGCCTCTCTTCTTGAATATGTTTCAGGAATAAGCAAAGCTCTTGCAAAAAACATTGTTGCATATAGAGAGGAAAACGGTCAGTTTACAACAAGAAAGCAGCTATTAAAAGTTGCTAAATTAGGTCCAAAGGCTTTTGAACAGTGTGCAGGTTTCCTTAGAATCAGAAATGGAAAAGAACCTTTAGATTATACAAGTGTTCATCCTGAAAGTTATACAGTAGCCAAAAATCTTTTAAAGAAATTTGGTTACACAACAGAGGATTTATTATCAGGAAATGTTAAAATCGCAAAAGATGTGAAAGATATTAAAGCTGTGGCAGAAGAAATTGAAACAGATGAAATAACTTTAAGAGACATGATAGCTGAAATGGAAAAGCCGGGTAGAGATCCAAGAGAAGAAATGCCTAAGCCAATCCTTAAAAGTGATGTTTTAGATTTTGATGATTTAAAAGAAGGCATGGAACTAAAGGGAACTGTAAGAAATGTAATTGATTTTGGTGCCTTTGTTGATATTGGTGTTCATCAGGACGGTCTTGTTCATATTTCAGAAATGAGTGATAAGTTTATAAAACATCCATTAGATGTGGTATCTGTTGGAGATGTTATAAATGTAAAAGTATTAAGTGTTGATAAGCAAAGAAAGCGTATTCAGCTTACTATGAAATTATAATATAAGATTGCAGTTTGATGTAAGATGCGGTTTAATGTAAGATTGCAGTTTGATGTAAGATTGTAGTAGAAAAATGGTTTGCTTCCTATAAGGAGTCAAACCATTTTTTTGTATATTCAAGAAAGTTTTGTTCATCTTCTGTAAGAAATTTATCCTTATCCCATGCAATAGCAAGAGAACGGGATACTTTTTCTTTAAGTGGAACTATTGTAACTTTATCTGAATGTTGCAAATTACAAAAAGTGAAATAGAAATAATACATAGAGTTTAAAAAGATAAAATTTACATAAAGGATGAAAAATGATACAATATTCTATGTTGAAGGGGTTGAAAGACTTAAATTATATTTTCAAGAAAATTCTAAATTTCTAAAATAAGTATGAAAAAAAATTCCCAAATCCCCAATAAAATATTATACGCGGAGGAAGTGTTTATGAAAAAAAGAACATTAAAGTATTTATTTTTAATTGCTACAATTATGTTTTGTGTAAGTAGTAATACAAAAGTACAAGCAGCATCAGATTTTGTTGTTAAAAAGAGTGGGCAGGAGTACATACTGACAGAATATAAGGGAAGAGATACTACAGTATATGTTCCTAAAAAAGTAACTATTATAAACGGTGCTTTTAAGAATAATAAGAAAATCAAAAAGATTGTTTTATCAGATAAGGTAGATAGTATTTATGATGGTAGTTTTGATACGTTGAAGAACCTGAAAGAAGTAGTTTTTTCAAAAGGTTTAACAACAATAGAAAAAGGAGCTTTTAGAAAGTGTCCTAAAGTAAAGAGCATTAAAATTCCTAAAAAATGCAAATATATAGGTGATTATGCTTTTGCCGGATTGTCAGGTTTGAAATCAATAAAAGTTGAAAAAGGCAACAAATCTTTTAAAGTGTACAAGGGAGCATTATTTAACTGTAAGAAGACGGAGTTAATTTGCTATCCAAGAAAATATAGTGGAAACAAAGTATTTACTGTTCCCAAAACAGTAAAAGTTATTGCAAGTTACGCGTTTAAGGATAATTGCTATTTGGAGAAATTAATAATCAAAGGTGATGCTTACGATGGTGGCTATGATGACATGAAGGCGTTTACTAATATGAAAAAACTCAAGACTGTAGTGTTTAAAACAACACAGAAGAGAGATAATATTAGTTTTCGTAATTGCAAAAAATTAAAAAAAGTTGTCTTAGCTGAAGGAACTGAAAAGATTGTAGACAAGCAATTTTATGGTTGTAAAAATTTAACAACCATTAATATTCCAAAATCTGTGAAAATAATTGAAAAGAATGCATTTAAAGGTTGTCCAAAATTAAAATTGTAGAATGGAGAGAAAAGGCATCGAAGATAAGGTTATAAAAAACTTTATTTTCGATGTTTTTTTATGTAATGGAAAATTATTCTGGAGATTCTATTATGCCATAAAAGCTATAGATATGTCTATGAGATTTGGTTCTATAACAAAGGAATAATAGAGTGGAATTTAGATATGCAAAATTGCCAAAATAAAAAATATTAAAAAAATAAAAAAAGTGCTTGACAATTTTCGCACAAAAGTATATATTAATAAAGCAGTTTGAAAGCAACGGGATCTTAGCTCAGCTGGGAGAGCATCTGCCTTACAAGCAGGGGGTCACAGGTTCGAGCCCTGTAGGTCCCATTTATAAGTTTTCAAATGACAATTTAATAATTAACACTTACGTGTTATTCATTGTGGCGAGATAGCTCAGTTGGCTAGAGCACACGGTTCATACCCGTGGTGTCGAGGGTTCGAATCCCCCTCTCGCTACTTTTTTATTGCCCTAAAATATATTTTTTGTTTTAGGGTTCTTTTTTTACCAAAACTAAGGGATTAGATAACTTTTTTCGTTTTTGTACATAATATAATGATTTTATTAAAAAGTGTGGTATAATAAAAACATCTTTGCGGAAAAATATAATTTAATAGGAGAATACTATGAGAATAGGGATGGGATATGATGTCCATAAATTAGTAGAAAACAGAAAATTAATATTAGGCGGAGTGGAGATTCCATACGAGTACGGACTTCTTGGACATTCAGATGCGGATGTTGTTGTTCATGCAATTATGGACGGGTTACTTGGTGCAGCAGCATTAGGTGATATAGGAAAACATTTCCCTGATACTGATCCACAATATAAGGATATTTCAAGTATTAAATTATTGATGCATGTAGGAAAATTATTAGAAGAAAATAATTATGTAATAGGAAATATTGATGCAACAATTATATGCCAGAAACCAAAACTTGCACCTTTCAGGGAACAAATGGTAAAAAACGTGGCAGATGCATTAAATATTAATGTGAATCAGGTGTGCATAAAAGCAACAACAGAAGAAGGGTTAGGTTTTACAGGGGAAGGACTTGGAATTTCATCACAGGCTATTGTATTGTTAGAGGAGAATATACATAACAGATAGAAGGCAAAATATGAAAGATTATCAATTACACGAAATAAAAATAGAGGACTACAACCAAATAAATGAATATTACAATTTAAGAAGACCGGAGACGGCAGACAGTAATATACTTGATTTGTTCCTTTGGGAGAATTGTTATCCTACATGGTATTTTACAAATGAACATGGATTAATGTGGGTGGCAAAGAGTGAAGATAATCAATACTATTCATCAGTGCCTTGTTGCAGGGAAGAAGACTTGAAAGAATGTTTCCTTGAAACACAGGACTATTTCAACAATGTATTAAAGAAGAAACTAACAATGTACCTTGTTGATAAGAAGGCTCTTGAAACTTTAGATTTGCCGGAAGATGAATATATAGTAATACCTGACAGAACATACTACGATTATGTATATGATGCTGAAAAACTAAGAACTTTCAGTGGCAAAAAATACCACAAGAAGAAAAATCATCTAAATGCCTTTAAGAAAGAATATGAAGGTCGATACTCATTTAAGATTCTAGGTAAAGAAAATGAAAAAGAAATTTTAGAATATTTGGAAAAATGGAAAGAAACAAAAAGTCATGCTGAAGAATATGAGTTTATAGACAGTGAAGCAAAAGGAATCAAATACATTTTGGATAATGAAGAAGTTTTTGATTACAAAATTGGCGGTGTGTATGTAGATGACAAATTAGAGTCTTTCTGCATAGGAAATTATTATGAACAGGAAGATATGGTTTATCTTCCGGTAGAAAAGGCAAATCCGGAAATAAGAGGACTTTATCAGTATATTTGTAGCCAGTTTTTAATTGAAGCATTTCCACTGGCAGGAAAAGAAAACAGAGAAGACGACATGGGAATTGAGGGACTTAGAAAATCCAAATTATCATATAATCCTATTTATATGGTAGAGAAATACACAATAATTCAGAAGTAGAGAGAGTGGTTATGGTAAGATTACTTGAGAATAATGAAAAAACAAAAATAAGAGATTTGTATGAGCATTGTTTTGAAGAAGATACAAAAGAGTTTGTTGATTACTACTTTGACAAACGAATTCGTGAAAACGAAGTAGTGGTTAATGAAAAGGATGGTGAAATTGTATCTGCTATTCATTTGATTCCAAAAGATGCAGTTGTAGGAAACCTGAAAACAAATGTAACTTACATTTATGCAGTTGCTACATGGGAAAAATATAGAAAAAAAGGATATATAAAAGAAATATTTCAGGATGTTATTTCAAGTATGTTTTTAAATATGGATGTTTTTACATATTTAATTCCATCAAGTCCTGAAAATGCAGAAATATATAGAAAATTCGGTTTCGAATTTGTTATGGACAAGCGGGAAATGATAGAGAAAGAGCATAGAAGAAAGCCAAGCCATTCTGTTATTAGAAGAAAAGCCGAAAAGTCAGATTTAGTAAAGCTATCAATTTTTGCACAGCAGGCAATGGACAGTAACCATCGCATTGCTTTATCAAAAGATTTAGACTATTTTAAGCAAATGCTTGAGTTAGTTGAAGTTGAAAATGGCGAAATAGAGTTGTTTATCCAAAAGAAAGTAATTGTTGGGTACAGAATATTTATAGATGGTGAAATATTAGAAGAAGTGTTAGACAGCAGTTTGCAGACTCTTAGTTGGCAAAGTGATGTTAGAAAACCATACGCAATGGCAAGACTTATTAATATTAGAAAAACATTGAGGTTGTTATCTTTTAAGGATTTTAAAGAAAGAACAATAAGGATTACAGATCCGATTTTAAAGGAAAATAATGGATGCTTTAAGATGAATTTCCATCATGGAAGTGTTAAGCTGGACAAAATCGAAAATCAGGAAGATGTAGATTTTGATGTTAGTATTGGAGAACTTACAGCACACATATTTGGCTATAAAAAAATACCAAATTTTCCAACGGTTTGTAAAAAAGACAGCTTTTTCATAAACGATTATGTTTAGGAAAAGTGGTATACTTTAGAAATTGTGGTATTATAAAGAATTGTAGTGTCATAATTAATTAAGTATTTGACTGATAAGATATTAAATTAAAAATATAATGCATATATAGTAATTAGACGAATTTAGTTTGGAGATTAAAATGGGATTTTTTAAATTTTACAAGGAAGAAGTGGAAGTAATAAAGGATAGAGATCCTGCAATAAAAAAAGATATTGAAGCAATATTGTATCCAAGTTTTTGGGCAATTTATAATTATAGAAAAGCTCATAAGCTATATTTAAAAGGAAAAGTTTTTAGAGCAAGACGCATATCACAAAGAACAGCCAGAAAGACAGGTATAGAAATTCATCCTGCAGCACAGATTGGTAAAGGACTATTTATTGATCATGGTCATGGTGTGGTTATAGGTGAAACAGCTATAATTGGAGAAAATGTTACTTTGTATCAGGGAGTTACCCTTGGAGGTACCGGCAAAGAAAAAGGTAAACGTCATCCTACTATAGGCAATAACGTTATGATTGGAGCAGGAGCAAAAGTACTTGGTTCCTTTACAATAGGTGACAACTCAAAAGTTGCAGCAGGCTCTGTTGTATTGGAGGAAGTACCACCAAACTGTACAGTTGTAGGTGTTCCGGGTATTGTGGTAAAACAGGATAATGTTCCGGTTCAGCACAATGATTTAGATCAGGTACACATTCCACATCCTGTACAAAATGAATTAAAGAGATTAAACGATGAAATAGAAAAGTTAAAAAACAAATAGTCTACATAAAGGAGATAATATGAAAATTTACAACACTTTAACAAAGAAAAAAGAAGTTTTTAAACCTATATCAGAAGAACAGGTTGGCATGTATACATGTGGACCTACAGTTTATCATTATGCGCATATTGGAAATCTTCGTAGCTATATTATGGAAGATGTACTTGAAAAAGAGTTGCGTTATGAAGGTTACAACGTAAAGAGAGTTATGAATATTACTGACGTTGGCCATTTATCAAGTGATGCTGATACCGGCGAAGATAAAATGTTAAAGGGTGCAAAAAGAGAACATAAGACAGTTATGGAAATTGCCAAATTCTATACAGATGCATTTTTCTCAGATTGTAAAAAATTAAATATTAAAACTCCTGACGTAGTTGAACCTGCAACAAATTGTATTGATGAATTTATTAATATGATTAAGGTTCTTCTTGAAAAAGATTATGCGTATGTAGCAGGTGGTAATGTATATTTTGATACATCAAAGCTTAAAGAATACTACACATTAACAAGTCATGATGAAGATGAACTTATGGTTGGTGTAAGAGATGATGTAGATGAAGACGAAAACAAGAAAAATAAAACAGACTTTGTATTATGGTTTACAAAATCAAAGTTTGATAATCAAGAGTTAAAATGGGATAGTCCTTGGGGTGTTGGTTACCCTGGATGGCATATTGAATGTTCTTGCATTAGTATTAAACATTTAGGAGAACATTTAGATTTACATTGTGGTGGAATTGATAATATTTTCCCACATCATACAAACGAAATTGCACAGAGTGAGTCATTTTTAGGTCATAAATGGTGCAATTACTGGTTCCATGTACATCATTTAAATGATAAGAGTGGTAAGATGAGTAAGTCAAAGGGAGATTTCCTTACAGTTTCATTATTAGAAAGTAAAGGTTATGATCCGGTTGTGTACAGAATGTTCTGTTTACAGTCTCATTACAGAAAACCACTTCAGTTTAGTTACCAGGTACTTGATTCTGTAGCTGCCGGCTATAAGAAGTTGAGAAACCGTATTGGCAAGCTTACAAATGATGGCGAAATAAATCAGGAATTAGTAAAGGAATACAAAGAAAAGTTCATTGATGTTGTTGGAAATGATTTAAATACAGCTTCAGGTATTACATTAGTATATGATGTATTAAAAGAAGATACTAATGAGGCAACAAAATTAGCTATTATAAATGATTTTGACAAAGTTCTTTCATTAGACCTTACAAAGGGTGCTATTGAAGAAAAGAAAGAAGAAAATATTGACAGCGAATTAGAAACATACATTAATGAAATGATTGCTAAGCGTGCAGAAGCAAAGAAAAACAAAGATTTTGCTACAGCAGACTCAATTAGAGATGAGTTAGCTTCTAAGGGAATTATTTTAAAGGATACACGTGAAGGAACAACTTACCATATTGAAAAGTAAGTTTAGCGAAAATGGAGATAATTCAAAACATGGATTTATTCGAGATAATAAAAAACAAAATGGAGTTAGAGGAGATAACAATTACTGATTATTCTCCTTTGACTTTGGCTTATATAGGTGATGGAATATATGAAATCATCATTAGAACAGTAATTGTTGACGAGGCAAACCGTCAGGTAAACAAAATACATAAGGCGGCTTCTAATCTGGTCAAAGCCCAAACACAGGCAGAAATGATTCATTTAATTATGGATGATTTAACAGAAGAAGAAGTGAAAATCTACAAACGTGGAAGAAATGCCAAGGCAATTACAAGAGCCAAGAATGCATCAATGTCTGATTACAGAGTTGCAACAGGTTTTGAGGCACTAATGGGATGGTTATATTTAACAAAGCAGTCAGACAGAATGATGGAACTTATAAAAATGGCTGTTAGCAGATTTAAGAATAACGAAGAAAATAAGAGAGGTTAATTTTGAGATACGAGGAATTTGTAATAGAGGGACGAAATGCCGTAATTGAAGCTTTCAGAGCCGGGAAAACAGTAGATAAGTTGTTTGTGTTGGAACATTGCAAAGAAGGTTCAATGAACACTGTTTTACGTGAAGCAAAAAAACACGATACGATAATTAATTATGTAAAAAAAGAAAGACTTGATCAAATGTCAGAAACAGGAAAGCATCAGGGAGTTATTGCATATATTGCAGCTTTTGAATATGCAACAGTTGATGATATTTTGAAAAAGGCAGAAGATAAAGGGGAACCACCATTTGTTGTTATTTTAGATGATATTGAAGATCCACATAATTTAGGGGCAATTATCCGTACAGCAAATTTAGCAGGTGCCCATGGTATAATTATTCCAAAACACAGAGCAGCAGGACTTACGGCAACTGCAGTTAAAGCATCAGCCGGAGCAGTTAGCTACACACCGGTTGCCAAGGTTACAAACATCTCAAAAACAATAGAAGAGTTAAAAGATAAAGGTTTATGGTTTGTGTGTGCAGATATGGGTGGCACAACAATGTACGATTTAGACCTTAAAGGACCTATAGGTTTGGTTGTTGGAAACGAAGGAAAAGGTGTTAGCAGACTTGTAAAAGAAAAATGCGACTTTATTGCATCAATTCCCATGTTCGGAGATATTGATTCATTAAATGCTTCTGTGGCAACAGGAGTTTTGGCGTATGAAATCGTAAGACAGAGAATGAAATAAAAATACAAGCTACTTTCAAATGATTATGAAAGTAGCTTGTATAAATGATAAATAACTGAAATCAAAAAGAGTGCATTAAGTTTTAATGCACTCTTTTTAGCTATAAAGCTGCCTAGGGGACTTGAACCCCCGACCTCCGCCTTACCAAGGCGACGCTCTACCGACTGAGCCAAGGCAGCTTGCTGCAACAAATATTAGTATATAAAATTTATATTTTTTAGTCAACAGAATAATTTTCTTTTTGCACAAGTGTGCGTCCCTAATGGAGCACTTTGGGGGAATAAGAAAATGTGGATAAATTTCTTGCTGTATAAAACAGATATAAAATATATTAAAAAAGATCAAGAAAAAATGTTATATTCATATATTGTAAATAGGATAAATTTTTGATAAAATTTACAAGGAATGATAAATACGTTTCATTGACAAAAATGTTATATGTGATAGTATTAATTGATAGAAACTGAGAAAAGGGGAATACATTATGAACAAGAAAGTTTTATCAGTATTAGTTGACAATACATCAGGTGTATTGAACAGAATAGCAGGCTTATTTAGCAGAAGAGGATACAACATTGACAGCTTAACTGTTGGTGAAACTGAGAATCCACTTTATTCAAGAATGACAATAGTTGTAACAGGTGATGATGACATTCTTGAACAGATTATAAAGCAGATTACTAAATTAGAAGATGTTAAAAGAGTTGATGTTTTAGAACCATCTAATTCAGTAACAAGAGAACTTATTTTAGTTAAGATTAAGACAACACCTGAACAGAGACAGCAGGTTATGGCTATGACTGAAATTTTCAGAGCTAACATTGTAGACGTAGCAAAAGAAAGTGTAATGATTGAAATTACAGGTAGTCAGTCAAAGTTATCAGCGTTTTTAAGCTTATTAGAAGATTACGAAATCTTAGAACTTGTAAGAACAGGTATTACAGGTTTAGCAAGAGGTATTAAATAAAGTCGATTTAGGAATAGGCTAGGTAAAAAAGATTATTTTATAGTTTAACTATAATAAAATAAAAATATACATATGGAGGCAAAGAAATGTCAGAAGCAAGAATTTTTTATCAGGAAGATTGCAACTTATCATTATTAGATGGAAAGAAGATTGCAATCATCGGTTATGGTAG
>NZ_QTVG01000020.1 GCF_003460505.1 Eubacterium sp. AF36-5BH
TATAATATCAAATGCTTCTTTATCTGTCAACACTTTTTTTGTCATTTATAGTCTTTTATAGTCATTTATAGTGTAAAAAGTATAAATTTTTATTTCATGCTTGCATGAAGGGAAAAATTTGTATTTTTTACACCCCTTCTCACGAGCCTATAAGCTCTCAAATGGAGAGCGATATGCCAGTGAGATGACGAATTGGGGGAGCACTTATGTGCGGAGCAATTCGTATAAATGACTTTTCGTTTACACTTCATCAAACTGTGCCCTATATAAGCTGTAATATACACCTTTCTTTTCTAAAAGTTGCTTATGTGTCCCCTCTTCTATTATATTTCTGTTTCCAATAACAAATATTCTATCCGCTTTTTTAATTGTAGACAATCTATGTGCTATAACAAAAGATGTTCTTCCTTTTAATATTTCTTCTATACCTTTTTGTACAAGCAATCCTGTTTTTGTATCAATGCTAGAAGTTGCTTCATCTAATATTAAAATTTTAGGTTTTGATATCATTGTCCTTGCAAGGGCTATTAATTGTTTTTGTCCTACAGATAGACCGCCTCCTCTTTCACTTAATAATGTATCGTATCCATTTTTTAATTTCATAATAAAATTGTGCGCGTTTACTGCTTTTGCAGCCTCTACAACTTCCTGATCAGTTGCATCTAATTTGCCATATTTTATATTTTCGCTAATTGTACCTGAAAAAATAAAATTTTCCTGTGTCATAATACCCATTTGTTGTCTAAGACTTTCAATGGTAACTTTCTTTATATCATAACCATCAATAAGAACTCTTCCACTATTTGTGTCATAAAATCTGCTTATGAGATTTATAATTGTAGATTTTCCTGCCCCGGTTGCTCCAACTAAGGCAATAGTTTCACCTGCTTTTATTTCAAAATTAACATTTTCTAACACATTTTCACTATCACTGTCGTATGCAAAAGTTGCATTTTCAAATTTTACATTTCCGTCAATTGGAGGTAATTCTTTGGCTCCATTTTCTTCTTGAATTTCAGGTTCAGTGTCTAACACTTCAAAAATTCTTTCTGCACCTGCTATATTTGTGGTAATTTGATTGTAAAAATTGCTTAAATTATTTATCGGTTGCCAAAACATGTTTATGTATGTTCCAAAAGCTATAAAAGTTCCAACTGAAATATTGTCTGCTTTTAAAATAACTATTCCGACAAAGTACAATGAAATGCATCCCAGTCCCCAGGACAAATCTATAATTGAGCCAAAACAATCACTCATTCGTATTGCATTTTTAAATGATGTTTTATGTTCTTTTACTAATTGGTCAAAAGTTTCTTCAGTTTCTTTTTCCCCACAAAATCCATGAATAATTTTCATACCAGACATATCCTCATGTAAAAATGCATTTAGGTTTGAGGACTTTTTTCTGAAAGTCTGCCATCTGGGATGGGCTTTTATTTGTATATACGAAATTGAAATTGCCATAAGTGGTGTTGTAATCAAGGCTGCTACTGCTAATTTAGGATTTTTTGCAAACATAATTACAACTACTGCCACAACAGTTATGAAATCCGGTATTAATGTTGTGACGCAATTAGATAAAACATCCTTTAATGAGTTAATATCTCCTATAATTCTAGATAATATTTTTCCTGTAGGTCTGCTATCGAAAAATTTGAATCCTAACTTCTGAATATGAGTATATAGCTCCTGTCTTATTGTTAGAAGAATACTGTTACACATTTTTGCCATTACATACATTCTTATTTTTATTGCCAAAGTTGCAAGCAAATTCAGTAATAGTGTTATAATCAAGATTTTATATAACCCTTTATAGTTACCAACAGAAATATAGTTATCTATGGCTTCTTCAATAATCAACGGATTAATCAATGATATAGCAACGCAATATCCCATTAGTAATAACACCAGTATAATTATCAATTTATAATTCAACAAATATGAAAATAATCTTTTTAATGTTTGTAATTTATTTTTTTCAACACTTTGTTCATCTTCTTTATATGAATTAAATGCCATTTCACTTTTCCTTTCTATTAATTTATTGTTCCATATTGAGATAAATAAGTTTCGTAATATAAGCCTTTCTTTTTTATTAAAGAATCATGTTTTCCTTTTTCGCTTATTTTACCGTTCTCTAAGACTATTATTTCATCTGCATTTTTTACAGCACTAATTCTATGGGTAATTATTATTTTAGTAATATCATTATACTTTTCTAATACTTTCTGTATTTTCTGCTCTGTTTCTGTATCCAACGCCGATGTAGAATCGTCTAAAATAAGTATTGGTTTATCTTTGGCAAAAGCTCTGGCTATACTAATTCTTTGTTTTTGTCCACCAGACAAACCTACGCCTCTTTCCCCAATTACTGTTTCATATTGTTGTTCTAATCTCTCTACAAATTCACTAACCTGTGCATTATTGGCCGCTAACTTTATTTCTTCAGCATCTAATTCATTCTTCTTTCCCAATTTTATATTCTCATTAATTGTATCTGAAAATAGAAAAACATCCTGCATTACCGGAGCAATACTCCCCCTAAGTTGTTTAATGGTAAGGTTGCGTATATCAACTCCATCTAATTTTATACTTCCCTGGGTAACATCATAGAATCTTAAAAGCAAATTAATAATTGTACTTTTACCGGATCCTGTTTCGCCCATAATACCTAATGTTTTACCAGGATTTAAATCAAAGCTGACATTTTCCAAAATATTACTACTTTCATTTTTCTTAAATGAGACATTTTCAAAAGTAACTCTTCCCTTTACTTTTTCAAGCACAACGGGATTATTTATTTCTTTAATTGATGATTTTTCTTTATAAATTTTTTTGATTTTTTTATTTGACGCAATAGCTGACGAAAAACTGTTAGTAAGCCAGCCTAACATTTCCATTGGCCAAACTATATTATTTGAATACTCTACCATTGCACTTAACGAGCCAATTGACAAATTTCCGTCAATAACTATTTTTCCACCTACTAACAATGTTAATAGCGGAAGTATTTTTGTAACAACCGAAAAAAATGGATAATATTTCACGAAAACTTTTGATTGTTTCATGTTAAGTTCATAGTATTTATTATTATGAGATAAAAATTTTTTGATTTCATATTTTTCTCTCGCAAAAGCTTTTACCGTTCTTACTCCTGCAAAATTTTCTTCTGCAACTGTATTTAATTCTGCATTTTCTTCACTAATTTCTTCATAAACTGCCCCTAACTTTCTTTCCATAATTACTGCAATACATCCGCAAAAAATCATGGCAAGTGTTGGGATTATTGCCAACTTCACATTGATTCTATACATACAAAATAAAACAATTGTCGTATGTATTACCACCTCGATTAACAACATACTAACATAACTAAGCCCATCCCAGATTTTATCAATGTCATCCTTAACTCTAGACATTAATTCCCCTGTATCAGTTTTGTCAAAAAAATCTTCACTTAAGTTCTGAATACGTACAAAAAGATCCTTACGCATGGAACTTCCAATATCCGAGCCAAGACAATCAAAGGTGTATTCTTTAATGTATTGAAATATACATCTTCCCACGCCAATTAGAAAAATACCTAAAAGCAAATATTTTAACTCTGCAATATTTTTTCCTACAATTACATCGTCTATGATATGTTTTGTAAACTGTGGAGACATTAAATCAAGCGTTACAGCTATAATCATTGAAGTAATTGCTAAAAGATATTTTCCTTTATGTTCAAATATATAATTAGAAATTTTCTTCATTATTCCTCCTCTTTTTTGTTCTATTTTTGAGTACAAAAAAAGAGATATCACATAGGTGATATCTCTTATGCCGGTGACCGGA
>NZ_QTVG01000021.1 GCF_003460505.1 Eubacterium sp. AF36-5BH
TGGATAATAGCTGATTATCTTTCAAATATAATTACAAAATTTAATGATTAAATATTTAATGTATACGGAGGCGAATATGTTTTTTATCAATCGAAAAGAAGAACTTAAATCTTTTGTAAATAATTATGATGAAAACATAGAAAATAATATAAGCCAAGTTTATATTATAGAAGCAAGTCATGGAATAGGAAAAACCGAATTCATAAAAGAAGTGTCAAAATATTTTTCATATATTCCATTAGATATTTTCCCATCAGATGATAATGAAGAACTTGCAACATTCAAAAGACTGGTTTTAGAATTAGATAAAACTAGCATCGAATATGGATATAACGATTTTAAGACATTTTATAGTTGGAAAACTAAAAGCTCTAAAGCTGTTCAATTACTATTAAAAATTACAGCAATTTTTGGACAAGCATTTGCTAAAAGTAAGGAATATGATATAGAATTTACCACATTAATTAACGAACCCATTCAATATGAAAAATTTATTTTAAAGGCACAAATAGAAAACCTATTTGAATATGCTAAATACGTATTTTCTAAGACGAATATGCATATTGTTTTTCATCATACATCAGAGATTGATGCAGGGTCAATTGATTTATTGTGTAAATTAATCACATCATCAAGAGGAAGTGTTTTTATATTTGAGAGTGATAATGAAAAGATTAGCTTAAGAATAGAACACTGTTTACAAAATAACCATAGCATTTATCTTAATAAATATTTATTAAACAAATTATCTAACAAGCATATAGAAATCTATATTCAACAATTATTGAATGATTTAGAATTACAAGCCGACAAGATTGACTCAAATGTACTTAAAGAAAGTATCGACAAAGGAAATCTAGCAGAAATTTCAAGTATATTAAAAGATTATAATGATAGATTGAGAAAAGACACTTCTATACAAATAAGGAGCATCAAGGATATTCTCTATAATTTGTCTGATAAGCAAAATGTTTTGTTAATTTTACTTAGTTATGCAAAAGGCAAATTAAATTTAGATGAATTAAAGGAAATTACGAACGAATTAAATAACTCTTTTATGACATCAGATATTGATTTACTATATCAAAAAAACTTAATTGAAAAAAACAATGGTTACATTTCAGTTTTACCATTTGTATATGAAATAGTTAATTTGAATGACTTTAAGCCCGCTTTAAAATATGCAGTTGCTTCTGGTCTTATTAAAAACCTAAACATAAAATTAAACACAAAATTTAATGGTCGGTATTTAGATGTGTTAGTTGAATATTATTTAAACAGTGGACATTTTTATCAATTAAAATCATTACGAAAAAAAATTAGTCAAAGATTAAAAAGCTTTAATACGCAAGCTGAACGTGTTGATTATTTCAAAAAATTTAGCATAAACCGAAATGAACTATATCAATTTGATGAAGAATTTGCAATAATATTTGCAAAAGTAGCTTATGAAGCAAATTTATATTTTGAAGCATTAGATTTTATTAATTTAATAGATAATATTGACGATGAAGCTATCTTCCTTAAAGTTTTAATTTTGAATCGTTGCGAAGATTTTGAAAAATCGAAAAATTATATTGAATCATATTTGGCAAATTTAAATAATCAATCTTCTGTTTATTTTAAACTTTCATTAGTACTTATAATGAATTTAATACAATTAAACCAGCGAGAAGAAGCATTTACTATATATAAAGAAGTAAAAGCATATACGTATGAGCCACTTTATCCATTTTTAGTTAGATTATCTAATGTGTTTTATGATGATTTTAATGACCGTTTAGCAATTGTTGAATCTATTACGGAAGATTTTTATAAGTCTTATGATAATGAATTTTGTGGGCTTCATGCAATATATCTTGCTTACTTGTATGCTCTGACACAGCAAACCGAACTAGCTGAAAAATCACTTTTAACAGCCAGAAACTTTTTTGGAAATAATTTGATATATAATCACATGATCCTTCATAATGAGGCAACTATTAAATTTTATAATCAAGAGATTGATGAAGATATTCCTGCTCTGCTAAATAATGCAAAAATAACAGTGTATGACGAGTATGATCAATTTGCGATTAATAATAATTTACTTGTTTATTACATTTTAAGTGATAATGAATCAAACTTAGAATGTCAAAAAATTGTTTTGGAATTAGAGAAGATGCTTGAGCGTACAAATTTTAAACGCTTCGTGGATAAAATATATTATAATTTGTATTACTATTATGTAAAAATGTTTAATTTTGAAAAAAGTGAATATTATAAATCTAAATTATTACTTACTAATATAAAATTTGGAGAGAATTATAAATATAAATTAATGTATGAAAACTCTTGGAAATTACCGCTAAATATATAATTTTAGCTAAATAATTTCGTGAATTATTCCACTAGTGTTTTATAAAGAAAACCTATGATAATAAAAGATTTATTTTTCGTGTTATTATCATAGGATATTTTCTAAAAGTTTATTATGATATCTTGAAAAAGTTTTTTTAACATTTCATTATATGTGTAACCATTAACTTTAAATGTCATAGGAACAATGGATTTAGGATACAATCCTGGATTCGCATTAATTTCTATTAGGTACATTTCAGAATTCTTGATTCTGCAATCTATTCTAATTAGTTTGTTAGGTGAGAGGTTATAATAAAGTTGTTTTATATGATTGATATCTTTAGGTTTTAAGTAAGAACTTTTTTTTACTTCGATTTCTATATTTTGCTTGATTTCAGAAGTATAAGCTTTATATTTAAATTTTTCCATTTCTGGAAAATTGAGTTCTACCTCTTCAAAAAATAGTTTATCTTCATTGCCAAATACTGTAATCGCTATTTCACTGCCTTCTATGTACTCTTCTATAAGAATTCCATCAAAATCATTAAGTAATTTCTTAATAACATAATCAGCTTTGTTTATATCTGAAACGATAGAATTTTGAGTGATTCCAATTGATTCAGATTCATAATTAGGCTTAATAATTACTGGATAATTGAAGTTGCTTAAAAGTTCTTTGTTATAAGAATGTAAAAAAACAAGTAAACTTTGAGGTGTTTTTATTTCAAAGTTTTCAGCAAATTTTTCTGTCATAAATTTGTCTTGACATATTACCTGAACATATGGATCAGGATTGAAATATTTAATATTATAGTTTTCACAAAAAGCAGGCACATTCATATTTCTAATTTTGCTATTATATCCAAAATCGAAATTTAGAACGAAATCATCTAAATGTTGATGTACATTTTCTTTAAATTTTTCAAAATTATCATAAAAAATAATATTTTTAATAAATTCCGAAAGCCCTTTTGCTAAAATTGTCTTTAATTCCCGACGAGTATATTCCCGATTGTTGACAATTTTTTTATCCGTATTTTCATTTGGATTAACATTTAATATTACTACTAAATCCATTTTTCCCTCCAATTGATATGTATTAAAAAATAACTAGACAGATAATCAGCTATTATCCA
>NZ_QTVG01000022.1 GCF_003460505.1 Eubacterium sp. AF36-5BH
ATTATACGTTAGAGTAAAAGCAGTTGGTGCTAAGAAGTGGTCAAAGGCTGTAAAAATTAAAGTTAAATAAATAAGTTTTTCAGATTATTAAAATAATAATGATAAGGGCTATGTACAGTATAATAATAAAGTATATAGTCCTTATTTTTGTGTAATAAGAAATTATTTTAGAATTTCTATCGCACATAAGATATTTCATTGTTGATGTATACTCACATAAAAACATTTTTTAAAAAAAACACACCTTCACTAAAAAATGATACCCTTAAACACAACAAAAAGTTTGATAAAATTTACATAGGTTTTGTAAAACTAAAATTAGGAAATTTTGAAAGGAGTTACAAATGAAGAAAGGATTCAAAAAAATTATGGCATATTTTTGTGCCATAGCATTAATTGTTACAAGTGTAACAGTGTACAATAACAAGTCAGTTTCAGCATATGAAGATTCTGAGTACACAGCTTTAACAAATGGTAAAGGCGCTGCAGTTGGCGACTGGTCAGAATTATTTGCGGGAACATATGATGGTCTTGCAGGTAACATGAGTTATGCAGGAAGCAAGTTAGATGACTTAAGCTTAAAGATTGATGAGTCATGCGGTAAGCCTGGTACTTGGCATTTACAGGCTAAGACAAAATTGACAGGACTTACAGCAGGAAAGACATATGATATTAAAACAAAATTAAATTCATCTATGGCAGGAATTTTATATGAAAAAACTGATGTTACAGGCGTAGTAAATTCAAACATTGAAATTAAAGTAGGTGAGAACGAAACTACACTTCAGTTTAAGGCAACAGGAGAAACAGAAACTTTAGTATTTGAACTTAGTGGTATGCCAACAGGTTGTGTAATTGACTTTAAGGGTATTACAACAACAGAAGCAACTGAGATTGTTACAACAACAGAACAGCAGCCGGAAGAAGATGGCTATTATGCTTCTATCAAAGGTCAGTGGACATTAACATCACCTTGGAGTGCTTTTTCAACAGGGAGCATTAAATATAAAGGAACAGCAGACAGCAATTCAGCAACAGTAGATATTAAATTCGCTGAATATGGTGGTGGAGATTGGCAGACACAGCTTCGTGTTCTTGGCTCAACAAATACAGTTGGTCCTTTAGAAGCAGGAAAAGATTACAAGGTAAAAGTAGATTACACAGCTTCAAAGGCTTTTGACGGTTTAGTAAAAGTTGGAGAAAAAGCAGAGAATGTAAAATTCGCGGAAGGTACAAATTCACTTGAAATATCATATAAGGCTGAAACAGAAAAACCTGATATTTATTTAAATTTAGGATATGCTCCAGCAGATGAAGAATTAAATATTAAGTTGACATTAGTGAAGGTTGAAGATATACAGACATCAGTTGATCCAACATCGAACAATGTGACATCAGCAGACGTAACATCACCGGATGCAACATCAGCAGACGTAAC
>NZ_QTVG01000023.1 GCF_003460505.1 Eubacterium sp. AF36-5BH
TTATCATTATTAGATGGAAAGAAGATTGCAATCATCGGTTATGGTAGCCAGGGACATGCACATGCATTAAACTTAAAAGAATCAGGATGTGACGTAATCATCGGATTATATGAAGGAAGTAAGTCATGGGCAAAGGCAGAAAAGCAGGGATTTAAGGTATACACAGCTGCAGAAGCTGCAAAGCAGGCAGACATTATAATGATACTTATAAATGACGAATTACAGGCAGACATGTACAAGAAGGACATTGAACCAAACCTTGAAGCAGGAAACATGTTAATGTTCGCACATGGATTTAACATTCACTTTGGATGCATCAATCCACCAAAGGATGTAGACGTAACAATGGTAGCACCAAAGGCACCTGGTCATACAGTACGTTCAGAATATCAGGAAGGAAAAGGAACACCTTGCTTAGTAGCAGTAGAACAGGATGCAACAGGTAAGGCATTAGACATGGCATTAGCATACGCATTAGGAATTGGCGGAGCAAGAGCCGGAGTACTTGAAACAACATTCAGAACAGAAACAGAAACAGACTTATTCGGAGAACAGGCTGTACTTTGTGGTGGTGTATGTGCATTAATGCAGGCAGGATTCGAAACATTATGTGAAGCAGGATATGATCCAAGAAACGCATACTTCGAATGTATCCACGAAATGAAATTAATCGTAGATTTAATTTACCAGTCAGGATTCGCAGGAATGAGATACTCAATCTCAAACACAGCAGAATACGGTGATTACATAACAGGACCAAAGATTGTAACAGAAGATACAAAGAAAGCAATGAAGAAAGTACTTTCAGACATTCAGGACGGAACATTTGCAAAAGAATTCTTACTTGACATGTCACCAGCAGGCCGTCAGGTACACTTCAAGGCAATGAGAAAGTTAGCTTCAGAACATCCATCAGAAAAAGTTGGAGAAGAAATCAGAAAACTTTACAGTTGGAATGACGAAAGCGGCAAATTAATCAACAACTAA
>NZ_QTVG01000003.1:0-271471 GCF_003460505.1 Eubacterium sp. AF36-5BH
CTACCATAACCGATGATTGCAATCTTCTTTCCATCTAATAATGATAAATTGCAATCTTCCTGATAAAAAATTCTTGCTTCTGACATAATAATAAAACCTCCTATTTATCTTTGTCTATGTTGGTATTATATTCCTTTAGTTGTCTTATGTCAATAACGTTGTCTGCTCTCTTTAAAATTTCCCCAATTTATTTATTTATTTATTGTCTAATCCCAAACGCTCTATTGCATGAATAATATGAACCTTCATTGCGTTTTTTGCACCCTCAGGATTTCTGTTTTTCATAAAATCTGTTATTAATTTATGATCAGACAAAATTTCTTCCATTTCCAAATTTTCATGTTCATAAATATAAACACCTTTTTGGATTGACTGTTGTAAGACAGGCTCCAGTTGATTTATAAATTCATTATGTGTAGCTTTTGCTATGGAGCAATGGAATGCCTTTTCTTCTTCTTCATAATCGATGCCTTTTCTAATAAGCTTTTCAATTTTTTCAGAAATAGACAGTATTCTTTCAATCTCTTTTTCTGTTGCTCTTAATGTTGCATAATATGCTACTTCAGGTTCGAAAATCAAACGCATTTCATATAAATCATTTAAACCTACCTTCGCTGTTGAACCTACTTCCAAGCCTTTAAATGTATATTGCTTAAAATCTTCTTTAACAAATGTTCCTTTTCCTCTTTTTATTTCTAAAACATTTGCTGTTACTAAAATTCTAATGGCTTCCCTTAATGTGATTCTGCTTACGCCTAACTGCTCAGATAATTCCATTTCATTTGGCAACTTATCACCTGGATTATATTTCTTTTCTACTGTTATCATAGACAAAATCACATCAGCAATGTCATCTGATAGTCTTTTGCTCTTTGCCATTTATATCACCTCTAATATGTTGCTTTTAAAGTCGATTATAGCACACTGTTTTAACTTTGGCTAATAAAAAAGTATCAGTCGTCTATTTTAAACGAATTTTCCATCTAAAATATCTGACTGACACTTTTATTATTTACTGTGAATTATTTAGCTATGATTTCCTTTCAATCCTTCAGTTTAACTAAACTATAACCTGTTATTGAATTGGTAATCAAGCACTGAATATATATTTTTTATTATTCACAATTTATTATTTAACTCTAATTTTCTTACTATACTTACCGTAGTAATACTTCTTACCAACTTTCTTGTAAGCACGAACTCTTATATAACCCTTAGGCATTTTCTTTGTTCTCTTAACTGTTACTTTTAATTTCTTTGTTTTCTTTGTAACAGTATTCTTCTTCTTGAAGTTACTCTTTGTTGAGTATGAAACTTCATAACCTGTTGCCCCAAGAACCTTTGATAGCTTTAATGTAGCTTTTTTCTTAGTAATTTTTTTCTTTGCTACTTTTGCTTTAGCTGGTCTGATCTTTAATGTAAATGTTGTAGACTCTCTGTATGCATTTATACCTGTAATAGTAATTTTTCCATTACCAATATTTTTGTTGTTAGTGTATTTAACAGTATAATCAACACCGTTTCTTAACTTCAAGCCATCAACAGTTACTACAACCTTAGGAGTAATATTCTTTCCTGTGTAAGTTTTTGTATAAACTCTTTGCATATTTGAATCATAATCAAAATCTCCTGAAATCTGAATATGGTTCTCATAGATTCCTTTTCTTGCTTTTTCATAAGTTTTATCTAACTGTGCTTTTCCATTTACATAAGATAAAACCTTACACATGTTACCACTTCCATAAACTCCGTAGCCTGCTTTGTTAATAGCGTAATCAATACCGCCATTACCGACTAAACTATATGTACAAACATTTGTAAATTTAACATTTGCAGTATTTGGACATTCAACAGCTGACTTCAAGTAACACTGTGCTTTCTGATAACATGAGTAAATACCAATACCATAGCCTTCATGGCTTGTTACATTGCTATTTACCTTGTAATCTGCATATCCGTATGTACCAGGTGCATTCCATACACTCTGGCTTGTAATATCGTATGGTAATTCACTTTGATACATATAACATTTTCCGCCGTTACCATTCCATACAGTCTGGTATTTCTGGAAATGCTCAACCATTAATCCATAAGTTGTAATGTTATCACCATTGAAGATTACACCTGTATCTGCAGTATTCTTGTCCCACGCTACGCCTGCACCATGGTCAGCTCTCCAAATCCAGAAGTTATCACCGATAACATTATTGCTGTTAATTACAACACAATTTGTTGTTTTACCTGGTGTGCTGTCAGCTCCACCAACTCTATAGAAAGTATCAATTAAGCAAATTGGATTATCAGAATTATCATTAGTATTCTTTTCTGTACCAACTGTTAATAAAGTACTTGATTTATTTCTTCCTGCATCAAATAAAACACCTGCAACCTTAACGCCTTTAACGTCAGCAATAGTCATACACTGATTTCCTTTAGTTGGTTTGAGAGTTGCATAACCAAGACCTAATACAACTGTATTTTCATTTGTAATTGTAATAGGTTCACTGATTTCATAAATACCAGGTGTTAAAATTAAATTCTTTCCGTCTTTAATTTCAGCATTAATTTTTGCTGCTGTATCACCAGGTTTTGCAACATAAAATTTATCTAAGCTAATTGTTTCACCTTTGATTTCATCTCCATCCCATGAAACACCTGTTGCATCCTTGCGTAACTCAGGAACAAATACTCTATATTCACCGTTTTTGTCAACAGTTAAGAATGGTTTTTCCTGAACTTCCGGAGTCTTTGTAACTTTTGTGTAAGCTAAATATGGCCATTCACCATCAGGACCGTTTTTAACTTCTGCGTTTGTACCAAGTAATGGCTTAACTTCACAACCAACGAAAACATAGTTCCAAACGCTTCCATCCCACTTGTTCATTTCAACGTTTCTTGATAACCATTGCTGCTGTGATCCACCTGCTACACCAGCTTCTGCAACTACATCTTTTCCTGTTTTACGGTCTTTATATGTGTACTTTCTACCTGCGATTTTTGAATCTGCAAGAAAACCACCACTGGCATATCCACCTTCATGATGTAAGTTTAAATTGCCTTTAATATTCATTCTTCTCATTGATGTTGCCTGAGAAACAGCCCACATTGTTGTCTGATTTGTAGTTGTTAAGTTTTCAACAGATCTCCAGAAATTACATAAAGCATTGTAATTAACTGAACCATCATATTTCTTGCCCTTCATCCATTCAGCTTTACATGTAATGTTGCCTAAAGTTGTATCTTTGGGTGATATTCCCATACCTGCAACCTGTGTGTAAAAACCTACATTAACATTAAGATTGTCGCTGTATGTTCCAGGTGCAAACATCATTGCATATCTGTCAGAGATAAACTGACCTGCCTCTGTTGTCTTATAAACGTTATCAATATATTTTTGAACTTCTGTTGTATTATCAGTGTCCTCAAATATTGCTGTGTTATATCCAAACGTCTCAATTTCATAAGATGTTGGATTAGACAAAGTATATTCTTTTCCATCTTTTACAAATGAAACCTTGTAATATTCACCATTATAATCTTTGTCATTGTAACTTGAATCAGAAGATGTTCCTACTTTTTCATATTTGGCAAATCTACTGCTTGCCTTGTAAATATTATAAGAACCACCATCTAATTTGTTCCATGTAATTGTACATGAACCGTCATCATTTTTTGCAAATTTCAAATTTGAAATAGTTGTAACATTAGTTGCTCCGCTAACCGGCATAACCGTTACACTTGTTAATACTAATGCCATAACTAAAACAAACGAAATTACATTTTTCTTAATTGTGTTCATTCTCTTCGCTCCTTTTTCCAAAATTTAATGTAATTTTATCATAATAGTTTTACTATTCCAAACAAAAAAACGTTTTTAAACAATGTGTACAAATAATGTTTTTTATATTATTAAAAATCACCAAAAATTTTTATCTATTTTCGAAAAAGATCACATATACTCTTTTTAATTTGGATTATTAAAGTTGGTAAAAACGCTAAAGCTAAAATCTTCACTAATTCCATTATATCTAAATTTTCAATCATAAACATTGTCTTTAATGGCGGAATAGTTAAAACTCCCAGTAGTAAAATTACACCTATTGCAAATGCTCCAATAATCCATTTATTTGTTCCTAATTTTATTTTTACAATTGATAAATCACTTCTACAGTTAAACCCATGAAATAATCTTGCCAATGTTAATACTGCAAATGCCATTGTACTTGCCTTTAACGACGAAGTCCTATCCCCCATTAAAAAGCCAGCAAAAGTTACTATAGAAATTAAACAACCATAAAGTAAAAGTTCCTTTGTAAATTTCTGCGTAAAAATTCCCTTTTTAGGATTTCTTGGTTTACTTTTTAATAATGATTCATCTACTTTTTCCATACCAATTGCCAATGCCGGTAGGGAATCTGTCAACAAATTAATAAACAATAAATGAACCGGCTTAAATGGTACATCTAAATTAAGCAATGAACATATTAATACAACAATAATTGCAGCTAAGTTTCCTGACAAAAGGAACAATATTGAATTAATAATATTTCTATAAACACTTCTACCATTAGAAACAGCTTTGATAATTGTGGCAAAGTTATCATCTGCAAGAATCATTGATGATGCATCTTTTGAAACTTCAGTGCCGGTAATTCCCATTGCAATTCCGATATCTGCTTTTTTTAACGCAGGTGCGTCATTTACACCGTCACCTGTCATTGCCACAATATTCCCCTGTCTTTGCCAAGCGTCAACAATTCTGATTTTATTTTCAGGTGATACCCTTGCATATACTGATACTTTTTTGATTTTATCATTTAGTTCTTTGTCATTAATTCTGTCAAGTTCTTCCCCTGTCATAACCAAATCATTTTCATTATAAATACCGATTTTCTCTGCAATGGCTCTTGCTGTTTCTTTATGGTCACCGGTAATCATTATTGGTTGTATGCCGGCTTCTTTTGCATGCTTTACAGCTTCCTTTGATTCTGTTCTTGGTGGATCCATCATTGAAATCAAACCTAAAAATACAAAATCTTCTTCATTCTCAAAACTTAAGTTCTCTTCCTTGTAAATTTCTTTATATCCAAAAGCTAAAACTCTGTAACCATTTTTTGAAAAATTATAATTAGTTTCCATTATATTTTTTATGTCTGAATCTTTTATTTCTCTTACTTCACCATTCAAACTTATACTTTTAATTTTATTAATCAAAACATCTACAGCACCTTTTGTAAAAACAATCTTTTTATTATCAATCTCATACTGAGAACTCATTATTTTTCTTGTAGAGTCAAAAGGATTTTCTTCTTCTCTTAGAAATTTTTTTCTAAGATTTACATAAGTTTCATTTTTTAAAACATTAGCTCTTTCAACCATTTCTAATAAACAGGTTTCTGTTGGATCACCAATATTTTTTTCAGTTGAAATTTCTGAGTCATTGTTAAGTATTGCATTATAAATTAAAAATCTTTCTGTTAAATTATCACAGGAACAATTTTCAGGTTTTAGGATTTTATTATTTACATAAATATCTTCTACTGTCATTTTATTCTGTGTTAAAGTACCTGTTTTATCTGAACAGATAACAGACACGCAACCTAAACTTTCAACAGCTTTTAAATCCTTTATTATTGCATTTTCTTTTGCCATTCTGCTTGTTCCCATTGCCTGAACAATTGTAATAATAGATGTTAGTGCCTCTGGAATCGCTGCTACTGCAAGTGCTACAGCAAACATAAGCGAGTCAAGTAATGCCTGCCCTCTAATTAAACTAAGAAGTAAAACAAAACCACATATTCCCATAATTACAAGTGCTAGTTTTTTGCTAAAATTATCCATGCTTATCTGTAAAGGCGTTTTCTTATTTTTGGTGTCATTCATAAGGGAAGCAATGTTACCAATTTCTGTGTCCATGGCTGTATTTGTGACAATAACTTTTGCCCTACCATAAGTTACCAATGTTCCTGAATACACCATGTTCACTCTATCTGCAAGTGGAGTTTCATCCTGTAAAACTATATCTGCCTTATCCACATTTAAAGATTCGCCTGTAAGAGAACTTTCATTTACCTGTAAAGAATAATTCTCTATTATTCTGCCATCAGCAGGCACCATATCTCCTGCTTCCAATATTAAAATATCACCAGGCACAATCTTTTTTGATGGAATTTCCATTTTCGCACCATTTCTAATTACTTTAGACACAGGTGATGATAATTCTCGTAAGGCATCAAGAGATTTCTCAGCTTTAAAATATTGAACAGTACCTAAAATTGCATTTAAAATTATTACTACCAAAATTACAATAGTGCTTTCCACATTACCCGATGCTAATGAAATAAGCGCCGAAATAATCAGAATAATAACAAGTAAATCTTTAAACTGGTCGAAAAATATTTGAAAAAATGTTTTCTTTTCTGTTTGTTCTAAAATATTTTCTCCGAAAGAGTTTAATTTTTCTTCTGCTTCTTTTGATGTTAGACCATTTAGAGTTCCAAATTGTTCTTTTAGCTGTTGTTTTGTTTTTTTATAATTTTCCATGGGAACCTCCTTGCTAATATTTGCATTTTTCTTTTTTATTTACAATGAATTCCCTTGGAATTCATTGTAAATAAAAAAGAACGAGATTTTTGTGCATCAAAAATAATGCACAAAAAGTCTCGTTCAACTAAATCTTGTTAGTTCTCTGGTCTCCGGTTCAATTATGAACGTACTGACGAAAACCAGAACATGTAAAACATGCAACTACTCCCCTTTTGTTGTAAAGGTTTATAATTTTTGATTATTATATCACACTGCAATCGAAAATACTAGTACAATTTCTAATAAAAATTCCAGACCTAAAATTTTCAGGGGCAAATTTCACAAATTACATGCCCATTCCCATACCAGGGTTAGCTGGCATAGCAGGAACATCTTCTTTTATGTTTGCAACAACGGATTCTGTTGTAAGTAATGTACTTGCCACACTTGTTGCGTTCTGTAAAGCGCTTCTTGTAACCTTAGCAGGATCAAGGATTCCGGCATCAACCATCTTAACGTATTTTCCGTTAAGTGCATCAAAACCTATTCCTGGTTCAGATTCTCTTACTTTATTTACAATAACTGAACCTTCAAGTCCTGCATTCTTTGAAATTGTAAATAATGGCGCTTCAAGAGCCTTAAGAATAATTGAAGCTCCTGTCTTTTCATCACCTTCAAGTGAATCAACTAATTCTGCTACTTTCTTTGAAGCGTGGATATAAGCAGATCCGCCACCTGCAATAATTCCTTCTTCTACAGCTGCTCTTGTTGCGTTTAAAGCATCTTCCATTCTTAACTTGTTTTCCTGCATTTCTGGTTCTGTAGCAGCACCTACTCTTATTACTGCAACACCACCGGCTAATTTTGCAAGTCTTTCCTGTAATTTCTCTTTATCGAAATCCGATGTTGTTTCTTCAAGCTGAGCCTTAATCTGACCAACTCTTCCTTCGATTTCTTCTGATGCTCCAAGGCCATCAACAATAATTGTATTTTCTTTTGTTACCTTAACAGATTTTGCTCTACCTAAATCTTCAATTTTAGTTTCTGCAAGAGATAAACCAAGTTCATCTGAAATAACCTGACCACCTGTTAAAATAGCAATATCTTTTAACATTTCCTTACGTCTGTCACCATATCCAGGTGCCTTAACAGCTACTACATTAAATGTACCACGTAACTTGTTTACGATAAGTGTTGTAAGAGCTTCACCTTCAACATCTTCAGCAATAATTAAAAGTTTTGCACCAGACTGTACAATCTGTTCAAGTACAGGAAGGATTTCCTGAATGTTAGAAATCTTCTTATCTGTAATTAAAATATAAGGATCTTCTAATGTTGCTTCCATCTTTTCCATATCTGTTGCCATGTAAGCTGAAATATATCCTCTGTCAAACTGCATACCTTCAACTAAATCAAGTTCAGTTTTCATTGTCTTTGACTCTTCAATTGTAATAACACCGTCGTTTGAAACTTTTTCCATTGCATCTGCAACCATGTTACCAACTTCTTCGTCACCTGCTGAAATTGCAGCAACCTTTGCAATCTGTTCTTTTCCTGTTACAACACTGCTCATGTCAGCGATTGCTTCAACTGCACAATTTGTAGCTTTCTTCATTCCTTTTCTAAGAATAATTGGGTTAGCACCTGCAGCTAAATTCTTCATACCTGCGTTAATCATTGCCTGTGCTAAAACTGTAGCTGTTGTTGTACCATCACCTGCAACATCATTTGTCTTTGTTGCAACTTCTTTTACAATCTGTGCTCCCATATTTTCAAAAGCATCTTCTAATTCAACTTCTTTTGCAATTGTTACACCATCGTTTGTAATAAGTGGTGCCCCAAATGATTTATCTAAAACTACGTTTCTTCCTTTTGGTCCAAGTGTTACCTTTACTGTATCTGCTAACTGATTTACACCTGCTTCAAGAGCCTTTCTTGCTTCTGCTCCATATTTAATTTCCTTTGCCATAATAAATGCCTCCTATAAAAATTATTCAACTATTGCAAGTATGTCTGACTGTTTTACAATAATGTATTCTTCATCATCTAATTTAACTTCATTGCCTGCATATTTTGAAAAGATAACAACATCCCCAACTTTAACATGCATTGTTACTTCTTTTCCATCAACTAATCCACCGGGACCAACTGCAACAACTTCTGCCTGCTGTGGTTTTTCCTGTGTCTGACTTGTTAAAATAATTCCTGACTTTGTTTTTTCTTCAGGAGTAGACTGTTTTAATACTACTCTGTCTGCTAATGGTACTAATTTCATTTTGTTACCTCCATATGTTATATTCATAGGTTCTAGACCTGCTTTTTTATATTTTGTTAGCACTCTTTAATTATGAGTGCTAATCACTAATACATATATTATCACTTTTCTTATTAAATGCAACCCAAATAATAAAAAATTAACAAAACTGTTACATTTTTATTTTCCTACCTTGTTATCTCTGCCAAAACAGAATAAATATTGTTGGGCATAGCCACCGTATTCTCCGTATTTTTCTCTGGCAAATTCAGCAATCCTTTCCTTAGATGTATCTTCACCATTGAAATAAACTGACTCCATAATTCTTTTTATCCATACATCAATTGGAAAAGCATCTCTGTAGCCAAGTGAGAAAAGCATTACACAATTGGCGACCTTTTCACCAACACCTTTAATTTCTATTAGTTTTTTTCGTGCCTGCTCTTCATTTAAATTCTTAAAAGTTTTCTCACATAAATAGCCACTACTAAGTTTTTCCACTGCATCAGCCAAATATGGTGCCCTGAAACCTGTTTTCATTTCTCTAAATCTTTCTTCCGTTATTGTTCCAAGAACCTTTGGTGATGGGAATGAATAATATTTTTCATTGTTTATAGTACCCAGATAATTTCCATATTTTTCGCTAATTTTTTTTACAAGCTGTTTAATATGGGGGATTTGTTTATTTTGGGAAATAATAAAAGATATAAGCATTTCATGAAACTGTTGATTTAAAATTCTAACGCCATATTTTTCCTTTATTGCAGGTTCCAGTTTTTTGTCATTTCGCAATAAAAAATTTTTAATTTTTCCATAATCACGTTTTAAATCAAAATAATGAATCCAAATATTTTCGACTTCTTCTATAGAATTATTGAAGAAAATCAAATTATCATCTTCCTGTTTTACATGTATTAATTTCTCATAGGCAACAACTACATATTCATTATCATTTTGCTTATAAAATCTAAAACACTGACCACATTCTAAAGTCTGTTCCAAATTAAAATCATTTATTCCCTCTATAATTGTATTATTTTTTTGCTGGTATATTCTCATTTTTTTCTCCTATTGTATTTCATAATAACACTAGCCTAACATTTTTAATTATCAGATTCAATAGAATCATTTGCCAATTAATATATCATGAAAAAAAGCTTATACTAAATATATATTCTTACTTTATTTTATAGCAGTTTCGTATTATAATTAAAGAAAATTTGTAACGACTAATACAAATATATTTAGAATAATAATTGGAGGTTTAGATATGGGATTTTTAAAAAAATTATTTGGAACAGCAGCAGTTACCGGAGCCGCTGTTGGTGGTGCATTATATGTGAAGAAACGCAAGGAAGAAAAAGATATTGACGAAGATATTTTTGAAGATTTTGACGATTCAAAAGCATTTGATGTTGCAACTGATGACAACGGAGATTCTACTAAGGTTATAATTACAATTAACAAACGAAAAGTTAAGAATTTTGCTGATAGTGCAGCAGATAAGATTATTGACACTTCTGAAAAGATTAAGGATACCGTATCTGAAAAGCTTGGAGAAGACAATGTTAATATTATTAAAGATAAAGCTAGTCAGGTAAAGGAAAAAGCTTACGAAGCTGCTGACATTGCAAGTGAAAAGGCAAAAGATTTTCGCGAAATGGCTGTAAGCAAAGTTGGCGAAGATAAAATCGATGCTACAAAAGAAAAGATTAGCAATGTTGCAACTAAAGTAACAGATACAATTAACAATACAATCGACAAGATGACTTCTACTTCTTCATCACATCTCAACGATATTGATGATAATCTTTTTGATGAAGACGATTTGGAAGATGCCTTTACTGATCAGGATGTAACAGAAGACGATTTCGTTACTGAAGATGATGTTACAGTTGACTCAAAAGAACAGGGCGACTTATATGAAGAAGATTCTGATGGCGATGATTTAGATGATGATTTGCTTACAGATGAATTAAATGATCTATAAAACATAATTAGAAAATTTGTTTTTAGATTCACCTGCTTTTTCTTTTTATTTTTGATACTTTTTAAGGTTTCAGACTTTTATATAAAGTTTGGAACCTTTCCTATTACACAAAAAGAAGTCTTTATTGATATACGATTTTTGCTTTCCAAATATCTATCTTAATAAAAACTTCTTTTTAATTTATATTCTTTTTATATTAATCTTAATACCAATTCCATTCTATTTCTTTGGCAACTTAAATGAGCTCTTAAGTGATACAATTCTGTTAAATACAGGATGCTCAGCTGTATAGTCTTTTAAATCTGCACAGAAATATCCCTGTCTTACAAACTGGAATTTATCTTCAGGCTTAACATCTGCAATGTTTGGTTCAACATAACAATCTGTTAATACTGTCTTTGAGTTAGGATTTAAGTTAAGAGTTCCATCTTCATTTAACTTACCTTTTTCTTCATCAACAATGTTTTCATAAAGACGTACTTCTGACTTAACACCATGACGTGCTGAAACCCAATGGATAGTTCCTTTTACTTTTCTACCTGTAAATCCACTGCCACTTCTTGTTTCAGGATCGTAAGTTACATGTATTTCTGTTACCTTACCGTTCTCATCCTTCTTGTAATCCACACATTTAACAAAGTAAGCATTCATTAATCTTACTTCATTACCAGGGAATAATCTAAAATATTTCTTAGGTGGCTCTTCCATAAAATCATCGCGGTCAATATAAATTTCCTTACAGAATGGTACTTTTCTTGTTCCAAGTTCAGGACATTCAACATTATTTGCAACGTCAAACCATTCAACCTGATCTTCAGGATAGTTGTCAATTATAACTTTAATTGGATCTAAAACAGCCATTAATCTTGGTTTCTTAGCTTTTAAATCTTCTCTGATGCAGTATTCTAACATTGCATAGTCAACTGAGCTGTTACTCTTTGAAATACCACATAATTCAACAAACATCTTAATTGATTCAGGTGTAAAACCTCTTCTACGCAAAGCTGCAATAGAAACAAGTCTTGGATCATCCCAACCGTCAACAATTCCATCTTCAACTAACTGTTTAATATATCTCTTACCTGTTACAACATTTGTAACATATAACTTAGCAAACTCAATCTGTCTAGGTGGATTTGGATACTCTAATTCTCTTACTACCCAGTCATATAATGGTCTATGGTCTTCGAATTCCAATGTACAAATTGAATGAGTAACCCCTTCGATTGCATCTTCAATTGGATGAGCAAAATCATACATAGGATAAATGCACCATTTATCTCCTGTGTTATGGTGTGTCATGTGAGCAACCCTATAAATAATAGGATCTCTCATATTAATATTAGGGCTTGCCATGTCAATTTTGGCTCTTAATACTTTTTCACCATCTTTATATACACCGTTCTTCATGTTTTCAAACAGTTCAAGATTCTCTTCGACAGTTCTGTCTCTGTAAGGGCTGTCCTTACCGGGTTCTGTTAAAGTACCTCTGTATTCTCTAATTTCTTCAGGTGACAAATCACAAACATAAGCCTTGCCTTTTTTTATAAGCTTAACTGCAGCTTCATACATTTGTTCAAAATAATTTGACGCAAAAAATAGTCTGTCTTCCCAATCTGCACCTAACCACTTTATATCTTTTAATATTGATTCAACAAACTCTTCCTTCTCTTTTGTAGGGTTTGTGTCATCAAATCTCATATTAAACTTTCCGTTATATTCTTTTGCTAATCCGTAATTTAATAATATTGATTTAGCATGTCCTATATGAAGATATCCATTTGGTTCAGGTGGAAATCTTGTCTGAACATGGTCGAATCTTCCTTCTTCTAAATCTTTGTCAATAATCATTTCAATGAAGTTTCTTGACTCAACTTTTTCATTATTTTCTGTATTAATGTGTTCCTTATCCATTTTTGCCTCCAGTATTATTACTTCATCATATCCATTTAATAAAATATGTAATTAATTAGAATATAATTGTTTTTAACCCATAGTGTAGAAAATTATACACTAAATACAATATGTTTTCAAGAATAAATGGGCTGTGCATAATAAAAAGTTTATCTTCACCTTGTTTACTAATTTAACCGAAATTTGAGAAAATACTCACTCAACAGTTAATTATGTATTCAATGTAAAAATAAACTTTTTATAATTATATATTTAGTGTTCTATCTTGCAACAAATACTTCTACGTATCTAACGCCCCACTGTAATGCAGCTGAATGTGAGCTGAAGAACATATCAATATGATTCCCTCTTACTCCACCACCTACATCTTCAACAGTGTAAGTATGACCGTTAATAACTACCTTTGTTCCCATTGGTAACTTTGATGTATCAGCGGCAATTGTTCTGCCTGCTGTTGCTCTCTTACCTGATGCAGTAATACCATTGCTCTTACCGCAACATGATGAACATGGGCAGTAACCTGTAATTTTAAAAGTACCTAAACTTCTTAATTTTGTTTTCTTCTTTGTTACCTTTTTCTTTGCTTTAAGCTTCTTAGCCTTCTTAGCTTTTAATCTATTAGCCTTAGCTCTCTTTGCTTTAAGTTTTTTAGCCTTTTTAGCTTTCTTCGCCTGTGCTTTAGTAGCTGTCTGTTTGCTAACACCTGTATTTGGTGAAATAATAACCTTTTCTGTTTCCTGTGTATTTAAAAATAGTTTTGTTTCTTGTGTGTTTAAGAAATTTGCAGAAAGTTTTGAGTTTTCATTTAATTCTTTAACAACTTTCCCCTCTTCGTTCTGTGTAATTACTTCAGTATGGTTATTTGCCTGCTTATCACTTTTATTACCTGTTAATGTCGGTGCCTGTATTGCTACAATTGCCAAACTAAATATTATAAGTGCTGTACAAGTAACAACTTTTACTCTGTTCATAATATAACTCCTTTTCTGCGCAATTTGGTTGCGCAAGGAGTATATTACAGCATTTGTTACAGTTTGTCAATAAAATATTACATTTTTATTACAAACTCTTTTCTCTTTTTAACTTTTTTGACGTTTTTTGTACTTTATTTATTACATTTTGTAAATATGGATTTTATAATATATTTTCTAAAATTCTCTGAATAATTGTCTCATAACCACATACAACAACCGTATTTTCATTAATTATTACAAAAGCTGTTTTTCTAAAGTTAAGACCTACTCCCAATTCCATACCAGCTGACATTTCTGCCCTTCTGACAATTTTATCTATTTCCCTTTTATTGTCCTTTTTTAACTTGTTTTTTTCGAATTCAATCATAGGAAAACCACCTCGGTAACCTACAAGTTTCAAATCCTTTAGTTCAAATTCTTTCTTCCACTGTTCAATCTTCTCGTCCATAATTTATCTCCATTATCAATTTTCTTTGCTTTATAATACAACATTTTTATATTTTTTTCACTTTATTTTTTAATCTGCATAGTTTATACCATGGAGGTGAATATGAAACCTATTGCTGTTTTATCCGGTGACAAACGTCAAAAGTATATTTTAAATTACCTTAAAACTCATGGCTATAACGCCTATTTAAAAAGTACAATGGATTTTAATAACGATGATATACTTGTATGTTCTACTCCTTTTTGCAAAAACAAAAAATTCATTAACTGTGACTTTTACTCCAGCTTTCCACTAAGAACATTTTTATCACTTTTAAAACCGAACCAAATTGTTTTTGGTGGAAATATTCCTACAGCCTGTAAAAAAATAACCAGCATCAAATTCGTAGACACACTTCAATTAGATGATATAGTTTGGAAAAATGCTATTTTAACGGCTGAAGGACTAATAATGCATATCATAAAAAATACTGATTTTGCCATTGAGAATTCCGAAATTCTTGTTCTAGGTTACGGTAACTGTGGTACAAATATTGGCAAAAAATTAAATGCCTTAGGTGGCAAAGTCACCTTTTATGACCATACGGAAATTCACTTAATTGGTGCTAGGGCTAATGGTTTTAAAACTGTACAATTAGAGGATTTTGATACACATCTAAATAAATTTGACATAATAATAAATACAGTTCCACAGCCTATACTTTCAGATAAACATTACTCTTTACTTTCAAAAAACACCGTTCTTTTCGATGTTTCTTCTCAGCCTTTTGGGTTTAATAAAGATTTAGCATGTAAAAATCATTTATCTTTAATTACATGCCCTGGCATTCCAGGTGTTACAGCGTCAAAGAATGCCGGGGAATTAATTGCAAAAAGCATTATTTCATATTTAGAAAGGACTGAGATAAATGAGTCATAACTTTGTTGGTAAAAACATTGGTATAGGTATTACCGGTTCTTACTGCACTTACAAAAAAGTTTTTGAAGAACTTAGAAGGCTTGCCGACACTAAAGCCAATATTTTTACAATTTTTTCTGATAACGCTTCAACTACAGACACCCGCTTTGGAAAATCAAAGGATTTTCTTAAACTTGCAAAAGAAATCAGCAATAAAGAACCAATTACAACCATCCCCGCTGCCGAACCAATCGGACCAAAATCAATGCTTGATATACTTGTAATTGCCCCTTGTACCGGTAATACACTATCAAAACTTGCAAACGGTATTAGCGATACACCGGTTTTAATGGCAGCTAAAGCACATCTTAGAAACAACAGACCTTTAGTTATTTTCTTAAGCACTAACGATGCTCTTGGTATGAATTTGAAAAACATAGGAATATTATTAAATACGAAAAATATTTATTTTGTGCCTTTTGGCCAGGATGATTATATAAAGAAACCAAATTCAATGATTGCGCATGTGGACTTAATTGAAGACACAATTGAAAAGGCATTAATTGGACGCCAAATCCAGCCTGTTATCAAAAGTCCACATGTTACTATTTTATAAAAAGGGAGAATTATATGTGCGGTATTGCTGGTTTTTATCAACTAAAGCATAATGTTTTTAAAGACTATTCTTACAAGCTTCTCACAGGTAAGCTAAAAAACATGAGGGACTCCATCAAACATAGAGGTCCTAATGATGATGAAATATTTATGGAAGGTTTTTGCGGTTTGGCTCATACCCGTTTATCCATTCGTGATATTAAAGGTGGTGCCCAGCCTATGACGAGAAAATATAACGGAAAACGTGCAACCATAGCTTATAACGGAGAAATCTATAACACTGATCAATTAAAAAATAAACTGGCTGCTTATGACATTGACTTAAGAACAACTAGCGATACCGAAATAATTCTTTACTGCTATCTTGTATTTGGGCCCAAGATTTTCAAAGAATTAAACGGCATTTTCGCCTTTGCAATATATGAAAACAATAAACTAACCATTGTAAGAGATCATGTTGGTGTTAAGCCATTATTCTATTATTTTGACGGTTCTCAGTTTGTTTTTTCATCAGAAATAAAAGGGATTTTCGCCTATGGTATCACACCCCGTTTAAATAAAAGCAGTTGGTGTGAGATTATCGGTTTAGGTCCGGCTCATACTCCGGGCAATGGTGTTTTTGAAAATATACATGAGGTATTATCAGGACATTATTTAACCATAAATTTAACACCAGATAAAAAGATTATTCTTGAAGATTATTGTTACTGGAAACTTAGAAGCAAAATCCATAAGGATGACTACAATGCCACTGTTATGCATACAAACTTTTTAATAGAAGACAGTATAAAAAATCAAATGGTTTCTGATATACCTATTTGTACTTTTTTGTCAGGTGGCTTGGACTCCAGCTTAGTTTCTTCTATTGTAAGTAAACATCTTGGTGAAAAAAGCCTTGCTACTTACTCATTTGATTTTGTAGACAACAACATTAATTTCAAGGCAAATTCTTTCCAAACAACAAGAGACAGACCTTATGTGGATATTATGAAGGACTATCTTCACAGTAAACACCACTATTTAGAATGTAATAATAAGAATCAGATAGAATGTCTTTTTAAAGCAGTTGATGCCAGAGATATGCCTTGTATGGCTGATGTGGAATCTTCCATGTTATATTTTTGTAATCTTGTTTCCAGAGAATGTAAAGTTACCTTAACCGGTGAATGTGCTGACGAAATATTTGGTGGCTATCCCTGGTTTCACCGTAAAGAAATGCTTGAGCAAAATTCTTTCCCATGGTCATACGATTTGTCTGCACGAACTTTTTTATTTAAAGATGATTTTATAAATGAGCTTAATATTGATGAATATGTGGCAACCGCCTACCAAAATTCAGTAAATGAATGTGAATTTTTAGAAGAAGAAAACGAAACAGAAACTTTAAGACGAAAGGTAACTTGGCTTAATATTAAATGGTTTATGATGACACTTCTTAACCGAATGGACAGATGTAGCATGTATTCAGGTCTTGAGGCAAGAGTTCCTTTTGCTGATTACCGAATACTTGAATATGTATTCAATGTTCCATGGGAATATAAATGTTACAAAAATCAGCCTAAAAGTCTGTTAGTAGAATGTGGAAAAAAATATCTACCTAACGAAATTCTTTACAGGAAAAAAACACCTTACCCTAAAACCTATGATCCTAATTACGAAAAACTCTTAGGGCAAATGGTAATGGAGGAGTTTGATTCTAATTCAGCTCTTCGTGATATTATTGACAAAGAAAAGCTTTCTTCTTTCATTAAAAGTCCAAAGGACTACGGCAAACCTTGGTACGGTCAGTTAATGGCAGGTCCACAGATGCTTGCTTACGTTCTACAAATTGGCTACTGGTTACGAAAATATAGTATGCAGCCGTAATGCATGTTGCCGCGTAACTATTTTCATTTCGTGGGAGCATGCGTTCCTAGTTGAACTTTTTAATAAGAAATTCTAAAGTCTTTTCTTATTAAAATATAAAGAGATAAATCAATCCAAAATCGGTGATTTATCTCTTTTGTCAAACTTTACTTAATCACTATAACTTTACTTAATCAATATTAATGTCTTTCAGCAAATAATTGTCTAACTTTGATTCTTTATTAATGCTCTCAGAAATCTTCTTATTTACCAAGTCTACTTCTTCCTTAAAATTCATAGCTGACATTCTAAGGGCGCCATGCCCCATAATAATTAACTGTTCTAAGGCATCAGAAGTTGCAACTGTAACCCTGTATTTATTAGCCATTTTATGGGTAGTTTTCGCAATATACATATCTGCAGTTTCAGCAGCTTTTGTAAAGATAACATAAACATTATTATGTTTATAAACTGTTTCCTTGTGTCTGTTCACATTATATGCGTCAAATACAACAATAACCGTATTATCCTTATAGCCCTGATAGTTTGACATAATATCAAGGAGTCTGTCTCTGGCACCATCTATGTTTTTCGAGGCAATATTTTTCAGTTCATCCCATGCAAAAATAATATTATAGCCGTCAACCAAAACACATTCAGGCAAATTATTATTTTCCTTGCCCTTATATTTTTTTGTATGTTTATTGTATGTTTTAACTTTGGTTTCTGAATATTTTTTACGTTTAATCGGCCCAAAAGTTTTCTCGAAAATAGCCTCTAATTCCTTATCAGTTGCATAGGAATCTGACTTTTTCCTGTGTGTAACATTTACTTTGACGTTATCTTCTACCTGATTACTTTCATCTAAAACGTCATTTAAGTTAATTGAAGATTTTACGTGCATGTAATTTTCAACTTCATTCCAAGGCACATTAAAACCTGCACCATGGGCACAAAAGACTGAACCTGTAGGATTTGCCAAGTCACTTTCACTATCATAGCCTATGTTTTCAATTGCTTCATCTGCATTATGACATGGTGCATAACCTTTAAATTTCAATGTTAAAGAACCTAAACCATGAGTATATTCATTTACATCATTTATATAGTTCCACATTGTAGATACCGGTCCATAACCTGTAAGAATACACTTATCTCCCTTGGTTTCAGGGGGATTTACGTTGCCTTCCATATTGCTAATATCAGTCATGGCTTTACCTACATTCTCCTGTGGAACTGTTAAAACAAAATCATAATATGGTTCTAACAAAACTGATTTTGCCTTCTTTAAGCCCTGTCTCACAGCCCTGTAAGTTGCCTGTCTGAAATCGCCACCTTCTGTGTGTTTTAAATGAGCTTTTCCACCTATTAAAGTAATGGAAATATCTGTTATTGGTGAACCTGTTAAAACACCTCTATGATTCTTTTCCTGTAAATGTGTAAGAATTAATCTTTGCCAGTTTTTACTTAATAAATTTTCACTTACGGCTGTGTTAAAGGCTAAACCACTACCTGGAAGTCCCGGCTCTAATAGAAGATGTACTTCTGCATAATGCTTCAGTGGTTCAAAATGACCAATTCCCTCTACAGCTTCCATAATTGTTTCTTTATACAAAATACTGCCGGCACCAAATTCTATGTCTAAGTCGAAACGCTCTTTTACTATATTTTTCAGAACCTCTATTTGAATTGCTCCCATTACATTAGCTGTTAATTCCTGTTTTTCTTCATTCCAAGTGATTTTTAAAGTTGGCTCTTCTTCCTCAATTTCCTTAAGCTGTTTATAAACCTGATTAATGTTTATTCCACTTGGTACTATTATTTTATAAGCCAATACGGGTATAAGACTTGGTTCAATAAACTCATGTTCAAAGCCTAATCCCTCTCCCTGATATGTTTCATTAAGACCTGTAACGGCAACAATATCACCCGGTAAAGCCTCTCCTATTGCGTCATATTTTTCTCCTGAGTAAACACGAATTTCATTTACTTTTTCACTCCACTCTTTTGCACCGTTTTGCCCTGTCAAAAGATCCTTTACCTTTAAACTACCACCTGTTATCTTCATGTGGGTAAGTCTGTTATTATTGTTGTCTTTGGTTATTTTATAAATTTTTGCCCCAAAGCTTTCATTATATATAGGCTCATAAGTGTAACTATATAAGCCTTCCATCAACTGCTCTATACCGTCAAGTTGCAGGGCCGAGCCAAAATAGCATGGAAACAACTCTCTGTTACAAACAAGCTCAGATATAGTATTGTCTGTAAATTCCACTCCATTCATGTAATCTTCCAGCAAATCTTCATTGCACATTGCTATGTCTTCGTATGTTCCCACACCTATTGGAAATCTTACAATTTCATCTCCAAATTTATCTTTTAACTCGTGCAAAAGAAAATCTCCACTTACATTTGGCATGTCCATCTTGTTTACAAAAATAAAGGTAGGCACTTGATACTTGTCCAATAATTTCCATAAGGTTTCAGTATGTCCCTGAACACCCTCGCTTCCACTAACAACTAAAACTGCATAATCAAGAACAGATAAAGTTCTCTCCATTTCCGCTGAAAAGTCCACATGCCCCGGTGTATCAAGGAGAACCAGTCTCATGTCTTTGTATTCCATAACTGCCTGCTTAGAAAAAATAGTAATCCCTCTGTCACGTTCCATTTGAAATGTATCAAGATACGCGTCCTTATGGTCTACTCTTCCAAGCTTGCGGATTTTTCCTGTTGTATATAAAAGTGCCTCCGACAATGTTGTTTTTCCACCATCTACGTGAGCCACAATTCCAATTGTAATTTTTTTCATGTATTAATTCCTCGTTTTATTTTTCATATAATTATTTGTGCTATTTTTCTATATGATTCTTATTTACTTTTTTATATTTCAGTATTTTTTAATATTTCAGTATTTTCTGATATTTTCCTATAACATTTTAGCATAAAAACTTTGTTTTTTGCATATTTTTACTTTGTTTAGTTTTGCATTGACTTAATTTATTTAACAAATTTCCCAATAGAAACTTTAAATGTAAAATTTATGATAGTATATTGAAAACTAAAAAATATAAGGGGGAGATAATTTGACAATTTACATTATTTTTGTAGCCATAATTCTATTTCTATGTATTTTAGCAGATAAATTTTCAGGGTGTTTTGGCTTACCGGCACTTATTCTTTTTATGGGAATAGGAATGTTGTTTGGTTGCGATGGGTTATTTAAAATTCAGTTTTCTAATTACACTGTAGTTGAAGGGATTTGTACAGTGGCTCTTAGTTTTATAATGTTTTACGGTGGTTTTAACAATAGGCATAACTTTGCTTAATTCTAATGGATTATCTAAAATTCCAAGTTTATTATTTTCACAACTTATTTTTGGTATTTTAATTGGTGTTGGCACTTCTATATTTGCCATATATATTTTGTCAAAAACTAATTTTGTCTCAAAAAATTTCTATGCTGTATTTATTATAAGTATTATTGCTTTTACATTAGGCATATCTCTATTGGTAAACGGCAACGGATTTTTAAGTGTCTATTTACTTGGAATTATTTTAGGAAATGCAAAAATCGAAAACAAAAAAATCCTCATACACTTTTTTGATGGTATAACAGGTCTAGCTCAAATACTTATTTTCTTTTTGTTAGGGCTACTGTCATTCCCACATAATTTCCCACAAATAGTTATTCCTGCTCTTTTAATAGCACTTTTTATTACTTTAATTGCCAGACCTATAGCAGTTTTTGCAGTTTTAAAACCTTTTAAATGTAAGTTAAATCAGTGTATGTTAATTTCCTTTGCCGGTTTAAGAGGTGCAGCTTCCATTGTATTCTCAATAATGGTTGTTGCGAATAGTCGGGATATATCTTTTGATATTTTTCATATAGTTTTCATGGTTGCTCTCTTTTCTGTGTCAATTCAGGGAAGCTTGCTTCCTTTGGTAGCAAATAAACTAAATATGGTGGACAACAGGGAAGATGTAAGAAAAACCTTCAACGACTATCAGGAAGAGTCTTCCATTACCTTAATGAGATTTTTTATTCCTGAAGGTCATAATTGGATTGGCAAAAAAATAAGTGATGTACATATGCCAACCAATTCTTTGGCTATAATGATAAAACGTGCCGGCGATACTATTGTTCCAAATGGAGATACTGTAATCTGTGTACAGGATAGCGTTATACTAAGCGTGCCATCTTACGAACCATCAGGCAATGAGAATCTAATGGAAATATTAATTACGAATTCTAATAAATGGAGTAATAAAAAAATTTAAACATTGAATCTACCTAATAATGTTTTGATTGCTCTAATTAAACGTGGCAGCGAAAATTTAATTCCTGACGGTGAAACCATGCTTCTTCCCGGAGATAAAATTGTATTATTTAAATAAATAACAAAAGCCGATTCATACTGTACCGACCTCCAATCGTTAGATTTTTAGGTCTAACTTTTGGGGGTCGGTACACATACTGTCATCGGCTTTTACTATTTATATTATATAATTATTTAGTGTATCTAAAATTATGCAATTATTTGCTGTATCTTAAATTATGTAATTATTTAGTGTATCCAATAATGTCTACACCTTCATCATATTTAAAAATTTCTAATTTAGTATTGTTAGTTACATCAATTGAGCTTAATTTATTGTTATTACAATATAAAGTTGTTAAGTCCTTGCTATTTGAAACATTAATATTTGTCAGCTGGTTGTTGTAACAATAAACCTCTGTTAAATTACTATTATTGCTCAAATGTAAATTAGTTAATTGATTGTCATTTATAACAAGCATTGCCAACTCTCCATTCTTTGACAAATCAATTTGATTTAACTGATTATTGTAGCAGACTAACTTTGTCAATTTTTCATTGTTTGTAACATCTAAAACTGTTAAATTATTATTGCCTAAATCAATGTACTCTAACTGCTTATTATTTGAAATATCCAACGCTGCCAATTTATTATTGTTACAATACAAATGAGTTAATTTCACAAGATTACCTATGTTAAGGGTTGTAATCTGGTTATTATAACAATAAAACTCTGTTAAATTCTCACTGTCAGTAATATCAAGAGTTTCTATTTTGTTGTCACCACAGCTTAATTTTGATAAATTCTTGTTTCCTGAAATTTTCAAATCTGTAATTTCATTATTTGAACAGGATAACTCTTTTAAATTTTCATTGTTTGAAACATCTAATTTTTCTAATTTGTTAGAATCACAAGATAGTTCTTCTAAACTTGCATTTCCTGAAACCTTAATATCTGTCAACTGATTATTGTTACAATTAACGTCTTTAAGGGAATCTAAACCTGATAAATCTAATGTGCCCTTTAACTCTTTGTCTGTCCAATCTATACCAACCAGATTGCCACTTTCATCCCATGTGTAATCACTATCACCCATATTGTCGCTAACATCTACACCATTTGATTTGATATTATCAATTATATTCTTTAAAGCGTTTTTATCTTTTTCATTAAGCTTTGCCTCATCAATTGTAGGCTGTTCCGGTTTTGTTGTAGGTTCAGAAGTTGTTGTTTCCGGAACTGTTGTTGTAGTCTGCTCCGATTTTGTTGTAGGTTCAACTGTAGTCTCAGACTCTGCTGGCTTAATAACAGGCTTCTTGATATTAGATTTTTTGTTTGTCTTTTTCTTTACTGTGATTTTGCACTTATAAGCTTTCTTACCAACTTTAGCGGTAATTGTTGCTTTTCCTGCCTTAATTCCTTTTACTTTACCTTTTTTACTTACCTTTGCTACTTTCTTGTTTGATGTTGACCACTTAACCTTTTTCTTATTATTTTTCACTTTCAATTTAATTGTTTTGCCAACATAAATTGTTGCCTTTGTTTTGCTAATTTTTGCTTTTTTTGCTGCAAAAACACTGTCAGGTGTAACAGAAAATGCCAAAACAATCACCAAAACAATAGCACATAGTTTCTTTAGCTTAACCATTTTACTTCCCTCCGTTTTTTATTAATAGCATAATGCCCTGTTTATTATGATAGTAAATTGCTATTATAGGTGTAAAGTGTCATTTTTATAGAGGTTTCAGAATTTTATAGGGGTTCTTACATTGGGATATGAATTACAAATTGTAAAAAAAATCTGTATAATTTAACAAATATTAAAGTATACTCAAAAAGCATCTAACAATAGCTAGATGCTTTTACTTTTCTGCAACATCTGTCTTAAATCATCAAATGTTTCAGCTATTGGTGCTGTTCTTTTATTATTTACGTCATTCTCGGCTTCTGCAAGAATTTCCTAAAGTTCAATTCTAGATTTCATTCTTTTATATTCTTCATAGAAAAAAAATAATATTATCACCTTGTTCATTTAACATTGTCGGATTATATATTAATTTTCATTAATATCAATTATAATCTTGTTACACTCTCTACACATATATGCTTCAACATATGTTTTTGTTAGTAAACTGGTAAGTTTTACACTTTTCACACTACGATTTTCAGATTTCCATTTCAAAGGATATCTGTCTTGATTTATTTCACCTTTCTCCATTTTTGAATTACAATAAGGACATTTCATTTTTTTTACTCCTTGTATTTAAATAGTATCTAGTTTCATCTTTTAAAATGTTTATTAGTAATTATAGCATCATTTTACCACTTGTAAAAGATAACAAAAAAAGAGGTATCCGAAGATACCTCTAATAATAAACATTATTTATGTTGATTTGCTAGAAACCCTTTATTTATGGACTATTCTAACTAAAACTTACCTTCATCAGCAGCCTGCTGTACACTAACTGCAACAGCAACTGTCATACCAACCATTGGGTTGTTTCCAGCACCGATTAAGCCCATCATTTCTACGTGAGCTGGTACTGATGATGAACCTGCGAACTGTGCATCTGAGTGCATACGTCCTAATGTATCTGTCATACCATATGAAGCAGGACCTGCAGCCATGTTATCTGGATGAAGTGTACGTCCTGTACCACCACCTGATGCTACTGAGAAGTACTTCTTACCCTGTTCGATACATTCTTTCTTGTATGTACCTGCAACTGGATGCTGGAATCTTGTAGGGTTAGTTGAGTTACCTGTAATAGATACACCAACGTTTTCGTGATGCATGATTGCAACACCTTCCTGAACATCATCAGCACCGTAGCACTTAACTGTTGCACGAAGACCATCTGAGTAAGCCTTTTCGTATACGATGTTTAATTTTGCTTCTTTATAATCATACTTTGTTTCAACATATGTGAAACCGTTGATTCTTGAAATAATCTGAGCTGCATCTTTTCCAAGACCGTTTAAGATAACTCTTAAAGGTTTCTTACGAACCTTGTTAGCCTTTTCAGCGATACCGATAGCACCTTCAGCAGCAGCGAATGATTCGTGTCCTGCAAGGAAAGCAAAACATTCTGTTTCTTCTTCAAGTAACATCTTTCCAAGGTTACCATGTCCTAAACCTACTTTTCTGTGGTCAGCAACAGAACCTGGAATACAGAAAGCCTGAAGACCTTCACCAATTGCAGCAGCAGCGTCAGCAGCCCTTCTACAACCTTTCTTAATAGCAATTGCAGCACCTACAGTGTAAGCCCAGCATGCATTTTCAAAACAAATTGGCTGAATTCCCTTAATCATATCATATACATTAAGCCCAGCGTCCTTTGTAATCTTTTCAGCTTCTTCAATAGAAGCAATACCATAACTATTTAAAACAGAATTAATCTGATCAATTCTTCTTTCATATGATTCAAATAATGCCATTGTTGTTACCTCCTATTCCTTTCTTGGGTCGATAATCTTAACAGCGTCATCAACACGACCATACTGACCTTTTGCCTTTTCCCAAGCTGTTGTAGGATCATCACCATTTTTGATAAAGTCTGTCATCTTTCCTAAGCTAACAAACTGGTAACCAATAACTTCATTATCAGCATCAAGAGCGATACCTGTAACATAACCTTCTGCCATTTCAAGGTATCTAACACCTTTTGCCTTTGTAGCGTACATTGTACCAACCTGTGAACGAAGACCTTTTCCTAAATCTTCAAGTCCGGCACCTACTACTAAACCATCATCTGAGAAAGCACTCTGCGTTCTACCATAAACAATCTGTAAGAATAATTCTCTCATAGCTGTGTTGATAGCATCACATACTAAGTCAGTGTTTAAAGCTTCAAGAATTGTCTTTCCCTGAAGGATTTCAGCTGCCATAGCTGCTGAATGTGTCATACCTGAACATCCAATTGTTTCGATTAATGCTTCTTCAATGATACCTTCTTTAACATTTAATGTAAGCTTACAAGCACCCTGCTGTGGAGCACACCAGCCAACACCATGTGTAAAACCTGAAATATCTTTGATTTCTTTTGAGTGAACCCATTTTCCTTCTTCTGGAATTGGAGCAGGTTCATGCTTTGCACCCTTAGCTACTGGGCACATCATTTCAACTTCTTTTGAATAAATCATTTGAATAAATACTCCTTTCGAAATATAAACTATGGAATATTTCCATGTTATTGCAGTTGTAATATTAGAATTACTTCTGCTTGCCCTGTGGGTTGATAGTATTACCCACACTTGTTTTTATTCTCTCATAAAATAACAAAATAGTCCATACTTTAATTTAAATTTAACAAAAAAAATACAAGAACTACGAACTGCCGACAATTTAACCGACAGTCCATAGTTTTTGTAAAAATTATATTTTATTATTTAATTTTAACTTTCTTTGCTGAAGAATATGCACCATACACTTTTGTCTTTCCATTCATTGAGAATGCTCTGATTTCCATGTAATTCCTTTGTTTGCTGTATTAGAAGGATTTAATTTTCAGTTATTTTGACGAAAATCGTAATGTGAATTTAAAAATTCACCCTTCTATATTAAACTCACAATTAATTATACATAAAAAAATAGAAGCATTCTGATATATTTATCTCATACCAAAATACTTCTATCTTTCATATTTCTCTTAAATGATTTTCTAAGAATCTATATTATTTTGCTTCAATATATCCTTTTGCAACTAAAAGCTCTGCTGATAAAACAGCTCCACCTGCAGCGCCTCTAAGAGTATTATGTGATAAGCCTACAAACTTGTAGTCATATACTGTATCTTCTCTTAAACGTCCTACAGATACGCCCATACCGTTTTCAAAATTAACATCTAATGAAACCTGTGGTCTGTTATCTTCTTCTAAGTACTGGATAAACTGCTTTGGAGCACTTGGAAGTTCTAATTTCTGTGGTTCGCCACTGAAGTTTTCTAATGCTTCAATAAGCTGTTCCTTAGTTGGCTTCTTAGCAAACTTAACAAATACAGCTGCTGTATGTCCATCTAAAACAGGTACTCTGATGCACTGTGTTGTAATAACAGGTGATGTAGCCTTAACGATTTCTCCGTTTTCAACTTTACCCCAAAGTCTAAGTGGTTCCTGTTCTGACTTTTCTTCTTCACCACCAATAAAAGGAATAATATTTCCTACCATTTCAGGCCAGTCTTTAAATGTCTTTCCTGCACCTGAAATTGCCTGGTATGTTGTTGCAACAACTTCTGTTGGTTCAAATTTCTTCCAAGCTGTAAGTACAGGAGCATAACTCTGAATTGAACAGTTAGGTTTTACTGCAACGAAGCCTTTCTTTGTTCCAAGTCTCTTCTTCTGTGACTCAATTACTTCATAATGTTCAGGGTTAATTTCAGGAACAACCATAGGAACATCAGGTGTCCATCTGTGTGCGCTGTTATTTGAAACAACAGGTGTTTCAGTTTTTGCGTAATCTTCTTCTATTTTCTTAATTTCTTCCTTTGTCATATCAACTGCACTGAAAACAAAATCAACAGTTTCAGCAACTGCTTCAACTTCATTTACATTGTGTACAATCATTTTCTTAACTTTTTCAGGCATTGGAACAGTCATTTTCCATCTGTCACCAACTGCTTCTTCATAAGTTTTTCCAGCAGAACGTGGACTAGCTGCTAATGTAACAACTTCAAACCATGGATGGTTATCTAATAAAGTAATAAATCTCTGTCCTACCATACCTGTTGCTCCAAGTACGCCTACTTTTAACTTTTTGTCTAATTTAATCATTTTTCTATCCTCTCTATATAATTAAAATAAATTGTTAACTAATTAATTATCGGACTGTGCCGAAATGGTAGTTTCTACAACGGTAACCGTTTCAGTAACTGACTCTTTCGCCTTATTCTTTTTTATATTTTCTTCTCTTTCAAGTTGTATCTGCTTAGTATATACATCTCTACTTTGTACCCATGTATCGGACATATTCATAATGCACACCTGAGCCATAAAGTAACAAAACATCCATACAATTATCATTCCTGACAAAGAAGAACCAAATGTATGCTTCTTAAAAAAAGGCAACTTTTCTCGATATTTAAAGTCTGATAAAAAAAGCAACGGACTAAAAAATAAAATTGCAAAGAACAGATATTTTTCAATCATTAATATATAATCTATTGTTTCAAACTTATAATGAAGTAATTCTCCTACAATAGATGCGCCAATAAAATAAGCCATGGCAGCATAATACAAAAGTGCCGGAATCATTTTATACGCCTTTGCAGACCTTAATCCGAATATTTTTACACCATCTTTCATGAAGTTTCTCCTTTTCAAAGCTTCTGGCGCGACTCGAACGCGTGACCCATTGCTTACGAGGCAATTGCTCTACCAACTGAGCTACAGAAGCATATTGATAATAAATCAATAAATGTATCATTCAACTATATTTATATAATGTAGTTAATTCACATCAAAACTGTCATTTATTATAATCTAAAATAAACATTATTGCAATTAGCAATTACTAACTATTATTCATTGAACATATAAATTTACTTTGTTATAATATACATTATGATAAGTTTAAAAATAAATGATATAAATAATTTTATGCAAAAACTATTAATTGGCAATGCTTTTGACAGTTTTTTACTTTGCGAAGGCGAAGTTGATACGTCTAATACTTTTGCAATTAACGGACGTATTAATCAAAAGTTTTACAATGCTGATGAGCTGGAAGCAATTCCTGATGAATTTGTATATTGGAGGGACATTAAGCACATATTCTTCGAAATGATAAAAGGACACAAAGTTCCCAGCAAGATGAAACTTGTTTTTGCATTATCCAAAACTAAATATTCTGATATTTTAATGAAATCCCAGATGGCTATATCTGAAAGTGAAATTGGTGGGCTATACATACATGTTATGTTCGAAGACAACTCCCTACATATTATAACAGGAACTTCAATTAACACTTTCACCATGGACAAAACCCTTGATAAATATTGGGATAAGACTATCAGCAACTTCCTTAGCGAACATTTTAACTGTGATTTACTATAAGTTTTAATGATTTTTTATTAAAATATGAACAAATAGTAAATTTTTAGCACTCTTCTCTGTAGAGTGCTAATTTTTTATTGACTTTTGTTTTTTGTGCGTTAAAATTAATTTTGTTGATAAAAAATCAATGTATAAATACAAAATTTAATTTTCTACAGTAGTTTTATTATTTTAAGACTACTTATTTTAAAATAATTAATTTAAAGGAGTGATTTTGTTATGGCAAAAAACGGAAGTTTATCAATTAACAGCGAAAATATTTTTCCAATTATAAAGAAATGGTTATATTCAGACCACGATATTTTCTTTAGAGAATTGGTTTCTAATGGATGTGATGCTATCACTAAATTAAAGAAGTTAGACATGATTGGCGAAGCTAACGTCCCTAGCGATGAAGAATTCAAAATACAGGTATTAGCAAACCCTGAACTAAAAACTCTTACATTCATTGATAATGGTATCGGTATGACTGAAGATGAAGTTGACGAATACATTAACCAGATTGCTTTTTCAGGTGCTGAAGCCTTTTTAGAGCAGTACAAAGATAAAACATCTGAAGACCAGATTATCGGTCATTTTGGTTTAGGTTTCTACTCTGCCTTTATGGTTGCTGACAGAGTAACAATTAACACTTTATCATACAAAGATGGTGCTAAGGCTGTTCTTTGGGATTGTGAAGACGGCATGGACTTTACAATGTCTGATTCAGACAAAACTACAAGAGGTACAGAAATTACTCTTTATTTAAATGAAGACAGCGTTGAGTTCTGTAACTTATATCGAGCTGAAGAAGTTTTAAATAAATACTGCTCATTTATGCCTATAGAAATTTTCTTATCAGATCCAACTAAGGAACCTGAATACGAAACAATTTTAGAGGAAGAAGTTACAGACAAAGATACTGTTGTTGAACATATTGTAGAACCTGCAAAAACTGAAGAAAAAGAAAACGAAGACGGCACAAAGGAAACTGTTGAAGTTGAGCCTGAAAAGAAAAAAGCCAAAGTATTAAAACGTCCTGTAAGCATTAGTGACACTACTCCTCTTTGGACTAAACATCCTAATGAATGTTCAGATGAAGAATACAAAGCTTTTTATCATAAAGTATTTATGGACTATAAGGAACCTTTATTCTGGATTCATTTAAATATGGATTATCCATTTAACTTAAAAGGTATTCTTTACTTCCCTAAAATTAATACAGAATACGAATCAATCGAAGGAACAATTAAATTATATAACAATCAGGTATTTATTGCCGATAACATCAAGGAAGTTATACCTGAATTCCTTATGTTATTAAAGGGTGTTATTGATTGTCCTGATTTACCTTTAAATGTATCACGTTCTGCTCTTCAGAATGATGGTTTTGTTAAAAAGATTTCTGATTACATTACTAAAAAGGTTGCTGATAAATTATCAGGCATGTGTAAGACAGACAAAGAAAACTACGAGAAATATTGGGATGATATTAGCCCATTCATCAAGTTTGGTTGCTTAAAAGATGAAAAGTTCTGCGATAAAATGTCAGACTATGTTCTCTTTAAGAATTTAGACAATAAATATCTTACATTTAAAGAAGCTTTAGAAGAAAATAAGGAAAAACACGAAAACACTATTTTCTACACAAATGATCCTGTACAGCAAAGCCAGTATGTAAATATGTTTAAGGATCAGGGTATTGATGCTATTATTTTAAAAGACAACATCGACCAGCCTTTCATTTCACAGCTTGAAGCCAAAAATGAAGGTGTTAAGTTTAAACGTATTGATGATGAACTTAATGATTCTTTCACAGAAGAATTAAGCGAAGATGAGTCAAAAGATTTAACAGACAAGCTTACTGATGCATTCAAGAAAGCACTTGGACGTGATATTACTATTAAGGTTCAGAAATTAAAAGACGAAAATATTTCTTCAATGATTACTGTTTCTGAAGAAACACGTCGTATGCAGGATATGATGAAAATGTATGGTATGGCAGGTATGGATCCTTCAATGTTTGGCGGTGCCGGAGAAACATTAACTCTTAACGCTAACAACGATTTAGTTAAATACATTGTTGCAAATCCTGAAGGTGAGAACACTGAACTTATTTGCAAGCAGCTTTATGATTTAGCTTTAATCAGTCATACTCCATTAAATCCTGACAGCATGACAGCATTTATTGAACGTAGCAATAAAATTCTTAAGATTTTAACTAAATAATTTGAGTCAGATAATTTGGGATGAATAAAATTTATACCAAATAATTTGAGTCGAATAATTTGGGCTGAATAAAATTTATATCAAATAATTTGAGTCGAATAATTTTAGCTAAATAAAATTTATATATTAATTTATACAACAAAAAATCCATTACTTCCATTTGTTAAGTAATGGATTTTTTATTATGTCTATACTATTAAATCTTTATTTTTTGATTTCTATTGCATTTACGGTTCTTTAACAAATATAGAAATCCAATATTATTTTTAATTAATCGTTTTTTATATTCTATACCACATACTCATTAAAAATCTGTTCTACTGCCTTCTCGTATTTAAATGTACTTTGAGACTTTCTTATCATTTTGGCTGTTTTATGTGGGTCTGTTGTTGCATAGGACAAATAGTTCCACATTTCAATCATCTTATTTAACAGATGTTTGTCAGCACTCATTTCCGCAGCAAAATCCCCGTACAACTTATCGTGAAACTGGCGTAAAGTTTCTTTGGAAATCTTCTCTCCACCTTTGATTTCATTAACAAGATTTGGATTTCTCAACAACCCTCTTCCTAACATTACAGAATCAACATCATAATTTGATACAATATCATTATAATCTTCCACCGAAAATACATTTCCGTTGTAACATAATTTATTTTTGCTTACTTTGTAGGCATAATCAAAACTCTCCATGTTGGGAAGTCCGTTATAAAGCTGAACTCTGGTCCTTGGATGCACAATTACTTCCTCAAAAGGAAACTTATTGTACACTTCCATTATCTCAGGAAATTCACTTTCATCAAAGATTCCAATTCTTGTTTTTACAGAAATTTTCATATCAAGCTTGATAAAAACTTCATCAAAAAACTTTTCCATTAAATGTGTGTCTTTTAAGAAGCCTGCTCCTCTTCCTTTTGGCACAACCGTCCCTGAGGGACAGCCGGCATTTAAGTTAACTTCGTTATAGCCCATTTCCTGAAGCTGCTTTGCCCCTTTTATAAAATATTCAGGATTATTTGCCATAATTTGTGGGACAAGATTAATATTTTCATTGTTTTCGGGAAGTAACTCACGAATTTCTTTTCCTTTTAATTTTGGATTATGACAGGGAGAAATAAAAGGTGCAAAATATTTGTCCGGTGAGACAAAAAACTTTGTAAATGCATTTCTATATATACGACCTGTCACTCCATCTATCGGTGCAAAATATAATTTCATATCTATCTCCATTTTTACTTTTTATCTTTAGCCTGCTCTAGTATAACAAAAGTTTTTTCCAAAGTACACTGCCATTATTTATTCAATTTTAAAGGACAATTTAACAATTATAAAAAGTACCTACTAACACCCATTAATATAAAACATAACTAACATCCACTAATAAAAAAGAATATTTGAAAAACAACATTCAAAATGATATACTTTTATAGTTGTAGCTTAATATATCTTTATGATATTAGCTACTAAAAATAAGAGAAATAAGCGAGGTATACATATGAAATTATGGGGTGGTCGTTTTACTAAAGAAGAGAATCAGTTAGTTCACAATTTTAACGAGTCTCTTTCTTTTGATCAGAAATTCTATGCACAGGACATTCGTGGAAGTATTGCCCATGTTAAGATGCTTGGAAAACAAAATATAATTTCTGAGGATGAAATGAACCAGATTATTAAAGGATTAGAAGGTATCAAGAATGATATAGATAATGGAAATCTTGTTTTCACAAAGGAAAGCGAAGATATTCACAGTTTTGTTGAGGCAAACTTAATCGAAAGAATTGGAGATGCCGGCAAGAAACTTCATACAGGACGTAGCCGTAATGATCAGGTTGCACTTGATATGAAACTTTATACAAGAGATGAAGTTGTTGAAATTAACCAGTTGTTAAAAGACCTTCTCTCTTCACTTTTAAAAGTTATTGACGCAAACACAAATACATTTATGCCTGGTTTTACACATTTGCAGAAAGCTCAGCCTATTACTTTGGCTCATCATTTTGGAGCTTACTTTGAAATGTTTAAAAGAGACAGAGACAGACTTGATGATATTTACGATAGAATGAACTACTGTCCTTTAGGTTCAGGTGCTTTAGCCGGTACTACTTATCCTTTAGACAGAGAATATACTGCCAGTCTTCTTGACTTTGCAGGCCCTACTCTTAACAGTATGGATTCCGTATCTGACAGAGATTACATTATTGAATTATTAAGTGCTTTATCTACAGTAATGATGCATTTAAGCCGTTTCTGCGAAGAAATCTGCATTTGGAATTCAAACGAATATAGATTTGTAAATATTGATGATTCTTACAGCACAGGTTCAAGTATTATGCCACAGAAAAAGAACCCTGACATTGCAGAATTAATCAGAGGTAAGACAGGTCGTGTTTACGGTGCCTTAACATCAATTCTTACAACCATGAAAGGTCTACCACTTGCTTACAACAAAGATATGCAGGAAGATAAGGAACTTACATTTGATGCTATTGATACTGTAAAAGGATGTATTCTTTTATTTACAGGAATGATTGACACAATGACATTTAACAAAGATGTTATGGAAGCAAGCACAAAGCATGGCTTTACTAATGCTACAGATGCTGCTGACTATCTTGTAAATCATGGGGTACCATTTAGAGATGCTCATGGTATTGTTGGTCAGTTAGTTTTATTCTGTGAAGAAAAAGGCATCGCCCTTGATGATATGACTTTGGAAGAATATAAGGCAATCAGCCCTGTATTTGAAGACGATATATATGAAGCTATTAGCTTAGAAACATGCGTTAATAAGCGAATGACTATCGGTGCTCCGGGACCTGAAGCCATGGAAAAAGTCATTAAAATTTACAAGGAATATTTAAGCAAATAATATTCATGCTAAAATTTATAATAACACATTATATTATTATGAATCTGAGCATAAAAAAAAATTACAAATAAACACACTCTAAAAGTTATACTTACAACTTATAACTATAACTTTTAAGTTAAAACTATTAATAATGATTTTTATATAAGTTTTTAAAAAGGTTATAAAAAAGGTTGTTTAAACAAAGTGATAACTGTAAAAAACAGTTCACCTAAAAGTTTAAACAACCTTTTTATTATGTTATTTATAAGCTTATTGCTTTTAGAATTTCTCTTATGCATTTTCAAATTATTTTTTATGGAATTCCTGCTATATCTTATAAGTCTTTAAAATGGAACTGTTTCTTTCCTTTTGCATAATCATCAACAACATTTCCATTTCCAAATAATTTGTACTTGTAACTTACAAGACCTTCCAATCCAACAGGACCTCTTGCATGAATTTTACTTGTGCTAATTCCAACTTCAGCACCAAATCCATATCTATAACCATCAGCAAATCTTGTTGAACAGTTCTGATAAACTCCGGCAGAATCCACGTATCTCATAAATTCATTTGCAGTTTCACTGTTTTCTGTAATGATACAGTCTGTGTGATGGGAGCCAAAATAATTAATATGTTCAATGGCTTCATCTAATGAATTGATAACCTTTGCTGATACTATGTAATCCAAGTATTCTTTTCTGTTGTCTTCTTCTGTTCCCTGATTGCAACCTGTTAATTTGACGATTTCTTCTGTGCCTCGTAATTCAACATTGTTTTCTTTTAATGCTTCATAAAGCTTTGGTACAAATTCGTCAACTATATCTTTGTGAATCAATAATGTTTCTACAGAATTGCACGCTGAAACATACTGAGTTTTCGCATCTATTATAATTGGAATGGCTTTCTTAAAATCTGCCTCTTTATCTACATAAATATGACAAATTCCATCTGCATGTCCCATTACAGGAATTTTTGTATTATTCATAATATACTGCACAAAAGCATTAGAACCTCTAGGAATAAGCAAATCTACAGATTCGTTGCATGTTAAAAGGTCTGTAATTTCTGATCTTGCTTCTAACTGAAGCATGCAGTTTTCAGGCATACCTGACTTTATAACAGCCTCGTAAATTATGTTAAACAACACTCTGTTGCTGTTCATTGTTTCACTACCACCCTTTAAAATAACGCAGTTTCCACTTTTTATGCAAAGGGATGAAATCTGTATTAAGGCATCAGGTCTCGCCTCAAAAATAACGCCAATTACACCTATAGGACAGGTTTCTCTATAAAGAGTCAAGCCCTCATCTAACTGTCTGTGCATATCCTGTTTAAACAAAGGATCTTCCAGTTTAACTAAGTCTTCAATGCCTGCAATTACATCTCTTAATTTTGTTTCATCAAACTTTAGTCGCTTAATAATAGGTGCTGCAACCTTATCAATTTCAGCCTGTTTTAAGTCCATTGCGTTTGCTTCAAAAATTTCCTGTCGTCTTGCCTTTAATTGTTTTACTACTTCCAGCAACGCCTTATTTCTGGCTTCTTCACTTGTTCCTGCCATTTTAGGTGAAGCCAATTTGACTGCCTTTGCCTCTTCCTTTATATTCATTCTCAACTCCTAACTTGCAATAAATGCATTATATTTAAGGATTACATATTTTACATGGATCATAGCCCTGATTTATAACATCTTCTCTTGTACCTGTATATATACCCTTATTTGACTCACTCATTCGCTTAACACTGCTACATGATGGTAAATGGAATTTGTGAGTATTCATATTTAAAACATATTCAACTTTTCCACTGCTTGATGTGGATTTCTTTGAACCTGATGTACCTGAATTTTTATTTCCGATATTATTTGAATATTTCTTATTATTTTCATTGTCTTCTGTGTTAGCATATTTACCTGTTGATTTGCTATCACCTGTTTTGTAAGTGATACTTACTCCAGGCTGTGCATTGTAACAATACACATTAAATTCAATGCCTGCACCTGAATCCTCAACAGAGTAACCTTCCATCAAGACACCACGTGCAACAATTTCAGAACCGCTAAATATAGGTGTCACTCTATACATTACGTGGTTGTTTGTTTCCTTCACATAATCGGCTACCATATTTTCAAAAGGTAACATACCATCAACATTCAAATATCTTGTTCCCGTAATCAGATTTCTTTCGTTGGCATTTTCACCTGTTAATTGATAGCCAATTAAATGACATCTGTTATACAAATATTTTCCGTCAACAAAAGAATATTTTATTGTATGCCAACCTGTAGGTCTTACAGAACCAATTGCACCACGCTTCTGTGTGGGCATAATATCTCTACCAACTGAAGCAACTGCCACGCCACATCTACCAAGATAATCTAATGAAGAATATGACTCAAAGGATTTTTTTGTTATTTCCTCCTTGGTAAAATATGGTTTGTTGTTATTTATAACTGTGTAAGCCTTGCCTTTAAATTTGAGACTTTTTACATTTATATTTTTATAGCTGGTCTTTTTGACAGTTATACTCTTTTTATTAGATGATGTTTTATTCTTACTACTTTTGCTTTTGCTACTTTTATTCTTACTTTTGCTACTATTGTTTGTTTTATTTTTTGCTTTTGTATTTTGGGTACTAACATTTTCAATATTCTTTGCTACAAATTTTGTTGTCTGTTTTGTTGTAGCTACTGTTGTTTCTGCTTTATCATTGTAATTTGGGTCTGTTTCATGAACAGCCCCCACAACAACAAAACATATAAACAGTGTAATTAGAATCTTTTTTAATTTACTTTTTGATTGTTTCATTTCTCTCATATACCTCTTTTACAATCTTATCATGAGAATATCCCTGAAACTCCAATGTACTAACAAGCTTATATTGTCTTAATGGCAGCTTGTAGTCAGCCGGATAAACTTTATCCCATCTGTATACAACAACTTTTTTTGCCTTCAAAATATCAACAATTTGATTTTCAATAAAACAATACTCATTGTCTGACACCTGATTAAAATAATCTTCAGAAATCTGAATGTTTGCCGGTGTATTTTTAAATAATTCCTTTGAATATTCGTTAATATATAATGTGTTATTTTCTACCATGTGCACAATGTCTCTAATAACATATCTGTCCTTACTCTGTCTTCTTTCATTAAAGAACATACCGTTATTTTCATCTAAACATACTATTGCTATCATATAAATCCACCCCTTATCCTAGTTTTAAATTATCCCTACTAACTATATTTTGAATAATTTTTCAGTTTAAATTCTTTATGTTATATCATTATTCAATCTAATTTACTATTTACAAAACTTACATATTGTCAGCATTATTGTCATTTTTATTATTTATATGAACTTCTAACTGATTATATGGAATTTCTATATTATTCTTTTCAAGCTCAGCTTTTATATTTTCTATTAAATAAAAATATGCATCCCAGTAATCATCGGGTTTTACCCATGCTCTTGTTTCCATATCTATACCACTGTCAGCAAGTTTCATTACAACTACATTGTTTTCTCGTTCTTTATCAACATATTTACAATTTCTTATAACATCCATAACTATTTTTTTTGCTTTATTTATGTCGCTGTCATAATGAACTGAAAACTTAACATCAACACGTTTTCCGTTTTCATTTGAGTAATTTATAATCACTTTTTTTGCCACGTCGCCATTTGGGCATTTAATTATGGTATTATCAAACTTCACAATTGTTGTATAAATAATATCCACCTTTTTTACTATACCTTCATGACCTTCAATTACAACATAGTCTCCCACTTTAAAAGGTCTTGTAAGAAGTAATAAAACACCACCTGCAAAATTTGATAAGCTACCCTGCAATGCCAAACCAATTGCAACACCGGCACTACCTAATACTGTTATAAATGATGTTGTCTCAATTCCAAGTTCTGAACAAATTACAATGAATACAATAAAATATCCTGTTATTTTAATTATTGAATCGACAAATTTTACTACTGCTTCGTCTGCACTTGTTCTGCCGATAATTTTTTTAGAAAGTTTACGCAATAATTTTATAATTATTTTTCCAATAATAAAGATTATTACAGCATTTATAATATTTATTCCTAAACTTATCATTTTAGATGAGAATCCATCAAATAACTTTGAAAGCTCTGAAACTTTTTCAGTGCTATTCTCACTTACTTTTTCACTTATTTCTTCTCCAATATCTGTTGCTAAAAAAAAGTTCATATTACTCTCCATTTTCAGATTATTTCACTCAAATTTTCCTATAACCTTAATTATAAAAAAGAGACTATTCTAATCAATAGTCTCTTTTTTAGTATATAACCTAATTGATTAGTTCTACTTTACTACTCTAACCTTAATTACGCCATCTACAGCATTTAATTTTTCAATTAAAGTATCTGTTGCACTATGGTCTAAATCAATGATTGCGTAAGCAAAATCACCCTTTGACTTATCTACCATGTCTGCAACGTTCACTCCTTCAGCAGCAATTGTTGATGAAAGCTGTCCAATCATGTTTGGTATGTTCTTATGACAAACTGTAACACGACTTGCCTTATCACATACACCTAATGTTGCTGCAGGATAGTTTACTGAATTTTTAATATTTCCGTTTTCAACAAAATCAACGATTTCTTCTACTGCCATAATTGCACAGTTATCTTCTGATTCTGCTGTTGAAGCTCCAAGATGAGGTGTAGCAATAACACCATCTACGTTAGCTAACTTTGGATTAGGGAAATCAGTTACATATCTCTTAACCTTTCCGCTGCTAAGTGCTTCAACAATATCATCATCACAAACTAATAAATCTCTTGCAAAGTTTAAGATTACAACACCATCTTTCATCATGGCAATTGTATCTTTGTTAATCATTTCCTTTGTATCATCTAAAAGTGGTGTGTGAACTGTAATGTAATCACATTCCTTGAAGATTTCTTCTCTTGTCTTAACTACATTAACGGCTCTCTTTAAGCTTAAAGCTCCTTCTACTGAAAGATATGGATCTGTACCATACACTTCCATTCCCATTGATACGGCTGTATTTGCAACTAATCTACCAATTGCTCCTAAACCGATAATACCAAGTTTCTTTCCCTTGATTTCGTTTCCTGCAAAGTTCTTCTTAGCCTTTTCCATATCTTTGCTAATATTTGCATTTTCCTTGTTGTCAACAACCCATCTGTTTCCACCGATGATGTCTCTTGAACCAAGAAGTAAACCACACATTACTAATTCTTTAACACCATTTGCATTTGCACCAGGTGTGTTAAATACAACAACACCATTTTCAGCGCACTTATCAAGGGGAATATTATTTACACCTGCACCGGCTCTTGCTACTGCTAATAAGCTTGCTGGTAAATCTAAGTCATGCATTGCAGCACTTCTTACAAGTGCCACATCTGCCTCATTAAAATCATCTACGATTTCATAGTTATCATTTAATTTGTTAAGTCCTAATTTTGAAATAGGATTTAAGCAATTTACTTTTGTCATTTTTTATGTACCTCCATAAATGTTTTTAATAAGATATTATTTTAAATATTTTAAATTATTTGTAATAACTCTTATTAAACGTAAATTAAGCGTTTTCCTTTTCGAATTTTTCCATAAATTCTACTAAGGCCTTAACACCTTCAATTGGCATAGCATTGTAAATACTTGCTCTCATACCACCAACTGTTCTATGTCCTTTTAAGTTTTCAAGACCGGCAGCCTTAGCTTCTGCAACAAATTTTGCATCTAATTCTTCATCACCTGTAACGAACGGTACGTTCATAAGTGATCTGTCTTCTTTTACAACAGTTCCCTTAAACAACTTGCTGTTATCTAAGAAGTCATAAAGAATCTTAGCTTTTTCTTCATTGTGCTTCTTCATTGCATCGAGTCCACCCATCTTCTTAATCCACTTAAATACTTTTCCACAAATATAAATTCCATAGCATGGAGGTGTATTGTAAAGTGAACCTGCATCTGCCTGTGTTTTCCATGCAAGCATTGTTGGTACTGTGCTGTCAACTTCTTCAGGAATTAAATCTTCTCTAACGATAGCAATTACAACACCTGCAGGACCAACATTCTTCTGAACACCACCGTAAATTACTCCGTATTTTTCTACGTCAACTGGTTCTGATAGGAAACATGAAGATACGTCAGCAACTAAAGTATGTCCTTTTGTATTTGGTAATGTATGATATTTTGTACCATAAATTGTATTGTTTTCACAAATGTATACATAATCAACATCATCATCAATATCTAAATCACTGCAATCTGGAATATAAGAGAAAGTCTTATCTGCTGATGATGCAACTCTCTGTACATCAACATACTTTTCTGCTTCCTGAGCAGCTTTCTTTGCCCACTGTCCTGTAATAATGTAGGCAGCTTTTCCATTCTTCTTTAAGTTCATTGGTACAGCTGCAAACTGCTGTGAAGCTCCACCCTGAAGGAATAATACCTTGTAATTATCAGGAATGTTCATTAAATCTCTAATATCCTGTTCTGCTTCATCAATAATCTGTTGGAAAGCTTTTGAACGATGGCTCATTTCCATTACGCTCATCCCTGTTCCTCTATAATCAAGCATCTCTTCCGCTGCTTCTTTTAATACTTCTTCCGGTAACACTGCCGGACCTGCTGAGAAATTATATACTCTAGCCATTTCTAATCATACCTCCATATATCTTCTATCTTTTTGGGGCTAATTCATTATCATAAATTAACCACTATAACATTATAATTAAAGTCAGTAATTAACTGGCAATATTAACAATCATATCCTAATTCTGCTAAATCTTCTTCTGAGAAAGCTTCACTAATAGCTGTATTAGCAGGAACCATTGGAAATACCTTGTCGTCCTGATCAATCTGAGCATCAATTACGCAAGGGATATTCATTTCAATTGCGTCTTTAAGAGCTGCTTCAAATTCTTCTACAGTTGTAACTCTATATGCTTTTGCTCCCATACCTTCAGCGATTTTAACAAAATCAACTGCATCATTTAATACAGTGTTTGAATATCTCTTTCCATAGAACAATGTCTGCCACTGTCTAACCATACCAAGTACATGGTTGTTAATTACAATCTGAATAATTGGTATATTGTATCTTGTTGCAGTTGCAATTTCATTCATGTTCATTCTAAAGCAACCATCACCTGCGATATTTACGCAAATCTTATCTTTGTTGCCCATCTTGGCACCGATACAAGCTCCAACACCATATCCCATTGTTCCAAGTCCACCTGATGTAATAAGCTGTCTTGATTTCTTATATTTATAGAACTGTGCAGCCCACATCTGATGCTGTCCTACGTCTGTTGTTACAATTGCATCACCGTTTGTAATATTGTAAAGTGAATCAATTACTGCAGGACCTGTTAATTTTGACTTATCTAAGTCTAATGGATACTGCTTCTTTAATTCTTCAATATGAGCCATCCACTGACTGTTGTCTTTCTTTTCAACTTTCTTATTAAGTCTTAATAATACTTCTTTAATATCACCAATAATGCTTGCGTCAGCCTTGATGTTTTTATTAATTTCTGATGGATCAACATCAATATGTACAATGTTTGCATTCTTTGCAAATTCTTTTGCATTACCGATAACTCTGTCACTAAATCTTGCACCTAATACAATAAGTAAATCTGATTCTGTAACACCGAAGTTTGATGCCTTTGTACCATGCATACCAATCATACCTGTGTATCTCTTGTTTGTACCATCAAAAGCACCTTTACCCATAAGTGAATCACATACCGGTGCATCAACTAATTCTGCAAACTCTCTTACTTCCTTGTCCGCTTCTGAAATAACAGCACCACCACCAACTAAGATAAATGGCTTTTCTGATGCCTTAATCATATCTGCAACAGTATTAAGGTCATCTTCTGTAATACTGTCTGAATATCTCTTAATTTCTTCAGGTTCTTTACTTGTAAATTCAATCTTATTAGCTGTAACGTCCTTTGTAATATCTACTAAAACAGGACCAGGTCTGCCACTTTTTGCAATCTTGAAAGCCTTTCTAAGTGTTGGGGCTAAATTTTCGATTTCTTTTACAATAAAATTATGTTTTGTAATAGGCATTGTAGCTCCAACAATATCAATTTCCTGGAATGAATCTTTTCCTAAACCTGACTTTGCAACGTTGGCTGTAATTGCAACAAGTGGTACTGAATCCATATATGCTGTGGCAATACCTGTAACAAGATTTGTTGCTCCAGGTCCTGATGTTGCCATACAAACTCCAACTTTTCCTGTTGAACGTGCATATCCGTCAGCTGCATGAGCAGCTCCCTGTTCATGTGAAACAAGGATATGTGTAATATCGTCTGAATTCTTGTATAATTCATCATAAATATTTAAAATTGTTCCTCCCGGGTATCCGAATACTGTGTCAACACCCTGTTCTTTTAAACATTCAATAACTATTTGTGAACCGTTTAATATCATAGCGTTTCCCTCTTTCCCTTATTTATTTGTTTCTAATATAGCTCCTCTGTTACCTGATGTAACCATTGAAGCGTATCTTGCTAAATAACCTGTTGTAACCTTTGGTGTTCTAGGTTTCCAAGCTTCTTTTCTCTTAGCCATTTCTTCATCTGACACATCAATGTGTAATGTCATTTCAGGAATGTTAATCTTAATAATATCGCCTTCTTCAACTAAAGCAATAGGTCCACCTACTGCAGCTTCAGGAGATACATGACCAATTGAAGCTCCTCTTGAAGCACCTGAGAATCTACCATCTGTTATAAGGGCTACTGTTTCGCCAAGTCCCATACCTGCAATTGCTGATGTAGGGTTAAGCATTTCTCTCATACCAGGGCCACCCTTTGGTCCTTCATATCTAATTACAACAACATCACCGGGAACAATCTTTCCACCCTTAATTGCTGCAATAGCATCTTCTTCACAGTCAAATACTCTTGCAGGACCTTCATGTACCATCATTGATTCTGCTACTGCTGAACGCTTTACAACTGAACCGTCAGGTGCAAGATTTCCTTTAAGCACTGCAAGACCACCTGTCTTACTATATGGGTTATCTGTTGGTCTGATAACTTCAGGATTTCTGTTTACACAACCCTTAATGTTCTCACCAATAGTCTTTCCTGTTACTGTCATACAGTCTTCATTTAATAAGCCAAGTTCACTTAACTCATTCATTACTGCATATACACCGCCGGCTTCATTTAAATCTTCCATGTATGTAGGACCTGCCGGTGCTAAATGACATAAGTTAGGTGTCTTTTCACTAATTTCATTTGCAAATGAAATATCAAAATCAAATCCAACTTCATGTGCAATAGCTGGTAAATGAAGCATACTGTTTGTTGAACAACCAAGTGCCATGTCAACTGTTAATGCATTAAGAATTGCATCTTTTGTCATAATATCTCTTGGTCTTATGTTCTTTCTGTATAAATCCATTACAGCCATACCTGCATGTTTTGCAAGCTTAATTCTTTCAGAGTAAACAGCCGGGATTGTACCATTTCCTTTAAGTCCCATACCTAATGCTTCTGTTAAACAGTTCATTGAGTTAGCTGTATACATACCTGAACATGAACCACATGTTGGACAAACCTTTTCTTCAAATTCTCTAACATCATCTAATGTCATCTTACCTGCTGCATTTGCACCAACAGCTTCAAACATTGATGATAAACTTCTCTTTCTACCATGTACGTGACCTGCAAGCATTGGACCACCTGATACGAAAACAGTTGGCACGTTAACTCTTGCTGCTGCCATTAAAAGTCCTGGTACATTCTTATCGCAGTTTGGAATCATAACTAAAGCATCAAACTGATGTGCCAAAGCCATACATTCTGTTGAATCTGCTATTAAATCTCTTGTTACTAATGAATATTTCATTCCTTCATGTCCCATTGCGATACCATCACATACTGCAATGGCCGGGAACATAATTGGTGTACCACCTGCCATGGCTACACCCATCTTTACTGCCTGTGCAATCTTGTCCAGGTTCATGTGTCCCGGAACAATTTCATTATATGAACAAACAATACCAACTAATGGTTTTGCAAGTTCTTCTTCAGTCATCCCAAGAGCATTAAATAATGATCTATGAGGTGCCTGCTGTATACCTGTTTTTACTGCGTCACTCTTCATAATAATAACCTCCGTCAATATAAATATGTATTATATACGTTTTGCTATTTCATCACCCATTTCCTTACAACCAACTAATGTCATTCCTTCTGACATAATATCAATTGTACGAATGTTATCCTCTAGAACCTTCTGAACTGCTGCTTCTACAGCATCAGCCTCTTTATCTAAATCAAATGAATATCTAAGCATCATGGCTGCTGATAAAATTGTAGCAATTGGATTTGCCTTATTCTGTCCTGCAATATCAGGAGCTGCACCATGACTTGGTTCATACATACCAAACTTATCTTCTCTAAGAGATGCTGATGAAAGCATACCAATTGAACCTGTTACCATACTTGCTTCATCTGATAAAATATCACCAAACATATTTTCAGTTACTACAACGTCAAACTGTGCAGGATCTTTTACAAGCTGCATTGCGCAATTATCAACAAGCATATGTGTAAGAGTAACTTCAGGATAATCCTTTGCTACTTCATTTACAACCTTGTCCCATAATCTTGAACTGTCTAAAACATTTGACTTGTCAACGCTGATTACGCTCTTACGTCTCTTCATTGCTATTTCAAATGCCTTAATTGCAATTCTTCTAATTTCGTTTTCATTATATGTTAATGTATCTGTTGCTGTAAGGACTCCGTTAACTTCCTCTGTCTTTCTTTCTCCAAAGTAAAGGCCACCTGTTAACTCTCTTACAATAATCATGTCAAATCCAGCATCTGCCACTGATTCTTTAAGTGGACATGCATCCTTTAACTCCTTGTAAAGATATGCAGGTCTGAGATTTGCAAAAAGATTTAATCCTTTTCTAATTGCAAGAAGTCCAGCTTCCGGTCTAAGATTAGGTGGTAATTCATACCAACTGTCTTTACCAACTACACCTCCTACGGCTCCTAATAACACAGCATCATTTGACTTTGCTGTTTCAAGTGCCTCATCAGTAAGTGGAACGCCATGTTTATCAATGGAAATACCGCCCATGTCCACTTCTGTGTAGTTAAAGCTGTGTCCAAATTTATTACCGACGACGTCAAGCACTTTTCTTGCCTCTGCTACGATTTCAGGGCCAATTCCGTCACCGGGAATAACTGCAACGTTAAAATTCATTGTAATTCCTTCTTTCTATCTAGTTTAAATTAATATGCTATTAAAGATATACCGTGCCATATTAACTCGTAAAATTATACCTTAAAATCCGTCATATTTCAACCATACATATATAATGTATTTCTTGATTATATTTAACATAAGAAAACTGTCACAATAATTTTTACGATTACTGTGACAGTTATTTTAAACATTATATTTAATTATATTTCTTTTTCTTAATCACTCCAAATACTCCTGCAGCCCCTGCAACAGCAGACATAGCTATTCCTGCAACAATTCCTTTCCATGTTGATTCATATCCTGTCTTTGGAGATATTGTACTTGTAGATACATAACTTGAAGGTGCCTTATATCCATTTCCATCTGAAGTGTAATTATTTTTCTTTATCTGATAATCCACATATTTAGTAATCTTATTTTCACTTGTAGTTTCTTCATCTGCATTTTCTGTCGTCTGTTCTTCCGTTGTTGGCTCTTCTGTTGTAGCCTCTTCCGTTATAGTTTCTTCTGTTGTTGGCTGTTCCGTTGTTGGTTCCTCTGTTGTTGTCTCAGGTGGTGTTTCTATTTCTTTTTGTTTGTATACAAATATAATCAAATTATCTTTAGTCTTAATTTTAATTGTTTTTGCTTTGTCAGATTTTTCGTAACCTTCAATTTCTACAGGTTCTTCTGTAACATCTGTTTTGTATTTTGCCTTTTTTGTAACATCATTAATTAATGAGTTTCCATTTTCATCTACATATCTGACTGTATAGTCATATTCATTAATTACATAATGTGCTATAAAAACTGTGTCCTCCTTAATGTGTTCCTTTGAAGGATCCTCAACTGCTATTTCTTCATTTTTTGTTTTTTTAGTCCAGCCGTTAAAAGTATAACCTTCATTTGCGATTTCATTTGGAGTTTTCTCTACTGTTTCATCGTATTTAACTTTATAGTCTTTTTTGCCATCAATAACTCCATTGCCATCTGTTGTAAATTTTACATTATAGATTTTTTTCTTATAAACAAATACTATTTCATTGTTTTCAACATCAATAGTAATTTCTTTCTTATTACTGTCTACAGCATAACCTTCTATTTCTTCTGCCATTTCTACTACAGGCTCACCGTATTTCTTTTTATCAGCATGCTTTTCAGGCAACAACGGATTTCCTTCTTCATCAACATATTTTACAATATAGTTGTATGATAAAGGACCAAATTTTGCTGTAAAAAGTGTATCCTCCAAAATAATTTCACTGGAAGGATTTTCAGATATAGACACGCCTTGTGAAACTGTTTTCTCCCAGCCTAAGAATTCATAGCCTTTATCAGAAATTGGCGTAGGAACTGATGATACACTACTTTCATATTCAACTTCCTGATTCACATCTCCCCTAACGATACCATGTTTGTCAGCAATGAATTTAACATTAAGCAATTTTAACGGAGAGAGCTGGTCTCTGTCTTTTAAAGTTACCTTTTTCCATTCCACACTAAGTTTGTTATTGTTTTTATCGTAGTTTGGAATCGGACCACTTAAAGTTGCCGTTGCATCTGCCTCAACTCCACTATTATCCATTTCCTTATACATACCTGAAATTACAATTGAATCCCCATTATTCATAATCCACTGATTATTTCCATAAAGTTTTTCAAAAACAGCTGATGCATTTCCATTTTTCAAATCAGCTTTTGAAATTGAAACTTTATCTATTTCTTTATTGTTTTTGTCTACCAAAGAAAATGTTAAACTGTCCTCAACAAAATATCCTTCAGGTATAATTAAACCTTCCTTTGTGATTTTAAATCCGTTTTTATCTACAATAGTCATGTCTTTCATGTTGTCTGATTTTGCAGTTACATTATATTCTTCAAAAACTTTTGTGCCACGTTTTAAGTTTCCTTCAAATGCTTTTCCATTACTGTCTACAAATTTTAAATCAAAATCTGCAGCTATTTCATTTCTTGGAATCACAATATTTGTAGAAGGTGTAACCGGTATGTCAGTTGGTGTTTCTTCAATGGTTCCATTATCTGTGTATTTTTTCAAATCAGCAGTAATTTCAACATTTAAATTAGACTGAGCAACTGAATCATAATTTATTTTTTTTGAAATACCCGAAACGGTAATTTTATCCTCCTTATTTAACTTTACACCGTTAAATTTATCTAGAAATTCTTTTACTTTTTTATTATCAGTTAAATCCTGTTTATCAATAAAAAAGCTGTCCTTAACATTTCCGTTTTTGTCTTTTACTTCCACCTTGATTTTATCAGAAACATTTAAATCCTTTCCATTAAGAGATAATGTATCTTTTCCGATTGTCACTCCCAATGTATCATCAACAAACTTCATGTTCCCCATTTTATCGTTACCTGCTGTAAGAATATATTCAACGTCTATATTTTCTCCAACATTAAGACTATCATACTGCGTTAATGTTTTTCCGTTATTTTTGTATACAACTTCAGTTTTTGCATCTGCCTGTTCTAAAATCATATTAGTTTCAATCATTATGTTGCTGTCTGTTGTATGTCTTTCCATATAAAAGAAATCAAAAGAATAAACTTCTCCATCTATTAAACCTAGTTTTTTAGCAACCTCGTTTACATTTAGAACTTCTGACCTTTTTAAATGTGCACCACCAATGTCTAAGGCTAACTTATTGTCAATAAATAAGTACACATCATCATCTCCACTAAATTTAAATTTAAGATTATCTGATTTTTTATATAAAAACTGACATTTTGCTTTCATTGAGAAATGATAATTGTGATTTTTCTTATCATACTTATTGTACATTTCTGTTCCAAATGGAGCAGTTAAATCACTGTGATTTTTGAGAACATTTTTGTCTAATGGATAAAATCCAACTTCCTGACTTAAAAGATTATTAGAATTTTGAGATATTAATTTGTTTTCAGGATCATAGTTTATTTCGTAATCATTGCTAAATCTGTAAAGATTATTAATCAGGTCAAGCTGTAATGTTGAATATGCATTGGTTTTCTTTGATACCTGATTATTTGTTTCGCACCAGAAATTGTTAAGTCTGTAGTATGCATAATCCATACATGATTTGATATCATCCACTCCTGCACCTTTGTCAAACTTTGCCTTTGTGCTGTTGTAGTCCCCTAAGGTTGCCACTGTTTTCTTGTTTTGTTTCTTAGTTATTTGAGTATATATTTTTTTGTATAAATCCGTTCCGTTTGAATAATAAGTATTCTCCATATAACTTTTTACAAGACTTGCAACTTTTTCGACTACCTTTTGTTTATAAACCGGTCTTCCGTTTTCACCCAGAGTATCTTCCACCAGCCCCTTGCCTGCATCTTGTTCTAACAATTCTGTAATATTTTCCAAACTCAAGTTATTTGAAAACTGATTGTTTAAATCATATTCAAATAACAGATTATCTGACAAATGATCATAAATTATTATAGGCATCTTAAGTGTTTTTGGAGCCTGCGCAGCAGAAACATTTTTATCTTTCGATACAACCCCTGACAATACTGTAGTTATAATCATAACCACAACAAGTCCTAATGAAATAGTTTTCTTTTTCATACTTCCCCCTGTTTCCAACTTTTTGCGAAAGCATCTCCCGTAATGCCCTCACCTTATCCATTATATACACAAGGTTTACAATTTATTCCAATTATTTATATTAATTTAGCTTATTTTCTTAAATAGAAAAGACCTTCAGTGGCATCACTACCACCAAAGGTCTTTAAAATACTCAACATCTATACAAAATGTTTATTAAGCGTTTGCTTTTTCAATATCAACAATTGCTGTCTTCTGCATTGGAATACGGCAGTTCTTGTTTCCACCAAATTCTACAATAACAGTATCTTCAGTTACATCAATAACCATTCCATAGAAACCACTTGTTGTAAGAATACTATCTCCAATTTCTACGCTTTCCATTAATGCCTTCTGTTTCTTTTCCTGCTTCTTCTGTGGCTTAATAGCTAAGAAATACATAAATCCAATAATGATTACTACATATACTACTATGATAACCCAGCTTTCGCCTGCACTAGCTGCTGCTAATAAATTCATTATAAATCCTCCTCATAATATGTTTTTGATACAAAGATGTATCTATTTTTTGTCATTTTCTTTGAAACCTTCCAGTTTTTTTGCTTTATATTCTGCAAAATTTCCTGCCTCTATGGCATATCTGATTTCCTCCATCATTGTATTATAAAAATACAAATTATGCAATACACATAAACGCATACCAAGCATTTCTTTTGCCTTTAACAAATGTCTTATGTACGCTCTGCTGTGATATTTACATGCAGGACACTGACAGCCTTCTTCAATAGGTGATGGATCTGTTTCATATTTTGCATTAAATAAATTTAACTTACCCTTATTTGTGTAAACATGACCATGACGACCGTTTCTTGCAGGATATACACAGTCAAAGAAATCTACACCTCTTTCCACTGCTTCCAAAATATTTGAAGGTGTACCAACACCCATTAAATAAATTGGCTTGTCCTTTGGAAGATGTGGTTCAACACTTTCGATAATTCTATACATTTCTTCATGCGTTTCACCTACTGCAAGTCCACCAATTGCATAACCGTCCAAGTCTAATTCTGAAATCTGTTTAGCATGTTCAATACGAATATCATCGTAGATTCCACCCTGATTAATACCAAATAACATTTGATTTTTGTTAATTGTATCTTCTAAAGTGTTAAGTCTGTCCATTTCTACTTTACATCTTTTAAGCCATCTTGTTGTTCTGTCAACAGAATTCTGCATATATTCTCTTGATGCCACACTTGATGGACATTCATCAAAGGCCATTGCTATTGTTGATGCTAAGTTTGACTGAATCTGCATACTCTCTTCAGGTCCCATAAAAATCTTACGGCCATCTATATGAGATCTAAAATGTACGCCTTCTTCTTTAATACTTCTAAGACCTGCAAGTGAAAATACCTGAAATCCACCTGAATCTGTAAGAATAGGTTTGTTCCAATTCATAAATTTATGAATTCCACCCATTTTCTTTACAACCAAATCTCCCGGTCTTACATGTAAATGATATGTGTTTGATAATTCAACCTGTGTTTTTATCTGATATAAATCTTCTGCGGCTACCGCTCCTTTAATAGCTGCCGCTGTTCCAACATTCATAAACACCGGTGTCTGAATAGTGCCATGAACTGTTGTAAATTCTCCTCTTTTGGCATTGCCATCTTTTGCTAATACTTTAAACATAATTAACCTCATTTTTTTACAAACTTTATTAATTATATTATTTATGACAATTTAAAGCAAGAATATATTTTATTATTTTACTTATATTAATTTGATATTATTTTATTTCCTTGTTATAATTGGACAAGAATTTAACAAAAGGGAGGCTATTATGGCTGGTTCAACATATGGAAATATATTTAAAATCAGTACCTGGGGCGAATCTCATGGCAAAGCTTTGGGGGTTGTTGTAGATGGATGCCCTGCAGGTATTAATTTATGTGAAGAGGATATTCAGAAGTTTTTAAATAGAAGAAAACCGGGTCAGTCAAAATTCACTACACAGCGTAATGAAGATGACAAGGTTGAAATTTTATCAGGAGTATTTGACGGAAAAACTACCGGTACCCCTGTTTCCATGGTTGTAAAAAACAAAGATCATCATTCAGCGGACTATACTGACATTGCTTCATACTACAGACCAGGGCATGCGGATTTTACTTTTGACGAAAAATATGGTTTTAGAGATTACAGAGGCGGTGGCCGTTCTTCAGGAAGAGAAACTATCGGTCGAGTAGCTGCCGGAGCTATTGCATCAAAGATTCTTGAATCTCTTGGCATCGAAATTACAACATATTCAAAATCTATTGGTAATGTGGAAATTGACTATAGTAAATTCAAAAAAGATGAAATTCCAAATAATCCAATGTACATGCCTGATAATGATGCCGCAACAAAAGCTGCCGAATTATTAAAAGAAAAAATGAAAGAAATGGATTCTGTTGGTGGCATAATTGAATGTTTAGTTGATGGCATGCCTGCAGGTGTTGGAGAAACTGTATTTGACAAATTAGATGCAAATCTTGCAAAAGCTGTTATGTCAATTGGTGCCATTAAAGGTATTGAGTTCGGTGACGGTTTTAAAGTTACAGAACTAACAGGTTCAACAGATAATGATGGTTTTAAAATTGAAAATGACACTATAGAAAAAACTTCAAACCATGCAGGTGGTATTCTTGGTGGTATGAGCGATGGTTCACAAATTGTTTTACGCGCAGCAGTTAAACCTACCCCTTCTATTGCAAGAAGTCAGGATACAATTAACAAAGCCGGTGAAAACATAAGCATCAACATAAAAGGTCGTCATGATCCTATTATTGTACCTAGAGCTGTAGTCGTTGTAGAATCCATGGTTGCTGTTACTTTAGTGGATATGCTATTTACTAATATGACAGCTAGAATTGACAAGATTGTTGATTTTTATAAGTAAATTTTACAAATACTTCAATTTAAAATATTTAAGAGATAGTTAACTTAGTTTTACTATCTCTTATTTTTTGACTCTTTATTTAATACATTTTCATAAAATAGACCAACTATAAACCATATTGGTGCATAATCAAGTCTAATTACTCCTTTAATATTATATTTACACTTGCTATAATCCCAAGGACACTTAAACGCTTTTTTTAACATACAGCCACTTATAAATTCTGCACTAAATATCCCGAGTGTATACAGTAGCCCACGCTCGGTTCTTTTTACATGATGTTTTTTCAATTCAAAACTGATGGGCTTAATTATTGATGCCATGCCATAAATTGGAAACATCCATATAGATGTATGCCCCATTAGTCGGTAATCTTTTTTTCTGAAGCTATGAATCGATGTGAAAACAACTTCCATGCACCAACCAATAATTCCACATTTTAAAAAATTATAAAATATATTTTTCTTCATATAGTTAATTATTTCCAACTAATTAATATCTATACACAAAAGAAACTGCAAAGAATTTCTTCACAGTTTCCTTTTCACAATTTATTTGATTTTTACCTTCTTAGGTTTTGACCAGACTTTTTATTCATATAAAGGATATTTGTCTGTTAATCCCTTTACTTTTGCTTTTACAGCTTCACAATTACCCTGTGGATCTTCTGCTATCATTGCCATGCATTCAGCAATAACATCCATGTCTTCTGTGTTTAATCCTCTTGTTGTTACGGCAGGTGTACCAATTCTTACACCGCTTGTAATACCAGGTTTCTGTGGATCATTTGGAATTGCATTTTTGTTACATGTAATATTTGCTGCATCAAGTGCAATTTCAAATTCTTTACCTGTTATATTTTTGCTTCTTAAATCTACTAACATAAGATGATTATCTGTACCACCTGATACAAGATCAAATCCTCTGTCTGTAAGTCCTTTTGCTAAAGCCTGTGCGTTATCCACAATGTTCTTTGCGTATGCCTTAAAATCATCTGATAATGCTTCTTTAAAACATACAGCCTTTCCTGCTATAACATGCATTAATGGACCACCCTGAATTCCAGGGAATACTGCTTTGTTTAATTTGTGTTCTAAGGCAAATTCTTCACTTGAAAGAATAAGACCACCTCTAGGTCCTCTTAATGTTTTATGTGTTGTAGTTGTTGTAACATGTGCGTATGGAATTGGACTCATATGCTGTCCACCTGCTACAAGACCTGCGATATGTGCCATATCTACCATAAGATATGCACCAACTTCGTCAGCAATTTCTCTAAACTTCTTAAAGTCAATCTTTCTTGCATAAGCACTTGCACCTGCTACAATTAATTTTGGCTTGTTTTCAACAGCTATTTTTCTTACCTGATCATAATCTATATAACCGTCTTCATTTACACCATAAGATACAATGTTAAAATATGTTCCTGAAATATTAACCTTTGAACCATGTGTTAAATGTCCACCTGCATCAAGACTCATTCCCATTACTGTATCTCCCGGTTTAACTAAAGCAAAAAATACAGCTAAGTTTGCCTGTGCTCCTGAATGTGGCTGAACATTTGCGTATGTACATCCAAACAATTCCTTTGCTCTGTCAATTGCTAACTGTTCTACAACGTCTACATATTCACATCCACCATAATATCTTTTTCCAGGATATCCTTCTGCATACTTATTTGTAAGATGACTACCCATAGCAGCCATAACGCCTTTACTTACTAAATTCTCAGATGCAATAAGTTCAAGATGAGAACGCTGTCTTCCCATTTCGTCTGCCATTGCAGCATAAATTTCCGCATCTGCATTTTTTACTTCATCAAATGAAAACATATATCTACCTCCTAATGTCCTTAAGACCGGCTGCATCTTCCGATGCAACTTTAATCTTATATTACTTTACCATAATACAGTGTATTTTTAAATTATTTTTTTGGAATTTGTAGTAATTTGTTAAAAAAATAACTATTTTCTTAATCTTTTTCGTCTTCTTCATCTACAAAATCTTTTTTTGGTCTTTTTTCATCACATGGATTCTTGATTTGTAATTTACAGTCATTATAACAGCATTTCTCTTTTTCTTTCTTTAGTCTGCCCTCACATTTTGGTGGTGCAAGTTCTAATGGTTTTATTTCTTTTGACAAAAGTCCACTTTCAACGAATTTAATGCATGCGTTTTCTGAATTGTCTCTTAAATTTACCTTTACAGGTTTTGACTTGCCAATATAGGGGATTTCATATACTTCGTAGTATAGAGTTCTGACAAATAAAGAAAGTCCTGCTGAAAATACACCTGTCACTTCATCAAAGTTCATAGCTTTAGCTGTTCCGCTTAAGTTTACTCCATTTACTACAGTATTATTATCCTCATACATACCAACAATGTTGAAATAATAATCTCCACCCTCGTTTATGCCAACACCGTAAGGTGCAAACAACTCAAAGGTTACATTTGAAGGATTTGTTTTTTCGCTATAATAATCGTAATCCGTACTTGTTGTGCTACCTGGTAAATAATTTACTGTAATTGTAGTTGAACCTAAATATTTATGGCACTTGTCGTATAATTTGATTTTTAAAGTAACTGAAATATTAGTTAAGGTAATTTTGAAACAATTTGGTCTCAATGAGTCATCTATTGTAGATACTGCATCATCTGTGTCTGCTAAGTCAATATTTATTACATCAACGGAAACACATTCTGTAGTTGGGAAATTAGCTAATACATCTGCCGGAACAGTTACTTCCCTACAAACATTCACTCCCACTTCATCATACACAACCGGTGCGTATATTGATAGAAATTCAGGCATTCCACAAATAGCATCATTACAAACATCTCTGCGGCATCCACATTTGTGCTCACAACAACATTTTTCTTTTTCCATGTTTATCTCCTTTTTTAGTCTTTCTCTATATATTTTATGCGTTTCATTTTTTATTGTTCTAAAAAACAAAGCTAATAAATATATATACAATAACGGGATTCACCTGTATTTTAATTACATCTGTGTACTAACCTTTAACCATACTAATATTTCAAAAAAGGAGTAATTCATTGTATAAAATTTTAGCATTTGAAAACGGACAACCAATTATTTTGTACATAGAAAACGAAAAAGTTTATATGTATACTGCGGCAAGAGGGAAAATTATTCCAAGAGGACTTTTATTTAATGATGTTGGAAGAGATTTTGACGTTTTTTCCTGTAATAAGCAATATGTGTATTATATTTCTACAGATAATAAAATGAAACTTGCGGTTTTAAACAGGGACAGATTTACGGAATTTTTGTCTATCCCCCTAGGGGACTCTTCACATCAAATGGAAATAGTAAATATTTCACCTTTAATGTGCCAAAACGAGCTTTATATTTTCTACTGTAATCACAATAAAAGTAATAATAAGTATGAAATTTATTATATATTATCAAGTTGTCCTAAAAAAAGTTGTCTCATAAAACGTAATGTTTCCACCAACAAGGGCTTCGATGTTTTTAAGGCTAATAAAAAAATAGGTATTGTTCTAAATGACAGTTATTACTACTTAAGTCCTGAGGAAAAATTAGTAAGTACCGACACTTCTCATAAGGACAAAGAAAAAATCAATACTTTAACTGAAAACATTAATTATTTAAAATCAGTTATATCAGAAAAAAGCAACTGCTTAATTGATGTGCAAAATCTTTTGTCAGAAAAAGAAAACGCAATTCAAAATTTGAAAGAAACTCAGGAAAATATAGTGAAACAGTATAATGAGCTTGCTGAATATGCCGGCAAGCTTCAGGATGAGCTTAGAAAATTTCGCTATATGTAATAAAATGTGCATACATAGCGGGACCTCATTCATATACTAAGAAATTTCGAATTAAATTATTATTCCAAAAAATACCGATAATTCTCTTTAGCACATATTTAATATGCGCCTAGGAAAACTATCGGTATTCTATATATTTTAGCTATATAATTTCTATCTGCTAAATCTAGAATTGATTTCGATTATTAAAACATTACTGCTCTTTGTAATAATCTTCCACAATTATTCTTCTTCCGGCTTAACAATGTCAATTGCTAATTCTTCTAACTGTTTTGAATCAACAGGGCTTGGTGCATTAGTCATTAAACATGAAGCATCTTTTACCTTAGGGAAAGCAATTACTTCTCTAATGTTATCTTCTTTTGCCATGTGCATAACTAATCTGTCAAGTCCGTAAGCAAGTCCTGCGTGTGGTGGAACACCATACTTAAATGCATCAAGTAAGAAGCCAAACTGTTCATGAGCTTCCTCATTTGTGAAGCCTAATGCCTTAAACATTCTTTCCTGAATGTCTTCCTGATGGATTCTAACACTACCACCACCAAGTTCTGTACCGTTTAACACAATATCGTAAGCCTTAGCTCTAACCTTTCCTAAGTCTGTATCAAGATACTGTAAATCTTCTTCCATAGGCATTGTAAATGGATGATGCATTGCAAGATATCTGTTCTGTTCATCTGACCATTCAAACTGTGGGAACTCTACAACCCATAAGAAATTCCATTTATCTTCCGGAATTAATTCAAGTTGCTGTGCAAGTTCTAAACGAAGTGCGCCTAATACGTTCCATACAATCTTGTTCTTGTCAGCTGCAAACAAAAGTAAATCTCCAGGTTCACCTTCCATTGCTTTTACTAAATTATCTAATTCTTCTTCTGTCATGAATTTTGCAAATGACGACTTATAAGTACCATCTTCGTTAATGCAAAGATAAGCAAGACCTTTTGCTCCATTTCCTTTTGCATGGTCAACTAACTTGTCAATCTTCTTTCTTGGCATATGTCCCTGACCTTTAACGTTAATACCTCTAACAGTACCACCGTTTTCAATAGCACCTGTAAATACGCCAAAGCCACAACCTTCAACTACTTTTGTAACGTCAATTAATTCCATGCCAAAACGTGTATCAGGCTTATCCGAACCAAATCTGTCCATAGCTTCCTGCCATGTCATTCTTGGCATTGGAAGTGGGATATCCACGCCTAAAATTTCCTTAAACATAGCCTGTAATAATCTTTCATTTACATCAATAACATCATCAATGTCAACAAATGATAATTCCATATCAACCTGTGTAAATTCAGGCTGTCTGTCGGCTCTTAAATCCTCGTCTCTGTAGCATCTTGCAATCTGCATATATCTGTCAAATCCTGAGCACATTAGTAACTGCTTGTAAAGCTGTGGAGACTGTGGAAGTGCATAGAACTCTCCCGGATGTACTCTACTTGGCACTAAATAGTCTCTAGCTCCCTCAGGAGTGCTTTTACACAAAGTTGGTGTTTCGATTTCAAGGAAACCTTCACCCTGCATGAACTTTCTAATAAAAGTTGTAACATCACTACGCAACTTAATATTTTTCTGTAATGATGGTCTTCTTAAATCAAGATATCTGTACTGTAATCTTAATTCTTCTCTTGTGTTAATATTTTCTTCAACAGGAAATGGTGGTGTATCAGATTCTGATAAAATGCGAAGTGTATTAACTGTAACTTCAATATCACCTGTTGCTAAATCTTCGTTAATTGCGCCGCCACGCTTTCTAACTACACCTTCTACTGCAATTACGAACTCACTTCTAAGATTTTTAGCTTTTTCAAAAACTTCTCTATCATTTTCGTCAAATACTAACTGAAGAATTCCTGATCTATCTCTTAAATCAATAAAAATAAGACTTCCTAAATTTCTTCTTTTCTGAACCCAGCCCATAACTGTAACTGTTTCACCAATATTTTTATTACTTACTTCTGTACATCTGTGACTTCTGTGAAGTCCCTGCATTGACTCTGCCATAACTTTTCCTCCTATTTTAACGGATTTTTATAAAATTCCTTAAAGTTCTCAAAGCCCTGTGTCTTTAACTGCTCTTTTTGGAATTTTTTATTCTTGTTCATTCTTGTTACAAGAACCTGTGTACCTGTTTTTCTTTCTTCCTGTGCTTGTGCAATAACTTCACAAAGTCTGTCGCCTTCAACACCTTTTTCAATAAGGTATACAACCTTGTCATAATCTTCAGGGATTTTGAAGCCCTGTTCCATTAATAATAAAACAATTCTTTCAAATCCAATTGAAAAACCACATGCCGGTACATCATGACCTGTGAACTTACCAACCATCTTGTCATAACGACCACCGCCACCGCAGCTTCCGCCAAATTCAGGAATTGCTATTTCAAAAATTGTTCCTGTATAATATGACATACCTCTAACCAATGTTGGATCAAATACAATTTCAAAATCAGATGACTTTGTAGCCTTAACACTGTCTATAATTTCATCCATCCACTGTTTTACATCATCACCCATGAAATCTCCAAGCTTATCTGCTAGGTATCCAATAGGATCTGCCTGATTTTCAATCTTTTCAAATAACTGTATATATTTTTCAACTGATTCAGGGGCGAAATCGTATTTAATTAATTCTTCCTTAACGCCTTCTAAACCAATCTTGTCCATCTTATCAAGAATAATGAAAACGCTGTCAAATGACTCTTCAGGGAAACCACTGTATGAAGCCATTGCCTTTAAAATTCTTCTTTCATTAATTCTAATCTGGAAATTCTTAAATCCTAACTTTCCAAGTGTAGTTGTTGTTGCTAAAATAAGTTCAATTTCAGCTAAGTTACTTGGATCACCTAATATATCAATATCGCACTGCATAAACTGGCGATATCTTCCCCTTTGTGGTCTGTCTGCACGCCAAACATTTCCCATCTGTAATGCCTTAAATGGTGATGGTAAATCGTTGGCATTTTTTGAATAATATCTAACAAGAGGAACTGTTAAGTCATATCTTAAACCATTATCAACTACATCCATTTCTTCCGTAGCTGTTTCTAAGTTTAACTTTTCTCCTCTTTTTAAAATCTTAAAAATTAACTTTTCGTTTTCTCCACCCTGTTTGCTTGTCAGGTTTGTAATGTGTTCCACGCAAGGTGTCTCAATCTGAGTAAATCCAAATGCATTATAAGTTTCCTTAATTACATTCTGTACATAATTTCTTATTTTCATTTCTTCAGGAAGAATATCCTTCATTCCTGTAACCGGTTTCTTACTTAAAGCCATGTTTTTGCTCCTTATATTTTTCTAACTTGTATATTTTACTATTAAATAGAAAAGAACACAAGTGTTGTATCTTTTATTAATTTACAAAATAACTTCTTTTTCTGTCAATCATTTCGTCAATTCTGTCAATATACTGGTCTACATTTTTCAATGTATCAATTCTAGTGGCACTTTTTCTGTCAGAAGAAAGTAGTTTTGTAACTGCTCCTGCTCCACATGCCCATACATTCTGATAGTCTCCCATCATAAGTATGTTGTAAATTCCTTCTTTACCGGGCAATGAATAACCTACATTTTCCTGATTACCTGCCATATTTTTTTGTCTGTACAAATAGTATGGCTTCATACCCATTTCATAAGCATATTCTTTTGTAATATCCATTAACTTTGTATTGTTATCAAAATTTAAATCTGAATATTTTTGTCTGTTCATGTTAAGTCTTGAACCACGTTTTAATGCCAGGGAATGTACTGTAATACCATCTGGTGCCAGCTTCAAAGCCTGTTCCATTGAATATTTAACCATGTCCTCTGTTTCATTTGGTAGACCGATTATAAAATCCATATTTATGTTATCCATGCCACAATCTCTTGCCAAATTAAAAGCCTGTATTACCTGTTTGACTGAATGTTTTCTACCTATAATGTCTAGAGTTTCCTGATTCATTGTCTGTGGATTAATGGAAATTCTTGAAACATTTTGTTTTTTTAAAGTCATTAATTTATCTCTTGTAATGCTGTCCGGTCTGCCTGCTTCAACAGTAAACTCCTTTACATTACTGAAATCAAAATTATCTTTTAATGCATTTACTAATCTGTCTAACTGCGCAGGTTCAAGTGTGGTTGGCGTACCACCACCAATATATACTGAATTAAGTTCTTTATCCTGTAATTGCTTACCTAGGAATCTCAATTCCTTAATAACTGAATCCACATAAGCATCTACTTTTTCCTTATATCTGTTTAAAGGATAGGATGTAAATGAACAATAAAGACAAGTTGTTGGGCAAAATGGTATACCCACATATAAACTATAATTGCCCTTGTAATTAACATTTGAAAGTACCTTATGTTCCATGTTTGAAACATCCATTGCCAGGTCCAACTTGTTATCAGAAATAAAATATGTTTCTTTCATTTCTTTTCTTATTGCTTCATCTGAAAGTCCCTGTTCTTTTAACATACCCGGAATTTTTGCCGGTCTGATACCTGTTAAATTACCCCAAGGCAGGTCCTGTCCTATATCTTTTCTCATTAAACAGTACAAAAGCTTTTTAAGAGCGTTTTTTGTCTCCCTTCTATCCTGAAAGTCACAACAAATTTCGTCTTCAAAAAGCTTCTTGGCCTCATCGTACAATGATGCAGTAATTTTTTCTTCCTGAAAAATCACTTTTAGTGTTCTGTATGACTCCTCTAAATCTTCATTAATTTTAAAAGGCTGTCCCACATAAAAAGCCTGCACCATTGACTGAATATCATATTCAAATTGTTTAGGTTCTATCTGAATGTCTATCATTAATAATATACCTTTTCGTTATCTATAGTTGTCATATCCATATGTCCCGGATAAACAGTTGTTTCGCCTGGAAGCACTAACAATTTTTCTTTAATTGATCTGATAATTGCCGCTTCACTTCCCCCTGGAAAATCTGTTCTACCTCTGCTCTGATGGAAAAGTGTGTCACCACTAAACAAAACTTCATCTTCTGCTATATAATAACAACCACTTCCCTGCGTATGACCAGGCGTTAAAATAAACTTAATTTCCTTATCTGCAATAGTAAACTTATCACCATCTCTTAAATATTTGTCTGCACAAATGCTTACAGGATTTCCAAACATTGATGATAAATTTGCTCTTGTATCTACTAAAAGCCTGTCTTCTTCTTCAGAAGCATATACGGGAATATTGTATTTTTCCTTTAATTCCGTTACAGCACTAATGTGGTCTGCATGACCATGTGTAAGCAAAATTGCTTTTGGAATCATTTCTATGTTACTAACATTAACACTGATTTTTAAAGCATCATCACCGGGATCAACAATAAATCCCTCTTTTGTATCTGTGTTCATACATAAATAACAGTTAGTATAACATTCACTAACTAATACGCTTCTAATTTTGATATTTCCCATCTATTTCTCCTTTTCAAAAATGGAAGACAATTGTTATCCACTACACTATACCCACTGTGCCACCTGACAAATTAACGAAAGCACGCTCCCGCTGCCAAACGCTCGTAGCGGTTCTATCAAGCCGACTACGCTGCCTTGATGAACCCACGGCGTTAGAGCACTTTCTTCTAATTTTGTCAGTTGCCACAGTGAAGAAATTAATTTCCATAACATAACAATTGTCTTCATTTTTTCACATTACAAAATGTCAATTACAACGTTTAACTGCTTGTTCGCTCAATATCAATGATACTGTCAATTGTTCGAATTTTTGCAATTAAACTGTTTAATTCTTCTGTACCCTGTATTGCAAATGTCATTGTAATTGTGGCAATGTCAGACTTGCTTGTTCTACTATTGATGCTGTTTACATCAATATTTCTTTCTGTAAATATTCTTGACAAGTCTGTCAAAATACCGACTCTGTTGTTTGCATAAATAACAATTTCTGTCATATATTTGCCGTCCTGCTTGCCTTCGTCAGCAGCCCAGCTTGCCTCAATTAATCTACCTCTTTCAATATCAGGAAGATTCATAATATTGATACAGTCTGTTCTATGAATCGAAACACCACGTCCTCTTGTTACAAAGCCCACAATTTCATCACCCGGTACAGGACTACAACATTTAGAAAATCTAACTGCTACGTCATCCATACCTTCAACAATAATACCGCTCTTAGAATTACTTTTTCTTGGAACATTTGCCTTATTATTGTTTGTGTCTTTTAATACATCATCGTCTGTTATTTCAACCTTGTGTTCCTTCTCGTATTCATCAAGAAGTTTATTTACAATCTGACCTTCTTTTAAGCCACCATGACCAATTGAAGCAATAAGAGAATCCCACTCTTTGTAACTGTATTTCAACCGAACTTTTTCCATATATGCAGGCTTTAATATTTCTGATAAATTAATATTCTTTGCCTTGCAATATTTTTCAATAAGTTCTTTACCTTTTACTATATTTTCTTCTTTATTTTGCTGTTTAAACCAAACATTAATTTTATTTTTTGCCTGTGTGCTCTGAACAACCTTCAACCAGTCTCTACTTGGACCTGTAGAGTTATTAGATGTAATAATTTCCACTCTGTCACCGTTTTGGAGCTTGTAGTCGATATTAACCATCTTGCCATTAACTCTTGCACCAACCATCTTATTACCTACTGCACTATGAATACTGTATGCAAAATCAATTGGTGTAGAACCGCTTGGTAAATTCTTTACATCACCATTTGGTGTGAAACAGTACACTCTTTCAGAGAACATGTTCAAATCATCTTTTAAAAGATTAATAAATTCATGGTTATCTGACATGTCTCTCTGCCATTCGAGAATCTGTCTTAACCAGGCAATTTTCTGCTCTTCATTATCGCCGTCACCTGTAATATTTTCCTTATACTTCCAATGAGCTGCGATACCATATTCAGCAGTTTTATGCATTTCGTATGTTCTAATCTGAATTTCAAATGGTTGCCCATTTGGTCCAATTAATGTTGTATGAAGTGACTGATACATATTCTGCTTTGGCATTGCAATATAGTCTTTGAATCTTCCCGGCACAGGAGTGTATTTCTCGTGTATTATACCTAACGCCCCATAACATTCCATTACACTGTCAACAATAATTCTTACTGCAAAAACATCATAAATCTGATCCAAAGTCTTGTGTTGCATAGTCATTTTCTTGTAAATACTAAAATAATGCTTTACACGACCATCTATTGTTGCTTTAATACCTGCCTTTTCAATATAGCCTGCCACCTCAGCAATTAAGTTACTCATAAACTCTTCACGATGTTCTAATCTTTCATGAACACCGTCAACTAATTCTTTGTATTTTTCAGGCTCTAAATATCTTAAAGCTAAGTCATCTAATTCAATCTTAATTTTAGAAATACCTAGTCTGTCAGCAATTGGTGCATAAATGTCCATTGTCTCTTTTGACTTTTCTTTCTGTTTTTCAGGTGTCATATACATAAGCGTACGCATGTTATGTAATCTATCCGCAAGCTTAATCAATATAACTCGAATGTCCTTTGCCATTGCCAAAAACATTTTACGCAAGTTTTCTGCCTGCTCTTCCACCTTATCAACATCGTAATCTAATTTAGTAAGTTTTGTTACGCCATCAACCAGGTCTGTTACTTCTTCGCCAAATTCCTTAATCATTATTTCACGGGTTGCGGCCGTATCTTCCATTACATCGTGAAGAAGACCTGCCATAATTGATTCTTTATCCAACTCTAAATCAGCTAATATTAAAGCTGTATGAATTGGATGAATAATGTATGGTTCTCCTGACTTTCTTTTCTGGTCTCCATGTGATTTTTTTGCAAAATTATATGCCTTATCAATCATCCTTAAATCGTCTGCTGATGGATGATAATGCTTTATTTTTTCAATTAATCTTGCATATAATTCTTCAGGAGTTGCCTGTTCTTCTTCTTTTGGGATTACTCCATGATTTTCAATTTTAATGTTTTTGTTTAAATCTGTCATATCTCAATCCTTTTTATTTTCCATCGTATGTTACTACTGCATCTACTCTATATTTTGAAAGTTTTTCTCTTCCTTTAAGTCCTGCAAGTTCAACTAAAAACAGGTTATCTACAACTTCTCCTCCTAATTTTTCAACTAACTTAATAGCTGCTTCAATTGTACCACCTGTGGCAATTAAGTCATCGACTAAAATAACTTTCTGACCGGGTTTAATTGAATCTATATGCATCTCAATTTCAGCTTTTCCATATTCTAAATCATAGCTTTCTGAAATTGTCTCACATGGTAATTTACCTTTTTTTCTAACTAATACAAATGATTTTCCAAGTAAGTAAGCTAAAGGCATTCCAAATATAAAACCTCTTGCCTCTAAACCAACAATTACGTCAAAATCTATATCTTTAATCTTGTCCAACATTGAATCTATAGCAATCTTTAATCCCTTTGGATCCTGTGTTACTGTTGTAATATCTCTAAAGATAATTCCAGGTTCAGGGAAATCCGGTATACTTCTAATATATTTTTCTACTTCATTCATTCTTCTTGTCCTCCTTATGAATGCTTTTAGCAAAATCTGTCAATTACGATTTGTATTTGGCTATTACCGTTAAATTCGTTTATTGTCGGGTAATATGTAGCCATTATCTCAATGTTGTTTTTCTCCCCTACTAAAGCCTTGTTAATTTCTTCCTGACCGAATTTATTTTTCAAAAATTCCATAAAATCAATAACACGGCTAAAAATCATTGCAGTCATTGTATATGAACTGCTATTTGTAATGGTAAGTTTCAATACGTTACCATTCTTACCCAATATTTGTAATTTATTTATTTTTAAATGCTTTTCAGCAAATATTGGCTTTTCATTACCTTTACCAAATGGTTTGATAATACTTAACTCCTGTATCATATTCATTGTAACATATTCAAGGGGGAGTTGCATATCAATCCATACCTTTAAATATAAATCTTCTTGAGTTAAATTACAATTTTCATTTAGTTTTTTTCGTAAAATATCTATATTTTCTTTTGGAAGGGACACACCTGCAGCCATTTTATGGCCACCAAATTTAGTAAATAATTCTTTTACCTTAGTAAGCTCAGCATACATGTCATATTCTTCAATGGAACGTCCAGAACCCTTTACGCCTTCTACAGCATCTGTTAAAACAATGGTTGGTTTATTATATTTTTCCCTTACACGACCTGCAATAATTCCAGCAATACTTTCATGGCAATGTTCCAAATATATAACCAAAACTGAATCATCTAATTGTTCTGCTTTTTCAATAGCTTCTTTAGTTCCTTTTTCTGTTAAATCTTTTCTTTCATCATTTAATTTTTTCAAAGCCCCGGCTAAAACTTCTGCGTGTTTTTCATCTTCACATTCAAGCAAATCCATTGCTTTTTTAGCAGTGTCAAGTCTGCCACTGGCATTTAAACATGGTCCAAGCACAAAGCCAAAATGATAGGAATCAAGATTTTTTTTATTCAACTTACACTGATTAATTAAAGCATTAATTCCTATATCATTACTTGTTTTTAAAGCTTCCAGACCTTCCTTAACAATTATTCTGTTTTCTCCCTTTAATTCTACCACATCGCATACAGTTGCCATAGCACCATAAGGTAATAATTTTAATATAAATCTTTCGCTTACATGCATATTTTCAAATAGGGCACGCATAAACTGAAATGCCACCATCGCTCCACATAATTCTTTAAAAGGATATTGACAATCTTTTTGCTTATGATTAACTATTGCATCTGCCATTGGTAAAATATATTCTTTTTTACCATTATTTTCTTCAAAAACAACTTCATGATGGTCTGTTACAACAACAGTCATTCCCAATTCTTTTGCATATTCTATTTGTTTTATGGCAGCAATACCATTATCACATGTAACAATAGTATCAACACCCTGGTCGTATGCCTGTTGTATTAATCTTTCATTAATTCCATAGCCATCTTCAATTCTATGTGGTACAACCACATCCACATCAGCGCCTAAATACTTCAAACAGGTATGTAAAATATAGCCGGAACATATACCATCAACATCATAGTCGCATATAATTCTGATTTTACTTTCATTATTTATTTTTATACTCAAAATATTAACTGCCTTGTCCATGTCCTTAAACAACCATGGAGAACTTATTTCATTTATAGTTCCGTTAAGATATTGCTCTATTTCCTTTTCTGAGACAACGTCCCTGTTTCTCATTAATCTTGCAGTAATAGGACTAATATTATATTTTTTTGCAATACCATTAAAATCTGCTTTTTTTGTTTGTAAAAACCACTTTTCATTCATAGTTAATCACCATTTTAAAGAAGAAAAGCGGCACCATCAATAGATGATACCGCTCAATAAAATCTTAATTATTTATCGTATTTCTTACCTTTCATAATGTACCATAAAGAACCAGTAACAAATACTGATGAGTAAGCACCAGCTACAATACCTACCATTAATGGTAATGTAAATTCTCTAATAGATGATACACCCATTACAAAAATCATAAATACCATTATAAATGTTGTAAGTGAAGTATAAATACTTCTTGTAAGTGTTTGTGTAATACTCTGATTAATAATATCAATCATTGTATCTTCACGTTTCATTATAGCCTTGTTTTCTCTAATTCTATCGAAGATTACGATTGTAGCGTTAATTGAGTAACCTACAATTGTAAGCAAACATGCAATAAATGTTGTTCCTACTGTTACTCTTGATAAGCCGTAGAAGCCTACAACAATAAGTACGTCATGTAATAAAGCTATAACAGCTGCTAAAGCAAAATGTACATTCTTAAATCTGAACCAAATATAAATTAACATACAAATTGTTGCTATAACTGTTGCAACAACAGCATCTGTTTTCATTTCAGAACTGATTGTATCTGAAATTTCTGTATCATTAAAGTTCTGCTTGTCATCCTTAGCCTGATATTTGCTAATTAATAAATCTTTAAATTTATCCATTTGTTCACCTTCAAGTTTCTTTGTCTTGATTGTGAATAATCCCTTATTATTTGTATCCTTCTGAGCCTGTATGTCATTTGTTGAAAGTAAATCTGCAATTGCAGGTTTTACTTCTTTATTAAATTCATCAATTGTATAGTCTTTATCAAACTGTACCTGAATTGATGTACCACCCTTAAATTCAATGCTAAAGTCAAATGGGCCATTACCCTTAGCAGTGTTAAAGATAATTCCGCCAATTCCTATTACTATAACAGCAATTGATATAACAAACCATACAGCTCTCTTTTCAACAAATTTAATTGTTTTCTTAACTCTTTCTTTACCGTAGAATACAGGCTTCTGGAATCCCATGTAGTAAAGCATCCATACAAGACCTCTTGAAATTACAAGAGATGTAAATAACTGGATAAAAATACCAATCATAAGAGTTGTTGCAAATCCCTGAACTGTACCTGAACCCTTAATCCATAATACTAATGCAGCAATAAATGTTGTAACGTTACCGTCAACGATTGCTGATGTTGCTTTCTTAAATCCTATTCCAATAGCACTCTTAACATTCTTACCTGCGGCAATTTCCTCTCTAATACGTGCATAAATAATTACGTTAGCATCAACTGCCATACCAATATTAAGAATAATACCTGCAATACCAGGTAATGTAAGTGTTAAGTCAAATCCGTTAAGTGCTAAAAGCATTAACTCAATGTATGATATTAAAGCCAAGCCTGCAGCTAAACCTGGAATTCTATATACCAATAATAAGAATAAAATAATTATAATAAAACCAACAATACCTGCCTGAATACTCTTTGATAAAGCATCACTACCTAAGTTAGCACTCTGAACGCTATGGCTTAATTCATCAAGCTGTACTTCCAAAGAACCAATACCGATGTTTGTAGCAAGTGTCTGAGCTTCTTTTAATGTGAAATCACCTGTAATCTGTGCCTGTCCACCTGTAATGACAGCCTGAATTTTTGGAGCACTTAAAACTTCATCATCATAAATGATAAATGACTGTTCGCCAACATGAGAACTTGTCATTTCACCAAAAGCCTTTGTTCCTTCTGAGTTGAACTGTAAATTTACGATGTTTTCATTTACACCTTTATCGTTTGTTGTAGCCTGTCCTTCAGCACTGGCTACTGTATCACCTGTTAACCATACCTGATAATAACTCTTATCTACCTTAATGTATTTCTTATTCTTTAATTCAGCCTTTGTTGGTGTGTACCCACTCTTTGCCGCTGTACAGAAATATAAAATACCCGGTTTTCCTAATTCATTTAATACTTCATCAGCATCGTATGCACCTGGAATTTCAACAGTAATTCTGTCTTCACCAGCCTTATATGCTGTTGCTTCTGTACTAAATGCAGCAATTCTCTTTTCAAGTTTTGCTCTTGTTTTTTCTAAAGTATCTGCTGTTAAATTACTTTTATCAGATTCTGCTACCTGATATGTAATACTTACACCACCCTTTAAGTCAAGACCCTGAGTAATGTATTTTGCCTGGCCACGATCCCCTATACCAAACATAATAACGTAACCTGCAAAAGCAAGTACGGCAAGAGAAATAATAAATGCTATTATTCCCTTTGTTTTGTTCATCTTAATTTTCATCTTTTACCTCTTTCTTAGTCAGCATCCGCTAAAGCTGCCTTTATCATTATTGAGCATTCCACTCTTTTTTTCTGCATTTCACAACCTATGTCATAGGCATCATTTATTGTACCGTGGAAATTGTATGAGTTTGCTGCACATCCACCACTACAATAAAATTTTGAAAAACAGTTTTTGCACTTTTCTTTTGAATATACGTTGCAATCACCAAATGTTTCAACTATATCGTTTCTAACGATTCCGTCATTTACATTCCCCATTAAGAAATCTTCATTGCCAACAAACTGATGACATGGATAAAAATCTCCCCAAGGTGTAACTGCTAAGTATTCCGTACCTGAACCACATCCTGATAATCTCTTATAAACACATGGTCCCTGATTTAAATCAATCATAAAATGGAAAAAGTTAAAGCCATTACCTTCTTTTTCCCTCTTAATATATTCAAGAGCTAATTTATCGTACTCTTCCATAATTTTAGGTAAATCTTCTTCTCTTATAGAGTATGGATCTTCCTCCGGTCCAACAACCGGTTCAATAGACATTTGTTTAAATCCTAAGTCTGCAAAATGCTTCACATCTTCAGAAAAATCTAAATTATCTCTTGTAAATGTACCTCTTACATAATAGTTTGTCTGATTTCGGCTATCTGCAAGTTTCTGAAACTTTGGAACAATAAGGTCATAACTACCCTTACCTGTTCTAAAAGGTCTCATTCTGTCATTTACTTCTTTTCTACCATCTAAACTTAAAACTACATTTGACATTTCTTTATTAAGATATTCCATTATCTCGTCATTTAATAAAACACCATTTGTAGTTAATGTAAATCTGAATTTCTTATTATTTGGTTCTTCAAGTGAACGACCGTATTCAACTAACTGCTTTACAACATCCCAGTTCATTAATGGTTCGCCACCAAAAAAGTCAACTTCCAGATTAACTCTGTTTCCTGAATTTGCAACTAAAAAGTCTAAAGCTTTCTTACCCACTTCAAAACTCATTAATTCTCTACGGCCATGGTATTCACCTTCTTCTGCAAAACAATACTTGCATGCTAAGTTACAATCATGAGCTATATGTAAACATAGAGCCTTAACTACTGTCTGACGTGTTTCCTTAAACTTTTCTACGAAAGGCTGATATATATCCTCAGTAAACAACTGTCCATCTTTCTTCAACTGTTCAACTTCGTCAATAACTTCTCTTATCTCTTCTTCTTTGTACTTTGAGCTAAGTTTTGAAATTATAGCTTCAGCATCAAGTTTTTCAAACAATTCTATAACATCGTATGTAACATCATCAACAACATGAACCGCTCCACTGTTGACATCTAATACAATGTTGTACCCATTGCTTTTATATTGATGAATCACTGTAATTTTCCTCCCTTTTTAACGCACTATAACAGAGTTGAGTGCTCAACTCTGTTATAGTGTAAATTAATCAATATTAAATTATTTGTTTTCGCAAGTCTGGTTTCCTACTGTACATGATGTCTTGCAAGCTGACTGACATGATGTCTGACATTCACCACAACCGCCTTTTTTCATTGTGTCCTTTAATGTTTTCTGATTTAATGTTTTGATATGTTTCATGGTTTTCCTCCAATACTTATTTGCGTAAAAAGATACTTACGCATAATTCTTATGGTATTATAACACATAAAACGTTTTTTTCAAACGTTTTTTTAACTAACCATTCCTCCGATGGTTCCACCCCCTACAGATGCCAGTAATAATTTTATAATTTCTATTGTTTCACTATTAATTTGACCGTTCACTATTATCGAAACTAAAACTATGACAACAGCATATATGAGACCTGATATGGCTCCCCACATAAACTTCCCTTTATCCATAACTTTTCCTATTACATAACCGCCTGCAAAGGTAGCTATGACATATGTAGCAAGAATTAAAATTTGTATGGTGCTATAGGCTGGTGAGATTTTTAAAACAATAAATGCAACTGCTACTATTAGCACAAAACTTACAATCATTTCTAAAAGTAAGTCTTTTAAAAAAGATAAAATAATTTTGCCCATTTTACTCCTTTTTTCATTTTTTCTTTATTTTATTACAGTGTCAAAATGCCTTATTCTACCTGTACTTTTTTAATAATGGTATTGACATTGAAAGACCGTAATCAGAATTTAGGTATTCTCCTCCCCAAATATTTTTATAATAAATTATATTTGTGGGCAATATAATTTATTACAATTCTTGACTTTAACAGGTTCATTATGTAAAATCTTCCTTAACAAGTCAGGGACTTGAAATATTATTAATTTATAAGGAGAAAGTTATGGGACCCAGTGACATAGCTCTGCTATGCGTATTACTTATTTTATTATTATTCTCGGCGTTTTTTTCTTCAGCCGAAACAGCTCTTACCACTACTAACAAGGTAAGACTTAGAATGCTTGTGGAGGAAGGCAACAAACAGGCCATTATTCTTGATAAGATTTTAGGTAATTCAAGAAAAATGCTTAGTACAATTTTAATTGGAAATAATATTGTAAATATTGCCGCTTCTTCTTTAACAACAATTTTTATGCAAAGTGTTTTTAACGTAAGTTGGATTGTTAGTATTGGCGTTGGTATTCTTACACTTGTAATTATTATTTTCGGAGAAATTATTCCTAAGACAGTTGCATCAATTCATGCAGAATCAATTGCGCTAGCTTATGCTAAACCAATTAATTTCTTTATGGTTGTACTTACACCTATTATTTTTGTTTTAAATTTATTCTCAAGTTTATTCTTAAAACTTTTTAGGGTTAATGTTAATTTAAATTCTAAATCAATTACTGAGGATGAACTTAGAACTTTAGTTGGTGTCAGTCAGGAGGAAGGCATAATTGAAGAAGACGAAATGGATATGATTAACAACGTTTTCGATTTTGGTGATACATGTGCTAAAGATATTATGATACCAAAAGTTGACATTACAATGGTTCCTTTAGATATTACCTATAATGATTTATTAAACGTCATTAGAAAAGACAAATTCACAAGAATGCCTGTTTACAAGGAAGATTCAGATAACGTAATCGGCATTATAAATATTAAAGATATGATGTTAATGGGTGTAAACCCAAACAATTTTGATATAACAAAGATTATGCGCGAGCCATACTTCACTCACGAAAAAGAAGAATTAAATGACCTTCTTATGGAAATGAGAAATAAAGAACCGGGCATGTGTATTGTTTTAGATGAATACGGTCAGACTGAAGGTCTTATTACTTTAGAAGATATTGTTGAAGAAATTATCGGCGATATACATGATGAATTTGACGAAGCTGAGGAACAGGTTATCAGACCTGTTGGCGAAAACGAATATATTGTTGAAGGTTCTATTAATCTTGATGATTTTAACGACCAGTTAGGCACTGAAATTGATTCAGAAGATTATGAATCATTAGGTGGTCTTATTATTGAACATCTTGACCGTCTTCCTAATAAGGGTGACAGTGTTGTAATTGACAATTGCAAATTAACAGTTATAAAAATGGACGAAAAACGAATTGACTTAGTAAAGGTTGTTGTCACTCCTAAAGAAGACGAAACAACTGAATACGATACGGAAAATGAGGAATAAACAATAAACATTTGCTTCTTGAAGGGTACCATTATATTTTTTTCTATTTGAACAAATATAATGGTACCCTTTTATGCAATAATAGACTATCATTACACAAAAAAAGAATTGGCGATTGCCAATTCCTTTTTTCTTTTTATAGTATCTTGAAACTTTCAAAACACCTCATTCTTTTATCTTAATTTTCTGCCGTATTCAAATCCTATCATTAGGCAATATTTTGTTGAAACAATAAATATCATCATTAATGCTATTCCAAACAAAAAACCTGTTATTACACGTCTTGTATTTGTACTTTCGTATTTTGTTTTTGCCTGAATAACGCCGTCAATTATTAGTGGGCATAAAAGTGCAACCCAAACACATATATGAATATTTATTAGAAAATAACATCCAAATATTGCACATATCATACCAGTAAGTTCACCTGTACATCTTGCGCATATTGGAAACTGTTTTCCTTTATAGAAAAAAGAACGATCTGAACGTCTATGACAGCCAAAAATAATTGGTAGCCATTTATAAAACCACTGTTTCATTTTATACGCCAAAAGCTACTCCTGCTCCAACTCCAACAACAATCATTAATACGTACCATAATACTGAAACGCAAACACTAACTAATGCTCCGATTCCTGCTGCTTTTGAATTTTTAGGCTTAGTATCTCTCCATACCAAAAACAAAATCAATCCTACAATTGGAATACAACATCCTAACAATCCCCATCCTATGCTTCCTGTATCATCAGAAGCCGGCTGATTATTACCTGTTGCCACTCCACAATTAGGACATACAACTGCCAAATCATCAATTTCTTTTCCACAATTTTTGCAATACATTTCTTCATCCTCCGTATTTCATAATTTTCTCATTTAGTATATCAACATATTATTTTAGTGGCAATACATTTTAAACTTTTTGTCATTTTTTATTACATTTTTACAAACAATGTAATAAATATTTTTATAAATAAAAGTCTTAGTATAATATACTATGTAAATCGCTACAAACAGTTTATTTAACTATTACTTTGCACTTGGCTTTTTTCCCACCGTCTTTTGTTCTTACCACAATGTAGCATTTTCCTTTTTTTAGTGCCTTTACTTTTCCCTTTGACACTTTTGCGATTTTTTTATTTGTAGTTTTCCATGTCACCTTTTTATTTGTAGCCTTGCTAGGTGTAATAGTATATTTAAGTTTATATTTTTTGCCCTTCTTTAATACTAATTTCTTTTTGTTAAGTTTTATTTTTTTTACAGAACGAACAGGTGTAGGCATACCAATGCATGTTCTACGTGGCTCAATGTACTCTTGCTTTTTGTATAAATTATAGTTGCTCCAACTATTTTTGTATTTGTTGGAATACCATATTACAACATCATCTTTACCTAAAACAAATTTGCCTAAATCATTTGGTTTATTTCCGCAAAAAGTAACTTTTTCTAAATTACTGCAATTATTAACTGCTCCATCTTCAACTTTTGTAACAGTTATTGGGAATTTTATTCGTTGTATGTTTTTATTTTCGCAAAAAGTATTTTTTGCAATTGTTTTAACACCTGTTTTTACTATAACTTCTATGCCTTGCATTGCAGCTGGATAGCATAAAAGATGTGTTTTGTCCTTATTAAAAAGCATACCATTTTCACTGGCATATTTTTTATTTTTACTGTCTAATGTTATCTTTTCCAAAGATGTGCAGCCTGCAAAACAAGAACTAACACTTGCATTTTTGCCATTAATTCCTTCAACCATATTTCCGTCATTTATTTCTGCAAGGGATTCAACAGTTGATGGAATTGCTATTTCTTTAAGGCTTTTACAATTAGAAAATGCATATATGCCTATACTTTTTGTTCCATTAGGAATTACAATTTCCTTCAAACTTTTACAGCCACTAAAGGCACCTACACCAATGCTTTCAAGGCTTTCAGGTATATTAATGCTTTCAAGGCTACTACAGCCTTCAAAGACTCCATCACTTAAATCTTTAATACTATTAGCAATGCTTACCTTTTTCAAATTTTCGCATTGACCAAACGCTTTTCTGCCTAAATATTTTACATGTTCAGGTATAACAAATTCTGCTACGTTTTTACCTCTTGGATACAAAAAAATCACTTCTTTGTTTTTGCTATATAAAACTCCATCTTCGCTGGAAAATTCACTGTTATTGTCATCAACAATAATATTTTCCAAGTTGTCGCATCCATTAAAACAAGGAAATGCTTCCCTTGAATTGCTTTCAATATTTTTTATATTCTCAGATAGTGTAATATTCTTTAATGTTTTGCAGTCTGTAAATGTATCTTCTCCAATGGATACAACTTTCTTTCCATCGATTACTGCTGGTACAACCACATCTTCTTCTGTGCCTGTGTACTTCATTATGTATACATTTTCGCCATTTACTCCATACTCCCAATTTGATGATGTTAAGGTTTCATTCTCTGTAGCCCTAACTCCTGATAGCAACATTACTATCATTGAAAAAGATAATAACGCACTAATTAAAATTTTTGAATTTAATTTTGTCTTCATATTCTTACCTCCTGCTTTGCTTTTTATACTTATATTCATTGCATTAATGCTTAATAAACACAATGTCATTTTATAATTTTAGTATTTTTATCCTCAATCCCAATTTATTTTATAAGCAACTGTCACAATAAATTATATCAGTATAAAATAACACTTAATTAATTTTTTTTCATAAATATTATAACATACTTTCACCTGTTTTTTCACTTCTGCGATAAACGGTACTTTTTTTGTAATGAACGACACTTTTTTCTCTAAAAAAAGAAATCACCGTCAGAAACGGTGATTTCTTCTTGAAATAGTTTATATTAAATTCTATTTACTTTTAATATTCTCCCATAACTTACCCTGCTGCTCTTCACAATACTGGCAACTATAGAGACCATTCTTCTTGTCTGTTAAAATAAATACGTCATCAAGTTCCTGCTCAATTGATGTGATGCATCTTGGGTTCTTGCAATGTAAAACATTTACGATTTTTTCAGGAAGCTTAACTTCTCTTTTTTCAACTAGCTTTCCATCCTTGATAATATCAATTGTAATGTTATGGTCTACAAATCCTAATACGTCAAAATCAACAATGTCATCTAATGAACCTTCAACCTTGATAATGTCTTTTCTGCCCATTTTTCCACTGCGGGCATTTTTTATAATTGCCACCTGACAATCTAACTCATCTAAATTCAAATAATGACAAATTGCCATTGCTCTTCCTGCCTGAATGTGGTCTAATACAAAACCGTTGTTTATTGAATCAATGTTAAGCATCCTTTACCTCCAATAATGTTAAAATAAGCGCCATTCTTACATACACTCCATATTGTGCCTGTTTAAAATATACTGCTCTAGGATCCTTGTCCACTTCAACAGAAATTTCATTTACTCTAGGCAATGGATGAAGTACAAGCATGTCTTCTTTTGCCATTTTCATTTTCTTCTTATCCAGCACAAAGCTATCTTTTAATCTAATATAATCTTCTTCGTTAAAAAATCTTTCTCTTTGTACTCTTGTCATATATAGTAAATCTAACTCGCCAATAACATCTTCTAACTTGGTAACTTCCTTATATTCTGCTCCAGCTGCCTCAATTCTCTCAATGATGTATTTTGGTACTTTTAATTCCGGTGGAGAAATAAGAACAAACTTCACATTGTCATATCTTAATAATGCGTTAATTAATGAATGTACTGTTCTACCAAATTTCAAGTCACCACACAATCCAATAGTAATGTTGTCTAACCTTCCCTTTAAAGACTTAATTGTTAATAAATCAGTTAATGTCTGTGTTGGATGCTGATGTCCACCATCCCCTGCATTAATTACAGGTATTGAAGAATTGTTTGCTGCTACTAAAGCTGCTCCTTCCTTTGGATGTCTCATTGCTGCAATATCTGCATAGCATGAAATAATTCTAATTGTGTCTGCCACGCTTTCGCCTTTTGAAGCTGAACTTGATGTTGCTTCTGAGAATCCAAGAACGCTACCGCCTAAATTAAGCATTGCCGCTTCAAAACTTAAACGTGTTCTTGTACTTGGTTCATAGAACAATGTTGCTAACTTTTTACCTTTACATGCTTCTTTGTACTTTTCTGGGTTTTTCTCAATGTCATTGGCAAGACTTAATAACTTGTCTATTTCTTCTACTGAAAAATCCAGAGGATTAATTAAATGTCTCATTTCACCCTCCAAAACTATTTATTTTTCGCTATTAAGATGATACATTATAGACAATGAATATTCAAGGTTATACACAATATTTTTAGACATTTTTTTGCACTTTTTATGGAGGATATTATGATGAATGATTTAGACATATTAGAAACTTATACCAACATTATTAAGGAACAGACTTCCCTAGTACCAGACATAGCAATTATATTAGGTTCAGGTCTTAATTCTTTTGTAAATATGGTTAATATAGATGCTGAGATTTCCTACTCTTCTTTACCTGATTTTCCTACCTGCACTAACCAAATGCATAAAGGGCGTTTTATTATAGGAACTATAGAGAACAAAAATGTAATTATTGCAGATGGGAGATTACACTACTACGAAGGTTATACTCCTAAGCAGGTTATTATGCCTGTTCGTATAATGAAACTTCTAGGGGCAAAAACACTTGTTATTACAAATGCTGCCGGTGGAATAAATGAGAATTTTGAACCAGGGGATTTTATGGTTATAGAAGACCAGATTTCTTCATTTGTACCTTCTCCATTACGTGGATATAACATTGACGAATTAGGACCTCGTTTTCCAGACTGTTCAAACATATACGACACTGACTTAAGAAATCTCCTTAAGGAATGTGCAGCTAATCTTAATATTCCTATAAAAGAAGGAGTTTATCTTCAAACTCAGGGGCCAAACTACGAAACTCCTGCAGAAATAAAAATGTACAAACTTCTTGGAGCTGATGCTGTGGGTATGAGCACCTCAATGGAGGCAATATGTGGAAGTCATTGTGGATTAAAAATTTGTGGGTTAAGTTGTATCACCAACAAAGCTGCCGGTCTTTCTGATAATAAACTTTCTGACCATGAGGTAATTGAAATAGCTTCAAAATCCGCTAACAATTTCTGCAGACTTTTGTTTGATTTCATAAAAAAATTAGATTAACAATAAAACAAAAACTTATTAAATATAAAAAATATAATAAGTTGAATAATATACTCTATAAATAATTGAAATAATATCCAAATAAAAATGAGTAAGGCTGTAAGCCGGGTTATGTCTTGGATAATCATCTATCTAGGCTAAATGTTGCCACTTAGCTCAAGCAACCTACCCGAAAGCTGGCGGGCAACCAATACTTTCTGCTCGGTCTTGCTTCGGATGGGGTTTACACTGACCTTTAATGTTACCATTAAAGCGGTAGTCTCTTACACTACCATTTCATCCTTACCATTGCTGGCGGTTTAATTTCTGTTGCACTTTCCTGGGAGTCACCTCCACCGGCCGTTAGCCGGCATCCTGCCCTGCGAAGCCCGGACTTTCCTCTCCTGCGTCCTTTCGGCAATAGCAGCAGCGATTATCTACCTTACTCACAATTATCTAAATTATCATACTTTAAAAATTAATTCAATACTTATCTAAACAGGAAATACACTTCCTCCAACAAATTCACTTAATATTGAATTACTTGGAACATTTTCTTTTGGTATTCCCAAAATATAATCTAAGAACTTAAGAAGTCTCTTTGCCTCTAAATATTCCTCTGTATCTTTTGGTACGCCAAACAATTTAGGTTCTGCAAAAACTTTTAACACTGATAATTCATAAACCATTGCAGAATTAAATATTGCATCGGCACTATCCTGAAATGGAAAAATATATTTTTCCTCTCCTAGTCTTACCTTGTTCCATCTTTCAATAGATGTTTTAGCTGATATATTTCTTGTTCTGCTGTCTCTTACAATTCTTCTAAGTAATCTTAAATCAGAAGATGAAATTCTATTATGTTCATCAACATTTATAGGTGTTAATGCGCTAACTCCTATTCTGTATTTTTTCTCTTCAGGAATACTGTAAGATAACTTGTCATTTAAACAGTGTATGCCCTCAATTATTAAAACCGAATCGTCTGTGAGAGTTATTGTCTTTCCGTTAAACTCTCTCTTTCCTGTTACAAAATTAAACTCGGGCATCTCTACTGTCTCACCATTTGCAAGCTTAGTTATATGGTCATTAAATAACTCAATATCAACAGCTTCTAAAGCTTCAAAATTAAGTTCACCATTTTCATCCTTTGGAGACTCTTCTCTGTTTACAAAATAGTTATCTGTAGATATTATTTGTGCCTGAAGTCCCTGCGCCATAAGCTGTATTGCAAGTCTATGAGCAAAAGAAGTTTTGCCTGAAGATGAAGGGCCTGCAATTAGCACAACCTTAGCTTCTTCCCTTGACGCAATATCTGATGCGATATCTGCAATTTTCTTTTCCTGTAAAGCTTCCTGCATCATCATAATATCGTTAATTGAACCATCTACTATTTTGTCGTTAATTTCTCCTATTGTTGAAACACCTAACTTTTCCGCCCACTTTTCTGATTCCTCTAAAGCTTTGACAACTTTGTTTTGAGGTGTAAACTCTGGCACATGTTTTGGAGATTCTTTTACCGGCATTTGAAGTACAAAACCTTCGTTATATGGGATTAATTTATAATATTTAAGAATACCTGTAGAATATGCCATATAACCGTAAAAATAATCCTCAAAACCTTCCATTTTGTAAATTTTTACAGATGAAGCTCTTCTGTATTTAAACAAATTAACCTTATCCTTCATTCTGTATCTTTTAAACTTACTGATGGCTCTGCCTGTTGACATAACCTCTTTTGTTATAAGCATGTCACGTTTAGCCAGACTATCCATTTCAGTTTTTAATTTTCTTAAAAACTCGTTGTTAATCTGTATGCCACCATTTATTTTACAGTAATAGCCTTTGCTGACAGAATACTCTACCGAAATATCATCAAAGGCACTATGGTCTGCTATTTTGTAAAAGGCTTTTATCATCATAAAAACCATGCTTCTTCTATAACATTCCATACCAATATGATTTGCTGTTGTAATAAAAGATACCTTGCAGTTATCAATTAAAACTTTTGACAATTCACAAAGTTTTCCATTGCACACTGCAAGTATAATGTCATTTTCATAATAGTCACCAAAATCCTTTGCTATTTCGTACAAAGTGGTTCCGTCTTCATATTCGTATACAACATTTGAAATTTCCACATCAATCATAATATTTTCTACCTTCCTGATTCATTTCTAAAATTTCCTCAACCTTGTGCAAATTATCACTTTTTTCTTTTTTCATATTTTCTGCAATTTTAGAAAACTTTTTATACTCTTTTTCCAAATATTCTTTTAAAACAGGATTTCTATTTTCCAAAAGTAATTTGCCATATTCTAATTGAACTTTTGAATAATCATTTTCTGTTTTATCACATTTCAGAGCTTTTATTACCGTATAATATTTTCCAACATCAAATACCATGGCTTCATCAACAATCTGCCAGTTATTTTCTAACAGATATTTTCTTACCAAATCGACTCTTTTATGGGGAGATAGGACTAATTCTTTTATTCCTTTTATGCTCTTTCCATTTTCAAGTATTGATACAATCAAATCGCCACCCATACCGGCTATGACTGCGGTATCAATCATATTGTCCTTTAGCTTTTCCATGCCATTTGAAAGAATTGTTATTATTTTTCCCTCGAGACCTTTTTCCTTAATATGTTTGTTTGCAATGTCTAAAGGTCCCTGATTGATGTCCATGGCATACGCCTTATCTGTTATGTTTTCTTCCACCAGATAAATAGGCACATACCCATGGTCTGTGCCTATATCTGCAATTATATTTCCTTTTGTAACCATACCGGCTACTGTCTGTAATCTTTTTGATAACATATATTTTCCTAACTTAATGTAATGTGTATTTTTTGTAACATACTTTGTTCTTTTATAATATTCTGAAGGTCAGAAATATCTGTAGCGTTTCTTGCCCTGTAATCAAGACTTTCTTTTTTTATTTTATGAACAGCATCATTAATTGCTCTCTCCTGCTCATCAAGGCTTAAATTAGCCCTAATTGGAGAAACAAATAACTGGGCAACCTTCTTATGTTCTTCTTCATCTTCAAAATAATTCATTATCTGTGCAGGTTTTCCCTGGCCGCTCTCCATCTGTTCCCAAAACAGTGATGCCACCTTATTGTAAAAAGGGTCTACAAAATCTTTTGGCGAGATAACCTGAGCCACTTTCATAAACCAATTATTTTTATCAAGTAAATATGCCAGCAAAATTCTTTGAGCACTTATTGATGCATCTTCTTTCTTTGTCTGCTTTGAAACTGCAGGCTCCTTTTCAACTTTTTCTTCTTTTCCAACATAAGTAAGACCAATCTTTTTAACTAATTTAGACAAACCTTCTTTTGGAATTTTGAAAATAGAACAAACAGAATCTAAATAATTGTCTCTTTCTATTTCGTCTTTAAATTCCAACAGCATTTCAGCTACCTGCTTGTGGAAAGCTGTTTTTTCCTGTGGATCATTTAAATTGTATTTCTTCTGTTCCTGCTCAACCTGGAATATAAAGAAATTAGTTGCATTCTTAATTCTTTCTTCGTAAGCATCCCTGCCTAATGCCTTTATAAACTCATCAGGATCTTTGTAGGGTTTCATGTTAAGAACTTTTATTGCAAGCCCTGCATCCCTTAAATAAGGAATTGCTCTTAATGCTGCCTTAATACCTGCCTCGTCACTGTCAAAAGTTAAAACAACTTCCTTGACGTATCTTTTTATTAAAGTTGCATGTCTTTGTGTAAAAGCTGTTCCAAGGGCTGCAACTGCATTGTTAAAACCTGCCTGATGTAAACTAATAACATCCATGTAGCCTTCACAAATTAAGAAATAATCTTTTCTGGAAGACCTGGCAACATTTAGTCCATAAAGGTTTCTGCTCTTATCAAAAACTTTGGTTTCCGGAGAATTTAAGTATTTTGGCTTTGCATCTCCCATAACTCTTCCACCAAAAGCAATAACCCTGTTATTTGCATCCATAATCGGAAACATTACACGATTCCAAAACTTGTCTGTAACACCTCTTTTTTCATCGTAAGTAAACAAGCCTGTTTCACGTAATTCATTATCATTATAGCCTTTTTTCTTTAAATACATATAGAGATTGTTACTGTATTTATCAGAATAGCCTAAGCCAAATTTGACAATAATCTCATCTGATAACTGACGTCCCTTTAAGTAATTATATGCAAGTTTTCCTCTGTCTGATTTTAAAAGATAGTGAAAATACTTGGCTGCTTCTGTGTTAATTTCTATTATTTTTGTTTTTAAATCTTTTTCTCTTCTCTGCTCTTTTGAGTATTCCATCTTCGGAAGTTCAACTCCGGCTCTGTTAGCCAAAACTTCCATTGCCTCAATAAAGGTGTAATTTTCATATTTCATCAAAAAAGATATTACATTTCCACCTTCACCACATCCAAAACAATAATACATCTGTTTATTAGGAGACACAGAAAAAGAAGGTGATTTTTCGTTATGAAAAGGGCAAAGTCCAAAATATGAGCTTCCCTTTTTTTGTAATTTTACATAATCACCTATTACTTCTACTATATCATTTTCAGTTCTTACCTGCTCTATAATATCTTCTGAATAAAACAATTTTTCCTCCGTAAGCTATTTTAAAGTTCCCAAGACTTTGGAATAAATATTTTCTTAAAAGCAGCAACAGAATACTGGTCACTCATTCCTGCTATGTAATCACACACCACCTGCTCTTTGTTCTCACCTTTTTCATTAATAAGGTATTTATATTCAGGTGGTAAATATTCTATATTGTCTAAGTAATAATAAAATAGTTGTTTTAACATTTCTTTTACTTTTATTTCTTCTATTTTTGCAACCGGATTGGTATATACACTCTCAAACATGTATTGTCTAAGCCCCATCATTGCTTCCTCTATCTCTTGGGACATTAATATATCCGGCTTATTATAACTATTTTTCACTATATCGTGAACTAAAGTGTTTAATCGTTCTTTTGTAGACTTTCCTAAAATCTCTGTATAAGCCTTAGGAATATCATTTTCAGTTATGATTTTGCCTCTTATGGCATCATCTATGTCGTGATTAATATAGGCAATCTTATCTGACAGTCTTACAACTTTGCCTTCTAAAGTATGTGGAGTACCTGACGTTCTGTGATTAAGTATTCCATCACGAACTTCTTTTGTAAGATTAAGTCCTAAACCATTATTTTCTAAAACTTCAACCACTCTGATACTTTGCTTTGCATGTGCAAAACCTAATGAACAAACTTTATTTAAAGTTCTCTCTCCTGCATGACCAAATGGTGTATGACCCAAATCATGTCCCAAAGCAATTGCTTCAGTTAAATCCTCATTTAAATCTAAGGACTTTGAAATAGTTCTTGCAATCTGAGAAACTTCCAATGTGTGGGTTAATCTTGTTCTATAATGATCTCCCATTGGTGCCAGAAAAACCTGTGTTTTGTGTTTCAGTCTTCTAAAAGCCTTACAATGTATAATTCTGTCCCTATCTCTTTGATAGACAGTTCTTATGTCACATTGAGCCTCTTCTCTGTCCCTACCCATACTCTCACAGCTCTTCGCTGCGTAAATACTTAAATATTCCATTTCCATTTTTTCATTTTTCTCTCTGATATTCATAATATACCTCCGAAAAATGTGCCATCCTTAAACAATACTTAATTTGAATCATTAAATTTCCGTTATAAGCCTGCTTCCCAAAAAATTCCCTAATTAATAGTAATTATACAACAAAAACACACTTTATAAAAGAGCTGCTTCAAAGCCTTAATAAAATCTTTTTCTCATTTTTTTCATCTTTTTTGTAAAAAATTGTTGACACACTTAAAAACACATGGTATTATATGTCTTGCGTTTGAAACGTATGCGGAAGTGTCGGAACTGGCAGACGAGCAAGACTAAGGATCTTGTGATCAATGCGATCGTGTGGGTTCAAGTCCCATCTTCCGCATTTTATTTTTTGTTACCTTGAGTTGTCAAGGTATTTTTTTTGTTTATTTTTAAGTATATTAACATATTTGTACTTGCTTTTATAAATATTTACTCTTGATATTTTCTCTAAAATGTAGTAAATATTTATATGAATCAAACACTAATATGCTTGGCAGCTATGGCGGAATTGGCATACGCGCATGATTCAGGTTCATGTCCATATTACCTTGGGTGTGGGTTCAAGTCCCACTAGCTGCATAATAAGAGTTGTTATTACTCAAAAAGCCACAGCTATTTTTTAGCTGTGGCTTTCGTTGTTTCTTCAATGTCATCCACTGTTTTACTAAATGCTTCTATTAAATCAGAAGATACAGTATACACATTATCGTCTCCCTTAACCATCATATAATAAAGCGTTGAATCATACGGATTGACACTTCCAAAATGAATTTCGTAGTTTTTACCATTTGAATCTGTTACAGTAATGTTATTTGTACTTCCTGTAATTTCTTCGTTCTTTTTGATAAAGCCATAATCCTTTATATCACTTGGACTGCTTATTTTATCAGAAGCATCAATTTCCACTAATTTTGATAGCATTTCAGAGTTTATTGTACTTCTGCTTACATTTACTGATGAATCACTTTCTATGGTCCATTTTCCACCATTATTTAAATACTTCTTAATGATACTTGCTTCGTCTTTCTTAACCATTTTAATTGTGTCATCTGATAATGTATATAAAGATATTGATGTCATATCAATACTTGCCCAGGCTTCATTAGATGTAACAACTCCGGCAAGTAAATTAACAAAAATCGTAATAACAACTATAATTGCTATAAAGCTGCCGCTGAAGTTTCGTTTCAATCAATAATGTTATTGTATTGTTCTTTTGTGTTAATAATTGGAATATTCTGTGTTCAAAATATGGGGAGCAACATTTTTCCATTCGTGCAAGCATGCATCCATAGTGGAACGTTTTTTGTGTAATAAGAAATTCTGAAGTAATTTTTTATTACACAAAAAGAAGACCTTTCGGTCTTCTTTTTATAAGAATAATAAAACTTATGCTAATTTTTCTTTAGCTACATCTACTAATTTTGCAAATCCTTCTGCATCATTAACAGCCATTTCAGCTAACATTTTTCTGTTCATTTCAACTCCAGCAAGCTTAAGTCCATACATGAACTTGCTGTATGAAAGACCATTGATTCTAGCTGCAGCATTGATTCTTGCAATCCATAACTGTCTGAACTGTCTCTTTCTCTGCTTTCTACCTGCGTATGAGCTTGTTAATGCTCTCATAACAGACTGCTTAGCTACTCTGTACTGTTTTGATCTAGCTCCTCTATAACCTTTAGCTAGCTTTAATACTCTATTATGTTTCTTTTTAGCGTTCATTCCGCCTTTAATTCTTGCCATTTCTTCTTCCTCCTACTTCAGATTATAAATAAGGTAAAATCTTCTTCATATTCTTTACATTTGTAGCATCAGTTGTTGTTGCTTTTCTAAGATTTCTCTTTCTCTTAGCTGTCTTCTTTGTTAAGATATGTGATTTGTAAGCTTTATTTCTTTTAAGCTTTCCTGTTCCTGTCTTTTTAAAACGTTTTGCAGCTGCTCTGTTTGTCTTAATTTTTGGCATGATTAATTCCTCCTTAAATATGTTAAAAGCTTAACGCTTTTTTTCTAAAAACATTGTCATGTTTCTGCCTTCAAGTTTTGCCGCCTTGCTTACCTGAGCAATATCCTCAAGCATCTTTGCAAAGTCGTCTAAAACATGTGCACTACTACTTATATGAGCCATTTCTCTTCCTCTAAAGCGTAAAGTTACTTTGACCTTATCACCTTTTGTGATAAATTTTCTAGCATTGTTTGCCTTAGTCTTTAAATCATTCATTTCAACGTTTGGTGAAAGTCTGATTTCCTTAGTTTCAACAACATGCTGTTTCTTTTTTGCTTCTTTTTCTCTCTTCTGTTGCTCATATCTGAACTTACCATAGTCCATGATTTTGCATACAGGAGGTTTCGCCTTTGGAGCAATTTTGATGAGATCAAGTTCTGCTTCGTCAGCTAACTTCTGAGCATCCCTGGCAGACATAACTCCCAACTGTTCTCCATCTGTTCCAATTACGCGGACTTCTCTGTCTCTAATCTGTCCGTTGATCATTAACTCGCTAATAGTATTGCACCTCCATAAATAATTCTTTATGATAGCAGACTATCAAAAAAGTGGATAATCTGCACAGACTATCCACTAAATAATTTCAAAATTAATATTAAACCTCGATTCGCCTTTGCGTCTGGGTGAGAGTGGATAACTCTGCTTTCTTTTCTCAACAGACAATATGTTATCATTTATGAATAACATTGTCAACAACTTTTTAAAAAAATTACAACTTTTATGAAAATTCTAACTTTTTAGATATTTCTAATTAATTTACAATTTCCAAAATTTATATTTTTTATTTTACCTGACCTAGATTATAGCACTATTTATCAAAAAATTATAGGTAAAACATTATAGAAATAATCTTTTTAAAATATTTTTTTAACTTAGCAGGTACATTCAAAACTACAACATTCTGTCTGGCTCTGGTGTGTTGCACCATTTCCATCAATTGTAATTTCCTTTGCGTGACACATACAATTATCATTATAAGTGCAATGTACCGCATCGCATTTTACGTCCATTTTTGTTTCCGGACCGCAGTTACAATGCTCAACTGTATTTGTCATACTGTTAGTTTTTTCTCTAAAATCTTCACAATATGTGGCATCCATAATTGTGGCATCTGTACCTCCAATTTGTATACCATCCTTGCAGCATTTTGAACTTTTGTTAAAATAACAATTTTTAACATCACAATTTAAAACAGTCATAAAAAACCTCCATACTATTTATTTTCGGAAAACCGATTATTAATAGTATGGAGATTTCTTTTACTTCTATTCAAAAAGCCTAAATACTTTTTTTAACAAAAATATTATTTTTCTATTTTTGTTTATTATTTTTGATTTTCTTTGTGCTCTTCTTTTCTGATTTCTTTTGTATCAATTTCCTTGCAAATCTGATTAATGAAATCATCAAGAGGTTTTACACCTTCATCGCCTGCAAATCTGCTTCTTACTGAAACAGTACCGTCTTCTTCTTCATGCTGTCCAACAACTAACATGTATGGAAGTTTATCAAGACGTGCTTCACGAATCTTGTAACCAATCTTTTCTGAACGTGAATCTACAGTTACATCTACATGTCTTTCCTTTAATGCCTTTGCTACTGACTGAGCATATTCTTCATATTTTTCTGAAATAGGAAGAACTCTTACCTGTTCAGGGCATAACCATGTTGGGAACTTACCTGCATATTTTTCAATTAACCATGCTAAAGTTCTTTCATAACATCCCATAGATGTTCTGTGAATAATGTATGGTCTAACTTTTTCACCGTTCTGATCTACATAGTACATATCAAACTGTTCAGCTAATAAAGCATCCCACTGAATTGTAATCATTGTATCTTCTTTTCCATATACATTCTTTGCATTAATATCTACCTTAGGTCCATAGAAAGCTGCTTCTCCAACGTCTTCTGTGTAGTTTATACCAAGTTCGTCTAAGATATTTCTAATATCCTGTTCTGTTTCATTCCAAACATCTGCATCACCAATGTATTTTTCTTTGTTTTCAGGGTCCCATTTTGAAAGATGATATGTTACATCTTCCTCAACACCCAATATTTCCAAACAATATTTTGCAAGTGCAAGACATCCCTTAAACTCTTCTACCATCTGGTCAGGACGTACAATCAAATGTCCTTCTGAAATTGTAAACTGACGTACACGAGTCAAACCATGCATTTCACCTGAATCTTCATTTCTGAACAATGTAGATGTTTCACTATATCTACATGGTAAATCTCTGTATGATTTCTGACTTGCCTTATATACATAATACTGGAATGGACATGTCATAGGACGAAGGGCTAATACTTCTTTATCATTATCCTTATCACCTAATACAAACATTCCGTCTGTGTAATGATCCCAGTGACCTGAAATCTTATATAAATCTGACTTAGCCATAAGTGGAGTCTTTGTTCTAATGTAACCCCATTCGTTGTCCTCTAAGTCTTCAATCCATCTCTGCATTTTCTGAATCATCTTTGCACCCTTTGGAAGTAACAAAGGTAATCCCTGACCAATAACATCTACAGTTGTAAATAATTCCATTTCACGACCAAGCTTGTTATGATCTCTGTTTTTCTGGTCTTCTAACATTTCAAGATATTCATTTAAAGCATCTTTGTTGTCAAATGCTGTTCCATAAATTCTCTGAAGTCTTGCATTGTCTGAATCACCTCTCCAATACGCCATTGATGACGATGTAAGTTTAAACGCTTTAATTGGCTTTGTGCTCATAAGATGTGGTCCTGCACAAAGGTCTACAAACTCACCCTGACTATAAAATGAAATTGTTGAATCTTCAGGTAAATCTTTAATTAACTCTACCTTGTATGGTTCATTTCTATCTTCCATATATTTAATTGCATCTTCTCTTGGAAGTGTAAATCTTTCAAGTCTTGCTCCTGACTTGATAATTTTCTTCATTTCTTTTTCGATTTTATCTAAATCTTCTCTTGAAAATGGTTCACTGTCAAAATCATAATAGAAACCATCATCAATTGAAGGTCCAATTGCTAATTTAGCTTCAGGGAAAAGATTTTTAACAGCTTCTGCTAATACATGTGATGCTGTATGTCTATAAGCTGCCTTACCTGCTTCATCTTTAAATGTTAAAATATTTAATGTACAGTCCTTATCAATAGTTGTTCTTAAATCTACAACTTCTCCATCTACTTCTCCTGCACATGCAGCTCTTCCTAATCCTCCTGCAATATCAAAAGCTATATCGTTTACTGTCATTGCTTCTGAATATTCTCTTACTGATCCATCTTTTAATGTGATTTTCATGTTTCCTACTTATGGCCTTGCCATATTTCTCCTTTCTGTTTTGACGTAAAACATAAACATTTTTTTCAAAAAGAAAAGTCCCTGTTTATGTTTCCATAAACAGGGACGTATTATACGCGGTTCCACCCTGATTGCTTTCAAAACAAAAGCCTCTCATTTGGACTATAACGGAGTCACCGGGCTTGATTAGAGCCACTCCAAGGTAGTCTTCAATTATCTTTCTGTAAGATGTTTCCAGCCAAGACATCTCTCTCTGTAACCCTCCGGATAACCTACTGTCCTCTTCAACGTTTTGTTTAGTATAAGTATCTTACTTTGATACCCTTTACTTTTCTCATTATAACATTCATTAATAGGTTGTCAAGAAAAGTTTTTATTAATTTTCAAAAATCTTTTTCTTTGTTTTTTCTTTATAGGAAAATCTCTTTCCACGACTTTTTTACATTAATTTTGGCAGGCTTTTACACCTGCCAAAATCAATATATATTACCAATACCCTTTGGATTTTAAGAATTTCCGATGATTTTCATATTACATAAAATTATTTTCTTACTTTATAAGAATATTTAATTTTTGCATTTTTGAAAACGTAATTCTGTGCTTTATCTAATAAAACAACTTCTTTGATTTCCTCTTTAGTATAAAGCTTTTTCATCTCTTCTACACTATCCAAATTTGCATCTGCGTATGAATTCTCGTACTGTTCTTCAATTTCGTCGTTACTAGCAGTTAATTTTAAGTCCTTTACAAGTTGCCACATTAATAATTCAGACTTTAATTCTGTCTTATAATTCTCCTGCATAGTCTTGTCATCTAAACCTTCTCTCTTCTTATATTCATCAAGAGAAAGGCTTTCATATTCAGCCTGAGCTTCTGCATCACCATTCATTGAATCAATTACTTCCTGCTGTAATTTTGATGGAATAGCTTTCAAATTAACTTTTTTCAAAGCCTTCTGCCATAATTCCGGCTTGATAATTTCTTCTTTGATGTATTCCAAAATCCATTCGTTGTATTCTTTTACAGTTGAAATTCCACGTTCTTCGTAATAATTGTCTTTTACCCATTTATCAGTAATTTTGTTTCTTGTCAACTTATTAACTGATGTAATTTTCAACTTAAATACAACTGTTTTACTGCTATAATCTTTATTTGCTAACGAAAAATCATTAACTTCCTTATTATTTTTTACTTCAACAGTAACTGTTTCGCCACTCTTATGACCTGTAAGTTTGTCTGAAAAAGTCTTTGTAAGTCCTTCATTTGAACTTAAAATATTAATATCCTGCTCTTCTCCTGACAAATCATCTACTTTCTTGTTGTCAACATAAGCTACTCTGTTATATTCTACCTGATCAGTTTCTTTTGCAGCTCTATTAACAACTTCATATTCATCTGTATCTTCATATACAGATTCATCCCACATGTCCTGTGTTAATTCATATGTAAGCCCCTTAACATCGCCAACTGAAATGTAATCTTCAGTTTTTATTCCAAGGTCCTTATCCACATCTGACTTTGGTTTCATAACCTTTGCCCAATAAACAACAACTGCAAAAACAATAAGAATAACAACAATTATACCAGGTACCAACAATCTTTTAGATATAGGTTTCTTTTCTACCTGTTCAGTTTCTGCTGTTTTCACTTTTAATGTTTTTTTCTTTTCTGTTGTAGTATTTTCGTTATTAACAATTTCATCTTTTTTTTCGTTCTTGTTTTCCACCGTCTTCTCTCCTTTATGCATAATAAAAAAGAATCTTTATTATAAAGATTCTTTTTTATTCTATCACATATTTAAAAAATAATATACGTTTTTATTAATTTTCTGTTGTGTAGTTTGGTGCTTCCTTTGTAATATGAATGTCATGTGGATGACTTTCTTTCAATGAAGCTGCTGAAATCTTAACAAACTTACCTGTTTCTTTTAAAGTTTCAACATCCTTTGCACCACAATATCCCATACCTGAACGAAGTCCACCCATAAGCTGGAATACTGTATCTTCAATACTTCCCTTATAAGCAACACGGCCTTCAACACCTTCAGGTACAAGTTTCTTTGCATTAGACTGGAAATATCTGTCTTTGCTACCATTTTCCATAGCAGCGATACTTCCCATTCCTCTATATACTTTGTATTTACGTCCCTGGAATATTTCAAAGTCTCCAGGTGCTTCATCACAACCTGCAAACATTGAACCCATCATACAAACGCTACCACCTGCAGCGATTGCCTTAACAATGTCACCTGAGAACTTAATACCACCATCAGCGATAATTGGAACACCATATTCCTTAGCTGCTTCATAACAATCCATAATTGCTGTAACCTGTGGTACACCAATACCTGCAACTACACGAGTTGTGCAAATTGAGCCAGGTCCGATACCAACCTTAACTGCATCAGCTCCTGCTTCAATAAGATCTCTTGTAGCAGCACCTGTTGCAACGTTTCCTGCAATTACCTGTAAATCAGGGAATTCTGATTTAATCATCTTTAATGTTTTGAAAATATTTGCTGAATGACCATGAGCTGAGTCAATTACAACAACGTCAACCTTAGCGTCAACTAAAGCTCTAACTCTATCCATAACGTTTGCAGTGATACCTACAGCAGCCCCACAAAGTAATCTTCCCTGTGCATCTTTTGCTGATAAAGGATACTTAATCTGCTTTTCAATATCTTTAATTGTAATTAAACCAACTAAGTTAAAATCATCATCTACTAATGGTAATTTTTCTTTTCTTGATTTTGCCAAAATTGCCTTTGCTTCTTCAAGAGTTACTCCGGCCTTTGCTGTAATAAGACCTTCTGTTGTCATTGAATCCTTAATAAGCTTTGTTTCATCTGTTTCAAATTTAAGATCACGGTTAGTAATAATACCTACTAACTTCTTTCCTACTACAATTGGAACACCTGAAATTCTGAATTTTGCCATTAATTCATTTGCATCCTTTAGTGTATGTTCCGGAGATAAATAGAACGGATCAGTGATGACACCGTTTTCAGAACGTTTAACCTTATCTACCTCGTCTGCCTGCTGTTCAATAGTCATATTCTTATGAATGATACCAATTCCACCTTGTCTCGCCATTGCAATTGCCATTCTGTGTTCTGTAACTGTGTCCATTCCGGCACTCATCATAGGAATGTTTAATTTGATCTTCTTTGTTAAATGTGTAGATAAATCTACCATATTAGGTGTCACTTCTGAATACTGTGGTACCAAAAGCACATCATCAAATGTAATTCCTTCGCCAATAATTTTACCCACTGATTCTTTCCTCCTTATTCTATCGTATAATTAAATTAAAGCGCAAATTTCTTCACGCTATTTTAACGAAAATAGTAACATAAAAAAGAGACATCGTCAATGACCATATCTCTTTTTCCTGACATTTTTTATTATTTTTTGCACGCATAAAAATTAAATGTTTATACGTTTTTTACAACAATATTAGGCCTGCAGTGATATAGTGCATCAATTACTTTTTCATTAGGTTCAATAACAACTTTAGTTTTTCCATCGTTATTACTAATAATCATGGCATATACACCTTCACTTTTTCTTCCTGTTGAATAATCTTTTACGATTGCATTCATGGAACCTCTTATAACCTGCTCTGAATTAATTGGTGCAATTACTTCTGCATCCTTAATTTCATAATTTGCAATATTTTTTCTTTTTCTCTGGCCCATTATCTTATCAACAGAAAATTCTCCATTTACCAAAGAATATTCATATTCAATGCTTGTATAGCACCATAACATGTATTCTCCGTATATAAGCAGTATTTCAATTGTAAAAGCTAAAATTCCTAAATTAAGCATAATCATTAAAAGAAACACCATTATTAATACAATAATAGAAAATACTCGCATTAATACAACAGAAATACCTGTTTTTCTTTTTACAATCTGCTCTACAAAAATCTCGTCCATACTTTGTCCTTTCTATTCTACAGAAACAATGTAGTAATATACAGGCTGACCACCTGGATATACTTCTACTTCCAAGTCAGGAAGTTCTTCTGTTATTTTTGAAGCAAGGACATCAGCATCTTCTTTTGTTATGCCTTCACCAAAGTAAACGCTAACGATTTCAGAATCCTCATCCTGCATTTCCTTAATCATGTCAACTGTTGTTGCCACAATATCTTCGCCAACTGCAAGCATTCCTTCATCGCCAATACCCATAATATTGCCTTCTCTAATTTCTTTATCATCAATTACTGTATCTCTTACAGCGTATGTTACTTCGCCTGTCTTAACGTATGACATACTGTCAATCATGGCTTCTTTGTTTTCTTCCGGTGAACAGTCATCTACAAAACCAATCATGGCTGAAATTCCCTGAGGAATTGTCTTTGATGGAATTACAATTAAATTCTTATCTTCAACTAAACTTTCTGCCTGATTTGCTGCAAGAATAATGTTCTTGTTATTTGGAAGAACAAAAATATTTTCTGCATTAACTTCATTTACCGCATTTAAAATATCTTCTGTACTTGGATTCATTGTCTGACCACCTGAAATAATATAGTCAACATTTAATCCCTTAAATATTTCATCTAAGCCTTCACCTACTGATACCGCAATAAAACCATATTTTTTCTTAGGTTCATTCTTTTTAGCTTCTGCTTCTTCCTGCTTCTGCTTTTCTGCCATCTTTTCAGCATTCTTAATGAGTCTTTCATGATGTTCTTCTCTCATATTATCAATCTTCATTCTTGATAATGAACCGTATGTTAAAGCTCTTGTGAAAGCCTCACCCGGCTGATTTGTATGAACATGAACCTTTACAATCTCATCATCTGCTACAAGAACAATTGAATCTCCAATTGACTCTAAGAAATCCTTAAATAATTTCTCTTCTTTATCATCCATTGGCTTGTCTAAATTAATAATAAATTCAGTACAATATCCAAACTTAATATCTGCTTCGTCCATTGGTAAATCGTCTGTAGATACTGAAGTTGATGAAGCTTTTGATACATTCTCAAGTGTATAATCAACTTCTTTTCCTAAGAAAGCATCATATGCTCCCTGTAAAACAACCATAAGTCCCTGTCCGCCTGAGTCAACCACTCCTGCCTGTTTCAGTACAGGTAGCATTTCAGGTGTCTGACTTAAAACATATTCACCATGTTTTATGATTTCGTCAATTACAACTGTTAAATCGTCGCTTTGACCTAGCATCTCACAAGCTTTGTCTGACATTCCTTTTGCTACAGTTAAAATTGTTCCTTCTTTTGGTTTCATAACAGCCTTATATGCTGTTTCAACCGCTCTTACACATGCCTTTGATAAAATCTCAACGTTAATTTCATCATATTTCTTGATTTCTCTTGTAAAACCTCTGAAAAGCTGTGATAAAATTACACCTGAGTTTCCTCTTGCTCCTCTAAGAGAACCTGTAGAAATAGCCTTTGCTACTGTTTCCATTGTTGGGTCAGCAATTGCACCAACTTCATTAGCAGCTGACATTATTGTAAGTGTCATATTAGTTCCAGTGTCTCCATCAGGAACAGGAAATACATTTAATTCGTTAATCCATTCTTTCTTTGCTTCAAGATTCTTTGCACCTGCAATAAACATTTTTTGTAGCATCTGTGCGTCAATTACATTAATTTCCAAAACTTTATCCTCCTAAGCATAAGACACATTAGTCAATTGTTCTTACACCTTCAACATAAATATTTACTTTCTTTACAGTCATTCCTGTAAATTCTTCTATTTTATATTTTACACTTGAAATAATATTTTCTGCTATTGTTGCAATATTAACACCATAAGCAACAATAATATGAAAATCTATTGTTATTTCGTTATTTTCATCTATAACAACATTAATTCCTTTTGTAGAGCTGTCTCTCTTTAATAATCTAACAATTCCGTCTTTTACACTAACCATAGCCATACCAACAATGCCAAAACATTCATAAGCTGTTTCACCGGCATACTTTGCAATAACTTCCTGGCTGATTAATATTTGTCCCATGTCAGTATTCATCTTACCCTTCATATGTTATCCTCCTTTACAAGTGTATTTGCATACTTGCTTACACAGTTACGGATATTATACCCTTTTTGGTATAAAAAGACAAGAAAAAAGACACTACCAAATGCAGCGTCTTTTTATCTAATAACATATACTATGCTCTTTCTACTTTTCCTGATTTTAAACAAGATGTGCAAACGTACATTTTCTTTGCTCCGCCTTCAGTCTTAACTTTAACAGACTTTACGTTTGACTTCCACATTTTATTAGACTTTCTATGTGAATGACTCACTGCGTTTCCAAAATGAGCACCCTTACCGCAAATACTACATTTAGCCATAATAGCACCTCCCTTGTATAAATTAAGTCGAACCTTCTTCGACCTGACACAAAGGCTATCTTAACAGACTATTCAAAAAATTGCAAGCACTTTCGCATATTTTTTCTTTAGCCAAGCACTTCTTTGGCAATATCGGCGCTCATTTTCGCATCTTTTGCATAATAATCAGCCCCAATTTTCATTGCATAATCTTCTGTTAAAACAGCTCCTCCTACCATTATCTTACAATCAACATTGTTGTGGTGTAATAATTTAATAGTATCTTCCATAGAACCCAATGTAGTTGTCATCAAAGCTGACAGACCAACTAATTTAACATCATTTTCTACGGTAGCTTTCAAAACTGCTTCAGGATCCACGTCCCTGCCTAAATCAAGAACATCAAATCCATAGTTTTCTAAAATTACTTTTACGATATTTTTTCCAATATCATGTATATCACCTTTTACAGTGGCAATAACAATCTTTCCTTTGGATTCTGATGCTGCCCCCTTATTTGCCATAAACGTTTTTATTTCCTCAAAACATTCCTTGGCAACATCAGCAGCTAAAATTAACTGTGGCAGGAAAATCTTTCCCTTCTCAAACTTATCACCAATTACATCAAGTGCAGGAATAAGCATTTCATTAATAATTATCATTGAATCCTGTGTTTCAAGATATTTTTTAGTTAATTGTCTGCCATCGCTTTTCATTCCTGTTTCCATTGCGTGTAGAATAGCTTTTGCCTCATCAGACTTTAAGTTATTATTTCCCTGTGAAGTTGCTGTCTGAGCAACAGCTCCTGACTTTGCACCGGCAGATGTTTCAGGTTCATGAGTATTTGAATACTCAATAAAATCCATTGAGTTTTTATCAATGTTTGCAAGAACTTTATACGACTTAACAGCCCAAACCATAGATGATACATTAGGGTTAATAATTGGCAAATCAAGTCCGCTGTGAAGTGCCATTGTTAAGAAATATTTATTTATGATTTCTCTGTTTGGAAGACCAAAGGAAATATTCGATACTCCAAGAACTGTTCTTAACCCTAATTTATTTTTTACAATGTTAAGGGCTTCAAGAGTTTCAAAGCATGCTTTCTGCTCTGCTGAAACCGTTAAAGTTAAACAGTCAATAATTATATCTTCTTTTGGGATGCCATAAGACATTGCTCTATTCATTATTTTTTCAGCAATGGCTACTCTTCCTTCTGCACTGTCTGGTATACCATTTTCGTCCAATGCAAGTCCAATAACTGCAGCTCCGTATTTTGCTACTACAGGTAAAATCGTATCTAAAACTGCATCTTCCCCGTTTACGGAGTTAATAATCGGCTTACCATTATAAACTCTAAGTGCAGCCTCAATTACTTCAGGTTTTGTGGAGTCAATCTGTAAAGGAACGTCAACAATGCCCTGCAACGCCTTTACAGTCTTTATCATCATTTTCTTTTCATCAATTTCAGGTAAACCTACATTTACATCTAAAATTTCTGCCCCTGCTTCTACCTGTTCTATTGCCTGCCCAAGAATGTAATCCATATCATCTTCTATAAGCGCCTGTTTAAATCTTTTCTTACCTGTTGGATTAATTCTTTCACCTACAATACGAGGCTGGTCCACTATAACAGTTTTTGTTGGAGAACATACTGCAAGATGTTTCTTTGTATTATTATCATTAAAGGCCCCTTCTTTTTCTGCTTCAACAAGCATAGCCTTAACTGCTTTAATATAGTCAGGCTTTGTACCACAACAGCCACCTAAGGTTCTAACACCGTATTTAAGCATTTCTCTATATATTAATGCGAACTCGTCTGCATCAACATCGTATGTGTTTGTTACAGGATCAGGCAAGCCGGCATTTGCTTTTACCACAATTGGTAAACTTGTCCACTTAGATATTTCCTCAACAATAGGAATTAAATCTTTTGGTCCCAAAGAGCAGTTTACACCCATTGCATCTACGCCCAAACCTTCCAGTGTAAGACACATGGCTGAAACTGAACATCCTGTAAATGTACGTTTATTTTCTTCAAATGTCATTGTTGTAATAACAGGCAGATTAGAATTTTCTTTTGCAGCTAAAACCGCTGCCTTTGTTTCCAATAAGTCAGTCATTGTTTCAATAACAATAATATCTGCATCTTTTGCCGCAACAACTTCTTCTTTGAAAATATCATAAGCCTCTTCAAAAGAAAGATTTCCTGTTGGTTCTAAAAGTTGTCCAATAGGTCCCATATCTAAGGCAACCATTGCATCTGTTCCTTTTGCTGCTTCCTTTGCATTAGTAATGGCAGCATTTATTAACTCATCAACAGTGTAACCTGTATTTTTCATCTTGTAACGGTTGGCACCAAATGTATTAGCATATACAACATCTGCTCCCGCCTCTATATATTGCTTATGAATATCTACAATCCAATCACTTTTTGTTATATTTAAAGTTTCTGGAACAGTTCCTAATTCCATTCCTTTTTGCTGAAGCATTGTTCCCATTGCTCCATCTAATACAACATAATTTTTGTCAAATAATTTATTGTTCATTTATAGATTATCTCCTGTTTTTACTTGGGTGTTATTTTAATCTTTATTTAACTACAGGTAGTACCCTGTTTTCTAAACTGACATTTATCCTTAAAATTACAGAAATCACAATTCTTTTTGCTTGAAACTTTTAAATTATGTCCCAAACCTATAACACATGTAACAGACTTAGTTGGCGTAAGCATCATGCTACTGTTTACACACACACCGATTCTTTTAGGTGCATCCAATATATCCAAAAACTGTCCCTGCAATTCAAGTGGAAAATCTCCATATCCCAGGCCAAATCTCCACGTATGCTCGTATTCTTTAAAATCTTTTAATATAATTTCTTCTGCCTTGTCACATACCTGTTCAATTACTGCAGAAGCCAAACTGTCTGTAACCATTGCCTCTGCCATACTTACAATCTGCTTTTTTCTAATTAAAGAATCCACTCCGCCTGATAAGGTTGCACACATAAAAACCGCCTTTTCGCAGTTTTCTAAATGTTTCTTAATTGAATTGCCCTTTAATTCAAAATTAGTACCTTCTACCATGCCATCAGCAATAGGGAAAACCTTGTATATAAATTTCCCCTCCATGTTTGCTTTTAATTCTTTTGCACATTTTGAAAGCATCTTCTCTGTCTGTTCATCAGGCTTGTTATTTCCATATCCTAAATATCTTAAAGCTTCACCAAAATTAACATTGTCAATTTCAATAATTCTCTGACCATTCATTTAACCAACTTGTCCTTTTTATTTATTCTTTACAAGATTAGTCACACTGTCACTAATTCTTTTTGCCACATAAGGATCGTTCATTGTATAAATGTGAACACCGTCCACACCATTGGCAACAAGGTCAACAATCTGGTCAATAGCGTATGATATACCGGCATCACGCATTGCAACCGGATCATCTCCAAACCTCTGTAAAACCTTAGATAATTTGGCTGGTATGCTGGCACCACACATTGAAACCATTCTTTCAATCTGTTTTTTATTTGTAACAGGCATAATTCCTGCTTCAACAGGAACATCAATTCCTGCAACTCTTACTTTTTCAATAAAATCATAGAAAACATTGTTATCAAAGAATAACTGAGAAATCAAATGATCTGCACCTGCTTCTACTTTGATTTTTAAATTTTTAATATCTTCTACAATATTTGTTGCTTCCTGATGTGTTTCCGGATAACAGGCACCTGAAACATGAAAGCCCATATTTTTTGACATAATATATTCTGTTAAATCAGATGCGTATTTAAAATCATGTTTTACTTCATAATCAGGATTAGCGTCACCACGTAATGCCAAAATATTCTTAACACCTTTTTCATTTAAGTCATTTAAAATTCTGTCAATATCTCCTTTGGAATTATATAAGCATGATAAATGAGCAATTGTTTCTGTGTTCAATTCATTTTTGATTTTTGCACATAAATCAACTGTTGTTGCCTTGGCAATTCCTGAGCCGCCGGCACCATATGTTACACTAATAAAATCAGGGTTTAAATCCTTTAATTCTCTTAATGTATTGTACACTGTTTCTACTCCACTTTCTTTCTTAGGTGGGAACACCTCAAAAGAAAACACTGTTTTTTTCTTAAAAATATCTGCTATATTCATCTTATTTTCACTTTCCTTATTTGCATTTTTCTAACTTATCTATTTATATTAGTTTTATTTAATTCCTGCAATTGTATTAGTTCTAATTATATTAATTTTCATATCATACCAATATATTTCAATACATTACTTTTATTAACACATTAATTTTTGCAAAACAAATTAAATCCAACTATTAAACACGTAATAATAATGCATACCGCAAAGAATGTACTCTCTATAAGCATAGAGAAAATCATTCCCACTGCAAACCAAAATAACGCAAATCCAAATAACCTATGCATACAACTCCTGTTTTATCTTCCTGTTTTACTAACAGTATATGCATGTATTATATTTTATTTGCTACTATTCCTTTTATTTTGTGTAATCCCTATTCAACTACATCTTCATCATCAATAGTGTCATCTTCTTTGTTTGTAAACTTGTTTACAATATCAGGTACCATGTCAATTATTCTTGCAAAGCCATCCTGATCCTTAACACTTATAAGTTTTGATGAGCCATCCTTTATAACTAAAACAGCACTTGGTGTAATCTTACCGCCAACACCGCCTGTTCCATTATCGCCTTTTGAAAATGTACCTAGTGCCATTCCAAAAGATACATCTGCCATTGGTAAAATTATAGTTTCACCAATTACAATTGGTTCTCCAACCACAGACTTAGTTGTTATAAAATTTTCCATTGCCTTAAGCAAATCTTCTGAATTTTTCTTATTATCAGCCATAATCAAAGCCTCCTTATACTAACCGATTTTTTTAATTATACGGTGAATTTCTTTATTAAAATAAAATCTCAAGCCGTAATAAAGAACAACACCTAACATTATATGTCCACTTAATTTAACATTTCCATTAAATATTTCATTTTGAAAATCCGGTGTGATTTTTATTTTTTTAGGATTCACATTAAAAACCGAATAGCCCATGGCTATATAGCCTAATGTCTTTCCTGTTAAATCAGGACTTTCAAAACCAATTTCGATATTTCCTTTTATTTTTTTAGGAAAAATATGCCTTAATGTTTTTATAATAATTTCTTTTCCAAACTTAAATGCTTTTTTAGTAGTTGGACTGTTTATAAATGCCTTTACGGCTCTTACCTTCGCGCATTTTTCTTTGAATTTGGAATAAATATTCTTTATATTTTTTCTAGCACCAAGTATAAAACCTTTTATATCTTTAATTTTTTCTTTCAGAAAATTAAAGATATAGTTTATATTAATGTGCGTTTTTTTTCGTTCTTTATTATCTGATTCTTGTTTTTTCACAATTAAGCGATTTGTTTCTTCTGTTTTTCCGATATCTTCTGAAATTTTCTGTTCAAATGTTTTTTCAGAATTTGTATTTTCAGAATCATTTTTATTATTGCCCTGAGTTTTTTGTTGTTTTAATTCTGTAGTCTCACAACTTTCTAATACTTTTTTGTCAGAAGTATCTTTTAATGAATCCTGTTTTTGTGAACCCTGTTTCTTCAAATCAGTTTTCTCAGATTTATCTTTTTTATCTTTTTTTTGCTTTTTTTTCAAAAAATCAATTGGCACAAAAAATATTCTAAGTTTTGATACATTACCGTCATTGCTGATTACTCCCTTGTAACTTACAAAACGAAGTAACCAGTGAGCTTTTATGGATAATTGATAATCTTTGTCAGATTTACTTCCCTGAATCTTATATGCGATAGGATAAAACAGGATTAACAAAGCCAGTGCAATAATCACCAGCAAAAGTATTCCAATTATTTTTAATATTAATAAAAAAATATGTAACATAGGCTAATTCATTTGCTCCATAATATATTTCTTAACATTTACATTTCCTGTTTTTTCAAGGCATTCCATTATAATAAGTGTCATCATGTCAAGTGCCTCTTCCCTACCTTTTGCAATTCCAATTACAACCATATCAGACTTATGATACCATTTTTGAATCAAAACGTTAGAAGGATATATTTCCAATGTATCATAATCATTTCTTGGCAGAGTGATTACATATGTATCAAACATTGGTTTTCTATTTTTAATTTTTCTTATAACCTTTCTTTTTTTGTCTAAAAGATTATAGCCTACATATAAATCCTCATACCAAATCATAATTATCCTGCCATTATTCCGTTAATAATTTCTATACAAGCCAGTTTTTCTGCCTTATCGTTGCAAATTGACAAGGTATTATATATATAATCCTGCAATTCGCTTATGTTATTAAAGAAGATTGGAAGTTCACTTAAAGCCTGCGCCATAACTGCCCTTGTAATCATTTTATCTGTATCTTTAAATAATTCTCTGTAGTCGTTTATTAACTGTTCTTTTTGGTTTTCTAAATAAGCTTCATCAACCACATCGTTGTTTTCTACCTTATCAAGTTTTACAAACATACTGTCAGAGTTTAGTTTAGGAAGCTTAAATACAATATTATATTCTTCCACCAAATCTAACTGTTTAATCTTATCTGCGTAACTTTCTTTTATCTGGTCTGTTATGTCATAAGCTGAAAGATGCGGATATATTTTCTCCTGTTCACCTTCAAGCATAACAAACATGTCCTCTATTTCCTCAAGTGATTTTGAAGAAAATTTATTTAAAAATAACAAGTTGGTATTTTTTATTATTTCATCACAGCCTTTTACAACATTGTCCTCTTCTTTTTCATCATTAGTATATAAAATTAATAAAAGGTCATTTAGTATTTCCTGAACTCTCATAAGGTTGTCCATTTCATCATCTATATACATGGTTATATCCGATAATCTGTCCTTAAACTCATCATATCCCTTAGAATCCATTTCTTTAAACTTAACATTTTTCAGATTGTCAAATTCTTCATATAAATGGGGATAGTTAGTTGCCATTGTATCCGTCTTATCAAGCATGGAGCATGTTTTAATCATGTACAAAAAGTCGTCTAAAGCTTCCTTTGTGCCGCCGTTGTAAATTGACAAGCCGTTAGAGAGCATTTCGAAAAACTTCTTTTTTGTAAGTCTTACCGGAAGTTGTCCAATAACATCTTTAATCTTACTGTTAATCATCATGTTATCTTCATCTTCTAAAATAAACTGCATAATTGTTCTTGTGAAATTTTCATCACTGTAACCACTAGGATAATCTTCTTCTCTGAATCTATACTCCACTCTGTTTACTGCGTGCTCGTATACGTTATATTTGTCCACATAACATGTAATATCAGCTACCTTTTCAATAATAATATTTCTAATTGACTCTAATTCTGCAATATTTTCTGAAAAATCTTCTGCCCCATTGGCATATTTTTCAATTGTTTCATTGATAGTTTTAACATATTCATTAAAACCGGGAGCTACCATGCCACCATCCTCTGAAACAGACACATAATATGTGTAATAATTCATCGCAAGACGAATTAAAGCATACTTGTTATTTATTTTCATAAATCCACCGGTATACTTTTTCAAACTTTCTTCAATGTTTCTATTTTTTAATAAATCTCCAACTATTTTCTTCATATACACTCTCTTTTAACATATAGAGTGCCTAATACAAGCACTCTATGTTTTATTCTTTATTTGTAATTCCTATAATTTTCATATAGATATTTTATTTTAAAATGTCAGAAAAATCAAATGTAGCAAAATAATCCTTTGGAGTTTCTGCTCTTCTTATAAGTTCAACTTCTCCATTTTCTTTAAGCAATAATTCTGCCGACTTTAATCTTCCGTTATAGTTATATCCCATTGCAAAACCATGTGCTCCTGTATCATGGATATATAAATAATCACCCATTTCAATCTTAGGAAGTTTTCTGTCTATAGCGAACTTATCGTTGTTTTCGCATAAACTTCCAACAACATCATATGTTTCAGTGCATGGTGCATTTTCTTTGCCAAGAACTGTAATATGATGATATGCACCGTACATTGCAGGTCTCATTAAATTAACTGCACAGGCATCAACCCCAATATATTCTTTGTAAATATGTTTTTCATGAACAGCCTTTGTTACTAATGCACCGTAAGGTCCCATCATAAATCTTCCCATTTCTGTAAAAATTGCCACATCACCCATTCCTGCAGGAGTTAAAATTTCATCATAAACTTTGTGTACTCCTTCTCCAATAACCATAATGTCATTTGGTGTCTGATCAGGTGTATAAGGGATTCCAACTCCACCTGATAAATTAATGAACTTAATGTCTGCTCCTGTTTCTTTTTCAAGTTCAACAGCCAACTGGAAAATTGTCTTAGCAAGCATTGGATAATATTCGTTTGTTACTGTGTTTGATGCTAAAAATGCATGTATACCAAAATTCTTAACACCTTTTGATTTTAAAATCTTGAAGGCTTCAGTTATCTGTTCTCTTGTCATACCATATTTTGAATCACCAGGGTTATCCATGATTCCGTTACAAACTTCAAAAATTCCACCTGGATTAAATCTGCAGCTTACTGTTTCAGGTATTCCACATTCCTTTTCCATGTAATCAATCATTGTAATGTCATCTAAGTTAATAATGCCACCTAATTCATTACAATACTTGAACTCTCCTTCTGGTGTTTCATTTGAAGAAAACATGATTTCATCGTTTCTAAAGCCTAACTTATCAGCAATCATAAGTTCTGTTGCAGATGAGCAGTCAACTCCACAGCCTGCTTCTTTTAATTTTTTAATAATAAATGGATTTGGAGTTGCCTTTACTGCAAAATATTCTCTAAATCCTTTATTCCATGAAAAAGCTTCATTTACTTTTCTTGCATTTTCCATAAATCCTTTTTCATCATAAATATGAAATGGTGTAGGATATTTTTTTACAATTTCTTCTACCTGTTCTTTTGTTACAAATGGTTTCTTATTCATTATTTTCAGTCCTCCTAAATATTTATCTACCATAGATATCACAAAGATATCTTAGTCTTTCAATTTCTTTTGCACCAAACTGGCCGTCTAACATTCGCCATCTCCAGTTTGTCCCCATTGATGATGGAAGATTCATTCTTCCTATATATCCAATCTTTAAAATGTCCTGTATTTGAAAAATCACCAAATTGGCAACACTTTCATAAGCCACTTTAAAAATCTTATCAGCTAAATCTTCTACTGAGCCTTCTCTACACTCAACATACTCTCTTATGTAGCCAAGCTCCCATTTTTCAATGCTTGTAAAATACCCAACTAATGTGTCATTGTCATGAGTACCACCATAAGCTACAGTATTAGGCACCCAATTGTATGGCAAATGATCATTACGTCTGTTACCATCAAAAGCAAATTCCAGAACTTTCATGCCGGGATAACCTGATTTTTCAAGTACCTCTACAACTTCAGGCATTTTTATACCTAAATCTTCAGCAATAATGTGTTTGTCACCTATGGACTCGTTAATTGCATTAATAAGTTTAAGTCCCGGTCCTTTTTGCCACTGACCGTTTCTTGCATCACTGTCTTCTGCAGGAATTGCATAATATTTGACAGTGCCTATAAAATGGTCAATTCTTATTACATCATATATTTTAGCTGAATGTTCCATTCGTTTTCTCCACCATGAAAAATCATCAGCTTCCATTTTGTCCCAGTCATAAAGTGGATTGCCCCATCTCTGACCTAAATCAGAAAACGCATCAGGGGGTACACCTGCAACTTTTTTAGGATTTAATTCTTCATCTAATTGGAACATGCCTGTATTCTGCCAAACATCAGCAGAATCCATTGCCACATATATTGGTATATCACCAATAATCAGGATTCCATTTTCATTAGCATATTCTTTTAATTTGCACCACTGCTCATTAAACTTAAACTGTATGAACTTGTAAAAGTCCATATCATCCTTTAGTTCTTCTTTAAAAGCCCCTACTGTTTCGCCTTCTCTAAACTTTATTTTCTTATCCCACTCACTCCAAGGTCTGCCTTCATATTTATCTTTGCAGGCTCTATACAAACTATAATCTTCAAGCCAGAATTCATTTTCTGTAAAAAACTCTTTATATTCATTTAATTCCTTATGATTACTATTCTCATAAGCCACTCTTAAAACTTCAAATCTTGAATTATAAACCAAGCCATAGTCAACATACTGGTCTTCAATATTCCATCTTTTACTGTCAACAAATTCTTTAGTCAAAAGTCCTTCTTCTATCAACATATCTAAATCTATAAAATATGGATTTCCTGCAAAAGCAGAAAAAGAAGCATAAGGGCTGTCTCCAAAACTTGTAGGTCCAAGAGGTAACACCTGCCAATATTTCTGTCTTGCTTTAACTAAGTTATCTACAAACTCATAAGCTTTTTTCCCAAAAGTTCCAATTCCGTATGGACCCGGTAAACTACTAACAGGCATTAACACACCTGCACTTCTGCTAAATTGTTCCTGCATATTTTTTATTCCTTTAATATTTTTTACGTTTCATTTTTGCATTTCCTTCTGTTACATTTCAACACAATGTAGCATTAATTTCTATTTGCCACACTCGAAATCACACTTCATACAAATTCTAAGCCATAGTTCCTATTTATGTTCATGTGTAAATAAATGTTCCTGACAATATTCCTTATTTCCTGAACATTTTGAGCAATATCTAAATGTTAATGTAGGATCATCTAATTCTGTTCTGCCACATATAGCACATTTATGTCTTGCACCATTTGCATAAACATTAGGCTTTGCTTTTTTAATAGACTTATTATATTGTGCTTTTCTCTTTATTGAGGAAGGTCTTCTTCCTGATTTTTTATCTAAAATAACATATATAACAACATTAAGTAATGATGCGGCAATTAACACAAGCACTATTAAACCTAAATTCATACTTGTTCTAAACGCACTGATAATGTCATAAATAATATATGCTACATATAGGAATCCAAACCATTTAATCTTAATTGGAATTATGAAATATAACAGTAATTCCTGTTCCGGATAAGTAAAAGCGTATGCTAAAAATATAGACATGTTAATGTAATATGTGCTTACATAGCCACCAATAATTACTCCAAATATACTGCCCATGGCTGTTCCATAAATAACTGTAAGAACTACATATAAAATAAGTCCTGCTATTACTGTAAATATAATTCCTGAAAAAATATACTTTGTGAAGCGTTCACTTCCCCATGTATGTTCAAGTTCACGTCCCAATGAATAATATAGGAATAACATAATAATAGTAAAAATTCCTAAACTTTCAGGTGGTACTAAAATCCATGTAACCACTCTCCATATCTGTCCCTGAAAAATCTCGTATGGATTAAACTGTAAAAACTGATATAGTTCAGGAGTTGTCAACTGAATAACATATCCTATTACATAAGCAATGATTAAATACAATGGTAAATTTGGAATTGAAAAACTCTGTTTTCTTCTATTAAATTCTGACATTCTAATCTCCTTATTTTCCTAATATAACAATCCCATCTAATTTCTAGAGGGTTATAAGTCACATTCTTTGTTCTAAATAACCATATTACAGTATAATTTCTACAGGGTACTTTGTCAAACAACTTCAGCGTTTTCTTTTAGTTTGTAAACAAACTTTTTTCACATCTTTTTCTGTTGTTTTTTTTTCCTATTTATAATATAATAATAAGTCGATTTTGATATTTTTATGTCAAAAGCATTTTAATAGGTAATAAAACATATATTTAATATACGTTACTCGTATTAATAAGGGTAATTAGGAGGCAAATATGAACGAGAATGCAAATTATAGTTTAGGTATTGATATTGGTTCTACTACTGTAAAAATTGCAATACTTGACCAAGATAACAATCTTGTTTTTTCAGATTACGAAAGACATTATGCAAATATTCAGGAAACTTTAGCTTTACTTTTAGATAAGGCACGTAAACAGTTAGGTTCAATTGAATTAAGTCCTATGATTACAGGTTCAGGTGGTTTAGCACTTTCTGAACATTTGAAAGTGCCATTTGTACAGGAAGTTGTGGCAGTATCTACTGCTCTTGAAGATTATGCACCACAAACTGATGTAGCAATCGAATTAGGTGGCGAAGATGCCAAAATTATTTATTTTACAAATGGTATCGAACAAAGAATGAATGGTATCTGTGCTGGTGGTACAGGTTCTTTTATTGACCAGATGGCTTCACTTTTACAGACAGACGCTTCAGGTCTTAATGAATATGCAAAAAACTATCAGGAAATATATCCTATTGCAGCCCGTTGTGGTGTATTTGCGAAAACAGATATACAGCCACTTATTAACGAAGGTGCCACAAAAGAAGATTTGGCAGCTTCAATTTTTCAGGCTGTTGTAAATCAGACTATTTCAGGTTTAGCCTGCGGTAAACCAATTAGAGGGACAGTTGCCTTCCTAGGTGGTCCACTTCACTTCTTACCTGAATTAAAAAATGCATTTATCAGGACTTTAAAATTAGACGACGAACATGTTGTTGCACCGGAACATTCTCATTTATTTGCCGCTACAGGTGCAGCATTAAATCATAAAGAAAATATTAAAGTAGACATTGATGACTTATACGAACAGTTATCTCATGGTGTGCAAATGTCAATGGAAATCAAGAGACTGGAGCCATTATTCCAGAATCAGGAAGCTTATGACAAGTTTACTGAAAGACATAATAAGGCAAAAGTTAAAAAAGGTGACTTGGCATCTTACAGTGGTAACTGCTACCTTGGTATTGACTCAGGTTCTACTACAACTAAGGCAGCTTTAGTTGGCGAAGACGGTACATTACTCTACTCTTTCTATAGTGGAAACAACGGTAATCCGTTAAAAACAATTATTGATTCAATTAAAGATATTTACGCAAAGCTTCCAAAAGACGCTCACATTGTCCGTTCCTGTTCAACAGGTTATGGTGAAGCTTTAATAAAAAATGCCCTTCTTTTAGATGAAGGCGAAGTTGAAACTGTTGCCCATTATAATGCGGCTGCATTTTTTGAGCCACAGGTAGACTGCATTCTTGATATCGGTGGTCAGGACATGAAGTGTATCAAGATTAAAAACAATTCTGTTGACAGTGTTCAGTTAAACGAAGCCTGCTCTTCAGGATGTGGTTCATTTATTGAAACTTTCGCAAAATCTCTTAACTATTCTGTTGAAGATTTTGCCAAAGAAGCTTTATTCGCTTCTAATCCAACTGACCTTGGTACAAGATGTACAGTATTTATGAATTCAAATGTTAAACAGGCTCAAAAGGAAGGGGCCAGCGTTGCAGACATTTCTGCCGGTTTGGCATACTCAGTTATAAAAAATGCTTTATATAAAGTTATTAAAATATCAGATGCCAGAGACCTTGGTAGAAAAATTGTTGTTCAGGGTGGTACATTTTACAATGACGCCGTTTTAAGAAGTTTGGAAAAAGTTGCCCACATCCACGCAATCAGACCTGACATTGCAGGTATTATGGGTGCTTTCGGTGCTGCTCTTATTGCAAGAGACAGATATAAAGGCGAGCCTACAACAATGTTGAATCTTAAGCAGTTAGAAGAATTTACATACACAACTTCAATGACTAGATGCAAAGGTTGTACAAACTCATGTTTACTTACAATCAACAAATTCTCTGATGGCAGAAGATTTATAAGTGGTAACAGATGTGAAAAAGGTATTGGTGGTCAGAAAAACAAAGATAACATACCAAACCTTTTTGAATATAAACTTAAAAGAATGTTTGATTATGAGCCATTGTCACCTGACAATGCGCCTAGAGGAATTGTAGGTATTCCAAGAGTTCTTAATATGTATGAAAATTTTCCATTCTGGGCTACATTCTTTAAGAAACTTGGCTATAGTGTTGTTCTTTCACCAGAATCATCACATAAACTTTACGAAATGGGTATTGAATCAATACCTAGTGAATCGGAATGTTATCCTGCAAAACTTGTACACGGACACATTACATGGTTAATTAAACAGGGTGTTAAATTTATTTTCTATCCTTGTATACCATACGAGAGAAACGAAACGCCTGATGCAAACAACCATTATAACTGTCCTATTGTTACATCTTATGCAGAAAATATAAAGAACAACGTTGAAGAATTAGAAGATCCTTCAATGAAGTTTATGAATCCTTTCATGGCTCTCACAAATGAAGAAACAATTACTTCAAGACTTGTTGAAGAGTTTGGAAAAGAATTTGGAATTAATGCCGGCGAGGTTAAGGAAGCCGCTCACTTAGCTTGGGAAGAACTTCTTAACTCAAGAAACGATATGGCAAAAAAAGGTGAAGAAACTCTTAAATACATGGAAGAAAACGGAAAGCGTGGTATTGTTCTTGCAGGCCGTCCATACCATGTTGACCCTGAAATAAACCATGGTATACCTGAAATGATTAATTCATACGGTCTTGCTGTTTTAACTGAAGACTCAATTTCTCATTTGGCAGAAGTTGAACGGCCGTTGATTGTATCTGACCAGTGGATGTATCACTCAAGATTATATCGTGCAGCTAACTATGTAAAAACAAGAGACGATTTAGATCTTGTTCAGTTAAACTCTTTTGGATGTGGTTTAGATGCTGTAACTACTGACTGCGTTAGTGATATTTTAACTAAGTCAGGAAAAATCTACACTGTACTTAAAATTGATGAAGTAAATAACTTAGGTGCCGCAAGAATCCGTATTCGTTCACTTCTTGCAGCAATTAGAGTTCGTTCAGAAAATCATTTTGAAAGAACAATTCAGCCTTCTTCAATTAACAAGGTTGAATTTACAAAACAAATGTATGAGGATAAATACACAATTCTTACACCACAGATGAGTCCAATTCATTTCAAAATGCTTCAGGCTGCTTTAAACTCATGTGGTTACAACTTTGAAGTAATGGACAGTAAACCATCATGCGTAGATGTAGGTTTAAAATATGTAAACAATGACGCCTGCTACCCTTCTTTAATTGTTGTTGGTCAGATTATGGAAGCTTTGCTTTCAGGTAAATATGACTTAAACAAAACAGCAGTTATTATTACTCAGACAGGTGGCGGTTGTCGTGCAACTAACTACATTGGTTTCATTAGACGTGCTCTTGAAAAAGCAGGTATGTCACATATTCCTGTTCTTTCTCTTTCACTACAGGGCTTAGAGAAAAACAGTGGCTTTAAGATTACACCAAAGTTTGCTATTAAGGCTGTTGAAGCTGCAATGTACGGTGACTTATTTATGAGAGTTGTTTACAGAACAAGACCTTATGAAGTAAACGAAGGCGAAACTGATGCTTTACATAAAAAATGGGAATATAAATTATGTAAAGAACTTGCCGATAATAAATTTGGTATCAGACGTTTTAAGAAAAACATGAAAAAAATCGTTGAAGAATTTGATGTCATTCCTGTAAAAGATATTAAGAAACCTAGAGTTGGTATTGTAGGTGAAATTCTTGTTAAATTCTCTCCTACTGCTAACAATAACTTAGTTGAATTATTAGAGTCAGAAGGTGCTGAAGCTGTAATGCCTGACTTGGTAGACTTCTTCCTATATGGATTTAGAAATGCTACTTTTAAATACGAGAATTTAGGTTTTGATAAAAAATCAGTTCGTATTAACAATTTAGGTATCAAAGCTATTGAATGGTTTAGAAATTCAGCCAAAAAGGCACTTATTGAGAGCAAGCACTTCACTCCTACTTCCGATATATGGGAAATGAGCGAAATGGCTGAAAAAGTTGTTTCTATAGGTAACCAGACAGGTGAAGGTTGGTTCTTAACAGGTGAAATGCTTCATTTGCTACATGATGGCGTTCCAAATATTATTTGTACTCAGCCTTTTGCATGTTTACCAAACCACATTGTAGGTAAAGGTGTAATTAAAAAATTAAGAGCCATGAATCCTGATGCAAATATTGTAGCCGTTGACTATGATCCCGGTGCCAGCGAAGTAAACCAGCTTAACCGAATTAAGTTAATGCTTGCAACTGCAAACAAACGACTAAATCAGGAAAAAAATAGATAATTAGATAATTTCAAAATTATAAAGTAAAACAAAAAACCGGTTAATAGTTGTAATCTACTATTAACCGGTTTTTATTTAGGTTTAACATTCTTTTTTGTATTTAGATATTACTACCCCTGCAATCCATTTGCCTGTCTAATCATATCTTCCACAACAATGTCGAAGATTTCACCAACAGTATTACAGTATTCTAATATTTTCCAAGGTTCATTTGTATGGAAATGAATTTTTACTAAATCTTCATCTCCTGCTGCAATTAAACTGTTTCCTTCAAAATTATCTGTTATGTAATCAGAAATTTCATCCTCATCTAAATCTTTATCTCTTCTTTCGATTAATAACTGTGTGTCATAACGATATGCAAACTGATCGTCTTCCGCATCAATTGAATTTACTGCCATTTCTTCTCTCCTTTATATATTTTCTATTTGCCAATCTATTGGCTCTACGCCACTTGCCTTTAAGAACTCATTTGCCTTGCTGAAATGTTTACATCCTAAAAAACCTCTGTAAGCTGATAAAGGGCTTGGATGTGGTGCTTCTAAAATCAAATGTTTTGGGTTAGTGAGCATTGCTTTTTTTCTTCTTGCAGGCGCTCCCCACAACATATACACAATTGGTCTGTCCTGTGCATTAACTGCCTGAATTACCGCATCAGTAAACTGTTCCCAACCATGTCCCTGATGAGAATTTGCCTGATGTGCTCTAACAGTCAAAACTGTGTTTAGTAATAAAACTCCCTGGTCTGCCCATTTTTTCAAATAACCGTTATTTGGAATATAGCATCCTAAATCATCATGTAATTCCTTGTAAATATTTACAAGAGATGGCGGAATATCCTGTCCCGGCTGAACTGAAAAAGACAACCCATGTGCCTGGTGTTCATTATGGTAAGGATCCTGCCCTAATAATAAAACTTTTACATCTTTTAAAGGTGTAAAATGAAATGCATTGAAAATATCCTCTGCGGGAGGATATACAACTGTTTTACTGTATTCATCTTTTACAAAATTGTATAACTGACTGTAATATTCTTTTCTAAACTCACTGCTTAAAGGCTCAAGCCAGTCATTTGTTATCATTGACATAAAAACTCCCTCTTGTACTAATTTATATACCAATCCGTTGGTACTCATTTATAAACCGAATCATTTATAAAATAAATTATTTGTACTCATTTATCTGATAAACTATTTTTTCTCTTCCTTCTGCAAAATTTCATCAATAAAATTTCTGTCGTTATATACTTTTATGCCACCTGGAATATTAATGATTTCAAAATGATTTGACGTCATTTTTTCTCCATCAACATTAAAAGTACATAACTCATCAGTATCTATTATAATCTTATTTTCTGAAAATCTTGTAACGTACTCTGAATTTTCGTGTTTTCCTCTTAACAGTTTAATTAAAATTGGAATAATCTTAGGTTTAGGCAATTTTTCAACAAAATATATGTCAAACATACCATCTTCCAATAAAGCATGAGGTGCGATTCTAAAACCGCCACCATAATACTGTCCATTTCCAACTGCAAGAATTGTGCATGAATTTTCTACCTGAGTTTCTCCCATTGTTATTTTTAAGTCCTTAAACTTATATTTAAAATAAGAGTATACAAGACTTGCATTGTATCTTTGAGAAACCGGAATCCATTTTTTCTTTCTTATAAATGATATGTTATTTGCCACATCTGCATCCAGTCCAAGACACGCCACATTTATAAAAAATCTGTTATTGATTTTTCCTAAGTCAATATTCAGTATTCCATTTTGATACTGCTTTAGGGTTTTATCAAAATCATTTCCACTGCCTGTTGGAATATTTCCAAGAATCTTGTTTTCAGATTTTGCAATTCCGTTAAGTACTTCGTTTAAATTACCGTCACCACCAACGGAAAAAACTACACATTCCTCATCAGGTATTTTTTTTGCCAGATACTGTGCATCACCTGTTTTCTTTGTGTACATAACTTTGTAAGGCACCTGTCTTTTAAGACATGCCTCTCTTATATTCTTTTCTAATAATTGTTTGTTAATTTTTCCACTTATAGGATTAATTATAAAATAATACTTCATTTGTATCACTCTCTTCTGTAATTAACTATTTTTCTGTCTGATTAACTATTACTATTTTCTTTTTTAACTATTACTATTTTTTTTTAATTATAGCTAATTGAGTATAGTTATAATCTAACAGAAACCCCATTTTTGTTTAGATATTTCTTTAAATCGCTTATTTCCAATTCCTTATAATGGAACAATGATGCAGCAAGAGCTGCGTCTGCTTTACCATCTGTTAATGCTTCTAAGAAATGTTCTTCCTTTCCTGCGCCACCTGATGCAATTACAGGAATTGAAACATTCTCTGCAATTGTTCTTGTTAATTCAAGGTCATAACCCTGCTTAATGCCGTCACAATCCATACTTGTAAGAAGAATCTCTCCTGCTCCAAGTTCATTTGCCTTCATTGCCCACTCAACGGCATCAATTCCCATATCGATTCTGCCACCGTTTTTGAAAATGTTCCAGCCACTTCCATCCTCACGTCTCTTTGCATCAATTGCCACAACTACGCACTGACTTCCAAACTTGTCCGCTGCTTCACTTATTAAATTAGGATTCATTATAGCTGATGAATTAATTGAAATCTTGTCAGCTCCCTCACGTAAAAGCGCCTTAAAGTCATCAACAGTTCTAATTCCTCCACCAACTGTAAAAGGAATAAATACCTGTTCTGCAACCTTTCTAACTAATTCCGTAACAGTGGCTCTATGGTCAGATGTTGCTGTTATATCCAAAAAAACAAGCTCATCTGCCCCTGCTTTGTTGTAAGCCTTAGCTACTTCAACAGGATCTCCGGCATCCCTTAAATTGACGAAATTAGTCCCTTTAACTACTCTGTTGTTATTTATATCCAAACATGGAATAATTCTCTTTGTATGCATATTCTGTCTCCATTCTTACTTTAAATCTTTGCAAAATTGTCCAGTATCTTCAAGCCAACATCACCACTTTTTTCAGGATGAAACTGGCACGCAAAAACATTGTCTTTTTCTACTGATGAATGAAAATCAGTAATGTAGTTTGTTTTTGCCTTTACTATTTCCTCTTCTCTTGCTTTTAAATAATAAGAATGAACAAAATAAACATACGCCTGCTGGTCAATATCTTTAAATAGGCGGCCATTGTTTGTAAGTTCTAGGGAATTCCAGCCAATATGTGGAATTTTAAAGCCCGGTGTTTCAGGGAATTTAACAATCTCTCCCGGTAAAATTCCAAGACCTGCCACTCCCGGTGTCTCCTCACTACTTTCAAACAATAACTGAAGTCCAAGACATATTCCCAAAAAAGGAATCTTCTTATCCACAACATCATATATTGTGTTCACTAAATTGTATTCTTTTAATTTTTTCATTGCATCACCAAAAGAACCAACTCCCGGTAATACAACCTTGTCTGCTGAAAGTATTTCATCTCTGTCTCTTGATAAAATAGTATCCTGACCTAAAAACTGAAATGCCTTTTCAACACTCTTAATGTTTCCTGCATCATAATCAATAATTGCTATCATTAATCAAGTCTCTCCTCTGAATTATTGCAGTCTAACCGGAACCAAAATTCCACTCCATTTTCTTTATTTACAACACCACATTCTTTATTATGTCTGTCCATTATTGCCTTAACAATAGAAAGTCCAATACCGTTTCCACCGTAGGCTCTTGTTCTTGCTTTGTCAACTTTATAGAATTTAATCCAAATATTTTCCAGTTCATTTTCCGGAATGTTTTTTCCAGTGTTAAAAACCGCTACTCTTACTATACCATTTTTTTCAGTAATTTCTACTTTAATTATTTTGTTTTCGTCAACATGATTGATTGCATTGTTCAAATAATTAGTAATTACTTCCTCAATTTGGAACTCATCTGCGTATACATATAAAGGTTCATTATAATCAAACGTTACATTAATATCCTTTTCTTCCAACTTAATCTTAAGGGAAGCAATAACACCTTTAATTACTGATACAATATCAAATCTTTCCAGATTAACATGTGTGTCACCAAACTCTAACTGGTTTAACGTAAGAAGGTTCTTAACCATCTTATTCATTTTGGAAGCCTCATCAATAATAACATTACAATAATACTTCATATCTTCCGGATCTTCTGTAATTCCGTCCTGAAGCCCCTCAGCATAACCCTGTATTAAAGCAATTGGTGTTTTTAATTCATGAGATACGTTTGAGATAAACTCTTTTCGCATTTCATCTATTTCATTTTTCTTTTCAATATCTTTTTGAAGTTCAATATTAGCAGACTTCAAATCAGTAATGGCTTTCTCCAATTTATCCGACATATCATTCATGCTGTTTCCAAGAACACCTAACTCGTCATTATGATGCCCCTTGTACTTAACATCAAAATCCAAATTCGACATTCTCTTTGAAATATCTGCCAACTCCAACAGTGGTTTAGTATATCTGCTGGTTACAATTAAAATAATTATTGTTGCCACTAATATTGCAACAACTCCTATACCTAAATAAAATTTATTAGAAATACTTATACTTTCCTTAAAGCTTTCCACTGACATTCGAATCATTATTGTATAACCGTTAGACAAAGTGCTGGTTAATTCATAATATTTATCAGAAGACTCCTTATCTACTGTGGAATGAATTTTATACCCATTGCCTTTTTCCACAAGAGTAGGTGTCTTGTTTTGCATAATATTTCGACCAAAAATAATGTCACGCCATCTGTCTTCAAGCATTTTACCGGCACCATAGTCGTAAACAACATTACCAGAGTCATCTACTACAATAGATGTAGCCCCTGCCTTTTCACAGGTCTTATTTACCGACTTAGTGCTTGAATCATCAGAAAATGTACTGTCTTCTTTTACAACCTGCTTTATTTTGTAATAAACTTCCTTTATGGAATCCTGTTTTGTTTTCGTATAATATTTCTCCATAAAAAGACTGCTATATATTACAAGTGATGCCATTGACAATGTCATAATAATAACTATTAAAGCAGCCATTTTATATCTTATTGATTTTTTCATTAATTTACCTCGAACTTGTATCCCATTCCCCAAATAGTAAGAATGTATTTTCCACAGTCGCCTAATTTGCTTCTAAGTTTCTTTACGTGAGTATCGATTGTTCTAGCATCGCCAAAATAATCGTAATTCCAAACATTATTTAAGATTTTTTCTCTTGATAAGGCTATACCTTCATTTTCAACAAAGTATGTAAGAAGTTCAAACTCCTTGAAACTTAAGTCTACAATTTCTCCATGAACTTTTACTAAATGTGCAGCCTTATTAATTTCAATATCTCCTGCCTGCTCAATTTCATTTTGGTCAATCTTATTAGTTCTTCTAAGAATTGCGTCAACTCTTGCCACCAAAATCCTTGGACTGAAAGGTTTTGAAATATATTCATCCACACCTAATTCAAATCCTAATAATTCATCACTTTCCTCACTTTTTGCAGTAAGCATAATAATTGGAATCTTTGAGAATTTTCTAATTTCCCTGCATACTTCCCAGCCATCCATCTTTGGCATCATTACATCCAATATAATTAAATCAAAATCATTATGTTCAACAAATAAGTCAATAGCCTCTTCCCCATCAGCCGCTTCTATTACTTCATAGTCTTTTCTAACAAGGAAATCTTTCACTAATTTTCTCATTCTTGCTTCATCATCTACAACTAATATTTTCAACTTTGACATATCCATTATTCCTCCTGCTATACTTTTAGTTATTGTATCATAATAATTTTAAATTAACAAAAAGTTGTGTTTATTATGTGTATTAGAATGAAAAACTTAATGCTAATGCCATTCCCAATATTGATAGCCAACCGTAAATGCCATTTGTTTCTCCTATGTGTGGAGCATTTGATGCAGCACTATTTTTTGAATTACCTGTGGCTTTTACTGAACCGTTGTTGTTTGTATTTGGAGTATTCTTTGAAGACTCAGTTATCTTTTCTCCTTTCTCCCTGTGCTATTATTTTTTCCTATATGTTCTTAAATTTATTAATATTTCTTATTTTTCTTTATTGTTTACAGGGTTTTTTACCTGGCTTTCCTTTTTTTTTATTAGACAAATATTTGTTTTTTTACAATTTGGTAACTTTTTTATTATTGACTTTTATGCCTTAAAAGTTTAACATAATACTTGCACAATTTAATATTTATGGGCTAGTACTGGTTTCGACAGGGATTTGGAATCTGGTGAAGCTATCCGTAGGTGATACGTTAAATCACAACTTTAAAATTAAACGCTGAAGATAATTTAGCTTACGCTGCCTAGTTGCAGCTGTCACTAATAAGTCTCCTACAGCTTGTTAGTTGGCATCGACTTTCGTAGGGAACCCTAATTACAAAGCTTTGAGTAATTAGGAGCATTATGAAGCTACTAAGAGGTAAAGGGTGTTAGTTCCCGTTATCTTAAGGGAATGTCAAATAACTGACTATGATAGTAGAAGAACGGTGGAAGGATTTTTGGACAGGGGTTCGACTCCCCTCTAGTCCACTCTATTTTTTACTCTATCTTATCTTTAGTATATTTCCCTTATTTCTACATACACTGTTAATATGAATTTAATTGAAGGTGGCTTTATGTATAAAAATTTCAAAAAATATATTATCAGTGGCATTATTTTTACAATTGTTTTCGGCTCTCTTCTCCACTTCTTTTATGACTGGTCGGGAAAAAATGTAATTGTAGGTTTATTCTCCCCTATTAATGAAAGTGTTTTTGAACATTTAAAACTTTTATATTTTCCTATGTTATTGTGGATTGTTCCGGGATATTTTATTTACGGAAAGAAAAACCGCAACTACTTCCTATCTTCATTCATAGGATTAGTTTGCGGTTTAATCTTAACACCTGCTCTATTTTATTTATATACGTCATACACCAAAACATCTATTCTTCCGGTTGATATAGGAATTTTTGTAATTAGTGTTGTTGTATCTTTCGCCTTGTTTGCGTATATATTTTTAAATTATAATTTTAATTTCTTCTCCGTAAAAATGGGAATACTTCTTTGGGAACTTGTTTTTGCAATGTTTATTATTTCTTATCTCTTGCAGTAAACCAAAACATAAATCCAATAAACAAGCCACCAACAATATTTCCAAGTGTAACGGGAACTAAGTTACTTACTATAAAGTTATACCATGTAAGACCTGCTGTATCTAATCCAAGGCTACCATACTGTGAGTGGATTAATAAGCCACCACTTATATAACTCATGTTTGCAACACTATGCTCGAACCCTGAAATAACGAATACCATAATCGGTAAGAATAATGCCATAATTTTGCCTGATACTCTTTCAGCAGTAAGTGCCATCATAACTGCCACACATACTAATATGTTACAGAATATACCTTTAATAAATGCATCTGAAAAAGAAAGATTACATTTTGCAACTGCTGTTGTCATAATATTCTTTGCTACACCGTTGTTAAATAATGAAAATTCATGACCTAATGCATAACCACCTGTAACAAAAATAGAACCAACAAAATTTCCAATATATACTACTATCCAGTTTTTAAGCATTGAATAGAATTTGATGCGTTTATCTAATACTGAAATAATTAATAAGTTGTTTCCTGTAAAAAGTTCTGAATTGTTTAGTATTACCATTGCAAGTCCTGCCGGGAATACTAATGCTGCTATTAACTTTCCAAGTGATGCATTTTCTACTGTTGTTGCAGCAACCGATGATGCAACACCTGCAAATGAAATAAACATACCTGCCATAAATGCCAATGCAAACATTTTACCTAATGGCATGGTTGTTTTTCCCATTCCTCCTTCTGAATATTTTACTGTTGCCTGCTTCGCGTTTAACATTTTTTATACTTCTTTAAATTTTTTTCCTGTAGTATTCTAACAGATTTTCCGACAAATTGTTAGTGTTTTTTATCTGCAGGGAAAACTATCCCCTGAATTGCTCTTGCCTTGTCCATAATTTGAAGTGCCATAAGTGAATATTTGCTATGTTTATCACTATAGTCATGGCTATTTATCATTGTCTCCCACTCTTTCGCTTCAAATACCAGATTATTGTCTAACTCTACGTTATAGACTTCCTCTGTAGTTCCATCGTTGTAACGAACTATTACACGTCTTGGACTATCTATTGCTTCAATTAAAATTGCTCCTTTTTCACCTTGTATTTCACTTGGTGTAAAACCATTTGAAATTTTTGAATAGGTTATGTCTGCCAACATATCCTTATACTTAAGGGATATAGTTCCTTCTCCGTCTATACTATCCGGTAAAATAATGGCGCTTGCATCAATTTGCTCAGGGATGCCAAATAATTTTACCATTGGATGAACGCAATATACTCCAATATCCATAATCGCTCCATTGGAAAATTTAGGGTTAAAAGCATTTTCCACAATACCGTTTTTAAACTTATTATATCTTGATGAATACTGGCATAGCTTAAAGCTTGCTCTTCTTACAGGAGCTATTTTTTCTATGGCCTTTTCCACCGCCTTAAAGCCATCATCATAAACAGGGCGCATACCTTCAATTAAAACCACATTGTTTTCATTTGCTTTTTCAATTAAAATTTCCACTTCCCTGCTATTACTTGCCATAGGCTTTTCAACAAATACATGTTTCTTATTTTCAATCATTTTAAGAGCCTGTTCAAAATGAAAGGATGTTGGACTTGCAATATAAACAGCGTCTATGCTATCGCATTTTGCCAACTCATCTAAATCATCAAAGAAAAGAGTGCTTCCGTACTTTTCACCGAACTCTTTTGCTTTATTAATATTTCTTGAATATGTTCCCTTGTATTTCAAGCTATCGCATTTTGAAGTTGCCTTAATAAACCAATCTACAACAAAATTAGTGCCAACAGTTGCAAAATTAATCATAATTTCCTCCTAATCTATAAATGTTACTTAACGTTTCACCTTATACCTATTAGGATTATACCGTTGGCACTAACTTATTTCAATTTTCTATTAATTGTTTTTTTGCACTTTAGGTAATTCAATGTAGAAAACAACACCGTTCTCAACATTTTCACACCCGTACTTTCCATGATGTAACTCTACAATGCTTTTTACAAGATATAGACCAAGTCCACTGCCTTTTTGTCCATTTAAGGTTGCACTGTCGTTGCCCTGATAAAACATGTTCCAAATATTTTCAATGTTTTCTTCAGGTATATGTTTTCCATCATTTTCAACTTCGACTTTAATATTGTTTTCGCCAGACATAACTCTAACGTAAACATTACCTTCTTCTTTGCAATGTTTTATTGCATTTGTTATGTAATTACTTACTGCCTGAGTGAAAAATCTTTCATTAACTTCTGCCATACATTTTTCAGTATAGCTTTCATGAAGAGAAATGTTTTTCGTAAAGAAAAGCTTATCATAATCTCTACAAGTGAATTCTACAAGTTCGTTAATATCAGCACTTACAACCATTAACTCTTCCTCTGCACTTTGCATTGAATATATAACTATCATGTCATTAATCATTTGAGACATATTCTCCGTTTCCTCTATGATAGACTGACAATATTCCTTCTTTTTCTGCTTATCCTGCAATAGTTCTAACATTTCCACCTGACTTGAAATAATGGCAAGTGGAGTTTTCATTTCATGGGAAACATTGTTTACAAACTGCTTTCTGAGATTTTCAACTTTTGTTTTATTTTCTATTTCATTTTCCAATTCAGTAATCTGTTCCCTGATTTTTGATAACATAATATTAATGCTATGTGCTAAACTGGAAAGTTCAACAAATTCCTGATTTTCATTAATATTAAGTTCAAAGTTATTCTTTACAGCAAGTTTTGTATTTTCTTCAATTTGTCTTATTGGCTTACAAATACGGTTAGAAATTACAACAGAAACAATTACTCCAACTACAGCAACAAGAATTAACATTATCCCAAAGAATAACTTATAGTATGATAAATGTATTTTCATATTACTTTTTAATTCATATACATATAAATAATATTTGTTGCCATTCTGAGTTATTATTCCACGCCCTGAAATTTTTCCCACACCATTATTTGTAACTATTTCTTTCTCAGAGAATCTATACAATCTACTGACAATGTTATTTTCAACCTTTGCTTTTGCATTTGCATTTTGTGTCATAGACTTAAAATTCTTTGTTTTTAACGTTACATATATTGGTTCAAATTTTTCATTTGCAATAACAAATCTCAACTTCTGTTCTTCATAAGAAATAATATACCTGTTTTTATAGGTAAGAGTAGATATATCCTCTTTTTGCAGTGTGCTGAACGATTGCTTAATTACCCCAATCTTTCTGCTGAAATAATAATCCTCAGCAAATGCACTAAATAAAACAAACAATATACCCAATATAAAAAATATTGTAATTGTCTGCATAATTATCATTCGGCTTTTTATTGTTTTAAACATCTTCAACCTCAAAAATATAACCAATGCCATATATTGATTTAATATATGGACACTCATCACTTAATTTTATTCTTATCTGTTTTACAATTGTGTCAACTGTTCTATAAGTCCCGTCATAATCCGGTCCCCATACAGCATCAAGAATCTGCTCTCTTTTCAAAGTGACATTTTGATTTTCAATAAAGAAACTTAACAAATCAAATTCCTTTGGTGTTGTAACTATATATTGGTTATTTACATACACTTTCCTTGCTTTGCAATCCAATGAAAGTTTGCCAGCTTCAAGCTTCTCATATCTGTTCTCTGATTTGTATGTTCTTTTTAAAACTGCTTCAATTCTTGCTTTCAAAAGAGCTAACATAAACGGTTTCTTAATGTAATCGTCTACACCATTTCCAAAACTTTTTACCTGTTCCACATCTCCCGATTTTGCTGTCATCATAATAACTGGAACCTCTGATGTTTCTCTTATCTTCTGTAAAACATACTGACCATCATAAATTGGAAGCATTATATCTAGTAAAACTAAGTCAATTGAGTGAATGTTTTTTTCAAATTGTTCCAATGCCATTTCACCATCTTTTGCTTCAATAATGTTATAGTCATATAATTTCAAAAAATCACTTACAGTTGTTCTTAATTTTTCTTCATCTTCAACAATAAGTATTGTTCTATTAATTTTCATCAGTTAATCTCCTCGTATCTTAAAACTCCATCTTTCAGTAAAAATTCTGTAATATACTGCAGATTTCTAAACCATCGATTATTAAACCATTATCACAGCAATCTATTACAACTATCCATACTCTATCTCTTATATAGTATCTTAATAAATTGATAGAATAAAAATATAATGTGTCCATTAATCTTTAAATTGCTATTAATTACTGTAATTTAATGCTAATTTAATATTTTCACACAAGCAGTTTTATTTTAGTAATTCTAAAACTTCTTCTTTTGATACAAGTCCCACTGATCTGTTTACCTCAACACAATTTTCAAATACAATTAATGTTGGAATACTCATAATATTGTACTCAATTGAAATTGTAGGCTCTGTATCAACATTTACCTTACATACTTTTACATCATCTAATTCTTCTGCAAGCTTATCTATTACAGGACTTAACATTTTACATGGTCCACACCAGTCTGCCCAAAAATCAACTAACACTTTCTTATCAGACTTTAAAACTTCCTCTTCAAAATTATCTTTATTTACTTCAATAATTGCCATAATATTCTCCTCCTAACTGTTTATTTAGCTATTAATTTTTTAAATTATTTTGTTTAGTTTGTTAAATATTAACCAATTGCTTTTTATTGATTATTAATCATTTAGCTAATTGATGTTTATTCTTCAACTATTTGTTTTTTTATAGTATAACCAGTCTTAATATGTAATTATACTCATTCTGATTTTAACTTTTTTACGGAAATGTTTCAACATAAAAAGATATATAAATTTAAAGCATAATATGACATTTTTACCTCCATCTCCTGTACTAATATATTTCCGTCAAGCCTTGAAAATTATTAAAACATAACTCTTCAATGTGTAATTTAATTCTAGACTTTTTCTTTTCTATGTCTAATGCCTATTGATTATTGTCTTTTATGCTTTTTAAGTATATTATATATACTTATAATTTATAATAATATTACTCAGGAAAACTTCTTGAAAGGCATAGAGCACCATAGCCTGCCAGTGGATTTGGTTGTTCCTCTCTACTGCTTAAAGGTCTTGCTCCTCTAATTAAATATGCCTTAACCTTTTCACCATATAAAAATCTGTCATTTCCATTTACAATGCCCCATTCCATTAGCAACGCTGCTGCTCCTGTAACAAAAGGTGCAGCCATTGAAGTTCCACTTTTTACTGTTATTCCTCCATTATTGGATGCTGACACAATATTTACAGCCGGTGCAACAATGTCAGGTTTCACCATATTGTACTCTCTTGTATATCCTCTTCCTGAAAAAGTAGCAATGGTATCATCTCTTCCATTATAGCCCCCTACAGATATTACTTTGTTAGTTGCAGATGGAATTGTGAGAGTTGTATATGGGTCAGGTCTTAAAAATTTTGTGTTCGTATTAATTTTCTCCTGGCCTGGAAGCCACATGTCATATCGTCCATTTACAATTCTATTAGGAAATAATTTTATTTTCCAAATTCCTGCATCAAGGTAATTGCTTTTAGGAATTAAACTAATATATATTTCCTGAAAAATGCTATAAGGTTTTGGCGTCCCATACAAAACATTTATATTTGTGTCTTCTAATTGCTCCTTATAAATGTATCCTTCCCTGCTAAATATTGATGTACTTTCTCCTGACGGAGATATGAGACTAACATTATATTTATCAACATAGTTTTTCCAAATTTGTATGCTAAATGCCCTCTCATAATTTGATATTTGCAATTCCACTTCCACCGGCTCCTGTTCCAAATATCCTCCGCTATGGCCTGAACTTCCCCCTTCGTTACCTGTTCCAACAACAATAACTGCCCTGTTACTGTCTACAACACTATCCAAATATGTTGAAAGTAAAGATGTTCCATCATGTGAACCGTATGTGTTTCCAAAACTAATATTTATTACAACCGGTCTCTCCAGAATGTTCGCTTCTTTTATAATAAAGTCAACGCCTTCCATTAACTGATTAGTTTTTGGAAATGAATTTTCATTATCCACAGACATTTTTACCACTATTAAATCACTTCTTGTTGCAATTCCTAAATTATTGTTTTTGTCTGTGGCAAAATTACCTGCTGCTATACCTGCAACATGTGTTCCATGACCTGATACATCTCTTGAATTAACTATCCCATAAGGATTATTGCTTTCCAAGGCTCTATTAATGTCTTCACTTGTATATACTCTGTCTGTTTGCTGATCCCATAACCTTAATATTCTTGTATTACCACTTTCATCTATAAAGGCTTTGTTTGTAAAACTAATTCCGCTGTCAATTATACCGATAAGAACACCTCTACCGAATAATGGTACATTATTATTTTCAAAGGTTTCTTCATCTATTCCTATTTGTCGTCTTACATCTGACTGTGTTTCATTATCCTGTAGTACTTCATTACTCAGCCTTATTTCATTACTTGGCTCTGTTTCATTATCCAGCTGAAAATAATCATTTTGAACTTCATTTATGCAGGATTGTCTTTTTCCGTTTAAAACAGCAAATTCCAGATTCTTTGGTTTTTCCACAAATATTACGTTTGGAAGATTTGCTATTTCATCTACAAAAATTCTGTTTGCATTAGCAGTTGCATAGCCACCTGATAAAGGTTTTATTCTATTAACTAAAGATTCAATTGTGCCTATGTCTCCGAAATATTTGATAATTAAATCCCAGGAATCATTTTCCACATTATAACCTGCTGATAATTCACGGGATTTTTCCAATTGCTCCAATGAAGTCTCCAAAGCTATATTAAGTTGGTTATCCTGTTTTTCATTCATTTAAAACTCGAAAATATCTTTTTTTAAATATATTCAAGAATTCCCTTTCCATTACTACTGATTATTTTTGCCTTAGCTCCTTCTATAATTGGAAACTGTGGGCCTTTGTGACCAATATCACTGTTAAATATAATTGGCACATCCAAGTCATCTAAAACCGACATTACTGCATCTTCATAAGTTCTGTTACTCCAGGAATTGTACATTAACGGTCTGCCAAAAATAAACCCATTAGCATATTTAAAATACCCCTTTTCTTTCATTTGCCAAAGGTGAGTAATAATTGTGGTGTCCTCCATATTGAAACTTTCAAGGTTCCATATTATTCCGTCAGACTTATATTTATTTATAAATTCTTCCGTACCATCATAGCTTGTTCCTAATAGAAAAACAATTACATCTAAACAACCACCTATTAATCTTCCTGTTATGCTAATTTCATCTTCCATACGACCGTTTACCCACCTAACTTCTTTGTCTGCACAATAGCCCTCATAGCCACTTACATACTCATGTCTCTCATCTTCAAAATTATCGTAGGAATGAAGTTTCTTTGTTGTTCCTTCAATAACACCTAAAGCATCCTCTACAGGTTTCTGCCATGGTTTCATTCCAAAATCTCCAACATGACATCCATAGACTGCTGCTGTATCATACTTAGTAACTAAAGGATAAACTATGCATGTATTATCCGAAAACCCTTGAAACCATTTTGGATTCTTACTTAAATACTCAAAATCAATGTATTCAAGCATTTCCATACAATAATCTCCACCTGCAGCAGACATAATGCTTCTAACATTAGGATTATGTATTAATTCATTTATTTCTTTTCCTCTTTCAGCTCCTGTACCACTACAGCCTCTTGCATCACTTTTGAAAAGATTATCTGTAGCAATTACATTGTAACCCCTGTCAGATAATTGTCTCATTGCATTCTCTACTCTTTTTTTCTTTAATTCATTTACAATACCGTCAGATGTTGCAGTAACACCTATGGTATCTCCTTTTTGTAAATATTTTGGTATGTTCATATATTATCGTATAATTCCGGTAATGCTTAGAATTACACCTGCCTCCTTTAAACTTTATATTTTGCTTGTATCTAATTATTTATATTCTTCACCTATTAGTCTACATATTCTTTTATGTAGTCTCTTCTTGGTTTTACAAAATAATTCTTTATATAGCCATTTCTTCTCCCAATTTTACAGAATAAATTATCATTTCAGAAACTTTTTTTCCTGTGATTTTTTCCAGGGCTAATTTGTAACATTCTAACTGTTTCTTATATCTATGCTTTAATTCATCCATTGAGTCAACATTGTCTGTCTTATAATCTAAAATCACATACCTGTCATCCTCTATAAAGCATACGTCAATAATACCCTGAATAATCATTAACTCATCTGAGTTTGAGTGTTCCTTAATTTCCTTTGCCTGTACTCCTAAAAGAAACTGTCGTTCTCTATATAACTGATTACTTTCCTTTGCCTTAGCCATTCTTTCAAAAACCTTTGTTTTTGTGAATTTTAAAATATCATAAGGATTAACAGCCTCTCCCTGAATCTTAGTTAATAATTTGCTGTCAATTTGAGCCTGTATCATATTAGTAATTATATCTTTTGAATATTCTTTGTTTTCTATATCCATTAATTCAAAAACTCTATGATATGCTGTGCCTCGCTCTGCTCCATATATTCTATCCGAAGACTCCTTGTCCTCTTTCATAAACTGTGGAACAATTTCCGTCTCTTTATGAACAGAAGTTTTTTCAAAGATTTTGTCTAAAGAATCTTCTGCTTCTTCATCTGCCATACTTTCTTTTTTCAGTTCAGTTACACTTGCTTTTGAACAAAGGTTAATATCTTCAATATAAGGATATTCAAAATTAAAATCTTTAATAAGTCTGTCGTAAACATCCTTTGGTACTTCCGCATTATTCCATGTTTCAAGTAACATCTTTTTTAATTCAGATTTTACCATTTGATCTACTTCATTTTCCGATATTTCATCTTCAGTTACAAAACTGTTATTAACTAAAACCTGATTCTTTAAATATACAAATCGTATCCATTTAAAGAAAGAGCTGTTGTTCATTATCTGATTATAAGTTAGTGGAACATCTTCTGAATTAATGACTTCCTCACATTCCTTTTCATACTTGCCTCCAACACGTCCTGTTATAATCAGCTTTTCCTTGGCTCTTGTTAATGCAACATACAAAAGACGTAAATACTCCATACGACTTTCCTGTTTGTTTAAATCCTTTACATACTTTCTATATGTAGGTGTAACTGTTAGTTTCACATCCGGAAAAATGGCATCTACTGCTGCATAGCCATTGTCACTTATATCTACAGTTCCTGCATCTGCAACGAAGTTACTTGAAGTGTCACAAATGAAAACAATAGGGAACTGCAAACCTTTACTTTTATGAATTGAAAGTATTCTTACAATGTTATCATTTTCATTAACTGTTGATGCTTCCCCCTGGTCACTGTCTAACTCCTTAATCTTCTCAATATATCTTACAAAATTAAAAAGTCCCCTATAACTTGTTTTCTCATAGTTTGCAGCCTTCTCCTTTAAGTTCTCAATATTTAAATATCTTCTCTTTCCATTGCTTAAGGCTGATACATAATACTGAAATCCTGTTCGTTCTAATATTTCATTTATAATTTCATATACGGAATTCTTATAATCCAGTTTTCTGTAATAATTAAGTTCCTTAAAGAAATCATAAATTTTCTTAACAAGATTTGAATCATCTCCTGTTTCCTGATAAGCCAATAAAGAATCAAGAAATGAAATCTTACGGTTATCTCCCTTAATTACTGCAAGTTCGTCATCTGTAAAATTAAACATAGCACTTGTTAGTACCGAAACTAATGGTATGTCCTGTCTTAGGTTGTCAATTATGGTAAGCATATTCATAATGGTTTCCACTTCCATTGAATCAAAAAATCCGCTCTTAGAATCTGCATATGCAGGAATTCCCATATTCATAAGCTGCTCAACATATATGCCTGCATTGCTTTTTACACTACGCATTAAAATAACTATATCCTTGTACTGGGCAGGTCGCATTTTCCCATCTTTTCCCTGAACCATAAAGCCATTTTGCGGGTCCGTTAATTCCCTGATTTTAGATGCTACAAATGTAGCCTCTTTTTCTTTTGAGCCGGTTTGTATACCGATAAATTCTGTTCTATTATCCTGTCTTTCAGGAATCTTCTCATACTGTGCTCCCAAAGAAAGTCTGTGTCCTTTTTGATAATCAATGTCACCGAAATTAGGAGTCATTATTCTGTCAAATAAGAAATTTACACTGTCTATTATTTCCTTTCTACTTCTAAAGTTCTGATCTAGCGTAATCAGACAATTATCTGCCTGCAAGTCTTCTTCATAAGAATAAAACTTCTCAAGGAACAACTGAGGTTTTGCATTTCTAAAACGATAGATGCTCTGCTTAACATCCCCAACCATAAACATATTATTAATGCCATAGCCTTTTGAAACACTTGTTAAAATTGCTTCCTGAACATAGTTGCTGTCCTGATACTCGTCAATCATAATTTCTTTATAGTTTTTTGACATATCCTTTGCCACTTTTGTTGGCTGTAACTTTCCATTGCCATCTATGTCATTTAAAATATTAAGTGCCATGTGAGCAATATCGTCAAAGTCTGCAATTCTCTTTTCTCTTTTCTCCGCTGTAAATCTTTCAATAAGTTTTATTGTAATCTCGCATAATATATCTATTGTTTCTCTGCAATTAACCAAGTCTTCATAAATCTCATCAATCGGTTCTGTAAAGTACAAATCCTTAAGATTTTCGACGGTTGCTTTTACTGAAGAATTTATTGTTTTTACCTTTAACTTTAATTCAGGATTACCTTTTCTTACTGTTGATAGTCTTGGTAAACTAATTTTCTCACAATACTTCGCCAAGGCTCTAAAATCTTTTTTGTCTAATAAATGCTCGATTTCTATCAGCATGTCTTTTGAATTTTGTCCAAAACTCTTTAAGTCATCATCCATTTCAGAAATCTCTATTGCTTTTTGCAAATCTTCCCTGCATTTATTTAACTGGTCTACTGTTGACTTAAAAACATGCCCATATACTTCTCCGTTTAATATGTCATCTAAATTGTTAAACTTATATTTGTTTTTTAAATTGTTAACCCAAAGAATCGGATTAATTTCCCCTTTAGCCTTTTTATAAATTGTATCTACAATGTTAAATATTCTGTCGTTTACCTTCCCACCTGAATATTTTCTTGCCAACTCTAAAAATTCTTCCGAACCTTCTTCGTAGTATTCTTCCAAAATATTGTTGAGAATATCGTTTTTCATTAATTCTACTTCTATTTCTTCAGCAATTCTATAATTAGGATCTAAGTCAATTTTATCAAAATTTTCTTTGACTACTTTTCCACAAAAACTGTCAATTGTAGTTATTGTTGCATTATTTAGCAAAGTTAATTGTTTTACAATATTGTCATTATTATTACTTTCCTGTAATTCTTCAAGTCTCTCTCTCAATCGCTCTTTCATTTCTGAAGCTGCTGCCCTTGTAAATGTAAGAACAAGTAACTGGTCTACATCAATGTTTTCACGCTCATCTGTAATAAGGCTTACAATTCTCTCAACCAATACTGCTGTTTTTCCGGAACCTGCTGCCGCAGAAACAAGAATATTACGATTTCTGGTATTTATAATATCTAACTGCTTATCTGTCCACTTCATTTAATAACTCTCCTATATTTCCAAAAGAAACACTTTCTAATTGTCTGTATTTATCTCCCAATGCCTGATCAAATCTGCATATTCCCTTATAGCTACAATATCTGCACTGTTCCTCTATTGGGTTGATTGAAATCTTACCGCTAAGCAAATCATTCTTTAACTCATCTGCTTTGTTTGATACATGCTTGATTAGTTTAGAATATGTTTGTTCATCTAAAATCTGACTTGTTTTCTTTGGATTGCCTGATTTGTCATAAGATACTTTTACAATCTTTGATTCATTGTTTTTCTCTACATCTTCATCTACAGCATCTATAACTTCCTTACTGTCACATACAATTCCTGTCATTTGGAATTTTGGTAATTGCTGTTTGAAAACTATTTCCTTTAAAATTTCTTCATCAGTTCTTGTATCCTCTTTATTAACATCCCTATGCATCTTAATTAAGTCATTTGTTCCACTTATATTCATATATGGATCTCTAATATTAAAATAAAGTCCTGCTGCCGGTAAAATTTCTTTGGAAGTTTTCTTCTTTTCGTAATTTATCGCATCATTAATATATACTAATAACTGCATCTGAATTCCGTTATAGGCTTTTGTAATGTCAAATACCATTTCTGATGACTTATAATCAATAACTTTTACATATAACTTATCATCTGTTTCATAAGTATCAATTCTATCTACAATTCCATGTTCTAATGGTATTTCATATTCTGCCGGTTTGAATTTTCCATGATTAATATGATTTATTAACACCTTAACAGTTTTCTCAGCTATTTCTTTTACCTGATTAGTTATAAAAGCATTTCTTGCTGAACCTTCAAGAGCTTCATTATCATATTTTTCAAAAGTGTATTTCACTGCTTTTTTAATTAACTCACTGCTTTTCTCATCAGTAATTTCCTTCCACTGAAGCTGCTTGCTATTCACCATTTCAAAAAACTTCTGTATAGTTATATGATAAAGATTTCCAATATCATAAGCCTCTATTGAAAATTTTTCTCTTTCCTTTAATTTCAAACCATAAGAAAGGAACTGTGAATAAGCACATTTAGCATAATTTTCCAGTCTTGTTATACCAATATTACCAGGAATACCATATAATTTTTTTGCATATTCTTTCATTAAGTCATTCCTGTTATTATTATAAAATCCACCTTCTAATATTAAATTCATTATTTTTGCAGTTGACTTATCCGACAATAAAATCTTACTTAAATAATTAAATCTCGGATTATCTTCGCCATTTCTATATGCATTAATGTTTTCAGCAACATACTGTAAGGCAACTTTTTTGTTAGTAATGTGGCTTACCGGAATTTCTATTTCCTCAAAATGCTTTTCTTTCATATTAGGAAACATTTTTTCCAGTATTCCAATTATATATGATTTTCTTAAAGTTGAACCATCACTGTCTGACTTGCTGTAACATAAAACAATCTGTTCTAATGGTTTGGCAAATAATGAATATAAATATATTCTCTGTTTAAAAATATTTTCCCTTGTAGTTGGTGCTAATTTGTAATCCTTAGACTTTAATATGTCTCTCTCACTATCAGTTATAATACCCCCGGGAGTGCTGTTTTTAGGAACAATACCATCATTCATACCAAGGAAAAATAATATTTTTTTGGTGTCCTTTAATCTGGTTCTCTCAATATTACCCACCATAATTGTATCGATTCCCGGTGGAATAATTCCTATTTTTACCTGAGAAAGTCCTGCTTCTAAAATATCGTTATATTCTTCTGTAGTTACAATCTCATCACCCATTAAGGCAACTAATCTATCAAAAACATTAATTACTGATTCATATATTTGGCTATATTCTTTTTCCAGTGCAACAACCTTCTTCTCCCTAAATTCTTCTGCTTTTTTCTGTATTTTGTCCTGTATGTTATGTTTTACAGTAAACAAATATACTGCTTTGGTTCTTTCAAAAACTGTTGCGTCTTTTTTGATAAACTCATCCCTAAGTTCCTGTAATCCTTCTACTATCTGTTCTCTAATTGTATTAACAATTTCTATATGTCCTTCTTCCATAAATGGATATACTTTCTCCCAGTTCTTAACGTAACTTCTATATCCTCTTCTATTAGATTTCAAAATATAGTTTTCAAATATGTCGCACATATTTTCATCTAATTCCATAAATTTTAATCTAACAAATCGCATAACTGTCTGATGAGAAAAATCCTTATTAATTACATCCAATGCAGCAAGAATCCCGTCAACATATTTGTTTGCAAGAATGTCCTCCTTGTGGTCAATAAAACATGGCAAATCATATTTTTCAAATGCCTGCTCTATATACTTATGGTAACTTTCTATATCCCCTGCAATAACAGCTATGTCATTATATCTGTAATCACCGCTTTTAATTAATTTAGATATTTCACCTGCAACATATTCTGCCTCTCCTTTAGGATTATTTAAGGCATAAATTCTTATATTGTCATTGCTTTCCTTATATTGAGCTTTCTTTGTGTTTCTAAATATATTTTCTTCCACAAAAGCTAATGGCTTTGCCAGATTGCCTAATCTTGAATTTTCTTTTTGAGCCTGATTACGCTCTAAGTCAATTACAATATTAGGTTCAATTTCAACAGAATTCTTAATAGCCAGTTCTCTAATCTTTACAATTGTTTCCTTACTTAAGCTAAAAAGTTCCATTGCGTCATAACCTTTAAAATCAACCTGTTCTTCAGGCAAAGTTACTGCCAAGGAAACATGAGGGCTGTATTTTAATAACTGTTCTATGACTTTGTACTGGATTGGTGTAAAGCCTGTAAAACTGTCAAAATAAAAGTATGTATTCTTTACATATTCTGACTTAGGAATGTATTCACAAAGAAGACTTAACAAATCTTCGTTTGTTATTGCCCTATTTTCTATAAACTTATTAAATTCATTATTTATAATTTCCAAATCCTGTATTTTTAATTTAAGTGTAGGGTAATCTTCTACTTTTCCTTCAATGTCATTAAGGCTCTCCTGATTAATGCTATACTGTCTAAACTCAGATATAAGCGTTTTCACCTTGTCGGTAAAGCCCATCATTTTTACTTTGTTTTTGTAAACATAAAGCTTATCTTTGCAATCTTCTAAAACCTTTCTAATTACAAGAGTCTTACCCAAATCATCCATAACATTTAAGTCATTAACTCCCAGTTCTTCAAATATTGCATAAGCAAGTCTGGTTAAACTTGTAACTTCTATGTTGAAGCACCCATGATTAGGATGTAATGTTAATATTTCTTTTTGAGTTTCCATTGAATATTGTTCAGGTACAACTGCCACAAAATTCTTATCTTCCATCTTCATTGAAAGACTTATCATTTCCTGAATTAAAGTATAAGATTTTCCTGAGCCTGCCCGTCCCAAAATTAATTGTAATGCCATACATATACCTCTTATTTAATCATCTTTTATAATTTTTACATTTTTATAATAACTTTATCTTTTTTATTTTTGTAATACTATCCTTAAATATTATTGTACAATGATATACTGCCATAATCTTTTAATAAGCAAATTTCTTGCACTATTATAGTATACCAAATTACAGCGTACTTTAATGTATCTTTTTTTAATTTATAAGCTAATTATTTTAATAATATTGTTTTTTCATGTATACTTTCTCATTCCTTTTAATAAACTTAAATATAAAATATTTTTTAAGGAGTCATTATGGGAAAAAGTCCAAAATTTATGGTATTTCATTTAAAGGAGCTTATTTATACCCTTGTGTTTGTACTCCTTGGTATTGTACTGATAATATCTTTGATATTTATGTTTTGTAATAAAAACCAAGGAGAAAAAGAAACAAAAACTACCAATAGCCAATATGAAGCCGGAGTTTACACTTCCCAAGTTACATTAAATGGTAATCCTATGGAAATATCCGTTACCCTTGATAACAATCACATAAATGCCATTACCGTCACTAACGTAAGCGATACAATCTCCACAATGTATCCACTGGTACAGCCAGCCTTCGATGATATTGCAAATCAGATTGTTGACAGTCAGTCAGTTAAAAACGTAAAATTCTCTAAAGACAGCAAGTATACATATACCATGTTGTATGATGCAATTGTGGACACTATAAACAAAGGAAAAAAATAACCCTCCTATATTTGATTTATTATAGTTTATTTTTATTTTCCTATTTTTCTTAATTGTTACCTCTTTTTTACCAAAAAGGATGAGACAAAAATGCCTCATCCTTTTATTTCTTTTAAAATATTTATAATTATATTCTTCTTGTGATTATATTAATAAATCTGCTATTCCAATTCTTCTAACCATTGTCTTACGCAGGCATCACTTGGCATTCGCAAATCCCCTCTAGGTGATACTGCAACTGAACCAACTTTTGGACCATCAGGCAAACAACTTCTCTTAAACTGCTGTGAAAAGAATCTTCTATAAAATGTTTTAAGCCACTTTAATATTGTTTCCTTATCATATATGCCCTTAAAAGCTTCATTGGCTAAGAACAATACTTTCTTTGGATTATAGCCATATCTTAAAACATAATATAAGAAGAAATCGTGTAACTCGTATGGTCCTACCAAATCCTCAGTTTTCTGTGAAATCTTGCCATCTTTTGGTGGTAAAAGTTCAGGACTGACAGGTGTGTCAAGTACATCAAATAATACTTTTGCAAGTTCCTTTTCTTCTGTTGTATCTGCAAAGTATTTAACTAAATGTCTAACCAATGTTTTTGGAACTCCTGCATTGACACCATACATTGACATATGATCACCATTATAAGTAGCCCAGCCTAATGCCAACTCTGACATATCCCCTGTACCGATAACCATGCCATTATATTCATTGGCAAAATCCATTAACAAATATGTTCTCTGTCTTGCCTGAGCATTTTCATAAGTTACATCATGTATATTTATATCATGTCCAATTTGTTTTAAGTGTAACTTCACAGCTTCAGCAATATTTACTTCCTTAAGAGTGCAACCTAATTTTTCTATCATTTTTAAGGCATTGTTGTAAGTTCTGTCAGTTGTTCCAAAGCCCGGCATTGTTACAGCAATAATTCCTTTTCTATCGATATTTAAACTATCAAAAGCTCTTACCGTAACAAGAAGGGCAAGTGTTGAATCCAAGCCACCTGAAATTCCAACAACTGCATTTTTGCAATTAGTATGCTCTAATCGTTTCTTTAAGCCCATTGTCTGAATGGAAAGAATTTCCTCACAACGCTTGTCCCTTTCACTTTCGTTTGATGGAACAAACGGTGCATTGTCTATTACTCTACTGAAATCAAATTTTTCTTCCTCTAAATATATTTCAATTTCTTCATATTCGCTGTCAATATCCTGACCTGACACAAATGTTGTCATTCTTGCTCTTTCAGCAGCAATCTTGTCCAAATCAATTTCACCATAAGTAATGCCGTTGGTAAATTTATCTGACTGGGCAATAATTGCTCCATTCTCTGCAATAATGTTATGACCTGCAAAAACCAAATCAGTAGTTGATTCTCCTTCTCCTGCATCAGCATATATGTACGCTGACAAAGTTCTTGCCGACTGACCTGTTACAAGACCTGTTCTGTAAGTATCTTTTCCAACTGTTTCATCACTGGCTGATAAATTAGCAATTACTGTAGCTCCTGCCATTGCATGATTTGTACTTGGTGGATTTGGAACCCATAAATCCTCACATATTTCTATTGAAAATGTAAAATTATCAAAATTAACACACTTAAATAAAAGATTTGTACCAACAGAAACTGTATCCTTCGTCTCATCAAACTCCTCATCGTACTCGTCATCATATTCATCGTCATATTCTTCCTGTGACTCTAATTTAAAATTCTTTAGAATATATGAGCCTGCAAGAAATGAGTTTTCATTAGTTTCCTTATAAGTTACATCCTTGAAGCCTTCAACACCTTTACCTGACGAAAAATGTCTTCCCTCATAAAATTCTGAATAATTTGGAATATATGTTTTAGGTACAAAGCCCATTATTTCACCGTCATATACTACTGCAGCCATATTATATAATTTACTATTAAAAATCATTGGTAAACCAACTATTGCAATAATTTCCTTGTCCTCTGTATATGGAACAATAGTTTCAATAAGTGCCTTCATTGCATTATCTAAAAGTGCCTTTTGCCAAAACAAATCCCCAGCTGTATATCCTGTAATACATAATTCAGGAAAAACAATTAACTGTGTTTTATTTCTATAAGCTTCTCTTATTAATGAACATATTTCCACTGCGTTGTGTTTACAGTCGCCAACTTTTATTTTTGGTGTAGCGGCAGCTACCTTTATAAATCCGTTATTCATTTTAAATATAATCCACTCTTTTTTAATGGACTATTCTCCTTTCTGCCCAATTTGTTTCTTTATGTAATTGGAAATTTCTTTAGTATTTCCTATTAGGATTTGGGTGCCAAAACACCCAAATCCTGATTACTGCTTTGTACATTGTAATTTACAATCCACATTTTTATCTAAACAATACTGTGCTAATTGTAACATTATATTATTTTAATATCAACGACCCATTTATTAGAACATTCCAATTCTATAACCCATTTGTTATAATGCCCTAATACCATAAATTGTTCATTTGAACGATTTCATTATAACATTCTAATTCAAATATACATTTATTATATTGTTCTTACGAATGTATTGTACCCTAAAGCTCTTAGTCGCTGTTCAGTTGCAACAGCATTATCTAAATTTCTATAATTGCCAACTGTCACTTTAATAAGTCCCCGTTCAACTATCAAATTAACAGGAAAGCCCTGCATTTTAAGTTCATTTGCCTGTCTGTTTGCCAACAAAGGATTTCTAAACGCCCCTACCTGAACAGTATATCTTGACATTTGAGAGGCTGTTATTCCATTTGAATTTAGAGTGTCAATTATACCATCCGCTATTGCCTGAGCTATTTCATTAAACTTTTCATCAAATAACTGATTATCTTTATCTGAATTAATAAAACCTAGTTCTAAAAGAACAGCCGGCATTTTAGTCCTTTTCAAAACTACCAAATTTGGTCGTTCCACAACTCCCTTGTCTTCAAAACCAAGTGCCACAAGATTTTCATTAATATTTCTTGCCAAAGTTCCCTTAAAACCTGAATCATTATACACTAAAGCCTGAACTCCACCATATGTGTTAGGCGTTGGGGAGGAATTTCTATGAAATGAAACAAACAAATTCCCGCCTGCTTCATTTCCAATTGTTGCTTTTTCAAAGGGCGTATTATAGACGTCTGTTGTTCTTGTATAAACTACATCAAAGCCTGCATTTTTTAGTAAATCCCCTACAGCCATTGCCATTCTAAGGGCATCATCTTTTTCCTGTCTGCCATTATAAGTTGCACCCGAATCACTTCCACCATGTCCCGGATCAATTATTATTTTATATGCCATATTATTCCTAAAAATATTTTTTCATAATATTATATGTTTTATATTAGGAAATATTGCAAAAAACCAACTTCTTGAATTTAATTCTGTTATATTTTTCAACATAATAAGATTAAACTTTTCGAAGTTGGTTTTTAATTAATATTATTTACACTATTTAGTTGTATTATTTTTGTTTGTATTTTTCTTTGTTGTATTATTCTTTGTGTTGTTTGTATTATTCTTTTTGTTTGACTGTGTTGTGTCGTTATCATTACCATCAATGTCGTCAACAATATCATCTACACCATCTTCAATGTCATCGCCAATATCATCAATAACGCCATTATTATCGTTACCATTATTGTTATTTCCATTGTTATCTGTGTTATTATTCATGTTATTTGTTGTACTCTGATTATTGTCAGTTGTATTTGACTCAACTGTAGTTGTTTCATTGTCATTGTTGCCACATCCAACAAATGTAAATACTGACAACATAAGTGTTAATACTAATAAGTAATTTCGTAAATATTTCATTTCTAACCTCCATAATTTACACTGTTTTCTAACAGTTTCTTTATGAAGTTATTATTTTCATTTTATTTAATTTTATACAACAAAAATTAATCAATTACATCTGCCATGTTGTACATGCCCGCTTCTTTTCCTGCAAGGAATTTTGCAGCATCAATTGCCCCCTTGGCAAATATAGCTTTTGAGTAAGCTGTATGTTTAATTTCGATTACTTCATCAGTTCCGGCAAAAATAACTTCGTGTTCACCTACAATTGTGCCACCTCTAACTGCTGAAATTCCAATTTCATTCTTCTTTCTCTTTTCACGAACATTACTTCTATCGTATGTGTAATCATATTCGTTATTTAATTCCTGATTGATGCAATCTGCTAACGCAAGTGCTGTTCCGCTTGGTGCATCAACCTTCTGATTATGATGTTTTTCTACGATTTCAATATCAAATCCTCTGTCAGATAAAACATCTGTAGCGATTTTTAATACTTTCATTAATGTATTAATTCCTAAAGACATGTTTGCTGAACGAAGGACTGCTACACTTTTGCTAGCCTCATTAACCTTGTCTAACTGCTGTGCAGACAAACCTGTTGTACATACAACAACAGGTGTCTTTGTTTCAACTGCATAATCTAATAGATCATCAATAGCTGCTGTTACCGCAAAATCAATTATTGCGTCAGCCTTAACATCACATTCCTTTATTGACTTAAACACAGGATAATCATTTGCAATACCTGTATAAGCATCAATTCCAGCTACAATCTGTACATCTTCATCTTTACTAATTAAGTCTGTAATAACTCTCCCCATCTTGCCATTACATCCATGCATTATTACATTTACCATTTTCTCCTCCATTACCTATAATCCCTTTGCATTTGCAAAAAGAATTATTTTTTTGGCAATATATCCTTTGTATATTTGCCATATTATCCTGCTATTTATAATACACCGTAGTCTTTTAATGCTTTCTTTAATACTTCCTTATGAGCATCTGTTAATTCTGTAAGTGGTGCTCTAACTGTTCCTACCTTATAACCAAGCATGTTCATTGCTGCCTTTACGGGAATTGGATTTACTTCACAGAACAAAGCGCCGATAACATCGATTGCTTCTAATTGTAACTTCTGAGCTGTTTCAATGTCTCCATCTAAAAATGCATAAACCATGTCATGTACTTTCTTTGGTGCAACATGTGACCAAACTGAAATTACACCTTTTCCACCAAGTGAAAGAATTGGTAATACCTGATCATCATTTCCTGAATAAATATCAATACAGCCATTAGCAAGTGATGCTAATTTAGCTACTGCTGAAATATTTCCTGAAGCTTCCTTAATAGCAACTACATTCTTAACTTCCTTTGCAATTCTAACTGCTGTTTCAGGCTGGATTGTTGTACCTGTTCTGCTTGGTACATTGTACATAATAATTGGAATATTAACTGCATCTGAAATAGCCTTGTAATATTCATATAAGCCGTCCTGAGTACATTTGTTGTAATATGGTGTTACACAAAGAAGTCCGTCTGCTCCAACTTCTTCTGCCTTCTTTGACATATTAACTGCTTCTCTTGTACAGTTTGAACCTGTACCTGCAATAACAGGAACTCTTCCTGCAACCTTATCTACACAATATTTTATAACTGAAACGTGTTCTTCGTCAGGCATTGTTGATGATTCACCTGTTGTACCACATACAATAATTGCATCTGTACTATTAGCAATCTGATCATCAATAATTCTTCCGAATTCTTCATAATTAACAGTATCATCGTCATTAAATGGTGTAATAATCGCTACACCTGCACCTGTAAAAATAGACATTTTACATTTCCTCCTAAAAAATATGTATTATTTTGTTAAGCATAGTAAAAGGAGCTTAAACCTAAGCTCCTTATAAGAATTCAATATAATACTTATAAGTAGCCCTCCATCAATTAGCTCTTCATCAATTGATGACAGTCATATGACTATTAACCATACGCCCAGAGTAAATATTCCGGATATCCACCCTTCGGCACCACTTCCTTTTGTACACAATCTTCTGTCTCCGGGACATCCTATGTACTACTAATAACCGGTGCAACCTCTACTATATTAACTGTATTAATAATATCACTGTGACCCTATAGTGTCAACCCAACACTATGGTATTTGCATTATAAAATTTTGTTTTCTATTCTTCATTATTCCAAATAAATATACCAATACAAACTGTATATATAAATATTATATTCAGCTTTTCTGATTTATTTAATAAATATTAAAATATATTTCTATTTAGATTATGGCATCAAAACATCTTTTTCCACCTGTATTTGTGCAATGTCATTTTGCACACCGGGCTGGAAAAACTTTGAATGCTGTATTAACATTCTATTATTTAATAATATCGTCGTTAGGGTTCTTTTCCTGTAAAACCTGACCTTTTTTACCATAGCCCTCAGGCACTCCTAATTTCTGATATTCGTAGCCTAACTGTGTTATTTTTCCCTTATATGAATTAATTAATGAAGAACCACCGTTTTTATAATCTGTCGGTTCAAATGAAAACCATGCGTATCTCTCCACATAATCTCTCTTGTCCAATTCAGGCAAAACAATTTTCATATAATCAATTGCAGACTGTCTTGTCTGTTTAGTCCATGCAGGCACACCGCTCAGAGCAAACTCTGTAATCCAAATTGGCTTTTTGTACATTTCCCAGGTTTCATCTATTATTTTCAAAAAGGCTTCTGCTCCCTCTTTTGTATGCCAATTCCAGTAGTGATGCAATACTAAAAACGCCATGTCATCATCCATTTTTTCCTGTTTCATTTTTTTCATAAAAGGCTGAAACCATTCTTCTGAAGCTGAAGGCCAAACTGATGCAGCAGGGCTACCTACGATTAAGCCCTGATTCAATATGGATTTCATACCACTAACAGCATCATCTACACTCATGTTTGACTGATCTGCTCTATCCGGTTCATTAAATGCCAAAACATACTTATATCCACGTAATTTCAATACTTCAGCCTGATCTTTATCAGTAGGCGCAGTTGTCCAAAACATTGGCACAAATTGTAATTTTTGAAATGACGTATAATTATGTTTTGACAAAGCCCAATTGTAATACCAGGAAACGTTCCAGTGATCAGCATTTACATGTTCTGCCATATCCTTGTTCATACAAAAGCCTTTTTTATTAACATAAAATCCAAAAACATCAGAATTAACTTCATTTCCGTGGTCTAATATTGCTTTAATATATACTTTGTGAATTGATACTTTTGTAGTGTAATATTCAAAAGTTGTCTTATTGCCTGATACTTCTCCCTGCTTCTTATCATCTACATATATCTGATACTTATGTACACGTCCCATTTTATCTGCCGACTTCCAGTTTATTGTAATATAACCTGCCGGCTGTAAGCTTCCTTTTTCAGGTGAAATAACCGCCTCAGTTTTCCATTTACTTTTATTTTTGTTTATTTTATTTTTCCTATTCTTTGTGGCAATGCTTGTTCCAACAATGGCACCTAGCAATACTACTAAAAGTATTAAAATAATTCCAATTATAACATTTCTTTTCCTGTTGTTCATATTAAGTCCTCTTCATTTTATTTTGCAATTTTTTCAAAAAAGAAAAGGGTTAATATAACCCTTTTCTAAAAATCTTATTACATTTTAAAATATTTTATGAAATTTTACAAGGTAAAAAAAATTGTTTTAAGTCTTATTTTTGTATTTTCCTTAGTAATTTTATTATTTTTTAACTTTAACCTTCTTTGTTTTGCTCCAAGCTCCGTAAATCTTTGTGCTACCCTTCTTTGTGTAAGCTCTGGCTTTAAAGTAATAAGTTGTTTTCTTATCCATTTTCTTAAATGTATAAGTTGTCTTTGTTATGTTCTTTGTCCAGTAGCCTGAAAACTTTTTGTTATCACAAATCTTAATCTGGTAACCTTTAGCATTCTTTGTTTTGCTTAAAGTAAGTTTAATCTTTCTTGTTTTAATGTTTTTTACAGATTTTATTTTTGCCTTAGCTGGTTTTACAACGCTAGGAGTTGTTGTATTTGAGCCGATAGAAATCTTTCTGTTTTGATTTACAGCATTTCCTGCAACATATTCAGCTGTTGGATTACCATAATTACAATAAGCCTTTCCTGCCTCTGTAAAAACTCCTGTTGAATGATACCATAGCGCACAATTAATAGTGTTCTTGTTTGTTCCTGCACCATCAAATGAGAATGCTGAATACCTTTCAACATAGTCCATCTTATCTAAACCTTCAAGTGCTGTTTTAATAAACTCTGCCTCTCCTGACTTTGTTACATACTGTCCCTGTGGAGAGAATTCTGTTATCCAAATTGGTTTGTGATACTTATTCCAACAAGCTTCAACAACATTTGTTAAGAACCAGTTTGCACCGTCTTTTCCCGCATAATTTTCAGGATAACAATGTATTGTTATAAAATCAACATCTAAACTTGAATTGCTGTCTATCTGGCTCATAAAATTCTGGAACCATGTATTTGTTGTTGGCCATGTTCCTGTAGCCGGTGAGCCAACTCTCATTCCCTGATTCATAAATGCAGGCCAACAACTAATTGCTGTTGCAACATTCATATTTGCCTGATCCTTAAAATCAGGTTCGTTAAAACCTAATATAGTTTTATAACCATTATTTTTTGCTGTCTGAACCTTGCTTAATGTGTTTGAATAAGAATTTGATGACCACACCATTGGCACATATTCAATTTTCTTAAACTGATTTGCAAAATTTACACCAATTTCATTCTTATCCTGCCGTGTTGTACATTGAGATAACTGTTTAAATTCACGAGTTCCCCAATTATAATACCATGATGCCTGGACATCATCCGGCTCCAACTCAATTGCCATTGCCTTGCTGGCTGCAATACCTTTCTTTGATACTTTAAACTTAACTGTAGCAGTATCCATGTATTTGCCATTTGTCATTTGAGCTGTTACCCAAACTGAATGAATATTTACTTTTGTTGTATAAAAATCATAAGATGTAGATGTTGTAGTTGTTTCCTTCTTGCCATCCACGTAAACTGTATAGTTTTTTACTGTTCCATAACTATTCCCGTTAGACCATGTAATTGTTACGTGTCCGGCAGGCACCAACTTATTTGCTGTTGGAGATGTAACCTGAAATGGAACTACATTAGCAGCTTTAACGGTATTTTTCATAGCTACAGTGTTAAAAGACAACACCATAGCTACTGCTAATACTAAAAATATAACTTTTTTTAAAACCTTCTTCATTTCTTGCCTCTTTAATTATTTCTTTTTGCTAGTTTTTTTTGACTTTTTAGTTTTCTTTGCTTTTTTTACTTTTACTTTTTTTGTTTTTGCTGTAACAACAGAACTCCACTTGCAGTAATATTTCTTGCCATTTATTACTTTGTAAGCTCTTGCTCTTGCATAGTATCTCTTGTTATTCTGAAGCTTAGTAACACTACCTGAAATAGTTGTTGTATTCTTTGCTGAAAGATTCTTGTACTTTGTCTTATATTTCTTCTTTGTACTAAACTTCTTATTTAATGAATACTGTAGCTGATATCCTGCAGCTCTGTCTACTTTCTTGAAGCTATATGAGAAAGTTTTTTTCTTTCCTATTAAGCTGTAAATTGTTGTAGGTACTGCAGATACACATGTTCCAAGTGATGTATTCTGTGTTGTTGTGTATGCTGTACTGTATGTCTTTGCATTATAACCGACAGGATTACCAATATTTGCGTAAATTTCACCTAACTTAGTAAGTTTTCCTGTATCGTAATCAAAAATACCTGATGCACCGGTCTGGTCATCCTTTGGATTGAAGTCAAACCATGCATATCTTTCAACGTATGATCTTTCATTTAATCCCTTAAGAACTATCTTCATAAATTCCTGTACCTGTGCAACATGTTTAGAGTTACTTGGACTGAACTTGTTTCCACTATCAGCAACAGCAAATTCTGTAATCCAAATTGGCTTACGGTATTTATAGTAAATTTCATCTATTGCATGTAAATACTGTAAAGCTGTTTCTTTATTATTGTAATAATGCTGATATGCATGTACCGCAATAAAAGTCATATTGCTCTTATCAGAAGCTGATAAACCATTCCAAAATGGTGTCCACCACTTATCTGAATTAATCTGGAATGTTTCAGTTGCAGGTGAACCTAATCTTAGGCTACCCTTATAACTGATTGTTTCTCTCCATCTGTTTATCATAGCTGTAGGTGTCTGATCTGATTCCCATGTTAAATCCGGTTCATTGTATGATAATAAATATTTATACTCTTTCTTGTTAGCATATGTACATCTGTCTTCAATACTTTTTGGATTATCTCCCCATATCATAGGAACGAATTCAACATTATTGAATTTTTTATTCTTGAAGCCCATATCTTTAAAAGATCTGTAGCCCCAATTGTAATACCAACCAATGTTCATTGATGCAGGATCTACAACTGTACCCATATCTTTTTCATTTACACAAACCCCCTTCTTTGTAACATAGAAAGTTCTTGTGTTAGTTGTAACTGTTGTTCCATCATCTAAAGTTGCTGTGATTTTTGCATTGTGAGACTTTACTGCTGTAGTGTAGAATTCAACTTTCATTGTCTCACCACTAGGTGCTACTGTTTTCTTTAATGCACCATCAACATAAACGCTATAAGATTTAACATTTTCTAAGTCGTTATTCCACTTTACGTCAATGTAACCTGCTCCAATAAGCTTTCCCTCTTCCGGACTAACTATTGCGCTACTCTTCCACTGTTCTGCATTTCTTGCAGCCTTTACATTATTTGATGGCATTAATGTAATTGATGACACTAATAACGCAACAGCTAATAGGAAACTTGTAATATGTTTCATAGTTTCTCTCCTTATTATTTCCATTAATCATAATTAATATTAATAAGGTAACATATTCAGTTTGCCCCTTTTCAACTCTTTTCCATAACATTTCAATTCTAAAAAAAGGGCAGTAAAGCTATTTATATATATAACCTTCCGCCCTTTCGTTTAAAATTTTAATTAATTCCTGATTATTTGACCTTTACAGTTTTCTTAAGAACTCTACTGCTGTATACCTTCTGTCCAGCTGAGTCATAGTTATAACCCTTAACCTGAATGTATACTTTCTTCTTTGACTTTAACTTCTTAATTGTATATGTCTTAGCAGTTGTAGTCTTTGTCTTAGCTTTCTTCATCTTCTTATTGTTAGCATACTTAATTTCGTATCCTACACAATTCTTAATCTTTGTTAAAGCTAATTTAACCTTCTTCTTCTGTGCTTTAAATTTAACCTTTGCCTTCGCTGGCTTTGGAGTATTTACATATACACAGTTTAATACAGTGTTTCCTGTAATAGGTGTTGAAAGACTAAATGTGCTTCCGTTCTTTGTGAATTTTGAAAATGTCTTGCCCTTTACAGGAAATACATATGAAGATGTCTTTGCTCCTGCATTAACATATTTTGTATATGATTTTGAACCATATGTATATTTAACAGAATACTGTGTTCCTGCAGCAATCTTAAAGTCAGATACAGAGAAGCTTCCTGTCATAGCTAATTCATCAGGATATGAAACAACATATGAACCTAAAGCGAACTGAACTTTAACCTGTGAACCTGCATAATTTGCCGGAACAGTGAACTTAACTGTTACAGTCTGTGGATCTGTTACTTTTGAATCTGCAACAAAGAAGCCTGCTGATGTACAGCCACTTGTTGTTGAAAATTCTAATCCATTATTGTTAGCCGGATTAATTACACTAACATTAATATGTTTTTTATAATTATTCTCCTGAATCTCGTTTCCCTTTTCATCCTTTTTAGGAATCTTATCTCCGTTAGAATCTAATACATATTCACCATTTGCATCTGTTTCGTAGATAGTCTTCTTTCCCTTTAAAGTGCTTGTGTATTTAAATGATAAAGTATATGAACGTCCTTTTTCTACATTCATTGCTGATGTAAACATTCTAAGTCCCCACTGGTTATCTCCAACTAATGAGCCATCACGTTCATTGTACTGACCATCCCAGCCTGTATTCTTTGCATAAAATCTTGCTGATGATGATGAACTTTCAGCTACCCAGCCTTCAGTTGCAAAGTCTGTTCCTGCGACCTGTCCATTTGGATATTTATCAGTATTAATATGTGTTAATGCATGATACCAGCAGTATGGATGTTTTCTTGAGCCATCTTCTCCTGCTACATGTCCACTATGTGAATCTAAGTTGCCATTAGCATCATAACTAATTACTGAAAAATAATCCCAACTAATATTTGAAGCAATATTTGCTCCGTTTGCAGCATGACCTGCTGCCGGTACAACACCAATCATTCCAACAATCATAGTTAATGAAAGTACTGCTGCTGAAATCTTTTTAAAAATATTTCTTCTCACGTTTAGTCCTCCCGACATTTCTATTAAGTCTACTTCTAATTAAACAGTTACCCAATGCCTTAGCATTGGGTACTGTATTATACATCTAATTTAATTGTAACAATTATTTTTTAATTTTAACTTTCTTTGAAGCCCAAGCTGAAGCTTTGTACTTAGCCTTTGGTCCCTGAGCTGAAATCTTAATTGTTACTTTCTTTCCTTTTTTAAGCTTCTTAACTGTTAAAGATGTTTTCTTTGCTGTGTATGTTTTCTTTCCAACTTTTACCTTGTATGATGTAGCACCAGTTACTTTCTTCCAAGTAATCTTTAATGTGCCTTTCTTCTTGTTAACAGCCTTAATACCTTTAACCTTAGCAAGCTTCTTAACTGCAGGTTTCTTTGCTGGAGTTGTAGGCTGTACTGATGGCTTTGAAGGCTGTGTTGGGTTAACTGAAGGCTTTGTTGGGTTAACTGATGGCTTTGTTGGATCAACTGATGGCTGTGTTGGCTTTGTTTCAGGTTCTGTAAATCCAGGATCTACTCCCTTATCAGTAATAGTGAAATCACTAACTACAACTGTACCATTCCAGCTAACTTCTGTTTCTTTAATTATATCCTTTACATCATTGCCTGCATAATCATTCTGTGAATTGAAAGAACCTAACATAATTGCTGTTGTAATTTCTTTAGCTGATACATAATTAGAAAATGTAAATGTAAATGTTTTCTCAGTTGTTCCTAATGTAATAATCTGATTTGATGCATCACCGCCAAATTCAACAGGTGCCTGATCATATGGTGCGAGTCCTTCTGTTTCTGTATTAAATGCTACATATGCATATTTCTTCTTTGAAGCTTTTGCTTTAAATGAAACTGTATATATATGACCTGCCTTACCTTCAATAGTATTTGTTGCCATTACAGACCATGGATTGATTCTATCATTTCCCCAATCTTTGTCCCAGCCTGTATTTTCAATTTTCATTGTAAATCCTGTTGTTCCTGTGCTTGATGACTGTACCTGCTTTCCATTTACTTTTCTTTCCCAACCAGAAAGCACTTCACTTCCTACATTAACAGATTCAATATAACCTGTATTATCAGGTTCATTTGGATTGTACTGTCCCCCCTGTGTAAATGACCATGTTGGTGCTGCTAATGTTGTTGCATCATCTGCCTTTACTGAACTTGCGAAATTAACTCCTAATGCAAGTGTTGCAATTAAAGCTACAGATGTTGCACCTGCTACTACCTTATTGAAAACTTTTCTCATTTCCAATTCCTCCTTTAATAAATTTTAATTTTAATTTTTGCTTGAAATTTTTCAATCTCATTTCAATTATCGTCATTATATCATAAACGTTTTTATTTCTCAACACTTAATGTTAAATTTAACGAATAAAACTGTTTTTATCTATTAAATAATATGTAATATTGCATAACGCTTTTGGAGCTGAAACGTTTTTTATCATTTTTTTGGATGATTTTATCTTATTTTTACTTTTTATCAAAGTATTTTTAACCAATTAGAAAATATTATTTATATATTCTGCTTATTTATATCGAATTCATATAACATTATCATCAAAAAGAGCCAATCTCATTTCTAAGATTAGCTCTTTCCTAACTTTATTTTTTTATAACAACTTTCTTCGCCTTTGACCATTTACCATATACTTTACCGGCACATGCTCTTACTCTAAAGTAATATTTTTTCTTCTTCTTTAATTGTTTAACAGTGTATGTTAATTTCTTGGTATTTTTAATTTTTACTTTTTTAGTAAACTTACTATTCATTGCATATTGAACCTGATATGATTTTGCCTTTGAAACTTTTTTCCAAGTCAACTTGACAGATTTTTTCTTAACATTTTTGGCTGCTTTGATTTTAACCTGCTGTGGTGTGACTTTTTTTGTTCTTGTTGTAGTTTTCTGTGTTGTAGGCTTCTGTGTTGTAGGTTTAACAGTTGTTGTTTCTTCAGTTGTTGTTTCAGGTACATATACAAACATCTCATCATCTGATATTGTTTGTGCATTATAACCTTCAGGATTTCCCTTTGAAGAATACATTCTACCAAGTTCTGTATAAGCACCGGATTCATAATCAAACATAGCTGTTCCACCTGACCCATTAAACGCATCTATATCATTCGTACTATCGATATCATATGGGAACCAACAGTATCTTTCCACATGTGGATTATTATCTAAAGCATCCATTGCATCTTCAAGATATTTCTGTATTTCTGCCCTTTTTTCAGGAATTTCATAACTAAAGTCATAATCCGTTCCCTTCACTCCAAACAAAGACATCTCAGTTATCCAAATAGGTTTATGATATGAATTCCAAAGTGTTTCCACTGCATCAATTAGTCCCTGCAAATTAATTGTGTTTCTATAATAATGTAAAACTACCGCATCAACACTGTCAGCTTCTCCATCTACCCAGGTTTTTGTAGCGTCATCTTCATAATCGTAATATAATCCCCAACTTCCGTCCCAAGGATTTTTGCAAATGTAATCACCATTCATAAATCTTCTAAGCCATACAGAATCTCCCCCCGGAGCTGCAGGTGCCGGTGAAACATTTCTCATATTAAGAGGTTTAATATAATCATTCCAAACACTTGAAGCTTCAAAGAATTCCATGTTTGCCTGACTTCTAATATCAGGTTCATTAAATCCTAAAATATAATTTGATGTTGTATTTAAATTCTTCATTGCTTCTTTGTTATCATCACCGCTTCCCCACATCATAGGAATGTGCTGAACGCCCTCATCTAATGATGTATTAAAAGCATCTGTTGACCAATTGTAATACCATGAGCAGTTAAGTTTACTTAGCTTAATCTTGTCACTCATGTCGCCACCTAATGCGAGACCTTTTTTTGAAACATAAAATGTTCTCACTGATGTTAATTCAACATCGTCTTTTTTTGCCTTAACAGTAATTTCATGTTTGCTTACTTTTGTTGTATAAACTTCTGTCTTTCCTTCATCACTTGATGTAAAAGTTTTAGTTACAGAAGAATCTGTTTTCTGTTCGCCTAGTTCTTCTCTTACAATATTGTTACCGTTCCAGTAAACAGGATTTCCATCAAGATATACAGTATATGTATAGCCTTCCATTGAATTATCAAATTTTACATCAATGTAACCGGCTCCTACAAGTTGTCCCTCACTTGGTACTTTAACTGCATTAGTTTTCCAAGAATCTTCTTTTTCATCAGCTTTTGTTTCTGTAGTATATGTAATACCACTAATCGCCAACGCTATTACAAGAACTAATGAAATTATGTTTTTAATTCTCTTTTTCATAATTCCTCCTTATTTGAATTAAAATCTTTTTATACAATTTTACTTCATGCATGTATAAAAGTCAAAACGTTTTTATCTATTATTCACAAAATGCACAAAATCAATGTATCTATATTTAACAACTATTCTATTTTTCACCAGTATACTATACGGCATTTCGTTTTATACATTTTTCCTATCACGCAAAAAGCTGTTCTCAGAATCAAATCTAAGAACAGCTTTTTATTACTGGTCAATATATTCTAGTTTACTAACAGAAACTTCGTACGCTATATGCTTTTCACTTTCCTCTTCGTTAATTTTCTTAACGTACTCTCTACTTTGAACGCGTCCCCATATTTGAATGTGACCGCCCACTTCAAATGTAGAAGCATATCTTGCATTTCTCCCCCAGGCAATACATGGAATATAATCTGATTTTCCGTATGGACGATTAACTGCAATTAATAAATCTGCAATTTCTCTTCCAAGTGGTGTTTTTCTGTAAATTGGTTCTTTACAGATATAACCATCTAAAAATATTTGATTAGTTTTTCCAGCTTCCAGGTTTTCTTCGACCTCTTCCCATTCTCTAACAAAAATTGATAACACTAACTTATTCTTAGTTCCTTCGTGACGATTATAAGATCTAAACTGTCCTGAAACCTCAACTAATCTTCCTTTGTAGTCTTCGTTTACATCAACTAACCTTTCAGATACCATAAGTGGAATAATATCAGTTAATTCGCTTAATCTGTCAACCGATACATCTACTATGTAGAATCCTTCTCCAAAAACTTCGTGACTAAATCTGAAATCAGAAACAATCTCTCCTATAATACTCACTCTGTTGTTTTCAATTACTTTGTCAATCATTGTATTTCCCCCTTCACCATACTTTGGTTTATTAAATTTTTATCAATATAATTATATGCTATTTTTTCCTAAATATGTAAAAAATCGTTCGACTTCTATCGACCATTTACCCACTACTGATTCCCATATGCCATTTAATAACGTTTATTTGCCGTTATGCGCAATAAAAACTTTTATGTGGTTGTGCACAATAAATCCCATTTAATATTTATATGAGTTGTTAACATTATGACTTATGTCATTAATTTTAAAACAGATGTCAGAATCAAATCTGACATCTGCTTAATATGTATTATTCAGTTAAAAATTATTTAACCTTTACTTTCTTCTTAGCGCTGTATGCACCAGTTACTCCTGATGTCTTAGCTACTGCTGCTACCTGTACAGTTACTTTCTTCTTTGATTTAGCCTTAACTGTTACAGATGTCTTCTTTGTTTTTTTAACTTTGCTTCCAACCTTAACTTTGTAAGATTTTGCTCCGTTAACCTTTGCAAACTTAACTGTAACTTTGCCCTTTTTTGATGACTTAGCTGACTTAATCTTTGGTGTTTCAATTAAAGTAAACTTAGAAACCTTGATGTTTGTAGCTGCTGTGTAGTCACCGTTAGCATCGTTCTGTAATCCTATTTCTGCTGCCTGCTTGAAGTCTCTCTTGAATACATTGTATCTTGTTACAGCATCCGCATCAGTTGATACATCTCTTCTATCACCGACATCTCCGCCTAATCCAAAGTAAACTGAATTAGCATTTCCTGCTGCCTTGAAAGTTCTCTTAACCTTAACAGTCTTGTTAGCTGGCATCTTAACCCATGTTGAGTAAGCTAATTTTTCACCTGTTGAAACCTTAACATAAGCAAACTTTGTAAGGTTTGAAGCGCTGATGTCAAATGAAAGTGTGTAAGATTTTCCTTTTTTAACCTTAACATTCTTTGCATTGTCATTCCTAGAGCCATCGATATATACCTGTGCTCCCCAAACTCCACCCCAGCCTACAGAATTAATTGATGCTGTAAATCCTGCTGCTGTGTTTGCTGTTAATTTTCCTTCTGCTCCTTCGTACCAATCTGCATTAGCTCCAAAGTAACTTCCCCAGTTTGCAGCGAAACATGTTGTTGCCATAGCTGCTGTCATTGTAAGAGCCATAGCTGTTGCTGCAACTTTCTTTGCCAATCTTCTCATGATTGTTCCTCCTTAAATATAATTAAATTGTTCATACAATTACGAGCTGATTCCGTGCCCGCATATTATTGTACTAGATATGTGTTTAAACCTAACACCCCTCTTGTGCTCTATTCTATAACATTTATAGGGGTTCCTGCAACCCATTTTTGCAAATTTTTCGAAACGATTTTAATAAGGCGCTCTCTAGTCTCTAAAGGAGCCCATGCTGCATGAGGTGTAATCACAAGATTTTTTGTTTCAATAAGCTTACAATCTTCTGGCATTGGTTCTTTTTCAATAACATCTAATGCCGCATATTGTATAACATTATTGTTTAACGCCCACATTAAATCTTCCTGATTTACAACTCCTCCACGTGATGTGTTTATAAAAAGACTGTCTTTTTTCATCTTAGTAAAGAATTCTTTATTGCACATTTTTTCCGAATCTTTATTTAACGGACAATGAATTGTTACAATATCTGACTTTCCCAAGATTTCATCAACTGCAGCATACGTCACTTCATCAGACTGTATTTTTTCTTTTAATGCACTTCTACTGTATGCCAGAACATTCATCCCAAAAGCATTTGCAATTACTGCTACTTTTTGTCCAATGGAACCATAACCTATAATACCTATAGTTTTGCCGAAAAGTTCTTTCATTTCCATAAAAGGGGAAAATTTGTTAGTGTTTATCCAGCCCTTGTTCTTTACAAATTCATCATACCTTGAGATTGTGTTGTAATAATGAAGTATAAATGCAAAAACGTGCTGAGCCACTGCCTCTGTTGAATAGCTTCCGGCATTGCAAACCGTAATACCATGTTTTCTTGTGTATTCCAAATCAACGTTGTTATATCCTGTAGCAAACAAACCTATATATTTAAGGTTCTTTGCCCCGGATAAATCCTTCTCAGACATTGAAGATTTATTACATAAAATAACATCTGCATCTTTAATACGTTCAGGTATTTCTTCATCTTTTGTAAAATCATAAATTTTCACTTCACCAAACCTGTCAAATATAGAAAAATCAATATCGTTATTTATTGTAAGTGTCGCAGCATCTAAAATTACTATTTTCATAAACTATCTCCTATTAATAAAAATGTTGCTTGCCACATTTTACACACCGGGTGCGTGTTGTTGCGCAACTGTTTTCTTTTTGCACTAGGTTGTATCCATAGTGGAACGTTTTCCTTTCACACCAGGGTGCATCTATAGTGGAACATCTTTTATGTAATAGAAATTCCGCTGGAATTTCTTATTACATAAAAAAGGACCACAGAAAATATTTCCGCAGTCCTAATTTATATAATTCAAAAATTATACTCTCTTTGAATATTCACCTGTTCTTGTATCAATTACAATTGTTTCCCCCTGTTCAACGAATAAAGGAACATATACTGTAGCTCCTGTTTCAACAGTAGCTGGCTTTGTAGCATTTGTAGCTGTGTTTCCTTTGAATCCTGGTTCTGTTTCTGTAATCTGAAGTTCAACTGTGATAGGTGGTTCAATTGCAAAGATATCACCCTTACATGAACAAATCTTAACTGTTTCATTTTCCTTAACAAACTTAAGTGAATCTCCAACCTTGTCTGCACCTACAGCAATCTGGTCATAAGTTTCACCATCCATGAAGTAGTAAAGATCTCCATCATTGTATAAATACTGCATATCCTTTCTGTCGATATGAGCATTTTCAAATTTTTCTGTTGGTCTGAATGTTGTTTCTACAACACCACCACTCTTGATATCTTTTAATTTTGTTCTAACGAACGCTGCGCCTTTTCCTGGTTTTACATGCTGGAATTCGATGATCTGACAAATCTTTCCATCATATTCAATAGTAATACCATTTTTGAAATCGCCTGCTGTTACCATAATTTTTCCTCCTAAAAGTTCATCTGTGATAAATCACGCTTCTATCATTATAAAAGATTCTATAAATATTTTCAACCTTTATCTAATTATTAATTTCAATTTCAATATAGCCTTCTTTTTCTAAATAGTTAATTATATTATAGCATGTAAGAATTCTGTCATTAGAGTCCACATTTACCTTAACATTGGCTACTGACTGGTATCTTGGTTCTCTTTGTTCCATTAACTCTTTTACATGTCTTAAACTCATGTCGTTATTTAATATTGGTCTGTGAGTGTGGTCTTTTACTCTATCAAATATTGTTTCAGGAGTAGCTGTTAACAAAACAATAACTCCGTTTTTCTTTAGTATGTCTACGTTCTCATCTTTTAATACAGCACCACCGCCACAGGAAATAATCTGTCCCTGCTTACTTGAAATTGTCTGTAACGCATTTGTTTCAAGTGTTCTGAAATATGCTTCTCCGCTATCCTTAAATATGTCGCTTATGGCTTTTCCTTCATTTTCAACTATGTAGGCATCTACATCAATTTCCTTAAAAGATGTAATTTTTGACAATGCCTTTGATACAGTTGTCTTTCCTGTTCCCATAAAACCGATTAAAGAAATATTTCCTTTTAAACTACAACCTTCATTTACTTTTAGTAATTTTCTTAAAATATCTGCCTTAACCTGCCCAGGTGCTGATGCATCAACACCTGCTGCAAACGATACACTTGAAGCTGTAATATTTGTGCATATTCTTGAAACTGCCCCAAGTTCTCCCATAGACATTGTTATTATAGGAACATTTAATATATCTTTAAGCTGCGAAGATACATCCATAAATCTTTCTACGTCTTCTTTTGCTTCAGGCATAACTGCAATTTTGCAAATGTCTGCTCCCTGTTCTTCCATTTTTTTCATTATGTCTATTATTTCACCATTAGAAGGTGTGTTATCAAAATGATGATTTGACCCAATAACTTTTGCACCATTTTTCTTAATTTCTGCAATTAAGTTTTTAGCGATTTTCATGTGTCCCATTATTTCCACATCTACATAATCGCAATTTTCTGCTGCCTTACAGCAAATCTCTGAATACTTCTCATCACTTATACTCTGCTTACCACCTTCATCAGCAGTTCTAAATGTAAAAACAAGTTTGACATTTCCAATAATATTTTTTAACTTCGCAGTTATGTTTTCAATTACATCCGTATCTAATTTTTCAATATAATCTGCTCTCCATTCAATCAAGTCAGGTTGCATTTGTAAAATCTTCTCAGTCTGATCTAACACTTCTTTTTCGTCCTGTCCAATAATAGGAATACAAATTTTTGTTTTCATTAGTACCTCCACTTTTGCAATAATTAAAGTATAGTTTAGCTGTTATTTTAAGTCAATGAGAAGGTTTACTTTTTTTATAAAAGCTCTTATACTTTAATAAGCTAAACTATTTTACTTTGGAGGATTATTATGGGATGTATAAATGAAATCAACGGCCATACAAAGCTTACAGGTCTTCTTGGAAGCCCTGTTGCACACAGCAAGTCACCTTTAATGCACAACGAAGCATTTAAGGAATTAGGACTTAACTACGTTTATTTGTGCTTTGATGTTCCTGAAAATAATTTAAAAATTGCCTACGAAGGTTTAAAGAAATTAAACGTTGCCGGTTTTAACTGCACAATGCCTGACAAAACACTTATTTGCGAATTGGTAGATGAATTGTCACCTGCCGCATCAATGATTGGTGCCGTAAATACAGTTGTAAATAAAGATGGCAGATTCATCGGCCATAACACTGACGGAATCGGCTATATGCAGTCTGTTAAGGACGCAGGTTTTGACATAATCGGCGATACAATGACTTTACTTGGTGCCGGTGGGGCCGCTTCTTCTATTTTTGTTCAGGCAGCTCTTGATGGCGTTAAGAACATTAATGTTTTTAGTATAAAAGACCGTTTCTGGGAAAAAGCCGAAAAGATGGTTGACGCTGTTAATAGTAAAACAGATTGTAATGCTAAATTAATTGAACTTGGAAATGATGATGTTTTAGGCGAGTCAATTGAAAAAAGTCAGATTTTAACTAACGCTACTTCTGTTGGCATGGCACCAAATGTGGACAGTTGCATTATTCCTGACAAGAAAATGTTAAGAGAGGATTTAATAGTTTCTGATGTTATTTATAATCCAATGGAAACAAAACTTCTTAGGATGGCTAAGGAACAGGGCTGCCAGACTTTTAACGGTTTGTATATGCTTTTATACCAGGGAGCTGAAGCTTTCAAAATCTGGACAGGAAAAGATATGCCTGTAGAACATATTAAAGAACTTTATTTTACAGTTTAAAATATTTTATGAAAAAGAAATTTGGGTGGAATTTCTTTTTTCAGATTCTTTTCGCACAAGGATTCATCCCTAGAGGAACGTTTTTATATAATATGAATTTCCGAATAAATTTCTTACATAAAAAAGCTGTTTGTAATTTTTCGTTTAATTACAAACAACTTTTTTACAACTTATCATTCTGCGTATTCTACGTATCTTTCCATTTACAATCTCTTTATCTTTACTATTTCTGTTCTTTATTATTTCTGTTGCGCTATTTTAGCATTTATATTCTACTATTTCACACAAAATTATTTTGACTTTTTGTTTTTTCTTCTCCAATTCCATAATATGAATTTTTCAGGAATTCTTTTCAAAACAATTTGTATCTCTTCTTTTGGATTAATTTTTTCAACCATAATTGATTTAATACCAACTCTGTTTGCCCCCCACACATCAGTAAAAATCTGGTCTCCTAAGAACAATGTTGTTTCTTCGTTGGTTCCCATTATTTTCATTGCTTTAATGTAGTTTTTTTTACTTGGTTTATGAGCATCAAATATGTATTTTGAATTCACCGCATCTGCAAATGGCTTTACTCTTGGTTCCTTGTTATTTGATATGAGGCAGGTTTCTATTCCTAATTGATGTATTTTTTCAAACACATTAATTATATGTTCATCTGCCGGTGCTCCATGTGGAACAAGAGTATTATCAATATCAGATATAATACCTCTGATACCCTGCTTATAGTATTCTTCAAAATCTATTTCATCTACAGATTTCAAATATTTATCTGGATATAAACTTTCTAACATTCTTTTCTCCCGGTATTTTGTATTTTGTAAGTTTCTTAACACTTCTAAAAATACATACTTTTATTTTAACAATTTCTTTAACTCATCCATAAATGTATTAACATCTTTGAATTCTCTGTAAACTGAAGCAAATCTTACATAGGCAACCTGGTCTAATTCTTTTAATCTTTCCATTACAATCTCACCTATTACTCTGCTGGATATTTCCTTTTTTTCCATATTGAATATTTTATTTTCTACATCTTCCACAGCACTTACTATCTGTTCATAAGAAACAGGTCGTTTGTGACATGATCTTACTATTCCTGCTTCAATTTTTCCTCTGTCATAAGGCTCTCTTATATCATCTTTTTTTATAACAATAAGAGGAATGTTTTCTACTTTCTCGTAAGTTGTAAATCTTTTTTTGCACTTAAGACACTGACGTCTTCTTCTTATGGCGTTGTTTTCTTCCGCAGGTCTTGAGTCTATTACTTTTGTATTTTCTTCACCGCAATATGGACACTTCATGTTTCTTCCTCCTAGTATACTCCATCTGGTCATCAGCCTTTAGTTGTAACTATTATAAAAATGAACTTAATTCATTTTTCTTCTAAGTTTGCTGTTTATTTTAGTTAATTTTACACAAAGCCATTATAAATAAAGTGTTTAGAGAGGTCAAGATATTTTAATTTTATGTTTGACCTCCTTCTCTTCCACACGAACCAAAATAATATCAGGCCCAACCTGAGTAATACAACCAAAAGGTATTATATATTCAAAATCACTGCAAACAAGCCCGCACCATTTACTTGGTCCCATAACAACAATAGATTTTATACAGCCGGTACATATATCAAATTCCAAGTCACAAACATTGCCAAGAATTTTGCAGTCACAACAATTTATAACTTGTTTTCGTTTTAATTCTTCTATTCTCATAAAAGACCTTTTTTATATATAGTATTCTTTATTTTTATTTTTGTTCTCTTAAAATCGTCTTTTTATTTAATATAATTTTTCATGTTTTTAATTGCATTTTTTTCCAGTCTGCTAACCTGCGCCTGGGAAATTCCTATTTCATCAGCTATTTCCATTTGAGTTTTTCCATAAAAAAACCTCATGTCTATAATTTTTCTTTCTCTTTCGTTTAGCCCGTCTAAGGCCTCCCTTAGCACAATGTCTTCAACCCAGTTTTCTTCTTTATTCTTTTTATCGCTAATCTGATCCATTACATAAAGGGTGTCCCCTCCCTGATCATATACAGGATCATATAAGGAAACCGGACTTTGAATGGCATCTAACGCATAAGTCACCTGTTCTTCCGTTGCCCCAATATGCTCTGCAATTTCACCGATTGTAGGTTCTTTGTTAGTTGACTTAATTATGTTTTCCCTGCAATAAATTGCCTTATAGGCCGTATCCTTGATGGAGCGGCTAACTCTAATTGCCGTGTTATCTCTCAAAAATCTTTTCAGTTCTCCTGAAATCATAGGTACCGCATAAGTTGAAAACTTTACATTTAGTGTGTCATCAAAATTATCTACCGCTTTTATTAAGCCAATGCATCCTATTTGAAATAAGTCGTCAACATTTTCTCCTGTGTTAGAAAACCTCTGCAAAATACTTAATACTAATCTCAAATTGCCTCTAATGTACTTTTCTCTTGCTTCCATGTTTCCTTTTTTTATTTCCTTAAAAAGTTCTCTTTTTTCCTCTTCTGTTAATAATGGTAGTTTGGCTGTATTTACGCCACATATTTCCACTTTAAAAAGAGCCATAATATTTCCTACTTTCATATTTTTGTATTTTCACATAAATATGTTTTCCTAAATATCGGCTCTTTATTCGTAATATTTTCTTTTTGAAACTATAAACTTTATATACTGTCGAATTGTGGTTTATTATGTTTTTTATTGATACTTTACAATTTCTCTTTTCAGTCTTCTTATTATCTTTTTTTCAAGTCTTGATATGTAAGACTGGGAGATTCCAAGAGAGTCTGCCACTTCTTTCTGCGTCATTTCCTCGCCATCAATATTATTTAGTCCATAACGCATTTGTACTATTGTTTTTTCTCTGTTATTTAGCTTGTTTATCGCCTTGTACAAAAGCTTTTTCTCTACCTCATTTTCTATGTCTTTTGATATAATATCCTCATCTGTCCCTAAAATATCTGACAAAAGCAGTTCATTACCATCCCAGTCTACATTAAGTGGCTCATCAATTGACACTTCCAGTTTTGTTTTATTATTTTTTCTTAAATACATAAGAATTTCATTTTCAATACATCTGGATGCATAAGTTGCCAGTTTTATGTTTTTATTAGGGTTAAAAGTATTTATTCCTTTAATCAATCCAATGGAGCCAATGGAAATCAAATCTTCAACGCCTACTCCTGTGTTATCGAATTTCTTGGCTATGTAAACCACCAGTCTTAAATTATGTTCAATTAATTTCGACCGACTTTCCTTATCCTCACCTTCAATTATTTTCTTTATGCAGGTTGCTTCCTCTTCTGCTTCCAAAGGCGGTGGCAAAATGTCATTGCCACCAATGTAATATATTTCCCCTTCTTTTGAATAAAGTAGCCCTTTTAACAAGGCAATTTTTCCCATGTATTTTTTTCCAAAATCTAACGCTTTCACAAACTCTCCCCCTTTTATTCTAATAATTTAGGATGTAAAATCATATGATACATATTATCATTACTTAATTTACCGTTATATATACCGATAATCTGATTATTGTATCTATTTCCATTTACTTCTATGTACTCACAAAAAACTCCTTTTAACAGCCCATTTTCCTTGCCCAGCGACTTAAAAGCTATAAAAGTAAACCTCGAATTTTCATTTATAATTTTTTCTGCAACAGTTTTTTCAATAATGGAAACCGGCTTTCCGGTCATAGGCTCAAAAAGGTTATTCCCCGTATCCACAAGTGCAGTAACATCTACTTTGCAATTTCCTTCTTTTATGATTATTTTAAGCAGATTTTTACTTGCTCCTGCCTCTTTTAGCATAAGCTTAGCTAACAGTCTGATAATGCTATTGCATGTAACTGCAATAACAATACTCAAAAGCATACTGTTGTTTTTATTAAACAGATTCATTATGCCATTTAGCAGGAAAGTAGCCTCATACATAACAAGGAAAGCCTTCACATTTGCCCTAAAATCCATTTTTCCAAAAGCAAGAATTATCATTATTTCAGCTACTATCAGATAAGTTAAAATTATTTTAACCGGTATGTTTTCCTTCAAAAAAAGAGTCAACACGCTGTATATGGCTCCTGCTAATGCTGCCAATATCATTCTGTACCACTTACTCTTTTTATTTAAAATCTCTCCGGTTGCAAATACAACTGACAAATCTATTAGAAAATTGTACCCAAAGTAAACATCTATAAATATGTATATATATCTCACCCCTTTTCTACTATTATAATTTTTCCCATAAAAAAGTCTGTCGAAGAGACACATAAAAAAATAAGTTATAAATTACATTTCTATTAATATGTCAAAATATATACCTTCCATATTATGTGTAATTTATAACTTATTTCATTTTTTATAAATTCGCGATTTGCTTTTATTGTTAATTATTCTTAAATTCTGTCACTTCCAAACCTTCATTTCTTTCAAGTAAAAGTTTTACAGACCATTCGTTTGTAAATATAACTAAAGGATTGCCCTTCATATCCTTTACTCTCTTAGCGTCTGATGGACATTTTACGTTATTTAGATTAACTGTAGGATCCTTAATCCATCTAATGTGTCTGTATGGAAGTGGCTCTAATCTAACATCACAACCGTATTCATTTTCCATTCTGTATTTCAAAACGTCAAACTGTAGCACACCTACTACACCTACGATTATTTCTGACATTTCAAGGTTATAGTCCTGGAATATCTGAATCGCCCCTTCCTGAGCAATCTGTGTAACACCCTTCATAAACTGCTTACGCTTCATTGAATCAAGGGCAACTAATCTACAAAAATGTTCAGGTGCAAAAGTAGGTATTCCTTCGTATGCAAACTTCTTTCCAGGTGTACAAATTGTATCCCCAATTGAAAAAATTCCCGGATCAAATACACCTATAACGTCGCCTGCATAAGCTTCATTTATAACTTTTCTGTCCTGTGCCATAATCTGCTGTGGCTGAGAAAGCTTCATTTTCTTTCCACCCTGAACATGGTAAACTTCCTTACTTGCATCGAATTTTCCTGAGCAAACTCTCATAAATGCAATCCTATCATGATGCGCTTTATTCATGTTTGCCTGAATCTTAAAAACAAATCCTGAAAATGGTTCTGTTACTGGATCAATCAATCCCTGATCAGACATTCTTGGAAGCGGTGACTCTGTCATTTTTAAGAAATGTTCAAGGAAAGTTTCCACACCAAAAGTTGTCAACGCTGAACCGAAAAATACAGGTGATAATTCACCTTTATCAACTAATTCCTGATCAAATGGTTCACTGGCTCCATCTAATAATTCAGCATCATCTACTAACTGATCATATAACTCATCACCTATTTCATTTTTAAACTCTTCGTTGTCTAAATCATATATTTTTTCAGCAGCACTTTTTGCGCCACCTACTGAAACAGCCTGAAACATTGAAATTTTCTTTGTATTTCTGTCATAGACGCCTTTAAATCTCTTACCGGAACCAATTGGCCAGTTAATAGGACATGTTTTAATTCCTAATACATTTTCAATTTCTTCTAATAATTCATAAGGATCTCTTGCCTCTAAATCCATTTTGTTAATAAATGTAAAAATCGGTATATGACGCATTACACATACCTTGAAAAGTTTAATTGTCTGTGCTTCTACACCCTTTGAAGCATCAATTACCATCACTGCCGAGTCAGCAGCCATAAGTGTTCTGTAAGTATCCTCTGAGAAATCCTGATGGCCCGGTGTATCAAGAATGTTAATGCAATAACCTTCATACTGAAACTGTAATGCTGATGATGTAACAGAAATACCTCTTTCTTTTTCTATACCCATCCAGTCAGAAACAGCATACTTTGAATTTGCTTTTCCTTTTACAGAACCTGCTGTGTTAATTGCTCCACCGTACAAAAGAAACTTTTCTGTTAAAGTTGTCTTACCTGCATCAGGATGAGAAATAATCGCAAATGTTCTTCTATTTTCTATTTCTTTTTTTATGTTATCTTCCATGCTTCTCTCCATTTTATTTTTGAATAATGTTTTTGCAACAAAAAGACACGAACTGCATATACTCAGGTTCGTGTCTTTTTATTTATTAAGTAAACTTTGGCTTAAGCCTAATTATTTGTTTCTTAAGAAATCAGGAATGTTAAGTGGCTTGTCCTCAATGCTACTATGTGGCTGCTGAACAGGAGTTGTTTCACTCTTTGGTGTAGCAGAAGGTGTTGCATTGTATGAGAACTTCTTAGCCGTGCTTCCCATACCAAAAGCTGTTGCCTTTGGCGCTGGTGTTGAATCGCCAATACCTGTTGCCATTACTGTAATTGAACATTCATCAGGGTATGAATCATCATATCTTACACCGAAGATAATGTTTGCATCATCACCTGCAAGTTCCTGTACATAGCTTGCAGCTTCATTAGCTTCAAACAAGCTAACATCACCAGTAATGTTGATAATAACATTCTTTGCTCCATCGATTTTTGTTTCAAGAAGTGGAGATGTAACAGCCTGCTGAACTGCATCTGAAGCCTTCTCATCACCGCTTGCTTCACCGATACCAATATGAGCAATACCTGCATCTCTCATAACTGTCTGAACGTCAGCAAAGTCAAGGTTAATTAATGCAGGTACATTAATTAAGTCTGTAATACCCTGAACTGACTGCTGTAATACTTCATCAGCCTTCTTTAATGCTTCAGGCATTGTTGTTCTCTTATCTACGATTTCTAATAATTTATCATTTGGAATTACAATAAGTGTGTCTACGTTTGGCTTTAATCTTTCAATACCTGCTAAAGCATTGTTCATACGTGCCTTTGATTCAAATCTGAAAGGCTTTGTAACTACACCTACTGTAAGAGCTCCCTGCTCTCTTGCTACACGTGCCACAACAGGTGCTGCTCCTGTACCTGTTCCACCACCCATACCACATGTTACGAATACCATATCGGCACCCTTTAATAACTGTGCTAATTCTTCTACGTTCTCTTCTGCAGCTGCTTCACCAACTTCAGGCTTAGCTCCTGCTCCAAGACCTTTTGTTATCTTCTCACCAATCTGTAAAGTTGTTGGTGCCTTACTTCTTTTAAGTACCTGTGCATCAGAATTAATTGCAATAAATTCAACTCCTCCGATGTTTTCATCTATCATTCTATTTACGGCATTGTTTCCTGCTCCACCAACGCCTACAACTATAATCTTTGCTACTGCTTCGCTTTCGTTTGTAGTAATTTCTAACAAGAGTACATCCTCCTTTGTCTCACTTAAAATTTAGTTTGCCTCTTAAAACAGAGACATAATATTAGCCATATACATTATATAATATAATTTTTTTCTAAAAATAGCAATACCTTTATTTCTTTTTTTCTTCACTTTTTTTCAAAGTGTAACTTCCATCTTCACTGGCATGTTTCATGTTTAAAGTTCCTTTGTACTTTATAACATTTTTGTACATGTCATTAAAATCCTTTAATTTCTTGTCCAAATTTGTTTTTTTGCCAAGCTGAACTTTCACATTTTTTATGTTCATTGTCACTTCATTGTTTTTGTTTATGGAATACTGTTTTACTTTGTAATTGTAAGCTTCCACTGATGAAGTAACTGTCAAAATTGTTTCTAAAGACTTTTCATCTTTTACTTTTATTTTTTTGAAAAGCTTTAATTCTGTAGCTTCCAATCCCTTAACCGGAACAATATCTTTTATTTTTTCATCAGATATTTTAAGAATTGTGCCATTCTCATCAAAGTAATAATATAATTTATCTTTTTTGATGTATCCCTGTAACTTCTTTTCATATCCTGTTATTTTCACTTTTGATGGCGATAAAAGTTTTACTTTATATTCCTCATACAACTCAAGGGGTGTATTTTCCCCAATTAAACTTTTAAACCAAAAGACCAATGTGTTATCAATCTTTTGTTCACTCATGTAGGCATTCACTTCCTGATCTGTAAACTGGTCCAAATCAGAAGTACATGTAACGCTTTGCAACTTAAATCCAAATATACCAATTAAGATTAAGGCAACAATAATTACAATTACCAAAAAAGAAACTTTAACCCATTTTTTTAATTTTCTGCGTCTGTGTTTTTTTCTTCCTCTTCTTTTCTCCTGACTCATAATGACTCCTTACATTTAACGAATCCTCTTTATTCTTCTTGAAACTGATAAAACCATTCCCATTTCTATCATCAAAAACATTAACGACGTTCCACCATAACTTATGAATGGTAAGGATACACCTGTATTTGGTATAAAGTTAGTAACAACGGCTATATTAAGAACAACCTGTATTGAAATATGCGCAAGCACACCAACTACCACCATTGAGCCAAATAAATCTGACGCATTACTTGCAATATATCTCATTCTTCTAATTAAGAAAATAAACAATGCAATAATACACAATGCTCCAAAAATACCAAGTTCCTCACATACAATGGAAAAAATCATATCGTTAGAGGCTTCAGGAACGTACCCTAATTTCTGAGCACTGTTTCCTAATCCCTTACCAAATAAACCACCGGAACCAATTGCATACAGCCCCTGCATTACCTGATAACCACCTTTATCCATGTACGCTTCCGGATTTCTCCAAACAGCAATTCTGCTAAATCTAAATCCTAAGTCAGAGAATTCTCCGAGAAAAAACAGCGATACAACACCAACACCTATTCCGGCTGCGATTATCCCTGTAAAAAATTTGCAGGCACCTGCAACAATTAGCATTACAGCTCCTATTCCTAAAACAATAATTGCGGAACTTAGGTTAGATGTGACAATAAACAACACTGCCGCCCCAAGAATACTTATGCTGTAAATCTGCCAACAAATCTTACCATGTTTTAAAGCATCCCTACCACATTTAGATAGCAAAAACGCCGTTAAAAGAATAACTGATATTTTAACTAACTCAGCAGGCTGAAAAGATACAATTTTCAAGTCCACCCATCTTCTTGCACCGTTTGCCTCGATTCCCATTGGTGTTAAAACGAGAAAAACACTTACTATGGATGCCCCGTAGATGAATTTGCTGAACTTCTTTAAAATTCTATAGTCAAAAAATATCATTGGTATCATTACAACTAATCCCATGGCTGTGGCAATTAGCTGATTTTTCAAAAAATATATTGAACTATTATATTTATTTAATGCTGTATAAGAACTTGCACTGTACAAAAGTACGTAGCCTAAAAGCATTATAAAAATCCATACAAATAGCAAACTATAGTCGAAATAACCACTTCTTCTTTTTCTATTTAATTGTTGTTCATCTGATTTGGAAACCTGATTATTTTCTTTATTCAATATACTTACCCCAAGTTCTATTTTAATTTCTTAACATAATCCTTGAACATATCACCACGCTGCTCATAACTGTCAAACATATCCCAGCTTGCACATGCAGGTGACAATAAAACTGCATCTCCCTGCTGTGCATTTTTCTTACATTCATCTATTGCTTCTTCTAAAGATTTTGTAAAAATAATATTTTCAAAGCCATATTTTTTTGCTGTGTCAGCAATCTGGTTAGAAGTTTCACCAAGCAAAACCAAGCATTTAACTTTGCCTTCTAATTCTTTTGCCCATTCGTCAAAAGTAACTTTCTTGTCATAGCCGCCTGCTATTAAAACAGTTGGACGTGTCATTGCCTGAATTGCTTTTATGGATGCATCTGTATTTGTTCCCTTAGAATCATTATAGTAAATAACATCATCAATTGTATCTACATATTCTATTCTATGAGCTACTGCTTTAAACTTTTTGATTGCTTCTTTAATCACAGCATCAGGAACTCCCATATTAACTGAAATTCCAATTGCTGCCATAATATTTTCAACATTATGAATACCTACAAGTGTTGTGTCCTCTGTTGTTGTAATAACACGTTTTTCTCCATTTTCAGCGTACATAATATTTTTCCCGTCTAAATAAACACCTTCTTCTAATTTGTTTTTGCTGCTAAACCAAACAATTTTATTTTTAAGTTTTGGCGCATATTCTCTTAATATTTCATCTTCATAATTAAGAATAATCGGCTGATTTTCTTCCTGATTCATTGCAATACTCATTTTTACATTTGTATAACATTCCATTGTATAATGACGGTTCAAATGGTCCGGAGTAATATTTAATACAGCACTTACATCTGGTTTAAATGTATGTATTGTCTCTAACTGGAAACTGCTTATTTCTGCAACTGTCACTGTATCTTCTGTAGAATCAAAAGCTGTTAATGTATATGGTGTTCCAATGTTACCAACTACATTTACATCCTTATAATATGCTGCTAAAATTTCTCCAACCAAAGCTGTTGTTGTAGTTTTTCCGTTAGTTCCTGTAATCGCTGCAAGTCTTCCTTTCCCTACAACGTAGGCAAGTTCAACTTCGCCCCAAATTGGTACATTATTATCTCTTACATCATTTACAAAAGGTGCATCAATAGCAATACCAGGACTTAATATCATAAGGTCAAACTGCTTTATAACATCTTCTTTTAATTCTCCAAGAATTACATCAACATTTTCTTTATTATCTAATTTTGCCAAAATATCTTCTTTGTTTAGTTTTACATTTCCATCATAAATTGTAACAACTGCGCCTACCTTTTTTAAAAGGTTTGCAGCACCTATACCGCTTTTTCCTGAACCTGCAACTAATACTTTTTTGTTCTTAAGTTCCATAACATTACTCCTCATCTGCTAAATTATCACCATTTATATTCTATTATTTTATAATGCTAAATATCCAATTAAACATAACATTGCTGTAGCAATTGCAAAAGCTGCCACAACCTGAGTTTCTGCATAACCGCTTTCCTGAAAATGATGATGAAGCGGTGCCATTTTAAACACTCTTCTTCCTTCACCATATTTTTTCTTTGTGTACTTAAACCAGCTTACCTGAATTATGTCTGACAATGATTCAAGTAAATATATACATGCCACAATTACTATAAAAATTGGCATTTTAAGCATAAATGCCATAGATGAAACAAAACCACCTAAAGCAAGCGAACCTGTATCACCCATAAATACTCTTGCAGGATATACGTTGTATAAGAAAAATCCAAGTAACGCTCCAACAAAAGCTGCTGAAATTGGCTCTAAACCTGATTTTGTTCCTGCAGCTACTGCTGTAAAGAACACTGCAATTATAACAGTAACACTTGTTGCTAAACCATCAAGACCATCTGTTAAGTTTGCTCCATTTACAGTTCCTAAAACAGCTATAAATAAAAATGGAATAAATAACCACATTGGCATTGTCACTTCCATTCCGTTTGTAAAAGGAATAATTGTAGCTGTTCCAAGACCTGAATATTTAACTATATAGAAACAGAAAATTGCTGTTACAACAATCTGTGCAACAAGTTTCTGAATTTCTGTTAAACCTAAATTACGTTTTTTTACAACTTTTATATAATCATCTAAAAAGCCTATAATACCGAAACCTATAACCATAAACAAAACCGGTACTATTCTTGTGTTCTTGCAAACGAACATAAAAATAAGAGATGTGACAATAACACTTGCAAGAATAATCATGCCACCCATAGTTGGTGTACCTGACTTACTTTGATGTGATTTTGGTCCTTCCTCTCTTATGTACTGTCCAAATTTTAATTTTTTAAGCATGGGTATTACTATAGGACATAAAATAACACTTACTGCAAAAGAAATAATAATTGCTGCGATGATAGTTGTACTTGTACTCATTTTACTCTCCTTGTTTCTTTTCTTCCAACCAATATGGAAGAATATTTTTGTATAGCTCACTTATTACCGGAGCAGCAACCTGCCCACCATAATATATCCCCTTTGGTTCATCAATAATTGCCATTGCTATTATTTGTGGATTATCTGCCGGAGCAAAACCCATAAAAGATGCTATGTATTTTCCTGAACCTCTTGGCAGTTTCTGCGAAGTTGCAGTTTTCCCTCCAACCTTGTATCCTTCCACTTTTCCTTTGCTTCCGGTTCCTTCTGAAACTACTTTTTCTAGGATAAATTTCATTGTATCTGATGTTTTTTTAGATACAACGTTGTTCTTATTTTTGTACTTAAATTGTTTTACAACTTTTCCATTGCTGTTTATGGCTTTAACACCAAAATGAGGTGTGACAATTTTTCCACCATTAACCACTGCACTTGCTGCAACAAGATACTGCATAGGTGTAATCTGAAACGACTGTCCAAAAGACATTGTTGCCAATTCAACGTTACCAACATTTTTCAGCTTATGAATAATTGTTGAGGCTTCCCCTGGCAAGTCAATTCCCGTTTTGTTCATTAGCCCTAATTTTCTCATTTGCTCATAAAACTTTTCCTTGCCTACCTTTAATCCTACGTCTATAAAAACCGGATTGCAGGAATTCATAACTCCCTGTAGGAAATTTTCACTTCCATGACCTGTTGTTTTATGACACCTTATTCTTCTATCGTCCACAATCCTAAAGCCCGGACAGCTAAATCTTGTGTCCATTGTCACCTGATTATTTTCCAAAGCTGCTGTGGAAGTTATTACTTTAAATGTAGAACCCGGTTCATAAGTATCATTAATACATTGATTTCGCCACATTCTATTAAGTAAATCCTGTTTTTCTTTAGAAGAAAATTTTTCATTAGTTGTATAATTTAAGTTGTATGGTTTATTTAAATCAAACTCAGGTGCATTGACCATAGTCAATATTTCACCGTTGTTCGGATTCATTGCAATAATTGAAACATAATTTGCTTTTTTCACTTCTAAGGTTTTGTAGGCAATCTGTTCAGCATACTGCTGGATATTCAAGTCAATGGATGTTACCAGACTATTACCTGTTACAGGTTCCCTTCTTTGTTCAAGAGCATTTTTCATTTCAATGCCTCTTGAATCTGTTGGTGTTAAAATAGTCCCATCTTTTCCTTTCAGGTACTTTTCATATTGAATCTCCAAGCCAATAATCCCCTGATTATCAGAGCCTGTAAACCCTAAAATTTTTGAACCTAAACCTCCATAAGGATAATACCTTTTATAATCTTCGTCAACCTTTACCCCTGACAAATTATATTTTCTGATTTTATCACCTACCCTTTTAGGTACATTAGATTTTATTTTTTCTCTTACACTTATTTTGTTTACTTTTTTAGAGACTTCGCTTTTGGAAAGCTCTAATTCTTTTGTTAGTATTTCTATAATTTTTTCAGGTTCTTTAATTTGGTTATATATAACAGAAACGGTACACACTGTCTTATTACTTGCAATGACCTTACCGTTTCTATCTAAAATTTCCCCTCGTGGAGCCTTTATTCTTCTTTCTCTTTCCTGAACCTCAACGGCTCTTTTCGTATAATATTGGGATTTAAAGACCATTAAATATACTAATTTTCCTGTTACCAAAACTAAAAATAAAATTATTCCCCAAACATAAATCAGTAATAATTTTCGGTTAATTGTTTTAACTTTATTCAAATTACCGCTTCCAGAATGTTTTTTATAATTCTATTCTTTTTCTGTTTTTTCTATTCCCATATATGGCAATACCTGTTTCATAATGTATGTCCAAAATTCTGTGTTGTACGCTGTTGCTTCTGTATTATCCTTTGGGCTATCCATAATTGTATAACATACAACCTGTGGATTTTCACAAGGAACACAACCTATAAATGAAAGAATATACTGATTTTTAATTCTTCCTTTTACCTTACCTGATGTGTATACTTTTTCGGCTGTACCTGTTTTTCCACCAACAGTATATCCCGGTATGGCTGCTGTTTTACCTGTACCTGTTAATACTACTTCTCTTAAACATTTCTTTATAAATTCAGAAGTATCTCTTGTTACAGTTTCTTTTATTAATGTTTTTGAATAGTTTTTAACTAAATCACCATTTTCTGTTACCACCTGTTTTACGACATGTGGTTCATAATAATAACCTCCATTAATTAATGAAGAAAATCCTGACACCATCTGTATCATGTTTACTGTAAAGTTCTGACCAAATGAGTTTGTTGCAAGGTCCACAGCATTCATACCACTTTTCTTATCATAAACAATACCTCTTGTTTCACCTGGTAAATCAATTCCGGTTTTCATGCCAAAACCAAATCTTTCCTGATACTGCTGGAATAATGATGTGCCTAACTTTCTACCAATAAACATCATGTAATCGTTACATGACTGTGCTACCGCTGTCTTAACATCAATTAATCCATGACCACTTTTATCGTGACAGTCAATTGTGTATATGTCTACTTTTTCATGACCATCACATGTGAATTTTGTTTTCTGATTAATTAAATTTTCCTCAATTCCCGCAGCCACTGTAAATGGTTTAGCTGTAGAACCCGGTTCAAAAGAATCTGTAATACAGAAGTTATTCCAAATTTCATTTAAGGCTTCTGACTTTTTCTTTCTTGAAAACTTGTCCCACTGTGCCTTTGTATAACCTGTAGGCCTTTTCGTAGGATTATTCAAATTAAAAGTAGTGTCATCACCCATTGCCAATATTTCACCTGTATTTGGATCTGCAATAACAACTGCCAGTCTTTTAGGATTGTATTTCTTCATATATTTTTTCATGGCATTTTGAACAATTCTTTGTATGTTCATATCTATAGAAGAAATAACGTTGTTTCCATTAGTAGCGTCTTTAACTACTGTTTCCATATTATTTTCAGCATCCATATAGCCATATTCACGCCCTGCAATTCCGTTAAGCTGTTCTCCGTAACTGCTTTCAATTCCCATTGATGCCTCATTATTCAGGTTGGAATATCCAAGAACACTACATGCTAATGTATTATACGGATACATACGCTTGTAGTTCTTTTCAAACCAGACACCTTTCACATTACTTACTGTTTCCTTTTCTTCTTTTGTTTTAGCAAGTTTTCCCGCAACATAATCCTGAAACTCTTCTATTTCCTCATATTTTAATTCTTTTTTTGCCACCCAATAACTGCTGTTTTTTCGCTCCTTAATACTTGTTATCAAGTCTTCCTTATTAAAATCAAAATATTTAGTTAAAGCTTCCACTGTTGGCTCTAAATATTTATTGTCTTCACTATTCATGATTAATTTTGAGTCAATTACAAGATTATAAACCATAACGCTTGTTGCAAGCACATTACCGTTTCTGTCTTTTATATCACCACGTTTAAAGGGTATAACCCTGCTGGTAAAGCTCTGCTGTTGTAATACCTGAATTGAATAAGTATTACCTTTTGCCACATTTATATATGCAATTTTTCCGCATAATACAAGTAAAAATCCGACAATTATTACATAAATAATTCCCAGATTTCTACCCATTCTCTTATTAAATCTTAATCTTGGTTTTTTCCTTCTTACTTGTCTTCTCTCACTCATAATTACTTTCTTGGTATATCTCCATACTGTAATGTATATCCACTGTCACTTGCCTTGTAAGTAGATATCTGTTTGTCAGTTGCCTGTTTCATACCTAACTTAGTTGTTGCCACTTTATAAACATGGTCAACATTAACATAGCTGTTAATTGAATAATTTAACGCATTATTCTGTGACTGCACTGTGCTAATCTGACTTTTTAACTGTGAGATACTGTCTCTTGTTGCTGTAATGTTTGACTGCATGTGTAAATAACTTACACTCATAACCAAACACACCATTGTTACAATTGCAAAAAATACAACTAAAGGTGCACTCATTGCTAGCCCTTTAATTTCTTCCTGTTCAACTGTATGTCTTTTGTGTTTTCTCTGTACCTCAATCTGTTCTCTACTTGGTACAGACTGAGTTGCTATATTACCATAAACAAATTCACTTGTATAATTGCTTCTTACCCCGTTCATATTTAACACCTTTCAAATATCCTTAGCTTTGAGCTTTTTGCCCGCTTATTTTCTTCTATCTCATCTTCTGATGGAATAATTGGTTTTCTTGTTATAACTTTTCCTTTTGACTTTTTCCCACAAACGCACACTGGGAAATTTGGTGGACAAGTACATGGATTTTCATTTTCCCTGAACTTTGTCTTAACAATTCTGTCCTCTAGTGAATGAAAAGTTATAATACAAATTCTTCCATTTGGTTTTAACAAATCAATCATCTTATCAATAGATTCTTTTAATACTGTTAATTCCTGATTAACTTCAATTCTAATAGCCTGAAATGTTTTCTTGGCAGGATGTCCACCCTTTGCCTGAACCTTCATTGGAATAGCTCTTTTAATTACTTCACTTAACTCCTTTGTAGTTTCTAAAGGCTTTTCCTTTCTAGCTAAAACAATATGTTTTGCAATGTTCTTTGCAAATTTATCTTCTCCGTAGTCTTTTATTATTTTAAATAATTCATTTTCGCTGTAAGTATTTACAACATCTGCTGCTGTAAGTTCCTGTCTTGTGTCCATTCTCATATCAAGAGGTGCATCTGATTTATAAGAAAAACCTCTTTCTAAATTATCTAACTGATATGAGGAAACTCCTATATCTAAAAGTATGCCGTCTACTTTTTCTACATTTAATTCTTTTAGTACCTTATCAATTTCACAATAATTACTTCTTACTAATGTAATTTGATTTTCAAATTTTTTTAAACGCTCTCCTGCTGCTTTTAAAGCCTCTCCATCCTGATCTATACCAATCAGTCTTCCTTTCGGTGACAGTCTCCTTAATATTTCGTATGAATGACCACCACCACCTAATGTTCCATCAACATATATTCCGTCAGGTTTTATATCTAAGCCATCAATGGTTTCATCCAAAAGAACTGATATGTGTTTGAAATCCATATTGACCTTCTTTCCATTACTTAATTCTTATACTCCAAGACCTGCCATGTAATCTGCCAAATCTTCAATCTTCTCTTCTGCGTCTTCGCTTAACAGATATTCATCCATCTGTTCATTCCACTTATCTATATCCCAAATTTCAATGTGATCACCTACGCCAACCCAGACAACCTGGCTTGTTAAAGATGCATAGTCCCTTAATGTTGAAGGTACAAGCACACGTCCCTGCTTGTCCGCATCAAGGGCTTCCGCACCACCGAGGAAAAATCGATTGAAACTTCTTACCTTTTTGTCGGTAAATGGTAAACTACTAAGCTTTTCCTGTAAAGCTTTCCATGTGGTTTCAGGGTATGCAAAAAGACACTTGTCAATACCTCTTGTAACAACAAGTCTTTCGGCAAGATTATCTCTTATCTTTGAAGGGATAACTGTTCTGCCTTTAGTATCCATTTTTTGAGTTTGTTCACCTGTAAACATATAACTCACCTACTCTTGTCTTCTGCTTAATTCCTAATATTTCCACCACTTTTCACCACTTTATGGGTAAAATTCACCACTCATAGGTAAATTCTATACCATTTCCATCATTATTGCAACCATTTTTTTATTTTTTATGAAATTAATTTTGTGGTATTTTCTCCCATAAATAGGGCTGTTTTTCTATTTTTCACATGATAATTTACGCCTGGTGGGGAATTTTTCCTATTTTTTCATATTTTTGTGGGGAAAAATATTTTTTAACCATTTCTGTGCAAAAATAAAAAATATAGTTCCCTCCTAAGCTTGACAAATAGCAAAAAAAGAAAAACTGTCAGGTCGACTTACACACTAGGTGTTATCAACATAACAGTTTCTCTTTTCAGTTATTTCTTATTTAATTTCTTATTTAATTTTTAATTCAGTTTATAATCTACTTTATATCATTTATTATTTTTTTCATATTTTTATTACTGTTGTGCTCTTTTTATCTGCACACGTTTAACAATTATTATAGTCAGTGCTACCGCCGCAACTACTATTGACAATGCCTGAGATACCGGCCACCCCGTTACAGGCATTATTAACTGGTCTGTTCTCATACCTTCTATAATGGCTCTGCCTGTTCCATAGCCAAGTAAATACCATAATAAAATCTCGCCATCAAATTTTTTCTTTTTTCTAAAAGTAAGCATTAATATTAGAACACACAGGTTCCAAAGGGATTCGTATAAAAATGTTGGCTGTACCTGTATATATCCTATTTCACTTAATGTTTTGCCTTTTAATGTTTCCATCCCCTGTCTTACTGCATCAGGCACCTGAGATATGCTGTATTTGTCACCGAAGAATATTTTCATCATTAATGGGCTGGAGTCTTTTGCTACCCCACCGAAAGCTTCTCTATTAAAGAAGTTGCCCCATCTTCCTATAATCTGTCCAAGTATTAAACCGTATACTGCAGTGTCTGCAATTTTTTTAAACGAAATTTTTTTCACCCTTGTATATATTAAACATACAAGTACCCCTGCTATTACACCACCGTAAATTGCAAGTCCACCCTCTCTTATATTTAATATTTCGTTTGGATGTTTTCCATAATAATCCCAACTGAAAATTACATAATATAATCTTGCTCCGATTACACTAAAAATAATGGCATATAACGCAAAATCAATGTATTCGTTATAGTCCTGACCTGAAGTCTTTGCTATATAACAAACAAGTGCAATGCCTAAAATCATACCCAGGGCAATTATGCACCCGTAAAAAGCGATATCCACCCCAAAGAAATTAAAACTCTTAGGTAAATTTTCTATATTAATGTGTAAATTTGGAAATTGAATGTCCATATGTCTCTCCTTATTTTTGCTAATGATCTCACATTACAACAACTTTATATATAAGATTCATATTTATGGTAAATAACTAATCCTTATACCGGAACAGAAACTTCGTATTGCAAGATCACATTTTTTCTGTTTTTTATCTTATCAGTTACAGGAAATATATTCAACCCCAAGCAAATATTATTGCACACCCTACCATAACTATTAATATCTATTATTGTGCATTGCCCCACTTGTAAAAATATGATAAACTTACCTTTGGTATTACCAAAGAATGGAGGAATAAAAAATGAAATTAGGTATAGTTGGTTTACCAAATGTAGGTAAAAGTACTTTATTTAATTCTTTAACAAAAGCCGGTGCTGAATCAGCAAACTACCCTTTTTGTACTATTGATCCAAATGTAGGTGTTGTTTCTGTTCCGGATGAGAGATTAGATAAATTAACAGCAATGTACAACTCAGCAAAAACTATTCCTGCCGTAATCGAATTCGTTGATATTGCAGGACTTGTAAAAGGAGCTTCAAAAGGTGAAGGTTTAGGAAACCAGTTTCTTGCCAACATTCGTGAAGTTGATGCTATCGTACATGTTGTAAGATGTTTTGAAGACACTAACGTTATCCATGTAGACGGAAGCGTTGATCCTATTAGAGATATTGAAACAATTAATCTTGAATTAATTTTCTCTGATGTTGAAATATTAGAAAGAAGAATTGCAAAGACAACAAGAGGCGCAAGAAATGACAAGGCACTTGCAAAAGAACTTGATTTCCAGCAAAGAATGAAGAAATTCCTTGAAGATGGAAATCTTGCTATCAAATTTGAAACTGAAGACGAAGATGAACTTGCATGGCTTCAGGAATATAACTTATTAACAGCTAAGCCTGTTATTTTTGCAGCTAACGTTTCAGAAGATGATTTAGCTGATGATGGCAACTCAAATGACCATGTTGCCGCTGTTAGAAAATTTGCAGCAGACAATAACTGCGAAGTTTTTGTTATTAGTGCAGAAATCGAACAGGAAATTGCAGAACTTGACGACGATGAAAAGCAAATGTTCTTAGAAGACTTAGGCATTAAGCAGTCAGGATTAGATAAATTAATTCAGGCAAGTTACTCTCTTCTTGGACTTATCAGTTACCTTACTTCAGGCGAAGATGAAACAAGAGCCTGGACAATCAAGAAAGGAACTAAAGCTCCACAGGCTGCCGGCAAAATCCATACTGATTTTGAGAGAGGCTTTATTTGTGCAGAAGTTGTTGCCTACGATGACTTAATTAAATGTGGTTCTATGAAAGATGCAAAAGAAGCCGGTTTAGTTGGTCTTCAGGGTAAAGACTATGTTGTAAAAGACGGCGACGTTATTACATTTAGATTTAATGTTTAATTATTATGTAGTAGAATTTTCCGAAAATTTACTATTATATAATAGAGGATGTTGTTTGCGACATTCTCACCATTACATAAAAAGCGTAAGATTAACATTTCTAATCTTACGCTTTTTATGTAATATTTTTTTCTTTTTTCATATCTAAAAAACTTTATGAGCCACTACCTTCTATTCCACTTAAAAGACTACAATAAAGCACATCTATAATAGAGTACGCTGTACTAACTCATGTTATCTTATCTAATATTTATTTTACATTTTCAAAGATTTCTTTAAAGTTTTTAATATTTCCTTCCACATCACCTTTGTATACTGCCGAACCTGCAACTATTACATTGGCACCTGCTTTAATTGATGTTTCAACATTAGCTGTTGTAATTCCACCATCTACCTGTATAAGCAAATCTTTATTTTCTGAATTTGCTTTTTCTCTAATTACTTTTACCTTGTCTGTACAATCATCTATGTATGACTGACCACCGAATCCCGGATGTACTGTCATTACTAAAACCATGTCAACATCATTAATGTATTGGAACACTTCTTCTGCTTTTGTTTCAGGATTTATCGCCAAGCCCACTTTCATGCCCTGTTTTTTGATTTCATCAATAGTTTCTTTTACGTTCTCACAGGCTTCCACATGTATTGTAAGCAAATCTGCGCCTGCAGCTTTAAATTCTTTAATATATCTGATTGGTTCCTTTATCATCAAGTGTACGTCAAAAAATTTTGATGTGTAACTTCTGATTGCCTTAATAACAGGCATACCGAAAGAAATATTTGGAACGAAAATTCCATCCATAACATCCACATGAATCCAATCGCAGCCTCCTACATCGATTCTTTTTACGTCCTGTCCTAAATTTGCAAAATCTGCTGATAAAATTGATGGTGATAATTTAATCATAATTCTCTCCTTATTTATTTCTTATTTTAATATCTCTGTTTTTCCATTTCTTTTAATTCGTTATACATTAAAATATAATTATCATATCTTGACTGTGCAATTTTGTTTTCCTCTAAAGCATCCTTTACAGCACAGTCCGGCTCGTTATTGTGAGCGCAACCTACAAAACGACAATTATTAAGATGTTCTCCAAATTCTGGGAAACAGTCCTCTAACTTTTCTTTTGTCATTCCCGGAACAAACAGTGAACTAAATCCCGGCGTGTCAAACACAAATGTATCCTTGTCAATCTCAAACATTTCAGAATGTCTTGTTGTATGACGGCCTCTTCCTATTTTTTCACTTACACTTCCTGTTTCCATTGTGTAATCTTTTGTCAATGTGTTGAGCATTGAAGATTTCCCAACACCTGAAGGACCTGCAAAAACGGTTGTTTTTCCCTTCAAAAGTTCTTTTACTTTATGCACGCCTTCGTCTTCTGTGGCACTGGCAAATATTACTTTGTATCCGGCAAGGTTATAAATATTTTTCAGATAATCCATATATTCTTCATTGCCAATATCTTTTTTATTAAAGCATATAATAGTTTCAATATTCTGATACTCCATCATTACAAGAAATCTGTCTAGAAGGTTCAAATTAGGATCCGGTTGTTTTACCGCAAAAACTATCATAGCCTGATCTATGTTAGAAACAGCCGGTCTCATTAATTCGTTTTCTCTTTCTTTTATTAAAGTTATATTACCTTTTTTCTTTTCCTCATCAATAATGTCAATTTCAACATTGTCACCTACTAACGGTTTTATCTTTTTATTTCGGAAAACGCCTTTTGCCTTACACTCGTATATATTTTCCTCTGCTATTACATAATAAAATCCCGCTATTCCTTTTATTATCTTGCCCTGCTTTTTAATAATATCACCCTCACTTGTATTTAATAAATAATCTACTGTGACGAATCACCTATACTTAATATAAATAATCTGCCTTGACAAATCACTTGTGCATATTATAAATATCCACCTTAGCAAATTATATGTTTGTGTATTTTAGTTTCACATAGATAAGTCCACCCTTACGGGTGGGCTTTTCTATTTAAATTTAACTGTATCTTTCTTTACACTCTTTCCATTTACGAACAACTCAATAGTAGCTTTCCCCTTTGTTTCGCTGGTTAAGTCCATTGTGTAATCTCCATCCCACTTAGAAACATCTGAGTGTTTTTTGTCTACTTTCTGTAAAACTTCGTCAACAGCAACACTTACAACACCTTCTGTAATAGGATTTCCATCAGAGTCAACTAAATCTTCCAAAGCAAATGTATATGTTGCCTTGTACTCTTCTGGATTTTCCGGTCCTTTACTTACTACTAAACCTATTGTAGCCCCTGATGGGATTGAAGTACCGGCTTTAAGAGTCTGTCTGATAACAATTCCTTTTTCAATTTTTTCATCGTAAACTTCTCTAACAGCACCAATGCCAAATCCTGATGATGAAATCTTAGCCTGAGCTTTTCCCTGTTCCATTCCTACTAAATTAGGCACTGTGTATACACTCTGATTATCCCTTACTGTTCTTCCTCTACTTACTTTTAAAGTAACAATACTGTTCTTTGAAACAGATGCTCTTTCTGATGGTGAACATGAAATAACCACATCAATACTTCTGTCACTGTATTCATATACAACCTCAGTTTTAAGACCTGCTTTTTTGATTGTATCTTTGGCTGTTTCCAATGAAGAATTTACAATACCTGATGGAACTGTAATTTTCTTTGCTCCCTTACTTACTACCAAAGTAACTGTTTCGTTTCTATCAACCATTTTTCCTGAATCAATAGACTGTGAAACAATTGTATCTTTAGGATAAATATCGCTATATACATAATTTGAATCATATTTATATCCTAAATAGTTTTTATGAAGTAATTGTTCTGCATCATCTAAAGTCTGACCTAAAACATTAGGTACAATAGTCTTATCTGATGGAACAGTTGAAACCTCTACTGTTTCTGCTTTTTTTGCGAAATCAAAATTATTATCACTAATAAATAATGTTGCTACTACAGTTGCAATTAATAAAGCGATAATTCCAATAATAATTCCACCAACAGACACAATTCTGTCCATTTTAGGATTTAATTTATCAATATCGTTTTCGTCATCTAAAGTATCTTCAACTGTATCTTTTCTATTATCACTTGAGCCTTTTCTAATTTGGTTAATTTCATCATCTGTAATCATGACTGTTGAACCACCAATGTTTGATGTGTCCAACTGTACAAAATCAACATTTGGCTCTGCCAAAGCTCTTTTTAAATCTGATATAAGTAATGATATCTTTGGATATCTCCTGTCAGCTTTGTTCTGTGTACATTTAAGAATAATCTTCTCAATGCTTACAGGCACCGTTGGTACATATTCACGTACACTTGGCACATTGCTCTGAATATGCTTAAGAGCAATTGACACAGTTGATTCTCCGTCAAAAGGAACGCGACCTGTGTACATTTCAAACATTGTAATACCAAGGGAATATATGTCACTTTTCTCGTCAACATATTGTCCGCCTGCCTGTTCAGGAGATATATAATGCACAGATCCCATTGCATTTCCGTTAATTGTATTGGCAGATGCTGCCCTTGCAATACCGAAATCTGTTACTTTTACCTTGCCTTCTCTGGATATTAAAATATTCTGTGGTTTAATATCCCTATGAACAATTTGATTGTTATGGGCACACTCAATTCCGTTGGCAATCTGGATTGCTATGCTAATTGTCTCTCTAAAAGAAAGCTTGCCCTTTTTCTCAATATATTTTTTTAAAGTTATGCCTTCAATAAGTTCCATAACTATGTAATATAGTCCATCATCTTCACCTACATCATATACATTTACAATGTTAGGGTGAATAAGACTTGCAGCTGACTGTGCCTCTACTCTGAATTTTGATACAAAATTCTTATCTTTGCTATATTCTGTTTTTAATACTTTTATAGCAACATTTCTGTTTAATTTATGATCTTTTGCTTTATAGACATCAGACATACCACCTGCTCCAACAGGATTAATAATCTCATATCTGTTATTTATAAAATTCCCTTTTTCCAACATAGTTTTACTCCTTGCCCAATACAGGTTGTATTAGAATTGCTGATATATTATCCTTTCCACCATTCTCATTTGCCTGATCAATCAATGCTCTTACTGCATCCTCGATTCTTTCGTTTTTGGTTACTATCTTTTTAATTTCATAGTCCTCAACCATATTTGTAAGACCATCTGAGCATAACAAAAGCTTCTCACCGTCTGATATTTCTATTTCAAAAATATCAGGTGTTGCAGTTCTGTCTTCTGCCACCCCTATAGCTTTTGTTATTACATTCTTTTTGTAATGAGTTTTTGCTTCCTCCTTGTCAATCATTCCCATTCTTACCATGTCTTCAACAAGAGAATGATCTCTTGTAATCTGTCTGATATCTCTACCGATTAAATATAATCTGCTATCCCCAACATTAGCAATATATACATGATTATCCACTATTGAGCACGCTACAAAAGTAGTTCCCATACCACTATAATCCTTGTTTGAAATTGCCATGTCATATATTTCTTTATTAATTGATATAATTCCTGAATCTAAAATATTTGCAGGATCTGACATGTGAGTTGTACATGCATACTTTACGAACTTCTCAATTGCAGCCCTGGATGCAACGTCACCTGCCTTATGTCCTCCCATACCGTCAGCAACAATAAAAAGATTAGGGAGCTTACCTATTGGTTCAATAGATGTGAAAATACTGTCCTGATTAATTGTTCTCATTAATCCAACGTCTGTTTTTCCAAAAGCATTTATTATTTCTCTAGACATTGCTTTCCTCCTTTCTTCCTTTCATTGCCTCGTTTCTAAGCTGTCCACAGGCACCGTTAATATCTCTGCCCATTTCCCTTCTTATAGTAACATTTATCTTATTTTTTTCAACCCTGTTTTTAAACTGCTCTACTGCTTTTTTACTGGATTGAACATAATCGCGTTCTTTTATAGGATTTACAGGTATAAGATTAATATGGCAATTCATTCCTTTTACTAATCTGCATAAAGCATCGGCTTCTTCCACAGTATCATTCTGTCCGGCCACAAGACTATATTCAAAGGTAATTCTTCTGCCTGTTTTGGCAAAATAATTTTTGCAGGCATTTATTACTTCATCAATAGAATACTTATATGCAATAGGCATTAAGCTTTTTCTTGTTTCGTTGTTTGATGCATGAAGTGATAATGCTAAAGTTATTTGAAAATGCATGTCTGCCAACTCATTAATCTTCGGTACAATTCCACATGTTGAAAGTGTTATGTTTCTCTGACTGATGTTAGCTCCATTTTCATCTGAAATCATCTGAATGAATTTAACTACATTATCAAAGTTGTCCATAGGTTCCCCGCTTCCCATAAGAACTACATTGGAAACTTTTTCATTAATGTCTTTCTCAATTTCATATATCTGTCCTAACAATTCAGAAGTTGTCAAATTGCGCTCTAAACCATTTAAAGTTGAAGCACAAAATCTACAGCCCATTCTGCAACCTGACTGTGTTGATATGCATACTGAATTACCATGATGATATCTCATAAGAACACTCTCTATTATGGAGCCGCCTTTTATTTCAAAAAGATATTTTCTTGTACCATCAATTTTCGAAATTAGAACTTCATGCTTTTTTACATTTCTAATTTCGTACTGGTCATTTAATTTTTGTCTTAAGGCCTTTGATATGTTTGTCATTTCTTCAAAATCAGTAACTTTTTCTTTATGTAACCACTGATAAATCTGTTTCGCCCTAAAAGACTTTTCACCGATTTTTTCCATTTCTTCTTTTAATTCTTTCAAATTAAAAGATTTTATATCCTTCTTTTCGTCCATATTAATCCTTTATTTTTTCAAATACTGATATGAAAAATCCGTCCATGTTGTAATCTCCTGGGAATATTTGAATCATGCCATTCCCATTATTTAACTTCTTTGGAAAAAGCTCTCCGAAATCAGTTCTTCTCAATGGTAAATTTTTCTCTATCCATTCTACATTTTCATTATTTTCGTATTTGTTTACAGTACATGTACTGTAGACTAATCTACCACCTATTTTAACATACTTACATGCCTGCTCTAATATCTTTCTTTGAATTTCCACTAACTGAAAAATCTGTTCCTTAGAAACATTGTGCTTTATGTCACTTTTATTTCCAATAATTCCAAGTCCTGAGCATGGAACATCTGCAATAACAACATCTGCTTTTCCAATAGCCTCTTTGTCCTCTTTTGTTCCATCCCAAACCTTTGTTTCTATATTTTTAATTTTCATTCGGGAAATATTTTCTTTAATTAATCTTTCTTTATTCTCTGTTAAGTCTCTTGCCTGAACTGTTCCTGTTCCATTCATAAGCTGGCTTATGTGAATACTCTTCCCGCCTGGAGCCGCACAAACATCCATAACATAATCATTTTCTTTAACTCCACTTGCAAGACCTACTAACATGGAACTTTCGTCCTGTACAGTTATTATGCCCTCTTCAAACAACTTTAACTTTTCAAGAGAATCGTAACCTTTAATATACAAAGCATTTCCATAAAGTTCTGATTGTTTTACGGAAATGTTTTCCTTTTCAAACTCAGCAATAACCTGCTTTGGTGACATCTTATTAGAATCTACTCGTATGGTTGTGTACTCATTTGTTTCATACAAACTATTTAAAATCTGTTCTGTTCTCTCAATTCCATACTGCTCGGACCACATTTCTATTATCCACATAGGAATTGAATACCACACAGACAAATATTCTTTTTTATCTTTTGGATATTCTATTTTATCAAGACTTCTTGATATGTTTCTTAAAACACCATTAACAAAACCTTTTAGCCCTGACATTTTTCTTTTATTAACAAGCTTCACTGCCTCATTACAGGCTGCCGAGTCAGGTACATTGTTCATGTATTTAAGCTGATATACAGAAAGTCTGATTATATTTCTAATTACCTGCTTCATTTTTGAAACTTTTGTTTTTGAAAATTGATTAATAATATAATCAAGCTCTATTTGTCTTTCAATTGTGCCTTTAAACAAAACAGTTACAAATGCTCTTTTCTGTTTATCTAAATAATCGTAACTGTCTAATGTTTCTTTTAAAACAATATGACTTTTTGCTCCGTCCTCTACTTTACAAAGCATAGTTAAAACAATATTTCTTAAATTGACCTGTGGATTACCATTAGTCGTCATCTCGTCCTCCAAACAATAGGATTAATCTTAATAACTGTAAAATCGATGATGCTGCTGCCGCAACGTATGTTAAAGCTGCTGCCCCTAGTACCTTTTTGGTACATTTTAATTCTGATGTTCCAAAAATACCTGTGGATTCCAAAACTCTAATGGCTCTGTTTGACGCATTAAACTCTACAGGCAATGTGACAATTTGAAATAAAACGGCTAAAGAAAAAGCAAATATACCAATATTAATCATTGTCTGACCTGTTCCCTGTCCATAAAAGATAATACCTATAATAATTAAAACCCATGATAATCTTGAACCCCAGTTAGCAAATGGTACTAGCGCATCTCTAACGGATATTGGTGCATAGCCTTTGTTGTGCTGCATTGCATGACCACACTCATGAGCCGCCACACCAATTGCCGCTACACTTGTGCTTCCGTAAGTTGCATCTGACAAACTTAATACCTTTGTTGATGGGTTATAGTTATCTGTAAGATTACCTGAAATATGTCTGATTGACACATCATATATCCCCTGTGATTCCAAAATTCTCTGTGCTGCCTGAGCACCTGTCATTCCCGAATTGCTTCTCACTCTTGAATATTTATTAAATGTTGAATTAACATGAGCCGATGCTGCTAGACATAAAACCATGCCAATAATAATCAAAATATATGTTGGATCAAAATAAAAACCGTAAAGCATACAACTACCTCCTATTTAAAACTTCATATAGTTTAACCTAATTTTGTAGAATTTATTTTATATCCATTTAAAAAGGATACAACGTCCATTCTTTTCTTCCCCTGTAACTGTAATTCCTTAATGTCCAAATAGCCATCTGCTGTGGCAACTTTTAATGTTTTATTTGTACTAATAATTGTTCCCGGCTCTTCTACTACTTCTTCATCTATAACATCTGCATCCCATATTTTTAATACCTTTTCATCAAGATATGTAAATGCACTTGGCCATGGATTAAGTCCTCTGATTAATCGCTCGATTTCTTCTGCTGACTTTGTAAAATCTATATGACCTAATTCTTTTGTGATTTTACCTGCATAAGTTGACTTATCATCATCCTGTGGAATAGTTACTGCAGTATTATTTTCCAACTTTTCTAATGTTTCTAAAATAAGACTACCACCTGTAATTGCTAATTTATCAAAAAGACTGCCACCTGTTTCTTTTTTATCTAATTCCACAATCTTCTTGTCTATTATGTCACCTGTATCAAGGCCTTCTGCCATGTACATTGTTGTAACACCACTTTCCTTTTTGCCATCAATTACAGCCCATTGAATTGGCGCTGCTCCTCTATATTCAGGAAGCAATGATGCATGAACATTTATGCAACCGTATTTTGGTAAATCCAAAATTTCTTTTGAGAGAATCTGTCCAAATGCAATTACTACAATCACATCAGGCTTTAATTCTTTTAATACTTGAACAAATTCAGGATTCTTGACTTTTTCAGGCTGATAAACAGGTATATTTAGTTCTACCGCCTTTTCTTTTATAGGAGTAAACTGCATTTTATGTCCACGTCCCTTTGGTCTGTCCTGCTGTGTTACAACTGCCACAACCTCATGTTTGTCTGCAATTTTTTCTAAAGCCGGAACTGAAAAATCCGGTGTTCCCATAAATACTACTCTCATATACTCCTCCATTAATAAGCACAATTATATACTGTACCTTACTATTATCTGTTTTTCTCTCTGTAGTTATAAGTAACTGTCTCTGCAATTACTTATTCTTCATCTTGTAACTCTTCGTTATTGTATAAACGACCTTCTACTTTATCTACATAGATTACACCATCTAAATGGTCATTTTCATGAAGAATACATCTTGCAAGTAAGCCTTCAGCTTCCATTTCAAATTCTTCCATTTTTTCATTGTAAGCTCTGACTTTTACCCAGTTGGCTCTTGTTACCTTACCTGATTTTCCAGGTACACTAAGACAGCCTTCATAGTCTGTCTGACTTCCGTCTCTATCTAAAATTTCCGGATTAATGAATACATATGGCACACTGTTTCCTTCTTCATCACCACAGTCAATTACAAAAATTCTTTTAAGAATTCCAACCTGTGGTGCTGCAAGTCCAACGCCATTTGCTTCATACATTGTATCAAACATGTCGCCTATTAAAATCTTTGTTCTAAGATTAACATCTTTTACAGGTTTACATACCTTTCTTAAACATTCTTCCCCTAATTCTCTAATATTTCTTATAGCCATTTTTATCTCCTTTACTACGCTTTAAAATCAAATTGTATATTAATTTTTTTGAATTTCTGTGAACTGTTTATAACATCTTCTAAATAATTTTTTAATTGGATAATTCCCTGTCTGCTGTCACTTTTTAAGTAAATTATTTTTCGGTATATGTCATTTATTTTTCCTACAGGTGGATCTGCCGGTCCAATAACAAACAGTTCCTTAAAATATTTATCTTTGTAATTCTTTATTATTTCCACTAAATAATTAGTAACTTCTATTAATTGCTTCTGTTCTCTTCCCTGAAGTAAAATGGAAACCATGTTCGATACCGGCGGATACTTCATAAGTTTTCTGTAAGCAATTTCTTCTTCATAGAATTCTTCATAATTTTGTCTGCCTGCTGTTTCGATGCTGTAATTGTCAGGTGAATAGGTCTGGACAATGGCAATGCCCGGCAATTCACCTCTACCGGCTCTACCTGCTGCCTGGCAAATAAGTTGAAATGTTCTTTCATTTGCACAATAGTCTGATGAATACAATGACATGTCAGCTGCAATTACACCTACTAAGGTAACTCCCGGAAAGTCATGACCTTTTACAATCATTTGTGTGCCAACTAAAATATCAGCTTCTCTGTTAGCAAAGGCTGATAAAATTTCGTCATGCCCACCTTTTTTTGAAGTTGTGTCTGCATCCATTCGCAAAACTTTTGCGTGAGGAAACATTTTCTTTACGGCAGTTTCAATTTGCTGGGTTCCTATTCCAAAACCGCCCAAATATTTAGAACCACATTTTGGACAAAGTGTAGGCATATTTTCTGTATGACCACAATAATGGCAAACTAACTTTCTGTTTCTATGAAGTTTTAACGTTACGTCACAATGGGGACACTTTATTGCTTCACCACAATCTCTACAGGACACAAATCCTGCATAGCCCCTTCTATTTATAAACAACATTGTCTGTTGCTTTTTTTCTAATCTGTCTTTTATCAAATTCTGTAATTCAATACTAAAAATAGATTTATTTTCATTCTTTAATTCTTCTCTTAAATCAACTACATGTACTTCCGGTAAATTACCTTTCTCTCTTTTGTTTAATACATGTAGCTTATACGCGCCATTTTTTGCCCTATAGTAAGATTCTACAGAAGGTGTGGCTGATCCTAATACTAACGTTGCTCCCACGTCTTTTGCTCTTTTTATTGCCACTTCCGTTGCATGATACTTAGGCACTGATTCACTTTTATAGGCACTTTCATGTTCCTCGTCAATTATTATTAAACCTAAATTCTTAAAAGGTGTAAACAACGCTGATCTTGGACCTATCATTATGTCAACATCACCGTTTTTTGCTCTTTCAAACTGATCGTATCTCTCACCTTTTGACAATCTTGAATTAATAATTGAAACTCTGTCACCAAACCTTCTTGTAAATCTCATTACAGTTTGGTATGTTAATGCAATCTCCGGTATTAAAACTATTACCGCTTTTCCTTTACTGATTGTATAGTCAATTAAATCTATATATACTTCTGTTTTTCCACTTCCTGTAATTCCATGGATTAAATGAATATTGGGCTTACTGTCCTTTCTGAAATCCATAGTTTTTTTTATGTTTTCTGAAACCTGTCTTTGCTGTTCATTTAAAATAATATCATATGCTTTTTGCTCAATTTTTTTAACAGGATTTCTATAGCCTGTGTCAGTTTCTATTATAATATCTCCAAGCTGTTCCATTGCTTTTAATGTGCCTGCTGATATATTTAATTTATCCACAACCAGATTCTTTGATAATCTGTCTGTGTTACTTAATTCATTTAAAAGTCTGACTCTTGCTTTTGCGTTTTTCTTCGTATATGTCTGAATTTTTTCTTCTAACTGTTCCTTAGATAAATTAAGAACAATGGTTTTCTTCTCAATACCTCGTACTGTTTGTTTTACAGGTATTACTGTTTTTAGTGCCTGATTCATAGTTGAACCGTAGTTTTCCTTTATCCACCAGGCAAGTTTAATCAACTCTCCCTCAACTGATGTAGCATTTTCTACAACAGAATGAATTGGTTTCATTTTACTTACATCAAAGCCGGGGGTATCTGTTATTTCAATAACATATCCTGAAATAAGTCTGTTTCCTCTTCCAAAAGGAATCATTACGGCTGTTCCTACGGATATTTTATCTTCAAGTTCTTTAGGTATGATGTATCCGAAAGGACGGTCTAATTTTTCATGTGAAATATCAACTATTATATTTGCAAACATACAACCATCCTTTCATTATAAACATCTTTTTTATGGCTAATAAGTGAATTAGCCTTTATTTGTTTAATTCTACACTTCTTAAGCAGTTCACTAATAACATTGTAACTGTCATAGGGCCAACGCCTCCCGGAACAGGAGTAATTGCACTTGCAACCTGTGAAACCGAATCAAAATCCACATCTCCACATAACTTGCCATTCTCATCTCTGTCCATACCAACGTCAATTATTACAGCACCTTCTTTTACATAATCAGCTGTAACAAACTTAGCTTTTCCAATTGCGGCTATTAAAATATCTGCTCTCTTTGTTACTTCCTTTAAGTCTTTTGTTCTAGAATGAGCAATTGTAACTGTAGCATTTTCTTTTAACATTAACATTGACATTGGTTTACCAACAATGTTACTTCTGCCAATAACAACACATTCCTTGCCTGAAATTTCAACATCTGTTCTTTTTAGCATTTCAATGATACCTGCCGGTGTACATGGAAGAAATGTTTCTTCACCAATAACCATTTTACCAACATTTACAGGATGGAATCCATCAACATCCTTGTTACTGTCAATTGCAAGTAAAACTTTGCTTTCGTCAATGTGCTTTGGAAGTGGCAACTGTACTAAAATACCATTTACTGCCTTGTCTTCATTTAAGTCATTAACTACTTTTAAAAGTTCTTCTTCTGTTGTTTCTTCAGGAAGTGCTAATGTTCTTGATGTAATGCCTACATATTCACATGCCTTTTCCTTATTCCTTACATAAACTGCTGATGCAGGGTCATTTCCAACTTTAACTACAGCTAACGTAATTTCAACTCCCTGCTTTTTGTATTCAGCTACTTTTTCTTTTAGTTCTTCTTTTATTTCTGCTGAAATAGCTTTTCCATCTATAATCTTTGCCATTTCTTCTCCTTTTTAGTTCTGTTTTACTATTTTGAGAATAAACAAATTAACGAAAGCACGCTTCCACTGCTTCCAGCTCGTAGCGGTTCTGTAAAGCTGCTTTCGTCACCTTTATGAACCGACGGCTTCCAAGCACTTTCTTATAATGTTGTTTATTCTCAAAATTTTCAAAACATACATTTTCTTATTTGTTCCACAGACAATGCGGTATACTTGAGCAACTCTGGAGTAATTCTAGAATAATCCTTGAATTTTTCCGTCGTCTGTTAAGTTGATTTCGTATGCTGCCGGTTTCTTTGATAAGCCAGGCATTGTCATTACGTTGCCTGTAAGTACAACTACAAAGCCTGCACCTGCTGAAATATATACGTCTCTTATGTTAATCTTGAATCCTGTAGGTCTTCCTAACTTACTTCTGTCATCTGATAATGAGAACTGAGTTTTGGCCATACATACAGGATAATCGCTGTATCCAAGTTTGTTTACGTTTGCAATTGCTTTTTCTGCTTCAGGTGAGTATGTAACTCCATCTGCACCGTAAATTTCTTTTGCAATTGTTTCAATTTTTTCTTTAATTGGCATATCATCAGGATATAAAGGTGCATAGTTTGAAGGTTTTGTTTCTATTGTTTCTATAACCTTTTCTGCTAATGCGATTCCGCCTTCTCCACCTTTTGCCCAAACTTCTGCTAATGCGAATTCACATCCTCTTTCTTCACAGAAGTTCTTAATGTATTCATATTCTGCTTCTGTATCTGTAATAAACTGGTTTAATGTTACTACTACAGGCACACCGAATTTCTGTAAGTTTTCAATATGCTTTTCAAGGTTTACAATACCTTTTGCTAAAGCATCGAGATTTTCTTCTGACAAGTCTTCTTTTGCAACACCACCGTTATATTTAAGTGCTCTAACTGTTGCTACTAAAACTACACAATCAGGTTTTAAACCTGCTTTTCTACATTTGATGTCTAAGAACTTTTCTGCTCCAAGGTCAGCACCAAAACCTGCTTCTGTAATAACATAATCTGCCATCTTTAAAGCTGTTTTTGTTGCCTTAACTGAGTTACATCCATGAGCAATGTTTGCAAATGGACCACCATGTACTAATGCAGGTGTATGTTCCAAAGTCTGAATAAGGTTTGGTTTCATGGCATCCTTTAATAATACTGCCATTGAACCTACAGCCTTAACATCTTTTGCTGTAACAGGTTCTCCGTCATATGTATAAGCAACAATGATTTTTCCAAGTCTTTCCTTTAAGTCTGCATAATCTGTTGCTAAGCATAAAATTGCCATAATTTCTGATGCTACTGTAATAACAAAATGGTCTTCTCTTACAGTTCCATCAACCTTACGTCCAAGACCTACAACAATATTTCTTAATACTCTGTCGTTAATATCCACACATCTTTTCCAAACAACCTGATTAGGATCAATGTTTAATTCATTGCCCTGCTGAATTGAGTTGTCAAGCATTGCTGCTAAAAGGTTATTTGCTGATGTAATAGCATGAAAATCTCCTGTAAAGTGAAGGTTTAAATCTTCCATTGGTACAACCTGTGCATACCCTCCGCCTGCTGCACCACCCTTGATACCAAAACATGGTCCAAGTGAAGGCTCTCTTAATGCGATAACAGCTTTTTTATTTAATCTACCAAAAGCTTCTCCAAGTCCTACTGTTACTGTTGTCTTTCCTTCTCCTGCCGGTGTAGGGTTAATAGCTGTAACGAGGATTAATTTTCCATCTTCGTTATCTTTGATACTTTCATAGTATTCATTTGAAATTTTTGCCTTATATTTACCATATAATTCTAAATCATCTTCCTGTAATCCTACCCTCTGAGCTACCTCTTTAATTGGTAGCATTTCTGCTTCCTGTGCAATTTCAATGTCTGTTTTCATATGCCTTCCTTCTCCTTATAAAATATTTTCAAATTCTTCCATGGACATTATGACTTTTCTAGGTTTGTTAGTTTCTTCCTGACCAACTACGCCTGCATCACATAACTGTTCCATAATACGTGCTGCCCTGTTAAAGCCAACACGAAATTGTCTCTGCAACATACTTGTAGAACCTTTTTTCTTTTCAATACATAACCTACCGGCATCTGCAAATAAAGGATCTCTGTCACTGTTACCATTGCTCATTGCTTCCTGATCTGTGGTTAATTTAGCATCAATTGATTCATCATATTCTGCCTCGCCACTGTTATTTTTAATAAATTCTACTGTATCAAAAATTTCCTGGTCGGAAACATAAGCGCCCTGTAATCTGACAGGTTTAATATAACCTGCGGGATAAAATAACATATCACCATTTCCCAAAAGTTTTTCAGCTCCATTCATGTCAATAATTGTTCTTGAGTCTGTACCCGATGCAACTGTAAGGGCAACTCTCGATGGAATATTTGCCTTAATAAGACCTGTGATTACATCAACAGAAGGTCTCTGTGTAGCAATAACCATATGAATACCTGCTGCTCTTGCAAGCTGTGCCAATCTACATATAGCTTCTTCCACTTCTTTTGCCGCAACCATCATAAGGTCTGCCAACTCGTCAATAACAATCAAAATCTGTGGGAGCTTGTCTGCCTTTTCGCCTAAGTCATCTACCACATCGCCCGCTTCAACTTTTTTGTTGTAACTTCCAATATCTCTTGCTCCGGCTTTTGCAAACTTATTGTATCTTGTTGTCATTTCGGCAACAGCCCAATTTAAAATACCTGCCGCCTTTTTAGGATCTGTAACAACATCATATAATAAATGAGGTATCTTGTTATAAACCTGAAATTCAACAACCTTTGGATCTATCACAATAAGTCTTACCTCCTCAGGAGTTGTTCTATACAATATACTCATTAATATTGAATTGGTAAATACTGATTTTCCCGAACCTGTTGTTCCGGCAATCAGCATATGTGGCATTTTTGCAATATCTGCCACGACTACTTTTCCTGCAATGTCTTTTCCTGCCGGGAAAGCAAGTTTTGACTTATGATTCTGTAACTCTTTTGACATCAAAAGTTCTTTTAAACATACCGAATCACGTCCTTCATTTGGAATCTCAATACCTACAGCAGCCTTTCCCGGAATTGGCGCTTCAATTCTTATGTCTGCTGCTGCCATATTTAATTTAATATCGTCAGCTAAGCCTGTAATCTTGCTGACTTTTGTACCCATTTCAGGCTGTAACTCATATCTTGTAACAGAAGGTCCCTTACTAACATTTGTAACTTCCACTCTTACTCCAAAATTAGCCAAAACCTGTTTCAGTTTGTTAGCTGTTTCCATTAAGGATGCTCTTGTTACTTTGCTTGAGCCATTCTCACTGTCTTTTAAAAGATTGTAACTTGGCTTTTTGTATTTCAATTTCTTCTTAACAGGTGAAATAATTTTTCCTTCTGAAGGGATTTTCTTATTTTCATCTGCCACCGTTTCTGTTTCTAAAGAATCTACGCTGTTCACAACTTCGTTTTCACCTGCGCCACTGCTTGCTATTACATTATCATTAGCTGTGTTAGCAGTATCAGCCGCTCCTCCTGTGGAATTCATACCAAAAGGTTTTCTACTCATTGCTTTTTTGGCTTCCTCACTTACAATAATTCTTTCTTTTGGTGTAAATTCTCCGTCTGTTGCATGAGGATCATTTTCCACAACTCTGTTTTCTGCCTTCTTAGGAGTATTCTTTGCTTCTTCCTCGTAAGTGTAAACTGTGTCATCCTGAACAGGAACATCATCTAATACATCATCAATTCCTTCTATATGTATTTCATGTACTTCCTGACTATTATAATTATCTGCCAGTTCACTAAAGCCATCACCGTAACCATCAGGTAAAGAACTCTTAATACTAGGATTTTTTGCTACACTTTTCTTTTTAGAAGTTCTTCTATATGGTTCTTTTACAGCTTCTACTCTATCCTTTGGAACTAAATCATCCTGATTATTAATATCAATATTAGTCAGACTTTCTCCAAAGGTTGCAGAATCATTTTCATTAACAGCTTCTGCTGCCGCCTGATTACTTACCATATTGCTATCAGCAATTGGTTCATCACCTAATCTTGTATTTCCAAAATCTACACCTATTGCTCTTTGTTTTCTATACTGTCTTTCTATCTCACGCTGTCTGTCTTTTTCTTCTTTTTTTCGCTGTTTCTTTGTGGCAGCAATTTCACGTCTAACCTCTGCATCTTTGGCAGCATTTTCATATACATCCATACCTCTGTTTCTTATGGCTGCCATAAAAGGTTTTTCCGTTAAAATAACAATTGAAATAATTAAAATTGCTAAAGACACAATATATGCACCTGTAAGTCCTAATAAAGAATGTAGAACCTTACCTAATATGCCACCTAGAATTCCGCCGCTAAAATTATTATTAGCAGATTCACGATAAATAGATATATTAGACTGATTACTGCCTCCGTAACTTATCAGATGAAATAATAAGCAAAAATCAATATATGCAATAGCACCTGTTATTAACTTACTTACGATTCCTGAATTCATTTCGTTAAAAACGATGATACCTACAAATATAACTAATACGATGGGGAAAATATATCCCATCCATCCAAAAGTTCCAAGCATAACAGAACTAAGTCTCTCGCCTATAATTCCGCATACACCATAATTGCTAAGGAAGAGAACTAACGCAACCGCAACCGCAATCCACAAATCAACTTCTTTTACAACTTTTTTGTGAGTTATTGCTTTTTGTGCATTTCTCTTTCTTGTTTCCGATGCCTTACCAGCTCTTGATGTGCTTTTGGCATTGCTTCTACTTTTTGTTGTAGAAGTAGTCTTTTTCTTTGTATTTGATTTTTTGCCTCCACTTTTACTTTTTGTATTGGCCACTTTGCACCTCTTCTTTATATACTAAAACTAATTATACTTACACATAATCCTTTATATTTTACTATTAATCATACTTTTATTCAAGATGCCTATTTATTGCCTTTCATATTTTCTTATTTTTCTAAACATTTTTATCTTTTTCACTTATAAGTTGGTAAAGTTTGCCTATAGCATCTTTAAGACCGCCGATTTCATTTATTATTCCTTCGTCTACAGCCTGTTTTCCCACAAGAATACTTCCTACATCTTTTGTTAAAACTTCAGTTTCTGTCATTAATTCCATAAACCGTTCTTCTTTTATTTTGCTGTGAGTAATTACAAAATGATTAATACGCTGTTGTATTTTCTTAAAATATTCATAAGTCTGTGGAACGCCAATAAACATGCCGTTCATTCTAACCGGATGAATGACCATAGTACCTGTTTCTACTATATAAGAATAATCTGACGCCACAGCCAAAGGCACGCCTATTGAATGACTACCACCCAAAACTAAAGAAACTGTAGGTTTACTTAAACTTGCTATCATTTCTGCTATGGCAAGTCCACATTCCACATCTCCGCCTACTGTGTTTAACACAACAAGCAAGCCGTCTATTTCTTTGTCATCTTCAATACAGGCAAGTTTCGGTATAACATGTTCATATTTAGTTGCCTTTGTATTTTGTGACACATTTTCATGGCCTTCAATTTCACCTATAATACATAACAGATGTATTTTTTTATCCCTGTTATTATTTTCTAAATCGGTCTGTCCATATTCTTTTATTTCATCCATTTGTTGCACCTCCAATATTTTTCTTATATTATTGTGCAACTTTTTCAAAAAAATATAAGGTTAACAACAAATGCTGTTATTAACCTTACTTAATAATGCTTTTAATTATTTATTATAATCGTATTAACGGATATTCTTAATTTGTTCATAAGGCATAGGGCCACCAAACAAATCAATTGCACTGCCTATTGTAAAATCCATTCTGCCGTTAGAAATTTCTCTGAACTTTTGGATTTGTTCCATTGTTCCAATTCCGCCTGCGTATGTTATTGGGATTTCTGTAAAGTCAGCCAGCAATCTCACCAACTCTTCTTCCATACCACCTGATTTTCCTTCTACATCTACGCCATGAATTAGAAACTCATCACAATACTCTGACAATTTTTTCAAAGTTTCCAAATTCACTTTTTCATCAGTGAATTTCTGCCATCTGTCAGTAACTATATAATATTGTCCATCTTTTTTTCTGCAACTAAGATCTAAAACAATGTGTTCTTTTCCAACAGCTTTTACAAGGCTTTTGAGATTTCCATAATTAACCTTTCCGTCCTTAAAAACAAAGGATGTTACAATTACGTGAGTGGCACCTGCTTTTATATAATCATCTGCATTAATTGCCGTAACTCCTCCCCCTATCTGCATTCCATTAGGGTAAGCTTTAAGGGCAAACATTGCCTGTTTCTTAGATTCCTTAAAAAACTCTGAACCACCTGCATTTAAAATAATAATATGGCCACCTGTTAAATTGTCCTTCTTATATAATTGTGCAAAATCTTCAGCGTTTTTTTCAGACACAAAGTTTTCTTCTGCCTGATTTCCTTTATCTTTAAGACTACCGCCTACTAACTGTTTTACTTTTCCATTATGAATGTCAATGCATGGTCTAAATTTCATTTTACTCCTCGCTTGTTTTTACATTAAATTATGCATATTATTCTTTCATTTAATTCATTATTTTAATCTATTCTGCAATATTTTCTAATTATATTACTGATTAAGTGCCTGTTCTAAGTCTGCAATAATATCTTCTGCGTCTTCAATTCCTACTGAGAATCTAATCAAATCAGGCTGTACTCCTGCTTCAATTAACTGTTCATCTGTCATCTGTCTGTGAGTATGACTTGCAGGATGAAGTACACATGATCTTGCATCTGCCACATGAGTTACAATTGCAATAAACTTTAAGCTATCCATAAATTTAATAGATGCTTCACGACCACCTTTTATACCAAATGTTAAAACACCACAAGTTCCATTTGGCATGTATTTCTTAGCTCTCTCATAATATTTATCACCTTCAAGTCCCGGATAATTTACCCAGGCAACCTTGTCATTCTCACTAAGCCATTTTGCAACTTTATATGCATTCTCGCAATGTTTAGGCATTCTTAAATGTAAAGTTTCAAGTCCTACATTTAATAAAAACGAATTATGTGGTGAAGGTATTGAACCTAAATCTCTCATAACCTGAGCTGTTGCTTTTGTTATATAACCGGCTTTTCCGAATTTTTCTGAATAAACTATTCCATGGTAAGAATCATCCGGCTGTGTCATTCCCGGAAATTTATCCCCATGTGCCTGCCAGTCAAAATTTCCACTGTCAACAATCGCTCCACCTACCGCCATTGCATGACCATCCATATATTTTGTTGTTGAATGAGTAACAATATCTGCTCCGTACTCAAAAGGTCTACAGTTAATTGGTGTAGGGAATGTGTTATCAACAATAAGTGGAACTCCATGATTGTGAGCTGCCTTACTGAACTTTTCAAAATCTAAAACTACTAAAGACGGATTGGAAATCGACTCCCCGAACACGCACTTTGTATTAGGTTTAAATTCCTTATCTAAGTCTTCAGGTGTAATTTCAGGATCCACAAAAGTTACATCAATACCCATCTTCTTCATTGTAACACCAAACAAATTAAATGTTCCGCCATAAACATTAGATGAACATATTAAATGGTCTCCTGCCTCGCATATATTAAACACTGCATAGAAATTTGCTGCCTGTCCTGAGGATGTAAGCATCGCTGCAGCACCACCTTCTAAATCACAAATTTTCTGTGCCACTGCATCATTTGTTGGATTCTGAAGTCTTGTGTAAAAATATCCACTATCCTCTAAATCGAATAATCTTCCCATCTGGTCTGATGTATCATACTTAAATGTTGTACTCTGATAAATAGGTAAAACTCTTGGTTCTCCCTTTTTAGGTTGCCACCCCCCCTGCACACAAATTGTTCCTTTGTTATTCTCCATAATAAACGTACTCCTTTTCTCTTATTGTGGTTTGTAGTCTTTTAAACAAATATGACTGATAATACAGCTTATACAAAATAATACTGCTATTACAATTGTGGACACTAAAAAAAATGTCTTATTCATAATAGGTATTACAAAAACTGATATAAAAAACAGTACAAACAATACTGTTGTTATCTTGTTAAATATTTTTCCAATTTTAATTTTCTTCTCTTCTGTCATATTGAATCCTTTATTTAAATACTTTTATTTCTAGTAACTTAAATATTATAAATCATAATTCCTACAAATCATAGTGTTTTTGTACATTTTTTAAAATAGAAAAACCAGCTTTTAAGCCTATAGCTTAGAAGCCGGTTTTCTATCTCTAAAATATATTATTTAGCATCTTTGATTGAGAAACTCATTCTTCCCATCTTGTCTTTTCCAAGGCATTTAACTTTTACCTTGTCACCAAGTGTTAAGTAATCTTCTACATGTTCAACTCTTTCTTTTGCAATCTTTGAAATGTGAACCATACCTTCTTTTCCTGGAGCAAATTCAACGAAAGCACCAAATTCTTTAATGCTTACAACTGTTCCTTCAAGAATCATTCCTTCTTCAAAATCACTTACAATTGTTTCAATGTATTTTAATGCTTTATTAATCATGTCTCTGTCAACACCACAAACTGAAACCATTCCTTCATCTGTAATGTCAATCTTAACGCCTGTTTCTTCAATAATGGCATTAATAACTTTACCACTCTTACCTACTACATCTCCAATCTTATCAGGGTTAATCTGAATTGTTTCAATCTTTGGAGCATAAGCATTAACTTCCTTACGTGGTTCAGCAATTGCTGGTTTCATACAATTATCCATAATGAATAATCTTGCTTCTCTTGTTCTTGCAATAGCACCTTCAACGATTTCTCTTGTAAGACCATGGATCTTAATATCCATCTGAATAGCTGTAATACCTTCTGTTGTACCTGTTACCTTAAAGTCCATATCACCGAAGAAATCTTCAAGTCCCTGAATATCTGTAAGTAATACATAATCATCATCTGTATCACCTGTAACAAGACCACATGAAATACCTGCTACCATAGCCTTAATTGGAACACCTGCTGCCATTAATGACATACATGATGAACATGTTGAAGCCATTGATGTAGAACCGTTTGACTCAAATGTTTCTGAAACAGTTCTGATAGCATATGGAAATTCCTCTTCACTTGGAAGTACAGGCATAAGAGCCTTTTCTGCTAAAGCACCATGTCCAATTTCTCTACGTCCAGGTCCTCTTGATGGTTTTGTTTCACCAACTGAGTATGAAGGGAAATTATAATGATGCATGTATCTCTTAGTTTTTACATTTTCATCTAATCCGTCAATTCTCTGTGCTTCTGATAACGGAGCTAATGTACATACGTTACAAATCTGAGTTTGTCCTCTTGTAAACATAGCTGAACCATGTACTCTTGGCACAATGTCTGTTTCTGCTGCAAGAGGTCTAATCTGATTTAATGCTCTTCCATCAGGTCGCTTGTGATCTTTTAAAATCATCTTACGAACTGTTTTCTTCTGATACTGATAAATAGCTTCCCCTAATACAGCAAGCCACTCTTCATTTTCAGCAAAAGCTTCTTCTAACTTTTCTGTAATCTGACGAATGTTTTCTTCTCTTGTCTGCTTGTCATCTGTGAAAACTGCAACTTCCATATCTTCAGGAGGTACAATTTCCTTAATTGCTGCAAACAATTCTTCAGGTATAGCACAACTTTCGTATGTGTGTTTTTCCTTACCTACTTCTGCAACAATCTTATCAATAAATTCGATAATTGTCTGGTTAATGTCATGAGCCATGTAAATAGCTTCAATCATCTTAGCTTCCGGAATAATGTTAGCGCCTGCTTCAATCATAATAACTTTCTGTCTTGTTGAAGCAACTGTAAGCTGTAAATCACCGTTATCCCAATCTGCCTGACTTGGGTTTACAATAAATTCACCATCAACTAAACCAATCTGTGTCATTGCACATGGTCCGTCAAATGGAATATCTGAAATACATGTTGAAATAGCTGAACCTAACATTGCAACTAATTCAGGTCTGCATTCAGGATCAACTGACATTACTAAGTTGTTAAGAGAAACATCGTTTCTGTAATCCTTTGGGAATAAAGGTCTCATAGGACGGTCAATAACACGTGCTGTAAGAACTGAGTTCTCTGAAGCCTTTCCTTCTCTTTTATTAAATCCACCAGGGATTTTTCCTACTGAATACATCTTTTCTTCAAACTCTACTGATAATGGGAAGAAATCCACACCATCTCTAGGTTTGTCAGATGCTGTAGCTGTTGACAATACTGTTGTGTCACCATAGTGCATAAAAGCCGCACCATTTGCCTGAGCAGCAACTCTTCCTACATCTACTGTAAGAGTTCTGCCACCAAGTTCCATACTAAAACTCTTGTACATAATCTTCTTTCGTTACTTATTTATATAGTAACTTCTCCTTATATTTATTTTTCATTTGCAGAAGAATCCGAAACTACTGTAAAAAACGGTAAAAATTACTGTCCTTTACAGTGGCTTCGGCTTGGTTCTTCTGCCAAGCTTTGGTAAACAACCATAAGCCTTTTAATTATAATTGATATATAAAAAAAAAGCAAGGGAGGAACATATCCTCTCTTGCTTCTACTTCATAATTAGTAAATTATTTACGAATTCCTAATTTTTCAATTAAAGCTCTGTATTCGTTTACATCGTTTTCCTTGATGTAATCAAGTAAACCACGTCTCTTACCTACCATCTTAAGAAGACCTCTTCTTGAATGATGATCCTTCTGGTTTACCTTTAAATGTTCTGTTAAATCCTTAATTCTGTAAGTTAAGATTGCAACCTGAACTGCTGGTGAACCTGTGTCTGTAGGTGTCTTACCGTATTCTGCTGTAAGCTGAGCTTTTACTTCCTTTGAAATCATTATAATTTCCTCCTTAAATATTTTTGATATATCCCCATGCACTTAAGTAATGGTCGGAGAATCCGGTTACTTAGTGTAGGTTCATTAAACATACTTTGCTAGTTTACTATATAATAAAGAAATTGTCTAGTAATTTTCTAATATTTTTTAAACTCTTTCTTTATATATATTAAATTGATACCAGCACTTTAATATGGTACAATATCAAAGTATGCGCAATTTAAGCGAATTCACGAAAGATAGTGAGGTTAATTATTATTATGTTAAAACTTATTGAAGAAATTAACAGTGCAGTAAACAATTTCATTTGGGGTGTACCTGCAATGGTTTGTATTATCGGCGTTGGACTTTATTTGAGTATTCGTACCGGATTTATTCAGATACGAAAATTTAAATACGCCATGAAAACAACTATTGGTCGTATTTTCAAGAAAAGAGATGCCAGTGACGGTTCAATTACTCCTTTTCAGGCTGTATGTACCGCTCTTGCCGCAACTGTTGGTACAGGAAATATTGCCGGCGTTGCCGGGGCAATTGCCATAGGTGGTCCCGGAGCTGTATTTTGGATGTGGATTTCAGCATTACTTGGTATGTGCACCAAATTTGCTGAAGTTACTCTAGCTGTACATTTTAGAGAACGTAATCAGGAAGGGGACTTAGTTGGTGGTCCTATGTACTACATAAAAAACGGTCTTGGAAAGAAATGGCAGTTTTTAGCTGTTCTATTTTCTCTTTTCGGAGTGCTGACTGTTTTTGGTACAGGTAACGCCACACAGGTTAATACAATTACTACTGCCATTGATTCTGCATTACTTAACTATAATGTATGCACTTCAAAAACAATACCTCAGATTAATTTAATATTAGGAATTGTTATTGCAGTTTTAGTTGCACTTGTACTTTTGGGCGGAGTTAAACGAATCGGAAAAGTTACAGAAAAATTAGTTCCTTTTATGGCTTTATTTTATATTGCACTTGCAATTGGCGTAGTTATATTAAATATCGGAAACCTGCCAACTGTATTTGCTTCGATATTTGAAGGTGCCTTTAACCCTCGTTCAGTTACAGGTGGTGTTGTAGGTAGCATATTTATTTGTATGAAGCGTGGTGTTTCCAGAGGAATTTTTTCTAACGAAGCAGGTCTTGGTACCGGTTCAATCGCACATGCATGTGCCGATACACAAAAGCCTGTTAAACAGGGATTTTTTGGAATATTTGAAGTATTTACAGATACTATTGTAATTTGTACATTAACAGCTCTTGTTATACTTTGTAGTGGTGTAACAATTAATTACGGTGCAAACGCCGGAGCTGAACTTACAATACTTGGATTTACTTCTACTTATGGTAACTGGATTTCAATTTTTTCTGCAATTGCCATGTGTTGTTTTGCTTTTTCAACTATACTTGGTTGGGGCTTATACGGAGCAAGATGTATCGAATTTTTATTTTCACCAAAGGTAATCAAACCATTTATGGTTGTTTATGCTTTAGTTGCAATAGTTGGAGCCACAATGGATTTAGGCTTAATTTGGGGCATTGCTGATACATTCAACGGGCTTATGTCAATTCCAAACTTAATAGCGCTATTCCTCCTTTCAGGAACAGTCATTAAACTTGTAAAAGAATATAAAAAATTTGATTAGCAAAATATAATACTATAGAATATATCTTTTTATTTAATTTCTCCCCTAGGGGCGTATAAAAATAGAGTGTTTTAAACGATAGGAAGCATTTCGTCTATGGAAGCGAGCATAGCTACAATCGCGAGAGATTGTCTGAAACCGCGAAGCGGTTGAGTTATCGGTAGCGATTGTTAATATGCGGCGCAGCGCAGATAGAAATGCGACATGTTTAAAACACTCTATTTTTATACGCCCCTGAGGGAGCGATTATTCAAAAGCTTTATATTTTTTTACAATATTCTATATCTTTTTCGATTTGAATTTTTAGTTCTTCTAAGTTTGGAAATGTTCTTTCCGGGCGGACGAACTCGTAAAACTCTACCTGGACGATTTCATTGTAAATGTATTCTTTGTAGTCTAGAATGTGTGTTTCTACTTTTATTTGGTTTCCACTTTCCACTGTTGGATTTACTCCGATGTTTGTTATTGATGCAAAGCGTTTTCCTTCTACATTTACAACTGTTTTGTACACTCCTTTTGGTGGTAAAAGTTTTGTTTTTTCTGGAATTATGTTTGCTGTTGGAAGTCCTATTTGCCTTCCTAGTTTTTTCCCTTCTTCAACTTTTCCAATAATTGTGTATGGATGGTTTAGCATATCATTAACTTCCTGCATTTTGCCTTCCACTATTTTTTCTCGAATGGCTGTACTGCTTATGTCTTTGTTATGATATTGCTCTTTTTCTACAACTATCAGATTGTAGCCATATTTTTTCTGATTATCTTTCAGAAATTGTACATTTCCTAATGCTTTTGTGCCAAATGTAAAATCAGGCCCACATACTATTGTTGTAGCACCTATTTTGTCCTTTAAAATTTCTTTTACAAATTGGTCAGGAGTCAATGCTAAAAATTCCTTTTTCATTGGCATTTTCATGTATACATCAATTCCATGGCTGTGACAAAGCATTTGCTTTTCGCTGTCTGTTACAATTGTTTTGTTGGCATTATTATCCAAAAAAGCTTTTGGTGATGTCTCAAAAGTCAACACAACTTTCTGTCTGCCATTAGCATTTTTTGTTATCTCATCTAATAGCTTTTCATGGCCTTTATGTATACCGTCAAATTTTCCAATTGTAACTATTGTATTTTTTAATTTTATATTATCATCAATAGATATACACTGCATATCTTCTCCTATTTTCGAATTTACAAAAACATCTTTATTGGTTTATAAATCTGCTTATCTGCAATAAACATGTATAAGCCTATAAATTTTCCATCATGTGTATATACTCTTACAGTCTGACCTTCTTTATGGTTCATTTTAAGAAGAGTATTTCCTGATGTAAATATGTTTCCATTGTATACTAATTTTTCCGCACTCTCTGATACCATGCACTTTGAATACATATCAAGCATTTCGTCTGCAGGTACAATGTAATCTTTCAAGGTTCCATTATCTCTAAATTCTTCAATTTGAGAAAGAGTAATTGAGTCCTCTACTTTAAATCTATCTACTCTGCTTCTTACCAAATGCTCCATGCAACCGCCAACACCTAAGTCCTTACCTATGTCATAACACAGTGTTCTTATGTATGTTCCTTTTGAACAGGTAACATGCATATTAACTCTTGGCAATTCCATACTTGTTACTGTAATGTCAATAATTTTACAATGTCTTGGTGGGCGTTCAATTACTTCGCCTCTTCTTGCCAGATTATATAATTTTTCCCCACCAATTTTTATAGCTGAAAACATCGGTGGAATCTGGTCATATTCTCCAATATAGCCTTTTACGGTTTTAAATACCTGATCCTCAGTTAATTTTTTTAAGTCCTCTTCACTTGCCTGACTTAAAACTTCTCCTGTTGTATCCTGTGTGTTTGTTTCTGTTCCAAGTAACAATGTTGCTTCGTAAGTTTTATCTTTTTCTGATAAAATATCGCACAACTTGGTTGCCTTGCCTAAACACACCGGTAAAACTCCAACTGCATTAGGATCGAGAGTTCCCATATGTCCTATCTTTTTTTGCTTTAATATACCTCTGAGCTTGGCAACTACATCGTGGGATGTAAACCCAGGCTCTTTGTATACATTTATAACTCCACTAATCATAACTTCACTCTTTACTTTTTATTAAATAACGTTATTGATTTTCTTCAACACTTTTTCAATAACATCTTCCAAGCTTCCTTCAATATCAAATCCGGCAGCTCTAACGTGACCGCCGCCGCCAAAGGATACAGCAATTTCACTTACATCTACATATCTTTTTGAACGAAGACTTGCTTTAAACTTATTTTCATCAAGCTGATATACAAACAAAGCAACTTCTACGCCGTCTACATTTCGTATTGCTCCAATTACAGCATCTAAATCACTTTTTGTTACGCCGTATTCTTCCATGGTTTCATTTGTACAGAAACCATAAATGCATTTGCCATCCATAGTTAAAACTGCTTCACTTTGGATTTTTGCAGTAACCATCATCTGTTTATATGTTTTTCTGAAGAAAGTTTCTTCTAAAATTTCATTTACTTCAACACCATGTTCAATCATGTTTGCGGCTATTCTCATAGTCTTAGGTGATGTAGACTGAAATCTGAAAACACCTGAATCATGGGCGATTCCCATATACATTGGCTCTGCAATGTCTTTGTCAAACAATTCATTATCTAACAAATCATATAACACTTCGCTGGCAGAACTTGCATCAGGCAAAATATAGTTGTAGTCACCATAAGCCGGATTACTTTTATGATGGTCGATACAGGCTGTTCTTTTTGCATTATCAAAAAAGCCCTGATTTTGTCCTAATCTGTCAAGACTTGCTGTATCTAATGATATAAACAAATCATAGACTGTTCCATCATAGCCTTCTGTTGAAATATCCTCTGTATTTTTGATTATTTTAAATTTATCATCAACACTTTCAAGATAAACCTGAACTGTTAAATCAGGTCTGTTTTTCTTTAAATAGTTATATAACGCCATACAAGACCCAACGCAATCGCCGTCAGGTCTTATATGACCGGCAATACCAATTGTTTTAGCATCACCAATAATTTCATTAATTTTTTTCATTTAATTCTCCATTACAAGTCATTCAAATATGGACTTTCGAAACACTTTCATTAAATCCTATTCTTCTGACTGTTCCTTAGCTTTCATGTCATCAATAATTTTTGACATTTTCATACCGTACTCAATAGATTCATCCATAATAAATCTAATTTCAGGAGTATTTCTTAAATTTACAGTTCTCGCAAGTTCTCTTCTAATAAAACCTGCTGCACTTTTTAAACCAGCCATTGTGTCGGCTTTTGCCTGCTCATCTCCTAACACGCTAATATATGCCTTGCATGTTTTTAAGTCAGGGGCAACTTCAACTCCTGTAACGGTAGTCATAATACCAACACGTGGGTCTTTCAACTCACGTATGATATTACTAAGTTCTCTTTGAACTTCACCATTTATTCTTGTATTCTTAATACTATTTTTTCTCATAATCATTCCAACTTTCTTTATACAAAAGATTGTCATACACTATATAAAATATCCATTTTTCATAAAATAAGCCATACCAATTTTGTTTAGACCTATTTTATGCCTGATATCAAAACCTATCTTGGAACTTCTACCATAATGTAAGCTTCTACCTGATCTAATTCAGCAATTTCGTTAAAGCCTTCAAATACAAGACCGCATTCGTAACCTGCTTTTACTTCCTTAACATCATCTTTGTATCTCTTAAGTGATGCAACAGGACCTTCGAAAATCTGCTTTCCGTCTCTTGTAATTCTAGCTGAACAGCCTCTCTGCATAAAGCCGTCTAATACGTAAGAACCACCGATGTTACCAACACCAGATGCCTTAAATATCTGACGGATTTCTGCATGACCAATAACTTTTTCTTCATAAATTGGCTCAAGCATACCCTTCATGGCTCTTTCAATGTCTTCAATAGCATTGTAAATTACAGAGTAAAGTCTTAAATCAACATTTTCATTGTTTGCTGTAATTTCAGCCTGTGTGTCAGGTTTTACGTTAAATCCTAAAATAATTGCATTTGATGTAGATGCTAAAATAACGTCTGATTCGTTAATTGCACCAACACCACCATGGATAATCTTAACTTCAACTTCATCATTTGAAAGTTTAAGTAAGCTCTGCTTAACTGCTTCAACTGAACCCTGAACGTCAGCCTTAACGATAATGTTAAGTTCTTTTAATTCACCGGCTTCAATCTGTGAGTTAAGATCATCAAGAGAAATTCTAAATTTATTAGATTCCATAAGTTTTGCCTTGCTGTCTTCAACGAATGTGTTAGCAAAGTCTTTTGCTTCTGAAGCTGTTTCTGTTGAAACGAAAACTTCACCTGCGTTTGGAACTCCGCTAAGACCTAAAATTTCAACAGGTGTTGAAGGACCGGCAGTCTTAATTCTATTTCCCTTATCATCTGTCATGGCTCTAACTTTACCATGGTTAGCTCCTGCTGCAATATGTGCACCTACTTTTAAAGTACCTTTCTGTACTAAAACTGTAGCTACAGGACCTTTACCTTTGTCAAGTTTTGCTTCAATAACAATACCTCTTGCCTGACGGTTTGGATTAGCCTTTAATTCTAATACGTCAGCCTGTAAAAGTACCATTTCAAGAAGATCGTCAATACCTTCTCTTGTGTGAGCTGAAACAGGAACCATTTCCACGTCTCCGCCCCAGTCAGATGCTAATAATTCATGTTCAGCAAGTCCCTGCTTAACTCTCTCAATATTTGCACCCGGCTTATCAATCTTGTTAATTGCAACAATTATTTCAATTCCTGCAGCCTTAGCATGGTTAATAGCTTCTACAGTCTGTGGCATAACACCATCATCAGCAGCTACAACTAAGATTGCAATATCTGTAGACTGTGCGCCACGCATACGCATTGATGTAAATGCTTCATGTCCCGGTGTATCAAGGAATGTAATTGTCTGGTCATTAATTTTTACAACTGAAGCACCGATATGCTGTGTAATACCACCTGCTTCACCTGAAATTACATTTGTTTCTCTAATTGCATCAAGAAGTGATGTTTTACCATGGTCTACGTGTCCCATAACACAAACTACAGGTGGACGTTTAACCATAAGTGATTCATCTTCTTCATCTTCTTTAAGAAGTTCTTCAATCATGTCTACTTTTTCTTCTTTTTCGCACATGATGTCATATCCTAAAGCGATTTCTTCTGCACTGTCAAAATCAATTTCTGTGTTAACAGTAACCATCTTTCCTTCTAAGAATAACTTCTTAATAAGTGTTGATGCTGTCATCTTCATCTTTTCTGCTAACTCGCCAATTGTAATAGCTTCAGGAACCTGAATAATCTTAATTTCTTCTTTCTTTTCTTCCTTCTTCTTTGGCTTTTCTAATGTAGGTTTAGAGAAATCACCCTTCTTGCCATTCTTACCTCTTCTGCCATCTTCGTAATTTTTCTTATTACGTTCCTGTCTATCCTGGCGGATTTTGTTTTCTCTATTCTTTCTGTTCTTATCCTGAATTGGTTCTGATGGGGCATCATTTCTGTCATTTCTTCTAAAGCCGCCTCTATCATTGTTTGGTCTGTTGCCATTATTTCCGTTTCTGAAATTGCCTCTGTCATTGTTTCTGTTTCCGTTGTTGTTTCTGTTGTCATTTCTGCCATTTCCGTTACGGTCTTTGTTGAAATTACGGTTGTCTTTACGATTTCCATTGTTTCTGTCGTTATTTCTGTCATTGTTTCTATCGTTGTTATATCTTCCGTTATTTCTGTTGTTATTTCTATTGTTGTTTCTGTTATCGTTTCTGTTGTTATTTCTGTCGTTGTTTCTATTATCGTTTCTATCGTTATTTCTATTGTCGTTTGAACGATTATCTCTCTGCTGTCTGTTGTTGTTTACCTGTCTGTTATTATTGTTTTCCTTAGGCTGTTGTTTATTATCAGCCGGTTTTGTTTCTCTCTGTGCCATTTTTTCCGTAGTATTTACCTCTTGAATTTTATTTTCTTTGTTTTCCACCTCTTTTACAGGTTCCTTTACAGGTTCCTTTACCACTTCTTTTGCCACTTCTTTTACTTCTACAGGTTTCTTTTCTTCTGCCTTAGGAGTAGTTTCTTTAGCCTGAACAGTTGTATCTTTTGGAGTTGTCTTTTCTTCAACTGCCTTTTCAACTGTTTCGTTAGGCTTAACATTTTCCTTTACTTCTTCTTTTACTTCAGAAGAATGTTTCGAACGATGTTTATGCTCTCCATCACTACTATGTCTACGTCTTCTTCTTTCACCTGTCTTAACAACACCTTTGCTTGTAATTAAAACTCTAGGTTTTGCCTTTTCTTCTTTTTTATTTTCAGATTTTGCTGAATGGAACTTCTTTTTCACAATTTCAATTGAAGCTTCGTCAATTGAACTTTGAGCTTTTACATCAATTCCTTTTTCTCCAAGCACTTCTATAATCTCTGAACTTTTTATATCTAATTCTTTGGCCAATTCATGTACTCTCATCTTTGACATATACTACCTCCGTCTAACTTTCTAACAATCTGTTGATGGTTTCACTAAATCCTCTGTCCGTTATGGCTATTGACGCACGACTGTCATTTCCAGTTGCCTCGCCTAATTCCTGCTTACTTCCGTAAACAAAACATGGAATCTTATAATATTTGCACTTGTTAAAAAACAGTTTCTTTGTATTATCTGAAGCTTCCTCTGAGACAATAACCAACCATGCCTTCTTTTGTTTTACCGCTTTTTCTACAGAAAATTCACCTGCAACAGTTTTTCCAGCCCTGGTTGCCAAGCCTATCATTGAAAAAACTTTATTCATTTGTATCTCCTAACTGTTCTTTTAATTTTTCAAAAATTTCACTGTCAACGGATACCTTTAATGTTTTTTCCAAAGCTTTTGTTTTCATGGCTTTTTCCAAACAATGCACATCTTCACATATATATGCACCTCTACCGTTTTGTTTTCCTGTTAAGTCAACAAAAACGTTGTTTTCCTTGTCTCTAACAATTCTTATTAGCTCTTTTTTTTCCTTTGACTGTCTGCAACCAATACATGTTCGCATTGGTATTTTTCTATTCTGCCCCATGCCATAATCTCCTATGTTCTAATTGAAGCCATCAGTTACTATTCTTCTGTTGATTCCTCTGATGCTTCTTCTACTGAATCAGCTTCTTCGCTTTCTTCATCATATTCATCATCGTAATATTCTCCGTCGTAGTATTCGTCATCGTAATACTCTCCATCATAATACTCGTCATCATCATAATAATCATCTTCATCGAAAACATACTGAATGCCTTCTTCTTTTGCCTGTGACTCACTCTTAATATCAATCTTAAAACCTGTAAGCTTAGCTGCAAGTCTTGCATTCTGTCCTTCTTTACCAATTGCTAATGATAACTGTAAATCAGGAACTACAACTAAAGCTTCCTTATTATCAGGATCTGCTAAAACTGCAATAACTTTTGATGGGCTTAATGCATTTTCAATTAAGATAGCTGGGTTTTCACTCCAGTTAATGATATCGATTTTTTCATCCTGTAATTCTTCAACTACTGCATTTACTCTTGCGCCGTTAATACCTACACAAGCTCCAACAGGATCAACTGCTTCATTATTTGACCAAACAGCCATCTTTGTTCTTGAACCTGCTTCTCTTGCAATGCTCTTAATTTCAACTGTTCCGTCCTGAATTTCTGTTACTTCCTGTTCGAATAATCTCTTAACAAGTCCCGGATGAGTTCTTGAAACATTAATTCTAGGTCCTCTACCATTATCTTTTACTTCAGTAATATATAATTTAATTTTATCATTTGGTCTAAAGTATTCTCCCTTAGACTGTTCTTTTTCCATTAATACAGTATCGATTTTTCCAATGTTTACGCTAATGTTCTTTCCGTTAATTCTCTGAACTGTACCTGTAATAATATCATCCTGCTTTTCATAATATTCTTCATAGAGACTCTTTCTTTCTTCTTCTCTAATCTTCTGTAAAATACCATTCTTAGCACTCTGTGTAGCAATACGACCAAAATCCTTTGACTGAATTTCTACATTAACTGAATCTCCAATGTCGTATGATGCCTTAATATTTCTTGCATCTTCCAATGAGATTTCACATACAGGATCCATAACTTCTTCAACTACTTCTTTCTGAGAATAAATATGGAAATCACCTGTTTCTCTATCCATTGTTACTGCTACGTTATCTGCTTTATTAAAGTTGTTCTTGTAAGCAACTACCAAGTTACTTTCAATAGCTTCAAATAAAGACTCCTTGCTAATACCTTTTTCCTTTTCCAACACGTCTAATGCTGCAATTAATTCATTGTTCATCTTTCCAATATCCTCCTAAAAATCAATAGTTAATCTAACAAGTGAAACATTCACTCTATCAAGAGCAATCTCACTTCCATCTTCATCTTCTATAGTAATTGTATCCTTGTCATAAGATTTCAATAAACCTACATACTGTTTGTTTCCGTTAAGGCTTCTATATAAATGTACTTCAATTTCCTCGCCAATACTTCTGTCAAAATCTCTGTCTTTTTTCAGTGGGCGACCAAGTCCTGGTGAACTTACTTCTAATATGTAAGCATCGCTAATAAAGTCTTCTTCGTCAAGTAAATCACTTAACTTACGGCTTACGCCTTCTAAATCATTAATTGTGATTCCACCCGGCTTATCAATAAAAGCTCTTAAATACCAGTTGCTTCCTTCTTTAACATATTCCACATCTACCATTTCATACCCTTTTTCTTCAACAATGGGTAACAGTAGTGCTTCTGTCTTTGCTTCGTATTCTTCTTTTCTAGACACCTTAACCTCCTTATTTGACTTTGCTGTGTTTGTTAGTATCTTTTATTATAAAGAACATTTTCTAATGTTCTTTGAAAAATTTAACTACATAACAAAGAGCGAACCTTTGCGGTTCGCTCCTTCTACGCTAGTCAATATTCACTACATAGTATACGACGTTATTATTTTCCTGTCAACCCCTGTAAAAATCGTAACTTTCATTGTAAAATTCATCTGCAACTTTCAGCTGCCTTCATTGATTCCAACTTTTATATCTGTTAAAATTATAATATTTATTCTTAACTTTAATATTGTGCAATCTTATCTGACTACTATCTTACATTTTCAAAAATATCTATTTTTGTATGTTTGATAAACTGCTCATAAAATTTTAACCCTAATACCGGAAAGAATTTTGAAGTAAAGTTCATAAACTTTGCATCTTTTCCTACTATTATTCTATTTTTCTGTTTTATTATCTTTTTTATAATCTTTGCAGCAACTTTATCAACATTATTTGCAATAATTTTCATCAACTTGCTTTCTGTCTTGTAATATTGACTTCTAAATATGTCTGTCATTATAAATCCCGGACACACATATCCTATGTACATTTCTCTTCCAAGTTCCCCTATTAAAGTTTCTGTATAAGCTTTAACTGCGGCTTTGCTTGCACTATAGACACCTGTTCCAACTAAAGGTGCAAGCGCTCCTGAACTTGATACATTAACAATCCCTGCCATAGTGGACTTTCTTAATATAGGTAGCATTGCGTTAATGGAATATCTGCAACTGTTAAAATTAACGTCCATGCATCTCTTAACCTGCTCTTCCGTATAATTAACTGACTTCTCAAAAGGTAATAACATACCTGCATTATTAATTAGCAAATCAACGTTTATATTATTATAAGTAAGTTCTTCTCTAAATGTATTCCAATTTTCTTCCTGGCTCACGTCAAAAATCCAATATTTAAACTGATCTCTTAAATAAGACAGTTCTTCTATTAAACTTTTCATTTTTTCTTCAGATTGTCCAATTCCTAAAACCATACATCCATGCTCTCTGATTAGCTGTAGCGTCATGGCTCTTCCTAATCCTGAGGATGCCCCTGTTATAAGAATTGTTTTTCCGTATATCCAGTCCATAAATTAAATCCTTTCAAAAATCACTTGCAAAAATCCCTTTTGCTGTTTATAATAATACAGTAACATTTTTCAGGCTCGTTGGTCAAGTGGTTAAGACGCCGCCCTCTCAAGGCGGAATCACGGGTTCAATTCCCGTACGAGCTGTTTTTTATGCCCTTATTTTAAGGGCTTTTCTTGTATTTAAAACTATTCGTGTGATATTTCGTGTGATATTTCGTGTGATATTTTCCGTTGCATTTTGCAATGTATAAAGCAACACGATTTTTTCAATTTTGATACAAATGTTATAGCACTTGCAATAATTGTAAAATTTAGCAATATTTTTGTAATTTTTTCTTTACTTATAACAATTTTGTGATATAATATTCATTGTTAGCTCGAGTGGTCTTAGTTAATAATTGGGTTCGATTCCCATATGAGTTATTTTTCTTTTTGTTTTATTATTATTTTTATTTTTTTCATTTTACATCTTTTTTAAAAGATGTATTTTCCTTTTAGTTAGCACTGCTACCGAACATTCGGTATGCAGTGCTTTTTCTTTGTCTTTTATTTTATAAAAATTCAAAATTTCAAATTTCAAACTTAAAATTAAATTTAAATTTATAATTCAAAATTAAATTTGAAATTTGAAACTCATAAAATTAAAAATCAAAAATAGACAACTGACTGTCTTCAGGCATTCCTTCTAACAATCCCAAATCTGACATTGTATCTATTACTGTTTTACTTAACTTACTTTTCTGTCTTAAATCATTTTTAGAAACAAATGGTCCATTCTGATTTCCAACTGCTTCTACTAAAGCATCTGCCGCTTTTTCTCCAAGTCCTTCAATAGAATCCAAGCTAGGCATTAACTTACCATCTATTATCTGGAACTCATGAGCCTTTGCAGTATAAATATCCAACGGTAAGAACTCAAATCCTCTTGCATACATTTCCTGAACAATCTTCATGTCACCTAAAGAATCTTCATCTTTCTTAGATGCTTCATGATTATTCTTCTTACGTTTTAAATCTGCCATAAAGTATTCAAGTTTTTCTTTTCCCTGACACATTGTTTCATAGTCAAAAGCTTTTGCTCGAATTCCAAAATATGCTGCATAATATGCCAATGGGTGATACACCTTGTACCAGGCAACACGTAAAGCCATCATAATGTAAGCAGCCGCATGTGCCTTAGGGAACATATACTTAATCTTTTTACATGACCAAATATACCATTCAGGTACATTATGTTCACGCATTACATCTTCTTCCTTCCTGTCTTCTCCTGTTTCCTTGTCTGTAAAAGTAAGAAGACCTCTACCCTTTCTAACATGTTCCATAATATCAAAACTTACCTGTGGCTCTATACCTTTATCCATTAGGTAAACCATAATATCATCTCTAGTACATATAGCAGTAGAAATTGTACACTTGCCTTCCTGAATAAGTGTCTGTGCATTACCCAGCCACACGTCAGTACCATGAGACAAGCCTGCAAGTCTAACTAAATCGGCAATTTTTGTAGGTTTAGTATCTACTAACATTTGAATAACGAAATCTGTTCCCAGTTCAGGTAAACCAAGGGAACCTGTTGGACAGCCGTCAATGTCATCGCTTGTAATTCCTAAAGCCTCAGGGCCAAGGAATAATGACATTACATTTTTGTCATCAAAAGGCACATCCGTTTGAACATTAGTGTTTGTTAGTTTTTCAAGTCGACGAATCATTGTTGGATCATCATGTCCGAGAATATCTAACTTTAACAGGTTTGCATCAATTGCATGGTATTCAAAATGAGTAGTTATTGTATCTACCGTCATATCGTTAGCTGGTTTCTGTATTGGCGTAAATTCATATATTTCCTTATCCCTTGGAACAATAACAATTCCACCAGGATGCTGACCTGTACTTCTACGGATTCCTGTACAGCCTCTTGCTATTCTGTCAATTTCCGCAGTACGCTTAATCTCGTTATGGTCATCGTAATAATTTTTCACATAACCAAATGCAGTTTTCTCGGCTACACCTGCGTATGTTCCCGCTCTAAATGTGTGGCCCTTACCAAACATAACTTCTGTATACGCATGTGCATTTCCCTGGTATTCACCGGAGAAGTTAAGGTCGATATCCGGTTCCTTTGTACCACCAAATCCAAGGAATGTTTCAAAAGGAATTTCCAAGCCATCCTTATGAAGTTTTTCTCCACAGTGTGGACATACTGCATCAGGCAAGTCAAATCCAAGACCACCCTCTGCTCTTTCCTCTTTAATTGTTGCCTGAATCTTTTTAATTTCATCTATAGGTGTCCCTTCAGGTGCTCTGTACTCATCCTCAAAAAATGAACTTTTGCACTTCTCACAATAATAGTGCGGGGCTAAAGGATTACATTCTGTAATACCTGACATTGTAGCTGCAAAAGATGAACCAACAGATCCTCTTGAACCTACCAAATATCCATCTTCATTTGATTTCCAAACTAATCGCTGAGCCATAATGTACATAACCGCATAACCGTTACCAATAATAGAATCCAGTTCAATTTCCAATCTATCTTCAACAATTTTCGGTAAATCTTCGCCGTAAATTTCATGAGCTTTTTGGAAACAGATATTTCTCAGGTTTTCTTCCGAATTATCAAGAACCGGTGGACATTTATCAGGATGAATTGGTGAAATATTTTCTATCATATCTGCAATCTTGTTTGGATTTGTAATTACAACTTCTTCTGCTAAATCACTACCCAAATAATCAAACTCGCCAAGCATCTCATCTGTTGTTCTCAAATATAAAGGTGCCTGATTATCTGCATCTTTAAATCCGTTGCCATACTGTATGATTCTACGATAAATTTCATCTTCCGGATCCATAAAATGAACATCACATGTAGCAACTGTTATTTTATTAAATTTTCTTCCCAGTTCAATTATCTTCCTGTTAATCTCTCTTAGTTCTTCCCTTGAATCAACTAAGAATTTTTTCTTATTATCTATATCAGGATTACCTGTTTTTAACATAAACTCATTGTTGCCTAAAGGTTGAATTTCAAAATAATCATAAAATTCTGCTAACCTTGCAATTTCCTGCTGAGTTCTTCCATGTAATATAGCCTGATATAATTCACCTGCCTCACAGGCACTTCCAATCATCAGACCTTCGCTGTATTTTAAATAATCACTTTTTAATATACGTGGTCTTTTGTTGGCAAAAGTATCTATATGGGAAATAGATACTAACTTATATAAATTAACTCTTCCTGTCTGGTTTTTAACCAAAATAATTGCGTGATGTGCAGGAAGCTTATTTATAAGATTGTCTGACTTTTTTCCTTCTTTGTTTACTTCATCAAGATTATTAATTCCTTTATCCTTTAACATCTTACAAAGTTTTAGGAAAATAAGAGCTGTACACTCTGCATCATCTACAGCTCTATGGTGATTTTCAAGAACAATTCCCAATGCCTTGGCAACTCTGTCTAATTTGTATTTTCCAAGTCCTATAATCAAATATCTTGACATTGCAACTGTATCAACGATTGTAAAATCACATGGCAAGCCAATTCTCTCGCAATTAGCTGCAATAAAACTCATGTCAAAGTCTGCATTGTGGGCAACCATTACTGAGCCTTCGCAAAATTCCATAAATGAAGGTAAAATTTCTTCTATCTTAGGAGCATCAATAACCATATTGTCATTAATACTTGTTAATTTTTCAATTCTAAGAGGTATAGGTATTTCAGGATTAACAAATGTACTAAAACGGTCAATTATTTTTCCATTTTGTACCTTTACAGCTCCAATTTCAATAATCCTGTCACTTTTTGCACTAAATCCTGTTGTTTCCAAGTCGAATACAACGTATGTGTCATCTAAGCTCTGACCTCTGGGATTAACAATCATATCTTTCAAGTCATCTACCAGATAAGCTTCAACACCATATATTACCTTAAAGTCACAATCTTTTCCTACCTTTGAACATTCCTTCTTAATGTCACAATACTCATGCCAGGCATCGGGAAATGCCTGTACTACGCCATGGTCTGTTATGGCAATCGCTCTATGTCCCCATTCATAAGCACGTCTTACTAAATCGCTACAGTTACTTACACCATCCATATCACTCATTTTGGTATGACAATGAAGTTCCACTCTTTTTTCCACTGCAGTATCTTTTCTCTTTTCAGTTGAAAACGGCTGTATAACCTTCATACCATCCACACGGCTGATTTCCACCTGTCTGTCATAGGTGTCATACATCGCAACACCTTTGATTCTTACAAAAGTATTCTTTTTTACCTTTGAAGTAAATTCCTTCTTGGCATTTTCATCTCCTAAGAAAATCTTTACTGCAATACTATCTGTGAAATCTGTTATCTCTAAGCTGACAAGGTATTTTCCTGATCTTAATTCTCTGTCATCCATGGTCATAACCTGACCTTTAACCACACACTCGCCTGTTCCCTCAAACACATCACATAAGGCTGTGTCTGAATCAAATTTAAAGTCTCTTCCGTATGCCACTTCAGGATTATCTGAATATGTAGCCTTTTTAAGTCTTTTAGGTCTCTCTTCTACCTTCTTTGCTTCCTCCGGTTGCTTCTCTTCATTTTTGCTTAAAAGAACATCCACTTCATTTTTCAAACGTTTAGCGTTTCGTTTAGCGTATCTATTTCCGTCAATGGCATGCTTTTTGATTTTAACTTCTAAAGGCATACTAAATCTGTCTCTAAAAATTCTCTCAATTGTATCCTTTAAAGTTTTCATTCTGGCTTCCGAAATAATACTTGATTCCAGATTAATAACCAGTCTGCCTTTCTCATCAAAGGATGTTGGTGCCTTCTTTAACATAGTAGCAATTATGGGACTATGTTCATTTAATTCAAGCACAATACTATCCTTATATATTTCAAATAAGTTTTCCGTTGTATACTGAGCAGACAAATAATATTTCTCTATAATTTCTATACCTATCTTTTTGCCTGTTCTTAAAGTTCTTGCTAATTCTTCCCTAATTTTGAAAATAGCAGACTTTTCAATAAGTCTGCTGCTTTCAATATAGATTCTTATTTTGGTATGTTCTGTATTAGTAACAATTCTCGTTATATCTACTAATTCTAAAATACCTCGTAATTCATCATTTAACTGAAGATTATCAAAAACTTCTAAAAAGTTCTTTTTTGCCAATTTAATTCCTCCAGTTTTTTAATTCCTTTTCCAGTGTGTTTAATAATTCGTTTTCAGGAACTCTCTTTACTATTTCGCCCTTTTTAATCAAAAGACCTTCTCCTTTTCCTCCTGCTATTCCAAGATCAGCTTCTCTTGCCTCACCGGGTCCATTAACCACACATCCCATTACAGCAACTTTAATGTCTAAGTCATACTTTGACACCATTTTTTCCACTTGTTTTGCCAAACCAATTAAATCAATTTGAGTTCTACCACAAGTAGGACATGAAACAACTGATATGCCACCTTTTCTTAAACCTAATGTTTTTAAAATAAGTTTGGCACTGGCAATTTCCTCAACCGGATTATCAGTAAGGGATACTCTGATTGTATCGCCAATTCCCTGATTTAAAATAAGGCCCAGTCCTATGGCTGACTTAATATTTCCTGATGTAACTGTTCCTGATTCTGTAATTCCAACATGTAGTGGATAATTAGTCTTTGTAGCTATTAATTCATGGGCTTTAACACACATCATTACATCAGAAGATTTAATACTGATAACAAGATTATCATAACCTAAATCTTCGATTGTTTTTACTTTGTCTAAAGCGCTTTCAACTAAACCTTCCGCTGTAACCTTACCATATTTTTCTAAAATATCTTTTTCTAACGAGCCACTGTTTACACCAACTCTAATAGGAATATTTTTCGCCTTAGCCACTTCCACTACAGCCTTAACCTTGTCTACAGAGCCAATGTTTCCCGGATTAATACGAATCTTGTCAGCTCCGTTTTCCATGGCAGCAATGGCAAGCCTATAATCAAAATGTATATCTGCTACAAGTGGTATTGAAATCTGCTTTTTAATTTCCGCAATTGCCTTAGCAGCTTCCATTGTTGGAACCGCACATCTGATAATATCACATCCACTAGCCTCTAATTCTTTTATTTGAGCTACTGTAGCTTCCACATCTTCAGTCTTTGTGTTAGTCATTGACTGAATCATTATTGGATTTCCTCCACCAATAACTTTATTTCCAATTCTAATTACTTTCGTATTATCTCTATACATAATCTTCACCTATCCGATAAATCATAATTTAAATTAATTTTCTAATATCATTAAATAATAAAAATACCATTAATGCCATTAATAAAATAAATCCAATGAAATGTATCATACCTTCCTTATCCTTTGGAATCTTCTTCCTAGTGATAACCTCAATAATATATAAGAATAATCTTCCACCGTCTAATGCAGGTAATGGTAATAAATTCATTACACCTAAGTTGGCACTTAACATTATTGCCAAATTAATCAAGGATAAAATAGTTACAGTTGTTCCCTGAGACTTAGCTGTTGAATAAGTATTGCCAATTACATTAACAATACCAACAGGTCCGGAAATTTCGTTTGCTGATACCTTTCCTGTAACTAACATTTTTAAGCTCTTTAAAACTGTTGCTATTTCGTATCTTACATCTGTAAAGCTGTACTTGATTACGCCGCCTATAGACTGTTTTTCTCTTCCAATGTTGTAATCAAAGCCCCTGCTTGCAATCTTTGTCATTATAGGTTTAACAGTTACATTTACAGTTTTTCCTTTTCTGTCCAAAGTAATCTTAACTTCATTTTCACCAAAAGGATGCTCTGTTAAATAATCGTTTATGTCATTGCCTGTTTTGATTGCAGTGCCGTCAATTTCAGTAACTACGTCTCCTGCCTGAACGCCCGCCTTAAAGAACGCTGAACCTCTTGTTACCTGAGTTATTTCAGCTTCTGCATCGCTTGGTGCATACTGCATACCTACTATATATCTTTTTTCAATTTCAGGTGAATACTTAATTGTCTTTGTCTCACCATTTCTAACAAAAGATACTGTTATGTCGTCACCGTTTAATGGATTAACATAATCTTCTAAGTATATTTCTCTTCCAAGTGTTGCATGAGCGCCATTATACTTAACGATTCTGTCTCCCTGTCTAAGTCCTGCTTCATACGCCGGTGACGCCTTGTCAACATTTGTAACATATGATACATCCGCACCCTTTGCTCCTATTACAATAAACGCAAGTAAAAGAGCTAATATGAAATTAAAAAACGGACCTGCAAATACTATTGCCATTCTCGCCCAGATTGATTTTGAATTAAAAGAGCCTTCCTCTTCGTTATCTTCATCTTCTCCAAGCATTGCACAGGAACCACCTAAAGGTAAAATCTTTAAGGAATATCTTGTGCCGCTTTTTGCAACTTTACTTAAAATTCTAGGTCCCATACCTACTGAAAATTCATTTACAAATACACCGTTTTTCTTTGCCACAATAAAATGACCAAATTCATGTATTAAAACTAATAAGCCAAAAATTATTAATGCTATAATTATACTGATTGCTGTCTCCATTAATTACCACCTTTTCTCAATGAGTTCATAAGCCCATCCCTCTATTTCTAATATTTGTTCTACTGTCGGATTCTCAAGTGCTTTGTGATTTTCCATACAGTATTGTATTATGTCTGTTATTTCCAGAAAACTAATTTCCCTGTTTAAAAACTTTGCAACTGCCTTTTCATTTGCTGCATTAAATACTGTTGGCATTGAGCCACCGATTCTACCTGCTTCAAAAGCCATTTTTAGACCAACAAAATTATTTAAGTCAGGTTCCTCAAAAGTTATCTGACCAATTTTTGCAAAGTCCAGTCTGTCACCTGATAAATATCTTCTTTCAGGATAGTATAATGCATACTGAATTGGAAGCCTCATATCAGGAGTTCCTAGTTGCGCTATAACTGCCCCATCCTTAAACTGCACCATGGAGTGTATAATACTCTGTGGTTGAACTATTGGTTTTACATTGTCAATGTCCACGTTAAATAACCATTTTGCCTCAATTACTTCAAGTCCTTTATTAACCATTGTAGCAGAGTCGATGGTTATTTTTTGTCCCATAGACCAATTTGGATGTTTTAAGGCATCCTCAACTTTAACATTTTTCATCTGTTCTCTTGTGTAGCCTCTAAATGGTCCACCTGATGCTGTTAATAAAATCTTATCAATTTCCTTTGGATTTTCTCCGTTTAATGACTGAAAAATTGCACTGTGTTCACTGTCAACCGGCAATATTTTAACACCATTATCTTTTGCAGCCTTCATTACCAAATGACCTGCTGTAACAAGAGTTTCCTTGTTAGCTAGTGCAATATCCTTCTTTGCCTTAATTGCCTCTAATGTTGGTCTTATTCCAATCATGCCAACAAATGCCGTTACTACTATTTCGGCACTTTTTATTGTAGCCGCCTCTATCAAGCCATCCATGCCTGTTACTACTTTTGTATTAGTATCATTTATGGCTGTTTTTAAATTCTTCGCTGCTTCCTCGTTATAGACGCAAACCAATTCAGGATTGAATTCCCTAACCTGCTCTTCTAACGCTTTAATATTTGAGCCTGCAGCAATTGCCACAACGTTTAAATCATCATTTGCTCTAACTATATCTAAAGTCTGTGTTCCTATTGAACCTGTAGAGCCTAAAATTGAAATATTCTTCATTTATCTTTCCTCTAAAAATTTAAAACAATTGTATTAATATCCAAATAATTGGTGCCACATAAATAACACTGTCAAATCTATCCATAATTCCGCCATGTCCCGGAATTAATTTTCCGTAATCCTTGATATCATGATTACGCTTAATTGCTGACGCTGCCAAATCGCCAATCATAGAAATTAATGCACCTATGGCACATATAATTGCACACGCAATTACAGGATTAATACTTAAGTTAATTTTATCTGAAAATACTGCTGCATAAATTGCACCTAACGCCGCTGCTCCAACTACACCGCCAACAGCACCCTCAACTGACTTTTTAGGGCTTAAAACCGGTGCCATCTTATGTTTTCCAAAAGCTACGCCTGCAACATACGCACATGTGTCACTTGCCCATGAGCATAAGAAAATCAACCAAACTAAATAAGTTCCGTTTTCTCCATTTCTCACTAAATAAATATATGACAATAGTATTCCGCCATATAACATACACATTATTGCATTTGAAATTTCCTCTGTTTTATATTTAGGAAACATAAATACATATTCTGCCAATAAGCAAATTAAAAATACAACAAGTAATGTAATTACATAATCTTCTTTTCCTATGTAAATCAACGCATAATAAACTATTAACGCAATATATCCTGTAATACCCGGTAGTTTATTTTCCAAGCCTAACACTTTATACAATTCATACAAAGCTGCAACTGACAAAAACATATTAAAGAAAAATAAAATGTTTCCTCCCGGTATAATTGTCACAAGAATAAGTGCAACTAAAACAATGCCACTAATTAATCTTGTAAAAAAAGATTTATTTGCAAATTTACTTAAAACCATTTTACTTAACTCCTCCAAAACGTCTGTCACGCTGATTGTATTTTACTATTGCTTTCTTTAGTTCTTCTTTGTTGAAATCAGGCCATAATACATCTGTAAAATAAAATTCTGTATATGCTAACTGCCACAATAAATAATTAGATAATCTGATTTCTCCACTTGTTCTAATCAACAAATCAGGATCAGGAATTCCTCTTGTGTCTAAATAACTGCTAATTGTATCTTCTGTTATATCCTCAGGATTTAACTTTCCTTCCTTACAGTCCATTGCCATCTTTGTTGTAGCTCTTCTTATTTCGTCTCTGCTACCATAATTAAGTGCAATAATAAATGTTATGCCATCATTATATTTTGAACACTCTTCTAATTCATTGATTTTGGCAACAATATCGTCATCTAATCTTGTTTTATCGCCAATAACCATACAACGCATATTATTCTTATTTGCTCTTTCTATACAGTCCGATAAATACTTTCTAAGAAGTTTCATAAGTGCATCCACTTCATCCTGTGGTCTGTTCCAATTCTCTGTTGAAAAAGCATACATTGTTATATATTTAATACCAATATCATGTGCATCTTCGAGTATTTTTTCTACTGTTCTTGCACCTGCGGCATGTCCTGCTTTTCTAGGTAAAAATCTCTTTTTTGCCCATCTGCCATTTCCATCAAGAATAATGGCAACATGATTTGGAATGTTCATTCCTGTTAAATCAATTTTCTCTGCCATCCCGGTCTCCTTACTCATTTATAAGTTCTTTCAATAACTGAAAATAGAGGAAACGCACCGTTTCCTCTTTGTCATTAATTCAAAATTAAACTGTCATGATTTCTTTTGACTTAGCATCAATTGCATCATCAATCTTCTTTACATATGCATCTGTGCTCTTTTGAACATCATCTTCATATCCCTTAATTTCATCTTCTGAAATTGAATCTTCTTTTCCTTTTTTCTTAATTGCATCAATTGCATCTCTTCTTATGTTTCTGATTGCAACTTTTGCATTTTCGCCTTTTTTCTTAATATCCTTTGCAAGTTCTTTTCTTCTCTCTTCTGTTAATTCAGGATATACAAGTCTGATAACTGTTCCATCATTAGTTGGTGTAATACCAATGTCTGATGCCATAAGTGCGTGTTCAATATCACCTAAAATTGAAGGATCAAATGGCTTAATGGCAATTACTCTTGCTTCCGGTACGGATATGTTACCTACCTGCTGAAGTGGTGTAGGTGCTCCGTAGTAATCAACTGTAATTCTGTCTAACACTCTTGGATTAGCTCTACCTGCTCTAATTGCTCCAAATTCGTCATCCAAATTTTTTAAAGACTTCTCCATTTTTTCTTCGTAAGTCATTAATAATTCTTCCATAATAAATAATCTCCTTAAAAGTTTTTTCTTAAATATCTTAATCTGCAATATTCTTATTCTACTGTAATTTTTGTACCAATCTTTTCGCCTGAAACTGCTTTATTAATACTGTCTTCTTCGTTGAGACCAAACAATAACATTGGCATTTTGTTTTCCATTGCAAGAACACTTGCAGCTAAATCAATTACACCAAGTCTGTCGTCAACAATCTTTGAAATAGGTAATTCATCATATTTCTTTGCATTAGGATTAACTGCAGGATCACTGTCATAAACTCCGTCAATTGCCTTAGCTCCTAAAATACAATCTGCTTCAATTTCAATTGCACGAAGGACCATAGTCATATCTGTTGAAAAATATGGATGTCCTGTACCGCCTGCAAAAAATACAACCTTACCTGCATTTAAATCTGCAACAGCTTCATCTTTTGAGAAAAGTTTTGTCCAAGTTCCACATAAGAACGGTGTATATACATTAGTATCCATACCTTCTGTTCTAAATATTTCAGAAACATACATGCAATTCATAATTGTTGCCAACATACCAATCCCGTCTGCCTTTGGTCTGTCAATCTTATTGCTTGTACGTCCTCTCCAAAAGTTACCACCACCGATAACAATTGCAACCTGAACCCCTTTATCTACTATAACCTTTACCTGCTTTGCAACAGCCACACAGGTTTCTTCATCAAAACCTGTCTTCTTATCTCCTGCCAAAGCTTCACCACTTAATTTAAGTAAAACTCTATTCATTCTTCTCACCTAGTCCTTTATTAGTATTTACACAAATAAAAGACGTAAACACAAAATAAATTTTGCATTTACATTCCTTTCTTTATTTATAACCGATTTTAGTCAAAACCTAGAATTAGAATACCATATATCAAGTAAAAAATAAAGATTAATATATACTCTTTCAACGCAGATTTTTTAGGTTGATTTTCTATATATTTGTTTATCGCTTCTACAAATTTCTGTTCAGGCGCTCTATGATATGGATTATACATTTTAATAATCTTTGTTTTGTCCCACTGGAACCGGAAACCACACTTAATCTTTCAATTATATGGAAAAGATATCAAATATTTAGCGGTGCCTCAAAGGAATTTTTAGACAGATTAAAAGAGCGTTTAAAAAGACAGTAGTGAGTTAAATTTCACTACTGTTTTCTTCTATTGTTGTCTCAATTTCTTTTGTTGTTTCAGACTCTGTATTCTTTGTTTCCGTTTCAGGATTTTTTGTTTCAGGTTGAGCTTTTGTGGTTTGCTCTTCCTTTGTCTTATCCTTACTTTTATGTTTAGTTTCTTTTTTCTTTTTAGCTTTTTTTGTCTCCACTTCTTTTTTTGATTTTAACTTTAGATTCTCCGCTGTTAAAATTCTTCTTGCTGCACATGGACTTCCTACCGCACTAATTACCATACCGACTTTTCTATTGGCGGAATGTATTACTTTTCCATTTCCAATATAAATTGCCACATGACTGATTCTGTTTTTATCTCTTTTGTCTGTGTGATAAAAAACCAAATCTCCGGACTTTAATTTGTTTAATGAGACTGCGCTTCCGTTTTTTGCCTGTTCTGCTGCTGTTCTGTTAAGATAACGACCGAACTTTCTAAAAACAGACTGTACAAATCCTGAACAGTCAGCGCCTCTTGTTAAGCTTGTACCACCCCAAACGTATCTGTTTCCAAGGAATTTTGAAGCATACTTTATCAAGTCCCTTGCTTCACCTTTTTTAGGCAAATCTTTTTCGGCCAGACTATAACCAACAATACCACCAGTCCACTGGGTATCTACCATCTCATCATACTCCTCAGAAGTATATACTTTTTCTTTTTGTACCTTCAAAGTCATTTGTCCTGCCGGAATCCACCCTGTTACTGCTTCAGACCTTTTTATTTTTACCCATTTTTCATTTTTGCTAATTTCAACAATAGGATATTCTGTCTTTTTGTAAGCCACACCTATTGATGCTGCCTTCTTGTTGCCGTCTTTTCTTATAGCTACGTTTTCTGACTTTATTTTTGCAATTACATGCTCTGTTCTAAGTAGCACTTTTTTAGCTTCTTTTCCCTTTACAACATACTTGCTCTCAATGTAGCCTTCTACTTTACCTGACTTGATTTTAGTCCACTCTTTACCTGATTCTACGACCTTTACAACGCATCCTTCAAGAGCAACTCCTGCCTCATCGCTTGCCATGGATTTATCCTTGTAAACTTCTGCTATATCGTCATCAATATCATCTATCTCTTCGAAAGATTTATCATCGTAAACTCTAACAATTTTTAATTTTTTATATTTTTTGCCATATAGTGGTTGTTTCTTTTTTGTTTTAGTTTTCTTAGTCTTAGTCACTTTTTTTGTTTTAGCTACTTCTGCCTGTGTTGTTGTTGTTTGAACTTCCTTACTTGACGTTGTTTTTCCATTATGCCCAATTAATACAATTGTTCCAATCGCAACTGCAAACACCACCAAAATACCAACTGCTTTTATTACAGTTTTCTTATCAAAACTTAATTTATTTATTTTTTCTTTTATAAAATTCATTCTCTTTATTTCTACTTCCCATTTTTTATATAATTTCATCACAAAAAAATCAATTTTCACCTCTCTTTTTAAATGGGTGAAAACGACCTATGTTAATTAACTCTATTGCCATCATCTTTTTTAGATTTATTATAAAAATCCGTTATTTTATCCATACTATTAATCACTATCTACTAATATAATAACGTTTTCTAATATATTCAACAGTTTTCATAAAATTTTTATTTTTTATTTTTAATGGTGAACATTCATTCGATTTGTGTTATACTCTTTTTATGATTAATTTAGAAAAAACCAAGATTATACTTGCTTCTCAGTCGCCAAGACGCAGCGAGCTTATGAAGCAGGCAGGTTATGAATTTGAAATAATTGCGTCTAACATGGAAGAAGTTATAACAAAAACTGAACCGGAGGCAGTTGTGGAAGAACTGTCATTTCAAAAAGCTGACAATGTTCTTAACATGATTTTGAAATCTGTAGATTTGTCTCTTATGGCTTTTGGTGGTTTATCCCTTATGGTTACTGGAGCCGATACAATTGTTTGCAGTAACGGCAATATTCTCGGCAAGCCTAAGAATCATAATGAAGCATATAATATGATTGATTCCATTCAGGGAAATACCCATCAGGTATATACAGGTGTTACTGCTATTGTGTACGATTTTGACACACAGGCAAGGAGACATATAACTTTCAGCGATTGTACTCAGGTGCATTTGTATCCAATGTCATCTCAGGAAATTAACGACTATATCAACACAGGTGACTGTTATGACAAAGCCGGAGGATATGGTATACAGAGTAATTTTGCAGTATATGTTAAGGAAATCAGTGGAGATTATAATAATGTTGTAGGGCTTCCAATTAGTAAGTTGTACCACGAACTTCAAAAGCTTTAGAAGCTATCAACTTTAGAAGATATTAGCTTTAGACGATTATTACTTTTAGAAGATATTAATTTTAGAGAATTATTAATTTTAGGAGATATTGTTTTGTCAGAGAAATATTATTTATGTATTGATTTGAAATCATTCTATGCATCAGTTGAGTGCATTGAATTAGGGCTTGATCCCATGACAACTAATTTAGTTGTTGCAGATAAAGAGCGAACAGATAAAACCATTTGTCTGGCAATTACACCTGCAATGAAAGCTCTCGGCATAAAAAACCGTTGCCGATTGTTTGAAATTCCTAAGAATGTTGAATATATTACTGTTGTTCCCCGTATGAAAAGATACATTGATTACTCCGCAGATATTTACAGTATTTATCTTAAATATATTTCAAAAGATGATATCCACGTTTACTCAATTGATGAGGCGTTTATGGACGTTACCAATTATCTTGCCCTTTATCAAATGGATGCAATTACACTTGGGCGTACAATAATGGAAGATATTTACAACACTTTTGGCTTACGGGCAACCTGTGGAGTTGGCACTAATATGTACTTAGCCAAAATTGCTTTGGATATCACAGCAAAACATTCACCTGATTTCATCGGCTTTTTGGATGAAGATTTATACAAAGAAACTCTTTGGGATCACACTCCACTAACTGACTTTTGGCGTGTAGGTCCGGGGACTGTAAGGCGTCTTGCCACAATGGGTATTTATACCATGAAAGATATTGCAGAAGCTAACGAGGACGTACTTTACAATGCTTTTGGTGTTGACGCGGAGCTTTTAATAGACCATGCTTTTGGCATTGAGCCAACTACCATGTACCAAATCAAGCATTACAAGCCACAAAGTAACTGTTTAACAAGTGGTCAGGTTCTTATGTGTGATTACAATTTTGATGATGGTCTTCTTGTAGTTAAGGAAATGGTTGATGCTCTTTGTCTTGATTTGGTTGATCAGGAACTTGTTACAGGCTCGGTAACTTTGCATGTAGGTTACTCTAATGCCCTTAACATGAAACCTGCTCATGGTACAGCAAGACTTGATATCAACACTAATTCAGACTTACTTATTATTCCAGCCGTTACCAATCTATACAGGGAAATCATAAGACCTAACATTGGCATAAGAAGAATTAACATTACATTTAATAATGTTATGCCTGAAGGTTACACTCAGTATACTTTCTTTATGGACATTGAAGCTTTGGAACGGAATAAGAAAATTCAAAAAGCAATGATTGAAATCAAGTCAAAATTTGGAAAGAATGCCGTTCTTAAGGGAATGGATTTACAAAAAAATGCCACTGCTATTGAGAGAAACCGACAAATTGGTGGTCATAAAAGTGGTGAAAATTAAGGAGAAAGTCATGCCATCTAAACCAAAACAAAAAATGCCAATAGAGGAACGTGCCAAACAGTTTATGCCTTTTTCAGCTTTAAAAGGTCTTGAGGAAGCCTTAGCTTCCAAAGAGAAAATCATCGTTCCCAAAAAAGAACTTACACAAGACTATGCCGAAGAACTTAATCTTAAACTTAAAAGTTTAAAAGCAGGTTCTATTATAACAGTTGTCTACTACTGCAAAGAGGAATATATCAAACTTACAGGTATGATTGCTAAAATCAATTACGACAGCAGAATCATACAAATTGTAAACACCAAAATTCCTTTTGATGATTTACTAGACATAATAATAGCTGATTAAATGTATATTACACTAAATCTTTTAATATAATATGCATTTATCAGCCATTTTATTTACTACTTATTTTTTACCATTGGTTTATCATTTATAATTTTTATTGTCTGATATTTATTTTACTATTATTTTCCATCTTCTTTTCATTATTATCCTATTTTTTAACTGAACTTTGTATTGCCTGCTTTATCTTTCCTTAATAATATTTCTGCTACAGAAATATGTTATTAAGAAATACCCGCCGTAAATTAAAACTAAAACAACTGCAGTTAATATAATTGAACCAAGCAAACCAACTTTTCCAAAGGTTGCTAAAATTGTTGTAGCAAATTTCAAGCCTACAACAGAATGAATAATGGCAATAATTAGTGGAAACATAAAATATATTCCAATCTGTTTAAATAATGCCCTGTTAATCATTTTGTCATCTGTACCTAATTTTCTTAGCATTAAATAACGCTCTTTATTGTCTGTTGACTCAGATAATTCCTTTAATGCAAGTATCGCTGCTGATGAAATCAGGAAAATAATTCCTAAATACATGCCAATAAATGTAACTACGGCTCCAAGCCCGATACATGCTTCTGCTACATCCATTTTTGTATTTATCGAAATCATATTGTAAGTTTTCTTACCCATTATTTTGGTTATCCGGTCATTGTTTTTTATTATTTCATCCTTTGGCGCTGTATTGTACTTTCCTACTAAAGTACTGTCATATACTTCTGCATTTTTAAGCGCACTGTCAGGCAATACAATGATACCCGAATTTTCTTCATTACCTGATAAATTAACAAATCCATATTTGCACTCTCTATATAGGGGAGAATATTCCTTTCCACCTAATTTAATTTTCTCACCATTTTTCAACGCAATGTTTCTTAATTGAACCATTCCCTGAAAGTTTGCTACAACAAGATATTGATTTTCTTTTAGTTTAAAAGTCTTTTGTCCATAAAGTTTTGCCACCTTGTTATAGTCACTTATTTTCATTATATCTTCCTGACTATTTAAAGTTATTCCCTTATATGTTTTTGCTATTTCATTATAGCTGTTTCCAACAACATCTCTTAAAGTAAGCTTCTGTGTCTTATAAGTATCATATTCCACATATTCGCTAAACTCATCTTCTATCTTACAGCCAGCGCTTTCCAATATGCTCTTTACCTTCACCTGCTTATTATTTATAACATCATTTTTTACTTCTTTTCCAACAGTAATTTGAACATCCGCCGGGCACATTTTCTGAATATTTTCTGATAAAGAATTTTTAATTGAAAATGCACTTGATAAAACGCAAATTGTTACAAAAAGCATAATGCATATAATAGTCATCTGGACAACTGTTGTATTTATTTTGCTACTTATCTGTCGTAAAACAAAACTATTTAAACCTTTGTAATATGTGCTTTTTTTCGCCATTACGATTTTAAGTATTAGTCCCGATACTGACCAGAAAAACAGCAATGTGCCAACAATTCCAAGCATTATTGGAATTAAAATGTCCATTGAACTTTCTAATTCATTAACGCCAACGGTTACTAAATAATATGCTCTACCTAAAACTACCCATGAAATAATGAAAATCATTATACATACAATAGAATTTTTGTTTTTTATTTTTTCATTTCTTTTTCTTCCATTTAGCAAATCTATAAGTTTGCATTTACCAATTGTCCATGTATTAAATACCATTACAAAAACATACATTATGCCAAAATATATTAGTGTTTTTATACAAGCACTTCTTGAAAATACAAATTCAAACTTGCGCATGTCTGCCTCAAACATATTTGCCACAACTATGCTCATTAATTGAGAAAATGCTGTGCCAATTATTAACCCAACTATAAGGGATATTATGCCAATTATCAGTGTTTCAAAGAAAAGTACAAGGGATATTTTTCTTTTTTCCATACCTAAAGTCAGATAAACTCCAAATTCCTTATTTCTTCTTTTTATTAAAAAAATAGAAGCGTATATTATTAAACAGCCTAATATAATTGACACAAAAACACTTACACCTGAAAGCATGCCTGTCATTAATTTTATAATATCAGATGTGTTTTTAGAAACATCCAGCATTACTGTTTGTGAATCAATGGCATTAAACACGTAAAATATAGCCACACCTAATATAAGAGTAAAAAAATAGATGGCATAATCTTTTATACTCTTTGCTATGTTTTTCGCCGAGAGTTTAAAGAGCATCATTTAAATCTCCCCCTAACATTGTAACTACATTGATTATTTCATTAAAAAATTCTTTTCTACTTCTATCGCCTTTTACAATTTCGTTAAAAATTTTGCCATCCTTAATGAAAATAACTCTTGAACTGTAGCTTGCTGAAAAAGCATCATGGGTAACCATTAATATTGTTGCCTGCAATAAATTATTCAAATACTCAAATCTTTCTAATAACATTCTTGAAGATTTAGAATCTAGAGCCCCTGTTGGTTCATCTGCCAAAATAAGTTCTGGATTATTAATAATTGCCCTTGCACTGGCTACTCTCTGTTTCTGTCCTCCTGACATTTCATAAGGATATTTATTTAAAATATCTTCAATTCCTAAGTCATAAGCTACTTTTTTTACTTTTAAATTGATTTCCTTATACTTTTCATTTTGAATGGACAATGCTAATGCAATGTTCTCATAAGCTGTTAAAGTATCAAGCAAATTAAAGTCCTGAAAAATAAAACCAAGTTCCTCTCTTCTAAACTTATTTAACTCCTTTGACTTTAAGGCTGTTATGTCCTGACCTGCAACATAAATATGACCTGCTGTTACTTTATCAATTGTTGAGATACAATTAAGCAAAGTTGTTTTTCCTGAGCCTGATGCCCCCATAATTGCAACAAATTCTCCTTTTTCCACTTCAAAAGAAATCCCGTCAATTGCTTTTGTAAGACTTGATTTACTTCCGTAATATTTTTCGATTTTATCAATAGTTAAAATATTATCCATTGTTATCTCCTTTCCACATGTTTTGTGTAATTCATAAAGCTTTATAATCTTCACATTACATAAACAGTGTATACTTTGCCTTGAGATTTGTCGCATTTCTAATATTACTAAACATTACAATTTTGTAATATTAGTTTTTTATGTTTATATTTTAATAATTCTCATATTTGCTCTTATTGTTAGATTTTTAATATTAATTTCTTAAATATTATTTTTTAGCATTATATTTTTAACATTATTTAAATCTAAACCCCATAATAATCATTCTTACCAAACACGATTTTTATTTCTGTATATTCATTTTGGATAGACCAGGCAGAAACCTGATGACCTAATTTGCTACATAGATTTTTTACTATGTACAGCCCCATGCCTGTAGACTTTTGTCCCAGTCTTCCATTCTCACCTGTAAATGATTTTTCAAAAATCTTTTTCAAATCCTGATTTGGGATTCCGATTCCGTTATCATAGATGGATAATATGACTTTTTCTTTTTCTTCTGTGGCACTTATTTTCAGCACAGCCTTTGTATCATTATCAGACATTGCAATATTTTTGCAGTATTTAATACTGTTATTTACTATCTGATTAATAATAAATTCCAGCCATTTTTTATCAGATTTTACTGTTATGTTTTTAATGTTTATTTGTGGTTCAATATTTTTTCCCAAAATATCGTCCTTGTTATTCATAAGAACTTTTCCAACAACCTCTTCCAAATTCACGTCTTTTATTATGTAATCTTTTTCACTGCAGCTACTTCTTACATAATACAAAACCTGTTCAACATAATTATCCAGACGTTTGATTTGCTTTATGTATTTTTCGTCCAACTCATTTTTGTGATTGTAACACATTAAAACAAGACTTGCTATAGGAATTTTCACTTCGTGAATCCACATTTCAACATATTCTTTAAAATCTTCCACGTTTTCCCTGTAATCACTTACGTTTTCAGTCATGGATTTATTAATTTTATAAAGACTTTCCCAAATAAGTTCCCCCTCATAAAAATCCGGTTTAGTTAAGGTTTCCAAAACTAAATATTTTTTGTCCAATCTTTCCACATTAAGAAGAAGTCTGTTATAGAATTTTCTTTTTCTTAAATAATTAATTAGTAATTGCAGCCCGCCTGTAAAAAAATACAAAAATGTAATTATTGCAACTATTTCAACAGGTAAGGCAAAAACTCTCATAACCATTAAAATAACAAAATAGCTGACAGCACTAATTGTTATTGTCAGCCATTTATCTTTTATGTATTTAATTAATTTCATAATAATATGTAACCCTGTCCCTTTCGAGTTTCTATTGCATCTGCGCATCCAAGAGATGCCAGTTTATTTCTCAATCTGCTAATATTGACAGTAAGCGCATTGTCATTAATATATTCCTCATTGTTCCACAAATCTGTCATTAACTGATCTCTTGAAACAATTCTGCCTTTGTTGTTTAACAGCAATGCAAAAATAATCATTTCATTCTTTGTTAAAACAACCTGCTTAGTCTCTGATTTTATTATGCCCCTGCTTAATTCCACATTAAGATTATTGTATTTAACATTGTCAGTTTTTACTTCCATTCTTTTAAAAATATTTTGGATTCTTAACAGAAGAACTGTGGGGTTATAAGGTTTTGTAATAAAATCATCAGCCCCGTAGGACATGGACAAAACTTCATCTACTTCACTTGTTCTGCTGGTAACCATAATTACCGGCACATCTGATTTTTTTCGTAGCTCTTTTAAAACCATTTCTCCATTTAGAATTGGTATATTTATATCAAGCAATATTAAATCTGCTTTGCTTTCTAAAATAAATTCTATTTGATTTTCAAAGTTATCCATTACTATTGTTTCATAGCCACTGTTTACAAGTAACTTCTGCAACTCATTCCTTATGGATACATCATCTTCAACAATTAATATTTTTTTCATTCTATTCCTTTTATCTGTTTACGGATATTATTGATTTTATGACTTTTTGCTTCAATCATTTTCTAAATTTTACTTACCCCGGTTCTTGCATAACTACTTTTTTCTTATACTAATTCTGCCTCAACTATTTTTTTATCAATTAATTTAACTTTATTTTTACTCAACTATCTACATAATTAGATTACTTTAGCAGCCATAACAAATTCTCTGATTTTCTCTCTGCTTTTGCCAACTCCGTTGTCGTTTTCAACTCCTGATGAAACATCTACGCCATCAGGTTGTACTGCTTTTATGCCATCTCTTACATTATCTCCGTTAAGTCCGCCGGCTAATATAAATAACTTATCGTCTCGTTTAATGTTATTTAATAAGCTCCAGTCAAAAGTTTCTCCACTGCCGTATGTTGGGGCATCAAAAACATAGCCTTTTATATTTTCTATGTTTTTGTACTTTCCAAGTTCTTCTAAATCGTTTACATTAAAAGCCTTTAAAACATCAATTAATGTTTCATTAAACAAACCATCCGGCAAGTCTTTATGAATCTGCACAAAGTCAAATCCTGCATTTTCAATGCTTTTTACCTGCTCAATGCTAGGCGACACAACCACTGCAACTTTTTTTATATTTTCATTTAGAGAAGCCATGATTTCTTTTGCCTTCTCCAAAGTTATATTTCTTTTACTTTTTGGAAAATATAAAACCATGCCAGCCATGTCTACATTATTTTCATTTAAATATTCTGTTTCTTCAACATCTGTAATACCGCAAATTTTTACTATCATATTCCTATTACTTTTAATTTAAATATGGAAACACTTTTGTATGTCGTGTGTTTTTCCAAGTACCAATAAGTTAGCCCCTTCTTTCAGGACAGTATCAGGCATAACCTGCAAATTCATATCATTTTCCTTCTTAATTGCCAAGACATTTATTTTGTATTTTCGTCTTAAATCTAAATCCTGTATTTCTTTTCCAATCCACTCTTTTGGAATCTCAACTTCAATTATTGAACAGCCTTCTCCCACCTCAATGTAATCTGAAATATGATTAGCTGTATATCTTATTGCTGTCCAGTTAGCAAGTTCACGTTCAGGATAAACTACCTGGTCTGCTCCATTTCTCAACAAAAACTTGGCGTGTACATCTCTTGCAGCTCTTGAGACAACCATCTTGGCACCTTTTTCTTTCAACAAAGATGTTGTCTCTAAAGAATTTTGAAAATCGTCTCCAATTGCCACAAAACAAACATCAAAATTATCCACACCTAATGTATCCAAAAATTCTTCATTTGTCGAGTCTCCTATTTGAGCACTTGTGACGTAAGGTAATACCGCATTAACCCTGTCTTCCTTTACGTCAATTGCCATTGTCTGATGACCTAATTCATCTAATGTTTTAGCAATATGTCTGCCAAATCTACCTAATCCAATTAATAAAACTGACTTCATTTTCCCTCCATACAATTTATATACATTTCTATTTCTTGTATTTTTACGCCTCATTCATTTTCATTCCTGATTTTTCATTTATCATGACGCATTATAATTCTTTACTATTTTACTTTATCCTACCATAATTTTCTCTTGAGGTAATCTAGATACATTATAATTCTTATTTGATAAAGTTGCAAAAATAACTGTTAAGCCACCAACTCTGCCTAAAAACATTAACACAATTAATACTATTTTGGAAACCATGGACAAAGATGGTGTAATTCCCAAGCTTAAACCTACTGTTCCAACTGCCGATGCTGTTTCAAACAAAGATTTCATTATAGGAATGTTATCTGCAATACTAATAACAATACCACCAAACATAAACAAAAATGTGTACATTAACAGTGTTGCCGAAGCTGACCTTGCCACTTCATTGGACAGTCTTCTTTTAAATAAATTTGCATCCTGCCTTTTCCTAAAAACTGCTACGACTGTTGAAAATAATACTGCCACTGTAGTAACTTTCATACCACCGGCTGTTGAACCGGGTGCTGCACCTATAAGCATTAAAATAATAGTAATTAACTGTCCCACACCTGATAATTGGTTTAAATCTACTGTGTTAAAGCCTGCTGTTCTAGGTGACACGGTCTGAAATAAAGATGCCAAAACCCTGTCTTTTTCTGAATCGAAATTCCAAGTTGATTTTCCAAATTCAAAAAAATAAAAATATAGCACCGGTACAATTATTAATATTGATGTTACTCCAAGAATAACTTTACTTTGCATTCTGTATCTTCCAAAATGAAGTTTGTGCTTTTTTATGTCATCCCATGTAACAAAGCCAATACCGCCAATTATAATTAAAAGCATTATTACAACATTAATTAAAACTGAAGATGAAAATGTTGTTAGTGAAGAATAATGCTCTCTTACACCCATTAAATCAAAACCTGCGTTACAAAAGGCTGATATTGAATGAAATAATGAATACCATATACCTTTTATAATGCCAAACTGTTTTGCAAATTCAGGATACATTAACACTGCGCCTGCCAATTCAAAAATAAGCATCATCTTCACAATAAAACCTGTTAGTCTTACTATACCACCCATTTTATGTGCTGATATTGCCTCCTGCATAAGTGTTCTCTGCCTTAAACCTATTTTTCTACCTGACATTCTTGTTAACAGTAGTGCTATTGTTATAACACCCATGCCGCCAATTTGAATTAAAACTATAATAACACCTTGACCAAAGGCTGACCAGTAAGTAGCCGTATCGTGAACTACAAGTCCTGTTACACATGTAGCTGATGTTGCTGTAAATAAGGCATCCACTACAGATGTAAATTCTCCTGAGCTACTTGAAATTGGAAGCGTCAAAATAAAGGTTCCTAAAACTATAACGCCTAAAAACCCGAAAAATATAAATCTTGATGTTGATATATGTCTACTCTTCTTCATGTTATCTTTTTCTACTCCATGTGGTTTTTGACAATAAAATTAATATTGGGAATATTTCCAATCTTCCTGCAAGCATGTCACCTATTAAAACCAGTTTAGACCAATCGCTAAACATTGAATAGTTTGATGCCGGACCAACCATATCCAGTCCCGGTCCTATATTGTTAAAGCATGATGCTACACTTGAAAAATTAGTAAGTATACTGTGACCATCAACGGAAATGAAAATGAAACTTAAGAAAACAATAACTATGTATGCAACAAAGTAACTATTAACCGCCGAAACAACTTCTTCTTTTACAACATTTCCACCCATTCTGATAACTTCAACTTTTCTTGGATTTAAAGTCTTTCTAATGTTTCTTTTTACACTTTTTAAAATAATAAGTAAACGGCCACATTTAAGACCACCGCCTGTGCTTCCCCCGCAGGCACCAACAAACATAAGCATAAGTATTATTGTTTTTGAAAAATTAGGCCACATATTAAAATCTTCTGTAGCAAAACCTGTTGTGGTAATAATACTTGATACTGTAAATGCCGCATGATGTAGTGCTTCTCTTACTGATGAAAACATACCTGAAATGTTTATTGTTATAAGAGCTACGCTTGATAAAATAAGAACAACGTATGTTCTAAGTTCACTATCCTTTATTATTGACTTGAATCTTCTTAATAATACTAAATAATAACAACTGAAGTTCACGCCAAATAACAGCATAAAGATGGTACAGACGTTCTGAATGTATGGGCTGTAGCCTGCCATACTGTCTCCTTTAATACCAAAGCCACCTGTTCCTGCAGTACCAAATGCTGTACAGACTGCATCAAAAACAGGCATTTTCCCAATAATTAAAAATATAAAATTAAGTCCCGTAAGTCCTATATACATTAAATACAAAATAAGTGCTGTATCTCTCATTCTTGGAGCCAGCTTACCAACTGTTGGTCCCGGACTTTCTGCTCTTAACAAATGCATTGTGAATCTGTTGCTTTTTCCATCAGCCGGTGCAATGGCAAGTAAAAATACAAGGACACCCATCCCCCCAAGCCAATGACTAAAACTTCTCCAGTAAAGCATGCCTTTTGACATAGCTTCAACATCTGTTAAAATTGAGGCTCCTGTTGTTGTAAAACCTGATACTGTCTCAAATAATGCATCTACAAATGAAGGAATTTCTCTTGAAATAAAAAATGGTAAACAGCCTAATATACTAAGAACAATCCAGCCTATACCCACTGAAACCAAACCTTCCTTTGCAAAAAATCGCTTATTTGCCTTTCTACATAATACATATAGCAACGAAGCAATACCTAATATAATTACAATAGAAACTATAAATCCTATAACTGCATTCAAATTCTGACATGCTGCACTAATAATTAATGCCGGAAGCATAAATGCCGCTTCTACAGCTAAAATCTGTGATATAAATTTTCCTACAACTTTATAATTCATAACTTCCTCTCAATCATTGAAATATATCATTTAATTGATGTAATACTATATCCCCTGTTGCTACAACAATAACAGTATCTCCGTTTTGGAAATATGATTCACCATTTGGAATTTCTGTTTTTCCTTTATGTGTTATACATGCAATAATAACATTATTTACTAATTTCATGTTTTTAAGTGGAACACCACAATTTTGTGTTTTCTCATCTGCAATGAACTCTACTGCTTCCGCCTGTCCATCTGCAATATTATGAACTGATATAGCCATTCCTGTCTGTGCCCCTAAGGCTCTAACATAGCCGACTATTGTATTACAACATAATTCCTTTGGGCATACTACACTACCTAAATTAAGGCTGTCCTGAATACTGCTTCTGTCAGTATGTCCTACTTTTGTAATAACTTTCTCCACGCCACATGCCTTAGCATACATAGAAATAATTATATTTAACTCATCCATTCCTGTTAAGGTAATAAAAGCGTCACAGTCACTTATGCCCTGGCTTTCAAGTAATGTTTTTCTACTTGCGTCACCATGAATTACAGCAACTTCAGGAAGAAGCTCAGCTAACTCCCTTGCTCTATCTTCGTCTTTTTCAATTACCTCTACGGCTACTCCCAAGTCAATTAATATCTTTGACAGATAATAGCTTACTTTTCCACCACCGCAAATAATTGCATGTTTTACCTTGTGAGATAAAAAGCCTAAGTTTTTCAATAAAATAGTAAGGTTCTGTGATGGTGCTGTAACGTAAATTCTATCTCCTTCTTTTAAGATAAAATCACCATTTGGAATATGCACTTCGCCGTTTCTTCTAACGGCACAAACCAATACCTTACATTTTACAATTCCATAAAGATCATTTAATGAAACATCTTTTATAATGCTGTCACTATTTATTCTAAGTTCTACTAATTCCACTCTTCCTTTTGCAAAAGTATCTCTCTGTAAAAATCCAGGATATTTTAACAATCTTTCAATTTCCACTGCTGTCTGCTTTTCCGGATTAACTGTTAAAGATAAGCCAAAGGCATCGCGCATGGTATATATTTGTTCACTGTATTCAGGATTTCTGATTCTTGCAATAGTATGTAGTTCAGGATTCATCTTATGTGCTGTCATGCAACAAAGCAAATTAATTTCATCTGCACTTGTAGATGCAATTAAAACATCAGCTCTGTCAACTCCTGCTTCAGACAAAACAGACATTAAGGCACAATTTCCATTAACAGCCATAACATCGTATCTCTCCAAGCTTGCGTCTAATACTTCTCCATTAGTGTCTATTAAGGTTATGTCATAACCTTCCGCTGATAACTTCCTAGTAAGATTTGCACCTACTTTTCCATCTCCAGCAATAATAATCTTCATGAGATTTTCCTCCACATTCTTATCGTTAATGCAATGAATAACTTCATGGCAACATCTATAGTATAGCACTATTATTTATAATCTCAACAACTGTTAAAAAATAGTTACAACTTTTAAAAATAAGTTACAACCTTTGACAAGTCCTCAAAGATTTCTTCAGTCATTTTTCTGTATTCTTCCTCAGGATATTTCATGTCAGGTATACATATAACTTTAATTCCGCCGTCATGAGCCGCTTTTATGCCTGCCTCTGAGTCTTCTAAAACAAGTGCTTCCTCAGGCTGTACATTCACCTTCTTACATGCCTTTAAAAATACCTCAGGATTAGGTTTTCCATTAACAACCTCATCACCACAAATTTCGCCGTCAAAATACTGTGCAATTCCTGCCTGTTTTAAAATCACATCAACTCTGTCTCTATTACTGGAAGTTGCAACCATTGTTTTGTAATTGTTTTCTTTAAGATATTTAAGTAACTGAACAATTCCTTTTTTTAATGGCACTCCCTTTGTTTCAAACTCTTCTGCCATTCCCTTATGAACATAATCTATACATTCCTCATAAGGGAAATCCTCGCCATATTCATTAGCTATAATACTTTTGCAGACAGGTTGTATTTTTCCCAGTAGATTTTTGTAAAAATCCACTGTCATGTCTTCTCCTCTTTTTTGTAAATATCTTCGATACCACTCATAAGTAACTCTCTCGCTGTCAATCATGAGCCCATCCATATCAAAAATTACTGCCTTAATCATTTATCTTCTCCTTCAAAAAAAGTCCTTAGCGTTCAACTATTTTAACACTAAAGACCTATTTTATTCAATGGTTTTATATTCTATTTTCAAAGCCTTCTTTAAAACTTTTCAAAATACGTCTGCCAATTTTTAACTCTCCGAAATCTTCCTTTAATTTAATAAGATAATTGGAATAATCTGCAAACTTAACATAGTCGCAATTAACTATTTCACTTTTGTTACACTTCAGAAATTTCGTTGAACCTAATTCAAGAATTAACTGTTTTGTCGACTTGTAAGGTGCTTCTACAATCTCTCCATCTTTGCAATAAATTGACAATGTAGAAATTTTGTTATCTATGTAAACAATATCATTTATTTTTACCGGGCAGACAATACCATTTGTTTTAAAATAAATATATTCTCTTTCCTTTTTCGCTGTGTAATTTTTAAGAGTAAACTGAACTGCTTCTTTGAATTCATCTTCTCTGTAATATTTATCAAAATACTGATAGCAATGTAAATGTGCATAGGCGTGTAGTTTGGGATCCTCCAGCGATGTTGTAAAAATAATTGGCGTTGCCTTGTACCTTTCTATTTCTCTTATATTATCAGCAAAAGTCATACCTGACATATCACCGTTTTTTGTTTTTTCCAAAATTATGTCTACAATAAATAAATCGATACTATATTCCATGGCATATCTGTAGGCATCAGCACAATTATCTGCCTTAAAAATCACAACATCTTCAAGCTGTTCTAAAATATCGCAGGCTCTATCCATGTGTCTCTTGTTATCTTCCACTATCAATATTTGTTTATCTGTTGATTGCATTTGTTTTTCAATCCCCTTTTTCTTATTTTTTAGTTAATTATTCCTTTTAAAAATTTCAAATTTAATTATTTTGATTTATTAAACTTAGCCATTTTGATTGAATTGCTTCAATTTAGTTATTTAGCTATAATTATTTACTAAATGTTTTGTTTAACAATATATCAAATTCTCTTTTCTTCTCTCTGCCACTGAGGCTTTCAAAATACAATTGAAACTCCCTACAGTCGCTAACCTCGCCTTTTAATATGTAATCTGTACTAACGTCAAAATACTTACTAAGTTTTATGCATCTGTCTATTTGTAAATCATTTTCACCTTTTTCAATATTCTGATAAAAAGGAACTGACTCAATCCCCAATATTGATGCCATTTTTTCCTGAGACAGATTATGCTCTCTTCTAAGTGCCTTAACACGCTGACCTATTTCAATATTTTCTTTCGTTATTTCCTTTTTCTTCATTTGTCATCTCCATAGTTATTCTATATGAATTTTATATGGTTTAAATGTTTTATTCTACACCCCTTGGTAGTTTTAGTGCATACCTTGGGTGTGTATTTTTCTTTTATGGCAAGAATATTGTTTTGTTTTTATCTCTTTTTGAAGAATAAAAATAGCACTTCCATAATCCTATATAATAGGGTTATAAAAATGCTATCTTTTATGTTTTATATTCTTTTGTAAATTAAAGCCGGACTTGAAATATTATCCCCAAACTTCTTCGGCAATTTCTTTTACTAATTTTATCTTTGCCCACTGCTGTTCTTCTGTTAATTTATTTCCAATTTCACAAGAAGCGTAGCCGCACTGTGGACTTAAATATAATCTGTCTAAAGAAACATATTTAGATGCTTCCTTTATTCTGTTTATTACTGTTGTTTTGTTTTCTAATTCAGGAGATTTTGTTGTAATTAATCCAAGTACAACTTTCTTATCCTCACCAACTGACTTAAGTGGCTGGAATCCACCTGAACGTTCATCATCATATTCTAAATAATATGCATTAACATTTTCCTTTGCAAATAATGTTTCAGCTACACTGTCATAAGCTCCTGAGCTTGCGTAAGTTGAATGGAAATTTCCTCGGCAAACATGAGTATTTATTGTCAAATCTTCCGGAGCTGAGTCAATTGCTAAATTATTTATATCTAATAACTGTTTCTTGATTTTTTCTAAGCCTTCCTCATCTGTATCAAAAATTGCACAGGCATTTGGATCAACAACCATTCCCCATGAGCAGTCATCTAACTGTAAATTTCTGCAGCCCTTGTCATATAAATCTTTAATGAATTTCTTATAACCATCTGCAATGTCCTTTACTAATTCTTCCTTGCTATCATAATACTTTTTAGTATTTTCCCATGCAAAAGGCATAATCATCTGTTCTAAAAACTGAGCCGGTGCAGGTATGGTAAGCTTTGCTACAGTATTCTCATCTTCAAACTGTTTTAAAAATTCATAATGTTCAATAAAAGGATGCTTGCCACTTAACTTGATTTTTCCAACTACATAAGTGTCATCAATCATAGCATCTTCTCCATGGAATGGAAGACCATGTTCTGTCTTGCTGTGACCTACACCGTCAAAAGCCCACATGAAATCTAAATGCCATGTGGCTCTTCTAAATTCTCCATCTGTAATGGCATGTAAGCCAATTTCTTTTTCCTTGACTACAAGTTCAGTAATTGCCTTGTCTTCAACTTCTGTTAACTGTTCTTTTGTAATCTCACCCTGTTCGTACTGCTTTCTTGCTTCTTTTAAATATTCAGGTCTTAAAAAGCTACCAACGTGGTCGTATCTAAATGGTGTTTTATTATACATATTTTTCTCCTATTCGTTTATATATTGCTAATTGCTATGATGTTAATATATCAACGATAAAAAAAATTGTATAATACATTTTTCTTTTACTTGGTTATAGTTTTAAACTATGGCTGTGATATTTAAATTACTACTTTTCAATGTATGTTTTCTAATATCTTTCTTACCTGATCTAAAATATAATTTTGTTTTCTAATCTATTTACTACTCACTTTGAAATAAATTTTTGTTTTTTAATTTATTTACTACTTATTTTGAAATATATTTTCTTATTTACCAATATATTTCTTCAAAGCTTCCACATATATTTTTCCCAGTGGGCTTAAACCTGATTTTTTGTGGGTAATATATCCGATTCTCATGTTTTCATTCCCCTCAAGCGGTACTGCGATAATGTTTGCTCCATTTAATTCCTTATCAATTACTCCACTGCAAACAGTATAACCATTAAGACCAATCAAAAGATTAAACAAAGTAGCCCTGTCTCTTACACGAATATTTTTCTTTTTTTCCTCACTTGAAAAAATTTCTTCAGAATAATAAAAAGAGTTATGTTCACCCTGTTCAAAGGACAAATACGGATATTCTTCCAAATCTTTAAAAGTAACCTTTTTCTCTTTCGCCAAAGGATGTTTACTGCTTATAAAAACATGTGGTTTTGCAACTAAAAGTTCAGTAAACTTTAGCTCATTTGACTTCAACTCCTTATTTAAAATCACCTGATTAAAGTTATTTAAATAAAGAACGCCTATTTCACTTTTCATTTTTGCCACATCTTCTATGATTTCGTAAGTCTGTGTTTCCCTTAAACTAAAATCATATTTTTCTTTTCCATATTCCTTAATAAGTTCTACAAAAGCATTTACAGCAAAAGAATAATGCTGTGTAGAAACACAAAACTTTAATTTTCTGCCACTTGTGCCCTTGTATCTTTCCTCTAAAAGCTGTGACTGCTCTAAAACCTGTCTTGCATAGCCTAAAAACTCCTCACCCTCTTTTGAAATAACAATGCCTTTATTGGTTCTTCTGAAAATTTCAATGTTCATTTCTTTTTCAAGGGCATGTATGGAATTAGTCAAACTGGGCTGCGATATAAACAACTGTTTTGCAGCTTTTGTCAAAGTTCCCGTATCTGCAACTGCTATCACATATTTTAACTGCTGTAAAGTCATATTTGTAAACCCTTTCTTTTTCAATTATAAACGAAATTGTAACATATATCCAACCACACCACCAATTACTGAACCAACCATCCAATAGCACCAGCTAAAAAGAGCCGCAAAAAACATTATTTTGCGACCTCTTTTGGTTTCGCCATTAACAGTACAGTTTACAACATAAGTTTCATCTGTCATAGTCATCTAAGAAGTGATGTTTCTCCCCTGATTTCTTGTATGAAATAACTGTATCTAAATTTACATTTTCAACGCTTTTGAAAATATTGCTCTCCACATAAGGATTAACCTGTTTTAAGTTTTTAATAAGTTCTTTTATTTCCACACGCTTTGATCTGTTTTCTTCATTGTTACAGGTTGTGCAAGTGTCTGTAAACTTGCACGCACACTGTATGAAATGTAAGTCGTTATAGTCTCTCCATGACTTAATGTCATCTTCACGAATTAAATATAACGGTCTGATTAATTCCATGCCTTCGAAATTTGTACTGTGAAGTTTTGGCATCATTGTTTGGACCTGAGCACCGTACAACATACCCATTAATATTGTCTCAATAACATCATCGTAATGGTGACCTAATGCGATTTTGTTGCAACCTAATTCCTGTGCGAAACTATATAAATGGCCTCTTCTCATTCTTGCACATAAATAACATGGTGACTTTTCCACATTAAATACTGACTCAAAAATATCTGACTCATATATATCAATTGGGATGTTTAGTTTCTTTGCATTGTCTTCAATGACTTTTCTATTTTCAGGACTATAACCCGGATCCATAACTAAAAACTTCACATCAAAATCAAATTTGTTGTGTCTCTTTAATTCCTGAAAAAGTTTTGCCATAAGCATTGAATCTTTACCACCTGAAATACAGACAGCAATTTTGTCTCCCGGTTTTACCAGTTCGTAAGTGTTTATTGCCTTGGCAAACTTAGACCAGATAGTTTTCTTATATTTTTTTCTAATACTCTGCTCTACATCCTTTGCTTTGTTTTCTGCAATTTCTTCGTTCATTGTGTCCATAAGCCACGCAATGTAACCACCTTCAAGATTCACTGCATCATAGCCCTTTTCACAAAGATTCTCTGCTATTTCTAAACTGTTTTTTCCTCTTGCACAACATATAATTAATTTTTTTGAAAAATCTATATTCTCATTATTCTCTATGTTATCAGGGGAAACATGTATTGAACCAGGTATGGCACCATAAGAAATATCCAATTCACTTCTAATGTCTATAACCTGATATGAATCTTTATCCAATGCTTTCATTTCTTTTGCTGAAATGTTCATAATTTTCCTCCAAATATTATATAAGTATCATTTGATTACTGATAATCTTTTATAATTATTTTTATAACTACTTTTTTGTAATTATTTTTTTTACTTTGTCCAAAATATTTTTCTGTAGAAAACATGTGTTAAATAACCTACATCAAAATTATACCGATAAATCTTTGACAACTTCACCTGCAATAATCAAGCCAACTACTGATGGTACAAATGCCACACTGCCTGGAATTGCTCGTCTTTCAGTGCATTTGTGTTCTGCTCCCGGTGGACAAATGCAGTCTGCCCTACAGCTAATTGCCATATCTTCAACCGGTGTCATCGCAGGCTCTTCTGAATATACAACCTTTAATTTTTTTACACCACGTTTCTTTAACTCTCTTCTCATTACCTTGGCTAAAGGACATACCTTTGTCTTGTATATATCAGCCACCTTAAATGCACTGGCATCAAGTTTATTTCCCGCACCCATGCTACTGATGATTTTTACATTTTTCTCCTGGGCTTTCATAACTAATGAAATCTTTGCCGTAACAGTATCTACAGCATCTACAATGTAATCATATTCATCAAAAGGGAACTCATCAGCATTTTCAGGTAAAAAGAAACACTTATAAGTGTTTACCTTTGCATCAGGATTAATTTCTAATATACGTTCCTTGCAAACATCTACCTTATATTTTCCTACAGTTTTTCTTGTAGCTATAATCTGTCTGTTTAAATTAGTTAAACAAACCTTATCGTCATCTATTAAGTCAAATGTTCCTACGCCACTTCTAACTAAAGCTTCTACAACGTAGCCACCTACTCCACCTACTCCAAAAATAGCAACTCTTGAGTTTTTTAACTTCTCCATTGCTTCTTTTCCCAGTAATAATTCTGTTCTTGAAAATTGTGTTAGCATTATTTTCTCCTTACATATAAACAGCGGATGCACTGCACCCGCATTGTTATAATTCCTAGTAATAATATAGGTAAATATTATAAATGTGGTAATTATCTTTGTCAAACATTTTATTTTAAATGAGTTCCTTCGTGGTCTCTCAAGAAGAACATTAATTCAATTTTTGCTCTGTGATAAGCAATAAACTCATCTTTTTCAATTAAATCAAGAATTTCCTCTTTTGTAGCCCACCTTACAGCTTTAACTTCTCTTAGAGCAATTGTTACATCCTTAATGTCTACATCTTTTTCAACTAAGTAACAATCATCAAAGCCTCCATGGAAATTAATTGTAAAAGCCGGTCTAACTTCACTTAAGTCAAGCTCAATTCCAAGTTCCTCCATAGTTTCCCTGCTTGCAGCTTCACTACTTGTCTCTCCTGCAATCACACTGCCACCGACACTTACATCCCAAAGATTTGGCCACAACTTCTTATCTTCCTGTCTCTGTTGAATAAGCATTTCACCTTTACTGTTAAAAATAGAAACATGTACCACTGTTCTGTAAAAGCCTTCCGGTACCTCTTCGTTTTTGTTAATTGTGTTGCCTGTTCTAATTCTGTCCTTTGTGTACAAATCCCATTTTTCCATTTGCTTATAAACCTTTCCTAACTCATTTTTGTTATTAACAATTGATAATTTCTTCTGCAAGTTTTTCCATCTGTTCTATGTTTTCTTCCTTCATAACAGACTTAACTGTTACCATATTCTCGCATACTTTAACATCCTTCATTGGCTCTAACAGCCCCTTCATAACTTTTCCGGCTAATGGAGCCCAGGAGCCATTTTCAATAAGTCCTACTGTTCTCTTCTGGTAACTCTTATGAGCTAATCTGTTTAAGAAATCTTCCATAACCGGGAAAACTCCGCCGTCATAAGTAGCTGCTGCAAGAATCATTCTGTCATATCTGAAAGCATCTTCAATTGCTTCAGCCATGTCATCTCTTGATAAATCCATAACTGAAACTTTTTCAACACCCTTCTCTTTTAAGATTTCAGCCATTTTTTCACCGGCTTTAAGAGTGTTTCCATGTATAGATGCACATGCAATTAGAACACCTTTGTCTTCTGGTTCATAACTACTCCATGTTGCGTATTTGCCAATGTAATATGAAAGATTCTCTTTTAAAATTGGTCCATGAAGAGGACAAATAGTATTAATTTCAAGGGCTGCTGCTTTTTTAAGTAAAGTCTGAACAGGCATACCGTACTTACCTACAATATTAAAGTAATATCTTCTTGCCTCACATGCCCAATCTTCATCTGCTGATAAAGCACCAAACTTTCCAAATCCGTCTGCTGAAAAAAGTACCTTCTCTGACACTTCGTATTCCACCATAACTTCCGGCCAGTGAACCATTGGTGCCATTACAAATTTAAGTGTATGAGTTCCTAAATTAAGCTCTTCACCTTCTTTTACAGCAATGCTTCTTGCCTGTAAATTTTCAATTTCAAAAAACTGTGGCAACATTGCCAATGCCTTTGCACTGAGTACAATCTTTGCTTCAGGATATTTTTCTGTAAATTCCTTAATACTTCCTGAATGGTCAGGCTCTAAATGTGAAACAATTAAATAATCTACCTTTCTACCTGCTAATGCATTAGATAGATTATCTAACCACTCACTTGTTTTTCTTTCATCAACAGTATCCATTACTGCTGTTTTCTCATCTATAATTACATAAGAATTGTATGAAACACCATTTGGAACTACATACTGACTTTCAAATAAGTCTATGTCTGTGTCATCAACTCCTATGTACTTAATTGCATCTGAAATATATGTATCGCTCATCTTCTTCCTCCTTTGAATTCAAAACTATTTTATAGTATATCACGTCATAATGTATGTGAAAAGAAATTCTGAAGCAATTTTTATTACATAAAAAATGAGGTCTGACATTGTCATAACCTCATTTTTTTAATTTTTTATTTTCTTCCACAACACTGTTTGTATTTCTTTCCTGAGCCACATGGGCATTTATCGTTAGGATAAATTTTCTTACCATGTATAACACCTGTGTTCTTTGGTTTTGACTGATTACTCTGTGTATTCAAGTCAACTCTTCTTGGTGCTTCAAGTGGTGTAAAACCACGATTTAAAATCATTCTGCTGTTGTTCCAAAGATTCTGAACATACTGTGCCAAGGCACTAATCTGAAGGTCACTGTCTAAATGAACGCCCTCTTCGTTTTTAATCATTTCAAAAACTTCTCTAATTTCTGCCCCTGACATAATCTCTGACTGTACACGCTGGCATAAGTTAGTTGCATGTTCTTCTGTCATGTTCATCTTGCGAATCATATAATCTTCAAAGTTCTGGGCTTCCATTGTTTCAGGTAAAATACCGTATGTTCCAAGAGACATAATTTCCTTCTTTGTTGGAATATAATATGCTCTGTCACCCTGTGCCTTTATTAAACCTCTGTCATTTGGATAAAAGAAACTATAGTAAACTTTTCCATCGTGAACCTGGTATAAACTTAATTCATAAGGGATACTTTCAATTCTCTCAATAAGCTGTTCTTCTGTTTCATCGTACTTAACACCTTTTTTCATCATATCAAGAATAACTGAAACAGGTGCTATACCGTGTAAAAAACCTAAAGTCTTTAAGCAACAGAAAAGAAAACTGTTAATTTTTCTTTTTGCTTCAAACTCTTCGTCTGAAATTTCTTCATATCTTTTAACTACATCTGCCGGTGCTGTATACTGTTTTTCAGAAATTCTACCCATGTATGAAGCACCATATAATTTACTATATAAAATCTTGCTTGTAGTATCATCTTCTTCGTTATTATCTCTATTTCTAAATGCTTCGATTTCCTCATCAGTCATATACTGGAAGTATTTCACCATTTCTTCAGCACTTAACATTTTTTCAATAATTGTTTCAATTAATGGACCTTTATTTAGTTTAGATATGCCTTTAATGCCTTTCATTTTTGCAATATCTTTTAAATCATCTTTATTAAAATCTTCAAAAATATCTTTTAATAATATTTCCTTACGATTTTCTGACTTAGCAACTTTCATATAAACTCCTTTTCTCTTAACTTTAGTATATTAATTATATTTAAAGTATTCTTACCATAAATATTTAATTTCTAAATCAGGTGCTATGCACCATAAAACAATTTCAATCCACACATTATATTACTTTGATTTTTTTATATTGTAAACTAAAAAATTTAAGTTTGAAAAAATTTTAAGTATTTTTCATAGATTTTCCTGTATTTTTCTCTTTGTTTTTGCACTTTTGACAATATACTTCTTACAATAAACCAAGTTTTTCAAAAGCATTATAAATGCCATCGTTGTTTATGTCTGTTGTTACTATGTCTGCTTTGTCTTTTAAATCAGGAATTGCATTACCCATTGCAATGCCTGTTCCTGCAAACTCAATCATTTCAAAATCATTTGGGCCGTCACCAACTGCAACTGAATTGACAACCGATACCTGAGCGGCTTTTAAAAATTCTCTCATGCCTATAGCCTTATTAACACCTGCAATGGTAATCTCACCACCGTTTTTCTGATTGTTATAACTAAGTGGTGTATTTTCAAAATCAGGTGCCAAATCAGCTGCCACCTTGTCTCCCGGAAAAGGTCCTGTCTGATAAACAGCTTTCTCCTGATTGTCCGGGGTCCAAACATCTTCTCTTATTTCCATTTTACCAAAAGTATTTTCTATATGTTTCTTACTTGCACCTGCCTTAACAAAACCTTCTGTTAATTTTTCCTTGCAGTTTTCCGTTGTAATAAGTCTTGTGTCCGTTTGAATACTGAAAATAAAATTGTTATCTTTTAAATAATGACCTAACTTTTCTCTCTGCTCTTTTGTCATACATTTGTGATAAACAACTTTTCCTTCATATTCCACATACGCTCCTGCTGCTGCAACTATACCGTCTATTCCTAAGTCCAGAACTTCCTTCGCTATCTGGAATTTACTTCTACCTGAGCAGACAACCATGTAATGTCCATTTTCTCTTGCTTTTCTAATAGCTGTTTTGGTTGATTCAGGTATGTTACCAAAGAAATCAACTATTGTTCCATCTATATCTAAAAATACAACTTTTTTGTCCATTTTCTACCTCATTCTATCTTTTACTTAAAAGCTTTCCTGTCTTTTTGCTGAATCTATAATATTTTTTCTTTATTTTCTTTTTACCTTTTAGCATGCCCTTTTTCTTTGAAAAATAGTAAGTAGCATTTTTGTAGGTTACCCAACCGTTTTTCTTATAACCCTTTGAGTTAAAATAGTAGCTGCTAACACCGTCATTATAAATTTTACTTCTTAATATAACTCCATTGCCTTTTGCCAGATATTTTTTGTTTTTAACTTTGAACCATCCTGTTTTTAAAACACCTGTTTTTGAATTAAGGTAAAATTTATTTTTTCCTACAGTTATGAAACCTTTATCCATTTTGGCATTTTTGCTGTTAAAATGATACCAGCTGCCATTTACCTTAACCCAGCCTGCAATCTTCTTACCGTTAGAGTTAATGTAATATGTAGATTTTCCCTTTTTATTTAAGGTGCCTGAAATGTTCTTTTTACTTAAATTATAATAAGCAACTATACCTTTTGCGTCTGCTACACCTAATTTTTTTCGTTTTGCAGTTGTTTTCAAAAACTTTTTGCAGTCACTTTTGTTGGTAATAAATCCATGTTCAACAATAATACTAGGTATCTTGTTATAAATGCCTTCTCGTACAATTGAATAGTAATCTGCTCTAGCTTTGTTTGGATAATAATCATCGGACTTTCTTAAAAGGAAACCACCGTTATACACCCCTGCCAGCTGAAGATTATCCAAAATTATTTTTCCTAATTCCGTTGTTTTTATACCTACAGAAGTTCTGTAACCCGAATTATATGCAGAAAGCAAAAGTGCTCCTGTTCTGCTTGGGCTTGGGTCTGAATTAATGTGAAGACTTACTAAAAAATCTGCGTCTAGTCTTTTTGCCATATTATTTCTTGCTACAAGACAACCTGCAAGACTTGCAGTTGATAAACAATTACCATTTGTTCTTGTCATGTAAACTGTCACGTCACCAAACTTATTAAGATAGTCCCTGCAGGCAAGTCCAATATCCAATGTGATTATTTCTTCCTTTAAGCCATTACCATGAGCTCCTATATGTATTTTGCAATGTCCCGGATCTAACAAAATTATTTTGGACTTAACAGGTGATAGATTAGACTCTGTGTATTTTTCCACAGTTGTTGTTTCCTGCGGTTTCGTAGTTTCAGCGGGTGTTGTCTGTTCCGGGGTTGTTGTTTCATTTGGTGTAGTCTCTTCCACAGTTGTTGTTTCTACCTGTGTTGTAGTTTCCTGTTCCACTGCGGCTAAAACATTGTTAGAAAAAACAATTCCCAAACCTAATAAGAATGTAGTTGTTCCTATATAAAATGTTCTTTTTAATTTTCTCATAATTATCTCCTGTATTCTTAAAAACTGTAGAATATATTTAAACAATACATTCTACAGTCTTACTTTTATCACTTTCAATCAAGCTACAGGAAACATTATAACACAAATGTTTCTTATTTATTTAATTTTTATAAACTTTGAGTTTATATTCTCAGATGTATTTGCCTTTGGAATATAAATTACAACACGATAAGATGTTGTATATCTGCTTATCATTTCTTTAAAATCGTCCAAGTCATCATCAGAATCTTTAACTTTATTTCCCATGAATCTCTGTATATCTGCATTTTGGAATCCATAAACATTTAATGCTATATATTTCTTATTTAAAGATTTATTAGTTATAACGAATTTATTGTTTTCTACAGAAACATTAATGTCTGAATCAGCAAAAATATCATCTATCAAAGAACTTTTAGTAGTTGGGATATATTTTCTAACAACTACTTTTGCTTTATCTCCCTGTCTTATTTCTACATTTTCAACTCCAATGGCATCCATGTCGCTATGTCCGTAACTCCCCTCTACTACTTTCATGCCTGCCGGTATATTAATACTATATTCCACCTTTTCAGCTTTTTCTTTATTTCCCTTAACATAATCTTCCATCTCTTCTGTTCCTGATGATACATAAAGGAGTGGTGTCACTGCAAGTAACATAATCATCATTGCAATTACAATACCCATGAGAATGTTTCCGTAGTTAATTGTAAACTTGCTGTCTTTTATGTATTTTTCAAGTAAAAAACCAATTACGAAAAAGATTACACATATAATTAAAATTTCTAAAATGTCTTTTCCCGCCACATTAAATTGGGCATCTGAATCTGACAATACTATAACCCCGTTTCTTATTAAAAGTAGTATTCCCATAACTATTGCCAGCAATACTAATATGCTCTTTCTTGCAATGGTTGCTGTAAGTTTAATCACCGCTGTTAAGAGCAGGAAGCCAGCTAAAATGTAAACTGTTATACCTAAGATAAATTTTGCATTTATTTTTGTGAAAACAGAAAAGTCTGTAGTAGCGCAAATAATAAATATAACAAATTTTATAATTAGTACGCACACAACTTCAAGCAATGAAAAAATTCCTAAAACAGTAATATCGCTTAACCAGCTTGCAACATATCTTGTTACTCTGTTTTGTGGATACATGCCAGTTGATTCCTTAAAAATATTTGTATTATATGAAAACACAATCATTAATATTAAGGCTGCGAAAACAAATACCCCTTTCGGAAATTCCACTGCATAACAGTGATTTGAAGTATTTTTCATCATTAATACTATTTCCCAAAAATTCAAAATAAGCATACCTATGGTTATTACTGCCAGACCTTTAATGTAACCTGATAATTGTCTTATTCTTAATTTGTATAAATCCTTTATATTTCTTAATTCTAATTTTTCCATAATTCCTCCATATTTTCACTATCCGTTTTTGTTGTCTTAAACACGTAATATTCTTCTGCTGTAAGATTTTCAAAAGCTAACTCTTCTTTAACTAATGCTTCCCTTATGTTATCAGTTATTTCTTCTTCAACTACTGCCATTGAATTTAAAGCCCCGATGTTTTTGTATAATACATTTTTTCCTACTATGTAATTCTCAACTTTTTCTTTCTCCCCGGTAACTTTGTATGCCTTGTTTCTTATTTCATCAAGGTCCCCATCATATACAATATTGTTATTATCCAAAATCACAATATGGGATAACATATTTTCCATTTCCCCTAACATATGACTTGAAACTAAAATCGTTCTTGGGTGCTCAATGTAATCTCTTAAAATCACATCATAAACTTTTCTTCTGCTTACTGCATCCACTCCCGCAACCGGTTCATCTAAAATTGTAAGTTCTGATCTTGTTGCCATTGCCAGACAAAAATTAAATAAACTTTTCTGACCTTTAGACAACTGTTTAATTCTTACCTTTTTATTTAATTGAAATAATTCCAATAATTTTTCTGCAAATTCCAAGTCGAAATTTTTATACATTAATTTATAATCTTTAACTATACTTTCTAATTTTCTATTTATATAACCTAATTCATCTGAAGCATAAACTATTTTGTTTATTACATTTATTTTATTTATTTCTTCGCCATCATATAATATTGTTCCCTTATCAGGTAGATTCTTTCCAGCCAACAATTTCATTAATGTTGTTTTTCCCTGACCGTTTCTGCCAATTAAACCAATAATATTATCCGGCTGTAATTGTAGCGAAAAATCTTCTAATACTTTTCTTCTTTTTGACATATACCAAAAGGATATGTTTTCAATTTTTATTTCCATTATTCACTTCTCCTTCTACATAATTTGATTTTCTAATTAGTCTTCATATTTTCTTGTTATGATTTCTATTAATTCATCCTTTGATAACGACAATTTCTTTCCAAGTTTTATTAAATTGTCAACTACCAGGTCGATTTCTTCATGTCGCTTACGCTTTGTAATCATTTCAATTGCATTTTCTGACACAGTCATAGCCTGCCCCCTATGTTTTATTAAAATTCCACGATTTACTAAAAGGTTAATTCCTTTGGCAGCCGTAGCCGGATTAACACGTAGTTCCTTAGCTAAGGTTACCTGGGAATAACATGTGCCACCTTCTTCTATCCTGCCTGTTAGAATGTCATCTTCTATACCATCAGCGATTTGTACATAAATGGGAATCATGCTGTTTTCATCAATTTTCAAGCTTTCTCCTCCTCTCTACCACATTACCGATATAATGTAGTGTAGTTGTATTGTTGTATATTGTCAAGGAAAAAATTTCCTTTCAAGCGAGTGCCCCTATTGGAACGTATTTTATGTAATAAGAAATTCTCAAAGGATTTCTTATTACATAAAAAAGAAGCCTTATAAACTCTATTTCCTTAAGAATCAAAAGTTTACAATGCTTCTTTTAATGCTAGATAACGTCTGCACATTACCTATAATATTCAGTTTTTAGTTAAATACTATTTCCTATAAAGAAAACATTAACTGTTATTTGTTTTATTCTACACCTGAAATAATCCACTTGCCATTTTTAGTTGATGCAGAAACAATAAAACCGTCAAAGTAGAATAAACCATCGTATTCTCCTTCGTCAAGACAGCTCTTGTATTTTTCCATTTTCTTGTAGTTTCCTACTTTTGCTGTTAATGAATCAAGTGACTTACCAACATACTTTTTAGCAATGCTTTTGTTTGAGCTACCTTCGTTTTTAGCTTTCTTTGTTGTCTTTGTAGTTGTTTTTTTCTTTACAACTGTTTTCTTTTTAGCAACTTTCTTTGTTGTCTGCTTTTCTGCTTTAGCTGTTGTTGTAGGTGCCACTGTTGTTGTAGGTGCCTCAGTTGTTGTTTCTTCTGTTGTTGTTTCTTTTACTTTTTTCTTTTTCTTCTTTTTTGTAGTTTCCTGAACTGTTGTCTGCTCCTGTGTTGTAGGTGCCACTGTTGTTGTTTCCTGTGTTGTTGTTACAGCAGTTGTAGCTTCTTCTTTGTTCCCTCCACATGCAGTCATAAATACCATTGTGGCAATTACTGTTACCATTGCACAAATTTTTCTCATTTTCTCTCTCCTCTTAAATCTTTAGTTTTTATTTACACAAACTCATATTACAAACTCCCCTTAGAGGTAAATAAATCTGTTATTTTACTCCTCAAGTTCTAGCTGTGTTTTCACACCTGAACTATAATACTGATTGTTCTTTGTAGTTATAACATCAATATCGTATGTGCCACCATCTATTAAAGAAGTGTCCAAATACATACCATAATTATAACCTTTATTTTTTATTTTACTGTTAATTGGTGCAGGAAAAGCTTCAAAAACATACTGTTTATCATTGCTCTTAAGTCTAATCAAAATCTTGCCATTGTCATCAATGTACTTCTCGTCAACCTGACCGCTTATTGGGAGATAATCTTCCATGTCACCAATATTTACAGTACCTGAATTTTCTTTTTCTACAACTTCTCCATTTAAAATTCTTGTAGGGGCTGCCATGTATGGAGCTTCCTCAATTAATGAAGGTATATGTCTTTCGACTAACTCAATTACAACTGCCTCAGCATTATTTTCACTTTGCAAATTTATGTCATAAGGAACAGCCTTTGTAAAATAGCCACTTCCATATTCATCAGCTACAAACGGAATTAACGCATTTCCAAAAGAATCTCTATACATAACAATAGAGCCTTTCTTTTCCTTGTTTTCAGTTGCCATTGATATATCTGTTACTTTCTTAAAGTGAGATGTTACTTCATAAGTATGCTTTTTATCATACTTAACATTGTAATCCTTCTCACTACCTTTAGGAAACAGCATTTCATACAAATCTCCCGAAAAATCTTTTGTTACGCTGTACTTTTCATCTGAATAATTATAATGCTTCTTTCCTAAATTATTAAGCATAAAATCACACGCCATTGATGCACCTTCATTATTCCAATGGCTGTCAAGTTTATGATATACTTTCTTACCCGATTTAAGGAATTTTCCTTTTAAATCAACAGTATTAATTTTCTGTTCCTTAAGCTGTTTCTTTAGGTAATAATAGTTGTTTTTATCTGATATCTTTGCAAATCTGCCAGGCATAAATTCAGGATATAATGAATTCTTATTAGGTGCTACCACAAACAAAAATTTACCATTATTGTTTTCTACATGCTCCTGTAACAGAGATAAAACTCTTCCACAGGCATATATTTGTCTGTGGGACAACACGTTCTGACCTAAATAATCATTAAGGGTTTCGCTAAAAAACAAATAACCTTTATTTCCCACTATTACTTCACTGTTTCCTGACTCCTTGAAAACATTCTTTTTTATTACTGCATCAGTCTCAATAAGTTGTTGACGAAATGCGAAATTATCCGAAAAATAATCACTTAACTGATTAAAGAAATCCATATTTACTTTTCCATTTTCTTTTACTTTTGGGAAAGTCTGAACTTCTCTTTTTTCTGCACTTATATCAGTTTTATAAAAGAACATTCCAAGTGATGGTAAACATATCATAATAAAAAATATTGCTATAAATATCTTTTTCTTCATGTTCTCTCCTGTTAAAATCTAAAATAAATAAATGGATTGTAGGTTGCTGTTGCAAGTGCCACAACACATATTAGTAAAAATAAAATGTCTGCAACATAGATTAATGTTCCTGATGTATTCTCACCACATTTATTTTTGATTACATTAACAATTTTTTCTCTTAAGGGATAAGCAAAAGCAATTGCTAACAATATTATAAATACATAATATGGACTTAGTAACTGACCAACATAGCTTATTGATTTTAGCCCCATATTAAATCCTGTAAACATTGTCTTTAACATCTTAAGACCAATCATAACACTATCTGCCCTAAACATAACAAAGGCACAAATTACAACAATCCACGTAATAATGTTGCTTACTATTTTGTTTTTGATTTTGATTACCTGTCCAATTGTATCTTCAATTACATTTGCAACACCATGAATTAAGCCCCATATTACAAATGTCCAATTTGCTCCATGCCATATACCTGTTAAAAAGAATACTATCATTTTGTTTAATTCAGTTCTAAACTTACCTTTTCTGTTACCGCCTAAAGGTATATATACATATTCTTTAAACCAGGTTGATAAGGAAATATGCCATCTTCTCCAAAAGTCTTTTATACCCTTGGCTGAATAAGGGTGATTAAAGTTTTCCCTAAATTCAAAACCGAAGATTTTTGCCATACCTATTGCCATGTCAGAATAACCACTAAAATCATAGTAAATCTGAAGTGTATAGGTAATTGCTCCTACCCATGCCACAATAAAATTATAATCACTGATATCTAGTTTAAAGATTGCATCTGCAACATAACCTGTCGCGTTGGCAATAATAAGTTTCTTTGTTAAACCTATGATAAATCTTCTAATCCCCTCTGCTGTTTTGTCAATTGTACTTTCACGCTTATTAATCTGATTTGCAATTTCATTATATCTGATAATGGGACCTGCAATAAGCTGTGGAAAAAATGAAACATACAGCATTAGATTAAATAAATTCTTCTGCATTAATTCAGGATTTCTGTATACATCAATTACATACGATAAAGCCTGAAATGTAAAAAATGATATACCAATTGGAAGTGCAATTGCAGGAATTTTGATTTTTAAGTTACCTATGTAATTAACATTCTCTAATATAAATGATGTGTATTTAAACACACACAACATACCAATATTAACAATTACTGCTAACACTAAAACTATTCTTTTTCCAACAATACTTCCACTGTCACTAAACTTTCCTTCAAAAAGCCCAAATATATAATTAAATATGATTGAGGCAATCATAAGCAATACATAAACCGGCTCTCCAAAAGCATAGAATATTAAACTTGCTATAATCAGCAATATATTTTTTGTTTTCATACCCGGTAGTATAAAATACAACGCACATACAACCGGTAAAAATACAAAAAGAAAAATTGCCGAACTAAAAACCATAATTTTCTCCCGTCTGTATTTTATCTATTTTTGTAATTTATTAAATTTTTCTTTTATCTACAGGATGGCAACTAAAATTGCCATATGACAAATTATAATATTTATTATAATCTTTTGCTCTTGCAAAAAGAGCATCATACACTCTGCCGTTTAATTCCACCCAGGCGTGTTCTGAATCATGTACAACATAAACTGTGCTATAACCACACTCATGAAGCATAAAAGCTAATGCTGCTGACATTGATACACAACAGCCGCTACCCTTGTCAAAAACGTCATCTGCAAATGTAGACTCCCAACCTTTTTTGTGATAAATAGGTTTTAAAAATCTGTATCTTCTGTAAGGGACCTTTGCAATATAGTCAAAACATTTTCTTAACTTCTGATCTTTTGTGTCACTTACTTTGCAAACTTTGTTTACAGTTTTTCTTGCCTTTATCATTGTGTTAATTTTGGCAGCATTTAATTTGTTTTTCTTTGCCCTTCCATACTTGTCCAAAGAAATACCATCTATTTTTTTCTTAATTGCCATTTTGCCACTTGTTCTGTCAAAATAATAGTATTTTCCTTTGTACTGTTTCCAGCCGGTAACTACCACACCGTTTTTATCAAGTAAATATTTGTACTTCTTTGTTTCAAGAATTATGCTTTTTAGCTTTTTACCTGATTTTAGATAATACTTCTTACCTTCTTTTGTTACAAAACCTGTTTTTCCTTTTTTCTTTTTGCTTACTTTTTTAGCCTTTGTTTTTTTGTTTGCACTTAAAGTCTGAACGTTTTTTGTTACTACACCTGCATTATTATTTTTTACGTTAGCCAATGTAATGTTCAACATGCCAATGCTCAGGCATAAAGACATTAATAGTGCAATTTGTTTTTTTCCTTTCATTTTTCCTTTCATTTTTTCCTTTTTTCCTTTCAATTTATTTATAAAACAGGATACCTGTTATATACAGAATATACTCCCAGCATTCTTGCATATGATGTATAGTAGAAATGCCACATACTTCTTCCTTTTCTGTATTTATAATTATATTATTTAAAACCCTCTATGGTCTCTGTCCAAGTCCACCTTCAAGAGTTATTGTTTCACCTGTCATAAATTTAAAATCAGGCGATGCCAGCTGTATGCAGACTCTACCGATTTCTGTTTCAACATTTCCATAATGTCCCATTGGTGGCATCTTAACGTTTGCCTTAAATGCGTCAGGATATGCTTTTTCAAAATTCTCTAACTGTGCTGTCCAAGCTAAAGGACAAACAACATTTACATTAATGCCGTCAGGTCCCCATTCAGTAGCTGCAACTCTTGTAAGTCCACGAATTCCTTCCTTGGCTGCTGCATAAGCACACTGACCATAATTACCAAAAAGACCTGCACCTGATGCAAAATTAATTACAGAACCTTTTGTTTCTTTTAAGTAAGGATAACATTCCTTCATGTAATAAAATGCTGCATATAAGCCTGAGTAAACTGCCAAGTCAAACTGGTCCTTTGTGTGATCTGCCAATGTTACGCCTGATGCTGAAGCCTGAGCATTATTTATTAAAACATCTATATGTCCAAATTCTTTAATTGCTTTATCAACCACGCTCTTTACCACCGCCTCATTATCTGCTGATGCACTTATGTCCGCCTGAACCGGTAGAACTTTTATACTATATAAACGCTCTAACTCTTCCTTTGCATCTTCAAGCTTTTTAACATTACGACCAGTAAGTACAAGATTTGCACCTTCTTTTGCATAGGCTGTAGCTATGCCATAACCAATTGATCCACAACTGCCATCACTTAAAACAGCTCTTCCACCACCTGTAATAATTACTGTCTTGTCTTTAAAAAATCCCATATTAACATCTCCTCTCTTTTGAAATAAATATCATTTATTGACTAATTCTTCATATTCTTTAAAGTTTCTAACAACTCTAAATCTTCTTTTGTAACTTTGATGTTAGTCTTAATAGGCGTTCCATCTTTTGGTGTTATTACAAGGTCTATAACTGTATCCTCTTTAATTTCCATAGCTGCTCTGTTAAAAAATTTAGGCAACATAGGATGTCTGTTTGTGAATTCAGTCATTTTATTTTTCATTTTCATCATTTCTAATGGGTTCATAATACTCACAATAGCAATAAATGCTATCTCTCCTTTCAATTTTTCTCAAATTACTTGTTATACTCAAATTCTTTTGTTTTCATTATTAATATGATTACATTTTCCTGAGACTGCTCGATTTATTTACATTGGACAGCTTCTACTATCTTCTCTATCCATATTTCCTTTAACATATCTACTGTTAAATTCCATGTTAATATCTCTTATTTCTCTTTTTCCATCAATGTAATCCTCATACATTTCAGCCAACCCTGACATACAGCCATCGCAATTAGCCTCAATGTTACCAAGAGATTCCTCTACAATTTTTCTTCTCTCTTCCTTTGTTGTATCTTTAATTAAATATCCTGCCATAAGTCCTTCCTTCTTCTTTAATTCCTACTGCTACAGTATACTCTCCTTTTTCCCGTCTGTAAATGTAATATAAGCACATATATAACATAAAATCGTTTTCTTTTTTACTTTATCCTGTAAAAGAAGAAAACGATTCCAAAATTTCTTTATTTTTCTGTAATTTTATTGTAGTCTTCCAAAAACTCATCAACTAGTTTTTGATTGTTTTTCATTTCATTTATTTTCTTTTCATACTTCTTAATAAACCCTTTGTATTTATTGTTTTTACTCTTCGCCGCCTTTATTTTGTTTTCAGGCACAGCACCTCTTTGTAAATCTTTTTCAATATCATACTGGGATGCTTTAACTGCTTCCAGCTTTCCTTTTACCTCTTCATATTGATTAATAATATCCACATCATCAACATATTTAACAATGTAAGTGGAGTTTTTATAGGGTATTATGTTTACAACTACACCACTAACTATTTTTTCATTTTCAAACAAGCATATAACAACCTCGGCTGTTGTTTCATTTCCAGGACTTGGACTCCAGAAAATTGTCTGCCCACTTGTTATTGTAGTTTGTTTTTCTATAGTCTCGTAAGCACCATCTTTTTCCACTCTTATAATTCCACTGTCTGACTTTACAGTTATTTTGGAATTTCCATTCTGCGAATCAGTTGCTATGATGGGAATTCCCGGCTGACTTGATTCTACTGAAAATTCATATTTCCCAACATTTACTTTCATGCCTTTTGTTAGCAGCTTTTCTTCATTTTTACCTACTGATAAATGAAGTCTGTTGTTTTCCTTAATTTCCACTGATTGGCTTTGTGCCACTTCATTATAACTATTATTATTTTTATTGTTGTTAAAATTATTTCTTCCTATAAATAAAACTAATGCGACAATTATGCAGGCTGCAATTGCTACTTTTGCAATTCCGGCATATCTAACACTTTTAACAATTCCTATGCTTTCGGCATTACCGACACTTTCAGTTTTTCCTACCTTTCTAACACTTTCAGTGTTCCTATTATTTTTAGGCCTGTAGTCTGCTGCCTGCTTAATATATTTAGCATCAATAGAATTAAGCATGTGCTCTGCCATTTGTTTTTTTCTTATTAATTTTTCATCTTCTTTTCTCATAATATCCATCCTTTCTCAGACAAATATTTCTTTAACCTTGTCCTTAGTCTGTGCAAATGAACTGTAACGTAATTTTTGCTTCTACCTGTTTCCATTGCAATTTCAGGTATTTCCTTTAGGAAATAATATCGCTTTACAAATATCACCCTATCGATATCAGCTAAACTTTCAATAAAACTGTTTATGTATTTTTCCAGTTCTTTTGCTAAAATCTCGCTTTCCACATTTGCCTTGTCAGGAATACACATTGCTAACTCATCTAACACCAAATCATAATAATTATTTCTTTTTTTTGCTGTATTAGTGTGATATTTTTTCAGGGCAAGATTTTTTGTAATTCTAAAAATATATGCGCATAAAGGATCCGGCTTGTTTGGTGGAATCTGATTCCACACTGCAAGAAAGGTATCATTAACGCATTCTTCTGCATCTTCTTTACTTACTAATTTCATAGCAATGTTCATACAAGGCTTCTCGTATTTTTCCTTTAGAACTTTTAAAACATCTTCTGACCTGTTAAAAAGCTCTTTAATTATTCTTTCATCTTTCACTTTTTACCTCCTTCACCTTATACTACGAAATTGATCTGTATTATTACACTTGATTTTAAAATATTATACCATTGGTATTGGATTTCTAATTGTCAATTATAACATAAAACTTATTATATAATTTTTCCATATTTGCATATTTTGATATAATGTTTCTCTCTTTGAATCAACAACTTAACAGGTTTACGTTCCTTGTATAATAGAATTTTTCAAAAAAAAATATAGCCATGTTACAACTTCATCCCCCCAAAAAAGCTAAATTTTTTGTTCTAACTTTTTTGTGAATTCTTATAACACAGCTACATTTTTGTTCAAAACTATTTGCTTTACTTAATCACAAAATTATTTATATAATAAAAAACAATATAATAATTAAAAAATATAATATTTCAAAAAATTATTCTATTTTACCATAAGCTTCCTCAAAGAAATACTCTTGAGAATCTATTAATGTTTCACCTTCTGCGATTTCAGGTCTATAGTATTTACCATCAGATTTCATATATCTGCCTTTAATATTGTCCTGAAGCATTATGTCAAACATTTTGCTAACTCTCTTTTTTATGTTTTCATCATAAATTGGAGCTGCCACTTCAACACGTCTGACAGTGTTTCTTGTCATTAAGTCTGCTGATGAAATGTATATTTTTCTGTCATCTTCAGTTCCAAAAATATATATTCTTGAATGTTCTAAGTATCTGCCAACAATACTTTTTACAGTTACATTTTCTGTATATTCCTTAACTCCTGCAATTAAGCAACAGATGCCTCTAATAACCAAGTCGATTTTTACACCTTTCTGTGATGCTTCAATTAACTTTTCAATCAGAACTTTGTCTGTTAAGGAATTAAACTTCATGCCAATATATCCGGTTTTGCCCTCTTCAACTTTTTTAATTTCTCCATCAATTAAATCTGCAATTTTATTTTGCATGCATTTAGGAGATACAAGAAGATGTTTTGTTTTTTCCATAACCTCTTCCATACAGATTTTGTTAAACACTTTGCCAACTTCTTTTGCTATTTCTTCATTGGCTGTCATTAATGATAAATCTGTATAAAGTTTTGAAGTTTTTTCGTTATAATTGCCTGTTCCAATCTGACTAATATGTTTTACCTTGTTGTCTTTTGTGTAAGTAATCAGGCATATTTTTGAATGTACTTTTGTGTGGTCAATTCCATAGATAATTCGACAACCTGCATCCTCCATTCTTCTTGACCACTCTATGTTGTTTTGCTCATCAAATCTTGCTCGCAACTCAACCATTACAACAACTTCTTTGCCATGTTCTGCGGCATCAATCAGTGCTTCTACTACCTGTGAGTTTTTAGCCACTCTGTATAATGTCATTTTGATGGAAGCTACATTTTCGTTATGGGCAACCTCTTTTAGCAAATTAATAAAAGATGTCATACTCTCAAAGGGATAACTTAAAAGAATGTCCTTGTTTTCAATTTGTTCCATCATCGACTTATTTTCATCTATGTTTTTAGAAATCTGTGGCACTCTTCTTTTGAAAAACAGTTCACGATTATTTCTGAGAATATCCTGTATTTTAAATACAAAAGATAAATCAAGTGGTGCCTTGGAATAAAATGTCTGCTTTTTGTTTAAGCCTAATTCCTTACACAGACTTTTAATAACCTTTTCATCTAAAACTCTTGAATATTCCATTCTTATAGGACAAAGTTTCTTTCTCATCCTAATTAATTCTTCCATTGACTCTCTATAACTAATGTCTTCGTCTGCAAAAATTTCATCAATATCAATATCAATATCTGCGTTTCTTGTTATTCTTATTAAAGACTTACTTTCCACATTATAGTTTTCGAAAATCTGTGGCATAAAGTGCAGAATAACTTCTTCTATTAGCATGTATTTGTTTTTGTTTGGGAACACCTGTATTAATCTGCTAAACATTGAACCACCACATGGTACAATACATATTTTTTCTCTGTTTTTGTTTGAAACTAAGGCTACTGCGTAAATCTCCTGATTATTTAAAAAAGGAAAAGGATGTTTCTTTCCGATTATTTGTGGAGAAAGTAAAGGCATTACATTAGTTCTAAAATAGTATTCCATATACTGTGTTTCTTCTTTTCTTAACTTATCAAAACCTACAATCTGAATATTATATAGTTTTAATTTATCAATAAGCTTATCGTAAACTCTATCCTTTTTCTTTAAAAGTTCTTTTGTATTTTTATAAATACTTTCTAATTGTTCACTGGAGGTCATGTAAGTTTTGTTTTCTCTTTTCTTGTCAGAAATTAGCATCTGATCATAAATTGAGCCAACTCTTACTCTGAAAAACTCATCCAGGTTAGTTGAAAATATATTAACAAAAGTTAATCTTTCACATAAAGGTACTCTTTCATCTTCTGCTTCCTCTAAAACTCTTTCGTTGAATTTTAACCATGATAACTCTCTATTGTCATAACATGGAAGCACTGTATTCTTGTTTTCTTTCATATTACTTCTTCTTTCACTTTTTATAATAATTTTTATTTTGAAATTTTTTTCAATTAATCTCCTAAGCATATTCCCATCATTCTCACTTGTTTTACAATTTCATCATTTGGATTAACTCTCTTCGGCTTTTCCACAGCTACACTTAATGGCACACTGGAAATTTCATTATTTACAACAGCTACCATTCTTCCGTATTCTTTATTTAAAATAAGTTCTGCGCCCTTTGCCCCTAGTCTTGATGTTAGAACTTTGTCATAGGCACATGGACTGCCACCTCTTTGAATGTGACCGGGAACTACTGCTCTAATTTCTCTGTGGACTTTTTCACTTAATTTTTTCTCCAAATATACTGCTGCTGATGTATAGTTCTCTGTAGCACGTTTCTGCTTCAACTCTTTCTTAGTTAGTTTACTTTCTTCTTTTGATATAATTCCCTCTGCTGCCGCAATAATAATGTGGCGTCTTCCCTCGTCTAATTTCTTATTGATAAAATCAACTATTTTATCAATTGAATAAGGAATCTCAGGTATCAAAATAATGTCTGCTTCCCCGGCAATTCCTGAATAAAGAGTTAAAAAGCCTGCTTTGTTTCCCATTATTTCGTCAATGATAATTCTCTTGTGTGACTTGGCTGTTGTATGCAGTTCTTCAAGCGTTCTGGTTGCTATATCAATTGCTGACTGAAAACCAAAAGTCATTTCTGTCCCGTTAATGTCATTATCAATTGTTTTTGGTAAAGTCACCACGTTTAACCCCTGCTCACTTAAAAGATTTGCTGTTTTGTGGGAACCATTTCCACCTAACACAACAAGGCAATCTAAATCCATATTTTTATAATTTTTAATCATGGACTGTACCTTTGTAACGCCATTTTCATCTGCATCATTTATTCTTTTAAATGGCTGTCTTGAGTTGCCAAGTATGGACCCACCCATATTAAGAATTCCTTCAAATTCCTCATGTTTCATTTTTTTGTAATCACCATTAATCAAGCCTGTATAGCCTTCTAAAATTCCGTATATCTCTAATTTCTCCTTGCAATTGAAATTAAGAGCTTTTACCAAGCCATACATTGCACCATTTAAGCCCTGGCAATCACCACCACTTGTAAGTATTCCTACCCTCATCACTTCTCCTCCTTAATATTTCTTTTCACAAATATTTTGTATTATTAATACATTGTTTTAATTGTATTTTTTCTCTGTAAATATTTGTGTCATTTAAAGTAAATTTCACGTTAAGTGTAAACTGTCTATTGATTATTCTATTCATATTATTAATAAACATTCTAAAATAATTACATTCTACGCACCAAGTGCATGTTGCTTTAGCAACATTTTTCCTTTTGCGCGAGTGTGCATCCCTGGTGGAACGTTTTAAATGTAATAGGAAATTCTGAAAGAATTTCCTATTACACTAAAAAAAACGATACCCCGACGCATATATCGCTTACGAGTTATCGTTTTTTATTATGTATATGTTCTTGTCTGCAAAAACATACCTTACTTATTACTTATCATTTTTCCTACTTGAGCTAACTATAGCATAAGCTACAATTGCCATTGAGCAACCAAATGCCAAACCGAAGGCTAATCCCACAATTAAACTTTTTAAAACAATTGCAAAAACAACTGCCCATATTAAAGCCATGGCTAATGCTATCATAATTACTATTGTTAAACTTTTCTTCATTGTAACCCTCCTAATTCAGAGTAATCTAAATCATAAATAATATCTTTACTCTACCACATTTTCAAAGTCAATTGCACTGTCTTTTTTCTGACCGGCTGGTTTATTTGTTGTATTAACTTTCTTTGATGACGGTTGCGCTGACTTATTTATGTATGCATTATTTGATTTTGTTGAAGGCAAGGTTGTTACTTCTTGTGTTGTCTTCTCTGAAGCTACCTGACTTTTCTTCTTTCGTTTTTTCTTAGTAGTTTTCTGTACTTCTGTTGTCTGGCTTACTTTTGTAGTCTCAGTATTTGATTCTGTATCTTTTGCAGAAGATTCCATAACTATACTCTCTTTTATTACTATTGATTTCTCAGTAGTTGTTATGGCTATATTTTTCTCAGAAGTATTTTTAGAATTTGTACAACTGCTAAGATACACAATTAAAAACAACAATATTGCCACACCGATAACACCAGCTATAATTAACCATTTTCTTTTGTTATTCTTTTTAGATATTATAACGCTTTCATCCATGGTTAAGCCCTGCTCCTGAAAACTGATGCTGTTATAGTCTTTTCCCATTAAGTTCTGAACTAACAGATGTTCCTTTTCGTTTTCGATTTTGTTATTATCAGCAAAAACCGGCTCAAAACCAATTTGTCTACTCAACTGTTTTTCGCTTAATTTTGATTTTGCCACAATTAAGTCCTTTTCAATGGCAACTGCACTTTGATATCTTTCGTCAGATTTTGAAACAGCTTTTTTTATTATCTTTGCAATGCTATCCGGAGCCTCCAATGGATTTGGGAGTTTATCATACTGCATTCTTTTGTAAAACGCCTTATCTTCATCTTCCCTTGTATATTCCTTTGGGTACTCAGGATAATATGGAAAACGCTTTTTGTTAAATAGATAATACATTAAAATTCCTAACGAATATATATCTACAGTATTGTCATATTTACTTTTGCCAATATAAATTTCAGGAGCAATATAATTAGGTGTTCCTTTTATGGTATGTGCCATTGTTGTGTTAGTAATGTTTTTTGATACCCCAAAATCACCTAGTTTAAACGCTCCATCCTTAGAAACAAATATGTTACTTAGCTTAATATCCCTGTGAACAATATTGTTCTTATGACAAATAGCAAGTCCGTTTGCTATACCAATCCCAATATTAAGTCCATCCTCTACAGTAATATTATTTTGCTGTAGCCATTTATTAAGCGGTGTAAGAAGTTCCATTAAAATATATATGTTATACCTATACTCACCTATTTGTTCTACGTCGTTTTCATAATATGAAACGATATTATGATTGTCCTTCTCCGATATAAGTGAAAAAACTCTTATCTCATTAACTACACGATTAAGTTCTTTTTCAAAATATGCATTTGTCTTGTTTTTGTCTCCACCCATGGAGTTTAATATTTCAAGGTATTCATCATCTTTTGGTAATGTAATTACTTTTAAAGCTCTTGTAGTCTTTCCTACAATGTTGCTTCTCTCAACTTTATATACATCGCCAAATCCACCTGAACCTATTTTTTCTATTACATTGTATCCTAATATTGTTCTGCCTAAAATAGAATCCATTATTGTCTCCCATTTTTATTTTTTATCGTAATTGCTGTACTATCTCATATTTTTTATTTATAAATATTCTAATCACAAAATACCTTATTAATTTCCATATAAATTTTAATTGTCTTTACCAATAAACAATTTTAAAATTCCATAATCTTCCTTATCCATTTCAAGGTTTCTTAAAGTATCACTTATGTAATACTGCATATCTTTTTCAATTTCATCTGAATTTTTTAACCCTGTTAATTCTTTTAAAAGATGTGAACACTGTTCCTTAATTTGTGGGTTATTGCTGTAACTGGTAACTAACGACATATGATTTGTCTGATATTCAGGATTAGAAATATCTATGTTAGATAGTACATAAAGTATTATACACTCTATCTTGTCCTTTGGGCATAGTTTTTCCATATTTGCATAATCAAGTAACTGATTGATTTCAACATAAGACATATTAAGTTTTATTCCTAATGCAATTAACCTTTGTCTGTTAGGTACTTCCCCCCAATTCTTCAAATTAGAAATCATTTTTTCAAATCCCTTATCCAGATTTTCGGCTTTTACAAGGCTATGATAGGAACCGCCAAAATTTTCAGCCTTTATATATGCTTCAATGTAGTCCACCAACTTGTAATAACTGTTAATATATTCAACTTCATTTTCCCTTATAAATGAGACCAGCTCATTCTCATTTTTCAGACTTACTAATTTTTCTTCTACTTCAAAGGTTTCATTTTGAGAATTAGCCAAATACTTTCTTCTGTTTTTTGTTTTTAAAATATCTAAAAATTTTCCCTTAAGCGTAGTGCAATATTCATAGGGATTAATTCTCTCTTCTTTTGGATAGTGTGAAATTACATAAATACATATAGCATCTTCTAATGATTTTGAATATAGTCTAGGATATTTTCCATATCGCTGTAACATATAATTAATTTCCTGTAAATTAAACCTTAACCCCATGCCAAGTTTTATGAAGCTTTCCCTTGATTTTGGCACTTTATTATTTTTTATCCAGGATTTTATTGTATTTTTACTAAAGCCACATTTTTTTCCTAACTTTTCATAAGACAATCCCCTTGATAACATTATATTATTTATATAATCTCTCCATTTTGAATAGTATGGACTGTATGCATTTAATATTTCTTTTAACTCATCTACTTCTTCACAATTTATAACTTTATAGTACATCTCAGTAGTATTTATATGTTCCATTTTGTCACCCTTTTTCATTTGCTTTTTGCATAATTAAACGTTTGTACATTCTTTCTGCTACTTTATCCCCGTATTTCATAGCTTTTTTATACCAATACAATGCCTGTTCTATATCGACTTTGCCTTTTTTTCCTGTTTGGTACATTATTGCAAGATTTAAGCATGCCACACTATCTTTTTGTTTTGCTGAGATTTTCAAAAGTTCTTCTGCCTTTTCAATACTCTTATCTACCTGTATTCCCTTTTGATAAAAATACGCCATATTATTAAGTGCTTTCGTATATTTTTTTGTGGCTGATTTTTCATACCAGTATTTTGCTTTACTCATACTTCTTGGTACAGCTTTTCCATGTTCGTACATATAGCCAACAATATATTGCGCCTTTTTATCACCCTTTTTGGCTTTCTTTAAATTATTCTCATATTTGTTTTTATTTTTTTCTTCTTCTTTTTCACAAGATTTAATTTCCCTTAGACAAAACTGTCTAAACATTTCTATATTTTCTTCCAATAACGGAATATTAACATCAATATTTAAACCTTTTGCAATATTTTTTCCAATATATGCAAGTTCATAAGCTTCATTATTAGTTGCCATTTGATTTTTTACCAAATCAAATAACAAGAGCTTTCCTTTACCGTTTTCGTTAATACATAATTCTTCATTATTGATGTATATATTTAAATTGCTGTATTTATTTTTCACATACACTATGGTATCGCAAATGTCAGCAAGCAAATTAAATAAACATATCTTTTTCTGTTCTTCTGTCTTGTTAGAAAGAATTATTTTTCCATCTAAAATCATGTCAATAATTGAATTAACATTCTCTGTAATTATATAGATTAATTTCCCATTATCAACTATTTCTTCTTCAATTGTTTCACACTGAATTAAATCTTCATTAAATCTGCTATCATTATATAAATTATAAATTTCTGCCTGTAATTTAAAATCTTTTTCTTCCAAATAAATAGCTATCAGTGAATAGAATCCGGCAAAGTTATCGCCGGATTTCTTTACAGTATATACAATAGCACCACTATTCCACATACTTTTTTCCACTAATTCTAAGTTTTTATTTTGAATATAATCCATTGTTTTCTGTTCTAGAAGATATTGAAATTCCATATTGCTTCCTCTTATCTTTATGCAAATATTTATTGACATACTACCAGCAATTCTAAAGTATTATAACACATGCACTTATTGCTTTTTTTCACAAACTGACCTTTATTTACGGAATTTCAAGTTAGTCTTTGCCACAATCATAACCGCTGTAAATGTAATCACTTCTGATGACAGAAATGATATCCACACTCCATTTCAAAAGTTGTTTAATATTTTAGTTTCTTTTCTACCGTAACACTGACTAATTAACGGCTGACTGCCCTGGGCCAAACCATAAAAAATTCTACCTGATTACTTTTTCCTAAATAATGTGTTGTGCATATACTCATGGTAACAATCGGGCTAAGTGCCGTTGCTAACGCAACTCCCGTAAAGCCTAAATTCATAGGGAACATAAACACATAGTCAAATACCACATTAAACATGCTACCTGAAAATAGTCTGCTATTCCACATAATGCTACAGACAGAAACATTGTTCTTACCATAAAGATTCCAACTGAAGTAAATCTTTAACATATACCATACCTATATATTTCTCCTAATTTCTAACATAACCAATATTGCTATATTGCAATATTTTCTCAGTCCATGTACATTCTTTGCATTTAGCAACTAACTGTAATTTTTCATTAAATTATCTAAACAAGTTCGTGATAATATGGGCAAATATCCTCGTAATGTCCATCCTTCATTCTAAAACCTTTTGGTATTATACCTAACTGAGTAAAACCAAGTCTTTCATATAAATGTCTTGCATGGGTATTAGTTGCAACAACAGCGTTAAACTGTAACACTCCATAGCCCTTATTCTTACCCTGCTTCAAACAATCAAGCACCAGCTTTTCCCCTATATGTAGCCCTCTTGATTCTTTACTAACAGCATAGCTGGCATTACAGATATGTCCACAACGTCCCACATTATTAGGATGCAAAATATACAAGCCATACACTTTTCCTGTATCCTTATCCTCAGCCACTGCACTGTAAGTCTGCAAGTCAAAAAATTCTTTTCCTGTATCGTTATTTAATAATTCTTCCTGTGGAAATGCAATTCCATCTTCTACAACCTGATTCCAAATTTCAATCATTGCTTCTAAATCATTCTGATTATATTCTCTTATGAGTATGTTCATTTGTTCTGCCTCCTAACTCAAAATGAATGTCATCATTTTTAACTCTTAAGTCACAATCTATGTTGCAAGCTTTTCTGCTCATTTTATCAAAATATATAATACAGTTTTTCTCCAACCTAAATTTTAATTATTATTTTCAACTGTTTTACCACTTTAATTGCGACATATCAAATAAGTTTTATTTTCTATATTTTCTAATGTATTCGTATAGCTCGATATTAGTTTTTGAATTTTTCTCCTCTGCCTCTATGTATTCAGGAAAAGGCAACCCGCTCTGGCATTCTCCACATATATCAATTCCAATAATCTTTTTGTCTTTAATAAAAAACTGTAAAAGATGCTCAAGCATATCAAGTGGCATGTGGCCCTGACTCCAATTTGTTTCAATATAATTTTTATCCAGAATATCTTTATCAATTGAAATGTAAAAAGGTACATCTGTCATTATTTTGCTAAGCTTATCTTTTCCTATGCCGCTCCTAAGTTCTTCTGCTGAAAAAGTTATAAGTTTCTCGCGATTCTTAATATGAATTTGCTCTATGTCATTTTCAGTTGCACCTATCAAAATCAATTGAACAAGATTTTTATTTTCATTAATAATCTGCGCTGCCCAGTCTCCACAACTGGTCATTTTGTTAATCATCGGTTCCTGCATATCGGTATGATGATCATATAGAACTAATGAAAAGGGCTTCATTATTCTGTCTATATTTATTTTTGTTATGTAATGAAAATTACCTGAATCAATAAAATGTATCCCATGAATTCCATACTGCTCTGTTCTTTTCTTTATTTCTATTTCAGCAGCCTTGGAGCAATAAAGGTCACAGCCTTCAATGTCCGAACAATCAATTAGGCTTATACCACTTTCTTGTTGTATGTCCTCATCAATATATACATGTGTAAAATCTAAAATGTAATTTTTGCTTCTAATCAATGTTAAACGCCCCCTTACAAGCAAATGTGATTCTAGCAACCAAATAGTTTTGCTGTTTTCTCCATTCTTTCTGCGATTTTTACTCCAAATGGACAACGTACTTCACAAGCATGACAAGCAATACATTCAGATGCTTTATGTTCAAGAAGTTCATAATGTGATTGTACTGTTGCAGGCACCTCAGGTTGCATTGTCGCCAAATCATAGAATTTGTTAATCATTGCAATATCTAAATTCGCCACACAAGGCTTGCAATGTCCACAGTATGTACATTCTCCTTTGTATGAATGGAACGGAGCATTGGCGATTACTGATGCATAGTCTTTTTCCTGCTCTGTAGCTGTTTCATATGCCAAAGCATCATCTACCTGTTCTTTTGTGTCATAGCCGCACATAATAGATGCTGTTGCAGGTCTGGTTAATGCATAATGAATACACTGAACAGGTGTTAAACTTACTCCAAAAGGAGAACGTTTTTCGTCAAATAGTCTACCGCCTGCGTAACCTTTCATAACTGTGATTCCAACATTATTCTGTTCACATATTTTGTATAACTTTGCACGCTCAGGGTCAATTCCTTTAAGGTTGTTATCAAATTTTTCTGCAAACATTGTGTCAATATCTTCGCTTGCAGGTAACATGTCAAATGCCGGATTTATACTAAATAAAATCATCTCAACATACCCTGACTGTGCTGCTTTTATGGCAACTTTTGGGTTATGGGAACTCATGCCAATGTGATGTATTATGTTCTTTTCTTTTAACTCCATTACATAATCCATATAATCTGAATGCTGAATCTGTTCCCATTCTTCTTCTGAATCTATGTAATGTATCATGCCAATATCAATATAATCTGTTTGAAGTCTTTTAAGTAAATCTTCAAAAGCTGGTCGAACATATTTCATGTCTCTTGTTCTAAAATACTGTTCATCTTTCCAGGTAGAACCAATATGTCCCTGAATAAACCAATCACTTCTATTATCCTTGATACCTTTTCCAATAATGTCTCTTGATTTTGGATCTGCCATCCAGCAGTCAAGAATATTAATTCCTTTAGAAGATGCATATTTAATTAATCCGATTCCCTCTTCTTCTGGGTGTCGTTCTAACCATTCACCACCAAACCCGATTTCACTTACGTCAAGTCCTGTCTTACCTAACTTACGTGTTTTCATTTTATCACTCTCACTTTCATATAAATTGAAATTTGTCTTCACGTTAATATGTAATACTTAATCCTATAGTTAATTTACATTAGAAAGAATTAATCGTCAACTTTGTTTGGAGACTGTGTTAGTTGCGTAATTTATATTGTGCAGTGATAATCTTGTTTTGTATGTGAGATTTTCTTTTCATTTCCATCTCCTCCAAATTCACTGCAAAACCACTTTATATAATTTTCTAACATGCCACACATTTTTTGTTCTCTAGCATATTTAACTTCATCATAATTCTGACTAACATCTTCTGCCGAATTCTTTATTTGTTCCATTCCGGCACAATCTAATTGATAATCCATCATAGAATGCACAGTCATCGCAAAAGAAGTAGATGCCATATCCACATCTTTTGTCTTAATTTTTCCATGTTCCTGAAGTGGTTTGTTAGTTTCTGTCAATGGACTTATGCTTATTATTCAATACATCTTCTGTTCTATATTTATTATTATGGAAAAATACATCCCTTTGACCTATTTTTTGTCAAAAGGGATGTATTATGAGGAATCATCTTAGTTTTGTTAATTTCATACTTGGGAAAATACATCCCTTTTGCTTGTTTTTTGCTAAAAGGGGTGTACTTTTGGGGAATTATCTTTGTTTTGTTAATTTCATACTTGGAAAAATACATCCCTTTTGCTTATTTTTTGCTAAAAGGGGTGTACTTTTGGGGAATTATCTTTGTTTTGTTAATTTCATACTTGGAAAAATACATCCCTTTTGCTTGTTTTTTGCTAAAAGGGGTGTACTTTTGGGGAATTATCTTTATTTTTTCAATTTTCTGCTTGGAAAAATACATCCCTTTTGCTTGTTTTTTGCTAAAAGGGGTGTACTTTTGGAGAATCATCTTTATTTTTTCAATTTCA